>CAWIZF010000028.1:0-90019 GCA_963840465.1 uncultured Alphaproteobacteria bacterium | reverse complement strand
CACCCCGACGTATGCCCGCCGTCCACCGTAAAGATCACCCCCGACGTATAGCCAGACCGGTCCGACGCCAGGAACGCCATCAGGTCGCCGATCTCGCGCGCATGCGCAGGCCGGCCGAGCGGCATGTCTTTCTGGAATTCCTTGTAGCGGTTCTCGTCGCCGAACTGGTTCTTGGCCCGCGTCTTCAGCAGCGTGACGTGGCGGTCGGTGCCGACGGGGCCGGGATTGATGCCGACCACGCGAATATTGTCGGCGAGGCTCTTGCCGCCGAGCGCGCGGGTGAGCGCCATCAGTGCGGCGTTGCCGGCGCTGCCGCAGATGTAGTTGGCGTCGAACTTTTCGCCGGCCGCGCCGATGTCGTTGACGATGACGCCGTCCCCGCGCGCCTTCATCTGCGCGTAGATCGCGCGGGTCAGATTGATGTAGCCGAACACCTTCAGTTCCCAGGCGTGACGCCAGGTCGCCTCGTCGATCTTGTCGATCGAGCCGCCCGGGATGTCGCCGGCATTGTTGACGAGGATGTCGATATCGGCGGCTTCCTTGACGAGCCGGGCGATGTCCTCGCCCTTGCGCAGGTCGACGACATGGGCGGTCGCGCCGATCTGGTGCGCCGAGCGCAGCCGCTCCGCGAGCGCCTTCAACTGCTCGCCGTTGCGGGCGGCCAGCATGACGTCGCAGCCTTCCTCGGCAAAGGCTTCGGCCGCAGCCGCGCCAATGCCCTTGGAGGCGCCGGTGATCAGGACACGTTTGCCGCGCAGGTGCAGATCCATGGGATTTCTCGCTTGGGTGAGGGGAGGCAGAAAGAGGGGGCCGCAAATTGTTAGGCTTGCGGCGCCGTGGCGGTCAACATTGCAGTGCAGCGTTGCGCAACGGGCAGGTTTGGTCCATTGCAAGGCAATCAAATAAGCGGCATTAGCCGGCCCAGCGAAGACAAGGAAACTCTCGATGAGCAGCGCCAAAAAGCAGTATCGGATCGCGGTCATTCCCGGTGACGGCATCGGCAAGGAAGTGGTCCCGGAGGGCCTGCGCGTGCTGGAGGCGGCCGCGAAAAAGCATGGCGTGTCGGTGCATTTCGATCATTTCGACTTCGCGTCCTGGGACTATTACGAAAAGCACGGCGAGATGATGCCGGAGGACTGGAAGGCGAAAATCGGCAAGCACGACGCGATCTATTTCGGCGCGGTCGGCTGGCCGGCGAAAATCCCGGATCACATTTCCTTGTGGGGCTCGCTGATAAAATTCCGGCGCGAGTTCGACCAGTACGTCAACCTGCGCCCGGTGCGGCTGATGCCCGGCGTGCCGTCGCCGCTCGCCAACCGCAAGCCCGGCGATATCGATTTCTGGGTGGTGCGCGAAAATACCGAAGGCGAATATTCCTCCGTCGGCGGGCGCATGTTCCCGGACACCGACCGTGAATTCGTCACGCAACAGACCGTGATGACGCGCATCGGCGTCGACCGCATCCTGAAATTCGCGTTCGAACTGGCGCAGTCACGGCCGAAGAAGCACCTGACCTCGGCGACCAAGTCCAACGGCATCTCGATCACGATGCCCTATTGGGACGAGCGCGTGGAGGCGATGGCGAAGAATTTTCCGAAAGTGAAGTGGGACAAGTACCACATCGACATCCTCACCGCGAATTTCGTGCTGCATCCGGACTGGTTCGACGTCGTGGTCGGCTCCAACCTGTTCGGCGACATCCTCTCCGATCTCGGCCCGGCCTGCACCGGTACCATCGGCATCGCGCCGTCGGGCAACATCAATCCGGAAGGCAATTTCCCGTCGGTGTTCGAGCCGGTGCACGGCTCGGCGCCCGACATCGCAGGGCAGGGCATCGCCAACCCGATCGGCATGATCTGGTCGGGCGCGATGATGCTGGAGCATCTCGGCGAGAAGGAAGCGGCTGCATCGATCGTCGGCGCCATCGAGCGCACGCTGGGCGAACGCACGCTGCGGACGCGGGATCTCGGCGGCAACGCGGACACGACGGCGTGCGGCAAGGCTGTGGCTGAGATGGTGGACTGAGCTGCCAGACCCTCATGGTGAGGAGCGCGTCTGCGCGCGTCTCGAACCATGAATGCCCCGATCTTGCCTGCGGCCATCCTTCGAGACGACCGCTGCGCGGTCTCCTCAGGATGAGGGCGGAGTGTGCGGTGCGGAGCACTTTTCTTCCTTCTCCCACAAGGGGAGAAGGAAGAGGGATCATTGCGCCTTCGAAAGTCTCGTAGGGTGGGCTGAGCGAAGCGTGCCCACCAGGCCCGAACGGCGTGCTGACGGTGGGCACGGCGCGAGCGCCTTTGCCCACCCTACTTTTTCACGATCCGCCGGCAGTGCTCCCACGCCGCGCGCATCAAATTCTCGCTCGCCTCCGGGGTGCGGAAGGCGGAATGCGCCGACAGCGTCACGTTTTCCAGCTTCGTCAGCGGATGATCCGCCGGCAGCGGCTCGACGTTGAAGACGTCGAGCCCGGCGTGGCGGATCTGGCCCGACTTCAGCGCATCGATCATCGCCTTTTCGTCGACGATGGCGCCGCGCGCGGTGTTGACGAGGATGACGCCGGGCTTCATGGCCTCGATGCAGGCGGCCGAGATCAGCCCGCGCGTCTCGTCGTTGAGCAGCAGATGGATCGAGATCGACGTCGCTCTCGGTCAGCAATTCGTCGAGATCGACGAACTCGACCTTCGGATGTTTCTTCGGCGACCGGTTCCAGGCGATGACGCGCATGCCACTGCCGAGCGCGATGCGCGCGACCTCGGCCGCGATGCCGCCGAAGCCGATCAGGCCGAGCGTCTTGCCCGTCAGTTGCATGCCGTCGTCACGCAGCCAGTTGCCGGCGCGGATGCCGCGGTCCATCTTGGCGAGGCCGCGCGCGCCCTCCCACATCAGCGCAATCGCGCATTCGGCCACGGCGGTATCGCCATAGCCCTTGATCAGGTGCACGTGGATGCCGGTCTCGGCGAGTTCGTCGGGGTTCATGTAGCTGCGCGCGCCGGTGCCGAGAAACACGACGTGCTTGAGCCCGGCGCACTTCTTCGCGATGTCGGTCGGCAGCGCGGTGTGATCGACGATGGCGATCTCGGCGCCGTCGAGGATCGCGGGGTAGTCCTCCGGCTTGATGTCGGGATTCCGGTTGATCCGCACTTCGGGATCGCCCTGCTGGTGAAGCCGTTCGAAGATCACGGCCAGCGATTCATTGGCGTCGACGAAAACTCCGCGCATGGCACTTCCCCAACTCTGTTAATCAACCCGTCTGTTACTCAGGATGCGACGCCGGCCAGCGCCAGCACGGTATGCATCAGCACATTGGCGCCCGCCGCGCAATCGGCCTGCGTGGCGTCTTCCAGTTCGTTGTGGCTGATGCCGTCCTTGCAGGGCACGAACACCATCGCCGCAGGGATCACCGTGTTGAGGTTGCAGGCATCGTGGCCGGCGCCGGAGGTGATGCGGCGATGCGAAAGCCCAAGCATCTTCGTGGCGTTCTCCACCGCGTCCACCAGTTTTGGATCGAAATGCGTCGGCGGCTTGCGCCAGATCAGATCGAACTGGACCTCGACCTTGCGCCGCGCCGCGATCTCGGCAATCGCGGCTGCGCAAATCCTTGTCCAGCGCGTCCATGATGGCGGCATCCGCGCTGCGGCAGTCGAGCGTAAAGGCGATTTCGCCGGGAATGACGTTGCGCGAGGGGTTGGCGATGACGGCCTCGCCGACGGTGCCGACGGCCTTCGGCCCGTGCTTCTTCGCAATGGTCTCCATCGCCAGCACGATTTCCGACAGCGTCGCCAGCGCGTCGCGCCGCAGCGGCATCGGCGTCGAGCCGGCATGGCTCTCGAAGCCGGTGATCTTGCCGTCATACCACAGCACGCCCTGGCCGGAATCGACGACGCCGATGGTCTTGTTTTCAGCCTCGAGGATCGGCCCCTGTTCGATGTGCAGTTCGACGAAGCCGGAGAATTTCTGCGTGCCCACCGGCGTCGCGCCGCGATAGCCGATGCTGTCGAGCGCCTGCGCGACTGTCACGCCTTCGGCATCCTTCCGCGACAAAATGTCGTCGGTGGTGAAGTCGCCGACATAGGCGGCAGAGGCCATCATCGCCGGCGCAAAGCGCGAGCCTTCCTCATTGGTCCAGTTGCAGATGCAGATCGGCGTCTCGGTTTCGATGCCGGCATCGTTGAGCGTACGCACCACCTCCAGCGCCGCCAGCGTGCCGAGCACGCCGTCAAATTTGCCGCCGGTCGGTTGCGTGTCGAGGTGGGAGCCGAGGCCGATCGGCGCCTTCGACATGTCGCGGCCCTTGCGCAGGGCGAACATCGAGCCGAGCGCATCGACATGGACTTCCAGCCCCGCGGCCTCGCAGGCGTTGCGGAACCAGTCGCGCACCTGCTTGTCTTCAGGTCCCAGCGTCAGCCGCCGCACGCCGCCTTTCGGCGTGGCGCCGAATTTGGCGGTTTCGTGAATGGTGCCCCACATCCGGGCGGAGTCGATTTGGAGGTTGGAGGCGATTTTTGTCATTGGCCGTTCCGAAGTTCGGGATACGCGAGACGCGCTTTTTCAATGACGCGCCTCGCGCGGCGCGTCAACAATGACGCCGCCCTGCGCGAGATTTGCGGCGAGTTCGGCCACGCGCTCCACCGCGACCGTATCGGGGGAGGCCAGCCAGCTCGCCGAAAACGTCAATTGCGGCAGTTGCAGGTTGGTCGACAGCAGCTGCAGCCGTCGGTCGGCCAATTCGGTTTCGACGATCGCAGTTGGAATGACGGCAATGCCGAGGCCTTCGATCGCCATATGGATGACGGTCGCGATCGACGCACTGGCGTGCAGACGCATCGGCGGCAGGTCCGGCCGGTTGAACAGCGAGCGCACGATCTCGTAGGGCGGGGTCTTGCGCGGGAAGGTGATGATGGGAAATTTCGCCAGGTCGTGCACCGTCAGTTGACGGTTGCCCAGCCCGAGCGAAGGGCTGGCGTGAAAGCCGACCGGATAGTCGCACAATGCGCGGTTGCTGACGCCGGGCGCGGTCAGGGGACCGAGCAGGAAGGCGAGCTCGATTTCCTGCGCGAGCAGCCGGTTGCGCAAATTCGAGGTGATGTCGACCTCGATCTCGAGCGAGAGATTTGGGTAGGCGTGATTGACGTTCTTGATCAGCTGCGTCAGCCAGGTGTGGACGATGGTTTCGGCGACGCCGAGCCGCAGCACGCCGCGCATCGCCGAGCGGTCGCCGACGACCGCCAGCATTTCGGAGCGCAGTCCCATCAGCTTCTCGGCATAGACCATCAATTGCCGGCCGCTCGGCGTCGGCAGCACCATGCGGCGGTCGCGCTGCAGGAGTTTTACGCCCACCTCGCGTTCGAGCCCGGCGATCCGCTGCGAGATCGCGGGCTGGGTGGTGTTGAGCTTCTGCGCGGCGCCGCGGAAGCTGCCGAGTGTCACCACCCACATGAAGGTCTCAATTGCCTTGAAATCAGTCATGCACCCTCAGCCTGCAGATTGATAAATTAGATTTATCAAACATGATTAGAAAAGACGATTAGACATTATCATAGCCATATGCGGGAGTGGATGTCGACAGGATTGGAAGCGGGGACAACGATGACCGGCTTGGCGAGGACGGAGCTACCCAGCCACGATACGGCGGATTTATCGCCGAGCGTCGCGGCCCGGCACGCCTGCCGCAGCGGCATGGCTGATACCACGGCCGGCGTCGCCAACGGTTTTGTCCAGGGCAACCTCGTGATCCTGCCCGAGAAGCTCGCGGGCTCGTTCCACCGGTTCTGCCAGCTCAATCCCAAGCCGTGCCCGATCATCGGCATGTCCGATGTCGGCGATCCCAAAAATCCCTGCGCTCGGCATCGATCTCGACATCCGCACCGACCTGCCGCGCTATCGCGTCTGGCGCGACGGCGAAGTGGTGGAGGAGCCGACCGACATCATGGCGCATTGGCGCGATGATCTCGTCGCCTTCGTGATCGGCTGTTCGTATTCCTTCGAGGAAGCATTGCTGGCGGACGGCCTGCCGATCCGCCATATCGAGCGCAAGCTGCGCGTGCCGATGTACCGCACCAATATCGCCTGCGGCTCCGCAGGACCGTTCGCGGGGCCGATGGTGGTGTCGATGCGGCCGTTC
Organism: uncultured Alphaproteobacteria bacterium; assembly: GCA_963840465.1. GTDB lineage: Bacteria > Pseudomonadota > Alphaproteobacteria > Rhizobiales > Xanthobacteraceae > Bradyrhizobium. The sequence goes on along the minus strand of CAWIZF010000028.1, from coordinate 83,898 downwards.
AAGCCGGCGGACGCGATCCGCGCGGTGCAGATCACTTCGCGCTTTCCCTCCGTGCACGGCGCGCCGGTTCATCTCGGCCATCCGCAGGTCGATCGGCATCGCCGACATCGACAAGCCCGATTACGGCGATGCGGTGCCGGTCGGGGCCGACGAAATTCCGGTGTTCTGGGCGTGTGGCGTCACACCGCAATCGGTGATCGCGGCCGCCAGGGTCCCGTTTGCCATCACGCACGCGCCCGGACTGATGCTGGTGACCGACCTCATGAACAAGCAGCTTGCCGTGCTTTGATGCAGTTCATGCTGATCATTAAGGCTTTACCGTAACCGCCAACCGTTTCATCGATAACTGTCGACAGTAGAGGATTTTGCAATGACGATCACCCGCCGCAATGTGTTGCTTGGAGCCACCGCCGTCGCAGCGCTCGCGCCGATCGCAAGCCGCGCACAAACTTCCGAAGTGGTGATCGGCGTGCTCTATCCACTTTCCGGTGCCAGCGCCCAGCAGGGCGTCGATGCGCAGAAGGCGTACGAGGCGGCGCTTGAAGTCATCAACAAGAACCACGAATTCGATCTGCCGATGGCGAAGGGCGAAGGCTTGTCCGGCCTCGGCGGCGCCAAGATCCGTCTTATTTATGCCGACCATCAGGGCGACCCCCAGAAGGGCCGCGCCGAAGCCGAGCGCCTGATCACCCAGGAAAAGGTCTGCGCGATCGTCGGCACCTATCAGAGCTCGGTCGCCGTCACGGTCAGCCAGACCTGCGAGCGCTATCAGATCCCGTTCATGTCGGCCGACAACTCGTCGCCGAGCCTGCATACCCGCGGCCTGAAATTCTTCTTCCGCGCGGCTCCCCATGACGAAATGTTCACCAAGGCGATGTTCGACTTCTACGACGCGCTGAAGAAGAAGGGCACCAAGATCGAGACATTGGCGCTGTTCCATGAGGACACGATCTTCGGAACCGACTCCGCGAACGCGCAGACCAAGCTTGCCAACGAGCGCGGTTACAAGATCGTTGCCGACATCAAGTACCGCTCCAACACGCCGTCATTGTCGGCGGAAGTCCAGCAGCTCAAGGTGGCGAATGCCGACGTGCTGATGCCCTCGAGCTACACCACCGACGGTATCCTGCTGGTCAAGACCATGGCCGAACTCGGCTACAAGCCGAACGCCATCGTGGCGCAGGCTGCAGGCTTTTCCGAGAAGGCGCTGTACGACGCCGTCGGCGACAAGCTCGACGGCGTGATCACCCGCGGCAGCTTTTCGCTGGACCTCGCGGCCAAGCGGCCGATGGTCGGCGCGATCAACGCCCTGTTCAAGGAGAAGTCGGGCAAGGACTTGAACGACAACACGTCGCGCGAGTTCATGGCCCTGGTCGTATTGGCGGACGCCATCAATCGCGCCAAGTCGACCGACGGCGAAAAGATCCGCGCGGCGCTGGCTGCGACCGATATCCCGGGCGAGCAGACCATCATGCCGTGGAAGCGCGTGAAGTTCGACGAGATGGGCCAGAACAACGACGCCGACCCGGTGCTGCTGCAATATATCGGCGGCAAGTTCGTCACCATCTCCCCGCCGCAAGGCGCGGTTGCCGAAGCCGTCTGGCCGATGAAGTAGAATGCCGCGCGCTTGTTGTCCCACAGCACCGGTCCTCATCCCGATGAACGCATGCGTTCACCCGTGGAGCGCGCTCTTGCGCGCGTCTCGAAGGATGGCAACGAGTGCGTCTTTGCCGCCATCCTTCGAGACGCTTGCTTCGCAAGCTCCTCAGGATGAGGACTTGTACTTGGAGCGACAGTCGTGACCGCCCAAACCATTATCCAGAGCCTCGCAAGCGGCCTCCTGATGGGCTTGCTCTACGGGCTCATCGCCGTTGGCCTCGCGCTGATCTTCGGCCTGATGGACGTCGTGAACTTCGCGCACGGCGAATTCCTGATGATCGCGATGTACGCGACGTTCTTCCTGTTCGCGTTCTTCGCGATCGATCCCTTGCTGTCGGCGCCGCTGGTCGCGGCGGCGCTGTTCGTGTTCGGGGCGGTGGTCTATCTATTGATCGTGCGCTTTGCCGTGCGCGCCAAAGCCAATGCCGGCATGGTGCAGATCTTCTCCACGTTTGGCCTGGCGATCGTGATGCGCGGCCTGGCGCAGTACTTCTTCACGCCGGACTACCGCAGCGTCACGCATTCATGGCTCGGCGGCAAGACCGTCTCGATCGGCGGCATCTTCCTGCCCGAGCCGCAATTGATCGGCGCGGCGGTAGCGATCGCGGCCTTCGGTGGGCTCTATTTCTTCATCAACCGCACCGATTTCGGCCGCGCGCTCGAAGCCACCCGTGAGGACGCCGGCGCGGTGGCGCTGGTCGGTATCGACAAGAACAGGGTGTTCGCGCTGGGCTGGGGCCTCGGCGCGGCGCTGGTCGGGCTCGCCGGCGCCATCATGTCGATATTCTTTTACATCTATCCCGATGTCGGCGCGTCGTTCGCGCTGATCGCCTATGTGACGGTGGCGCTCGGCGGCTTCGGAAGCGTGTTCGGCGCCTTTGCCGGCGGCATCATCGTCGGCCTCGTCGAGGCCACCACCGCCTTGCTGCTGCCGCCTTCGCTCAAGGCGGTCGGCATCTACGCGGTCTATCTCCTTGTCGTCTTCATCCGGCCGCGCGGCCTGTTCGGATCGATGTGATGGATACGGATTTCGCCAGAAGCCGCCGCCGCGACCTCATCGTCGCATTCTGTCTTGCCGCGATCGCAGCCGTGGTGCCGCTGTTCGTCAAGGACGTCTACGTCCAGAACATCATGGTGCTGACGCTGATGTGGGGCGCGCTGTCGCAGAGCTGGAACATTCTCTCCGGCTATTGCGGGCAGATCTCGCTCGGTCACGCGCTGTATTTCGGAATCGGCGCCTATACCACGGCATTGCTGTTCACCAAGTTCGGCGTGTTGCCGTGGTTCGGCATGCTCGGCGGCGGCGTGATCTCCGCCGTCATCGCGATGGTGCTCGGCTATCCCTGCTTCCGCCTGCGCGGACATTACTTCGTCATCGCTACCATCGTCATCGCCGAGACCGGGTTGCTGCTGTTCCACAACTGGGATTGGGCGGGTGCTGCGCTCGGCATCGATATTCCCGTGCGCGGCGACAGCTGGCTGAAATTCCAGTTCGCGCGCAGCAAGCTGCCGTACTTCTACTTCGCGCTGGCGCTGGCCTGCGTCGCCTGGTTCGTCACCTGGTGGCTGGAAGATTCCAAATGGGGCTATTGGTGGCGCGCGGTAAAGGACAATCCGGACGCCGCTGAAAGCCTCGGTGTCGTCGTGTTCAATTCCAAGATGGGCGCGGCCGCGGTATCGGCGTTCCTGGTCGCGGTCGGCGGCAGCTTCTATGCGCAGTTCGTCTCCTACATCGATCCTGAAAGCGTGATGGGTTTCCAGTTCTCGCTGCTGATGGCGTTGCCCGCGGTGCTGGGCGGCATCGGAACGTTGTGGGGCCCGATGCTGGGCGCGGTGATCCTGATCCCGCTGACCGAGCTGACGCGCTCCTTCATCGGCGGCTCGGGCCGCGGCGTCGACCTCATCGTCTACGGCGGCCTGATCATCGCGATTTCGCTGGCACGGCCGCAGGGCCTGGTCGGATTGTTCGCGCCCAGGCGCAAGGAGGCGGCCCGATGACGACGCCGCTCCTGGAAACCCGCGGCGTCTGGCAGCGTTTTGGCGGCCTGATCGCCAACAGCGACGTCTCGATCTCGGTCGGACGCGGCGAGATCGTCGGCCTGATCGGCCCGAACGGCGCCGGCAAGTCGACGCTGTTCAACCTGATCGCGGGCGTGCTGCCGCCGACCCAAGGCTCGATCATCTTCGACGGCGAGGACGTCACCGCGTTGCCGGCGGCGGAACGCTGCCAGCGCGGTGTCGGCCGCACCTTTCAGGTCGTGAAGAGCTTTGAGACCATGACGGTCATCGACAACGTCATCGTCGGCGCGCTGGTCCGCAGCACCGTGATGCGCGATGCCCGCCGCAAGGCGCACGAGGTGCTGGAGTTCTGCGGGCTCGGCCCGCGCGCCAACGTGCTCGCGGCCGATCTGATCCCGTCGGAAAAGCGGAGGCTCGAGGTCGCCCGCGCGCTGGCAACCGAGCCAAAACTCCTGCTGCTCGACGAAGTATTGACCGGGCTGACGCCGATCGAGGCGAAAACCGGCGTCGAACTGGTGCGCAAGGTCCGCGACACCGGCGTCACCGTGCTGATGGTCGAACACGTCATGGAAATCGTGATGCCGCTGGTCGACCGCGCCATCGTGCTCGACCTCGGCAAGGTGCTGGTCGAGGGCAAGCCGTCCGACGTGGTCCGCGATCCGAAAGTCATCGGCGCCTATCTGGGGGATCGTCATGCTGTCGGTGCATGAAGTCACCACCGCCTATCAGGGCCTGGTCGCGATCTCGGCGATCAGCATCGAAGTGGCAAAGGGCGAGATCGTCTGCGTCGCCGGCGCCAACGGGGCCGGCAAGTCGACATTGCTGAAATCGATCGCGGGTGCGGAACGTCCGCGCTCCGGCACGGTGTCGTTCGACGGCACCAGGATCGACGGCATGGCGCAGCACGTCATCACCTCGCACGGCATCGCCTATGTGCCGGAGAACCGCCGGCTGTTTCCGCGGCTGTCGGTGCGCGACAATCTGCGGCTCGGCAGCTACCTCTATCGCGGTAAAGCCGATCGCGAGGCGCCGCTCGATCTCGTGTTCCAACTGTTTCCGCGCCTGCAGGAGCGGCTGGAACAGCGCGCCGAAACGCTCTCCGGCGGCGAGCAGCAGATGCTGGCGATCGGCCGCGCGCTGATGACACGGCCGCGGCTGCTGATGCTGGACGAGCCGTCGCAGGGCATCATGCCAAAACTGGTCGATGAAATCTTTCAGGCCGTGAAGCGCATCCGTGACGCCGGCATGACCGTGCTGATCGTCGAGCAGCGCATGTCCGAGTGCCTGGAGATCGCCGACCGCGCCTACATCCTGCAGACGGGGCGGGTGCTGATGCAGGGCAGTGCGGCGGACATCCGCGTCAATCCGGATGTGAGGAAGGCGTATCTGGGGCTGTGACGCGTAGCCCGGATGGAGCGCAGCGAACCCTAATCCGGCGGAAAGACGAGCACTGCCCCGGATTGCGCTGCGCTCCATCCGGGCTACGGAGTCTCGGACCGGCCATGCTCGCACTTCGCCTATCCGGACACGGCGCCGTAGCTTTGGCCGCTCTCAGTGGCCTGATTTGAATTTGGTGTCCGAAGCTAACACTTCATTGAGAGCATTTCTCTCAGCATCTTCGACGCTCGCATAGATGCCGGAGTTTAGCACTGGCGACCAGTAAAATTCCTCCGTAAATTCTTCAAATCGCTCGGCATAGACACGAAATTCGAAAAGACCATCGTTGCGCTCAAGGACGTCCACGCGAACCTTACTGTTGTTGCTCTCAAGTACGTTTATGATTTTGGCATGGAGGTAGCTCACGGCTTGCCTTCTTCATGGTTACTTGTGTTCGTGCCCATGCTCGGGCAGCGTCAGCCCGAATGTCTTGACCAAATCCTTCACCTGCTCCGGTGAAAGGTACCGCGGATTCAGCCCGCGCAGCAGCAGATACAGTTTCGCCGTCTCTTCCAGTTCCTCGATCGCAAACACCGCCGCTTCCAGCGTATCCCCTGACACCACCGGTCCGTGGTTGGCGAGCAGCACGGACGAATATTTCCCGGCCAGCCCCTTGATGGCGTCCGCAACCGCCGGGTCGCCGGGCCGGTAATACGGCACGAGCGCGGTGTGGCCGCATTTCATCAGATAATACGGCGTCATCGGCGGCAGTGCGGCGCGGGGGTCGATCTCGGGCAGCATCGACAACGCCACGGAGTGGGTTGAATGCAGATGAACCACGGCGCGTGCGGCGCTGCGGGTCTGGTAGAGGGCGGTGTGGAGCGGCACTTCCTTGGTGGGCGCGTCGCCGGATACCAGCTTTCCATCGGGACCAAGCCGCGACATCCGCGCCGGGTCGAGCGAGCCGAGCGAGGCATTGGTCGGCGTCACCAGCCAGCCGCCGTCGTCGAGTTTCACGCTGATATTGCCCGAGGAGCCCGGCGTCAGGCCGCGCTCGAACAGCGAACGGCCGAGGCGGCAGATTTCCTCGCGGATCCTTGTTTCGCTCATGCACATAGCCCGGTTTCCTCAACCTTTTCCCACGCTTTGGCAGCGCGGCCAAGCCGTGATACCCAAGAGGCAAGCCGCCGCCGGATAGCGGCCAGAACAGAAACCATTGAGGGACCGCCGCATGCCAGAATCCGCCAAACCGCGCGTTGCCGTCATCGGGCTGGGCTCGATGGGGTTCGGCATGGCGACCTCGCTGCGCCGTGCCGGGCTCGAAGTGACCGGCTGCGACGTCTCGGCGGACTCGGTGAAGCGCTTCGTGGCCGATGGCGGGAAGGGCGCCGGCACGCCGGCGGAAGCCGCGAAAACGGCCGACATCGTCGTCAGCGTGGTCGTCAACGCCGCCCAGACCGAGACCATTCTGTTCGGCGCCAATGGCGTCGCGGAAACCCTGGGCAAGGGCGCCGTGTTCGTCTCCTCCGCCACCATGGACCCCGACGTCGCGCGGCGGCTGGCGAAACAGCTTGAAGCAACCGGGCGGCATTATCTGGACGCGCCGATTTCCGGCGGCGCGCAGCGCGCGGCGCAGGGCGAACTCACCATCCTCGCATCCGGCAGTCCGGCGGCGTTTGCCAAAGCGCGCCCGGCGCTCGATGCGATGGCCGCAAAACTTTACGAGCTGGGCGATGACGCCGGCCAGGGCGCCGCGTTCAAGATGATCAACCAGCTGCTCGCCGGCGTCCACATCGCCGCCGCCTCGGAAGCGATCGCATTCGCCGCCAAGCAGGGCCTCGACATCCGAAAGGTCTATGAGGTGATCACGGCGTCCGCCGGCAATTCCTGGATGTTCGAGAACCGCATGCCGCATGTGCTCGATGGCGATTACACGCCGCGCAGCGCGGTGGAGATCTTTGTCAAAGACCTCGGTATCATCCAGGACATGGCGCGCTCGCAGAAATTCCCGGTGCCGGTCGCCGCTGCCGCGCTGCAGATGTTCCTGATGACGGCCGCATCCGGCATGGGCCGCGACGACGACGCCTCGGTGGCGCGGATGTATGCCAAGGTCACCGGCACGCATCTGCCGGGTGAGCCGAAATAGCAGCAAGATCAAAAAGGGGACGCTCCATGCCGCGCTTTGCCGCCAATCTCTCCATGATGTTCACTGAAGTACCGTTCCTCGACCGCTTCGAGGCGGCGGCGAAAGCGGGCTTTACGTCCGTCGAATTCCTGTTTCCCTATGATCATCCGGCGGAAGCGGTCGGCGAGCGGCTGAAGCGCAACGGCCTGACGCAGGCGCTGTTCAACCTGCCGCCGGGCAATTGGGACGCCGGTGAAAAGGGCTTTGCCGCGCTGCCGGAGCGTTTTGACGATTTGAAGCGAAGCCTCGAGACGGCGCTGCCTTACGCGAAGGCGACCGGCGTCAAGCGGCTGCATCTGATGGCGGGTATCGCCAATCGCAGCGAGGCCGAAGGCCGTTGAGCAGTTCTACAAGTCGGTGGCGTGGGCCGCGGAGTTCTTTGCGCCCCACGGCCTCGACGTCGTGATCGAGCCGATCAACGCGCGCAACGTGCCCGGCTACTTCCTCAACGATTTTGGCTTCGCGCGCGACCTGATCACCGAGCTGAAGATCCCGAACCTGAAACTGCAGTTCGACATCTATCACTGCCAGATCATTCATGGCGACGTCACCATGCGGCTGCGCGAGATGATGCCGATCATTGGCCACGTCCAGATCGCCAGCATTCCCTCGCGCAACGAACCCGATGGCGAGGAGCTGAACTATCCCTTCCTGTTCGCCGAGCTCGACCGGCTCGGCTATGGCGGCTTCGTCGGCTGCGAATACAATCCGCGCGGCAAGACCACCGACGGGCTCGGCTGGTTCAAGCCCTATGCCGGAGCAAAACCGTGAAACTGTCTTTGGGCTGCATCGCCGACGACTACACCGGCGCCTCCGATCTCGCCAACACGCTGACCCGTCAGGGTCTGCGCACGGTGCAGACCATCGGCGTACCGCCGGACGACCTCGCGCTGCCGGAGGTCGATGCGGTCGTGGTGTCGCTCAAGAGCCGTTCGATCCAGGCTGACGTTGCGGTCGACCGTTCGCGCGCGGCGGAGAAATGGCTGCGCGGCCGCGGCGCCGGCCACGTGCTGTTCAAGATCTGCTCGACCTTCGATTCCACCGACGCCGGCAATATCGGCCCTGTCATGGATGCGCTGCGCACCGACTCCGGCGATGCGATCGTGCTGGTGACGCCGGCCTTTCCGGAAACCGGCCGCACCGTCTATCAGGGCAATCTGTTCGTCGGTTCGCGTGCCGCTGAACGAAAGCCCGCTGAAGGACCATCCGCTCAACCCGATGCACGATTCCAACCTGGTGCGGGTGCTGGCGCGCCAGAGCCGGACCAAGGTCGGGCTGGTCGATCTCGCCACGCTGTCGCGCGGCGCGGATGCGGTTCGCGCGCGGCTCGCCGAGCTGGCAGGCAATGGCGTTGGCGCCGCTGTTATCGACGCCGTGTTCGACCGCGATCTCGAAACCATCGGCGGCGTCGCGCTGGATCATCGCCTGTCGGTCGGCGCGTCCGGTATCGGCCTCGGCCTTGCCCGGGCGCTGGTCGCCTCCGGCAAGGTCAAATCAGCTGCGGCTGGCGCGGCGTCCGGCGCGCCCGTCGGTGGGCCGGCGGCGTGCCTGGCCGGCAGCTGCTCGCAGGCGACGCTGGCCCAGATCGGCAATGCCGAAAAGGCCATGGCCGTGCTGCACCTCGATCCCGAACAGGTCATCGCTGGGCCCGCCGAGGTGCAGCGCGCCCTGGCGTGGGCGAGCGACCGAATCAGCGGCGGTCCCATCCTGATCGCCTCAAGCTCGACGCCGGACCAGGTCGCAGCTCTGCAATCTCGTCATGGCCGCGATGCAGCCGGGCATGCCATCGAGCAGGCGATGGCGGACATCGCGGAAGGTTTGGTGCGCTCGGGCGTACGGCGGCTGGTGGTCGCCGGTGGTGAAACTTCAGGCGCCGTCGTCGACCGCCTGCGCATTCCCGGATTCCTCGTCGGCGCGGAAATCGCTGCAGGAGTGCCGGTTTTGCGTGCCGTCGGCGCCGACCAGGGCGAGATGCTGCTTGCCCTGAAATCGGGCAATTTCGGCGGGACGGAGTTTTTCTCCGATGCGCTGAAGCTGATGCGCTGATCGCTTCGCGCCTTCTTTTTCCGGTAGGCCAAATCACGTGCCGTAATTTTACGGCACGGCGCGTTAACGCAACCTCAGGGAGCACCGGGTTTGATGCCTGCTGCACCCTTAGTGATTCTCCTGCTCGCCACCTTGTCGCATTCGGTCTTGTCGTAATCGGCGCGTCCTCCGCACCCAAAACCAAGAGATTCCCGCCATGCTCGCCAAATACTCCATTCGCACCAAGATCATCGCCGTTGTGGCGTTCCTGCTCGTCGCGATGACGGGCATGGGTCTGTTCGCGGTCAGGAACATGCGGGCCATCAATGCCAACACGGTGGACATCGCGACAAACTGGCTACCCAGCGTCCGCGTGCTCGGCGACCTGCGCGCCGGCGTCATCACCTACCGCAACGTCATCCGTGAGCACATGCTGTCCGTGACGCTGGAAGAGAAGCTCGCGATGGAGAAGACGCTTGCCACCGTCATCGAGAGCAACAGCAAGATCCGCGCTACCTACGAGCTGATGATCACTTCGCAAGAAGAGCGCGCGCTTTACAACGAATGGGTCAGGCTGTGGGAAAGCTACAAAAAGGGTACCGAGGAGGTCATGGCGCTGTCGCGCAAGGCGGCCGGTCAGGCTCCCCATGAGGCCCATGAACTGAACACCAAGACAGTCAACAAGATCGGGCTCGAGGCCGATGCCGTTCTGAAGAAGGACATCGACCTTAACAATGCCGGGGCCGACAAGGCAGCAAAGGACGCGGCCGATAGTTACACCGACGCGCTCATGATGCTTGCTCTGATCCTCGGTGCGGCCGTGCTCATCGGTATCGTCGTCAGCTACTATCTGGTTCGCGACGTTTCCAGCGGCATCGCCTCCATCGTCATTCCGATGCAGGCGCTCGGCCAGGGCGATTTGAGCGCGGATGTGCCGCATCAGGGCGAGACGACTGAAATCGGCGCGATGGCGGACACCTTGCAGGTATTCAAGCAGGCGCTGATTGCCAAGAAGGCCGCCGACGAGGCCGCAGCCGCCGACGCCGAAGCCAAGATCGAGCGCGGCCGACGGGTCGACGGCATCACCCGCAATTTCGAAAACGTGATCGGCGAGATCGTGCAGACAGTGTCGTCGGCTTCGACGCAACTCGAAGCCTCCGCCGGGACGCTGTCGGCGACCGCCGAACGCTCGGAGACGCTGACGTCGACCGTGGCCTCGGCTTCCGAGGAAGCCTCCGCCAACGTGCAATCCGTGGCGTCGGCGACCGAGGAGCTTTCCTCATCGGTCACCGAGATCGGCCGTCAGGTGCAGGAATTCGGCGCGGATGGCGACCGATGCGGTTGGCCAGGCCCGCGTCACCAACGACCGGGTCAGCGAATTGTCCAAGGCGGCCGGCCGGATCGGCGACGTGGTCGAACTCATCAACACCATCGCCGGCCAGACCAACCTGCTCGCGCTCAACGCCACCATCGAGGCGGCGCGCGCCGGCGATGCCGGTCGCGGCTTTGCGGTCGTGGCATCGGAAGTGAAGGCGCTCGCGGAACAGACCGCAAAGGCCACCGGCGAAATCAGTCAGCAGATTGCCGGCATCCAGGGCGCGACCCAGGAGTCGGTGAACGCGATCAAGGAAATCAGCGGCACCATTGAACGGCTGGCGGAGATCTCCTCGGCCATCGCGGCCGCCGTGGAAGAGCAGGGTGCGGCGACGCAGGAAATCTCGCGCAACGTCCAGCAGGCCGCCCGTGGGACCCAGCAGGTTTCCTCCAACATCTCCGACGTGCAGCGCGGTGCCGGCGAGACCGGCGCCGCCTCCTCGCAGGTGCTCTCGGCAGCGCAGTCGCTGTCGGGTGACAGCAATCGCCTCAAGCTCGAGGTCGGCAAGTTCCTGGATTCAGTGCGGGCGGCCTGACGGCCGCTGGCGAAGAGCCGGCGTTTCGACCAGAACCCAGTCCCGGATTCGCGTAATACGAGAAGTCTGATAGGTCTGCAACCAGAGTAAAAACTCCGTAAAATCCCGCAAGCGGAAATTAACCGGTCGCCGCTACGCTGCCGGTACTTTCGAGGCCGCGCGCGCAAGCTGCGGGCTCGGTCGCGGTGCAACTTCCGCTTCGGGAGATGTGCTTCAGAAAATTTGGGGTCGTCGACATGATCAAGCTCAACCGTATCGGAAACAAACTGGGCTTGGCCGGCGCGGTCGGCGTCTTGCTGGCGATCGGCATGGTGGCCAACCAGATGGTCACTGAATCGAAAATCGAGGAAAGCAGCGAGCGCGCCGCCCGGTCGCAGAAGGTGGCCGACAACTCGCTCGCCGCGCATATCGACCTGCGCAAGATCCAGCTTGCCGCCAGCGCCGTCAGACTGGCGAGAAACGCCGCCGAGGTCGAAAAGGCCGTGGCCGACTTGCAGCGTTACAAGGCAAGTGTGGCAAAGGAACTGGATGCGGCGCTCGCAACCGCCCGGCGCCCGGATGCCCGGGAACGGCTGCAGAAGATCAAGGGCTTGATGGACGGGTTTACCGCCGCCGTGGAAGATCTCGCGAAAGCGCAGACCACGCTGCTTGCGCAGATCGACAAGCGCTCGGTCGTCTCGGACGAATGGACCAAGGCCGTCGCGGCCCAGCTGGGTTCGCCGGCCATGGCGAAGCTGGACAATCGCCTCGAGATCGAACGTTTGCTGTTTCAGGCCGATGCCAGGGTGAACGCGCTGCGGGCGGCTGCCTGGAAACTCGGCGCCACCGGCGACGCCAGTTTGATCACCGAGATGGGCAAGACCGAGGCCTCGCTGAAGGATGTTTTCAACAAGCTGCGCGGCGAGGCGGACGACCGCGAATTGCTGGTCGTGGTCTCCAACCTGTCCTCGATCGTCAAGCGCTTCCTGGCGGCCAACGAGGAATCTGTAAAGACCGAGCAGGCGAAGAACGACATCATTGCCAACCGCACGGTCAAGGCCGCGGCAGATGTCGCCGATCTGATGGAGGCCACCGTCTCCGGCGCGCAACAGGATGCCAAGACCTCCAAGGACGAGGTCATGGCCGATACCGAGCGCGCCAACCAGATCAACATGATCATGGCGATCGTCGTCGTGCTGTCGCTGATTGCCTCGGTGGTGTTTTCCTTCCTCGGGGTCTCACGTCCGATGACGCGCCTGAACAGTGCGCTGGGCAAAATGGCCGGCGGCGATCTCGACGTCGAGATTCCCGGCGCCGGCCGCGGCGACGAAATCGGCGACCTCGCCAAGACCGTGACCGTCATTCGCGAGAACGCCGAGCATAAGGCGCGCGAGGAAGCCGAAGCCAAGGTCGAGCAGGACCAGGTCGCGGCGCAGCGGCGCAAGCAGGAAATGATCAAGCTCGCCGACGATTTCGAAGGTGCGGTCGGCAATATCGTGGAGACCGTGTCGTCGGCGTCGAGCCAGCTCGAAGCCGCCGCCGGCACGCTGACGACGACTGCCGAACGCGCCCAGGAACTGACCACCATGGTGGCCGCGGCTTCCGAGGAAGCCTCCACCAACGTGCAGTCGGTGGCATCCTCCACCGAGGAGATGGCCTCGTCCATCACCGAGATCGGCCGTCAGGTTCAGGAATCGGCGCGGATGGCCAATGAAGCCGTCGATCAGGCCCGCACCACCAATAACCGGGTCAGCGAATTGTCGAAGGCCGCAGCCCGCATCGGCGCGGTGGTCGAACTCATCAACACCATCGCCGAACAGACCAACCTGCTGGCGCTCAACGCCACCATCGAGGCGGCCCGCGCCGGCGACGCCGGCCGCGGTTTCGCCGTCGTGGCGTCCGAGGTAAAGGCGCTGGCGGAACAGACCTCGAAGGCGACCGGCGAGATCGGCCAGCAGATCACCGGCATTCAGGCGGCGACCGAGGAATCCGTCGGGGCGATCCAGGCGATCAGCACCACGATCGAGAAGCTGTCGGAGATCTCCTCGACCATTGCGGCCGCCGTGGAAGAGCAGGGTGCCGCCACCCAGGAAATCTCCCGCAACGTGCAGCAGGCGGCCCGCGGCACCCAGCAGGTCTCCGCCAACATCACCGACGTGCAGCGCGGCGCCGGCGAGACCGGCACGGCCTCTTCGCAGGTGCTGTCCTCGGCCCAGTCGCTGTCGTCGGACAGTGGCCGTCTCAAGCTCGAGGTCGGCAAGTTCCTGAATTCGGTACGCGCGGCGTAAGCAGCCGATAGATTCTGCCGAGGAAAAGCCCGTCCCCTCGCAGGGGCGGGCTTTTGCCGTTCAGCACCCGAGGCAAAGCCGGCTCCAACGCCCGCATCCTCACGCTGACTCACCGCCAGACTTCCTGGCGCCGGCGGCGCAGGGCGTGGGTAACGGAATTCAGTATATCTACGGAGTCGCGATTAACGGGAAGAAAGCGGCTGACGTATACGATTCCGCGCAATGGGACGGACGACAACTGTCGTCGCGCGGAGATCACACATGTTTGGAATGATAGCCGGGCCAGGATGACGGTTGGCCGCAAGATCTACGCCCTGATCTGCCTCAGCTTCATCGGGCTGCTGGGCGTTGCTTTTCTCGGCTCGCGCGAGCTGGCATCGAGCCTCGATCAGCAGAAGCAGATCGAGCTGCGGCACCTCGGCGAGCTCGCGCTTGGCATCGTCAAGGAAGAGCATGCCGCGGTGCAGAAGGGCGGCGTTTCGGACGCCGACGCCCAGAAGCGCGCGATGGCGCGGCTTGCGGCGCTCCGCTACGGCAACAACGACTACTACTGGATCAACGACATGCATCCGAAAATGGTGATGCATCCGATCAAGCCGGAAATGAACGGCAACGATCTGTCAGCCTACAAGGATCCGAACGGCAAGCTGCTGTTCGTCGACTTCGTCAATATCGTCAAGAAGGAGCGGCTCGGGCTTCGTTCCCTATGAGTGGCCCAAGCCGGGCTTCGACAAGCCGCAGCCGAAATTGTCCCACGTCGTCGGCTTTGCACCGTGGAACTGGGTTATCGGCACCGGCGTCTACATCGACGACCTGAAGGCGCAGGCCTGGGTATCGACCCAGCGCTCCCTGATCGTTGCCGGCGTGATCCTGCTGTTCATGCTCGCGGTGTCGATCTTCGTGGCGCGGAGCATCACCGCCCCGTTGCAGCGCATGACCGTCACCATGAACGATCTTGCCGGCGGCAACCTCGACGTCGAGGTGCCCGGCATCGGGCGCGGCGACGAGATTGGCGAGATGGCCAAGGCCGTCGAAGTGTTCAAGAGCAACGCCGTCGCCCGCCAGGCGCTGGAGACCGAGCAGCGCGCGGCCGAGACCCGCGTGGTCGCGAGCCGCAAGGCGGACATGCACAAGATGGCCGACGATTTCGAGGCGGCGGTCGGCCGGATCGTCGAAACCGTGTCGTCGGCGTCCGGCCAACTCGAGGTCTCGGCGGGCACGCTCACGGCGACCGCGGATCGCGCGCAGGAACTCGCGACAACGGTCGCGGCGGCCTCCGAGGAAGCTTCCACCAACGTACAATCGGTGGCCTCCGCCACCGAGGAGATGGCCTCGTCCGTCACCGAGATCAGCCGCCAGGTGCAGGAATCGGCGCGGATGGCCAATGACGCCGTCGATCAGGCGCGGTTCACCAACGACCGCGTCAGCGAATTGTCGAAGGCGGCAACCCGCATCGGCGACGTCGTCGAACTGATCAACACCATCGCGGGCCAGACCAACCTGCTGGCGCTCAACGCCACCATCGAGGCGGCGCGCGCCGGCGAAGCCGGCCGCGGTTTCGCGGTCGTGGCGTCCGAAGTGAAGGCGCTGGCCGAGCAGACCGCAAAGGCGACCGGCGAGATCGGCCAGCAGGTCACCGGCATCCAGGCGGCGACCCAGGAATCGGTGAACGCGATCCAGGCGATCAGCGGCACCATCGAGAAGCTGTCGGAGATTTCGTCGACCATCGCAGCCGCGGTGGAAGAGCAGGGCGCCGCGACGCAGGAGATATCCCGCAACGTTCAGCAGGCGGCGACGGGTACCCAGCAGGTGTCCTCCAATATTGGCGACGTGCAGCGCGGCGCCAGCGAAACCGGATCGGCGTCCTCGCAGGTGCTTGCGGCGGCGCAATCGCTGTCGGGCGACTCCAACCGCCTCAAGCTCGAGGTCGGCAGGTTCCTCGACTCGGTGCGGGCGGCCTGATCGTGCTGATACTTCGGTCCGAAGCCGGCTCCTCATGCCGGCTTTGGAACCGCCGATGATTCGAATCAGTCGTGCAAGCGGCCTTCGGGCAGCCTGTTGTTCGGCTGTACGAGGAGCGAGAAACATCCCTAGATCGTAAAATTGCGATTGCGGCATGGGCCGACCAATCGCCCTGAGTGAAACTGATGGCGAATGTGGCCAACGAATTTCCAAGTTGGGAAAAATCGGTAAGATACAAAGGCATCGTGAAGGCCTGATGTCAGAAGATCCGATGCCATGTGTTCTGCGTCAATGAAGACGCGCCAGAACTCAAGACGCTTCATCCGATGGCAGGGCGCATCGAGGCGCCCATCCGCCATGGTCAAGTTGCGCGCACGATCCCTCTCAATTCCGGCTAGCGCTTTTTTTTCGTTGTTGCGACGATCGCTACCGACGGCTCGGATGACCGCCGCGTGTCGTTGCTTGATGAACTAGTTGACTCTGACTTCGTGAAGATCAGCCGGTCTCCGGATTTCGATCATTTCCGGAGCATCGAAGGATTGGGCGAGGCCAACAGCATTCCGATCGATTGCCGGGACTTCGCCGCATCGTTCGCCTCGCTGAGGCTGAAGGCCTGCACGATCTATCTGCAGCGGACATTTCCGCGAATTCTTCAGATGCAATATTCCACGACCGGGGCGATCGTCGGTCTGATGATGGACGATGCGGCTTCGCTGATCCTGAACGGTGTGGAGGCCCGCGCGCCGGCATTCCTGCTGGTCAAGGGCAGCGCGCAGTGTGAGATCGTGGAGCAGCAGGCCAATCTGGTCGCCTTGGTGAACTTCGATTCCGTCGACGATCGCGGCTGGCCGGGCGAACTCGACCGCGCTCAGGTGATCGCGACGGAACTCGCCAAATTCGATGCGCTTCGCACGACGTTGCGCGATGTCCTGATGCTCGCGTCGCATTCGCCCGACATCCTCGTCCAGCCGAATGTGATCGAGAGTATTGAAGAATCGATCCTGCAGGCGGTCGATCTGGCGATGGCTGCCGCATCGCCGGCGTCCGAAGCCAAGCGCCTGAGCCTGAGCCACTATCTGGCGCTGGTCCGGAAATTCGACGAGTTCGTCGCCGTCAACGCCGGCAAGACGCTGTACAGCGCCGACGTGGCGCGACAGCTTGGGGTCTCGGTCCGGACGCTGCATAACGCCGTGGTTGCGATTCGCGGCATGAGCATGCATCGCTATATGCGGCTGCGGCGGCTGTGGAGCGTGCGTCAGCAACTGCTGCGGGGGGCGTCGCTGCAATCGATCAAGGCGGTCGCGCTCGTGAACGGCTTCTGGCACATGGGCGAGTTCACCGCGTCTGTATCGCGAGTTGTTTGGCGAAACGCCGCAGCAGACCTTGTCGGCGGCGCGCAAGCAGGCGGCCGAACTGTCTGACGTCGGCGTGAGCGCCGCCTTCCGTAATTCTACCGTTCCTCGACCGGCTGCCTTTAGACACCGGTTAACCATCGTATGGAAACCTTGGCGCGCATGAGTGCCGCTCTGTGGCGAAGCCGCCGCAGGAGCCCTTCGTTCGCAACGAACCGGCTCGTCCGATGTATCTGGCCCGGCGCTTCTTTCAACCGTGATCCCGCTGCGCGGGAGACAGACGGTATCGCTGCGATTTCACTGACCCGTTGCTTTTTAAGGACGCCTACCCATGTCGAGCATCACCCGTCTTCCTTCTGAATCTCTCGATCGGCGCCAAGCTCGGCATCGCCTCGGGCCTCGGCGTTCTGCTCGTCGCCACGATGGTGATCGTCCAGATCCGGTCCAACGCGGCGATGCGCGATCTCGACGCGCGCATGACCGGGCAGCAGACGATCGCGCGGGACGCGGTGGATGCGAAGGCGTCGATCGCCGGCATGCAGATCGGCGTCCGCGATCTTCGTCTCGCCAACAATCCGGCAGACCTGCAAAAAGCCAACGACTATCTCGCGGCCCGGCTCAAGTCGGTGAACCATTTTGCCGACGAGATGTTGAAATTGTCCAAGTCCGCCGAGAATCGTGCACGCATCGAGAAGCTCAAGGCGAGGGCGCGCGACTACGTCGAAGGGTGCTCAGCAGATCGTGGCTGTTCGCGCCGAAGCGATCGCCGCGGCAGGCGGCGCGCCGACGCTGCAGCACGGATTGCGAAGCTGAACGAAGAAGCCGTCCGCATCGCCCGCGAAGTCACGCTGCCGATCGCCGCCGAACTCGAGCCGCTCGCCAATCAGATCGCCGAGTTCGCCAAGCACGGCGTGGAAGAGCAGGCCGCGCAGGCCGCCCGGGAAATGGCCACGGCGGAATGGGAATCCATGGCACTCGGCATCGGCACGATTCTGTTGCTGATCGGCACCAGCATATTCTCCTTCTTCACGATCGCCCGTCCGATGCGCGCCTTGAGCGTGTCGATGGAAGAGCTCGCCGGCGGCAATTTCGCCGTCGTGCTGCCGGGCCTCGGCCGCAAGGACGAACTCGGCGCGGTCGCCGGCGCCGTCGAGAAATTCAAGGTCGTCTCGGAGCAGAAGTCGCGCGAGGAGGCGGAAGCCAAGATCAAGCAGGACCAGATCGCTGCGCAGCAGCGCAAGGCCGATATGGTCAAGCTTGCCAATTCCTTTGAGGCCGCCGTCGGCGAGATCGTCGAAACCGTGTCGTCGGCTTCGACCGAACTCGAAGCCTCCGCCGGCACGCTGACGTCGACCGCCGAGCGCGCGCAGCAAGTGACGACCATGGTGGCCGCGGCTTCGGAAGAAGCTTCCACCAACGTGCAGTCGGTGGCCTCGGCGACGGAGGAACTGTCCTCCTCGGTCAACGAGATCAGCCGACAGGTGCAGGAATTGGCACGGATGGCAGGCGAGGCCGTCGATCAGGCCCGCACCACCAATGACCGCGTCAGCGAATTGTCGAAGGCCGCCGCCCGCATCGGCGATGTCGTCGAACTCATCAACACCATCGCCGGCCAGACCAATCTGCTGGCGCTCAACGCCACCATCGAGGCGGCGCGCGCCGGCGAAGCCGGCCGCGGCTTTGCGGTCGTGGCGTCGGAAGTGAAGGCGCTCGCCGAACAGACCGCGAAGGCCACCGGCGAGATCGGGCAGCAGATCACCGGCATTCAGGGCGCGACCCAGGAATTGGTGAACGCGATCAAGGAGATCAGCGGCACCATCGAAAGGCTGTCCGAGATCGCCTCGACCATTGCGGCGGCGGTGGAAGAGCAGGGCGCGGCGACGCAGGAAATCTCCCGCAACGTGCAGCAGGCGGCCCACGGCACCCAGCAGGTCTCCTCCAACATCACCGACGTGCAGCGCGGCGCCAGCGAGACCGGCTCCGCTTCCGTCGCAGGTGCTCTCCGCCGCCCAGTCGCTGTCGTCGGACTCCAACCGTCTCAAGCTCGAGGTCGGCAAGTTCCTGGATTCGGTGCGGGCGGCCTGATCGAGGCGGTTTGCGGCCGTTTCGGCCGCGAGCTATGCCAGGGAAGTGAAGGACGGCTGCGCTGCCGGTCTTGGTCTTTTGGCCCGGTTCCGGTTAAATCAGCGCAGTCGACTGGGCTTTTTGCAGCGCCAGTTTCCATCCCGCTGCAGGGCCCTCCGGGAATGCCGCTTAAATGATCGCGCTGGTCCGTATCGCGCTGAGCCGGCCGTATACGTTTGTCGTGCTCGCTCTGCTGCTGTTGATCATCGGGCCGCTGGCTGCACTGCGCACGCCGACCGACATTTTTCCGGACATCCGCATTCCCGTCATCGGAGTGGTCTGGAACTATACCGGCCTGCCGCCGGACCAGATGTCCGGGCGCATCGTCACGCCGTTTCAGCGTGCACTGACCACCACCGTCAACGACATCGAGCATATCGTCGCCAACTCCTATACCGGCATCGGTATCGTCAAGATCTTCTTCCAGCCCAATGTCGATATCCGCACCGCCAACGCCCAGGTGACGGCGATCTCGCAGACGATGATCCGGCAATTGCCGCCTGGTGCGACGCCGCCGCTGATCCTGAACTACAGCGCCTCCACCGTTCCGATCATTCAGGTCGCCCTCTCGGGCGAGGGCCTGACCGAGCAAAACCTCGCCGATATCGGCATCAATCAGCTTGCGTACGCCGCTGGTGACGGTGCCGGGCGCGGCTATTCCCTATCCGTTCGGCGGCAAGCAGCGGCAGGTACAGATCGACCTCAATCCGGCCGCGTTGCAGGCCCGCGGCCTCTCCGGGCAGGACGTCGCCAACGCGCTGGCGGCGCAGAACCTGATCACCCCGGTCGGCACCCAGAAGATCGGCCAGTTCGAATACACCATCCAGCTCAACAACTCGCCGCTTCGCATGGAAGAGCTCGGCGATCTCCCGATCAAGACGGTCAACGGCGCGATGGTCTATGTCCGCGACGTCGCTTCCGTGCGCGACGGCAACCCGCCGCAGACCAACATCGTCCATGTCGACGGCAACCGCTCGGTCCTGATGATGGTGCTGAAGGCGGGCGCGACCTCGACGCTCGATATCATCGCCGGCATCAAGCAGAAGGTGATCGACGTCAAGGACCAGCTCCCGGACGCGCTGAAGATCGGCTTCATCGGCGACCAATCGGTGTTCGTCCGCGGCGCGATCGAGGGCGTCGCCGTCGAAGGCGTCATCGCAGCATTGCTCACCAGCGTGATGATCCTGCTGTTCCTCGGCAGCTGGCGCTCGACCGTCATCATCGCCGTTTCGATTCCGCTGTCGGTGCTCGGCGCCATCATCATGCTGTCGGCGATCGGCGAGACGCTCAACATCATGACGCTCGGCGGGCTGGCGCTGGCGGTCGGCATCCTCGTCGACGACGCCACCGTGACCATCGAGAACATCAACTACCATCTGGAGCAGGGCAAGCCGGTCGAGCAGTCGATTCTCGACGGCGCCAACCAGATCGTGACGCCGGCGTTCGTTTCGCTGCTGTGCATCTGCATCGTGTTCGTGCCGATGTTCTTCCTGCAGGGCGTCGCGCGCTTCCTGTTCGTGCCGATGGCCGAAGCCGTGATGTTCGCGATGATCTGGTCGTTCATCCTGTCGCGCACGCTGGTGCCGACGATGGCGAAGTACCTGCTGCAGCCGCACGTCCATCACGAGGGCGGGCCGCCGCAGTCGCGCAACCCGCTGGTGCGCTTCCAGCGCGGCTTCGAGGCGCGGTTCGAGCGCCTTCGCGCCACCTATCACGATCTGCTGTCGATGGCATTGCGGCGGCGGCCGCTGTTCGTCACCGGCTTTCTCGGCGTGGTCGCGCTTTCGTTTCTGCTGGTGCCGTATCTCGGCCGCAACTTCTTCCCGGCGGTCGATGCCGGCAACATCCTGATGCATGTTCGCACCCAGGTCGGCACCCGCGTCGAGGAGACCGCCAACCAGCTCGCCGACGTGCAGAAGGCGATTCGCAAGATCATTCCGCCCGGTGAGATCGAGACGCTGACCGACAATATCGGCATGCCGATTTCCGGCATCAACATGACCTACAACAACACCGGCGTGATCGGACCGGCCGACGGCGACATCCAGATCAAGCTCAGGGAAGGCCACCGGCCGACGGACGAGTACGTCCAGGAATTGCGCGAGCAGTTGCCGCGGCTGTTTCCCGGCATGAACTTCTCGTTCCTGCCGGCCGACATCGTCAGCCAGATCCTGAATTTCGGCGCGCCGGCGCCGATCGACCTGCAGATTCGCGGCGCCAATCAGCAGGCGAATTTCGTCTACGCCAACAAGCTGCTGAGCCGGATCCGGAAGATTCCCGGCATCGCCGATGCGCGCATCCAGCAATCGCCCAACGCGCCGACCTTCAATATCGAGGTCGATCGCACCCGCGCGCAATATGTCGGCCTGACCGAGCGCGACGTCACCAACAGCCTGGTGGTCAATCTGGCCGGCAGTTCGCAGGTGGCGCCGACTTATTATCTCAACCCCGATAACGGCGTGTCCTATTCGATCGTGATGCAGACGCCGCAATACAAGATGGACTCGCTCAGCGCCCTGCAGGCGCTGCCGATCACCGCGAGCGGCAATACGCAGGCGCCGATCCTGGGCGGCATCGCCGACGTGAAGCGATCGACGTCGAGCGCGGTGGTTTCGCAATACGACATCCAGTCCATGGTGCAGATATTTGCGACCCCGCAGGGCCGCGATCTCGGCGCGGTCGCCGCCGACGTCAGGGCCGTGATGGCGGACACCGCGAAGGACGTGCCGAAGGGCTCGACCGTGGTGCTGCTCGGTCAGGTGCAGACCATGAACAGCGCGTTCTCCGGCCTGCTGTTCGGACTGCTCGCCGCCATCGTGCTGATCTACTTCCTGATCGTGGTGAACTTCCAGTCCTGGTCCGATCCGTTCGTGATCATCACGGCATTGCCGGCGGCGCTCGCCGGCATCGTCTGGATGCTGTTCACGACCCAGACCACGCTGTCGGTGCCGGCGCTGACCGGCGCGATCATGTGCATGGGTGTGGCGACCGCCAACAGCGTGCTCGTGATCAGCTTTGCCCGCGAGCGCTACGAGGAACTCGGCGATCCCGTTGCTGCCGCGCTGGAAGCCGGCTTCGTCCGCTTCCGCCCGGTGCTGATGACCGCGCTTGCCATGATCATCGGCATGTTGCCGATGGCGCTGGGGCTCGGCGAGGGCGGCGAGCAGAACGCGCCGCTCGGACGCGCCGTGATCGGCGGTCTGATTTTCGCGACCATCGCCACCCTGATGTTTGTTCCCGTGGTGTTCAGTATGGTACACAAGAAACAAGGCGCCAAAGCCGCCGCCTCACCGGAGATGCCGCATGCCCACTGAACCGCGCCCACCGGTCTCGCACCGGAAGCTGGGCCTATTCGGGGTAGTGGCCCTGGTCGGGGCGGGGCTGATCGTCGCCACCGGCATCCGTGCCCGCGAGGATTCCAGCGCAAAGCTGAAGGAATGGACCGACGCGCAGGCGATACCGACGGTGGCGGTCGCGCCGCCCAACGCCCGCGCGCTCAATCCCACCATCGACCTGCCGGGCCGGCTGGAGGCCTATTCGCGCGCGCCGATCTTCGCGCGCGTCAGCGGCTATCTCAAAAGCTGGAACGCCGACATCGGCGCCCAGGTCAAGGCGGCGATGTGATCGCCGAGATCGAGGCGCCGGACCTCGACCAGCAATTGCTGCAGGCGAGGGCCGATCTCGTCAGCCAGCAGTCGAGCGCGCAATTGTCGGAAGCAACGCTGACGCGGCGCAAATCGCTGCTCGCCTCGAACTTCGTCTCGATGCAGGAAATCGACGAGCGCACCGCCGACCTCAACAACAAGAAGGCCGCCGTCAAATCCGGCCAGGCCAATGTCGAGCGGCTGGAAGCGCTCGCCGGCTACAAGAAGATCACGGTGCCCTTCGACGGCGTCGTCACCTCGCGCGAAACAGACGTCGGCGCGCTGATCAATGCCGGCGGCGGTTCGGGGCCTCCGATGTTCGTCGTATCCGACATCACCAAGCTGCGCGTCTATGTCAACGTGCCGCAGAACTACGTGCCCGCGGTCAAGATCGGCGCGAAGGCGGCGCTGACGATGCCGGAATATCCGAACCGCACGTTCGCGGCGACGGTGGAGGCATCCTCGCAATCGGTCGACGTCGCCTCCGGCACCACGCGCATGCAGCTCGCGCTCGACAATGCGGGCGGCGAGCTGATGCCGGGCGGCTACGCCAGCGTCCGCCTGCCGCTGCTGCGCGACGTCCTGCCGCTGCACATTCCGGCCAGCGCGCTCATCTTCAACCAGGGCGGCCTTCGGGTCGCGACCGTCGGCCCCGACGACAAGGTGCTGTTCAAGACGGTGACCATCGCGCGCGACCTCGGCAAGGAAATCGAAATCGCCTCCGGTCTTGCTGCCGAAGACCGCGTCATCACCGCGCCGCCGGACGGCCTTGCGGATGGCGACCAGGTCCGGGTTTCCGGCGCCAAGGGCAAGCCCGCGACGGCGTCAGAGAAGCAGGATGTGAAGGGGTAGGGCTCCCTTAACCTCGCCCTTGCCCGAGCAGCAAACTGCGCGTCGCGCCTTACCACCAGCGCGGTTGCATCGGCTGATGGTCCTGGCCGCCACGCCGGCGCGTATTGACGGCCTGCGGGTTCCAGGCGGGCTGGAAAAAAGGGCTGAAACCGTCGTCGTTAGGGCCTGCGACGAGGAGATCATCAGGGCGGCGTGGGCTTGCGCGTGATGAAGCCGCCTTGCGGCTGATTGCTCAGCACCGTGACGAACTCGGTGCGATAGTTGGTCTCTTTGCTCAGCGGCTCATCGGAGATGACGATCGAGGATCGCGGCAGCGCGGTCGGCGCGATCCGATCGAGCACCTCCTGCGGGATGGTGATGCGGTCGAGTGCGGATTTGGCATTGTCTCCGTGGTCGATGGTCACCGCGGTCCAGCGAAGGCCCGATTCGTTGCGCGCCACCGCCGTGAACACATGCGTACCGATCGGCCTTTCGGGATTGCTGATCTTGACCGGAACCTCGATCGTTGCGTCGAACACCACGCCGCCGCCGTCAGGTGCCGGCTTCTGCGTCTGGCGGCGCACGTAGAGCTTCTGCGTCGCGCGGCTGATATAGATCGAGACCGGCTCGAGCGCGAGCTTCGCCTCGCTCGCCGCCTTGGCGGTGGCGGCCTTCCTCGTCTGGGCCGCCTTGGCCGCTTCCTTGGCGGCGGCCGCGGCGTCGAGCTTCGATGTCGCGTCGGCCTTGGCGGTGTCGAACTGCGTTGCCAGTTCCGCGGCCTTGGCGGCGGCCTTTTGCTTGAGGTCCTCGGCCCGCGCCTTGGCCTCGTCGGTATTGGCTGAAACGAGCGCCTTCTCGGCGGCGGCGAGTTCCGCGGCGGCGCGGGCTTTCTGTCCCTCCAGCTTGCGCAGCGATGCCGTCAGCGATGCCGTCTCGCGCGTGGCGGTTGCTGCCGCCTTCTTGGTCTCGTCGGCCGCTTTGGCGGCCTCGGCCGCCTCGCGGGGCAGCGCCTCCGCCCTGGCGGGCGCGGCCGCGACGGCCTCCCGATTCGGCACCAGCAGCGCCGGATGGGAGAACTCTACCGGCTCGGCGTTATCGGGCGAGATGATCACCCGCATTCCGATTCGCGTCTTGTCGAACAGTTTTTCGGCAAAGCCAAACGGCATCCGCACGCAGCCGTGCGAGGCCGCATAGCCGGGCAGGGGCCCGCCGTGCAGCGCGATGCCGTTCCAGGTGATGCGCTGCATGTTCGGCATCGAGGCATCGTCATACATGTTCGAGTGGTGATCCTTTTCCTTGTCGACGACCGCGAAGACGCCGGCCGGCGTCTCGCGTCCCGTGGTTCCGGTCGACACCGGCGCGCGCAGGATCCAGCCCTCGGTATCGTACAAAGTGACGTGCTGGGTCTTGATCGACACGATGGCCATGATCGGCTCGCCGGCATCGCGCGGGGCGGTCGTCTCCTTGACGGGCGCGGGGCGCGCCTGTTTCGCCGCGGCGTCGGCGGTCAGCGCCGTCAGGGCGGCCATCGCCGCAAGCGTCATAATGGCAGGAGGAACCCAACGCCGCGCCGCCGCAGTGGTTCGCGCGGTCCTGGATCGATTTGCCATGTCATGCCCTGGTCGAAATGCCTGTCGGTGCTTCGGTACTTCATACACGACAGTCCGCACGGGGCGAAGTGCGGTTAGCTGACGCAAGCAAGGGCGGGAACCGGGGGCGCGAGGCTATCCCACCCGCCACTCCAGTACGCCGTCCTCGGCCGTCACGACATTGCCGACGGTGCCGACCGGCGTCCGGTCCAGGTTCAGCAAATGCTGGAGTGTCGCGGCGTCCGTGGCGGGAACGCGGGCCAGCGCCCGCGCGTCGGCCTCGGTGCGCATCATCACCACGCCGTGCTCGACCTCGCCCTTGCCCTTGTAGATCACGGTAAAGCTCTCGACCTTGCCCTTGCCGCCGGCCTCGGTGACGAAGTCCGGCACGGCGCGTTTATGCCGGTCGGCCTCGGCCTGCACGCTGGTCTCCTGCGCGAGCGCCGCTTTCGGCGCCTCGCGTGACAGCACCAGGCCGTGATGCTTGGTGACAAAGCCGCCCTGGCCGTAGAGCAGGCCGAGCTTGCCCTTCTTGCGCAGGCTGCGCACCATCGCGATGGCGGCGTGCGTCATATAGGTGTTGAGCGGCGCGCCGAAGAAGGTGAGGCCGCCGGTCACCGTCGGCTGCACGTCGGGGCCCAAGCCCAGCGTCCGCCGCGCCATCTTGGGCACGCAGGGGAAGCAGCTATAGAGCTCGATGGCGTCGAATTTCTTGCCGTCGCCCTCGACGAGATCCATGACCGCCTTCAGCACCGCATTCTGCGGGTGGCTTTCATAGAACTGGTCGCGGACGAGATAATCGCGCGGCTCTTCCGCTGACGCGCCGCCGATCGGATAGATCAGGCGGTCTTCGGGAACGCCGGCCGCGCGCGCCTTCGCCAGCGACGTCAGCAGCACCGCGCCGCCCATGTTGACGGTCGGATTGGCCACCATCAGCTTGGTATAGGGCCAGGCGATCAGCCGGTTCTCCGGCGTGGGCGTGGTGATCTCGTCGGGCGTCAGGCGCTTCTTCATCCAGGAATTTTCATTCTCGGAAGCGACGCGCGCATAGGTCGACCACAGCGCGCCGGATTCGGCGAGCGCCTCGCGCGGGGTCTGGCCCCAATGCGCCGAGGTCGCGGATTCGTACAATGGGTAAACCGTGATCGGGCGGAACACGCCGAGCTTCACCGCCATCGGCTTCTGGAACGCCGCGCCGCGCTTCGGCTCCTCGACGTCGTGGGCGAACGGCGTCCACGGCAGCGTGATGCCGCCACGCTCGGCCTTGGTCGCGGTGGATTGCGCCTCCGCGCCGCAGACCACGGCGACGCTGCATTCGCCGCGCGCAATGCGCTTGGCGGCTTCGTGGATGTAGCGGATCGGGCTCTCGCCGCCGACCGGGCCGTAATAGCAATGCGCCGGATGTGGCGCCGAGCCGCGCGGCAAGCTGCTTCTCGGGATCGCGATAGCGCCAGCTCAGGAAATTGACGACGTCGAGCGAGCCGAGCTCGCCGAGCAGTTTTGCCCCGCTGTCGGCTTCCGCCCGGCGCACGGCTTCTTCGAGCAGCGCCATCGGCTCCAGGCCGGCGGCGATGTCCTTGGGCCGGTCGGCGATCTCGCCGACGCCGACGATGACGGGAATGCGGTCTTCGGGGAGGGGGGAGTTGTTGTTCGACATTTTTTCTTGCTTTGCTTTCGACTTGCTAGTTCGTAATCGCGAACTTCGTAGGGTGGGCAAAGGAGCGACAGCGACGTGCCCACCATCTGACTTCTTGCTTGGAATTGGTGGGCACGCTTCGCTTTGCCCACCCTACGAGAGTGGAGTTCACTCCTCCATCAGCATGTTCATATGCTCCACCGCGTCGGCAAAGTCTTCCTTGAATTCCTGCACCACCGCGCCGGCCGACTTCACGCTGTCGATCAGGCCGACGCCCTGGCCGACAAAATACGTCACGAGATCGCGCGCCTGCGCATTGCCGGCGGCGGCGGCGCGGTCGATCGAGTTGAAGGCGTCGCGGCTGATGATGCTTTGCAGCGGCATCGGCAGCGCGCCGGGACTGTCCGGCCCGCGGTCCCACGCGTCGGTCCATACCGAGCGCAATTGCCGCGCCGGCTTGCCGGTGCGGCCCTTGGAGCGGATCGCGTCGCGCGAGGACGCCGCGATCATTTTCTCGCGGAAGATCTCGGTGGTTTCGGATTCGACGGTGGCGAGCCACACCGAGCCGGTCCAGGCGCCCGCCGCGCCCATCGCCATGCAGGCCGCCATCTGCCGCCCGGTCATGATGCCGCCTGCCGCCAGCACCGGCACGTCGCGGATCGGCTTGATCGCCTTGATCACCTCGGGCACCAGCACCATGGTCGAGACCTCGCCGCAATGGCCGCCGGCCTCGGTGCCCTGCGCGACCAGAATATCGACACCGGCTGCGACCTGCCGCAGCGCATGTTCCTTGGAGCCGACGAGGGCGGCGACCGGCACGCCATGCTTGCGGCCCTTGTCGATCATCGCCTTCGGCGGCACGCCGAGCGCATTTGCGATCAGCTTGATCGGATGGCGGAACGAGACATCGAGCACGTCGAGCGCGCGCTGCGCGTCGAACGGCTGCGGCTGGTTGTCGGCAACGTTGGTCGTCGTCAGCTCGATGCCGTATTTCTTCAGCAGGTTGCGGGTGAAGTCGCGGTGCTGCGGCGAGATCCGCGCCTCCAGGCTTTTCCAGGTGACGTCCTTTTCACCCGCGGTCGAAATGTTTTCGGGGATCAGCACGTCGAGTCCGTAGGGCTTGCCGTCGGTATGATCGTCGATCCACTTCAGTTCCTGCTCGATCGTCTCCGGCGAATGCGCGGTCGCGCCCAGCACGCCAAACCCGCCGGCGCGGCTGACCGCCGCGACCACGTCGCGGCAATGGCTGAAGGCGAACAGCGGAAACTCAATTCCCAGCATGTCGCAGATCGGCGATTTCATGGTTGTGTCCTCCCAGCGGCGGTATTTCGATGAAACGCTAGCCCATCGCAGCTGTGGATGCCAAGCACTCTCGGTCCCTACAATGCACCGGCCTCCATCCTCATCCTGAGGAGCCGCGTTGGCGGCGTCTCGAAGGATGAAGGCCCGGCTGCCGCAATAGCGGGGCAACATGGTTCGAGACGGCGCTCGCGCGCCTCCTCACCATGAGGATCGGGCAATTCCACCTCGCAAAATATGCATGGCCAAGCACGCGGATTTGCGTCTTGCGCTTTGGCGCTACGGACAGGAATGCTGTTTGACAAATCAAAGAGAATATCAGGGAGCCCATATTCATGTCCGCCATGCCTTCCGTTACCGCCAAACCGACCGAGACCTACGACGTCGTCGTGGTCGGCGCGGGCTTTGCCGGCATGTACATGCTGCACCGGTTGCGCGGGCAGGGCATGACGGCGCGGGTCTTTGAGCAGGGCTCCGGCGTCGGCGGCACCTGGTACTGGAACCGCTATCCCGGCGCGCGCTGCGACGTCGAGAGCATGCAGTATTCCTATTCGTTCTCCGAAGAACTGCAGCAGGAATGGAACTGGAGCGAGCGCTACGCGCCGCAGCCGGAGATCCTGAAATACGCCAACCACGTCGCCGACCGCTTCAACCTGCGCCCCGACATCCAGTTCAACACCCGCGTCGAGAACGCCGTCTTCGACGAGACGACGTCGCTGTGGTCGGTCGCGACCTCCGACGGCAAGACGGTCACCGCAAAATTCGTCGTGCTCGCCACCGGCTGCCTGTCGAACGCGCGGATGCCCGACATCAAGGGCCTCGATCGCTTCAAGGGCAAGGTCTATCACACCGGCCACTGGCCGCATGAAGAAGTCGATTTCACCGGCCAGCGTGTCGGCGTCATCGGCACCGGATCGTCGGCGATCCAGTCGGTGCCGGTCATTGCCGAGCAGGCGAGCCAGCTGACGGTATTCCAGCGCACCGCGAACTTCTCCATTCCCGCCCGCAATGCCGCGCTCACCGAGCAGGAGCGGCAGAAGTTCCGCGACAACTATCCCGAGATCAGGCGCTTTGCGCGCGAGGTGGCGAAGAACGGCATCTATACCGAGATGCCCGATCGCGGCGCGCTCGACGACGGCGACAACGAGCGCCGCTCGAAATACGAGGCGCGCTGGGATCGCGGCGGGCTCACCTTCATGTCGGTCTACAACAATCTCGGGCTCGACAAGGCGGCCAACGACACCGCCGCGAATTTCGTCCGCGAAAAAATCGCCGAGATCGTCAAGGACCCGGAGACGGCAAAGCTGTTGCAGCCGAACAATCATCCGATCGGCTCCAAGCGCATCTGCATCGACACCGAATATTTCGCGACCTTCAATCGCCCGAACGTGACGCTGGTCGATATCAAATCCAATCCGATCGAGGAGATCACCGAAAATGCCGTGCGCGTGGCCGGCAAGGATTATGAAGTCGACGCGCTGGTGCTGGCGACCGGCTTTGATGCCATGACGGGCTCGGTGGCGAAAATCGATATTCGTGGCCGCGGCGGCGAGACGCTGAACCAGAAATGGGCCGCCGGCCCGCGCACCTATCTCGGCCTGATGAGCGCGGGCTTCCCCAATCTCTTCGTCATCACCGGTCCCGGCAGCCCGTCGGTGCTGTCGAACATGATCGTCTCGATCGAGCAGCATGTCGACTGGATCACCGACTGCCTGGCCTATATGCGCGATCGTGGCCTCGACACCATGGAAGCCGCTGTCGACGCCGAAGACAAATGGGTCGCCCACGTCAACGAGGTCGCCTACACCACGCTCTATCCGACGGCCAATTCCTGGTACATGGGCGCCAACGTCCCCGGCAAGCCGAGGATCTTCATGCCCTATATCGGCGGCGTCGGGCCCTACCGGCAGATCTGCAACGACGTCGCGGCCAAGGGGTATGAAGGGTTTGTGATGGAGCGGGCGGAGCAGCCGCGGAAGGTGGCGGCGTCCTGAACGCGGATTCCGTAGGGTGGGCAAAGCGGAGCGTGCCCACCATCACGGGCGGAGTATTAAATGGTGGGCACGCTGCGCTTTGCCCACCCTACAAGTTAGCTCCGCAGCCGCCGCGTCAGCACCTCAACAAACCGGTCGGCATCGGCCTCGTCATTGTAGACGTGCGGCGACACGCGCATGCGCCCGAGGCGCGGTGCGACGTAGACGCCTTCGCTTGCCAGCCCCTCGACGAGGCCCGCCGGCATTCCGCCCTTGAAGGCGAGGCTCAATATATGCGGCGCCCGCAGATGTGGCTCCGGCACGTGGACGCCGATGCTCGCGCACGCCTGCCGCGATCCGCTCCGTCAGCATCGCGAGGCGTTGCGCAATCGCCGGCTGCGCCCCAGTCGGCCATCATCTCCATGCCGATCGAGGCCATCTCCATCGAGATGAAATGATCGCGCTCGCCCATGTCGAAGCGGCGCGCATCGGGAACGTAATCGAGGTCGGTGAAATAGACCGCGTTCTCGGCGCGCACGTTGCGGCGGCCGGCGGCGGTCTGCTCGAGCGGGATGCCGTTCTGGTGCCGTTTGGCGACATAGAGAAAGGCGCGGCCGTAGGGTCCGAGCAGCCATTTGTAGGTCGGGAAGATCACAAAATCCGGATCGAGACGCTGCACGTCCAGCGCCAGCACGCCGGCGCCTTGCGTCGCGTCGATCAGGAAGGCCGCGCCCCGCTGCCGCAGCGCCGCGCCGACCTTGTCGACATCGATCAGCCCGCCGTCCGACCAGTGCACCGAGGAGATCGAGGCCAGGCTGACCGGCGGCGCGCCGGATCGTTCGATGCTTTCGAGAACCGCCGACGTCCAGTCGCCATCGTCAGGTTGCCGAACCGTCTCGACGGTGAAACCCTTGCGCCTCGGCCCGCGTCATGCCATTCCAGCACCGGCGAGGAGTGATCGTTCTCCAGCACGAGGACGCGCGTGCCGCGGGCGATCGGCAGCATCTTCGCGGCGGTCGCAACGCCATAACTGATCGAGGGAATCAGCGCGATATCGGAGGCCTCGGCATTGATCAGCCGGGCGGCAGCGGTGCGCGCGCGTTCGTGCTGCTGGTTGGCGAAGGAGGCCTCGAGCGTCCAGGGCCGGCCCTTGCGGCCAACCGCGGCGCGGCCGGCCTCCAGCGTCCGGATCGGCAACGGGCTGTAGGAGGCGGCATTGAGGTAGCAGATCTGGCGCGGAATATCGAACAAGGCACGCTGCGATGGGAGCATTTGGATGGTCTCGTTGGTGGTGACCAATCCATTATGGCCGATCCCGGCTGCGCCAGCCACAGAGGCATTGCTCCGAGTTCTCGCCGCTTAAACCTCCAGCCACTCCTTGCGCACGCCGGCATTGGCGGCCGAGTTCGGCGGGCGTTCCCTCGAACACGATGCGGCCGTGGCCCATCACGTAGAGGCGGCGCGAGATCCGTCAGCGCGATGGTGAGCTTCTGCTCCACCAGCAGGATCGCGATGCCGCGCCTGGCGATTTCGTCCAGCAGCGTGCCGACCTGCTCGACCAGCTTCGGCGCCAGGCCCTCGGTCGGCTCGTCGATGATGACCAGATCCGGATCGCCCATCAGGGTGCGGCACATCGTGAGCATCTGCTGCTCGCCGCCCGACAGCACGCCGGCCGGATTGTCCTGGCGCGCGGCGAGGTTGGGAAACAGCGCGAACACGTCCTCGAACTTCCAGCGCCCGACGACTCCGGCGCGCTTCAGCCCGAGTTCGAGGTTCTGCCGCACGGTCAGTGTCGGGAAGACCTGGCGGTCCTCCGGCACGTAGCCGATGCCGAGATGGGCGATCTGGTCGGGCCGCAGGCCTGCGATCGACGCGGCCCTTGAACCCGACCTGGCCGACCGGCGCCACCAGCCCCATGATCGCCTTGCAGGTGGTCGAACGGCCGACGCCGTTGCGGCCGAGCAGGCTGACGATCTCGCCCTCATCGACCCTGAGGTCGACGCCCTGCAGGATGTGGCTCTTGCCGTAGAAGGCGTGGAGATCGCGGACCTCGAGCATCATGCCGCCACCGTCCCGAGATAGGCTTCCTGCACGGCGGCGTTGCCGCGGATGGCGGCCGGCGGGTCGGACGCGATCACCTCGCCGTAGACCAGCACGGTGATGCGATCGGCGAGGTCGAACACCACGCTCATGTCGTGCTCGACCATGATCAGCGTCTTGCCCTCGGTCACGCTGCGGATCAGCGCGACCGCGTTGTCGGTCTCGCTATGGCTCATGCCGGCGGTCGGCTCGTCGAGCAGGATGATCTCGGCGCCGCCGGCGATGGTGATGCCGATCTCCAGCGCCCGCTGCTCGGCATAGGACAGCAGACCTGCCTGAAGATTGCGCCGGTCTGCGAGCTTCAGCCGTTCCAGCAGTTGATCGGCCGCGTCGTTCAGCTCCTTCTGCTGCCCGAGCAGATGCCAGAACGAGTAGCGGTAGCCTGCGACCACAGCAGCCCGCAGCGGATGTTCTCGAACACGGTCATGCGCGGAAAGATCGAGGTGATCTGGAAGCTGCGCGACAGGCCCAGCCGGTTGATCTCCTGCGGCGGCAGACCGGCGATCGATTGGCCGTTGACCGTGATCGAGCCGGAGCTGATCGGGAAGCGTCCGGAGATCAGGTTGAACAGCGTGGTCTTGCCGGCGCCGTTGGGGCCGATGATGGCATGGCGCTCGCCGCGCGGGATGTCGAGGTTGACGCCGCGGATGATCTCGGTGGCGCCGAACTTCTTGCACACGTCGCGCAGTTCGATGGCCGGCACGCTTGCGACATCGGCGCTCACGACATCGCCTCCTGGACCTTGACGCCTGATCTGCGTCGATCTTGGCGCCTTCCATCAGCGCGTCCCAGCGCTCGCGGAAGCTGCGTGCCTCGCGGCGCAGCCACAGCGCCGCCCAGCACCAGCGCGGCCAGCGGCCACGACCCATGGCAATGGCGCCGTGGTGTCGATGAGGTGGCCGCCGATCGAGAACTTCTTGCCCTGCGCCGCGCCGATGGTGGGGAAGGAAGCCAGTTCGACCAGCAACACGAAGCCGAGCATGACCAGCAGCGCCGGCGGAAACGCCCGCGCATAGGGCAGCGCCAGCTCGCGCATGCGCCCGGCGCGCCAGATCGGCATATGCATGAAGATCAGCCCGATCAGGCCGCCCGGCGCGTACATCACCATCACGATGAACAGCACGCCGACATAGAGCAGCCAGGCGTTGCTGAGCAGGCTGACCCCGCTCTGCAGCAGCACCACCACGATGGTGCCGAGGATCGGTCCGAAGAACCCGCCGGCGCCGCCGATATAGACCGTGAGCAGCGCGTTCGCCGACTTGCGCCGCGGACACCGTGTCGAAGGTGACGATCTCGTAGATCAGCGCGTACAGCCCGCCGGCGATGCCGGCGAAGAAGCCGGACAGCGCGAACTGGAAGAACCGCACCATGCGCGGATCGTAGCCGACGAACTGGGCGCGCTCGAAATTGTCGCGGGTGGCATTGGCCATGCGGCCGAGCGGCGTCTGGGTCTGCAGCCGCATCAAGGCCGCGGCGAGGAAGGCCCAGGCCAGCATCAGGTAGTAGACCTGCCAGGGCGAGGTGTATTTGACGCCGAACAGGCTGGTGTCCATCACGCGATCGATGGTGATGCCGCCTTCGCCGCCGAAGAAGCCCATGAACATCAGCGCCGCCGCGGAGACCAGCTCGCCGATCCCCAGCGTGATCATCGCAAACGCCGTGGCGCGCTGCTTGGTCGCCAGCCAGCCGAAGACATAGCCGAAGAACAAGCCCGCCGAGCCCGCCGGCCAGCGGCACCAGTTCCGTCGGCAGCCAGAACGAGCCGGCCTTGACGAGATGCACCACGTGCGCCGCGCAATAGGCGCCCATGCCGAGCAGCACGGCATGTCCGAACGACAGCAGACCGGCCTGGCCCATCAGCATGTTGTAGGACAGCGCGAAGATCGCCATCACGCCGATCTCGCTCATCAGCGTCAGCACGAAGCCGGAATGACGGCCCTTGCCCCAGTCGTAGAACAGGAACGGGAACGCCAGCAGGACGATGAGGACCAACAACCAAGGCCAATGGCGGCGCAGCATGCTCATGTATCGCGTGTCCCCATCAACCCACGCGGCCGGAACACCAGGATCAGCACCAGCATCAGGAACGGCAGCAGCGCGCCGACCCGCGGCAGGGTCACGTTGAGGACTTCCGCAAACGGCGTGCTCGACGTTACCGTGAAGCCGAATTTAGCCAAGAGGTCAGCCAGCGACACGTCGAACACCACGGCGAAGGTCTGGATCAGTCCCATCAGGATCGAGGCGATGAAGCAGCCGGTCAGCGAGCCGAGCCCGCCGAACACCACGACGACGAAGACGATCGGGCCCATGGTGAAAGCCATCGCGGGCTCGGTGACCTGGTAATTGCCGCCGATCACGCCGGCGAGGCCGGCCAGCGCGGTGCCGGCGGCGAACACGAGGGTGAAAATGCGCGGCACGTTGTGGCCGAGCGCCGACGCCATGTCGGGATGGGTCAGCGCGGCCTGGATGACCAGACCGATGCGGGTGCGCGTCAGGCCGAGCCAGATCGCACCGAACATCAGCGCCGAGATCAGCAGCATGAAGGCGCGATAGGCGGGGAATTGCGTGCCGTAGATTGTGAACAGCGGGAAGTCGAGCAGCTCCGGCACCCGGTAGGGCACCGGCAGCAGGCCCCAGGTCATCTGCACGACCTTTTCGATGATCAGGGCAAGGCCGAACGTGAACAGCAGTTCGGCGATGTGGCCGTTGCGATGGACGCGCCGCAGCCCCCACATCTCGATGGCCGCGCCGATCAGCCCGCAGAGCAGCGGAGCGATGATCAGCGCCGGCCAGAAGCCGATATAGGTGCTGATGGTGTAGGCGAAGT
The DNA here is from genome assembly GCA_963840465.1 of uncultured Alphaproteobacteria bacterium. GTDB lineage: Bacteria > Pseudomonadota > Alphaproteobacteria > Rhizobiales > Xanthobacteraceae > Bradyrhizobium. The sequence goes on along the minus strand of CAWIZF010000028.1, from coordinate 49,119 downwards.
AGGCGCCGAGCATGTAGGCGCTGGCATGGGCGAAGTTGAGCACGCCCATCATGCTGAGAATGAGCGTGAGCCCGCTCGCCAGCATGAACAGCAGCATGCCGTAGACGAGGCCGTTCAGGAGCGAGACGACAAAGACTTCCATTGCACCGGACCACTGCAGGGCGCGACGCCCGCTCCCCGGTCAGGGGGAGCAGGCGACTGTTGTTGTGGTCAGGAGGCGCTCGGGCGCTTCATCTTGCAGGTATTGGGCTGGTCGACATCCTTGGCGAGGATGGTCGCCGACGTTGCCCAGCCGAGGCCGGTGCCTTCGGCGTCGTACTTCACGCCCTTCTTGAAGGTGCCGACGAAGTATTCGGTGATGATCTGGTGGTCTTCCTTGCGCATCCTGGTGTCGTAGCCGAGGAAGTCCTTGACCGTGAGATCCTCCAGCGCCAGCGCGATCTTGGTCGGATCGACCGAGCCGGCCTTGTTCACCGCACCCTGCAGATATTCGAAGATGGTGCGGAAGCCGGCGGCGGAGAAGTCGAACTTGTGCTTTTCGCGGAACGCCTTGGTGAAGGCCTCGGCTTCCGCGTTGCCGATTTCCGGCGCCACGTTCTCGCCGAACGACATCACGGCCAGCACGCGGTTGTCGCCGCCGACGCCGATCGCGGTCGGGCCGCCGGCCAGATGGGCGTAGAAGGTGTAGTAGCGCAGATCAGCGCCGGCATCGACGCCGGCCTTGATCAGCAGGTTCATGTCCGGGCCCCAGTTGCCGGTGAGCAGCGCCTGCGCGCCCGAGGCCTTGATCTTGGTGATGTACGGCGAGAAGTCCTTGATCTTGCCGAGCGGGATCAACTCGTCACCGACGACCTGGATGTCCGGCCGCAGCTTGCCGAGATAGTTCTTCACCTCGCGCTGCACCGACTGGCCGAACAGATAGTCCTGGTTGATCAGGTAGACCTTCTTCACTTCCTTCGGCAGCGAGCGAACCATCACTTCGGCCTTCATGCCGACGTGCAGGTCGAAGCGGAAATGCCAGAAGCTGCACTGCTCGTTGGTGAGCTCGGTCGCCACCGCACCGCAGTTCAGATAGATGATGCGGTTATCCGGGTTGCGGTCGTTGTGCTTGTTGACGCCGTCGATCAGGGCGGCGGCGATGTTGGAGCCGCTGCACTGCATGATGAAGGGCATGTTCTGGTCGGTCGCGCTCTTGAGCGCGATCAGCGCGTCCGACGGCTGCGACTTGTTGTCGAACGGAACCAGTTCGAATTTCTTGCCGAGCGCGCCGCCCTTCGAATTGATGTAATCGATGATGTACTGCATCTGCTTCAGGTTGGCGTCGCCGACTTGCGCGAACGGTCCTGAAAGCGGGTCGGTGTAGGCGACCTTGATGGTCCCTTGCGCCGAGGCGTGACCGCCACCGACGATTGCCAGCATGATACCAAAGAACGGCGTCAACCACTTGCTTCGCAGCATGGTGCATTCCTCCCCTGATGTAGCCCGCTTTTTGTTTTGTTGCGGTGCTGATGCGAAACCGTAACATGGAGATTGCGCGGACCGCCACAACGAATTGTCCGATGGCGTCGCTCTTGTAGCGGTACCCGGCCGTGGCGATATAAGAGGCACGATAATTCCGCCGTGCGGCAGACCACCCATCACAATGCATGGCCGAAAAGAAACCTGGAGCCAAACCGAATGACCGATGCGCCCGTCACCGATCCCGCCGAATACGTCCCGCCGAAAGTCTGGACCTGGAACAAGGAGAGCGGCGGCCGCTTTGCCAGCATCAACCGCCCGATCGCGGGAGCCACGCATGAGGCGGAGCTGCCGGTCGGCCGCCATCCGTTCCAGCTCTACTCGCTGGCGACGCCGAACGGCGTCAAGGTCACCGTGATGTTCGAGGAGCTGCTGGCGGCCGGCCACAGCGGCGCGGAATACGACGCCTGGCTGATCAAGATCGACGGCAACCAGTTCGGCAGCGGCTTTGTCGCGGTCAATCCGAACTCGAAAATCCCGGCGCTGATGGATCGCAGCGGGCCGACCCCGATCCGCTTGTTCGAGTCCGGTGCGATCCTGATGCATCTGGCCGAAAAGTTCGGCGCCTTTCTGCCGGCCGAGCGGCCAGGCGCGGGCCGAATGCCTGTCATGGCTGTTCTGGCAGATGGGCAGCGCGCCGTTTCTCGGCGGCGGCTTTGGCCATTTCTACGCTTACGCGCCGACCAAGATCGAATACGCCATCGACCGCTACGCCATGGAAGTGAAGCGCCAGCTCGACGTGCTCGACCGCCGTCTGGCCGACAACGAATTTCTTGCGGGCAACGAGTACACGATCGCCGACATGGCGACCTGGCCATGGTACGGCGCGCTGGCCAAGGGTCTGGTCTACGGCGCCGGCGAATTCCTGTCGGTGCAGGAATACAAGAACGTGCAACGCTGGACCGACGCGATCGCAAAGCGCCCGGCGGTGAAGCGCGGCCGCATGGTCAACCGCATCTCGGGCGATCCGGCGAGCCAGCTGCATGAGCGGCATGAGGCCAGCGATTTCGACACCAAGACGCAGGACAAGATCGGCGAGCCTGCGAAGACATAACGCGGGAAGGGGGCAACACCATGAGCTTTTTCGAAAAGGGCGCCGTTCGCATCCACTATGAGGAAGCCGGCTCCGGCTTCCCGCTATTGCTTGATCGCCGGCGGCGGGCTGAACTCGAACATTACTAGGATTACCGGCGACTATCCGCCGTTCAACGCCATGAAGGAGTTCGGCAACGAGTACCGCTGCATCGCCTTTGACCTGCGCAATGCGCCGCCTGGCCAGTCCTCCGGCCCGCTCGAGATCGACCGCCCCTGGGATTCCCACACCGACGACCAGCTCGCGCTGATGGATCATCTCGGCTTCGAGAAATTCATGGTGCTGGGCTTCTGCATCGGCGGCCCGCTGATCTGGAATTTGCTCAAGCGCGCGCCGGATCGTGTCGTGGCGGGCGTGCTGGCGATGCCGTCGGGCTCGCGTCCCGAGAAGCGCGACCTGTTCTACGACAACAACATCAAGGACTGGGCGCCGCAGCTGGTCGAGCGCCGGCCCGACATCACGATGGAGCAGGCCGAAAAATTCCTGACGAAAATGTACCGCACCGATCCCGACTTCGTCTTCACGGTCACGCGCGATTTCGTCCGCCAGTGCCAGACGCCGGTGCTGATCCTGCCCGACGACATCCCCGCGCATCCCTATGCGGTGGCGATGGAGAGCGCGATGCTGGCGCCGAACGCGGAAGTGAGTTTATTTCCGTGGAAGGAGCCGAAGGAGAGGGTACCGCTCGCGGTGCGGCAGATCCGGTCTTTCCTGCGCGCGCACCGGCCGGCGTCAGCGTAGCTTTGTAGGGTGGGCAAAGCGAAGCGTGCCCACCATCTCGCGGCGGATCGTCGATGGATGGTGGGCACGTCGCTTCGCTCCTTTGCCCACCCTACGAACTCAATCCGGCAGCTTCTCCCCGGAGCCGCCGAGGTCTGAGGGGAAGTCGGCATATTTTGGCAAGCCGTCTTTCACCGACAGCGTCTTGCTCGCGTAGTTCACATGCAGCGTCGGCTGGTGCGTATATCCGCGCAGCAGATTGGCGTAGACGTCGATTAGCCGCATGCGCGGATGCTCGGTCATGACATGACCGCCGCACACCTTGCAGAATTTACGGTACGAGTTCTCGGTCTTGTTGTAGGTGCCAATGTCGGACGCGCCCTTGGTGACGCGCACATCGCCCGACTTCCACAGGCTGAAGGCATTGACCGGCGCGGCCGACCAGGCCTGGCAATCCGCGCAATGGCAGTAGCCGGCGAAAACCGGCGCGCCCGATGCCTCTACTTCGACCGCGCCGCAGAAGCAGCCGGCGGTGTAGGTCGCGGCGTTCGTGTCCTCTGCCTGGCCGGGCGCCAGCAGGTCGTTGTACTCGGCGTGCTTGGTCATGAAATTGCGGATGAAGTCGCATTCGACCGTCAGCTTGCGCGCCTGCGCCCGCACCGCGTCGAGCGTCGCGCGCGCCAGTTTTGAGCCGACGCCCTTGCCGCCGAGTTCGGGCGGCACCTCGGTATGAACCAGCGTGATCGCGCCTGATGATTTCCGGTAGGTGACGAAGGCGGTGTGGCCTTCGACATCGAGTTCAAATCGTTCGCGGGCTTCGTTGTCGCGGAAGTTTTCGGCCATGTGCTTTCCCTTCCTGCTGGCGTTCGGTTCAGACCGTGGTCTTCGCGCCTTCGGCCGGCGGAAACACCACGCGGTCATCGGTCCGGCAGTAGCGATCCGCGAACATGCGGCCGATCGGGTGATAGCGCTCCATGTGCACGCGCATCGCGGCGTGGTCCCACAACTCGTCGCGGATGTGGAAGTGGATGCCTTCGCCCATCACCAGCAGCCGGTCGCCGTTGACGTCGATTTCCTTCCAGGTCTTGCATTCCATCGAAAACGGCGCGTCGGCCAGCCGCGGCACCGCGATCTTCGTCGAGGGCGCCAGCTTGAGATTCAGATAGTCCGGCTCGCCGATCTCGGGCGGGAAGTCGCCGCTGCTCTGATGCATCGCCAGCGCCAGCGCCTCGTCGGTCATGTTGACCACGAATTCGTTGGTCCGCGCGGATGTTGATCACGGTATCCTTGACGCGGCCGTCGGGCCGCAGATTGGCGGCGAACATGCACAGCGGCGGGTCCTCGCAGAACACGTTGAAGAAACTGAACGGCGCGGCGTTGACCACGCCGGTCGGCCCAATCGTCGTCACCCACGCGATCGGCCGCGGCAGCACGAAGGATGTGAGCACCTTGTAGCGCTCGCGGGGTTTCAGATCGTTCGGGTCGTATTGCATCGGTGGGGCTTCCGTAGGGTGGGCAAAGCGCAGCGTGCCCACCATTTAGCGCGGGCGCAAGGAGTGGTGGGCACGGCGCTTGCGCGCCTTTGCCCACCCTACGCAGGTCAGCTACGGCATGCTCAGTTCATGCCGGCCGACCACCATCCAGTGCACCTCATCCGGACCGTCGGCGAAGCGCAGATGGCGGACGTCCTGGTACATTTCGCCGAGCGGGCTCCACTGCGAAATGCCGGTCGCGCCGTGCATCTGGATCGCCTGGTCGATGATCTTGCAGGTGCGCTCCGGCACCATGGCTTTCACCATGCTGACCCAGATCCGCGCTTCCTTGTTGCCGAGCACGTCCATCGCCTTGGCGGCTTTGAGCACCATCAGCCGCATCGCCTCGATCTCGCAGCGCGCCTGCGCGATGATCTGCAGATTGCCGCCGAGATGGGCGATCTTCTTGCCGAAGGCTTCGCGGGTGAGGCCGCGCGACACCATCAGGTCGAGCGCCTTTTCCGCCTTGCCGATGGTGCGCATGCAGTGATGGATGCGGCCCGGTCCGAGACGGACCTGCGAGATTTCAAAGCCGCGGCCTTCGCCGAGCAGCATGTTTTCCTTCGGCACCCGGCAATTGTTGAAGCGCAGATGCATGTGGCCGCGCGGCGCGTGGTCGTGGCCGAACACGTGCATCGGGCCCAGGATCTCGACGCCGGGGGTGTCGATCGGCACCAGGATCTGCGACTGCTGCTTGCTCGGCGGCGCGTCGGGATTGGTCTTCACCATCACGATCATGATCTTGCAGCGCGGATCGCCGGCGCCGGAGATGTAATACTTCTCGCCGTTGATCACCCATTCGTCGCCGACGAGCTTTGCGGTGGTCGAAATGTTCTTGGCGTCGGACGAGGCGACGTTCGGCTCGGTCATCGCGTAGGCCGAGCGGATCTCGCCGGCGAGCAGCGGCTTCAGCCACTTCTCCTTCTGCGCCTTGGTGCCGACGCGCTCCAGCACCTCCATGTTGCCGGTATCCGGCGCCGAGCAGTTCATCGTTTCCGAGGCCATCGGATTTTTCGCCAGCTCGACCGCGATATAGGCGTAATCGAGATTCTTCAGGCCCTGGCCGGTTTCGTCATCGGGCAGGAAGAAGTTCCACAGGCCTTCTTCCTTGGCCTTGTCCTTGGCCTTCTGCAGCACCGCGAGCTGTTCCGGCGTAAAGCTCCAGCGGTCCTTCTTGGCCTCGCCAAGCCGAATGAACTCGACCGACATCGGGTCGACGGTCTCGCGGATGAACTTCTTGACGTGCTCGTACAGCGGACGGACCTCGTCCGACATGCGCAAATCGTTGAGTTCTTCGCCCGGATTGAGATTGTAGGTCGTCGTTCGCGGGATATAGGCGTGTTTCATGGATTATTTCCTCCCATTTGCGCAGATTCATCGGTCTGCGGGCGCGCGCTCAGGCTCGTTGGCCGGCAATGTAGACGCGGGGCAGGGGCTTGTACAAGCGCGGGCGAAAGGGCGCGATTTTCCGCGCCATGGTAAGTGCCGTAGGATGGGTGGAGCGAAGCGATCCCAATCGATCCTCTCTCGCGCCGGGTGATGGGTTTCGTTGCGCTCCACCCATCCTACGATTTCTACGTCACTATCCGATGCATTGCGCAGATCTTGTTGCCGTCGAGATCCCGCAGATAGGCGAGATACATTTTGCCCGCAGAGCCTTCGCGAATGCCCGGCGGATTCTCGCAGGTCTTTCCGCCATTGGCGATGCCGGCCGCGTGCCACGCGTCGGCCTGTTCGGGAGAGTTGGCCGCAAAGCCGATGGTGCCGCCATTGGCGTGTGTCGCCGGCTCGCCGTTGATCGGCTTTGACACCGAAAACACGCCGGTCTTGGTGAAGTAGAAAATACGGTGGCCGTCGACCCTGGCCGGCCTGACGCCGAGCGTGCCGAGCAGCGCGTCGTAGAACGCCTTGGCCTTTTCGAGGTCGTTGGTGCCGATCATCACATGCGAAAACATTCGTCCATTCCTCCCCATTTTTTCTGACGAACAGTCGCGATTGCTGCCGCGCCTCCGCAAGGAACAACCCCGCGCGCTGCCCGTTGCCGCCAATGTAGACGGCACCACTGGCGCTGTACAAGCAGGCGATGGGCGACCGGAAGGCCCCGGAGCCGCCTCGTAGCCGGCAGATTACGGTTCGGTAATCCGGCCGGAGTGGCTTCCGCCGGCCAGCGCGGCGCCTCGACGCACCCCGGCATCTTGAAGTGCCACCGGGGCAATTCTTACCTCTGGGATGCCAGCCCCGGCGTTCGATTATGGGCGGGCCAAGGAGACGACAATGAGCTATCTGAAGACTGCCATTCTTCTGGCCGGTCTTACCGGCCTCTTCATGGGCGTCGGCTATCTGATCGGCGGCGCCAGCGGTGCGCTGATCGCGCTCGTGATCGCGGCCGCAATGAACCTGTTCGCCTACTGGAATTCGGACCGCATGGTGCTGTCGATGTACGGCGCCCATGAGGTCGACCGCAACAGCGCGCCCGACCTCGTCCATCTCGTGGCCGAGCTGGCCGGGCGCGCCGGCGCTGCCGATGCCGCGCGTGTTCGTCATCGACGAGGCGCAGCCCAATGCGTTCGCCACCGGCCGCAATCCGCAGAACGCGGCGGTCGCGGTGAGTGCGGGCCTGATGCAACAGCTCAGCCGCGAGGAACTCGCCGGCGTGATCGCGCACGAGCTCGCGCACGTCAAAAATCACGACACGCTGCTGATGACCATCACCGCGACGATTGCCGGCGCGATCTCGATGCTGGCGCAGTTCGGCATGTTCTTCGGCGGCCATCGCGACAACAACAACGGTCCCGGCATCATCGGCTCGATCGCCATGATGATCCTGGCGCCGTTCGGCGCGATGCTGGTGCAGATGGCGATCAGCCGGACCCGCGAATACGCCGCCGACGATCTCGGCGCGCGCATCTGCGGCCAGCCGATGTGGCTGGCGTCCGCGCTCGCAAAGATCGACAATGCCGCGCATCAGATCCCGAACATGGAAGCGGAGCGCAATCCGGCGACCGCGCACATGTTCATCATCAACCCGCTGTCGGGCCAGGGCATGGACAACCTGTTCACGACGCACCCGGCGACCGAAAACCGCATCGCCGCGTTGCAGCAGCTCGCGGCGCAAATGAGCGCGCAGGGTGGATTGCCTTCCGTGAACGCCCGCGGCAATTATCCGCGCCGCAGCCCGTGGGGCCGGCCCTCAGCCTCGCGCGGACCGTGGGGATGAGCCGATAGAGAAAAGCCCGCCGCTACGTCGCGGCGGGCCTGGCCCTAGCTTCGACGCAGGAGCGGCAGCATCAACTCGTATGCTCCTCCCGCTCGTGAATGATGTTTGCCCGGCCGACAAGCAGATTATCCACGAGACCTATCCGTTTCGCGTCTTTGCCTCCATAAGGCATGGAGTGCAGCACGTAGCGCATGGCGTTAAGCCTGGCCCGCTTCTTGTCGTCGGACTTGATGACGATCCAGGGACAGTCGGCAGTATCGGTATGGAAGAACATCGACTCCTTGGCCTTGGTGTAGTCCTCCCACTTGTCGAGCGAGGCGAGATCGATGGGTGAAAGCTTCCATTGCTTGAGCGGATGCCCCTCACGCTCACTAAACCGCCGTCGCTGTTCGTCGCGGCTGACAGAGAACCAGAACTTGATAAGGTGAATGCCGCTTCGGACCAGATTGCGTTCGAACTCGGGAACCTGGCGCAGAAACTCGCTGTATTCGCCTTCACCGCAAAATCCCATCACGCGCTCGACGCCGGCGCGGTTATACCAGCTGCGGTCGAACAAGACGATTTCGCCGGCGGTCGGCAGGTGCTGGACGTAGCGCTGAAAATACCACTGGCCGCGCTCGACCTCGCTCGGTTTCTCGAGCGCAACGACGCGGGCGCCGCGCGGATTGAGATGCTCCATGAAACGCTTGATCGCGCCGCCTTTTCCCGCGGCATCGCGTCCTTCGAACAGCAGCACGATCCGCTGGCGCGCGTCCTTCATCCAGTTCTGCATCTTCAGAAGTTCGGTCTGCAGGATGAATTTCTGCTCCTCGTAGTCCTTGCGGAGCATGCGCGCCGCGTACGGATAGGCGCCAGACCGCCAGTCATCCGAAAGCTGGTCGGGCTGATGCTGCAGCGGCTTTGCCTTCTTGCCGGTCAGCAGTTCCTTCAGACGTCGCGCGTCGTCGGGCGCCGCCCCGTCCAGCATGGCGATCACCGGCTCGCTGGCGGCGTTCAGCGCCGGCGGGCCTTTCAGGATCGTGTCGAAAGCGGCGAGCTCGGTTTCGAGCGCCCCTTCGGACGATTGCTCGACCAGCGACCGTTCAATCGGATTGAGGCTGACTTCATTCTGAATCGTCGGTTTGCCGGGTCGCTTTCTCAGTTTGGTAGATTTCACCATCAGATCGCCTCCTCAAGAAGATATAGAAGCGGCTGGCTCTGACTCGTATTGACTTAAATCAAATATGGTGAGGCAGGCTGCGCTCGCGATGACGGAGGGCTCGGGCTACCGTTTCACGCCGACCTCAAAACGCCGTGTAGCCGCCATCGATCACGAAGCAATCGGCCGTATGATACGACGACGCCTTGCTCATGATGTACACGGCGATGCCGCCGAAATCCGTCGGCTCGCCGAAGCGGCGCACCGGAATGCGCGGCATCACGTTGGCGACGAATTTCTCGTTGCCCATGATGCCGGCGGTCATGTCGCTCTTGATCCAGCCGGGCAGGATCGCATTCGCCGTGACGCCGTAGCGCGCTAGCTCAACTGCAAGCGCGCGGCACAGCGCGTTCAGCGCCGCTTTGGTGCCGGCGTAGTGCTCGTTGCGCGCGGTGCCGAACAGCGACGCCAGGCTCGAGGTCGCGACCAGCCGGCCGAACTTGTCGCCGGCCTCCGCGCGCTCGGTCATGTGGCGGGCGGCGACCTGAAACACATGGAAGACGCCGTCGAGGTTGGTGGCGAACATGCGCCGCCATTCCTCCTCGGTGCGGTCGATGAAGGCGCGCCGTCCACCGCCGCCGATGCCGGCATTGGCGAAGCAGCCGTCGACCCGGCCGAAGGTGTCGAGCGTGGCTTTCATCGCCGCCTTCACCGAAGCGGGGTCCGAGACGTCGCAGACCTGCGTATGCACCTTGCCGGGACCGGCCGACAGGGTGGCTGCCGCGCTCTTGTTCTTCTCAGCGTTGCGGCCCCAGATCGAGACGTTGCAGCCCTGGGCGTTCAGCGCCTGCGCGATGCCAAGGCCGATGCCGCCATTGCCGCCGGTGATGACGGCCGTCCGGCCGGTGAGGTCAAAAATGCTCATGGGATGTTTCCATTTTGTTTGGCACAAGCTAAGTCGTGCGCCCAGTGGCGGGCAGATGTTCTGATGCGACCATGGACAAGGCCATTGGGAAAATCAAATATGGGTCGAGACATCGGACCTTCCGCGCAGCGAAATAGCGCGTAAACACAAGTCATGAGGAAACAATGCAGTTCAAGCACGTCACGCTCGATTTCGATGGCCCGGTCGCCATTCTCAGGCTCGACCACCAGGAGGTCATGAACGCGGTCTCGATGGACATGCTGGGCGGGCTTTCCGACGCGCTCGACGCCATCGACGACAAGCGGGAAGAGGTGCGTTGCCTGGTGCTGACCGGCGCCGGGCGTGCGTTCTGCACCGGCGCCAATCTGCAGGGCCGCAACAACCAGAAGCCCGGCAAGAGCAATGCCGGGCAATCGCTGGAAATCGGCTTTCATCCGTTCCTGCGGCGGCTGCGCCGGCTGCATTGCCCGATCGTCTCAGCCGTCAACGGCCCGGCCGCCGGCGCCGGAATGAGCTTTGCATTGATGGGCGACATGATCGTGTGCGCACGTTCGTCCTATTTCCTGCAGGCGTTCCGCCGCATCGGCCTGGTGCCGGATTGCGGCTCGACCTGGCTGCTGCCGCGCATGATCGGCAAGGCGCGTTCGGTCGAACTGTCCTTGATGGGCGAGCGGCTGCCGGCGGAGAAGGCGCTGGAGTGGGGCCTCGTCAACCGCGTCTACGACGATGCTGTCTTGATGGAAGAGGCGATGAAGCTCGCGCATGACCTCGCCAACGGGCCGACGATCGCGCTGTCGCTGATCCGCAAACTGTATTGGGACAGCCCGGAAAATTCCTTCGAGGAGCAGCTCAACCTCGAATTCGAATCGCAACGCATCGCGGGCGCGGCGGAGGATTTCAAGGAAGGCGTCAGCGCATTCCTGGAAAAGCGCCCGGCCAAGTTCAAGGGCAAATGATCGAGGACCAACTCGGACGCTGCGTCGCCTCCTGGTATCAGGGGGCAACCGGCGTGACCGGCGCGGCAAAGCTTTCCGGCGGCGCCAGCCAGGAAACCTGGACGTTCGACATCGTGCACGCGAGCGGCAATATCGGCGCCATCCTGCGCCGGGCGCCGCCAGGCTATGGCGCGTCGCCGGGACGGGCCGCCGGGCTCGATGCCGAGGCGACGCTGATGCAGCTCGCGCATGACGCCGGCCTGCCGTCGCCGCGGGTGATGCATGTGCTGAAACCGGAGGATGATCTCGGCACCGGCTTCATCATGCAGCGCATCGAGGGCGAGACCATCGCGCGCAAGATCCTGCGCGATGAGCAGTTTGCCGGCGCGCGGCCGATTTTGGCGCGGCAGCTTGGTCGTGTGATCGCCGGCATCCACGGCTTGCCGGCGGCGAAATTGCCGAAGCTTCGCGAGATGAGCGCGACAACGGAAATCGCCGACCTCGAACGGGAATACCGCAGTTTTGGCTGGCCGCGCCCGGTGTTCGAACTGGCGCTGCGCTGGCTGCGCGAGCGCGATCCCGGGCCGTCGAAAGAGGTGACGCTGGTGCATGGCGATTTCCGCCACGGCAATCTCATCATCGGGCCCGACGGCGTGCGCGCGGTGCTGGACTGGGAGCTGGCGCATTTCGGCGACCCGATGGAGGACCTCGGGTGGATCTGCGTCAACTCCTGGCGTTTTGGCGAGATCGACAAGCCGGTCGGCGGCTTCGGCTCCCGCGAGGATCTGTTCGCAGGCTACGAGGAAGCCGGCCGCAAGGTCGACGCGGATCGCGTGATGTTCTGGGAAGTGATGGGCACGCTGCGCTGGGGCATCATGTGCTGCGGCATGATGCAGCGCTTTCGGAAAGGCCCCGACCATTCGATGGAGCGCGCCATGATCGGCCGGCGCTCGTCGGAGACGGAAATCGATTTGCTGAGGCTGTTGGCTCCGAGAGGAGGGTAAAGATGCAGGACGAACCGACACCCACCGAACTGATCAAGGCGGTCGCGGATTTCCTCCGCAACGAGATCACGCCCGCCATCAAGGGTCACAACGCCTTCAAGCTCCGCGTCGGCATCAACGCACTCGACCTCGTGACGCGGCAACTGGCGCTGGCGGAGGGGAGTGATGCTGCGGAGGCGGGGAGGCTGAAGCAGTTGCTCGGCTCTGACGGCTCGCTGATCGAGCTCAACCGCGCGCTGTCGGAGAAAATTGCAGTAGGCGAAGTCGATCTGCAGACGCCCGGGCTGGCGGAACATCTGTGGCAGACGACGATGGACAAGCTCGCCGTCGATCAGCCGAACTACGCGTCGTACAAGCGGGAGCTGGGGATTAAGTAGCCCAGATGTCACCCAGTCGTCATGCCCGGGCTTGTCCCGGAGCATCCACGTCTTTGTCTATGAGAAGCAAGACGTGGATGGCCGGGCCAAGCCCGGCCATGACGGAGAGAGAAGCCGGTACGCGCAAAGAAGCCTTATTTCCCCAACCACTTCGGCGGGCGCTTCTCCGAAAACGCCTTCGGCCCCTCGATATAATCCTGCGAGGCCGCCATCGCCTTCACCGCCGGATACTCGCGCTGCTCGGCGATCGCCTGTTCCAGCGAGACCTCGAGCCCGCGCTGGATCGCCTGCTTGGAGGCGCGGATCGACATCGGCGAGTTCTTGGCAATCGTCTCGGCCCAGCGTTCCGCCGCCGCCAGCGCTTCGCCGGCGGGAACCACCTCGTTGACGAAACCGAGTTCGAGGCCTTCCTTGGCCGAGACGTGACGGGCGGTGAGGATCATGCCCATGGCGCGCTTCAGCCCGATCTGTCGCGGCAGGCGGTGCACGCCGCCGGCCAATGCCGCGAGGCCGACGCGCGGCTCGGGCAGCGCAAAGGTGGCATTCTCCGACGCGATGATGAGGTCGCAGGCCAGCGCGATCTCGAAACCGCCGCCCATCGCGACGCCGTTGACGGCGGCGATGATCGGCTTGTCGCAGTCGAACCGCGTGGTGAGGCCGGCGAAGCCGCCCTTGTCCCAGCCACGCTTGCCGCCTGCCGCCTGCCATTTCAGGTCGTTGCCGGCGCAGAACGCCTTGTCGCCGGCGCCGGTGACGATCGCGACCCACTGCTCGGGATCGGCGGAGAAATCGTCGAACACCTTGTTGAGCTCGAAATGCGCGTCGATATGCAGCGCATTGTACACTTCGGGTCGCGACAGCGTGACGATCGTGATCGGTCCCTTGCGCGTCACCTTGGAGAATTTCAGGTCCATGTTTGCTCCCGTTTCGATTTTCTGCGGCGGAGAATATGGCCGCGATACTACCGCGCGCCCGCCGTCCGATACCATCCAATTACGCAAGGCCCCCGCGCGTGCCAAGGTCGATTCCGTTGCTTGACTTGAGCGTGGTCTTCCAACCTAAATCGATCCGAGCAAGAGCGCTCGCGTAGCGCCTAAACGCAAATCAACAACAAACGACATTTCCGGGAGAGACCGCCTTGGATTTCAACCTGCCTGCCGACCTCACGGCCTATCTCGACGAACTCGACCGCTTCATCGCGCGCGAGATCAAGCCGCTGGAAGAAGCCGACGACAACATCCGCTTCTTCGATCATCGCCGCGAATGGGCGCGCACCGATTTCGAGAATGGCGGCCTGCCGCGGCATGAATGGGAAGCGCTGCTGCGCAAGGCGAAGAACCTCGCGGACGACGCCGGGCATCTGCGCTTCGCGATCCCGAAGCGCTACGGCGGCAAGGACGGTTCCAACCTCTGGATGGCCGTGATCCGCGAGCACTTTGCTTCCAAGGGCCTCGGCCTGCACAACGACCTGCAGAACGAGCATTCGATCGTCGGCAATCTGCCCATCGTCACCATGCTCGACCGCTACGGCACCGAGGATCAGAAGGCGATGATCGACGGTTCGATCAGGGGGAAGTACCGCATCACGTTTGGGTTGACCGAGCCCAACCACGGCTCGGACGCGACGCATATGGAGACGAGGGCGGTTCAGGCGACGCGCGACAACGTCAAGGGCTGGATCATCAACGGCGAGAAGATGTGGACGACCGGCATGCACGTCGCCACCCATTGCGCGCTGTTTGCCCGGACCGCGGGCAATGACGGCGATGCCCGCGGCATCACCTGCTTCCTGGTGCCGGCCAAGAGCCTCGGCGTGAAGGTCGAGGAATATATGTGGACCTTCAACATGCCGACGGATCATCCGCGCGTCAGTTTTACGGACGTGTTCGTGCCGGAGGATGCGCTGTTCGGCGAGGTCGGCCGCGGCCTGTCGCTGGCGCAATGCTTCGTGCACGAGAACCGCATCCGGCAGGCGGCGAGTTCGCTGGGCGCGGCGGTCTACTGCATCAACGAAAGCGTCAAATACGCGCGCGAGCGAAAGCCGTTCGGCAAGGCGCTGGCCGAGAACCAGGCGATCCAGTGGCCGCTGGTGGAACTGGCGACGCAGGCCGAAATGCTCCGGCTGTTGATCCGCAAGACCGCGTGGGAGATGGACCAGCTCACGCAGGCGCAGGTCGAGCACACGCTCTCCGACCGGGTCTCGATGTGCAACTTCTGGGCAAACCGCCTGTGCTGCGAAGCCGCCGACCGCGCCATGCAGGTCCACGGCGGCATGGGCTATTCGCGCCACAAGCCGTTCGAACACATCTACCGCCACCACCGCCGCTACCGCATCACCGAAGGCAGCGAGGAAATCCAGAAGCGCAAGGTGGCGGGATTCTTGTTCGGGTATATGGGCGCGGGGAAGCATTGAGGAGAAGTGCGCGGCGACCGCCACACGCGCACTGCGTCATACCCCGCGAAGGCGGGGTATCCAGTACGCCGCGGCTTGTCGGCCAAATCGCTGCGGCCTCTGGAATCACTGGGTCACCCGCCTGCGCGGGTGACGACAGCGGCGGATGTTCAATTCACCTGACGATCCTTCCCCGCCCAATACGGATCGCGCAAATTCCGCCGCAAGATCTTGCCCGACGGGTTGCGCGGCAGCGCCTCCAGAAAGTCGACCGATTTCGGCGTCTTGAATCCGGCGATGCGTTCGCGGGTAAAATTGATGATGTCGGTAGCAGTCGCCTGCTTGCCGGGCTTCATCACCACGACCGCCTTGACGGCTTCGCCCCATTTGTCGTCGGGGATGCCGATCACGGCGGCTTCGGCCACGTCAGGGTGATCGCAGAGCGCGCTCTCGACTTCGGCCGGATAGATGTTCTCGCCGCCGGAGATGATCATGTCCTTGATGCGGTCGTGGATATAGAGGTAGCCGTCCTCGTCCATGTAGCCGGCATCGCCGGTGCGCAGCCAGCCGTCGCTGCCGAGCGTTCTCGCGGTCGCCTCCGGCAGGTTCCAGTAGCCGGCCATGTTGGAGCCGGAGCGGGTGGCGATCTCGCCGACCTCGCGCGGCGGCAACCGCTTGCCGTCAGGATCGAGGATCGCAAGCTCGATGCCGGGCAGCGCCTTGCCGGCGGAGCGCATGCGCTCCAGTCCCTCGACATGGTCCTCGGGCGGCAGCGCGACGATGGTGCCTGTCGTCTCGGTCATGCCGTACATCTGCACGAAGCCGCATTTGAACACCTCGATGCATTCCTTCAGCAGGGCTGCGGGAATCGGCGAGGCGCCGTAGAGCATGTATTTCAGCCGGGAGAAATCCACCTCGCGCGCGCGGGGCTGGCGCACCACGAACTGCATCGCGGCGGGCACCATGAACAGCTTGGTGATGCCGGACTGCTCGAAGAAATCCAGAACCTTGGTCGGGTCGAACTCGCGCGCGATCACGCCCCTGGCGCCGTGATAGAGGCCCATCACGCCCCAGCCGGAGCCGCCGATGTGGAAGATCGGCATCGCCACCAGCGAGACGTCGTCGGTCGACCATTTGTTCCAGTCGGGCTTCTCGGCCTCGTTGCCGGTCTGCACCAGATTGAGGAAGTTGGCGTGCGACAGCATCGCGCCCTTGGGCTTGCCGGTGGTGCCCGACGTATAGAGCTGGATCGCGATGTCCTTCGGGCTGATCGGCACCTTCGGATCGTCGCTGCTCGCAGCATCGCGCCACGCCGTAAAATCCTGCCATTCCGGCGCGCCGCCTTCGGTGGTGATGACGGTGCGGACATCGGGCAATTGCGGCTTGATGTTGCGGACCTGTGTGATGAACTCAGGCCCGACGAACAGCACCGGCGCCTTGCAATCGCCGACGATGAAGGCGACCTCGGGCCCGGCGAGACGCCAGTTCACCGGCGCCATCACCACATTGGCCTTCATCGCGCCCATCAGCAGTTCGAAATAGATGTCGCTGTTCTTGCCGAGATAGGCGATGCGCTCGCCCGGCTTGACGCCGAGCGCGATCAGCGCGTTCGCAACGCGGTTGGTCTTGACGTCGAACTCGGCAAAGCTGGTCTGGCGCCCCTCGAATTCATAGGCCAGCGCGTTGCCGCGTGTCTTGGCGCGGTCGCGCACCATGTCGGCGAGGTTTGCCGGTTGTTGCGAAGTGGACATGTCTCTCCCGTAGCGTCTTGTTTTCGTTACGCGGAGTTTGGCGTCATCCGCGACAAAGACAATACGGTGGCGTCGTCCCTGCGAACGCAGGGACCCATACGCCGCGGCCTATCGGTGAGACGATGCGCTAGTGCCTTCGCCAATCGACGCCGGTGGCTATGGGTTCCTGCGTTCGCAGGAACGACGAGATCACCCCCGTGCCGCGCGGTCCTTTTCGTTCTGCGCCTTGATCGAGTCGCGCGCCTGGTTCCAGTCGGCGTCGCTCCAGTCGCGCAGCTGATAGAAATTGCCGCCCATCGCCAGCGCCTGCGCGCCGTCCATGGCGATGGTTTCGCCGTTGATCCAGTCGCAGCCGCCGGAGATCAGGAACACCGCAAGGTTCTGCAATTCCTCCATGGTGCCGACCCGGCCCATCGGGTTCATGCGCCTTGGTGCGCGCGCCGGCCTCGTCGCCGGGCTTGATGCGCTTGCTCATGCCCTCGGTCGGGATTTCGCCCGGCGCAATGGTGTTGAGGCGGATGCCGTGCTTGCCCCATTCGACCGCCAGCGACATGGTCATGGCGTGGATCGCCGATTTGCTCATCGCCGACGGCACCACATAGGGCGAGCCGTTGCGCACCCAGGTCACCGTGATCGACACCACGTTGCCGGGCAGCTTGGCGGCGATCCAGCGCCGGCCCACCGCATGCGTGACGTAGAAGGTGCCGTGCATCACGATGTTGGCGACGGCATCGAAGCCGCGCGGCGAAAGCTCTTCCGAACGCGAGATGAAATTGCCGGCGGCGTTGTTGATGAGGTCGGTGAGGGGCCCGGAGGTCCAGATCGTCTCGATCATCTCGTCGACGGCCATCGCGTTGCGGATGTCGACGCCGTGGCTGACCACACGCCCGCCATACTCGCCCATCAGTTCGGTCGCGGTCTCGTCGCACACGATCTTGCGGCGGCCGCAGATATGAACCTCGGCGCCCAGTTGCAGAAACCGCGCGGCCATGGACTTGCCGAGGCCGGTGCCGCCACCGGTCACGAGAATGCGCCGCCCGGCGAGAAGCTGATCGTTGAACATCGTTTCCACCCACGGGAATTGTCTGTTAATTGGTCGATTGACTAAATCTCGCCAACGCCGTTCTGTAAAGCGCCAAGCAATCAAGAGTGGAGGAATTCTCATGGAGCAACGCGTCTCGATATCGATTTCGGACGGCATTGCCGATGTCCGACTGGTGCGGGCCGACAAGATGAACGCGCTCGATGCCGCGATGTTCGAGGCGCTGGTGGCCGCCACCGAGCGGCTTGCCCATGAAAAAGGCGTCCGCGCGGTAGTATTGTCCGGGGAGGGGCGGGCATTCTGCGCCGGTCTCGATATGGGGCGCTTCGCCGCGATGAAGGAGAGCGGCGGTAACGGGGTCGCCGGTGGCGAGAAACGCGACCTGTCTGCACGCACGCATGGGTTGGCGAATTTCCCGCAACAGGCGGTGTGGGGCTGGCGGCAACTGCCGGTGCCGGTCATCGCCGCGATCCAGGGCGTGGCGTTCGGCGGCGGGTTCCAGCTCGCGCTCGGCGCCGACATGCGCTTCCTGACGCCGGATGCGCGGATGTCGATCATGGAGATCAAATGGGGCCTGGTGCCCGACATGGCCGGCACGCCGATCCTCGCCAGCCTCGTGCGCGACGATATTTTGCGCGACCTCACCTACACCGGCCGCATCTTCTCGGCGCAGGAAGCCATGAGCTATGGCCTCGCGACGCGGATCTGCGACGATCCGCGTGCTGCGGCCTTCGAGGTCGCGCGCGAAATCGCCGGCAAGAGCCCGGATGCGATCCGCGCCGCCAAGCGCATGCTGAACAATCTGTCCGTCGATCCCGGTCCGGCGCTGCTCGCCGAATCCGTCGAGCAGCAGAAATTGCTCGGCAGCGCCAACCAGACCGAGGCCGTGCGCGCCAATATGGAAAAACGCGCGCCGCGGTTCGCGGAGGCGTAGTAGCCACATGCCGTCATCACCGGGCTTGTCCCGGTGATCCACGTCCTGGCTGACACAGAGCGAAGACGTGGATCGGCCGGGACAAGCCCGGCCATGACGATCGCAAGAAATCCCTTCAATGAACAAGAACAAGGCAATGACCGAATCCTCATCCCCCTTCCTCGGCATCATCAGCGGCCCGCGCAGGCGCGGCCACGACGAGGTCGCCGATCGCGCCGAGCGCATCGCCAGCGGCTTGCAGAAACTCGGCGTCAAACAGGGCGACAGCGTCGCCATGCTGATGCGCAACGACATCGCCTTCATCGAGGCGGCCTATGCCGCGATGCGGCTCGGCGCCTATGGCGTGCCCGTCAACTGGCACTTCAAGCCGGAAGAGATCAACTATGTGCTGAAGGATTCCGGCTCGGCCGGTGCTGATCGCGCA
Source organism: uncultured Alphaproteobacteria bacterium (assembly GCA_963840465.1). GTDB lineage: Bacteria > Pseudomonadota > Alphaproteobacteria > Rhizobiales > Xanthobacteraceae > Bradyrhizobium. Next base: position 30,117 of record CAWIZF010000028.1, on the reverse strand, counting down.
TGCCGACATGCTGCATCAGCTGCGCGAGGCGATCCCGGAAGGCGTCACCGCGCTCAGCGTGCCGACGCCGCCGGAAATCATCGCCAACTACAAGATCGATCCCGATCATCTGGCGACGCCCGATTTCGCGATCGATTTCGAATCCTGGCTGAAGCAGCACCCGCGCTATGACGGGCCGGCGGTGCCGCAGCCGCAGAACATGATCTACACCTCGGGCACCACAGGCCATCCCAAGGGCGTGCGCCGCTTCGCGCCGACGCCGGAGCAGACCGCCAACGCCGAAGCGCATGCGCGCGATGATCTATGGCCTCAAGCCGGGCGCCCGCGCGCTGCTTCCCGGGCCGCTCTATCACTCCGCGCCGAACTCGTTCGGCCTGCGCGCCGGCCGTCTCGGCGGCGCGCTGGTGCTCATGCCGCGCTTCGACCCCGAGGAATTTTTGCGCGTGGTCGAGACCGAGAAGATCGACACCATCTTCATGGTGCCGACCATGTTCATCCGGCTGATGAAGCTGCCGGAGGAGGTCCGCAACAAATACGACATGTCGTCGCTGCGCCACATCATCCATGCCGCCGCGCCGTGTCCCGGCCGACGTCAAGCGCGCGATGATCGAATGGTGGGGGCCGGTGATCTACGAATTCTACGGCTCGACCGAGTCGGGCGCGGTCACCTTTGCCAATTCCGAGGACGCGCTGAAGAAGCCCGGCACCGTCGGCAAGATTTCCCCGGGCGCGGAACTGCGCTTCATCGGTGACGACGGGAAGGAGTTGCCGCAGGGCGAGATCGGCGAAATCTATTCGCGCATCGCCGGCAACCCGGATTTCACCTATCACAACAAGCCGGAAAAGCGCGCCGAGATCGATCGCGACGGCTTCATCACCTCAGGCGACGTCGGTTACATCGACGCCGACGGCTATGTCTTCATCTGCGACCGCAAGCGCGACATGGTGATTTCGGGCGGCGTCAACATCTATCCCGCCGAGATCGAAGCCGCGCTGCATGCGCTGCCCGGCGTGCATGATTGCGCGGTGTTCGGCATTCCCGACGCCGAATTCGGCGAGGCGCTGATGGCGGTGGTAGAGCCGCAACCGGGCGTGACGCTCGACCTCGCTTCCATCCGCAGCCAGCTCAAGGTGTCGCTGGCCGACTACAAGGTGCCCAAGCACATCGAGATCCAGTCCAACCTGCCGCGGGAAGATTCCGGCAAGATCTTCAAGCGCCGCCTGCGCGATCCCTATTGGGAGCGGGCGGGGCGGAGGATTTAACTTGCGGCGGAGCAGGATAGCCCGATCCCTCATGGTGAGGAGCGCGAAGCGCGTCTCGAACCATGAGGCCCCGATCTCGCTCTGGGCTCATCCTTCGAGACGCGGGGACGGCGCTCCTCAGGATGAGGACTCCAATGGGAATTCAGCCACCTCCATCTTTATCTTGCACTGCGGCAAAAAACTTGCACACTCGGAATTGCCGGGCAATTTCTGAGGTAGCCAGCCATGTCTTCCCAGATAGCGCCTTCCGAGACCATGCCTTCCGAAACCGAAGCCCGGTCCAATCGCAGCGATGATGCGTTGGCATTGGAGGAAGATGCCCGGCTGCGGACCGATATACGCCTGCTCGGGCGCATTCTCGGCGATACCGTGCGCGACCAGGAGGGCGCCGAGGTGTTCGACCTGGTCGAGCGCATCCGGCAGACCTCGATCCGGTTCCACCGCGACGAGGACAAGCTGGCGCGGCGGGAACTCGAAACCATCCTCGACAGCATGTCGACCGCCGATACGGTCCGGATCGTCCGCGCCTTCAGCTATTTCTCGCATCTCGCCAACATCGCCGAGGACCAGAACAACATCCGCCAGATGCGCGGTCGTGGTCCCGGCGGGCCGCGGCCGAGCGCGCTCACCCAGACACTGTCTCACGCAAAGACGGCCGGCTTCAGCGCCGCCGAGCTGCGCGGTTTTTTCAGGGATGCCCTGGTAAGTCCGGTGCTGACCGCGCACCCGACCGAAGTCCGCCGCAAGAGCACGATGGACCGCGAGATGGAGATCGCGGCACTGCTCGACCGGCGCGAACGGATGCAGCTTACGCCGGAAGAGGCCGAAGCCAGCGACGAACAATTGCGCCGCGCCGTGCTGACGCTTTGGCAGACCAATCTGCTGCGCCGGACCAAGCTCACCGTGCTCGACGAAGTCGCCAACGGCCTTTCGTTCTATGACTACACGTTCCTGCACGAGGTGCCGCGGCTGCACTGCACGCTCGAAGACCGGCTGAACCAGGAGGAGGGCGGTGCGCCCGCGGAACTGGCCTCCTTCCTGACCATGGGAAGCTGGATCGGCGGCGACCGCGACGGCAACCCGTTCGTCACTGCCGATGTCATGCGCGGCACATTGCGGCTGCAGTCGAGCCGGGTGATGAACTTCTATCTCGAGCAGTTGCACGCCCTCGGCTCGGAGCTGTCGCTGGCGGCGCATCTTGCGGATGTTTCCGACGAATTGCGCGAACTGGCCGGGCGCTCGCCGGACACTTCGCCGCATCGGAGCGGCGAGCCGTACCGACTGGCGGTTTCCGGCATCTACGCCCGCCTGACCGCGACCGCGCTGCGGCTGGAGGTCGAAACCACCCGCCGGCCGGTCGGCGAGGCCGCTCCCTACACCAGCGTGAAGGAGTTCAAGGCCGATCTGGATGTTCTCGATCGCTCGCTGATCGCGAATAATTCCGGCGTGATCGCGCGCGGGCGGCTGCGGCTGTTGCGCCGCGCCGTGGATTGCTTCGGCTTCCATCTCGCCCGGCTCGACATCCGGCAGAATTCGGCCGTGCATGAACGCACGGTCGCAGAACTGTTCGACGCCGCGATCCCCGGCATGTCCTATCTGGCGCTCGGCGAGGAAGCCCGTGTCAATCTGCTGCTGAACGAACTGCGCAGCGCGAGGCCGCTCAGTTCGGCTTTCGTCAAATACAGCGAGGAGACACTGGGCGAGCTTGAGCTGTTCCGTGCCGCGGCCGAGGCCCATGCCAAATTCGGCGCGGATGTGATCTCGCAATGCATCATCTCCATGTGCAAGGGCATGTCCGACATGCTGGAGGTCGCGGTGCTGCTGAAGGAGGTCGGCCTCGTCAATCCGTCCGGCCGCAGCGCGATCAATATCGTGCCATTGTTCGAGACCATCGAGGATTTGCAGGCGTCGTCCGGCATCATGGACCGGATGCTGTCGCTGCACGACTACCGCAAGCTGGTGGACAGCCTCGGCAGCGTGCAGGAAGTGATGCTGGGCTATTCCGACAGCAACAAGGACGGCGGCTTCGTCACCTCGGGCTGGGAGTTGTACAAGGCCGAGATCGGCCTGGTCGAGGTGTTCGAGCGCCATCACGTTCGCTTGCGGCTGTTCCACGGCCGCGGCGGCTCGGTCGGCCGCGGCGGCGGGCCAAGCTACGACGCCATCATTGCGCAGCCGGGAGGTGCGGTGAACGGCCAGATCCGCATCACCGAGCAGGGCGAGATCATATCCAGCAAATATTCCAACGCCGAAGTCGGCCGCAACAATCTGGAAATCCTCGCTGCCGCGACGCTGGAGGCGAGCCTGCTGCATCCCCGGCAGAGCGCGCCGCGGAAAGAATATCTGACCGCGATGGACGAGCTGTCGGCGCTGGCGTTCAAGGCCTATCGCGGCCTGGTCTATGAGACCGAGGGCTTTGCCGATTATTTCTGGGGCTCGACCGTCATCACCGAAATTGCGACGCTGAACATCGGCAGCCGCCCGGCATCGCGCAAGAAGACCCGCGAGATCGAAGACCTGCGCGCCATTCCCTGGGTGTTCAGCTGGGCGCAATGCCGGCTGATGCTGCCGGGCTGGTACGGCTTCGGCTCGGCGGTCGAGACCTGGATCGCGGAGCATCCGGAGCAGGGCATGCCGTTCCTGCAGGAGCTCTACCGCGAATGGCCGTTCTTCCGCATGCTGCTGTCGAACATGGACATGGTGCTGGCCAAGAGCTCGATCGCGATCGCCTCGCGCTACGCCGAACTGGTGCCCGACGTGAAACTGCGCGAAAGCATTTTTGGGCGCATCCGGCGCGAATGGCATGCGTCGATCGAGACGCTGCTCGACATCATGGGACACGAGCGGCTGCTGCAGGGCAACCCGCTGCTGGACCGCTCGATCCGCAACCGCTTCCCCTATCTCGATCCGCTGAACCACGTGCAGGTGGAACTGCTTGAAAGAGCACCGCGCGCAGAACCCGGACGAGCAGGTGCTGCGCGGGATTCAGCTCACGATCAACGGGATTTCGGCGGGGCTAAGGAATAGCGGGTAGGGGGCGAATGAGCGAGTAGCGAATGATCTTCTATTCGCCATTCGCCACTCACTATTCGCCGATCTTACGGCTTCATCGCACCCTGCGCACTGGTGTAGACCGCATAAAGCGACGACGAGCCGCAAATATAAAGTCTGTTTCGCTGCTGACCGCCGAAGCACAAATTGGCGACCGTTTCCGGGATGTGGATCTTTCCGAGCAGATCGCCGTCAGGCATGTAGCAGCGCACGCCGTCCTCGTTCGGATCGCCCCAACCCACCGAGCACCAGAGCCGCCCGGCAGTGTCGCAGCGCAGCCCGTCGGTAATGCTGGGCTTGGGCATATCCGCAAAGACCTTGCTGTTCGAAAGCTTTCCGGCCGCGAGATCGACGTCGAACACACGGATATGCGACGGGTTGTCCGGCCCGTCGGTGAAGCCGGTATCGCAGATATAGAGCTTCTTCTCGTCAGGCGAGAAGCAAAGGCCGTTCGGCTCCACGAAGTCATCGACCACCATCTTGATGTCGCCGGATTTCGGATCCACCCGGTAGACGTTCTTCTTGTCCTGCTCGGCGTCGGCCTTGATGCCCTCGTAAAAGCCGCCGATGCCGTAGGCCGGGTCGCAGAACCAGATCGAACCGTCGGCCGCGACGACCGCGTCGTTCGGCGAGTTCAGCTTCTTGCCATTGTACTTGTCGGCGATGATCGTGATCGAGCCGTCGAGTTCGGTCCGGGTGACGCGCCGGCCGGAATGTTCGCACGTGATCAGCCGTCCCTCGCGATCGATGGTATTGCCGTTCGAGTTCATCGACGGCTGGCGATAGACGCTGACGTGACCGTCATCCTCCGAGAAGCGCATGATGCGGTTATTGGGAATGTCGCTGAACAGAACATACCGCCCGGCCGGAAAGTAGACCGGGCCTTCGGCCCAGCGGAACCCGGTCGCGACGCGCTCGACCGCCATGGTGCCGGCGAAGGCCGGAAAGCCTGTCGGCCCGAACGAAACCTTCGGCTTCTTCATCAACTCCAGGCGAGCGTCCGGATAGCGGGCGCCGGGAAGCGGACCGAGCGGCAGGGGCGGCGATGCCGTTGTTGGCGCGCCGGTCTGGCCGAGCGGCGCGACGGAGGCTGCAGAAGCGGTCTTCATCGTTACAGCTGAAGCGGCGAGCGCGGCTGCGCCTGTCAGAATCTTGCGGCGGTCGAAACCTCCGCCCTGTTGTTGGCCATCGGGAAAGGTCAGTGAGCTTGTCATGATTTCCTCCCATGTTTTTTATTGGGAGGACAACATCAGCCCGCAATCGGGCGTAAAGCGGGCGGGCTCAGAATGAAACAATCAGAGATGGTGGTGCAGCGCAGCAGCTGTCCGACCTCATGGTGAGGAGGCGCGTAAGCGCCGTCTCGAACCATGTAGCCCGCCGCTGGCGTATCCCGGCTTTCATCCTTCGAGACGCTTGCTTCGCAAGCTCCTCAGGATGAGGTCTGGCAGAAACCTGGAGCTCTCACAGGGTGGGCCGCGCCGCGTGCCCACCACTTCCGACGATAGTCTCGGATGGATGGTGGGCACGGCGCTACGCGCCTTTGCCCACCCTACAGCAGCGCCTCGTTTTGCTCAGATCGGATCCCAGGGGAAGATGTCCGCGGAACGGTCGAGCTTGTAGAACGATCCCTTGAGCGCCGGCATGCCGTGCTCGGCGATGGTCTGCGGCGTCCAGCCTTCGCTGCGCTGCACCGAACGTATCGGGCGATTCTGGCTGAACAGGAAGATCTCGTTCATCCGCACGCCGAAGATCTGTCCGCTGACGTCCTTGGCGGCATCGGAAAGCAGGTAGGCGCAGATCGGCGCGATCTTCTCCGGGCCCATCTGCTTGATCTTCTCGACGCGCGCCTTCTCGGCTTCGGTCTCGGTCGGGATGGTGCCGATCATGCGGGTCCAGGCGAACGGCGAGACGCAGTTGGAGCGCACGTTGAAGCGGCCCATGTCGAGCGCGATCGACTTCGACAGGCCGACGATGCCGAGCTTGGCGGCGGCGTAATTGGCCTGGCCGAAATTGCCGATCAGGCCCGAGGTCGAGGTGAAGTGCACGAACGAGCCGCTCTCCTGTTCCCGGTAAATCCGCGCCGCGGCGTGGGAGACATAGAACGAGCCCATCAGGTGGACCTTGATGACGGCCTCGAAGGCTTCCACGCTCATCTTGTGGAAGATCATGTCGCGCAAAATGCCGGCATTGTTGACCACGCCGTCGAGCCGGCCGAAATGGTCGGTCGCCGTCTTCACGATCTTGCTGGCGGGGATCGCTTCCGCCACCGACTCGAAATTGGCAACGGCAGTACCGCCGCGCTTCTTGATCTCCTCGACCACCTCTTCGGCAGGTGCTGCGCTCGAACCAGCGCCGTCGGCCGCGACGCCGGGATCGTTGACGACGACCTTGGCGCCTTCGGCGGCGCAGAGCAGCGCGATCTCGCGTCCGATGCCGCGGCCTGCGCCGGTGACGATGATGACTTTGTCTTGCAGTGATTTTGCCATGAGGTTTTCCGTCCTGTTTCTGGTGGTCGACGCGAACCTCCACTCGTCATGCGCGGGCTTGACCCGCGCATCCATCCTTTCAGAAGAGGATGGATTGCCGGGTCGCAGCCCGGCAATGACGAATCGCGAGGTCGCCAGTCCTACTTCTCGTTCGTAAAGATGATCGTGCCTGACGCCGCGAACATGCCGCCGACGCCGTGGCAGACCGAGATCTTCGCGTCCTTGACCTGCGCCGGCGCGATGCCGCGCATCTGCCGCACGCTCTCCTGCAGCGCGTACATGCCGTACATGCCGGAATGCATGTAGCTCAATCCGCCGCCATTGGTGTTGAGCGGCAGCTTGCCGCCGGGGCGGGTGTTGCCGTCGGCGATGAACTTGCCGGTCTCCTCGTGCGGCATGAAGCCGAGATCGTCGAGGCCGTAGAGCGGCAGATGCGCAAAGGCGTCGTAGATCATCAGGTGATCGACGTCCTTGTGGGTGATGCCGGCTTCGCGGAACGCGGTCGGGCCCGCGACCTTGAAGGCGCGCGAGGAGTTGAACGTCTCCATCTGGCTGACCATCGGCGTTTCCACGCTCTCGCCGGTGCCGAGGATATAGACCGGCTTGCTGGGAAAGTCCTTGGCGCGGTCGGCCGAGGTGAGGATCAGCGCGCCGCCGCCGTCGGTGACGAGGCAGCATTGCAGGATGCGGAACGGATAGGCGATCATCCGCGAATTCAGCACGTCCTCGACCGTGATCGGCGCCTTCATGGTGGCGCGCGGATTCTTCGCGGCCCATTCGCGCTGCACCACGGCGACCATGGCGATCTGCTCATGGGTGATGCCGTAGGTCTTCATGTAGCGCAGCACCGGGATCGTGAACATGCTGGGCGGGCCGTAGACGCCGAACGGCGACTCGAACTGGCCGTTCAGGCTGTCGGGCGGCGTCGAGCGCGGCAATTTGCCGATCATCGACTTGCCGCTTTCGGCATGCGTGATCAGCACGGTCTTGCAGAGGCCGGCCTCGATCGCGGCCGCGGCGTGGCGGACGTGCAGCATGAACGAGCAGCCGCCGACGGAGGTGCCGTCGACCCAGGTCGGCGTGATGCCGAGATAATGCGCGATCTGCTGCGGGGTTTCCACGGCGGTGGCGATGCCGTCGATGTCGGACAGTTTCAGTCCGGCATCGGCGATGGCGTTGAGCGCCGCATCCGCGTGGAGCTGGATCTGCGACATGTTCGGGATGACGCCGAGTTCGGTGGTCTCGGCGGCGCCGACGACGGCGACTGCGTTTCTGCGCATGATGCTTAGCCCTTCGCCGGACGGAACAAGGGAAGGGTGATCTTGTCGTCGAGTTTTTCGAACGCGACTTCGAGCTTCATGTCGAGCTCCAGCGCCTCCGGCGTCTGCGGGCAGTCGATGATGTTGCTCATCATGCGCGGGCCTTCGTCGAGTTCGACGACCGCGATCGCGTAAGGCGGGGTGAAGCCGGGCGCCGCCGGGCGGTGGTTGATGACGTAGCTGTAGAGCGTGCCCTTGCCGCTGGCCTTGAACACCGAGACCTTGCGCGAGGCGCAGGAGGGGCAGAACGGGCGCGGCGGGAAATAGACATTGGCGCAGGCATCGCAGCGCTGCAGGCGCAATTCGCCGGCCTGCGTGCCATCCCAGAAATGCTGGGTTTCGGGCGTGGGTTTGGGTTTAGCGCGCGCGGGCTCCGCCATATCGGCTGTTCTCCTTGGGACACGGGCGCCGGGGGCGCTTGTTGCGATCTTGATGCGACATTTGACCATTGCCCGTCAACGGTCCAGCAGCGGTGCTGCCGCATGGCTGCATTCCTGCGCCGGAGAGCGCTTGTATGCCAGCGATTTTCCGCGCTAGGGTATTTCTCACTGCGAAACACGATGCGCGCGCAACGCGATGGAGACGAGGTGCGAACCATTCGAATAGGCTCCGGCGCCGGCTATTCGGGCGATCGCATCGAGCCCGCGATCGAACTCGCTGAAAAGGGCGATATCCAGTATCTCGTGTTCGAATGTCTTGGTGAACGGACAGTGGCGCTGGCGCAGCAGGCCCGGATGAAGAATCCGGAAAGCGGCTATGACCCGTTGCTCGAAGAGCGGATGCGCGCGGTGCTCCCGCTCTGCGCCGCCAAAGGTATCAAGATCGTCACCAATATGGGCGCCGCCAACCCGGAAGCCGCGGCGCGCAAGACCGCCGATATCGCAAAATCGCTCGGACTGTCGGCGCTGAAGATCGCCGCCATCGTCGGCGACGACGTGCTCGACGCCTGCAAGGACGGCGATCTGCCGATCATGGAATTCGACGGCACGATCCGGCAGCTCGGCAACCGGCTGCTGTCAGCCAATGCCTATCTCGGCGCGGAGCCGATGGTGCAGGCGCTGACGGCGGGTGCCGATATCGTCATCACCGGGCGCGCGTCCGATCCGGCGCTGTTCCTGGCGCCGATGATCCATGCCTTCGGCTGGGCGATGGACGACTGGAATCTGCTCGGGCAGGGGACGGTCGCCGGGCATTTGCTGGAATGCGCCGGCCAGATCACCGGCGGCTATTTTGCCGATCCCGGTTACAAGGATGTGTCAGGTTTGGCGCGGCTCGGTTTTCCGATCGGGGAAGTCGGCGAGGATGGTAGCCTCGTCGTCACCAAGGTTGCGGGGTCGGGCGGCGCGGTGACGGCGCAGACCTGCAAGGAACAGCTGCTCTACGAAGTTCACGACCCCGAGAAGTATTTCCAGCCGGACGTGGTCGCGGATTTCTCGCAGGTGAAAGTCGAAGAAATCGGACCCGATAGGGTTCGTGTCAGCGGCGGCCGTGGCGCAAAGCGAACCGACACGCTGAAAGTCTCGGTCGGTTATGTCGACAGCTACATCGGCGAAGGCCAGATCTCCTATGGCGGCCCCGGCGCGCTGGCGCGGGGACGGCTGGCGCTGGAGATCGTCCGCGAACGGCTGAAGCTGACCAATGTCGCCGCGAGCGAATTGCGGTTCGAACTGGTCGGCGTCGATTCCCTGCACGGGCCGGAAGTTTCGGCGCGAGCCGGCGAACCATACGAGGTGCGGGTGCGCGTCGCCGGGCGCACCGAGAACCTGCGTGAGGCGGTCAGGATCGGCAACGAGGTCGAGACGCTCTATACCAACGGTCCGGCCGCAGGCGGCGGTGCGTGGAAATCGGCGCGTGACGTGGTGGCGGTCGCTTCCGTGCTGCTGCCGCGCGAACTGGCAAAGCCGCAAGTCCGGTTCGTGGGGGCGTGAGGATGAAGCTGCGCGAGATCGCCCATTCCCGCACCGGCGACAAGGGCAATATCTCCAACATCTCCGTCATTGCCTATGACGCAAAACACTATCCGCTGTTGCTCGAGCAGGTGACGGCCGCGCGGGTGAAATCGCATTTCGCGGGTATTGTCCAGGGCGAGGTGGTTCGTTATGAACTGCCCAATCTGTCTGCGCTGAATTTCGTGATGGACCAGGCGCTGGGAGGCGGCGTGACGCGCTCGCTGGCGCTGGATGCGCACGGCAAATCGCTTGAGCTCGGCGCTGCTCGATCTCGACATCGTACCCGCGCCGGATGGCGAATAACAAAAAGAGAGCGACCGACGATCATGTCTGCTAACCCGACACTCGCCACCCTGGCCGCCGATCTCGATGCGGGCCGCACCACCGCGCGCAAACTGGTCGAGGAATGCCTCGCACGAATTGCCGATCCCGCGCGGCGAAGGCGTGCGCGACCTTCATTCACGTCGACAAGGATGCGGCGCTTGCCGCCGCCGACGCGATGGATCATCTGCGCAAAGCCAACGCCGCGCCGTCGCCCTATGCCGGCATTCCCGTCTCGATCAAGGATCTCTACGACATCAGGGGACAGGTGACCCGCGCCGGCTCCCGCGCGCTGGAGGATTCCGCGCCGGCCGAGGCCGATGCGCCCGTGGTGGCGCGGCTGCGCCGGGCCGGCTTCATCGTGATCGGCCGCACCAACATGACCGAATTCGCCTATTCCGGCATCGGCATCAATCCGCATTACGGCACGCCGAAAAGCGTCTGGAATCGCAGCGTCGGTCACGTGCCCGGCGGCTCGTCCTCGGGCGCGGCGGTCTCGATCGCCGATCAGCATGGCCCATGGTGCGCTCGGCACCGATACCGGCGGCTCCTGCCGGATACCGGCGGCCTATAACGGCATCGTCGGCTACAAGCCGACGCAAGCGCCGCGTGCCGCTCGACGGCGGCGTGCCGCTGTCGTTCTCGCTCGACAGCTTTGGCCCGCTGGCGCGCACCGTCGGCTGCTGCGCGGTGCTCGATGCCGTGCTTGCCGATGAAGCCGTGCAGCCGCTGCAGCCGCGCCCGGTCAAGGGCATGCGGCTCGCGGTGCCGACCACGATCGCACTCGACGATCTCGACGAGGAGGTCGCGAAGACCTTCGAACGCGCGCTGGAGACACTGTCGCGCCAGGGCGCGTCGATCGAGCGGATCGAGGTCCCGGAATTTCACGATGTCGCCGTCATGAACAGCAAGGGCGGCTTTGCCGCCGCGGAAAGCTACGCCTGGCACCGCTATCTGATCGTCAGCCATGGCGACGTCTACGATCCCCGCGTTCGCGTCCGCATCCTGCGCGGCGAGGGCATCAGTGCCGCCGACTATATCGATATCCTCAACGCGCGCCGCTCGTTCATTGCGCGAACCGAACAGCGCATCGCGCCCTATGACGCGCTGGTGCTGCCGACCACCGCGAACACGCCGCCCGCATCGCCGATCTCGCCGACGACAAGGCCTTCGCCACGCAGAACCTGCGCGCCTTGCGCAACTGCACGCTGATCAACATGCTCGACGGCTGCGCGATCTCGCTGCCGGCGCATCGCGAAGGCGAGGTGCCGGTCGGGCTGATGCTGGCCGCCGCGGGCGGATCGGATCGCCGCATCTTCGAACTGGCCGCCGGAATGGAGAATATCATCCGTGTTTGATCTGACCTTCAACGTCGACGACAAGGGCGCGTTGACGCCGCTGACGCTTGCGATCGATCAGGCCGTCATCGCCGGCTGGACCGGCCGCGATCCGGTGGCGCGCGACAAGCACATCGCCGAACTCGAAGCGATCGGCATCGCGCGCCCGGCGACGACGCCGATCTATTATCGATGCTCGGCGCGGCGGATTACGCAGGCCGACCGCATCGAGGTCTGCGGCGGAGATTCCAGCGGCGAGGTCGAGTTCGTGCTGATCGGCTGGCAGGGCCGCATCTTCGTCGGCTGCGGCTCCGACCACACCGACCGCAAGGTCGAGAGCTACAGCGTCACGGTGTCAAAGCAGATGTGCGACAAGCCGGTCGCGTCAGTGCTGTGGGAACTCGAGGACGTCATCGCACACTGGGACAGGATGATCCTGCGCTCCTGGGCCGTGATCGACGGCGCGCGCGTGCTGTACCAGGAAGGCACGCTCGATGCGATGCTGCCGGTGAAGGACCTGATCGAACGCGGTTTCGGCGGCAAGGGCTTGCCCGACGGCTGCGCCATGTTCGGCGGCACCTTTGCGGCCAAGGGCGGCATCCGCCCGGCTGATCGCTTCGAGTTCGAACTGGAGGATCCCGTGCTGAAGCGGAAGATCAGCCATGGCTATGATGTGATCGACGATGCCGGTGCTGGGGTAGCTTTCTCCACATGTCGTCCCCGCGAACGCGGGGACCCATAGCCACCATTGCTTGTTGTTGGGATTAGCTGGAGCCACAGCTGTCGCATCACGACGGCCGGTGGTTATGGGTCCTCCGCGTTCCCGCCTCTCGCTGACCTGCGTTCGCAGGGACGACGCGAGATCGGAAATCGGGTGGCCCGCACCGGTGCTATTTGCGAGACTGCCCGCCATGAGAGCAACCGCAAGAAATATCGACCGTTCCACCGACATCGCCGCCCGCGTCGACGCCATCGACTGGGACGCAGGCAACCGCCGATCTCGACGCGCAGGGCTGCGCGGTCCTGAAGGAATTGCTGTCGCCGGACGAATGCGCTGCGCTGGCCTCGCTCTATCCCGACGACAAGAATTTCCGCAGCCGGATCGTGATGGGGCGTCACGGCTTCGGCCGCGGCGAGTACAAATATTTCGCCTATCCGCTGCCCGACCTGATCGCGCAGTTGCGGCCCGCGCTCTATGCGCGGCTTTGCCCCGTCGCCAATCGCTGGAACGAGACGATGGGGATCGACATCCGCTATCCCGATAGCCACGAGGCGTTCCTGAAGCGCTGCCACGATGCCGGGCAAGTCCGGCCGACGCCGCTGCTGCTGCAATATGGCGAGGGTGACTACAACTGCCTGCATCAGGACCTCTATGGCGAACACGTGTTTCCGCTGCAGGTCGCGATCCTGCTGTCGGAGCCGGGGCGCGATTTCGAAGGCGGCGAGTTCGTGCTGACGGAGCAGCGGCCGCGGATGCAGTCGCGGCCCGAGGTGGTTCCGCTCCGGCAGGGCGACGCGGTCGCCTTTGCTGTGCATCACCGGCCGGTGCAGGGGACGCGCGGACCCTATCGCGTTAATCTGCGCCATGGCGTCAGCCGGATCCGTTCCGGCCACCGCCACACCGTCGGCGTGATCTTTCACGATGCCAAATGAGTGCGGACTTAAGTTGACTGCGGATTTGTTCGAGGCCGTTCCGGATGTGCGTCCGTCACGCGAAGTGATGGCGGAGGGCGCCGTGTTGCTGCGCGGATTTGCGCGATCGTTCGAAGCCGAGTTGCTTCCGGCGCTTCGCGCGATCGTCAAACAGGCGCCGTTCCGGCATCTGGTTCACGCCGGGCGGCCACCAGATGTCGGTGGCGATGACCAATTGCGGTAGCGTCGGCTGGGTCTCGGACGACACCGGTTATCGCTATGACGCCATCGATCCCGAGTCCCAACAGCCGTGGCCGGCGATGCCGACCGTGCTGCGCAGTCTGGCGGCTGACGCGGCGTCGGACGCCGGGTTCGACGGATTCGCGCCGGAAGCCTGCCTGATCAACCGCTATGTGCCCGGCGCGAAACTGTCGCTGCATCAGGACAAGGACGAGCAGGATTTTGCCGCGCCGATCGTATCGGTATCGCTGGGCCTGCCCGCGATCTTCCTGTTCGGCGGCCCAAAGCGCGCCGACAAGCCTGCGCGCTATCGGCTGGAGCATGGCGATGTCGTGGTCTGGGGCGGCCCGTCGCGGCTGTTCTTTCACGGCGTTGCCCCGCTCGCCGACGGCGAACATGCCGTCATGGGCCGTCAGCGCATCAACCTGACTTTTCGCAAGGCGCGATAATCTCTTTTTCCCTCGCCCACAAGGAGAGAAGGCAGGAGCGTTCCATCCGTGGTTCCCGTCGTCTATGCTTCCCGAGCCCGGGGGACCCGCATGACGACATCAGAGGCAACGTCCGAGACCAATTCCAGCGCCAACCGCACCGGCGTCTATCTCGCCGTACTGCAACTGGTCTTCACGCTGGGCTGGACCACCTACGTCATCTACCTGCCAAAGCTGTGCGCCGAAGTCGGCATCGCACCGAGCGCCGTCATCCTGATCCTGATGCTGGATCAGGCGATCTTCACCATCACCGACACTGCGATGGGCATTGCCGCCGACAGGATCGCGCCGTTCGTCGGCAAGCTCGGCGTGTTGGTCGGCGTCCTGACCGCAATCTCCTGCGCGGCCTTTGTCGCGCTGCCGTTCGTGGCCGGCACGGGGCCGGGTGCACAGGTCTGGTTCATCGCCCTGATCCTGATATGGGTCGTGACGTCATCGGCCTTGCGGGCGCCGCCACTGACATTGCTGGGCAGATACGCCGCGCGGCCGGCAATCCCGTTTCTGTCGTCGCTGGCGATGCTCGGCTACGGCCTGGCGGGCGCGGTATCGCCCTATCTCGGCGTGGTGCTGCGCAATCACGATCCGCGGCTCCCTTTCGTGATCTCAGGCGTGGTGCTGCTGATCACGACGCTCGCCTTGTCGAAGGTCGAGCGCAATCTCGCGCAGGCGCCTCGCGTCGCGAAGCAGCCGGCTGCCAGCCAAATCGCTCGGCCGGGTACCGATGTTCTTCATTGCTTCGATGGTCATTCTGTCGCTCGGCTATCAACTGCATTTTTCGATCAACAGCACGCCGTTCTTCCTGCGTTTCGCCAAGCCGGACGAGTTGCAATGGCTGATGCCGGTGTTCTGGATCGGCTTCAACATCGCGATGTTTCCGGCGAGCGTCGTGGTCAAGCACCGCGGCGGGCTGATCGTGATGGGCGCCGCCGGCCTGCTCGGGGCGCTGGCGGTGCTGGCTGCGGAAATGGCCGGCAACCTCAACATGCTGATTGTGGCGCAGTTCATGGCCGGCGCGGCATGGGGCTGCATGCTGATGGCCGCGGTCTCGGCCGCGCTGGCGATCGGGGAGACCGGCGCCGAGGGCAAGGTCGTCGGGCTGGTCTTTTCCGCGCTGGCGCTCGCGACCTTTGCGCGGATGGCGGCGGTCGCCGGCGGTCTGCAGAAGTTGCCGGAATACGCGCCGCTGCTTGCACTGGGCGCCGGTGGCGTGCTGGTCGGTCGCCGGCGCGGGCCTGCTGGTGATCGCGGCCTCGCGGGTGCAGAGGAGTTTGGCGAGGCAGGTTTAGATATTCTTCGCCGGATGGATGAACGCCCACGGCGAGACTTCCGAATCCGTCGGCACTTCCACCGAAATCACATACGGCCCGCCGTCGGCCAGCGCCTTTTCCAGCGCGGGGCGGAAATGATCCGGCGAGGTGACGCGCGCCGCGCCAACGCCGAAGGATTCCGCGAGCTTGACGAAATCCGGATTGACGAGGTCCGACGCCACCACGCGGCCGTCAAAACGCTCGCGCTGGTCGCGGCGGACATTGCCATAGGCGTTGTTGTTGAACACCAGCGTCACCACGCCGATCTTGAACTGCACGGCAGTCGACAATTCCTGCACGCCGAACATGAAGCCGCCGTCGCCGGTGATCGCGACCACCGGCCTGTCCGGATTGGCGACCTTGGCGCCAAGCGCGGTCGGGAAGCCGGAGCCGAGCGTGCCCTGATAGCCCGAGGTGATGAAGGTGCGCGGCTCGTAGACCGGAAAGCCGTACCAGGAAGCGAAGCCGACCTGCGACAATTCGTCGGTGACGATCGCATTGGCCGGCAGCACCTCGCGCAGGATGTTCAGATAGGCCATCTGCGGCTGCACCTTCTGGATCTCCTGCTGCGCCGCCGCGGTCGCCTCGCGGATCTCACCGCGCCGGCCGCTGCTCTTGCTGTAACCGACCTTTTTCACGGCCGACGACCAGGTCGGCCGTGCCGGCCTTGGCGTCAGCGACGACGGCGGCATCAGACGGCACCCGGCGCATTTCGACGGGATCGATATCGATGCGAACGGATTTCAGTCCCTTCGGTTGATAAGGCCAGCGGAAGCCGGATGCCGGCAGCTCCGCCGGGTGCCGATCCCGATCATCAGGTCGGTGGCCGGCCACAGCCTGTAGGCTGCCGCCATGGTCAGCCCGAGCTCGTGCGCATTGGAGACGATGCCGCGGCCGCTGCGAAATGCCACCACGGGCGCGTCGATCATCTCGGCAAGTTCGAGGATTTCCTCGCCGGCATGGATCGCGCCGCTGCCGACGAAGATCATCGGCCGCTTCGCATCCTTGATCAGCGCGGCGGCGGCCTTGATCCGATCAGGGTCGGGCTGCGGGGCGGGCAGGGGATCGAACACCTCGGAAGGGCCGACCTGCGAGCGCTGCGTAAAAATATCCCATGGCATCTCCAGCGATGCCGGGCCGCGGCGCCCCGACAGCATTTCCTGAAACGCGCGCGAGACCAGTGAAGGAGCCGCGTCGGGATATTCGATACGGTCGGCCCATTTGACGAAGGTGCGCAGCGTCGCCAACTGGTCCGGCATCTCGTGCAGATGGCCGCGGCCCTTGCCGAGAAAATTCGTCGGCACCTGGCCGGTGAGGCACAGCACCGGCTCGTTGCAGCCGAAGGCCGTGAGCAGCGCCGCACCTGCATTGAGCACGCCGGGGCCGGGCACCACGCTGAACACGCCGGGCTTTCCCGATGAACGCGCATAGCCGAACGCCATGTAGCCGCAGGCCTGCTCGTGCCGCGCGCCGATCACCTTCAGCTGCGCCTGATGAAAGGCGTCGAACAGGCCGTAGATCTGCGCGCCGGGCAGGCCGAACACGGTGTCGACGCCATGCGCGACAAGGCCATTGACGATCGCTTCGCCGCCGGAGGTTGAGCTCATTGTTCTGTCCACTCGCTTGCAGGATTGATCAGGATTCGTCGGCCACGCCGTTCTTCAGCACGCCGACGCCCTCGGCTTCAACCTCAATGACGTCGCCGGGCTTGAGATAGCGCGGCGGATCGAACCGCGCACCGGCGCCGGTCGGCGTGCCCGTCACGATGACGTCACCGGGCACCAGCGTGGTGAAGGTCGAGAGATAGTTGATGAGATAGCGGAAGCCGAAGATCAATCGTCCGGTGCGGTCGTCCTGCCGCGTCTCGCCGTTGACACGCGTGGTGAGGCGGATGTCGGCGATCTGGCTTTCATCGGTGTAGGGTACGAGCCACGGCCCGAGGCTGCCGGTGGAGTCAAAGTTCTTGCCCTGGGTGACGTTGAACTTGGCGTGGCGCACCCAGTCGCGGATGGTGCCCTCGTTGCACAGCGTGACGGCGGCGATGTGATCCAGCGCGTCGCTCTCCTTGATGTGCCGCCCGGCCTTGCCGATGACCAGCACCAGTTCGCCCTCGTAATCGAGCTGCGCCGAGGCGCGCGGGCGGATCAGCGGCGCGTTGTGGCCGACAAAGGAGCGCGGCGTGCGCATGAACATGCTCGGATATTTCGGCGCGTCCTGGCCGTCCTTGTATTCGGCGTTGCGGTCCGGGTAGTTGACGCCGATGCAGATGATCTTTTCCGGCGAGGGGATCGGCGGCTGCCAGCTGATCGCATCCAGTGCATGGTCCGGCGAAAGCCGCGCACCTTCCTCGGCGAGCTTCATCAACGCTCCAGCCGCGATGGCTTCGCGCAGCGTGGGGTAGTCCTTGCCGAAACGTGCCGAGAGATCGACGATGCCGGCATCGGTCACGGCGCCGTATTTGGTGACGCCGCCAATGGAATAGGTCGCAAGACGGGGAGTGGCCATTTTTTTGTTCCGTCAATCCGCAATCGTGACGTCGGCGACAAAGGCCGGCTCGCGCACGGCCTGCCCGGCGAAAGGCGTACCTTCCTCGAACCAGGAGCGCGGCGCGGGCGCCCCCCACAGTGTCTGCCGGCGTGGATCTTTCAGCGACCAGCGCAGCGGTTCGTGATCGTGATCGCCCGTAAAATAGTCGCTGGTGTAGAGCTCGAGGCGATGGCCGTCGGGATCCCGGACATAAAGAAAAAACGCGTTCGAGATGCCGTGGCGGCCGGGGCCGCGCTCGATGTTCTTCAGATATCCGCTGGAGGCCATGACGTCGCAGAGATGCAGAACGTTCATCGCCGTCGGCACCCAATAGGCAAAATGGTGCAGGCGAGGGCCACGGCCGTTGGTGATGGCGAAGTCGTGAACATTGCCCTTGCGGTGCATCCAGGCCGCGGCGATGCGCCCGTTCGGTCCGTCTTCCTCGCCATATTCGGTCAGCCGGAAGCCGAGCCGGGCGTAGAAATCGACGGTGTTCTGAACTTCGGGCGCGAAGACGTTGAAATGGTCGAGCCGCTGCGGATGGCAGCCCTTGTAGAGGTCGTAGCGCCGCAGCAGATGCGGACGCTTCTCCATCGTCGCATAGAGTTCGAGCTGGAAGCCGGCGGGATCGGTGAATTGCAGCGTGCGGCCCTGGAACGGCTGATCGGCGAAGGCGTAGGTGATGCCGTTCTCGGAAAAGAAGCTGGCGGCCTTGTCGAGATCGCCGTCATTGCCGACCTTGAAGCCGAGCCGGCTGCAGGCGGCGACCGGCGCTTTGCGCAGCACCAGCGAGTGATGCTGATGCTCCTCGCTGCCGCGCAGATACACCGCCTTGTCATCGGCGTCTTCAACATGCAGGCCGACGGTGGTCTCGTAGAATGCGCGGCTCTTGTTGAGGTTGGCGACGTCGAGCACGGCGTGGCTGCAGCGGATGATGTTGAAGGGCGGGTCGAAGATGTGTGTCGGAACGGGCATGTGCTTTATCCAGTCCTCAATGGTTGATCCTCATGGTGAGGAGGCGCGCAAGCGCCGTCTCGAACCATGTAGCCCGTGGCCCATCCTTCGAGACGCGGGCTTGCGCCCGCTCCTCAGGATGAGGGCAGGCCCAGCTTCTGAATCTTGTGCGTCCCGCGCGCGAGCGAGACGTGCTTGGTTTCCATGTAGAAGTCGAACGAGTAGTCGCCGCCGTCGCGGCCGATGCCTGACGATTTCATGCCGCCGAACGGCGTCGGCAGATGGCGGACGTTTTCGGAGTTGAGCCAGATCATGCCGGCTTCCAGCGCATCGGCGACGCGCAGCGCGCGGCCCATGTCGCCGGTCCAGACATAGCCGGTGAGGCCATACTGCACGCCGTTGGCGATCTCGATGGCGTCCTTCTCGTCCTTGAACGGGATCACGGTCAGGAACGGGCCGAACACTTCCTCCTGCGCCACCCGCATCTTTGCAGTCGCGCCGGTCACCAGCGTCGGCTGCACATAATGCCCGCCGCCGGGGCCGTCATGCGGCTTGCCGCCGACCGCAATGGTGGCGCCGTCCTTCCTGGCGACGTCGAAATAGCTGCAGACTTTTGCCAGATGCCGCTCATGGATCAGCGGCCCGATTTCGGTGGCGGGATCGAGCGGATGCCCGACCTTCAGCGCCTTCACCCGGGTCGTGAGCTTTTCGATGAACTTGTCCGGCGATGCCTTGCTGAACCAGCAGCCGGCTCGACGAGGTGCAGCGCTCGCCGTTCAGCGAGTAGATCATGAAGACGACCGCATCCAGCGCCCGGTCGAGGTCGGCGTCGTCGAACACGATCACCGGGTTCTTGCCGCCGAGTTCGAAATGGACGCGCTTCAGGGTAGGGGCGCCCTGCGCCATGATCGCCGAGCCGGTCGCGCTCTCGCCGACAAAGCCGATCGCCTTGATGGCGGGATGCTCGGTCAGCGCCTTGCCGGCTTCCTCGCCCATGCCGTGGACGGTGTTGAGCACGCCGTCGGGCAGGCCGGCCTGTTTTGCCAATCTCGCCAACAGATCGGCCGTTACCGGCGACCATTCCGCCGGCTTGTGCACCACCGTGCAGCCCGCCGCCAGGGCGGGAGCGATCTTCCAGGTCGACAGCATGAACGGCGTGTTCCATGGCGTGATGACGCCGACCGGGCCGATCGGCACCCGGGTCGAGATGTTCCAGTGCTCCTCGCTCGGCGTGTTGAGGCCGTCGCGGGCCTCGGCGCATTTGTCGGCGAAGAAACGGAAATTCTCTGCCGCGCGGATCGCGGCCTTGGCCATGAAGCGGTGCGCCTGGCCGGTGTCGATGCATTCCAGCACCGCGATGTCGTCGGCGTGGTCCTCGATCGCATCAGCCACGCGATGCAGCAATTTCTTTCGCATCGCCGCCGGACATGTCGCGCCAGGATTTGAACGCCAGCGCGGCTGCGGTTGCGGCATGGTCGATGTCTTCGGCATTGCCGCGGGCGACGGATGCCAGCACCGCCCCGTCGACCGGGGATTTCGTCTCGAACGTCTGACCCGAAATCGACGGCACGGTCTTGCCGTCGATCATGTGGCCGATGCCCTCGCTCTTTAATTTGGCGAGCAGGGGGGCTGCGCGGTCGCGGTTGGCCTGAAACACGTCCTTGGGGGTCACTTTATCCATTGAGCAGCCTCCACCTTCAACGCTTCGTGGATATTGTTGCGCTTCCAGCTGGTTTCCTTGTCGTTGATCTGCATGTCGAACGACAGCGCGAATTTTTGGTTCGCAAACACCGGATCGAGATAGGCCGACAGGGCCTTGAAAATATGTTCGCCGGCCTTCTTGCGGGCGGCGAGGTCGCGGCCTTCGCCGAGCCGCAGCACCATGTCGAGAAAGGCGAAGTGCTTCTGGCCGTCGGCGATCGCATAGTGCTCGCATCTGATGGCGCGGACGCGAATACCGCCGAGCGGGAAGATGCCGGTCTCGACCGCTGCCTTGCGAACCAGTTCCACGACCGCGCCCATGTCGACGCGTCCATCGAGATTGCCTGAATATTCAATCGTGAAATGCGGCATGTTCCGATTGCTCCAACTCTCTTAATCCATCAGGCGAAGTAGCAACTCACCGAGCCGTAGGGACCATAGTCCGCCTGGATCGTGTCGCCCTTGCGGGTCTCGATCGGGCGGATGAACGATCCCGCCAGCACCACTTGTCCGGCTTCCAGCGCCAATCCATTGGGCGCGATCTTGTTGGCGAGCCAGGCGACCGACGTGGCGGGATGGTTGAGGACGCCGGCCGCCAGCCCGGTCTCTTCGAGCTGGCCGTTGCGGAAACACAGCGCGCCGATCCAGCGCAAATCGGCGTCCATCGGCCGGATCGGGCGGCCGCCGAGCACGATGCCGGCATTGGCCGCATTGTCGGCGATGGTGTCGAAAATCTTCCGCGTCGCCTTGGTCTGCGGATCGACCCGCTCGACCCGTGTGTCCAGAATCTCCAGCGCGGGCACCACGAAATCGGTGGCGTTGAGCACGTCGAACATCGTGCAGTCCGGTCCCGAAAGCCGCGACTTCATCACGAAGGCGAGTTCGGCCTCGATGCGGGTGGCGATGAAGCGGTCGGACGGCACCAGGCCGCCATCGGCAAAGAACATGTCGTCGAGCAGGATGCCGGAGTCCGGCTCGTCGATGTTGAGCGCGCTCTGCATCGCCTTCGAGGTCAGGCCGATCTTGTGGCCCTTCACGACGCGCCCTTGGGCGACCTTCATCTCGACCCAGGCCTTCTGAATGGCGTAGGCATCTTCGATCGTTATGCCGGGATGTTCGAGCGAAAGCTGCCGGATCTGCGTGCGGGTCTTTTCGGCCTGATCGAGCCGCTCGGCGGCGCTTCGGATGTCGTCTGTGGTAAGGGCCATGGGCGTCCGGCTCGGCAAAAAAGCGGGTGCTGAAATTTGATTAACATGTTAAGTTATACCGCGCAAACTCATTTGATGCTTGTTGCGACGCAAAACTTTATCCTTTTCTCGAAGCGACGATTCCTGATGGCGGACCGCTGAAGATGGCAGGCAAGAAATCGCCGAACGGATCGCGTTCGGACCTTGAGGGAACGCTCGAACCCCGCCGCGCGCCGATGCGCGAATTCTCCCGTTCGCTGCCGATGTCGCTGCTGCGCGCCCGTGAAGCGGTGATGCGGCAGTTCCGTCCTTCCTTGCGCAACCACGGCCTGACCGAACAGCAATGGCGGATTCTGCGCGCGCTGACGGCGGTCGATACCATCGAGGTGACCGAACTGGCGCGCGTCGCCTTCCTGCTGGGGCCGAGCCTGTCGCGAATCCTGCGCGACCTCGAGGCGCGGGAACTGATCGAACGGCGGACCGCCGAAGCCGACCTGCGTCGCGGCGTGGTGTCGATCTCCCCCAAGGGGCTGAAACTGATCGAGGCCGTCGCGCCGAACTCGGAAGCGATCTATGCCGAGATCACCAATCGCTACGGCGCACGCAAGCTTGCGGAGCTGCAGGACATGCTGGGCGAATTGGAGCGCAGCCTCGCCGCGATGGCAGTGGCCGGTGAGGGCGACGCCGAGGCTGATGAGTAATCACAAATCTGCATGATGCTACCGGCCCGACGCATAGCGGCCGGACAAATGATTGCAATCATTTGTCTAATGGTGGACACACGCGCGAATTTTCGGTCAAAGTGCCGGTCAAGCCGGTCATGAAAACCGGTGCGGGAGTCTTGGGGTTCGCCGCTGACGATCAGGCGTCTCCATTGCAAGGACAGGCTGAAATCCGGACATGGTCACCATACAAGTCAACAATCTGATCGATTTCGTCGCCGACGCCGTTCGTCGCGACCGGCAAGCTTTTGTCGAACCTGGGCTCGTGGACGAATCGCACCTACGCGGGCACCTACTCATTCGGCGCCGAGAAAGGTCGCTTCACCGTGACCTTGAACTGACGCGGAGAACCGGCATCGGTCCGATCCACATTGACGAACACCGCGGCCATCGCCCTGGCCGTTGCGACGCTCCTCTGCTCGACGCACGCCGGCGCGCAGGCGGCGGCACACGCGGCGCAGCACGAAACCCCCGCGCCCACACCGCGGCTACCCGACGGGAAGGTCGATCTCGGCGGCCACGGCATCTGGAATCAGCCCTGGATCACCGACTTCGGAAAACAGGTGGTCGGGCCGGACACGAAGATTCCGTTCCTGCCGTGGACCAAGGCGATGTACGACTACAACAAGTCGAACCAGGTCGCCTACGATCCGCAGGGCTTCTGCCTGCCGCCGGGCGGGCCGCGCATGTTCGGCACGCCGTATCCTTCGCAGTTCATTCAGCAGGCCGACCGCATCATCGTGATCTTCGAGGGTGGCGCGCACGTCTGGCGCGAGATCCACATGGACGGCCGGCCGCTGCCGAAGCGTGAGGACTTGAACCCGACGTATTTCGGCTACTCCGTGGGCCACTGGGAGCGCGACACGCTCGTCGTCGAGACCACCGGGTTCAACGAGAAGACCTGGCTGAACTTCAACGGCACGATGCACACCGACGAGCTCACCACCGTCGAGCGGATCACGCGGCCGAACCGGGACACGTTGCACTACGAGGCCACGATCAACGACCCCGGCGCGTATACGAGGCCCTGGACGGTTGCGTGGGACATTCCGTGGCTCGAAGGTGCGGAGCTCGCCGAATACATCTGTCAGGAGAACAACCGGTTCCTCCTCGAGCTCAAGGACGATTTCGGCAACCCGTTCTTCAAGGACGTGCCGACCACCACGCCTTGACAAGAAAGGCTCCGGCCGACGTGCTCGTCGACGAGGGAGTGGCGGTACGCCGCGGCCGGCGCCGGCACGTGAGCGCACCGATCAACAGGGCTTTCCCGTGGCTCGCGGTCGCCGCGGTCGCCGCGCTCGCGCTCGGCGGCTGCATGGCGACGGACTCTGCGCGCGTCGCGACCGCGCCGCGCTGCGCACCGAAAGGCGAGCGACCGTGGCTCGATACCTCGGCTACACCCGAGTGCCGCGCGGCCGCGTTGCTCGCGACGCTGCGCACGCCGGACGAGCAGCTCGCGTTCCTCGAGGGCGGCGGCTTCGGCAATCCGCCGGCGTTCGCCCGGCGAGGTCTCGACACCGGCCGTACTCAGGACGGGCCCGCGGGCTTCAACGGCGGCACCGCGTGGCCCACGCCGCTGACGCTGGCCGCGAGCTTCGACCCCGATCTCGCGGCGCGCTACGGCAGGGCCTTGGGGCGCGAGTTCCACGAGTCGGGTCGCAACGGCATCCTGGGGCCGGCGTTCGACACGACGCGCACCTGGCACTTCGGCCGCTCCACCGAGAGCTTCGGCGAGGACCCGTACCTCGCCGCGCGGCTCGCGGCACGCGAGGTCGCGGCCATCCAGTCCGAGCACGTGCTCGTGACGATGAAGCACTTCGCGGTCTACACGCAGGAACAGGGGAGGCTCGGCGACAGTCCGACGGGCGAGCGGCCGGCCGTGAACCAAATCGTGTCCGAGCGTGCGCTGCGCGAGATCTACTTGCCGGCGTTCGAGGCCGCGGTGGTCGAAGGCCGCGCCGGCGGCGTGATGTGCAGCTTTCCGCGCATCAACGGCACGTATGCCTGCGAGCACGAGGAGCTGCTGACGCGGATCCTGAAACGCGAGTGGGGGTTCGACGGCGCGGTGGCGCCGGATTTTCCCGTGGCCCAGCGCAGCATCGTGCGCGCGTTTCGCGCCGGCCTTGATGCCGGCACCATGGATCCCGCCGCGGCCGGCGGGGAAGCGTCGACGGGCCGGTTTGCGGGCGAGATCTCGCTGCGCGACGCGGTGGCGCAGGGCCAGATTTCGCCGAGCCGCGTGGAGGATCTGCTGCGACGCCGGCTCGTGCCGGGCTTTCGCGTCGGCACGTTCGACCATCCTGCTACGAGCGTGCGGGACGACCCGAGCACGCCGGAGGCGCGCTCGCTGGCCGTGCAGATCATCGAGTCCGGCGCCGTGCTGCTGAAGAACGACGGCACGCTGCCGCTCGCGGGCAGCGCCCGGCGGATCGCGGTCATCGGCCCGCAGTCCGGCGCCGACGCCGTGGTCGTCGAGCAGGGTTCGCCGTACGTGGAGCCGCGCCACCTGGTCACCGCCGTCGCCGGCCTCGAGGCCCGCGCGCCGCGCGACGCGACCGTCGTCTACGCCCCGGGCGACCCGGCTCTGAAAGCGCTGGCGCCGCCGCCGGCGGGGCTGCTGACGGCGCCGAACGGCCAGCCGGGTCTGCTGGCCGAATACTTCGCGAGCCCCGACATCGCGCTGCGCGGCACGCCGTTCGTGGCGCGCGTCGAGCCCGGGCTGTACGTCAACGGTGTGCCGAAGCTCGACGGGTTCCCGGCCGACAAAGCCTGGGCCGCGCGCTGGCGCGGCCGGTTCACGGCACGCGCGAGCGGGCAGCACCGCTTCACGCTCGAGGGCTCGGGCTCGGCCGAGCTCTGGGTGGACGGTACGCTCGCCGATGCGTTCGAGAACTCGGATTTCGGCTCGCGCCTCTACGCGCAGATCGAGCTCGCGGCCGGCGCTTCGGCGGCCGTAGAGGTGCGGTGGTCGCCGCGCGCGACGCTCGGCGACGCGGAGCGCAACCTGTTCGCCACGATCCTGGGTCCCGTTTTGCGCCTCGGCTACGCACCGCCGAGCGACTTGCGCGCGCAGGCCGTGGCCGCGGCGCGCGCGGCCGACGTCGCGGTCGTATTCGTGGGGCACCAGGTGGGCGAGGGCTGGGACCGGCGCAGCCTGCGCCTGCCGTCGGATCAGGACGAGCTGATCGCGGCGGTCGCGGCCGCGAACCCGCGCACCGTCGTCGTGCTCGTGACGGGCGGGGCCGTCGCGATGCCGTGGCTCGAGCGCGTGGCCGCCGTGCTCGAGGTCTGGTTACCCGGCGACGGGTTCGGCACGGCCGCTGCCGCGCTGCTGTACGGCGATGCCGATCCCGGCGGCCGGCTGCCCGTCACGTTCCCTGCCGACGAGACGCAAGGCCCCGGTGCCACCGCCGCGACGTATCCCGGCACGCCGACGGCGGACGGCGCGCTCGACGTCGTGCGGTTCGACGAGGAGCTCGCCGTCGGCTATCGCTACTACGACCAGCACGGTCAGACGCCCCTGTTCCCTTTCGGCTACGGCCTGTCGTACGCGAGGTTTGCGATCGAAGCAGCGACGGCGCGCGCGTTGCCCGGCGGTGGCGCAGAAGTCCGCGCACGCGTGCGGAATACCGCCGAACGCGCCGGCACGGAGGTCGTGCAGGTGTACGTCGGGTTTCCCGGGAGCGCCGGCGAGCCGCCGCGGCAGTTGAAGGGCATGGCGAAGGTCGCGCTCGGGGCCGGCGAGAGTCGCGAGATCGCGATCCCGCTGAGCGCGCGCGCGTTTCAGGTCTTCGATCCCGCAGGCCGGTCGTTGGGTCACGCCGCCCGGCAGGTTCACCGTGGCGGTTGGTCGGTCGTCGCGCGAATTCGCCGCCACGCTCGAGCTCGCGCCGCGCGCCGCCGCGGGCAGGTGAGCCCGCCCCGTTCAGACCATGTTCATAAAATCCCTTGTAGAGTATGAGGTTAGCTGAGCAGCGAGGGCCCGGAATTCGGGGCCGAGCAGAAAACTTGCGACCGCAAACAAACCGCGGAATTACTTTTCTAGTAAATTACCGGCATCGGCGACTTGGAGGGTCCGACTATGAAGGCTAGGTATTTGGGGTTGTTGCTGGGTTCGTTCGCGCTGGCTGCGCCGTTGTATGCGCATCACTCGTTCACGGCCACGTACGACGAAAACAAAGAGATCAAGATCGAAGGCACGCTCGTGCAGTTCATGTTCCGCAATCCCCATGCGTTCGTGCATGTGATGGCGCCGGACGACAAAGGCGAGATGCAGCGTTGGGGCGTGGAGTGGGGCGGCGCCGGCGCGCTCGCGGGCCAGGGCGTCACGCGCGATTCGCTGAAGCCGGGCGACAAGGTCATCATCACCGGTAACCCGGGCCGCAATCCCGACGACCACCGCCTGCGAATGCGCAGCCTGCTGCGTCCTTCGGACGGTTTCGGTTGGGGCCAGAAGGGCGAGACGTTCGAATAGCGAACGCCTCGTTGCCGGTTCCAGATGCCGCCTCGACGCACGTCGGAAGAGCTGCTGCACCTCTTCAAGGAGAATTGGCCGGAAGGCTATTCCTCCGCGGAAGAAGTGATGCTGCGGCTCTACCATGCGGCGCTGCGGCACACCGAGGAAATGCAACGTTTCCTCGAACAGTTCGATCTCTCGACGGCAGAGTTCGTCACCCTGCGGGTACTGCGGCGCGAGCCGTCGCCGCACGTCATGACGCCGAGCTCGTTGCACGAGACGCTCGTCATGAGCCCGGGCGGCATGACGAAGATCCTGAAACAGCTCGAAGCCAAGGGCCTCGTCCTGCGGATTGCGGATAACGCCGACAAGCGGCGCAACCTCGTTCAGTTGACGGCCGAGGGCCGCCGCAAGATCACGGCGGTGCAGCAGGCCGTGCGGCGCTTCGACGGCGCTCTGCTGGAGCGGACGCTCCGCGGCCGCGAACAGGAGCGTTTGGCACAGCTGCTGCGAAAGCTGCTCGTGAGCCTCGAGCCGGATCGGTCGGCCGTGGTCGCCACGCGGCGGTCGCCTCGCGAGGCGCGCGTAGCCGTTCGAGATCCCGCCCCGGCGCTGCGCTAAGATCGCGGTTCGTTGCCGATTCACCGGGGGGGGCATCGTGGGTAAGTCCATCGTTCACGGCCTTGGCCGCGGCGTCGCCGCGGTCGTGCTGCTCGTCTTGGCGGCCTGCTCGGGAAGGGATGCGGGCGCTCCCGCAGCACCGGGCGCTGCCGCACCGGGCGCCGGAGTCACGGCGTTCACGGGCGCGCGTCTGATCGTCGGTGACGGCACGGTGATCGACGACGCCACGTTCACGCTCGGACCGGACCATCACTTCGGCGTCGTCGGCAGCACGGCGGCGGTGACCGTGCCGGCGGGTGCCACGACGGTGGATCTGAAGGGGCTCACCGTGATGCCCGCGATCGTCGACTCGCACACCCATCTGTCGCGCGAGCGCGAGGCGCTCGTCGCCGATCTCAAGCATCGTGCGTACTTCGGCGTCAGCGCCGCGCTGTCACTCGGCCAGGACAATGGCGCCGACGTGTTCGCGGTGCGCAAGGAGGTCATCCCGGGCGCGGCGCTGTATCGGCTCGCGGGCCGCGGCATCACGGCGCCGGAGCCGGGCCGCAGCGACGTTCCGTACTGGGTCACGACTGCCGACGAAGCGCGCGCCGCGGTGCGCGAGCAGGCGGCGCTCGGCGTCGACATCATCAAGGTCTGGGTCGACGACCGGCTCGGCAAGTACCCGAAGCTGGCGCCCGACATTTACGGCGCCGCGATCGACGAAGCGCACAAGGCGGGCTTACGCGCGATCGCGCACGAGTACTATCTCAGCGACGCCAAGGAGCTCGTGCGCCGCGGCATCGACGCGTTCGCGCACGGCGTGCGCGACATGGACGTCGACGACGAGTTCGTCGCCATGCTCAAGGCGCATCCGGGCTTCGTCGTGATCCCGAACCTGCCGGACCGCGGCGTGGCGACGGACTTGAGCTGGCTCAAGACGGCGTTGCCGCCGGCGCAGCTCGAGCCGCTGCAGGCCGCGGCCGTCGACAACACGCAGGCGCAGGCGTTCTTCGCGATCCAGTCGCGCAACCTCGCGCGCCTGAGCCGCGAGGGCATCACGATCTCGATGGGCACCGACGGCAACACGCCGTGGGGCCCGCACTTCGAGATGGAGGACATGGTCGCGACCGGCATGTCGCCGAGCGACGTCATCGTGTCCGCGACGAAGAACTCCGCGGCGTTCCTGAACCTCGATGACGCGGGCACGGTGGCGGCGGGCAAGATCGGCAGCTTCATCGTGCTCGAGGCCAATCCGCTCGACGACATCAAGAACGCCAAGATCCGCGACGTGTATCTGCGCGGCGAGAAGGTCGACCGGTCGGCGTACTGAATCCCTCACGTGAGGGATTCTGCCCCACGATGGTGCAAAATCCCTCCGCGGAGGGTGGCGGTCTTCAGATCACGAGCTGGTCTTCGCCGACGATGACCTCGCCGGTGAATTTCTCGCGTACGCCGTCGATGAACGCGGAGATCTGAAAGCCCCCGCTGCCCGGCGTGCCGGGGCCGCGCAGCTCGTCGTCCAACACGACGGTCTTGACCTTCGCCTCGCTCGCCATGCGGCCGACGTCGGCGGGCGTCGAATGCGTCTCGGAGACGTGCCGCCAGATGTTTTCCGTGTTGCGGGCTCCGCTCGCAGCCTTTGCACGCACGACCATGTCGGCGTACACGCCGTGGTCCATCACTTCGCATACGAAGATGTCCGCGCCGCGCGCGAGCTTCACGACGTTGGCCGAATACGCGGTGTCGCCCGCGAACGCGATCGTGCGGCCGGCGGATCTCGAACCGATAGCCGAGCGAGCGGTGTGCCATGCGCGCTACGGCGCGTTCGGGATAGTGGGTATTGGTCACGGCGGTGACCACGACTCGGTCGTCCGCGAACACGCGCACCGGGTCGGCGCCGACCTCGAGGTCGTGACCGAAGAACAGGGCCTCCGGCAGCACCGTGCGGCCCTCGTCGATGACGCGGACCTCGACGTCGGCGCGCATGAACTGCAGTGCGCCTGCCACGGTCGAGGCGGTGGCATAGGGGCCATAGATGTTCGTGGGCGTCTTCTTGTTGCTCGTCCATTGGTGCGACAGAAAAGCCGCAAGGTCCGCCGTATGGTCGTTGTGCAGATGCGAGAAGAACAGCGTGTCGACGGTCAGGAAGCCGATGCCGGACTGCACGAGCGCGCGCAGCGTCCCGTAGCCGCAGTCGAGCAGGTAGGGCACTCCGTCGACGATCACCGCGGAGGCCGTCTGGCTGCGGGTCAGGTCGACGCCTGGGCCACCCGCGTGCCGAGCATCACGAGCCTCGTGCCTTTCGGAGCCGGCCGCTTCGCCGCAGCATTCTGGCCGTTCTGAGCGCGAACCAGTTGTGGCACGAGCCCGAGTGCCGTGAGCGCGGCAGCGCCTTCGAGCACCCCACGCCGCGAGATTCTTGTGCATGGTCTCTCCAGAATCGCCATTCTGTTTTTCGAAGATCGCACTCTAGCGTGTTGTGGCGCCGCCGTCATGCCGGTCCCCACCCTTGGCCGGGGATTTTCCGGCACAATGTACGGCTTCCCATGACCGATCAAAGCATCCGCATTCGCGG
>CAWIZF010000027.1:0-95126 GCA_963840465.1 uncultured Alphaproteobacteria bacterium | reverse complement strand
CGCGCCATGCAGAGCGGGGTCTGACATGGAGCTTCTCTCCATCGCGCGCGATCCTGCTCGGATTTCTTGCGCTGCTGCTCGGCGGCGGCGTCTGGATCGCCGTCGCCCTGATGGCGACGGGATGGGCCGGCATGCAATTCGCCGGCGGCGGCATTCCGGCGGGCAGCGTGCTGGCGACAACGGTATGGGGCAACAGCGCGTCGTGGTCGCTGGCGGCCTTGCCGCTCTTCATCTGGATGGGCGAAATTCTGTTCCGCACGCGGCTGTCGGAGGAAATGTTTCGCGGATTTGCGCCCTGGCTGAACTGGCTGCCGGGCCGGCTCATGCACGTCAATGTGCTCGCCTGCGGCGTATTCGGTTCGGTGTCGGGATCATCGGCCGCGACCTGCGCCACGGTTGCCAAGATCGCGCTGCCGGAATTGAAGAAGCGCGGCTACGACGAAAACTTGAGTCTCGGTTCGCTGGCCGGTGCCGGCACGCTCGGCATTCTCATCCCGCCGTCGATCACCATGGTGGTCTACGCCGTGCAGGCGAACGTCTCCATCATTCAGGTTTTCCTCGCCGGATTTCTGCCGGGCCTGCTGGTGATGGTGCTCTATTCCGGCTACATCGCGATCTGGTCGCTCGCCAATCCGGAACGCACGCCGCCGGCCGAACCGCCGATGAGCCTTCGCAAGCGCATCGCCGAGTCGCTCAATCTCATTCCCTGCCTGCTGCTGATCGTTTTCGTGTTTCTGTCGCTGCTGATGGGCTGGGCGACCGCGACGGAATGCGCGGCCTGGGGCGTGCTGGGCTCGCTCGCGATCGCATGGTGGCAGGGCTCGCTGAGCTGGGAATCGTTCTGGGCGAGCGTCATGGGCGCGACGCGGGTCAATTGCATGATCCTCCTGATCCTGGCGGGCGCTTCCTACATGGGCACGTCGATGGCCTATACCGGCATCCCGCTGGCGCTCGCGAACTGGGTGAACAGCCTGCAACTCAGTCCCTATGCGCTGATCGCGGCGCTGACCGTCATGTACATCGTGCTCGGCACCGCGCTCGACGGCATCTCCATGATCGTGCTGACCACCGCCATCGTGATTCCGATGGTGAAGCAGGCCGGCTTCGACCTGGTCTGGTTCGGCATTTTCCTGGTGCTGGTGGTGGAAATGGCGGAAGTCTCGCCGCCGGTCGGCTTCAATCTGTTCGTCCTGCAGACCATGAGCGGCAAGGATTCCAACACGGTCGCCAAGGCCGCCCTGCCGTTCTTCTTTTTGCTCGTTCTGGCGGTTGCCATCATCACGGTCTTTCCTGCTATCGTGATGGTGCTGCCGCAGATGGCGTTTCCTGGCTAGAGAAAGGTATTGTGATGTTCAGGCTTATCAAGACGTGCGCTTTGGCCGCCTGCGTCGCGGCGCTTGCCGTTCCCGCATCTGTCGTTCCGGCAGCGGCGCAGACCAAATGGAATCTTCCGGCGGCCTATCCGGCGGACAATCCGCATTCGGTAAACCTGATCGCGTTCGCCAAGGACGTCGGCGACGCCACCGGCGGCAAGCTGCAGATCACCGTGCATGCCGCCGCCTCCCTGTTCAAGGCGCCGGAAATCAAGCGCGCGGTCGCAACCGGACAGGCGCAGGCGGGTGAGGTTCTGATCTCGCTGCATGAGAACGAAGATCCGATGTTCGGCATCGATGTCGTGCCGTTCCTGGCGACGAGCTATCCGGCAGCCAAGAAGCTGTGGCTCGCGTCGAAACCCGCCGTCGAAAAGAAGCTCGCATCGCAGGGCCTGATGCTGCTGTTCGCGGTGCCGTGGGGTCCGCAGGGCATCTACGCCAAGAAGGACATCAACACCCTCGACGACATGAAAGGCCTGAAGTGGCGCGCCTATAATGTCGGCACCTCGCGCATCGCCGAACTTGTCGGCGCGCAGCCGGTCACCATCCAGGCGGCGGAACTGCCGCAGGCGCTGGCCACCGGCGTCGTCAACGCGTTCATGACCTCGGGCTCGACCGGCTACGACAGCAAGGCCTGGGAAAGCATGACGCATTTCTACGATACGCAGGCCTGGATTCCGAAGAACGTCACCTTCGTGAACAAGGCGGCGTTTGACGCGCTCGACAAGCCGACCCAGGACGCGATCCTCAAGGCGGCGGCGGTCGCCGAAGAACGCGGCTGGAAGCTCGCGGAAGAAAAGGCCAAGTGGTATCTCGAACAGCTTCAGGCCAACAAGATGAAGGTGCTGCCGCCGCCTCCGGCGCTGAAGACGGGCCTGGAGAAAGTCGGCGAGCAGTTGACCGCCGATTGGCTCAAGAAGGCCGGCCCCGATGGTGAAGCCGTGATCGCCGCCTACAAGAAGTAGGACGATCGTTGTTACGTCACTAGCGTCCGGCATTCGGTTGACGGACGCTGAGTGCTCACATCACCCGGCTTCGACACACGAAGCCATGATGCTGTCGATCTCGGCGCGCGAGAGAACCCCGATCTCGGCAATGAAGACGATCCGTGTCCGCGG
Source organism: uncultured Alphaproteobacteria bacterium (assembly GCA_963840465.1). GTDB lineage: Bacteria > Pseudomonadota > Alphaproteobacteria > Rhizobiales > Xanthobacteraceae > Bradyrhizobium. The sequence goes on along the minus strand of CAWIZF010000027.1, from coordinate 92,635 downwards.
CACGCCCGGCCGCGAGCGCTCCGCCCGGCGCCAGCGTCGCGCGCCCGCCGGCGAGCTGAAACACCGTCAGCCGCCCGGGCTGCTCCATCGTCTCGAACAACCCCTTTGCCCGCGCGAGCTTCGGCGCCAGCCGAGCCGATCGCCTGCTGCAACCGGGGCAGCGACACCGGCCGTTCCGATGTCCAGCTCAGCGTCTCGAACCGGTCGGTCGCCGGCCGTCGCGGCCTCACCTCGCGCGGCGTCGGCCACCCGGTCCACGTCCGCGGGGAACAGCAGCGCTGCCGGACACTTCGCCATGCAGCGCATCGACCACCACCGCCGCCGGACGCTGCGCCCGGATGACATCGCGCAGTTGCGCGCGACCCGCCGCGTCCACCAGGTCCACCTTGCTCAGCGCCACCACGTCGGCCGCCCGCAATTGAGACCGCAGCAACGCGTCGTTCAACGTCTCCGCATTTGTCGTCGCGTCCACCACGCACAGCACCGTTTCCAGCGGCGCCTCCTGCCAGATCAGCGGGATCCATCAGGTTGCGCACGATATCGGAGGGATCGGCGACCCCGCTGGTTTCGATCACGATGAACTCCGGCCGCGGATCGCGCCGCAGCAGGGTGGCGAGCGTGCGCAAGAGATCGCCTTCCAGCGAGCAGCAGATGCAGCCATTGCTCAGGCTGACCACCCCGTCGCTGGCGCCCGCGATCAGCTCCGCATCGATATTGATCGCGCCGAAATCGTTGACCACGGCGGCGATCCGCCGCCCCTCGGCATGCGCCAGCAGATGGTTCACGACCGTGGTCTTGCCCGCCCCGAGGAAGCCGGTCACCAGCAGGATCGGGACCGGCACGATCAGCTCTCGACAACGGGCCGGCGCACCGGCCGGCCGGGCCTCGCCGCCACATCAAGCACGCCATCCGATATCAGCGGATGGCCGCTGACCACCAGATGCCGCACGCCCTCCGACGGGCGGTTCATCGCCGAGAACGTCGCCCGGTCGGTCAGCGTCTCGAAATCGAACACGACAATGTCGGCATCCGCGCCCGGCTGCAGCCTGCCCTTGGCGCGCATCGCGGGCGTGCTGTGGGAAAGGATCTCCGCCGGGATCAGCGCGCATTTGCGGACGCCTTCCAGCAGCGACAGCTTCTTGCGCTCACGCACCCACTCGCGGATGAAACGGGTGAAGCAACCCGCCGAACGCGGATGCGAGGTGGCGTCGTCCGGCAGCGGCCAGGCGTCGCCGGTGTAGGCGCTGCCGTCCGACAGCGTCCACGGCATCGCGTCGGAGGCGATCGCGCCGCCGGGATACAGCACCGAGATGTCCAGCAGGTCACGATGGTGCGGATTGTTCTCGGTATCCAGGATATGCCACAGCACCAGCGTGGAGGGCTCCTCCGCCTGCGCCGCCAGCAATTCCTTGCGGTCGCGGAAGCGCCGCCCGTCGGTCACGCGCTGCACCGAATCGTAGCCCAGTCCATTGCGCGCCTCGAACTCCGGATCGCTGAAGAAGGCCGCCGCCAGCACCGTCGAGCCGGTGCCGTACGGATAGGCCTCCACCGTGATCGGCAGGCCCTGCGCCTGCGCCTTGGCGACCAGCACGGCGCAACGCTCCACGTCCGTCTTGCTGGAAGAGTTGAAGTGGCAGATGTGCATATGCGCGCCGGTGGCGCCGGCATAGCCGATCAGGCGGATATAGGCTTCCGCGGCGCTTTCCGGATCGATGCGGGACATGTAGGCGACGTGGGTGAAGGTCGCGACATCATGCGCCGCCGCCAGTTGGCACACCGCGGTCAGCTCCTGGACGCCGGCGCCCGGGGCATAGGCGTTGAGGATGCCGATGCCGATGCCGCCCTCGTTCAGTCCGATGGCAAGGCGGTCGAGGATGCCGGCCACCTCGGTGTCGCTGGCCACGTTGTCGATCCAGCGGCGATCGCGCATGGCATTGCCGAACGCCTCCAGCGAGCTTTCCGCGTTGGAGCCGGTCATCGCGCCGATGCGCGCAAACGCCCAGTTGGCGGCGGCGCCGTAGTTCAGCACGCGTCCCTTGTCGGCCTGGCGCCGATACCAGGATGCGACCGGCAATACGCCCGCCTCGAGGTCGAGCGTCGTCGTCACCCCGTCGAACGCCTGCATGCGGTCGGCCGGGATCGACTGGCCGTGCGCGTGCAGGTCGATGAAGCCGGGAGCCACCACGAGGCCAGTCGCATCGATCACCCGCTCGGCGCTGCCGAGCCCGGTGCCGACAGCGGAGATCCGGCCATCCACGACAGCCACATCGCCAATCGCGTCCATCCCGCTCGCCGGATCCACCACCCGGCCGCCAGTGATTACCAAGCCACTCATATCGTCATTCCCCACGCAAAAACTTCAGGCTCCGGCAAAGCAAGCCGCGGGCCACGTAAAGCCATCTCGAATCCAATAGAGACAGATTTTCGGACCGACGACCACCTCCGACGATGCTGATTCATCAAAACAACCCCATGCAAAGTAGCAGGCGGCCGCCTGCATCGAAAAACAACTTGACACGTCGGGCAAATCAGCGGCATTCCTTCATCATTCCGCAATCCTGTAAACGCCCGTCGCCCCGCAATAGCGGGCGCGTCGGTACGATTGCGGCTCAAATCCTCACCCACCATTGAAATTGCACCGGACTCGCCGCGGCGAACGATCGCCTGCGCGTGGCCGAACCGCGCGCTCGGCCCGCGCGCGTTGCCTGAGGGAATCCCGACATGAACACCGCTCCGGACCTCACGATGTCAACGACAACAGCTGCAACTGACCAGACCAAAGCTGCCGCAGCCCCGCGAATAAAGCTGCTGTCGCACGGATTCTCCATCGACCATCCAGACCCTGAAATCGGCGAACAGCTCATGGCTGAACATTGGGGGTCGCCGATCGCGAAGCGATGCATGGCATTATCCGGCAACTGGTGAAGGCCAGCGTGAGCGGCGAGAGTCCCGACGAGGTCAACCTCTCCTTCATGATTTCGATGGTGAAGAGCATCAAGCCCCGGGATTCCATCGAGGCCATGCTGGTGGCGCAGATGGTTTCGGTTCATGTGATGGCGATGCGATGTGCCCATCACCTCGCGAATGCGGACGATCTCGCCCAGCACGACAGCGCCGCGCGCGCATTGGGCAGGCTCGCCCGCACGTTTCCCGCCCAGATCGAGGCGCTCAACCGCTACCGGAGCCATGGCGAGCCCGCCATCACCGTGCAGAACGTGTCGGTCGGGGACGGCGGCAAGGCCATTGTCGGCAACGTCACGCAGCATGCGAGCGTGATCGTTTCCGACAAGAACGCGGCATCCGCGGCGCGGAAGGCGCCGAAGGGCTCGGGCTCCAGGCGAAGGCGCGATTCCGCTGAGGCCAAGCGAGAAGCACAGGCATGAGCGATCACGCCCGCAATACCGGCCCGATGCTGGCGAGCCGACGTTGTGGTGCCAAAACCCGTTCCGGCGGCGCGTGCCGCTCGCCGGCGGTGCACGGCAAGAAGCGCTGCCGCATGCACGGCGACGCACCGGGATCCGGCGCGCCAAGGGCAAACCAGAACGCACGCAAGCACGGTCGGTTCACCAGGGACGCGATCGCCGAGCGAGCAGATTCAGGCATTGTTGGGTGACGCGCGGAGGCTGCTGGAAGAGATGAAGTGATCGGCTGCACCGGGAACTCCGGAAAGCCAGAAGTTGACCGTCATGAAGATGGCCAAGGCAATCCGGCAGCAGGCAGCCACCGCAGAGCGGGGGCGGTGAATACGCGACACGTACGTTGCCGACCAGATGAGAGCACTGGCGAGGCCTTCAAATTCAGGCCGAGATCATCAAGAAGAACAAGAAAAAGAAGAAAAAATGAGTTTTTCGATCAAAGCGATGTGCCAACACGGCGATCTGGTCCACCGCCGGAAGACGGCCGACGCCGCCCTGAAGAAGGCCCGGGAGATGTCGCGCGCCGGCTGCTACGACATTTACATCACGACGCCCGAAGGGCGGACTGACTACACCCTCCGAGTTCGCCGATTTGCCCCGTACGCCCGCCGTGGCGCGCGCGCCCCCGAAAACTCGCCCTACAGATAAGCCAATTCCGATTTCGCGTCCCGTGAGATAGCGCCGCGATTTCATTCGAAACTGGAACGAAGTGCGACCTATTCGATTACCCACTTGTTAAGATCAGGAAATTCGCCCATGGCCGACGATATGCCCTCCCCGCCGCGTGTATGAAGGCCTGGATCCCAGCGAAATCAAATCCACGATCGAAGAGGTGTCCGACGCTGTCAGGGGCGCCGCCAATCGCGTCGGCGACGCGATCGAGAAAGGCAAAGAAACCGGCATGCCGCTCAGCATCCTGAGCAACATCGCGCGGGAAGCGCCGCTCGGCTCCTGTTGGTCGCGTTCCTGCTGGGTGTGGCTGTCGCCCGGCGTCGCTGAGGCGGATGGCGTGCCAACCAGAGCGCGACTGCAGCGAGAGCTCGTATGAGCGCAGCGAAATTCAGGACGGCCATGCCCGGAATGCTGCTTGCGATCCGGCGCTGCCTTGGATCAGCTCATCGGCTCGAAGATGAGCGATCGGCATTCGCGCCCTGGCGCCGGCACCGCTAGGAATACGGCTTGCCGGACTGGTCCACTATTACCCCACGATTTCGCCATACGCATCGTGTTGTTCGCCTCACCACCCTTCCCGTCTGGCTAGCCTTCGGAAACATGGACATGGGCGGTGATTTCATTGGCCGCTGGCGTGCGGCGGCAGGAGAACGGCACGGCAAGCGAAACCCGGACAGTACAGCGCGAAGGTGCTTGCTTGCGGCTCATTGCTGCTCTCGTGTGTCATCGTCGTGGCATGGCGACGCAAACGGCATTGGCGGAAACAGCCGCGCCGGCCGCGACACGCGTCGCTGATAACGAAAAAGAGCCGGGTGGGCCTGGCGTCGCGCAGGCATCCGCACGCAGAAGTCGGAACCCGAAACAGTCCTGCGACAGCCTGAGGTGCAGAAGCCAGCGCCGGAAGCTGCCGTTCAAATGCCGGAAGCACGGAAATCGAGCCACGAGGCCAAGGATTTACCTGTACCACAGCTCGTCTTGCCGGGCGATCTGGCGAAGAAGATCGGCCAGAAGATCTGGCTGAATGAAACAGGCGGAAAAATTGATGCGATCACGTCATGGAGTGCGAACGAGGAATTCGCTTCCTTAGGCATCGGTCATTTCATCTGGTTTCCTGTCGGCAAATGGCTGCCTTTCGAGGAGAGCTTTCCGGCCCTGCTCGAATTCATGCGCAAGAAGAACGTGCGTTTGCCCGCCTGGCTGGACCAGACGCAAATTCCGGCCAACCCGTGGACAAGCCGGGCCGAGTTCAGGAGGAACTCCAACTCACCGCAGATGAAAGAGTTGAGGCAGTTTCTGCTCGACACCGTGGCGGAGCAGACGCAATTCATGGTGGCGCGGGCGCAAGGTGCGATGGAGAAGATCCTCAAGACGACGCCCGACGGCACGGAGCGCGAACATATCGTCATCCAGTTCACGCGCGTCATTCGCGCCTCCGAGAATTTTTATCCGCTGATCGACTACATCAACTTCAAGGGCGAGGGCACCAACCCGAACGAAGCCGCCATGAACAGCGAGACCGGGCGGCGGCAGGGTTGGGGTCTCAAGCAGGTGCTGCTCAAGATGAACGGTGATACCAGCGATCCGAAGGCCGTGCGCGCCGAATTCGCCGATGCGGCGCAGTTCGTCCTGCAGCAGAGGGTTCGCAACCTTCCATCCAACCGTGTCTTCGAGGTCGGCTGGCTGCGCCGCATCGCGACCTACCACCGCCCGATCGCGGATCCGGAATCGAGCCCCAAACGGGCTCCGAGGAAATCGTTGCGAGTGACGGCGGCTCAATAGCTTTCCTATGAAGGGGACAGTTGCCGTTTTTGCGTATGCGTGAGGCTGCTTGTCCCGCGACGTTCGTCAGGCAATCGCGGGTTGCGCCTCGCTGACGTCAGCCTTTGGCCCTCTTCGCCATCACCTTCTCATAGGCCGCCTGCAGCCGTTCGCCTACGCTTGGGCCGGTTCGACGCTTCGGTTTCAAGCCGAGATGGATCTCGCGCAGCTCGTCCATCAGCTCGGCCCACATGGTCGGGCCGCCGTCGCTGAGCAGCTTGGCGCGAATGCCGGATTACGGTGACAGTGCACTCAACTCTATTGAGAGTTTCGTGCACTGTCACCGTAATTGTGGCGAGAACCACGGCGCTGTAATGCGCTGAGTTACGTCGCCGGACCACGGCGTCCGAAACATCGACAACTGATCAAACCCAAAGTTTTTTTTCGTCACAGGATTTTCCTATCGCGGTCTACGCGATCAACCGCTGCACCAGCGCCGACTCACTCGAGTACGTCAAAAGCGCCTCGTCGAGTCGCCCGGGTAACCCCAACATACGTCAGCCGAACACATTCCTCGACCGGCTCTCCGTGGCGGCCGAGGAAGATGAACCCTAAGCGACGCACGGCGAGCCTTTTCTGCGCATGGCGAAACTCTGTTCCTGTTGTTCTTGAGCCATCTCGGTCGGCGCGCCGTGCTTGGTGAGTCGCTGAGCGCAACCTTCTCCCCCGATCCAGTGTTCTGGATAGAGGCAAGCCATTATGCGGCCACTCGGATATCCCGCCTTTCTTCCGAGCCGAGAAACCACTCGGCGACGCAATGCGTGTTCTGGCACCCTATGCTCACACACTGCCGACGTCTGGCGCCAGCCCCTCGGCCCGCATCTTCCGGCACCGGACGGGGTGCTCATCATCGGCCGTCGTGCCCGGTGCGCACCACCCCGACATCGGGCTGCTCCTGTGGGCACAGCTTCCTTCCGGTTCCGGGGCCCTAAATTAGTGGCCGGTGGAGCGTCGGTTCATTTCCTCCAGAAGCCCGCGCATTGCATCGAACTGCGTGCCGAAACCTTTCCAATCTCCGGACTTCAATCGCTCCACTGCTTGATTGTAGCGATCAAGCGCCTCCCGTGCCTGACTTGCCGCCGGGCCTGTGACGGGCCTCTCCTCTGTCGTGGTTGAAACTGCCGGCGCAGCGCCGGGCTCCATGAACAGCGCTGACAAGGCCTCGGCGAGTGTCTCCTTCATCACCACATGTTCGCCGTAGGCTGCGATCACGCGTTTCAGCTCCGGCAGGTGTCCGTGCTCCGCTCGCAAATAGAGCGGCGTCACATAAAGGATCGAGTTCTCGATCGGGATCACAAGCAGGTTCGCACCGCGTATCACCCGCGAGCCCATCTGATTCCACAGCGTGATTTGTTGCGATATCTCGGTGCTCTGATTGATCCGCGCTTCGATCTGGAACGGTCCGTAGACGAGCTTCTCCTTGGGAAACTCGTAGACGATCAGCTTGCCGTAGTCGGGCGCGTCGCAGCGCGCGGCGAGCCACGCGATCATGTTGTCGCGGCGGCTAGGCACCATGGGAAGCATGAGGAAAAACTCGGCCTGCGGCTCGCCGGGCAGCCGCATGATGATGTAATAAGGGGCCATCGTTGCAATGCCGCCGCCGCCCGGCTGGCGCGGAAACTGCCAGAGATCCTCGCGGTTATAGAAAACGTCGGCCGCCTCCATGTGGTAGGTCTGATAGAGCCGCGCCTGAATCAGGAACAGGTCCTCCGGATAGCGAATATGCTTCTGCAGGTCCGCCGGCATAGCCGAGAACGGCTTGAACAAGCTCGGAAAGATGCGCTGGAAGGTTGCGGCGACCGGGTCGGCGGTGTCCATCAGATAAAAGTCGACGGTTCCGTTATAGGCATCGACGATAACCTTCACTGAATTGCGAATGTAGTTGAGGCCCAGCTCCTGCGCCGGCTCTGCATAGGGGAAATAGGAACTCACCGTATAGGCGTCCTGCATCCAGAACATCCGCCCATCGCTGATGACCAGATAAGGATCGTGATCGAGCCTGAGGAAGGGAGCGATCGTTGCTACCCGTTGCTGGATATTGCGGCGGATCATGATCCGGCTGTCGGCGGTGATGTAGCTTGAGAGCAGCAGGTTCGGGTCGTTGAAGTAATAAGCAAACAGGCCTCTCCACGCCATCGATCCGATCGGAACGCCACCGGTGCCGTCATAGGCCGCGTAGACATTGTCCTTTCCCTTTGGATAGTCGAACTCAGGTGTGCTCCCTTTGACGATGACGTAACTGTCATGCTCTTCGCCGTAGTAGATGCGCGGTTCGCGGATCTGGGGGCCTCCGTCCGCAACAGGGGGTATGTCGCGCAAATAAAAGAATGGCAGCCCTTCGCTGCTCTTGCGAGTGACCGGGCTCATCACCGCGCCGGTGCCGTGAGTAAACAGCACGTGGCGGTTGACCCATGTCTGGGCATTCGGCGGCAGCAACGAGGGCCGCAGTTCGCGGGCCGAGATCATTACGCTTTGGTAGGAGCCATCGAGCCAGTAGCGATCGACGTCAAGATGATGGAATTTGTAGTAGGTGCGGATCTCCTGCAGCTGCGCGTAGGTGTCCGACAAGGGCTGCCAGTCCCACAGCCTGATATTCTCGATTGTCGCCTTGTTGGCGTCGAGCGTCTTGAAGGTAAGCTTCTGTTCGGCAGCAAACGGCTTGGCTGCGATCTGATCGAGATTGTATGCCTGCCGGGTGAGCGCGATGTTGCGTTCGATGTAGGGCTTCTCCAGCTCCAACTCGCTTGGTTTGACGAAGAACTGCCGGAACAGCACGGGAGCTACGCCGGACAGCACGAAAGAGCCGATGACGACAAGCATGACCGCGGCGGCAGGAAGCCGGTAGGTCCTCACCCGGAGGTTCGCCAACGCAGCAAACGCCGCACTGATCGACAGCCCGATCATTAGCCACAGGCCCGGCAGCCCCACATGCACATCAGTGTAACTGGCGCCGACGACGACGCCGTTGTCGCCATAGAGCAGCAGATAGCGGTCGAGAACGTACGACCAGGCCTTCACGACGAAGAGGAGAGCAAGCAACGCCGAGCCGTGAGCAATCACTGTCGGCGACATCGATCGATGCTGCACGTCGTATTCGATCTCGCCGTGCATCCAGTAGATCGCTGCGGCGAAAAGCGCGCTCAGAACGAGTGTGAGCAGCATCCAGTTTTTGACGAGGATATAGGCCGGCAGCACGAAGAGATAGAAACTGATGTCCTTGTTGAAGAGCGGATCGTCTGCGCCGTAGGGAACGTGATAGAAAAACTGCAGGATGGCGCCCCAATTATCCACTTCTGCCGCGGCAACCAGCAGCGCGAGCAAACCTGCGCCGCCCGCGATGACGCGGGGCCACGGCAGCCGATCGCGCACGATCGCCAGCAGGTCGGGTGGCGGCACATTGCCCGCAAGATTCCACACGAAGGCCGCGACAGATTGCGTCGGCTGCCGTCGGGCAAAACGCACCGCGAGCCATCCGTTCAACCAAAGGACGACCGCAGTTCCGGTCCAGACTGCAAAAAGAACGACGGCTTTGGCGCCGATTGTTGTCCAAAAAACCTGCGGATAACCGATCGCGGAAAACCACAGCCAGTCAACCAGGAAGTCGCTCGTGAGCCAGAGCAGGATCAGGCAAATCCCGACGAAGACGGCCGCAATGATGGACCCGACCACGGCGCTTCGCCTTGGTACCTTCCGTTCGGGTCCGGTAATCCCGATCGTCATGGTTTTATTATAGCGGGAATGAGTGACGCCGGCCGCTCGATTCGTGGTCGGGATTGCGAGTCAAGGCGGGGGCGCGGACGCTCGAAGCTCTGTCGCCGGGACGCGGAACGATTGAAGCTGTTTCGAACGTTTGGGGGCGAAGCCGGACCAGCCGATGGCTTTCCGCCAGCGCGTGTTTTTATGCCAACTTAGGCACCGTCAGATACCGCGGCATTAAGTTGATGCCTTGGACCATGGCAGAAACCCACCGGCATAGATGGGCATCGGTGCCGTCATGGGTTCGCCCTGAGTAGTGGCAATTTGGCGCTCCCTAGGGGAATCGAACCCCTGTTTCAGCCTTGAGAGGGCCGCGTCCTAACCGCTAGACGAAGGGAGCGTACGGGAGAGGGAATAGCCGCGAAATGTGCGGCGGGCAAGGCAAGTCTGAAGGCCCTCGCGCGGTTGGGTAAACCTGTTGCCAGGCGTCCTCGACCCCGGCCCGGGGCACTTTAAGCCGAGCGCGCAGGCCTCAGGGTTCGCTGACGAATTTGAGCTTTCCGGCCGGTTTCAGCGTCCTGGCGTCGAAGGTGCGGATTTCGGTCACCCCGCCTATATCCAGCGTCAGCACCAGCCGCTCGCCGGCCACCGCCGTCGAGACGATGCGGGCGCCCTTGGGCAGGGTCGCGATAATGTCCGTCGCGGCGGCCGCGGGGCTTCCCTCGCCACGGTAAAGACGGTACCCGACGGCGATCAGAACCACGGCCACCGCCAGCGCCGAGGTCAGGCCCGCGATCAGCATCATCCGCCGCACCCGCGCCATCAGCGCGGCCTGCTCGGGGGTCGGTTCGGGCGCAACGGTATCGGTCATGCAAGGCTCTTAACAAGGCGCGTCATTGGAACAAGGCTCTTCTTCGAACAGCGGTCAAAGGCTGGAGGTCACCGTCGGCGGCGACGAGGGGTCGCCGCGTCTCGACCGCGTGCTCGCGGTGCTCCGCCCGGAACTGTCGCGCTCGCGGCTGAAGGCGCTGATTCTGGCCGGTTCCGTCACCGCCAAGGGCGCCCCCATCCGCGACCCCGCTTATCATGTCGCCGCCGGCGATACGATCACAATCGACGTCCCCGAAGCGGTGGCGCCGGAGCCGAAGGGCGAGGATATCGCGCTCGACATTATCTATGAGGACGACGACATCATCGTCATCGACAAGCCGAAAGGGCTGGTCGTGCATCCGGCCGCCGGCCACGAGAGCGGCACGCTGGTGAACGCGCTGATCGCCCATTGCGGCGCCAGCCTTTCCGGCATCGGCGGCGTCCGCCGGCCGGGCATCGTGCACCGGCTCGACAAGGACACCACCGGGCTGATGGTGGTCGCCAAGAACGACCAGGCGCATCAATCGCTGACCGCGCAATTCGCCGATCACGGCCGCACCGGTCCGATGCAGCGCGGCTACATGGCCTTCGTCTGGGGCGTGCCCGGCCGCCAGCGCGGCACGGTCGACGCGCCGATCGACCGGCATCCTTATGCCCGCGAAAAAATGGCGGTGCGCCCGGGCGGACGCGAGGCGGTCACGCATTGGGAATTGCAGGCGACCTATCAGGGGCGCGACGGCAAGCCGGTCGCCTCGCTGCTCGCCTGCCAGCTCGAGACCGGGCGGACCCATCAGATCCGGGTGCACCTCGCCCATATCGGCCACCCCCTGATGGGCGATGCCGTCTATGGCCCGCACTTCAAGACCAAGGCCGGCCACCTCGGCACCCAAGGTAAGGATGCGCTCACCGCCCTCGGCCGGCAGGCCCTGCACGCCTGGCTGCTCGCCCTGGAACACCCCCGAACCGGAGAACTTTTGCATTGGGAGGCGGCTCTGCCGGAGGATCTGCTTCTCCTGCAACGGGCGCTGGAAGCGGCGCAATGACGCAGGCCTCTCTGGAAAACGCTTAGTTATGACAACAGGTTATAGCTGCCACACGGGGACGTGACGTCAGCATTCCTTCCCTATTTGTTCGTTTTCGGCTATGTTGCACCTGCGCTGAATATCCAGCGCGGAACATCGCAGCCTGGTCGGCTTTAACACAGCGATCATCTGCCGGGCCCGCCGCTATCGGGGGCCTGAACCACTGGAGGGCGCTCAATGGCCCGTACAGCTACGCTGCCGGTTCTCAATGGAGAATCCGGCCTTTCTAGATACCTCGCCGAGATCCGCAAATTTCCGATGCTGGAACCCCAGCAGGAATACATGTTCGCCAAACGCTGGCGCGAACATGACGATCGCGACGCGGCACATCACCTTGTCACCAGCCATCTCCGGCTCGTGGCCAAGATCGCCATGGGCTATCGCGGCTACGGCTTGCCGATCTCCGAGGTCGTCTCGGAAGGCAATGTCGGCCTGATGCAGGCGGTCAAGCGGTTCGAGCCCGAGAAGGGTTTCCGTCTCGCTACCTACGCCATGTGGTGGATCAAGGCGTCGATACAAGAGTACATTCTGCGTTCCTGGTCGCTCGTGAAAATGGGCACCACCGCGAACCAGAAGAAGCTGTTCTTCAACCTGCGCAAGGCGAAGAGCAAGATCTCCGCGCTGGACGAGGGCGATCTCCGCCCCGACCAGGTAGCGATCATTGCCAAGCGCCTCGGCGTGACTACTCAGGACGTTGTCGACATGAACCGCCGCCTCGGTGGCGACGCGTCGCTCAACGCACCGATCCGCGACGACGGTGAAGCCGGCGAATGGCAGGACTGGCTGGTCGACAACTCGCCCAACCAGGAAGCCGTGATGGCCGAGCACGAGGAGTTCGATCATCGCCGTCAGGCGCTGAACGGCGCCATCGGTGTGCTCAACCCGCGCGAACGCCGCATCTTCGAGGCGCGGCGCCTGGCGGAAGACCCGATGACGCTGGAAGACCTCGCCGCCGAATTCGGCGTGTCGCGCGAACGCGTGCGGCAGATCGAGGTCCGCGCTTTCGAGAAGGTGCAGTCGGCCGTCAAGGGCACGATTGCCCGGCAGGAAGCGGCAGCGCTCGAAGCCGCGCACTGATCGCGCGATCGAGGTAACAGTTGACGAAAGCCGGCGGCAACGCCGGCTTTTTGTTTTTTGGGGCTTTCGTTTTGCGGAGCTGTCTCATCATCTCCGCTGTCGTCCTCCGCGAAAGCGGGGGACCCAGTACGCCGCGGCGGTCGCGAGACAATCCTCAATAGCTACGGCCTCTGGAATACTGGATCGCCCGGTCAAGCCGGGCGACGACGAGCTAAGTTTGCGTGGGCTCGAGCGTGCTCCAAGCGAAGCATCACGAGCGACCGCCCCTACTCCCCCCACTCCCGCGCCATCGTCGCCAGCGCACAACCCTCGCAATAGCGGGCGTCCTTGTAGTCGATCCAGTTATGCGCATAGACGCGATCGAGCGGGATGCCGTAACGCGCGCGCAGCACCTTCACCAGAATTCGCCACGCCGCGATCTGCGCCTCGGTCGGCCCGCGCGTCACGTCGGGAAAATTGCCGGCGAATTCGACGCCGACCGAATTGTTGCCGACCACCTGGCGATAGGTCGGGCCGTTGTCGATATACTTGTTGTCGTTGCGGTTGGCGCCGTCGCCATGGGTCGGAACCAGATGTTCGGCGACCGCCCAGTACACCGTGCCGTCGGTCTCCACCCAGACCATGACGCCGCGCCGGGTCGGGTTCTTCGACTGCGCCTGCGCGCCGCCGCGCGCCGAGCCTGCCGGTCCTTCGGTCTGGTGCACGATGATGTTGCGCCAGGGATGGGCTTTTGAAAGCTCGCCCCATGGCGCCAGCCAGACCATCTTCAAGCCGGGAATATCGGGCGTGCCCGACGAGCGCGCGATTGCCGCGAGGTCGGGCGTTTGCGCGAAGGCGCACGCGGGAACATGAGGACGAACAGTGCGGCCGCGACGAGACGAAAATTCATGCTCGAGGTCCAGTGACGGACCTGAGTAGCACGCCTCACGCGCGCTGGCGCAGGCCCATATCCGATAGTCCCCGCGTTTCGGGTTCGGGCGCCAGCGGCGGCGCCGGGTCGTAGGTGGCAAAGCCGTTGCGGCCGGCCTTCTTGGCGTCGTAGAGCGCATGGTCGGCGGCCGCAATCAGGCGGTCGGGATACGCGCCCATCTCGGGGGCCCATTGCGCGACGCCGATCGAGACCGCGACCGGAATATCGTTGCCGGTGCATTGTTCGGCGTCCGCACGGCAGACCTCCAGCACGCGGCGCGCGATCATGGCGCCTTCGCGCAGCGTCGAGGACGGCAGCACGATGCAGAACTCGTCGCCGCCGGTCCGCGCCAGCATGTCGCTGGGCCGCAGCCGGGTCTGCGCCATCAGGGTGAAATGTTGCAGACAAGCGTCGCCGGCGGCGTGGCCGTGGGTATCGTTGATGGCTTTGAAGCCGTCGAGATCGATCACCAGCAGCGCGAACGGCTGACCTGCTGCGTACCGAGCGCGCGCATTCTTCCGTCAGGCGCTGCAGCAGATAGCGGCGGTTGCCGACGCCGGTGAGATCGTCGAGCAGCGCGAGATCCGCGACCTCGTTGCGCAGGCGGTCCATCGCCATCAGCAGGAAGCCGAAATTCAGCGACATCGACAGGAACACCAGCACCAGGATGACGACCGATTGCACCGGGCTGAAATGCATGTAGGAGAATCCGCCGCCCATGTCGGTCAGCGCGCCGAGCAGCCGGCCCGCGAAAATGACGAGGATGAGAATGGTGACGATGCCGGCGAGCCGGGCGCCCGGATTGACGCGGCCCTCATGCCGCGACAGCAGCAGCTTCAGGCTGTGCAGCATCGGCAGCGCCTGCGCGATCGTAAAGACGGTCATCCGCGCCGGCACGCTGTCATGGACGAACGTGAAGACGCACAGGCCGGCCGCGCCAAGCCCGGTGATCAGCAAGGTGTCGCGCCACGACACCGGCTGATCGAAGAACTTGCGGATGCCCATCGCAGCCAGGCAGATCGCCAGCAACAATGCGGTGCCGGCAAACAGCAGCGGCACCAGCGTATCCGGGAAAACCACGCGCAGCATCGCCAGCGCAGCACCGGCCGCCGCAACGAATGCCGAACCGGTCCAGAACCGCGCGGCTTCGAACGACGGATAGCTGCGCATGACGTAGGCCCAGATCAGGCCCAGCGCGAGAAAATTGATGACGAACACCGTCCAAAGCGTCGGAACGCTCAGCATCGCGAACCCGGGACGCGCACGTCCCGTCTCCCCTGTTGTCTAACGACCGCTCAAGACTTCCGCCTCGGGCTTTCTCCCACGACAATTCTTGTTGTCTTGCCCCGTCGTCTTGCGGAACAACGTGCATCCGCGCCGCTTAACGGACCCTGACTGCCGCCGGCCAATCCAAACCGTGGTTTTGAATTGATGAAGATCGCCGACGTTGGGACATCGTTAAGCATGATGCGCGCGCATGCGAACGGCGATGACGAGGCTCGTTTCGACACGAAATCGCATCAAAATGCATAACAACTGTGGATAACGTGATGACAACGCCATGACGGCACGCGGCAGCGGCCTCCGAAATCTGGTGGGATTGTCATCGAGGATGTTGCGAGGCTGGCCCTCCGCCAAGCATGCCTCGGTGTCGCGTTTCAATCCATGAAAACCTTGAGAGGATACTATGGCTAAGAAAGCGAAGAAGGCGAAGAAGGCCAAGGCGAAGAAGGCCAAGAAGTCGAAGAAGAAGTGAATTTTGGCCCGGGTGGAGTGCTCAGCTCCGCCCGGGCTCCCAACTCCGGGTGCAATTTTGGAGAATGGCGGGCCTTAGGTCCGCCTTTTTCATTCCGGAGAGGCGCGAAGATGTAGCCCGGATGAGCGCAAGCGATATCCGGGGCCGGTGCCGATGTATTCCCGGATATCGCGGAGCCTGTCATCGGGCGCGCATTCGCGCGACCCGTTGGCTCATCCGGGCTACCGGAAAATTTCAGCGCTCCGCGAACGCCAGCTTGGCGCCGAGCGCGGCAAATCCCGCCGCAAAACTCCGGCGCAGCCAGGCCATCGCCTTTGGGCGGGTGATGACGCGGTCGCGCAAGGAGGCTGCGAACAGGCCATAGACGGCGAACACCGCAAACGTCATCGCCATGAAGGCCGCGCTCAATTCCAGCATCCGCGCCAAGGGATGCGGCTCGTCGACGGCGACGAACTGCGGCAGGAAGGCGACGAAGAAGATCGACAGCTTCGGATTGAGGATGTTGATCAGGATCGCGGTCACGATGACGCGCCGGCTGGAGCGCGCGGAGGCCGCGGGGCGCGTATCGATCGACAGCGCGCCGGTCTCGCGCAACGCCTGCCAGGCCATGTAGAGCAGATACACCACGCCGCACCATTTCAGCGCGGCGAACGCCAAGGCGCTGGTATGCAGCACCGCCGCCAAGCCCAGCATGGCGGCCAGCATCTGCGGCACGATGCCGAGCGTGCAGCCGAAGGCCGCCGCGATGGAAGGCCGCGCGCCCGATGTCAGCGCCACCGCCAGCGTATAAAGCACGCCGGTGCCGGGGGAAGCGACCACGATCAGCGAGGTCAACAGAAACGACAGCGTCATGGTCAGCCATTACCACGCCAGCCTCGGACGTGGAAGCATGGCGCCGCTTCACGAACGCGCGGGCGGTCGGCCTTCGCCGTGATGCCGACTTTCATACACCATCCGTTCCGCCTCGCGGATCACGTCGAGCGGCGCCCACGGCTTGGCCCAGAACTGCACGCCATCGGGCAATTCCTGATGCAGCGGTTTGCCCGAGGTGACGATCACGCCGATCTCGGGATTGTACTTCCGGGCGATGTGCGCGAGCTCGACGCCGTCCATGTCGCCGGCGAGCTGCACGTCGGTCATCATCAAGACGCAGGCTGCCGCCGGCGCGCTCCAGCACCAGTTCGGCCGCCTCCGCGCTCTCGCATTCGATGACATCGACATCGCTCTCTTCCAGCAGCAGGCAAATCATGTCCCGCTGCATCGGGTCGTCGTCGACGATGAGGGCCGTCGCGCGAAATGGTTTTGATTGTCCCATGGTGGCCTCCTTGGGAAGGATCGTGCCGGTTGAGGCGTCTCTTGTGTCGGGTAGTCGACGTTAAGGCGCCGAAGTGCTTTATGGTTCAGTTCCAATTTGCGAAAGTTGCGGGAACCCGCCCTCTTTCTCGACCTCCATGGAGCCCATCCCGAATGACTGCGATATCCGGAAGCGCGGCCGCCGTGACCGGCGCCGCCAGCGGCATCGGCCGCGCGCTCGCGCTGGAACTGGCCGCGCGCGGCTGCGACCTGGCGCTCGCCGACCGCGACGAGGCCGGGCTGCAACAGGTGGCCGCCGAGATCGGCAAAGCAGGCACGCGCAAGGTCACGACCCACCGCGTCGATGTCGGCGAGCCCGCCCAGATCCAGGAATTCGCGCAACGCGGCCATTGCCGCCCATCCCTCGCTCAACATCGTCATCAACAATGCCGGCGTCGCACTCCTTGGCGCCTTCAACGAGGTCGACCAGGCGCAGATGGAGTGGCTGATCAACATCAATTTCTGGGGCGTGGTGCACGGCACCCGCGCGTTCCTGCCGCATCTTTCGAAGCAGCGCGAGGCGCATATCGTCAACCTCTCCTCGATCTTCGGCATCATCGCCCCGCCCGGCCAGACCGCGTATTGCGCGGCCAAATTCGCGGTGCGCGGCTTTTCGGAAAGCCTGCGGCATGAGCTGGCGATGGCGAACAGCCCGGTGAAATTATCGGTGGTGCATCCCGGCGGGGTCTTGACCAACATCGTGCGCAACTCCCGCACCGGCAGCGGCATCACCGACAATGCGCGCCGTGCCGAATCGATCGACCGCTTCGATGCGATCGCCAAGACCACGCCGCCGATCGCCGCACAGCGCATCATCCTCGGCATCGAGAAAAACCAGCCGCGCATTCTGATCGGCAACGACGCGTGGTTCATGGATCTGCTGCAGCGGTTTCGCCCGGCGACGTACTGGGCGGTGCTGGCGAAGCGGATCGAGAGGGCGGCGGAGAAGGGGAAGTGAGGGGCATGTGGATGACGCCCCTTCGTAGCATGGGTGAGCAGCGACCATCAATGCCGGGCAGGGAGCGCCGCCACCCATCCTACGATTGACACGCATTCGCCTTCTCGCGGTGACAAGTGAAATAAGCGTGTCTGCGAGCTATGGATTTTGTAGGGTGGGCAAAGCGACAGCGTGCCCACCATCAAGAAGAACGTCGGCGATAGATGGTGGGCACGGCGCTGGCGCGCCTTTGCCCACCCTACGAAGTCCCGCCTACGAAGTCACCGTCCCACCAGCCTGTCGGCAAAATACCCGATCGTCTTGCGGTAGATCGTCGCCCTGTTCCACTCGCGCATCGCTTCGAAATTCGCGGTGCCCTCGCCGTACGGCGCGCCGCCCTTGAAGCCGCTCACGTGCAGCAGGTTCGCGGTGGAGGCGAGAACGTCGGGGACGCTGTGGCGGAGGTCGACGTGGCCGTTGCCGTCGAAATCGACGCCGTACTTGATGTAGGACGACGGCAGAAATTGCGTCTGGCCGATTTCGCCGGCGAAGGCGCCGATCAGGTCGCGCAAGGGGAGATCGCCGCGCTGCACGATCTTCAGCGCCGCCAGCAGCTCGCCCTGGAACAGTTCGGTGCGGCGGCAATCATGCGCCATGGTGGCGAGCGTGCGGATGACCGGCATCTTGCCGATGTCGCCCTTGCCGAAATCCGACTCCAGCCCCCAGATCGCGACCACGATCTCCGGCGGCACGCCGAACTTCTGCTCGATGCGCGACAGCAGCGAGCCGTGCCGCAGCAGCATCTGCCGGCCGATGTTGATGCGCCCGGGACCGACGCGGGTGGAGACATATTGCTCGAACGACTTGTTGAAGGTGCCGCGCTGGCGGCGGTCGAAGGCCAGCACCGCCGGATCCTGCGTCACGCCCGCAAAGCGCCTGGCTGATCACGGCCTGCGAGATGCCGGCAGCCTGCAGCCTCCTGCGACATCGCCGACACGAAGGTGTTGAAATCGCCGCCGCAGCGGGCGGCGTAGGTCGGGGTGGAGCAGATGACGGCGCCGACGAAAATGGCCCAACGAAGTATGCGCATGCAAATCCCTTGTTAGTTCTCGTGCCGATCATGCCATGGGAAATAGCGCACGGCAGGTGCTCTACTCGTCATGGCCGAGCTAGCCGTCTGAAGGACGGCGTCGCTTCCGCTCGCCTATGCCCGGCCATCCACGTCTTTGGTCCAAGAGAAAGCAAGACGTGGATGCCCGGGTCAAGCCCGGGCATGACGGCGGATGGAGACGGGGCACCTGCCAGCAACCGGCGCAGCCCCCTACTCCGCCGCCGTCGATCTGGCGGCCCATCAGCGCGATTGCCTTCTGATAGACGCCCGCGGCATTCCAGGCCTGGATGGCGGCGAAATTCGGCTCGCCCGGCTGGTAGCCCGCGCCCGTGCGCCAGCCATGCGCCTTCAAGAAGTTCGCGGTCGAGGTCAGCGCGTTGGCGGAGTTTTCGAGATTGCCGGTGCCGTAGGCCAGGATCGCCTTGGGCATGAACTGGGTCTGGCCGACTTCGCCATGCATCGAGCCGCGCTGCGCCGGCGACAGCGCGCCGCGATCGATCAATTGCAGCGCCGCGTAAAGGTGTTCGGTGAAATAGGCCGAGCGCCGGCAGTCGTAGGCGAGCGTCGCGATCGAGGCGAGCATGTTCTGGTTGCCGCGCTGGCTGCCGAACCCCGTCTCCATGCCCCAGATCGCAAGCAGCGGCCCCGGCGGCACGCCGTAGCGCTGCTGGATCGAAGCGAACAGCGCGCCCTGCGACGCCTTCAGCGAGCGGCCGCGCGAGACGATGGTCGTGGCCCCGCGCTTGGCGAGAAACTCATCGAGCGAGAGATTGAAACTGCGCTGGCCGCGGTCGGCATTGATGGTCGCCTGCGCGTAGTTCGTCGCCATCAGGGCCTGGATGGTCGAGGCGCCGACGCCCTTGGCCCGCGCTTCGCCTGGAAATTCCTGCTTCCAGGCGGCAAAGCCGGCGGACGAGCTGCCGCATTGGGCGGCGTGGGCCTCCGAGTTGAAGCATGCGAACATGGCCAGGGTGGTGCTGAAAGCAAATGCGATGCGGAGCATGGAAAAGCCATTCCTGAGAGAGCACTGCAAATAAGCTTCGGCTTCTAGCACGTCCTTGGCCGTGCTTCGAGGGCAGCAGCAACCGCACAGGGGCAGAATCTCCCCGAAAACGGCCATGATTGCGGCTCATTTGAACCGGCTGATCTGCCGCGGCGACCTTTACTGGTGATACTTCGTCCCGCCCCCGCCCCTCGATCGTTTCTCGAACAAATGGATTTCCCATGAGCTTGCCGCGCACACTGTTCAGGCCGGTCCTCCTGCTGCTCGCACTATCGCTCGGCGCGATGACGAACGCCGCCGCGCAGACGCGCGACGTGGCCGGCGCAAGAGATTATCCCGGCATCGGCCGCTTCGGCGGCAGCGTCATCACGGGATATCAGGTGAAGGATTTTGACGCGGCGCGGATGCAAGGGGCTGCGTTCAAGGACGGCCAGCCTGCCGACGCGCGGCGGCT
This sequence comes from uncultured Alphaproteobacteria bacterium, assembly GCA_963840465.1. Lineage (GTDB taxonomy): Bacteria > Pseudomonadota > Alphaproteobacteria > Rhizobiales > Xanthobacteraceae > Bradyrhizobium. The sequence continues at coordinate 72,480 of CAWIZF010000027.1, read as the reverse complement.
GGAAGGCCGCATCACCCGCATCGCCTATCGCACCAATCCCGGCCCGTCGATCCTGGAAGTGTCGCGCAATTTCGAAACCCAACTGGCGAAGGCCGGATTTGAGACGCTGCTCGCCTGCGACGTCGATGCCTGCGGCGGCATTCCGTTTTCGGAAAGCATCGACGCGCTGCCGATCCCGCAGATGTGGGTGGACGGCTTCAACTACCACTATTTTGCCGGGCGCAAGGTCGACGGCGGCCGCGAGACCTATGCCAGCGTCGTCGTCAGCGAGAACAACCGCGATATCTATGCGCAGCTCGTCGTCGCCGAACTCGGCGCGATCGAGAACAAGATGGTGGATGCGGCGGCGATGGCCAAGGGCCTCGGCGAGGCCGGCCACATCGCGCTCTATGGCATCTATTTCGACACCGACAAGGCGGTGGTGAAACCCGAAAGCCGCCCGACGCTCGAACAGATCGCAAAGCTGCTGGCCGGCCAGCCGCAGCTCAACGTCTTCATCGTCGGCCACACCGACAACCAGGGCGCCTACGACTACAATCTCGATCTGTCGCGGCGGCGCGCCGAGGCGGTGGCGGCGGAACTGGTGAAGAATTTCCGCATCGTGCAGGCGCGGCTGCGGACCGCCGGCGTCGGGCTTCCTCGCGCCCGTGGGCTCCAACGCCAACGATGCCGGCCGCGCGCTGAACCGGCGGGTGGAGCTGGTGGCGCCGTAGCATCACGCGTGGGCCAGCGTCCGCTTTGGCTGAAGGACAATGGCTATGACCAGGTCCAGTGGTTTCAAAGTCGGAATGGGAATTGCGATCGCCGCGCTGACGAGAAGCCAGAACGCAGCCGCCCAGGCGCCAACGCTTTCCGTCGACCCTTCACGATTGCCGCGTCTCGGTACCATCGACGCGCGTTTTCAATCGTACAATGTGGAAATGGTCGAGGTCACCGGCGGACGGTTCTGGAAGCCTTACGGGGCAAGTGCCACCGCGCCGTCAGCTCGCGGCGCTGACAATGCGGGGAATATGCCGGCGGGCAGCAATCCCGACCTCTTCGCGTATCGGGAGCCCATCGACCTGTCGAACCGCCGGCTGCGCACATTGGCTGCCGCGCTGGCGCCCGCCTATATGCGCGTCAGCGGCACCTGGGCCAATAGCACCTACTTTGCTGAAAACGATGCGACGCCCTCCACGCCGCCCAGCGGCTTCAGCGCGGTGCTCAGCCGCGAACGCTGGAAAGGCGTCATCGACTTTGCCCGCGCCGCCAGCGCCGAGATCGTGACCTCGATGGCCACAAGCCCCGGTGTCCGGGACGCAACAGGTCGATGGCAGAGCGATCAGGCGCGTCGCTTGTTCGCCTATACCCGATCCGTCGGCGGCAGAATTGCCGCCGCCGAGTTCATGAATGAGCCGACGCTCGCCGCCATGGGCGGTGCGCCGAAAGGATACGACGCGGCAGCCTACGGGCGGGATTTTAAAGCCTTTGTTGCGTTCATCAAGGCGAGCGAACCGGATACGATCGTCCTGGGTCCCGGTTCGATCGGCGAGACAACAGCCACGCCGTCGACCTCCGATTTCATCAGTGCGCGGGACCTGCTGGCGGCATCCGGGCCCGGCATCGACGCTTTTTCCTATCATCACTACGGCGCGCTCTCGCAACGATGCTCCGGAATTCCGGGTCAAACCACACCCGAGGCCGCGCTTTCGGAAGCGTGGCTGGCGAGCACGGACCGAACGCTCGCGTATTACCAATCGCTCAGGGACGAGTTTGCACCTGGAAAGCCGATGTGGCTTACCGAAACCGCCGAGGCGGCCTGCGGCGGCAATCCCTGGGCCTCCACTTTCCTCGATACGTTCCGATATCTCGATCAGCTTGGCCGGCTTGCCAAAGCCAGCGTCCAGATGGTTGCGCACAACACGCTGGCCGCAAGCGATTACGGCCTGCTTGATGAGAAGACGTTGCGGCCGCGGCCAAACTATTGGGCGGCGCTGCTTTGGCGCAGGCTGATGGGCACAATTGTTCTCGACGCCGGCGTGCACGAAGGGATGCACCTCTACGCGCATTGCCGGCGAGGCGTGCGCGGGGCCGTCACGCTGCTGGCCATCAATACGGACAGGACGAACGCCGTAACCTTGCAATTGCCCGTGACCAGCGAGCGTTACACGCTGTCGGCGGATGATCTGCAAAGCGCCGAGGTGAAGCTGAATGGAACGGCTTTGGAGCTCGGTCCCAATGACGAGCTTCCGCGGTTTGCCGCGGTGACATCGCCACCGGGTTCGGTTGAGATCGGACCGGCCACGATCACTTTCCTGACGGTCGGGGATGCCAAAAATCCGGCATGCGATTGAATTCGAGCCGGCAGCGCGGCTATGCATTACCGAGCTTCGAACCTCCGCTGAATTCTGGTAAACAGGTTCAGAAGCGAATGCAGGCGAACCGATGACGATGAACCAGACGCCCGATCGAGCGCAGCGGCCCCGCAGGTTCCGCTTTCTCCGCGTGCCGCTGTTCCGGCTGCTCGCCATCAACCTCGCCGCCGGCGTGACGCTGGCGACGCTGGTGGTCGGCGGGCTGCTGGCGCTCAATCCCGGCGGCTTGCGGCATCTGATTTTCGCCGACGCCTCGCCCGGCACCGCGCTCGGTCTGCTGCTGTTCGGCTTCGTCGTCACCTTCGGTTCGGCCGCGATGGGCACCGCCATCATGGCGATGGGCCGTGCCGCCGACGATGAGAAGCGGCGCGGCCCGCCGGCGCCGGTGGCGCAGCCGGCACACGCGATGGCCCGGGCAAGGCGACCCCGCTGAGGGGCTGACCACGCCCGGAACACCCCGGCTTCCACGATACGCTTGATCCGCGTCAATATTCCCGCGCGCCGGCTTTCCTAGGATCGAGGCCAAAGGAGAGCCTCGATGATCGGAATTACCCTGACCACGGACCAGATCCGCAATGCCCCTGCCCAGGTCCGGCAGTGGATCGAACATGAAGTCATTGCCTCGCTCGGGCTGGCGGCCGACGCGCCGGCGGTTGCGGAACATCCGCAAGCGGCGCACCTGGTCGCCTGCACGACCGAGGACGCCGCCGCGGTGCTGGCGCAGATCAAGGGCATGATGCCGGCGTTCAACGTGTTCTTCGAATTCGCGCGGCCGGGCATTTCGTTCGGACAGCCGCCCGTGATGGCGTTCCGCCTGATCGACATCCTCTATCACACGCGGCTGCAGGATATCGGGCAGGTCATCGAATGCCTCGAAGCGATCAACGAGGCCTTCGCGCGCGTGCGCCAGGACGCATCGGCCAAGTTCTGCGGCTTCGACAATCAGGGCCACTGCCTGATCGCGCCGGAGACGCAGCGCAGCGTTGCCGCGCTGTGGCAGAGCATTCTGGCCAGCCAGCAGAAGGGACGTGGCGAGGCTGGGTCGGGTACGGCGTCGGCGGCGTAGACGCATCTCAACCCGCTGCAGACGGCGACGAACCGGTGCGCGCGCGCAGGACCGCGAGGCCGCGCGCCGCATGCTCATCCCCGCGCCTCTCCCGCGGCGCATTGATCAGGCTCACCAGCGTGTAGCTGATGATCAGCAGCAGGAACCAGGAGCCGAGCTTGTCGACGGAAACCATCGACCAGCCGAGCCGCTGCGACGGATAGAGCCAGATTTTGGTAAATGTGCCGATGTTTTCCGAGAACCAGATGAAGAGCGACACCAGCCCGAGGCCGAGCAACAGCGGCATCGAACGATGGTGGCGCCAGACCCTGAAATAGACGCGGGTGCGGAAGAACAGCCAGCCGGCCCAGGCAAACAGCAGCCAGCGCAGGTCGACCATGTAGTGATGGCTGAAGAAATTGAGGTAGATCGCGACGCTGAGCGCGACCAGGCCGAGGCGCCGCGGATGATCGGAGAACTCGAAATCGAACAGCCGCCAGGCGCGGCAGAGATAGCTGCCGATGCAGGCATACATGAAGCCGGAGAACAGCGGCACGCCACTGATGCGGAAGAAATTCGGCTCCGGGTAAATCCAGGAGCCGACCTGCGTCTTGAAGATCTCCATCGCGGTTCCGACGAAATGATAGATCAGGATCACCTTGGCCTCGTCTGATGTCTCCAGTTTCCCTGCGAGCAGTGCGATCTGAACCGTGATCATGCAGAGAAACAGAAAGTCGTAGCGCGGAAGCCACGCTGCCGCCGGATAGAACCACCAGGTTGCGATCATCAGGAAAACGGCGATCCCGCCGAACAGGCAGGCCCATGCCTGCTTCACGCCGAAGCGGAAGAATTCGTAAAGCGCCGATGTCGAGCGGCGCCTCGCCATGAAGCGGCCGAGCCGATATTCGCCCGCGATGAAGCGGCGCAGCGGCGGCCAGATGGCGGCGGCGCTCGGGCTGGGAGGCGTGGGAGCAGGCTGGTTCGGGGCGTGATGCACGCACGCGGAACGTGGCGGGGCATCGCGGTCGAAGCTGGGCGGAGATTTGCAGATTTCGCTGAGTTTTGCTGCGCGCGTCGGCCAGGCCGGCATCGCGCGGAACGGGCCGTCCAGACCCGCTATTTTGCTTTGACAACGTCGCCCTGATCGAAGAAAAGCCGCCCATGGCCAAGAAACCCGGGACCAATCCCAAAGGCGAGTTCGCCTTTTTCAACGTCGTCTATGAAGACGACTCGCAGCGCTCCAACCGGCGCGTGCCGTCCGAGCTGCTCGGCGGGCTCGACGGCGACGAGCCGGCGCGCGGCTACATCATGGAACAGGACCGCGAGATCGCCGAGAAATCCGGCCGCACGCCGCTGGCGATCAAGAGCATCAGCCGGGTCGGGGCGAAGAAGAAGTAGGGCTTCGCAGCGCAGCATCGGGCGCAATGCGCCCTCACCAACGCCCCTTCCGCCTGTTCCAGCGCGAACAGCAGCGTCCGCGAACCGGTCATACGCGAACCGCGTCACCGGCAGCATCAGGCGATTGCCGAACAGCGAGGCCAGCCATCCCTCGCCCGGCGTCATCCGCCATGTCGCGATCGCGACATCGGCGCCGACGATCAGGCGGCCGGTCTCATCCGTCGCGTGCAGGCGGCGGCGCACGTCGTCGAGCGACGCGCCGTATGACGCGAGCGCGTCGGGTTGCTCGTTGATGTCCTTGAAGGAGATGTGGCCGGCGCGAACGGCGGCCACGCAGCTTGTTGCGTTGCCAGTCGATGCCGGCATCGCAGACGGGGCAGCGCGTGTTGTACCAGACGATCAAGGCGATGCCCCGTCATGATCGATTAGTTATCCAGGAACGACCGCAGCTTCCGCGACCGCGACGGATGCTTCAGCTTGCGCAGCGCCTTCGCCTCGATCTGACGGATACGTTCGCGCGTCACGCTGAACTGCTGGCCGACTTCTTCCAGCGTGTGATCGGTGTTCATGCCGATGCCGAAGCGCATGCGGAGCACGCGTTCTTCGCGCGGCGTGAGCGAGGCCAGCACGCGCGTGGTGGTTTCGCGCAGGTTGGACTGGATCGCCGCATCGATCGGGCAGGATCGCGTTCTTGTCCTCGATGAAATCGCCGAGGTGTGAATCTTCCTCGTCACCGACCGGGCGTTTCGAGCGAGAGCGGCTCTTTCGCGATCTTGAGGACTTTTCGGACCTTCTCCAGCGGCATGCCGAGCTTTTCGGCGAGCTCTTCCGGGGTCGGCTCGCGGCCGATCTCGTTGAGCATCTGGCGCGAGGTGCGCACGATCTTGTTGATGGTCTCGATCATGTGCACGGGGATGCGGATGGTGCGCGCCTGGTCGGCGATCGAGCGCGTGATCGCCTGCCGGATCCACCACGTGGCGTAGGTCGAGAACTTGTAGCCGCGGCGGTACTCGAACTTGTCGACCGCCTTCATCAGGCCGATGTTGCCTTCCTGGATCAGGTCGAGGAACTGCAGGCCGCGGTTGGTGTACTTCTTGGCGATCGAGATCACGAGACGCAGATTAGCCTCGACCATTTCCTTCTTGGCCTGGCGCGCCTCGCGCTCGCCCTTCTGCACGCCGTGCACGATCTTGCGGAATTCGCCGATCTCGAGCCCGGTCAGCGCGGCGAGCGACTGGATCTCGTGGCGCAGCTCCTTGATGCGGTCCTTTTCGTGATGGACGAAATTCTTCCAGCCCTTGGCGGAGAGTTTCGAGACACGGTTGAGCCAGCGCGGATCGAGCTCCGAGCCCTGATAGTTGCGCAGGAAGTCCTCGCGCGCGACGCCGTGGCTGTCGCCGAGGCGCAGCAGGCGGCCCTCGAACGAGACCAGCTTCTTGTTGATGTCGTAGAGCTGCTCGACCAGTGAATCGATACGCGCCTGGTTGAGGCGCAGCGACTTCACCTCGACGATGATTTCGTCCTTCAGCTTCTTGTACTTGCGCTCCTGCGAGGGCGACAGCGACTCGCTCTGCAGCTGGTTGGCGATGTCCTGCTCCTGCAGGCGGCGCAGCTTCTTGTATTCGGAGGCGATCTTGTCGAACGTTTCGACCACCTTCGGCTTCAGCTCGGCCTCGATGGCGGCGAGCGACATCTGGTTTTCGAACTCGTCGTCGTCCATGTCGCCGTCGGCGGCGGACTCGGCCGGGTCCTTTTCCACGGTGTCGCCACCGGGCGCAGCCGCGGGCGCGGCGCGGAACGGGGTCGGCGACGGCGGGGCGCTGCGGGAGGTGCTACATGCGCGGGCGCAGCCTCGCCATTGGCGGCGGGCTGACCGTCGGCGCCGACGGGCGCGGCCGAGCATCGCCGGGTTCATGTTGTTCTTGGCGTCGGGGCCGGCATAGGTGGCTTCGAGATCGATGATGTCGCGAAGGAAGATCTTTCCTTCGTTCAGTTCATCGCGCCAGATGATGATGGCCTGGAAGGTCAGCGGGCTTTCGCACAGACCTGCGATCATCGCCTCGCGGCCGGCCTCGATGCGCTTTGCGATGGCGATTTCGCCCTCGCGCGACAGCAATTCAACCGTGCCCATTTCGCGCAGATACATGCGGACGGGATCGTCGGTGCGCTCGCCGGGCTCGGACTTCTTGACTTCGGTGACGGCCTTCTGCGTGACCTCGACAAGCTCGTTGTCGGTGTCGTCGGCGTCGTCTTCCTTTTCCTCGTCGCTGTCGGCCTCTTCGGCCTCAGACACGTTGATGCCCATGTCCGAGAGCATCGACATGATGTCCTCGATCTGTTCGGGCGAGGTGGTGTCGGAGGGCAGCACTTCGTTGAGCTGATCGAAGGTCACGAAGCCGCGCTTCTTGGCCTGCTTGATCATCTTCTTGACCGCGGCATCGGAGAGGTCGAGCAACGGCGACGGCGCGTCGGCAGAATCCTTCTCAGGGGCGTCCGCTGCCTTGTCGTCTTTTTCCTTGTCTTTAACCTGCAGCGTCTTTGCCTTGGTGGCCATTCATCAAGCTCCCGAAACGCGCTCGTGCGGGATGGCGCGCAACGCCACCCGCCTCTGAATTACTGAAGTCGTCAGCCGGATGTCTTTCGTTGAAAAGCCAACCCGCCAGATCCTTGCCTATGTGATCGATTCGGAAAACTGGATATCCATTTTCCGGATCACGCTCGTGCCCCTTGAATATTCGCATGCGTATGACGCGCAAAGGGCGGCGCAGACTGTCGCCACCCCTTAAACCCGCCATCGTCGGTGTTATGCCAATAGCCCTTGAGCGACGTTAGAGTAACCTTTGGACTATTAAGCTTCGCTTAACCCTGTTTTTGCCGCCAAACCAAGGATTTGGCGAGTCTTTTTGCGGGCACGGCCGCCGCCGTCCGCATCATTTTTTATCTCACACGCTCTTCCGGAACCGGCCCGAAAGCTCGCCAAACCCCTCGATCAGGGCCTCCGTGCCGTCGAGCGACTCCAGCCGGGCGCTGACGTCCTTCAGCCACGCCATGTTGGCATCTGTGGGTTCATCACCCAGCGCCAGCTCGGCATCCTTCTTCTCCCTAAGTAAGGCGTGCGTTTTCTGATGCAAGACAACGAGTTGCTGCCAGGTGGCCAAAACATCCTCCCGCGCCGCGCCGGGCTTGGTGCCCCACACCGCCGAGGTCGTGATCGCCCGCTCAACCCTTTGAAGAACCTCGCTTAATCCGCGCGCTTCGAGATCGGCGCGCATTTTCTCGGCCTGCTCCTCGACATCGGGGGAATGGTGATGGTCGTTGGCGAAGGCCGTAATAATGCCGGCGCGCAGCTTGGTGGCCTCGGGATGGGCCAGTTCCAGCATCGCCACCTCCTCCAGATGGTCGTGCAGCAGCCAGGGATGGTTAATCAGGGATTGCAGGATCAGCGCCTCGCGGCGGGACATCGCGCTGCGCTGGCCGCGCATGATCGGGCTGGTCGCCAACTGGGGACTGGCCGCCTGGTAGGGGCCGGACGCGATCGCCGGGCTTGCGCCCGCCCCCGGCCCGCGCCCGCCCCGGGGCGCGAATCGGCCGGCCGGGCCCGGTCCGCGCGGGGCGAACGCGCGAGGTGATTCGCCACGCCCGTTCCGGAAATTGCCCCGGCCGTAGCCGCCGCGGCCGCCTTCCGGCGCAAAGGTGCGCTGCAGGCGCTCGGCGAGATCCTGGCGATAGTACCGCCGCACCACCTCGTCGCGAATGCCGTTGGCGAGTTCGCCGATCCGCGCTTCCAGCGCCGCGCGCCGCTCCGGCGTGGCAAAACTGCCGCCCTCGATCTCGCGTGACCAGAGCATGTCAGAGAGCGAACGCGCGGCCGAAATCACTTCCTCGATCGCAACGCGGCCGCCGGAGCGCGCGAGGTCGTCGGGATCCTGCCCTTCGGGCAGCAGCGCAAAGCGCAGGCTCTTTCCCGGCAGCAGCGCAGGCAGCGCGAGGTCGGCGGCGCGATACGCCGCCTTCTGACCGGCGCGGTCGCCGTCGAAACAGAGGATCGGCTCGTCCGCCATCTTCCACAGCAGCGCGAGCTGGTTTTCCGTTAAAGCCGTGCCAAGAGGCGCCACCGCGCCAGCAAAGCCCGCGGTGACCATGGCGATGACGTCGACATAGCCTTCGACCACGATCAGCGGCGAGCCGTTATGCGTCGCCTGCCGCGCGGTCGAGAGGTTGTAGAGATTGTCGCCCTTGTGAAACAGCGGCGTTTCCGGCGAGTTCAGATATTTTGCCGGAACGTCCTTTTCCAGCGCGCGGCCGCCGAAGGCGATGACGCGGCCCCTTGCATCCGTGATCGGAAACATCACGCGATCGCGGAAGCGATCGAAGGGAACGGGCTTGTCCTCGCCCGCCACCAGCAGGCCTGCTTCCACCATGTCCTCGGTCGAAATGCCCTGCGCGCCGAGATGCTCCTTCAGCGCAAAGCGATCCGGCGGCGCATAGCCGAGGCGAAACTGCAGCTGCGTCGCCGGCGTAATGCCGCGGTCGCCGAGATAGCCGCGCGCCTTGGCGCCGTTGCGCGACGCCAGCGTGTCGGCAAAGAATTTCGCCGCGAGTTCCATCACGTCGTGGAGCGTCTTGCGGCGCTGCTCGTGCCGCGCGGCGTCGGGAGTAGCCGCCGGCAGCGCCATGCCGGCCATGGAAGCCAGCCGCTCGACGGCCTCCGGAAACGACACGCCCTCCGTTTTCATGACGAAGTCGAAGATGTTTCCGTTCAAGCCAGACGAGAAGTCGAACCAGGCCTGCTTCTCATCGTTGACGAAGAAGGACGGCGTTTTCTCCTGCTGGAACGGCGACAGCCCCTTGAACTCGCGCCCCGCCTTCTTCAGCTTGACGCGCCGTCCCACGACTTCCGAGGCCGGAAGCCGGGCGCGCAGCTCTTCGAGGAATTGGGGCGTGAAGCGCATAAGTGGGTGTGTGCCTGAGTCTGGGACGGTTGCCAACCGATTAGGGATATAGGGAAGGACTAAGTAAAATACGAAGGTAATCGGGCTTCTCGCCGCTATTCACAGCCCCTCGTCATTCCCCGGTGCGCAATTGCGCACCTGAGGGCGTCCGAAGGACGAGCCCGGAATCCGTCTATCCACGACATATGCGGCCCAATGGATTCCGGGTTCGTGCTTCGCACGCCCCGGAATGACTGAGAGAGCTTGAATCTCCTCCGGTTCCGCGCTTCCATCTCCGCATGTTTACGATTTTCAGAGGCGGACAGAGCGGGGCGTGGCGGGTGACGCGGCTTACGCCGGTGAAGGGCACGGGGCTGGCGCGGACGCCGGCGCTGTCGTCGGTTTCTTCCTCCTCGATCGCACTGCCGATCCTGCCCGCGCTCACCACGTGGCGGCTGGCCGGTGTCGCCAGCCATATCCGCTACACCGAGCGCGCCGAAAAGGAACAGCTCGCGGCCGTGCAGGCCAAGCTCGGCCGCCCCGAGGCGACCTGCGCGGCGCTGATCCCGATCAAGAAATCGGCGGCCTGGTGGGAGCTGACGCAGGAAGAGCGACGGCAGATTTTCGAAGACAAGTCGCACCACATCGCCGCAAGCCTGAAATACCTGCCGGCGATCGCGCGCCAGCTCTATCACAGCCGCGATATCGGCGAGCCCTTCGATTTCCTGACCTGGTTCGAATACGAGCCCGCGCACGCGGAAATGTTCGAAGAACTGGTCGGCATGCTGCGCGCGACGGAGGAATGGAATTACGTCGAGCGCGAGGTGGATATCCGCGTCGAGCGTGAAAGACTGGATGCGGGTTGACACAGCCTCGTCATGGCCGGGCTTGACCCGGCCATCCATCTTTTCTGAAGATTGATGGATACGCGGGTCACGCCCGCGTATGACGATGGAGACGTTGAAACGGCACTATCAGCCGCGCTACTGCTCCAGAAACTTCCCCGAGGCGATCTGCGGCAGGCCGGTAACCGGCCAGTTGTAGACATAGGTCCACGCCTCGCCGGCCGTGCCGTCCTCATGCGTCACGGACAGCATGCGGCGGATATATTCGGTCGGCTCCGGAAAACCTTCGCCGCAGGCTTCATACATGTCGAACTCGCCGAGCAGCGCGTCGCGGTCGCGCAGGCGGTACAATTCGCCGAACACGATGTCGGCGGGATCGTCCGAGAGCACGAGCCCGGGATAATGCTTGATGAGGTAGAGCCGGCCGCGGCAGGTGGCTGTGCCCAAGAAGTCCGCGCTGCGCGACAACAGCTGCGCCATCGGATGGTCGAAGCCGCGCATCAGCGTGCCGTAGACGAAGAGACGATCTGAAATCATGGATGTTTCTTACACGTCATTGCGAGCGAAGCGAAGCAATCCATACGTGCCGCAAGCGGAGACATGGATTGCTTCGTCGCTGACGCTCCTCGCAATGACGGAGCGGCAGGCATCTACGCCGGCACGACCTCGTCGCTGATGACGAAAAACTTCACCAGATCCATCCGCCCGAAGCTCGTGGTCAGCGCCACGTCGGCGGCGTCGCGGCCGGTGCCCATCAGGATGCGGCCGGCCCTGGGGACGTTGTGGCGCGCGTCGAACGTGTACCACTGGCCGGAGAGATAGACCTGAAACCAGCCGGAAAAATCCATCGGCGCGGGATCGCGGGGCACGCCGATGTCGCCGAGATAGCCGGTGCAGTAGCGCGCCGGGATGTTCATGCAGCGGCAGAAGGTCAGCGCCAGATGCGCAAAGTCGCGGCAGACGCCGGCGCGCTGTTCGTAGACGTCGTGCGCCGACTTCATGTGATGGGCGTGCTGGTAGCCGAAGGTGACGTGGTTATGCACGAAATCGACGATCGCCTGCACCCGCGCCCACCCCTGCGGCGTGTTGCCGAACAGCGACCAGGCGATATCGGTGAGCTTGTCGGTCTCGCAATAACGGCTCGGCATCAGGTATTGCAGGACCTCGTCGGGCAATTGATCGATCGGTAATTGCTGCGCGGTCGGCATCACCACGTCGGGCAGGCCGGAATCGCGCACCAGCGCGTCGCCGCGCAGCGTCACGCCGCCGGCGGGCGCGACGAGGCGGCCGCAGACATTGCCAAAGCTGTCGCGATAGAAGCCGATCGGCACGTCAGGCCCGGCAGTGATCTGTTCGGTGCCGACGATGTCGGAAAAGCGCGACGGATGGATCGAGAGCATGATCACCATCGGCGTCGGCTGCACCGCCGCATATGAAATCTCGAAGCCGACCTTGATCTCCATGATCAGACTTTCTCCGCCTGCGGCGCTTCGGGTTGCTGCTGTTCGCCGACCGAGACGACGTTGATGTGAACCTCCATGCCGGCGAAAGCGTCGGGCGAACCGAGATAGGTGCCGTGCAGCGGGATCGCCTGGCGCGGATCGCGCGCCACCGCCACCCGGATCAGGTCGCGGCTGCCGACGATGCCGTTGGTCGGATCGAACTCGATCCACCCCGCGCTCGGCAGATAGACCTGCACCCAGGCATGCGTCGAGCCGCCGCCGACATAGCCATGCGCGCGATCGCCGGGAATGAAGACGTAGCCGGAGACGAAACGCGCGGCGATGCCGAGCCGGCGCAGCGCCTCGATCATGAACAGCGCATAGTCGCGGCAGGTGCCGGAGCCGGTCTGCAGCGTATCGAGCGGATGCTGGGTGCCCTGCTCGTGGCGCTTGCGATAGGTGAAGGCCTTGCGGATGCCATGCGTCATGCCGCTCAGGATGTTGTAGGTCGGCGTCGGCCCCTCGGCGTCGAGGAAGTTTCGCGCCCAGGCCGACAGTTCGCCATTGGGATCGCCATATTGCGGCGTCACGAACTGCTGCAGGTCGAGAAACTCCTCGGTCGTCGTAGATGAACGGATAGAAATAGGCGGGGTCATCCGGGGTGAGCGCGAACTCCTCCTCGGGATTGTGCTCCACTGTCACGCTCGAGGTGAACGACAGAGCGTTGGCGCGCTCGTCGAAGGTCGCGATCGCCACGCTGTTGCCGAACACGTCGTGTATCCAGCGCAGCCGCATCGGCTGCGGCGAAATATCGAGGCTGCTGGACAGCACCCGCAGATCATGGCCGTCGCGCGGACGCAGCATGATACGGTGCTCGCCGAACGCCACCGGGCGGTCGTAGCGATAAACGGTCTTGTGGTTGATGGTCAGGAGCGGCATCGTCAAACAATCATCGATTCTGGTACATTTAATCTAGGCCAAATCCTGCTCAATTGTAGATCGGAATGCCGCTTCGATAGGCACACCTTCAAGGAAAACGCTTTGCACGCCGCCGCCGACACAACCCTACTCCTAAAGCCCGAAGAGGTTCCTCCGGTCGGCGAATTCAATGCCGGCGGACGCTCGCCGTTCCTGCTGACCTGCGACCATTACGGCCGGCTGATCCCGCGCGTTCTCGGCGATCTCGGCCTGCCCGAGAGCGAGCTGGTGCGCCACATCGCCTGGGACGTCGGCATTGCCGGCGTCGCGGAGGCGCTCTCGAAGCATCTCGACGCCCATCTGATCGTGCAGCGCTACTCGCGGCTCGTGATCGACTGCAACCGTCCGCCCGATGCTGCAAGCTCGATCCCGCGCATCAGCGAGGCGACGACGATATCGGGCAATGAGGGCATTTCGCGCGAGGCCGCCGTGATGCGGCGCGCGCAGATCTTCGATCCCTACCACCGGCGCATCGACGAGATCATCGACCAGCGCAGCAGCGCAGGCCTGCCGACGGTGCTGGTGTCGCTGCACAGTTTTACGCCGGTCTACGCCGGGATCGCGCGGCCCTGGCATATCGGCACGCTCTATCACCGCGACACTCACCTGCCGCCGCTGCTGTTGAAGCTGCTGCGCGCCGAGGCCGATCTCGTGGTCGGCGACAACGAGCCTTACGCGGTCAGCGACGAGACCGACTACACGATCCCCGTGCACGGCGAAGCGCGCGGGCTGATGAACACGGGAATCGAGATCCGCCAGGATTTGATCGGCGATGTGGCCGGCGAGAAGGCATGGGCGGACCGGCTGGCGCGGATTTTTGGCGAGATCGAGACCATGCTTCGCGCACAGCAATTGCTGACCGCCTAGCCATGCACCGCGGCATAATACGCGACGCCCCAGATAAACGTGACGGACGCCCAGATGATCCAGATGTGGCTGACGCGCGGCTCAAGCACGGCGTCCGACGGATCAAGCGGATTGACGTAAACCTGGACTTTGGCGCCGTTGGGATATTTTCGGGCATAGCGCTGCATGAGAATTTTTGACGTCGACGAGACGGTGCCGCTGAGGCTGGCGTGCTCGCTGACGTAATCGATGCCTTTGAAGCGATACGCGAAGGAAACCCTGGACTGGAACGTAAGCTGGCTGCGCCCGGAGGATTCCGATGGCGCGGACATGAATTGTTCGAGGCCCGATGATTTGATGGTGCCGGGCACGACCGGCCATTTCCTCGCCAGCGAAGCCCGGCGTTGTAGCGCCAGCCCGAACAGCGCAATCAGAAGTCCGAACCCGCTCGCGGCGACGACAAACGGCGACACTTTCGGGTTCACCAGACGCGTCGAGGCGAACTCCGTCAGCTGATGCAACCCGACCGCAGAGCCAAATACGATCGCCAGTACGATCGCCGTGCCGATGCCGAGGCATCCCCACATGCCCTTCGGCAGGTCGCGCTCCAGCACGGCCTGGTCCGGATGCAGCGGGTTGTAATAGACGGTGACCGCGGCGCCGACCGGATATTTCGCGATGGTCTCGGCGACCTCGAAATTTCCACGGTCTTCGCCGAGGCTGACGCGGTTGTTGCGCAGCTTGCGGCCGGCGACGGAATATTCGTAGACGATGTCGGCGAAGTTGCGTTCCTCGAAGCGATGCCCCTCTGCCCGGTCGCTGTCGATCACCTTGACCTTGCGAACCTCGGTCTTCGACACCACCACCTTGCCCGCGGCGGAAGGCCACTCGCGCGCGGCGCGCACCTGCAGCGACTTGTAGACGGCGGCAACGAGGAGCAGCCCGAGCGGGGCGAGCAGCATCGCGTAGACGAACCACGGCAGATCGGGCAGCACGGCTTATCCCCCAGAGACGGCTTGCGATTAGACGCGATGCCACAGCCGGGGGTTCAACCGCATGCGGATTTACTTTGCCCGCGTCAGCGCCAGCCAGATGCCGCCGCCGATCATGAAGCCGCCGGAGACGCGCGACAACATCCGCGTCCGCTGCTTGGAAAAGAACAGCCGCGCGCGGCCCGCGAGCAGTGCGTAGACCGCATCGGTCGAGGCGGCGATCACCATGAAGGTGACGCCGAGCAGCGCCACCTGCGGCAAGTGAGGCTTGTCCATGTCCATGAACTGCGGAATGAAGGCGCCGAAAAACACCAGCACCTTGGGGTTCGAGAGCAGCACCAGAAAGCCCTGCAGGAAGAAGCCGCCGCGCGGCGGCGGTGGCGGCTCATCGGCGTTGACGCCTTCGACCGGCGAGCGGATCAGCTTGATGCCGAGCCAGATCAGGTAGGCCGCGCCTGCAAAGCGCACCCAGTCGAACCAGTAGCCCATGGTCGCCATCAGCGAGGTCAGGCCGACCGCGACGATGCCGATCACGATGGCGAGGCCGGTTTGCGCACCGGCGCAATTGATCAGCGCCGCGCGGGTGCCGTGCCGCAGGCCATTGGCAATCAGCAGCGTGACCACCGGACCCGGTAACAGCGCCAGCGCAATGCAGGCGGCGACAAAGGCGAGATAGGCTTGAAGGGACATGGGGCGGTTCCGGTGGGAGGGCGGTTAGGTCCATTATGCATGTGAGAGCAGCAGATGGAAGCTAGGCATCCCCATTCGATCGCTTCTGCTCCTTCTCCCCGTACTTTACGGGGAGAAGGTCGGGATGAGAGGCATCTCTCCGCGAACGCTGTGGTCGGAGGCTGCGAATTTAAGGCGGGCGGCGCCCAACACACGCGCTTGACATGCAACCTTATGGTTGCCTATGATCTTCGCCATGGATGAGGTCTTCAAAGCGCTTGCCGATGCGTCGCGGCGCTCGCTGCTCGACAGGCTTCACGCCAGAAACGGACAGACGCTGAACGAACTCTGCGACGGCCTCGCCATGACGCGGCAGGCGGTGACAAAGCACCTCGGGATTCTCGAAGCGGCCAACCTCGTCGCCACGCTCCGGCATGGCCGCGAAAAGCTGCACTACATCAATCCGGTCCCGATCCATCAGATCGGCGAACGCTGGATCAGGAAATTCGAGCGCGGGAAACTTGCCGCGCTCAGCGAGTTGAAACGGCAGTTGGAGAAGCGTGATGAGTGAGAAGATCGACCCGAAAAACTTCAAGCCGGCGATCATCTACACGATCTACATCGCCGCCCCGCCCGAGAAGGTGTGGCAGGCATTGACGACGGCGGAGTTCAGCCGGAACTATTTTTCCGGCTTTGCGATCGAGGCCGACCTCAAGATCGGTGGCGCCTTCATCGCCCGCGCGCCCGACGGCTCGGTGCATATCGGCGGCGAGGTGATCGAATGCGATCCGCCAAAGCGCCTCACCGTCACCTGGAACGTGAACTGGCCGGCGCTGGTGGAAAAGCTCGGCCCGACTCTCGTGACCTACGAGATCGAGCCCGCAGGCGACGTGGTCAAGCTGACAATGCTGCAGTCGCACGACCGCGACATCAGCGACGACATCCTGTCCGGCGGACGCACCGGCTGGCCCGCGATCCTGTCCAGCCTGAAGAGCCTGCTGGAGACCGGCCACGCGCCGGCGATCAGGATGGCGCCGCCGGAACGGATGCTGGCCGCGCTGAAGCAAATGGGGATCGGGACGCCGTAGTTTTCGTCGTCAGCTATCGTCGCCCCTGCGAACGTGTCGTTCGCAGGGGCGACGGCGGTGTAAGCGGCTCCCTGCGGCTGTTCGCGAGTGGACTCAGGCCTGCCTAAGGGATATTCCAGCATCCGTATTCGAATACGGCTGCCTCGCCGGTAGATTCCGAACGTCACTCTGATAGCAACGAAATCGCTGATTCGAGCGCGGAACGACGCACCGATGAGCCTGCGCACCCGGCTATTGATACTGGTTATCGCCGCGATGCTGGTGCCGGCCATCCTGGTGGGATTGCGTTTCGTGCAGAATCGCACCAGCGATATCAACGCCGCGCTGGCCAACCTGTCGGCGATCGCCAACGATATTTCGGGCGATCTCGATGAGAAAATCCAGGGCACGGCCCAGCTTCACTATGGCCTGGCCCGCGCCCGCGATCTCGACACGCGCGACAAGGCGGCCTGTTCGGCCTTCCTGTCCGCCGTGCGCGAAGAATACACGCAGTTCACCGGCATCCTGACCATCAATCCCGACGGCAGCCTGTTCTGCAACTCGCTGAAAACCGACCGGACCCTCGATCTCAGGGACCGCACCTACTTCAAGCAGGCGCTGGTTGCGCACGGCGTCGTCACGCTCGAGCCGGTATTCGGCCGGCTGACGGGGACCTCGGTGTTGCAGATCGCCTATCCCGTTCGCGCCGAATCCGGGGAGCTCAAATTCATCCTGCTCGCATCGTTCAATCTGCAAGAAATTCGCCGAGTATCACGAGAAGCGCTCGGTGAACGGCAACGAGATTCTGCTTGCCGACCGCAAAGGCATGGTCCTCGTGGCGCCCCAGGGAAAAGGCTGGCCAGCACCGGGCGCATCGATTGCGAATTCGGAACTGTTCCGGTTTGCGACCTCCGCTGAATCGCGAGCCGTTCCGCGAAGGTGACCGACCGGGAGGGCCGAACCCAGGTCTGGGCCGTCGCGCGCTCGCCTTCGGTCCGCGATGCCGGCCTCCATATCCTGGTCGGAAGATCGAAGGATGGTCTGCTCGCCGCCGCCAACCGCCGCCTGTACGAGGATCTGGCGATGCTCGCGGTGGCCTCGCTGCTGCTGCTCGCAGGCGTATGGATTCTGGCCACCATGAGCGTCGGCCGCCAGGTCGGGCGTCTGGCTGCGATGGCGACGAAACTGGGCCTGGGCGATCTGAGCGCGCGGATTGCGCCGCCCCATCCGCGGGGCGAACTCGGCGGACTGATGACGCTGCTCAACAGCACCGCCGAGTCGCTCGAGCGCCAGCGCGCCGCGATCGATGAGCTCAACCAGAAGCTCACCCAATCCCAGAAAATGGAGGCGATGGGTCAGCTCACCGGCGGCGTCGCGCATGATTTCAACAATCTGCTGACCGTCATTCTCGGCAATGCGGAGCACCTCGCCGAGAAGCTGGCGGCACACAAGGAACTGCACGACATCGCCGAAAACATCGCGACCGCCGCCGAACGCGGATCGGACCTGACGCGGAGCCTGCTCGCGTTCGCGCGCAAGCAGCCCTTGATGCCGCGAGATATCGACATCGGCCAGAAGATCCTCGGCATGGAGCAATTGCTGCGCCGGACGCTCGGCGAACATATCGAGTGCGAATTCCGGCTCGATGCAAACCTGTGGCAGGCCAGTGTCGATCCCGGCCAACTGGCCTCCGCTTTGCTCAATCTGGTGCTCAACGCGCGCGACGCCATGCCGTCAGGCGGCAAGCTGACGGTCGAGGTGCAAAATATCTCGCTCGGTGAATCCGATGTCGACGTCAACGGCCAGACGCGGCCCGGCGACTACGTCATGGTCGCCGTGACCGACACCGGCACCGGCATGACGGCGGAAGTCGCCGGCCGCGCCTTCGAGCCGTTCTTCACCACCAAGGAGGTGGGCAAGGGCACCGGCCTCGGCCTCAGCATGGTCTACGGATTCGCGCAGCAATCCGGCGGCTCGATGCAGATCCGCTCCGAACCGGGACACGGCACCGCCGTCAGGCTGTTCTTCCCCCGCGTCGCAACGCGCCATGCGAGCGCCGCGCCATCCGCCGGTCAGCAGGCCAAGCCCACCGGCAGCGAAACCATTCTCGTGGTCGAGGACGACGACATGGTGCGCAGCTATGTCGAAGGCGAATTGAAGGCGCTGGGCTATCGCGTCAT
Source organism: uncultured Alphaproteobacteria bacterium (assembly GCA_963840465.1). GTDB lineage: Bacteria > Pseudomonadota > Alphaproteobacteria > Rhizobiales > Xanthobacteraceae > Bradyrhizobium. The sequence continues at coordinate 53,733 of CAWIZF010000027.1, read as the reverse complement.
CGTCACGCGCAATGGGCCCGCGGCGCTCGCCATCTTGCGCGGGCCCGAGAAGATCGACCTTCTGTTCACCGATGTCGTGATGCCCGGCGGCATGTTCGGGACCGAGCTTGCGAGGGAGGCCGCCCGCCTGCGGCCAGACGTGAAGATTCTGCTGACGTCAGGCCACACCGAGCATCCCGTCGACGCGATCGACGGGGGCGGCCGCACGGTGCGGATCCTGAACAAGCCCTACCGCCGGCACGATCTGGCGGCGATGCTGCGTTCGGCGCTGAACGCCGGCTGATGCCAACGCCTCAAGTTTAGCCCGGCACCGGCGCGATGATCCGGCGGTAGAGGTGCCAGGTGGTGTGGCCGAGCACCGGCAGCGTCACCACGAGGCCGAGGAAGTACGGCATCGCCGAAACCGCGAGCAGGATCACGATGACGGCCGCCCAGCCGATCATCGGCAGCGGGCTCGTCACCACCGCGCGGACGCTGGTGATCATCGCGGTGACGAAATCGACGTCGCGGTCGAGCAGCAGCGGAAACGACACCACGGTGAGCGAAAACAAGATCAGCGACAGCGCGGCGCCGACGGCGTTGCCGATGGCGAGAAACAGCAACCCTTCATTGGTGGTGAGCACCACCGTGATGAACTCGTGCAGGCTGGAGAACGAGGCATTGAGCCCGAGCAGCAGCGCGATCAACAGCCGCACCTGGTACATCCAGATCACGAACACGAACAGCGTGACGAACGCCATCCAGCCGATCTCGCCGCGCGTCCGCACGGTGGCCCAGATCGCGCCGACCGAAACCGGCTGCCCCGCTTCGCGCCGGCGGCTGACCTCGTAGAGGCCTGATGGCGACGAACGGGCCGATCATCGCAAAGCCGGCGGCGAGCGGATAGGCCAGATAGACCATGCCGAACGCGGTCAGGCAGAGCAGGATCGCAATGCCGCCGGCGGCATAGAGCGCGCCGAAGGCGAGCCCATAGAGCGGCACCGCCTGAAAATCCCGCAACCCCTGGCTCAGCGCCTCCGCGATATCGGCCGCCGCAATGCGCCGCACCACCGGATCGGCCTTGCCGGAAACCGATGCCATGCTTCCCTCCAATTGATTTGAGACGCATTGAGGCAGGGCGGCGCGGGAGACGTGTTGATCTCGGTCAAGGTCGGCGCGGCGAATGTCCCTCTCCGGTCGTCCCTACGAACGCAGGAACCCATACGCCGCGGCCGTCGTTGCCGGGAAAGACTGATAACGACCAGCGTGCAAATCAATTTCCGCCGGTGGCTATGGGTCCCTCGCGTTCGCACGGACGACGGTGAGAGCGGCGGACGACGGTGAGTGCCCTACCCCAGCGCCCGCAATTCGCGCCGCAGCACCTTGCCCGTCGCCGTCATCGGCAGGGTTTCGGCGAACTGCACGAAGCGCGGGTATTCGTGGGCGGCGAGCTGCACTTTGACGAACTCCTGGATCTCGCGCGCCAGCGCGTCGCTCGCCGCAAAGCCCGGGCGCAGCACGATCCAGGCCTTGATCAACTCGGTGCGGATCGGATCGGGAATGCCGACCACCGCCGACATCGCCACCGCCGGATGCTTCATCAGCGTGTGCTCGATCTCCGAGGGACCGACGCGGTAGCCGGCGGTGGTGATGACGTCGTCCTCGCGGCTGACGTACCAGAAATAGCCGTCCTCATCCTGCACGCCGAGATCGCCGGTCAGCAAGAATTCGCCGGCGTATTTCTTGGCGGTCGCTTCCGGGTTCTTCCAGTATTCGATCATGGTGCACGGACACGGCTGGCGCACGCCGATGATGCCGCGCTGTCCGCGCGGCAATTCCTCGCCCTTGTCGTTGACGATGCGGACGTCGAAGCCCGGCGTCGCCTTGCCCATCGAGCCGGGCCGGATCGGAAACAGGTTCGAATTGCTGCCGATCACGAGATTGCATTCGGTCTGGCCGAACACTTCATGCGCATCGATGCCAAAGGTTTCGCGCACCCAGCCGAGCAACTCGCCGCCGAGCAATTCACCGCCGGTAAAGATGCTGCGCAGCTTCACGCCGGGATTCTTCACGCCGGCCTGCCGCATCAGTTTCAGCGCGGTCGGCGGCAGGAACGTGTTGCGGATGGAAAGTTCGGCCATCATCGCCATCGCCGCCTGCGGCTCGAACTTGCGCGCGCGATGGCCGACCAGCGGAATGCCGTGGTACCAGAACGCGAACAGGGCGTTGATCAGCCCGCCGATCCAGGCCCAGTCGGCCGGCGTCCACATCAGGTCGCCGGGGCGCGGCAGGAAGTTGTGGCACATCTCGACATTCGGCAGATGGCCGAGCACGACGCGATGGGCGTGCAGCGCGCCCTTTGGATTTCCCGTGGTGCCCGAGGTGTAGATGATCAAGGCGGGATCATCGCAGGAAGTGTCGACGGTCGTAAAATCCGGTGACGCCGCCTTCAGGGAAGACCAGAACGGTTTTGTTCCGGCTGGCGCCGTCCCGCCGATGACGTAGACGTTCTTCAGCGCGGGAAGACGATCGCGGATTTTTGCCAGCTTCTCCCAGCCGCTCTCGTCGGTGACGATCGCCTTGGCTTCCGAATTCGACAGGCGGAATTCCAGCGCGTCTTCGCCGAACAGTGCGAACAGCGGGATCGAGATCATGCCGGAACGAAATGCCGCGAGATGCGCGATCGGCAATTCGAGGGACTGCGACAGGAACACCGCGACGCGATCGCCGCGCACCAGGCCATCGGCCTTCAGCACATTGGCAAACCGGCGCGACATCTCGGCGACCTCGTCGAACGAGGTGCGCGTGGTGGCGCCGTCCTCATCGACGTAAATCAGCGCCAGCCGGCCGGTGCCGTCAGCGTAACGATCGCAGCACGCGGTCGCCATGTTGAAACGCGCGGGAATGTCCCAGCGGAAGTTGCGGTAGAGCTCGTCGTAGGTTGAGGCTTCGGTGAGCATGGCGTTTGTCGTTTCCGTCCCTCGTCATGGCCGGACTTGATCCGGCCATCCACGTTCTTGCTTTTGCGTGATTTTAAAGACGTGGATGCCCGGGACAAGCCCGGGCATGACGGCGAGAAACCTATCTTTCTCCACGAAACTCATCTGGTCGACGAATTGACACCCGGTGTCGGTCGCTTGAGGACGCCTAGCGGCGTGGCGAACCCTTCCATGGTTCGAACTCGCTTCTCGAGCCACCAGCCATATTCGGGTGCCCAGTCCTCGAACTTCCGGTTGATCCCGAGGTCATGGGCCCAGTGATGGGCGATGTTGGGGTTGAACTGGGATTGCCGCCCGACCGCGATCAGGTCGGCCTGCCCGTTCTGCAGGATCGCTTCCGCCTGCTGCGCTTCGAGGATGATGCCGACCGCCATCGACGCGATGCCCACCTCCTTGCGGACACGTTCGGCGTACGGCACCTGGAAGCCGAGGCCGCGCGGAACCTGCGCCGCCGTCGCCGAGCCGGAAATGCCGCCGGAGGAACAGTCGATCACGTCGACGCCGCGGGCCTTCAACTCCCGGGCAAAGACCACCGTGTCATCCATGTTCCAGCCGTCCTTGGCCCCGTCGACCGAGGAGACGCGCACGAACAGCGGCATGCCATCAGGCATCTCGCGCCGCACCGCTTCGACGATATCGAGCGGCAGACGCATGCGCCCCTTGAGATCGCCGCCATATTCGTCGTTGCGCGTGTTGGAAATGGGCGAGAGAAACGAGGCGAGCAGATAGCCATGGGCGGTGTGGACCTCGATCGCATCGAAGCCGGCGGCGACCGCGTTACGGGCAGCCCTGGCCCAGGTGCCGACCATCGCCCGGCACTCTTCGGTGGTGAGCTGGCGCGGGGTCAGCCATCCATCCGCAACCGGCTCGCTGGTCGGCCCCACCGGCTGCCACACCTTGGCGCCGGCCTTGATCTGCTCCGGCGTAAGCGGCCCCATGCCGTCCATCGCGCGCTGCGACGACGATTTGCGTCCGCCATGCGCGAGCTGAATGCCGATCGCGGTGTTCTCGCCCTTCATGAAAGCGATCAGGGGCTTGAAGCTCTGCACCTGCGCATCGTTCCAGATGCCGAGGTCATGCTCGTTGATCAGGCCGATTTCCTCGACCCCCGTGGCCTCGACAAACACCATCCCGAAATCCGCCGAGCGCATAGCGGCCGAGATGCACGTTGTGAAAGATGCCGCAGGTGCTGCCGGGCCCGGCGCGATAGTGCACCATCGGCGGAACGACCAGGCGGTTCTTCAGCGTCAGGTCGCGGATCCTGAACGGCTGAAACAACAGAGGTCGTGTCGCATCAACATTTTCGGCGGCCGCAGCTGACATGAATTTTGCCTGTCGGATGGGGTACAGAGCTCACGCGAACAATTCCCCATTTCAGCTAACAGGTCCAGTAGCCCGCGCGGCGGGCAATGGCCGGCGAACGCATGCCTGCGACGCCGGCTTGTTGGCCGGAGAGGCGTAGCCCGGATGCAGCGCAGCGCAATCCGGGGACCTGCCCGCGATCAAGAATCCCGGATTTCGCGGAGCCTGTCATCGGGCGCGCATTCGCTTTATTTATTTAATATTTTCTAAATCAAACGGCCGGCGAATTTAATATTTTATTTTATTTTTTAATCATTATATTAATTTAAAATATATTATTTTTTTTTTTATTCGCGCGACCCGTTGGCTGCATCCGGGCTACAAACCTCAACCCGTCAGCGCCGCCTTCACCATGCCGCTGGCCTTGCCGAAATCCATCTGGCCGGCGAATTTTGCGCGCAGCACGCCGATCACCTTGCCCATGTCCTTCATGCCGGCGGCGCCGGTCTCGGCGATCGCGGCCGATATCGCGGCCTTCACTTCGTCGTCCGACATCTGCTTCGGCAGGTAGGCCGAGATGATCGCGATCTCCTCGCGCTCCTGCGCGGCGAGTTCGGCGCGGCCGCCCTTGTCGTAGAGCTCGACCGATTCCTGGCGCTGCTTGATCATCTTCTGAAACACGCCGAGCAGATCGGCGTCCGACAGCGGCGGCTTGCCCTGCCCGCGCGCGTCGATGTCGGCGTTCTTGATGGTCGAATTGACCATGCGCAGCGTGGAGAGCTTGCGCTCCTCCTTGGCCTTCATGGCCTCCTTGACCGCGTTGTTGATGTCGTCGCGCAGCATGGTTGCCTCACTGGAATGGTGCCGCCGGAAGGCCCTTGGGTCTATCGGAAGTTTCCGCGTCTATATAGGGGCTGCGCGCGCCACGCCACTGGCATCGCGGGGCAAGCCGCAGGCGGACCGGCGAGACCTGGAATGGGAGCATCGGCCGCGGAATTGGTTAAGGCGAGCCGGGCCGATTTGGGGCGATTTGGCCGAAAAATGCGGCACCCGCGGAACCGGCTGTCAAATATGCGGCAAACGCATGTGAATCCCCGGCTTTATTGGCCTTCCGGCTTTGACGCGCGGGGGTGCTTGCGACTATGAAGTGCGCTCATGACAACATCTGACAATGCTTCAGCCTGGCCGGACCACAAACCGACCGCGCTCCTCGTGCTTGCCGACGGTACCGTGCTGGAGGGTTTTGGCCTCGGCGCGGAAGGCCACGCCGTCGGCGAGGTCTGCTTCAACACCGCGATGACCGGCTATGAGGAGATCCTCACCGATCCATCCTATGCCGGGCAGCTCATCACCTTCACCTTCCCGCATATCGGCAATGTCGGCACCAACGACGAAGACATCGAGACGGTGAACATGGCGGCGACGCCGGGCGCGCGCGGCGTGATCCTGCGCTCGCGCCATCACCGATCCCTCGAACTACCGCGCCACAAAGCATCTCGACCAGTGGCTGAAGGCGCGCGGCATCATCGGCCTCTCCGGGATCGACACCCGCGCGCTGACCGCGCTGATCCGCACCAAGGGCATGCCGAACGCGGTGATCGCGCATTCCAAGACCGGCGAGTTCGACCTGCACGGCATGAAGGAAGAGGCGCGCGAATGGCCCGGCCTCGAAGGCATGGACCTGGTGCCGATGGTGACGTCGGCTCAGCGCTTCACCTGGGACGAGACGCCATGGGCCTGGGAAAAGGGTTTTGGCCGTCAGAGCGAGCCGGAGTTCAACGTGGTCGCGATCGACTACGGCATCAAGCGCAACATTCTGCGGCTGCTCGCCGGTGAAGGCTGCAAGGTCACGGTGGTGCCGGCGACGACTTCGGCCGAAGACATTCTGGCGATGAAGCCGGACGGCGTGTTCCTCTCGAACGGCCCGGGCGACCCGGCCGCCACAGGCAAATACGCGGTGCCCGTCATCCAGCAGGTGATTGCATCGGGCACGCCGACCTTCGGCATCTGCCTCGGCCACCAGATGCTGGGCCTGGCCGTCGGCGCCAAGACCAAGAAGATGCACCAGGGCCATCACGGCGCCAACCATCCGGTCAAGGACGAGACCACCGGCAAGGTGGAGATCACCTCGATGAACCACGGCTTTGCCGTGGATCAGGCGACGCTGCCGGAGGGTGCGACGCAGACCCACATCTCGCTGTTCGACGGCTCCAATTGCGGCATCGAGCTCAAGGGCAAGCCGGTGTTCTCGGTGCAGTATCACCCGGAAGCCTCGCCGGGCCCGCGCGACTCGCACTATCTGTTCAAGCGGTTCGCCGACCTGATGCGGGCGAACAAGCGGGCGTAAGCGCTCCTTACGATTCACTCCATCGTCATGCCCGGGCAGAAGCGCGAAGCGCGTCTTCGCGCTAGATGTCCCGGGCATCCACGTTTTTGACGGTATCACCACAGCGAAGACGTGGATGGCCGGGACAAGCCCGGCCATGACGGGAATTTGCCGCACTGGCGCTCAGTCACATCACGTAATATGATGATCGAAATTTAACGAAAGGAATTGCCATGCACGACAAAGCCACCCCCAAGGTCGAATACGGCGTGACGCCGACGCAGGTGATGGCGTCGATGTCCGGCCTCGATTTCGTCCGCGCCATCTTTGACGGCAGACTGCCGGCGCCGCCGATCATGCAGAATGTGGAGCCGTTCGATTCCACCGCCGAGACCGGTCACGTCGTGTTTCACAGCGTGCCGGGTTTCCGGCACTACAACCCGATCGGCTCGGTGCATGGCGGCTATGCCGCGACCCTGCTGGATTCCGCGATGGGGCTTGCGGTTCACACCGCGCTGCCGGCCGGCACCGGCTACACCACGCTCGAATTCAAGATTTCATTTATCAAGGGCATGACGGAGGACACCGGCCCCGTGCGCAGCGAGGGCAAGACGCTCAGCGTCGGCCGCCGCGCCGCCACCGCCGAGGCGCGCATCACCGACGCCAAAGGCCGGCTGCTCGCGCATGCGACGACGACGTGTCTGGTTTTCGAGATTCCAAAGGGAACGTGAGGGGTGGACGCAGGTTGGGTTTCGTAGGGTGGGCAAAGCGAAGCGTGCCCACCATTTTAGACGCGACAAGGAATGGTGGGCACGTCGCTGACGCTCCTTTGCCCACCCTACGAAACCGGAGAGCAATCATGGCCGTCGTCAGCGCCGATATCGAGCCCCTCACCTTCGTCTTCGAAGACGACGGCCTCGTGCCCAACAATCCCCTGCCATTCCTGGTCTACAAGGGCGCGGTGGATGTCGCCAACGACCACCCGGAAAAGACCATCGAGGGACTGTTCGGCGCCAACGGCTGGGGCGCGATGTGGCGCAACGGCGTGTACGACTATGCGCACTATCATGCCACCGTGCATGAGGTGCTCGGCGTCGCCCGTGGACATGCGCGCGTGCAGTTCGGCGGCGACCACGGCAAGGCACTCGATATCTCGGCCGGCGACGTTGCCATCCTGCCCGCGGGGACCGGCCACCAGTTGATATCGGCCAGCGAAGATTTCTGCGTGGTCGGCGCCTATCCGCCGGGACCGGCGATGCAGATCACGCGCCCGACGCCGGAGAACCACGCCAAGGCGCTGAAGACCATCCCGGAAGTAAAGCTGCCGAACACCGATCCGGTGCGGGGAGCCGACGGCCCGATGGTCAGGCTGTGGGAGCGAGCGCGGTAATATGGCCGCGGCTGTCAGCCGCGGCGGGCGATCGGCGCGGTCGAACTGGCTGAAACCTCCGCGGCCTCCTCGCCAGAAGACAGCCGCATCGCGGCAACCCGTGCGACAAAAAGCCCGATGACGAGGTTTGCCCGTTCGGTCTCCAGCCTGTCGCGGATCGGCCCATTCGGCTCGGTCGCGCACATGGTCTTGATGCAATTGAGGGTACGGGCCAATGAATTGACCACCGCCAAAATCGGCTCCATGGCCGGGGGGGCCGCCAGCGGTTCCGACACGGGGTCGGACTGCGGGCCACGAAATTCAATAACTTTATGCATTCGCTCGTTTCCAAATCAGAACAGCCAGTAACGCACGGGTCGGTTACACCCGTAGCACCCGCACGGGCGCACGGGCTTTCATGATAGCGAAGCCTCTCACAAGCTCGCTTAAATTGATTATCGGAATCTTGCAGGACAATCTAAAGACGTGCGCTTTTTGCGCGCATTCTGATCATTTTGCGTCCGGCCGGCTAGAGATAGGCCGTGTAGGAACCCACCCACACCAGAATCGACGCCAGAAGGCCTATCACGCCCGCGTTGCCGGCAAACGCGGTGGCGCTGCCGGACATTCCCAGCCGAAGCTGATCGCGGTTCATCCCGTCCGGGATCGATATTACGGCCGGAAACACCGTTGCCCCGCCGAGTGCATTGGTGCGCGCCAGCGTCCCTGATACGGCGACCTGCCCCTGGCCGATGCCCTTCGGAATGGCCGTGATTCTGGCGTGATAGATGCGGCCGGGAGCATTATCGAAAACGATATCGACGAGCGTGCCCTCCTTGATGGTCTGGAAACCATTCTGCGAAAACATTCCAACCAGCGTGATCTCGTTCTCGACGATAAACGACATCGCCGAGTGCAGCTGCAGCGCTCGATCGCCGACGGTCACTGTCACAATCGTTACGTAACCGTCCGCCGGTGCGCGAATCGTTGTCTGCGCCAATTCCCAGTTGGCGTGATCGAGCTGCGCCTGAAGCTGCGCGACCGTGGTGTTGACGCCGCCGATCTCGGAATCGAGCGCGAGCTTGGCGCTCTGCTGCGCGGCCTTGGCCGCAACCAACTGCGCCGACACCGTCTCATACTGGACCTGCTTGTCCTGCGCCTGAAATTCCGTGTTTGCCATATCCGCTGCCAGCGTCTCGATGTCGGCAAGACGCTTTTTGTTGTAGGCGGCCTGTGCGGTGAGCCCCGCAACATTCGCCGTTGCCTGCTCGTAATTCGATTTCAGAATCTCGACCTGCTGCTTTGCCGCGGCGAGCGAGGCCTGCAACTGCGCGACCTTGTACTGGAATGGCGCCGGGTCGATTTGAAACAGCACGTCGTTGGTCTTCACCGGCACGTTCGGTTTGACCGGGATCGCGACAATTTGTCCTGTCACATTCGGCGTCACTTCCACCACGCGGCCGGTCACCGTCACGCGCCCCGACGGCGTGAGGTAGTTAAAAAGCGCGAGAAATGTCGCGAGGATAAATCCGCCGATGAGCAGCGAAACGGTCCCCGATAACCAGCCCCACCGCACCAGTTTGAATTTCGAGAATACGGCCCAGAGCGCGACGACATAGAGGCACAGAATGATGATCATAGGTGGCCCTCACTATTCGGCTGTGCTAGAGTTCCATTCGCGAGGAGGTTTCAAGAAAATATCCAACTTCGCCTCATAGCAGCTTTTTTCACTGCGGCTAATTTCGGCTACGCATACGCCGTCAGGCGTTTGATGCAGTAGCGTTCTACGTTCTTTGCGCGCCCAAGTTCTTGCCAATGCTCCCTCGCGCGCTCAAGCGCGAGTGCTTCAAGTCGTTCCGTCGTTTTGGCTACAAGGAATGATGTCATGCGTATCGCAACATTCAATCAGATCTTCGGAATGCTCGCCGTGTCGCCGAACACGACCTTGTCCGTGTTCGGCAAGGACGGTTCGGCGAAGGACGCCGTCGGCGTACCGAAAAATCCGCCATGGGCCCGGCCGGCTTGCGACCACTCCCCCTATCCGCCCTGCTACTGAACGAGAAGACACGCGCGCGACGCCGGTCGGCCAAGGCCACCGCGAAATGATGCCGATCAGCTAACCGCAAGGAACGTCGCGCCGGCCATCAGGAGATGGCGCGGCGATCCCGACGGCGCACAAGGAGAATTGAACGAAAGCAGCAATTTCAAAATCAACAAATCAGAAGAGGAGGTTCGACATGTTTCGAGGAGTTCCTGCCACTGACATTGTCTCTCTGCCTTGGTGCGGCGACAGCGCCCGCAGCGCTAGCCCAGGCGGCGGCGCCGATCACCGAACAGGAGGCGCATGCCATCGCGGTTGACGCCTACTTTACTTCTACTCCATCATGTCGATGGATATATCCCGCAAGCAATTTACCAACGGCACCACCGATTTCAGGGGGCCGATGAACACGTTCGTCAACGTGCCCGAATACCCGCCGGCAGATTTCAAAGGCGTCGTGCGCTCCAACTTCGATACGCTGTATTCCGTCTCCTGGCTCGACATGACCAAGGAGCCGGTCGTCATCTCGGCACCGGATACCGATGGAAGGTATTACCTGCTGCCGATGCTCGACATGTGGACCGACGTCTTCGCATCGCCGGGCTGGCGCACGACTGGCACCAAGGCCGGGACATTCCTGGTGGCGCCGGCGGGCTGGAGGCCGGATCTGCGCGAAAGGTTCGCTGAGGAGTTCAAGCTTCCAAAAGACACCCAACGGATCGACGCGCCAACGCCCTACGTCTGGCTGATCGGCCGCACCAAGACGGATGGTCCGCCGGACTACCCTGCGGTTCACAAGATCCAGGCCGGCTACAAGGTCACCCTGCTTTCCGAGTATGGCAAAACGCCAAGGCCGGTCGAATTCAAGCCCGACCCAAGCGTCGACATGAAGACGCCGCCAAAGACCCAGGTCGATACGATGACGGCTGGCGTGTATTTCGCCAATGCCGCCGAGTTGCTCAAGCTTCATCCGCCGCATGTCACCGACGAGCCGATCATCGCGCAGATGAAGAAAATCGGCATCGAGCCCGGCAAGAGCTTTGACATCGGCAAGCTCAATCCAGTCGTGCAACGGGCGCTGGAAACCGCACCGCAGGACGCGCAGAAGCTGATGGCCTGGAAGCTGCCGACGCTGGCGCGGGTTGCCAACGGCTGGGGGATGAACACCGACACGATGGGTGTTTACGGCAACTACTACCTGAAGCGGGCCATTGTCGCGCAGCAGGGGCTTGGCGCCAATGTGGTCGAGGATGCCATCTATCCGCTCAATCTCGCCGACGACACCGGCAAGCCGCTCGATGGCGCGAACAAATACACCATCACCTTCGAGAAGGGCGCCACGCCGCCGGTCAATGCGTTCTGGTCGATCACGCTCTACGATCAGGACGGTTTCCAGGTCGGCAACACGCTGAACCGCTTTGCGGTCTCTAGCTGGATGCCGTTCAAGTACAATGCGGATGGTTCGCTCGATCTCTATTTCCAGAACGCCAGCCCCGGCAAGGAACTCGAAGCCAACTGGCTTCCCGCGCCGAAGGCGCCGTTCAATCTGACGATGCGCCTCTACGCGCCGAAGTCGGAAGCGCTGACCGGCAAATGGAATCCGCCGCCGGTTGTGAAGACGCAAACAACGGTGGGCATTTCGGCCCAGTAAAAGTTGACGGCCCGCCGGCGCTTCGGCGCCGGCGTCTGACCGCGCTAACGCAATCATCCCCTGAAGAGGAGCCGGCACCATGTTGACGAAACGCGATCTTCTTCGTTCCGCTGCACTTGCTGCACTCAGCGTCACCGCCACAAAGTCTGCCCCCGTGAGCGCGCAGACAAGCGCTCGATGGCCCGAGGTCTTTGAGGCCAAGGGCATCGCCGAGGAAGGCTTCATTTACGGCCTGCCGCTCGTGATGAACTACGCTGTGATGCAAGAGTTTGCCGTGGACACGAAGTCGAGCCAGTTCAAGGCACCCTTCAACGAAATCAACAATCAGCACCACGTCGCTACCCCGGCAGACACGGCGGTCATCACGCCGAACAGCGACACACCTTACTCGATACTGTGGCTGGATTTGCGCGCGGAGCCGATGGTCATCTCGGTGCCGGCGGTCGAACGAAGTCGCTATTACGCGGTGCAACTCATCGACGGCAATACCTATAATTATGGCTACATCGGCAGTCGCGCCACAGGGACCGAGCCAGGCGACTATCTCGTGGTAGGCCCGGACTGGAAAGCCGGGACGCCTGCGGGGATCAAGAAGGTCTTCCAATCGACCACGCCGTTCACACTCGCCCTTTTCCGCACCCAGCTCTTCAAACCCGACGACATGTCGAACGTCGAGAAAATCCAGGCTGGCTACAAGGCGCAACCGCTTTCCTCGTTCCTGAAACAACCCGCGCCGCCCGCAGCTCCGAAAATTGATTTCCTCCCGGCCACAACAGCGGGGATCAAAGAGAATTTCTTCCCGTATCTTGACGCTGCCCTGCAGTTCGTCCCGGTGACGGAGGAGAACCAGGCGATCCGCGCCAAGCTCGCGCGCATTGGTATCGGCCCAGGCAAGACCTTTGAGTTCAAGGAACTGTCGCTGGAGCACAAAGCCGCTATCTTGCTGGCGATGAAAGAGGGTGACGACAAGGTAGACAAGTTTCTAGCCAGCGGAATGAAAAACATCAACGGCTGGAACGTCGGTGCGTTCTTTGGCGATCAAACTTTCTACAAAGGCAATTGGCTGATGCGCGCTGGCGCTGCCAAAGGCGGTCTGTATGGTAACGACGCCGTCGAAGCCATGTATCCCTACACCCGCACCGACGCGACTGGCGAGCCGCTGGACGGCAGCAAACATAACTACACAATCACCTTCCCCGCTAACGGATTGCCGCCGGTGAACGCTTTCTGGTCGGTGACGATGTATGACGGCAAGAGTCAGTATTTGATCAAGAACCCGATCAATCGCTACCTGATCAATTCGCCGATGCTGTCAGGGATGAAAAAGAACGCTGACGGCTCGATGACGCTCTACATCCAGAAAGATAGTCCGGGCGCGGACAAGGAAGCCAATTGGCTCCCCGCGCCGAATGACACGATCTATCTCGTCATGCGACTGTACTGGCCGAAGGCCGAAGCACCATCGATCCTGCCACCGGGCACAGGCACCTGGCGGCCACCCGGCATCGAGAAGGCTTCATAGATCCGCTACTGATGTCGGCTGGTTCGACACGAACGAAATTGAACGTCCAGAGTCGTGAAAACCGCCACCCGAAGAGGATGTGTCGGTGGAGTTGGCTCGCTCCCGGCACTCCATTTCGCAGCAGCCCACGCCCAAGCCGGCGGTCCGGGACGCTAGTCGTCGTCGCAATGCCCGTTACAGTGAATAGCAGGCGATTTCTCGCGACTTTAGCGCAACAGTCGCGATGGAATTTCGATCTGGACCGTTTCCGCACGCCAATAGCTTACAACGAGACATTCAATCCATGCCAATCTTGGGTTGATCACTGTGATCTCAGGGCATTGGGAGCAGCAGATGGCGCACGAACCATTCAATCGGCGACTCAACGCCGTTCTCAAATATACAGGTGCCGGCCTGTCGATTGCGATGCTGGCCGCCCTTCCCGGCGTGGCACGCGCCGACGAAAACGGCATCAGCTTCTGGGTCCCCGGCTTCTTTGGTAGCCTCGCGGCCACGCCGCAGCAGCCGGGTTGGTCGCTGGCGACGATCTACTACCATACCTCCGTATCGGCCGGCGCCGACGTCGCGCGTGCACGCGAATTCTCGCTCGGCAGGGTTCCGGGCAACCTTACCGTCAACGCAAATCTGAATTTGAACGTCAAAGCCACCGGCGATCTTGGCCTTGTGATCCCGACCTATGTATTCGCGACGCCGGTGCTCGGCGGCCAGGCGTCGGTGTCCCTCATCGCATCCTATGGCGTCGTCGGCACCAGCCTGGCGGGGACCTTGTCAGGCGTGGTCACGGGCCCGTTTGGCAACAGCGTCCCCTTCGCGCGGTCCGACAGCATCAGCGACACCACATGGGGCTTTGGGGATCTGATACCGCAATTCTCATTGCGCTGGAACGCCGGCGTCCACAACTACATGACCTATATCACGGGCGACATTCCGGTTGGCGCTTATCAATCCAGCCGCCTGTCGAATATTGGCATCGGACACGGCGCGATCGACGCCGGCGGCGGCTACACCTATTTCAATCCGCAGACCGGCCATGAGTTTTCTGGCGTGCTGGGCTTCACCTACAACTACATCAATAACTCGACGGACTATAAGAGCGGCGTCGACATGCACTTCGACTGGGGCGCATCGCAGTTCCTGTCGAAGCAGGTCATGGTTGGCCTCGTGGGCTATGTCTACAAGGAGCTCGGCTGCGACAGCGGTTCAGGCGACCGTGTCGGCTGCTTCCAGTCCCAGGTGGTTGGCGTCGGTCCCCAGATCGGATTCCTGTTTCCGGTCGGCGACATGCAGGGCTATCTCAACTTCAAGGCTTACGGAGAGTTTGCCGCAGAGAACCGTCCCAGTGGCTGGAATGCCTGGGTCACCTTCGCCATCTCGCCGCCGGCGCCCGGCGCGCCTCCGACAACAAAACCCATCGTCAGAAAATATTAGGATCGGGCGGCTGGGGCGGGTCGATCGTTCGCGAGACACTTAGCGGATCGATGTCTCGCGGAGCACGGATCCAATGTATCCAGATACGCCGTCCGTCAGCCAGCTATCGCAGGTGATTTCGCAGGCGGCAGCGCCCGCGTTCCTGCTGGGTGCGCTGGCAGCCTTCATCGCCGTGCTGATTTCCCGCCTGAACCGAATCATCGACCGCACTGTGGTCCTGAACGGGATACCGGATCACGACACCGTCCGATCCCGGCTCAAGGTCGATCTGCCACGCCTGATGCGGCGGGCGGCGATGCTGAACCGGGCAATCTTCTGGGCGGTGGTCGCCAGCATTTCGGTGACGCTTCTTGTTATCGTGGCGTTTGTAACCGCGTTCTTTCAGCTTCAACATGAGGTGGGGGTGGCCATCTTCTTCATGATTTCGCTGGGCGCTTTCACAATCTCGCTGGTCGATTTTGCCCGCGAGGTGCGCATCGCGCTGAGCGAGTTCGATCATTACGCCTGACGCGGTGACGCGTTCGTCGCACCATCACCCTTTTGACCGGAGGCAGCCCGCGCCGATTGCCTGAGCGAAACCAGCCCAGAACAGCTAACGGTTCCACTGACCCATCTGCAGGCATGTCAGCAAACTGACGTAGCTCGGCGTGCCGCCGATGCTCTCCTGCGAGGTGCAGCTTGCCCGGCTTGGCGCGGGGAATTTCGACCATTGGCTTGCGAGCTGCCGCTTCGCTTTCTGTTCATCGTTCACGCAGCTCTTGATCGACTGGTCAACGGAGAGGCCGGTGGTGGCGGCCACGTCGAGCTTGCAACTCCGCGCAATGTCGAAGTTCGGCACGCCGTCTGCCACCGCAACGACCATCTGCGAGCTCAAAACGATCATCGGAAAAGAGATAGGCATCTCCCGCCTCCTTGGGATCGCAGCAAAAGCTTCGGGCAGCCGCTCTTCGAGAGCGCGGCCCAGCCTACCGCAAAACCAGCCTCGGCGCGACGGGAATGTCCTGCAGGCAGCCGCCGCAGGCCGCAGGGACGGCAAGGCCGACCCTGCCGCGCCTGCTCAAGCGCACCCGCCATCAGGCCGCGTTGGCGCCTTCCTGGCGGCTGGCCTCGAACAGGAACCAGGTGCGGCGCTCGGTCTCGTCGATGAAGACTTCGAGCAGGCTTGCGCTGCCGGAATCCTCGTTGTCGTCGCAAAGCTTGTGGGCCTTGCGCATCGCCGCCGCCATCTTCTTGTTGTCTTCCATCAGTTCACGCAGCATTTCGCGCGGCGGCACATAGTCGTCGTCGTTGTCCTGGATGGTCTGCAGCTTGGCGATCTGCCCGATCGAGCGGATCGTGGTGCCGCCGAGCTTGCGCACCCGTTCGGCGAGCTGATCGGTGGTGGCGAAAATCGCCTCCGACTGCTGGTCCAGCATCAGATGATAGTCGTTGAAATGCCGGCCGCTGACGTGCCAGTGGAAATTCTTCGTCTTCAGGTAAAGGGCGAAAGCATCCGCCAGCAACGTATTGAGCGACTTGGATATCTTGTCCACCGCGGCCTGCGGCAAGTCGGTCGGGGTATCGAGCTCGGGGGCTGTCTTGTCGGATTTGTTGCTGGTTTTGCTCACGTTGCACCTTCCTGTTAGGAGACGGACTTTGGCGGCGGTGGACATTGGCCGTCGGACGACCTAACGCATCACTTCAAGGCTGGTTCCGACACCGGAACCCGCTGTTTTACCGGGCGCCGCGCGATGGATGAATGGATCGACTATTACGATTCCACGCATACGATTTATGCGAGTAAGCTGCATCGCGACCTGCATTTCGAGATCATCGCGCGCGACATCATCGGCTACATCTCCTCGCCCGGCGCCGTCGTGCTGGACTATGCCTGCGGCGAGGCGCTGTCCGCCGCGAAGGTCGCCGACGCCTGTGCCAAGCTCTATTTGGCCGAGCCGGCACCCGGGGTCCGCGGCCGGCTGATCGCGCGCTTTGCGCCGAATACCAAGATCCGCGTCCGCTCGCTCGACGATCTCAGAAAGTTGGACGAGGCGGTCGACCTCGTCGTCATGAATTCGGTCGCGCAATACATGACGCCGGACGAACTGGATTCGGCGTTCGCCGTCGTTCGCCGGCTATTGAAGCCCAGCGGCCGCATGGTGCTGGGCGACATCCTGCAGCCCGACGTCGGCATGGCCAGAGACGTGCTGGCGCTGTTGAAATTTGCGCGCACCCACGGCTTCCTGAAAGACGCCCTGTATGGGCTGGCGAGCACCGCGCTGTCGGACTACCGGCAGCTGCGCACCCGCGTCGGGCTGCAGCGCTACGGCGAAAATGAAATGATCGAGAAGCTCGCCCGGGCCGGCTTCTCCGCCGCGCGCGCACAGCAAAATATCGGGCACAATCCCTGGCGGATGACCTTCGTGGCCCGGCACGCCCTCCAGCTCGGCTGATCCATGTCCGAGTTGTTAACCCTAAGGCGCGGTAGGTGTGGTTCAACTTGTCGCAATCGGCGATGATGGCCGCGGCCCGGTGGCGGAAGCTCGACGCGGGAGCAGTGCAATGCTCTTTATCCTGGTTCAAATCCAGGCCGGGCCTCCAGCCTTCGCTGGCTCCGCCAGCTTCGGCTAGGCAAGCCAGCCCCGAAGTAGGCCTGCCACGCCGTAGCTCGCAGAGCGAAGGCCGGACCACGGCTAGGCCAGCCTGCCGAACGCACCAGCACACCCCTCGTCTCGATCCAGTGATGGGCTTGCCACGCCGTAGCCCGAAGGGCGAAGGCGGGAAATCCCCGTTGATGGCCCGTTTTTGGGGGTTTCGCGGGTGCGGAATCTGGTCTAAAGACCACCCGCGCGCGAGGGTGACCCGCGCTCTTGGCTTAGGGGACGCGCGGCATGCGCGCCCTTTTTTTGTGCCCAATTTCCAGTCTGAGAGCTGATGCCCAAAAGAACAGATATCTCCACCATCCTGATCATCGGCGCCGGTCCCATCGTGATCGGCCAGGCCTGCGAATTCGACTATTCCGGCACCCAGGCGGTGAAGACGCTGAAGGAAGAGGGCTACCGCATCGTCCTCGTCAATTCCAATCCCGCCACCATCATGACCGATCCGGAACTGGCGGATGCGACCTATATCGAGCCGATCACCCCCGAAATCGTCGCCAAGATCATCGAGAAGGAACGCCACGTCATCCCGGGCGGCTTTGCGCTGCTGCCGACCATGGGCGGCCAGACCGCGCTGAACTGCGCGCTGTCGCTGCGCCGGCAGGGCACGCTCGACAAGTTCGACGTCGAGATGATCGGCGCCACGGCGGACGCCATCGACAAGGCCGAGGACCGCCAGCTGTTCCGCGAAGCCATGACCAAGATCGGGCTTGAGACGCCGAAATCGCGGCTCGCCAACGCCTCGGCCCTGAAGAAGTCCTATCGCGACAAGTATCTCGCCGAACGCGAGAAGCTGTCCGGCGCGGCGCTGGACGAACTCGAACGGCAATGGACGCTCGGCGAGAGCGAGCGCCGCAAGCGCTACCAGGAGCACGCGCTCGGCCAGGCGCTGATGGCGCTGTCCGAAATCGGGCTGCCCGCGATCATCCGCCCCTCCTTCACCATGGGCGGCACCGGCGGCGGCATCGCCTACAACAAGGAAGAGTTCCTCGACATCATCGAACGCGGCCTCGACGCCTCCCCGACCAACGAAGTCCTGATCGAGGAATCCGTGCTCGGCTGGAAAGAGTTCGAGATGGAGGTGGTGCGCGACAAGAAGGACAATTGCATCATCGTCTGCTCGATCGAGAACCTCGATCCGATGGGCGTGCATACCGGCGATTCCATCACGGTGGCGCCGGCGCTGACGCTGACCGACAAGGAATACCAGATCATGCGCGACGCCTCGCTGGCGGTGCTGCGCGAGATCGGGGTGGAGACCGGCGGGTCCAACGTGCAGTTCGGCGTCAATCCCGAGGACGGCCGCATGGTCGTGATCGAGATGAACCCGCGCGTGTCGCGCTCCTCGGCGCTGGCTTCCAAGGCCACCGGCTTTCCGATCGCCAAGGTCGCCGCCAAGCTTGCGGTCGGCTACACGCTCGATGAAATCGCCAACGACATCACCGGCGGCGCGACGCCCGCCTCGTTCGAGCCGACGATCGATTACGTCGTCACCAAGGTTCCCCGCTTCGCGTTCGAGAAATTCCCCGGCGCCTCCACCACGCTGACGACGTCGATGAAGTCGGTCGGCGAAGTGATGGCGATCGGCCGCACCTTCCAGGAAAGCCTGCAGAAGGCGCTGCGCGGGCTCGAGACCGGCCTCACCGGCCTCGACGAGATCGAGATCGAGGGGCTCGGCCGCGGCGACGACAAGAACGCGATCCGCGCGGCGCTGGGTACGCCGACACCGGACCGTCTCCTGCAGGTGGCGCAGGCGATGCGGCTCGGCTGGTCGAACGAGGAGATCTTCAATTCCTGCAAGATCGATCCGTGGTTTCTGAGCGAGATGCGCGGCATCGTCGACATGGAAGAGAAGGTCCGCAAGAACGGCCTGCCGGGCAACGCCTTCGGCATGCGCTCGCTGAAGACGATGGGTTTCTCCGACGCGCGGCTTGCCGTGCTCGCGGAGACGACGGAGGCCGATGTGACGGCGAAGCGCCACGCGCTCGACGTTCGCCCGGTCTACAAGCGTATCGACACCTGTGCGGCCGAATTCGCCTCCCCGACAGCCTATATGTATTCGACCTATGAAGCGCCGTTCGCGGGCGCGCCGGCGGACGAGAGCGCGCCGTCGGACAAGAAGAAGATCATCATCCTCGGCGGCGGGCCGAACCGCATCGGCCAGGGCATCGAGTTCGATTATTGCTGCTGTCACGCCTGTTTCGCGCTGCATGACGCCGGCTACGAATCCATCATGGTCAACTGCAATCCGGAGACGGTGTCGACCGACTACGACACCGCCGACCGGCTCTATTTCGAGCCGCTCACCGCCGAGGACGTGCTGGAAATCATCGCGAAGGAGCGCCAGAACGGCACGCTGCACGGCGTGATCGTGCAGTTCGGCGGCCAGACCCCGCTCAAGCTGGCGCGCGCGCTGGAAGCCGCCGACGTGCCGATCCTCGGCACCTCGCCCGACGCCATCGACCTCGCCGAGGACCGCGACCGCTTCAAGCGCGTGCTCGACAAGCTGCGGCTGAAGCAGCCGAAGAACGGCATCGCCTATTCGGTCGAACAGGCGCGGCTGGTGGCGGCCGATCTCGGCCTGCCGCTGGTGGTGCGTCCGTCCTACGTGCTGGGCGGCCGCGCGATGCAGATCATCCGCGAAGAGAACCAGCTCAACGATTATCTGCTCGGCACCCTGCCCGAACTGGTGCCCGGCGACGTCAAGGCGCGCTACCCCAACGACAAGACCGGCCAGATCAATACCGTGCTCGGCACCAATCCGCTGCTGTTCGACCGTTATCTCTCCGACGCCACCGAGATCGACGTCGACTGCCTGTGCGACGGCAAGGACACCTTCATCGTCGGCATCATGGAGCATATCGAGGAAGCCGGCATTCACTCCGGCGATTCCGCCTGCTCGCTGCCGCCGCATTCGCTGGACGCGAAGATGATCGAGGAGCTCGAGCGGCAGACCCGGGAGCTCGCGCTCGGCCTCGACGTCGTCGGGCTGATGAACGTGCAATATGCCATCAAGGACGGCGACATCTACGTGCTCGAAGTCAATCCGCGGGCCTCGCGCACCGTGCCGTTCGTCGCCAAGGTGGTCGGCACGCCGGTGGCGAAGATCGCCGCACGGGTCATGGCCGGCGAGAAGCTCGCGGATTTCAAGCTGAAGAAGAAGCAGCTCGGCCATGTCGGCGTGAAGGAGTCCGTCTTCCCGTTCGCGCGATTCCCCGGCGTCGACACCGTGCTCGGCCCGGAGATGCGCTCGACCGGTGAGGTCATGGGCATCGACCGCTCCTTCGAGGTGGCGTTCGCAAAAAGCCAGCTCGGCGGCGGCACCCGCGTGCCACGCAAGGGCACCGTGTTCGTCTCGGTGCGCGAGAGCGACAAGACCCGCATCGCCGAGGCGGTCCGGCTGCTGTACTCGCTCGGCTTCAAGGTGATGGGCACATCAGGCACCCAGCGCTTCCTGACCGACAACGGCATTCCGACCGAGAAGGTCAACAAGGTGCTGGAAGGACGGCCGCATATCGTCGACGCCATCACCAATGGCGACATCCAGCTCGTTTTCAACACCACCGAGGGGCCGCAGGCGCTGGCCGACAGCCGTTCGTTGCGACGGGCTGCCCTCTTGCATAAAGTGCCATATTACACCACTCTTTCCGGAGCTGTGGCGGCCGCCCAGGGCATTCGCGCCTATCTGGGCGGGGATCTTGAGGTCCGCACCCTGCAGAGTTACTTTTCCGAAAACTGATCGTTAGCCGGGCGAAATGCCCGCTAAATGATTGGCAATAAAGCCGTATGGCAGGAACTCACCGCTCGTTTGGATGTTGAGTAGGCCCTTGAACGGGCCGGAAATTAATAGGCTGGCGGGCTCGCATTGGGCCATGAAAGCCCGAATTGAAATCTAAAAAGTGCCGCGTGCGCGCGACGCCCCGGGCGGTTCGCACGATGGAAGGACGGAAGAGATGATGGAAAAGGTTCCGATGACCGCGAGCGGCTATGCCGCCCTGGAGGTCGAGTTGAAGAAGCGCCAGTCGGAGGACCGTCCGCGCATCATCGAGCATATCGCCGAGGCGCGCTCGCACGGTGACCTTTCGGAAAACGCGGAATATCACGCCGCCAAGGAAGAGCAGTCGCACAATGAAGGCCGCATCGCCGAGCTCGAAGACAAGCTCGCGCGCGCCGACATTATCGACATCAGCAAGCTCTCGGGCGACACCGTGAAATTCGGCGCCACCGTCACGCTGGTCGACGAAGACACCGAGAAGAAAATGGTGTGGCAGATCGTGGGTGAACCGGAGGCCGACGCCAAGAAGGGCCGCATCTCCATCACCTCGCCGATGGCCCGCGCCCTGATCGGCAAGAAGAAGGGCTCGACGGTGGAAGTCGTGGCGCCGGGCGGCGCCAAGGCCTACGAGATCACCAAGGTCGAGTGGCGATAGTCACCTGCGAGTTACTGTTGCGACAAAGCCGCGTTTGCCACGCGGCTTTTTTGTTGGCCGACGGTGCGCTGACAGGATTGCATGTGGATTCCACATCTTGTTGCGCCGCAATCGCGACAATGTCGCAAGCGATGCGCGCGAAGGGAATGATTCAATTTCAGAGGTGTTGTTCCGGCAGCACACGCGATCTGCCAACACCGTGTAATGTTGTGACGCTAATTGTTGAGTGTGCCAAACAAGGGGGACGACGATATGGACCAATTCGACAGGATGCTCGCGAAATGGCAGCCGACAGCGCTGAGCCTGTTTCGCTTCATCACCGGACTTCTGCTGCTTCAGTACGGCATCGCCAAGATCTTCAAATTTCCCGTGGTGCCGATGTTTGCCAACCTCCCACCGCTGATCACCGCCGCCGGCACGCTCGAACTGGTGCTTGGCGCGCTGTTGATGATCGGGCTGTTCACGCGGATCGTGGCGTTCATCCTGTCCGGTGAAATGGCATTCGCCTATTTCCTCGGCCACATGTTCAAGAAGCCGGAAGAGCCGGTGTTCCTGCCGCTGCTCAATGGCGGCACGGGCGCAATCCTGTTCTGCTTCGCGTGTCTGTATCTGGCGACCGCGGGCGGCGGGCCGTACAGCGTCGACGGGACGCGCGGCAAGTAGGCAGGGACTCGTAGAGTGGGCAAAGGCGCACTTGCGCCGTGCCCACCATCCATCAGCGATCACACCGCTTGATGGTGGGCACGCTTCGCTTTGCTCACCTACGAAGCTATCGCTCCTCGCAATGACGGGGATAGGCTGCGGCCTCAGCCCGCGACCTTCACATCCAGCGGCACGGCTGCTTCATATTTGGAATTGTGCAGCACCAGCGACGTCCGCACATTGCGCACGTGGGGGGCCGCCGTCAGGTGGGTGACGAAATCCTGAAACGTCGCCATGTCGGGCGCGACGCATTTGAGGATGAAATCGACCTCGCCCGACAGCATCCAGCATTCCCGCACCAGCGGCTCGGCGCGGACGAACTCCTCGAAGGCGCGCAGATCCGCATCCGCCTGGCTGGACAAATGGACGGATGCAAACACGGTCACGTCGAAGCCGAGCCGGCGCGGATCGAGCAAGCCCCGATAGCCCTGGATGTAGCCCTCTTCCTCCAGCGTGCGGACCCGGCGCAGGCAGGGTGGCGGCGAAATGCCGACGCGTTTGGCCAGTTCGACGTTCGTAATTCGGCCATCGGCCTGGATTTCGGCTAGGATTTTGAGGTCGATTTCGTCAAGATTCTTCGACACGCGCGTCGGGTTCCTTAATTCTGGCTGCGGCTTGGCAGGTCTTACAGGCAACTCTCTTAGCGCACGCCACCCGACTTGCGCAATTTTATTGCGCGTGCAGTGCCACATTTCGCGATTGTTACCCTAGTTCCGGGGAAAATTCGCTGGGATGAATTGCAATTCTTGCATAGCTCCCCAGATGTCCTAGACTTGGATTTGACACTTTCAGCGCCCCGCGAGGTCCTTCCGGGCGCTTTCTGCTCAGTCATAAACAAAACCCCCGAATAAGAGAGGGATTCGCCGATGCCC
Source organism: uncultured Alphaproteobacteria bacterium (assembly GCA_963840465.1). GTDB lineage: Bacteria > Pseudomonadota > Alphaproteobacteria > Rhizobiales > Xanthobacteraceae > Bradyrhizobium. Next base: position 30,473 of record CAWIZF010000027.1, on the reverse strand, counting down.
GCGCCTATCCATGCCAAGGTCGTCATTATCGGTTCCGGCCCCGCCGGTTACACCGCGGCGATCTACGCGGCGCGCGCGATGCTCGAACCCGTATTGATCCAGGGCATCCAGCCCGGCGGCCAGCTCACCATCACCACCGACGTGGAAAACTATCCCGGCTTCGCCGACGTCATCCAGGGCCCCTGGCTGATGGAGCAGATGGAGAAGCAGGCGGCGCATGTCGGCACCAAGATCGTCACCGATCTCGTCACCAAGCTCGAACTGGGGCAGCGGCCGTTCCGCCTGACCTGCGACAGCGGCGACGTCTATCTGGCGGAAACCGTGATCCTCGCCACCGGTGCGCAGGCGCGCTGGCTCGGCATCGATTCCGAAGAGAAGTTCAAGGGCTTTGGCGTCTCGGCCTGCGCGACCTGCGACGGCTTTTTCTACCGCGGCAAGGAAGTGATCGTGGTCGGCGGCGGCAATACCGCGGTCGAGGAAGCGCTGTTCCTCACCAACTTTGCATCGACCGTGACGATCGTGCATCGCCGCGATCATTTCCGCGCCGAGCGCATCCTGCAGGATCGCCTGTTCAAGCATCCCAAGATCAACGTGGTCTGGGACTCCGCGATCGACGAGATCTGCGGCACCGAAAACCCCGGCAAGGTCACCCATGTGCGCCTGAAGAACGTCAAGACCGGCACGCTGACCGACGTGCCGGCCGACGGCGTCTTCATTGCCATCGGCCACGCGCCGGCAACCGACCTCGTCCAGGGCCAGATCAAGCTGAAACCCTCCGGCTATGTCGAGGTGGCGCCGAACTCGACCGCCACTTCCATTCCCGGCCTGTTCGCCGCCGGCGACGTGGCGGACGAAACCTACCGGCAGGCGGTCACAGCGGCCGGCCTCGGCTGCATGGCGGCGCTCGAGGCCGAACGTTTCCTGGCTTTGCGCGCGAGCGATCGCGCGGCGGCTGAATAGTCATGCCTAGAACACGGGACGGATCAAAGGACATGGATTGGGACAAGCTGAAAGTCTTTCACGCGGCTGCCGAGGCGGGAAGCTTTACCCACGCCGGCGAACAGCTCGGACTTTCGCAATCGGCGGTATCGCGGCAGGTCAGCGCGCTGGAGCAGGAACTCGCGGTGTCGCTGTTCCACCGCCACGCGCGCGGGCTCATCCTCACCGAACAGGGCGATCTGCTGTTCCGCACCGCGCATGACGTGTTCATGCAGTTGCAGGCGGCGCGCGCCAAGCTGACCGACAGCCGCGAGCGGCCGAGCGGCGACCTCAAGATCACCACGCCGCCGGCGCTCGGCATCAACTGGCTGATCCCGCGGCTCGACGAGTTCACCGCGCTCTATCCGGATATCCGGATCTCGCTGATCGTCACCGACGAGGATCTCGATCTGTCGATGCGCGAGGCCGACGTCGCGATCCGCACCCGCAAGCCGACCCAGCCGGACCTGATCCAGCGCAAGCTGTTCTCGATCGGCTTCCATGCCTATTGCTCGCCCGAATACATCAAGCGCTTCGGCACGCCGCGCACGCTCGACGACCTCGACTCGCACCGCATCATCATGCTGGGCGACGCGCAGGTTCCGCCGCATCTGCAGAACCGCAGCTGGCTGATCGACGCCGGCCGCAACGGCTCGGGTCCGCGCGAAGCCTTCTTCAAGGTGAACAACATCCTGGGGCTGGTCCGCGCCTGCCAGCAGGGGCTCGGCATCGCCGCCCTGCCGGACTATCTGGTCGAGGAAAACAACCGCCTGGTGCAGCTGTTCGGCGAAACCGACTCGATCCGGTCGACACCTATTTCGTCTATCCCGAAGAGTTGAAGACCGTCGCGCGCGTGCAGGTGTTCCGCGATTTCGTGGTGAGCAAGGCGCAGCGCTGGCCCTCGTAGAGGAGGCAAACGCTTCGCGTCTGCCCGGAGATCATTCTCCTACAAGAAGCTGGATGCGCGTAACGTTTCATCCCGCGTTGCGAATTAGCCTATCTAATAAAGGGCCCGCTCACCGCATGTCTGACATGCGGCTCGGACGGTTGCCGCACAGCACTGATGAGGATCATAGTGCTTGAACGCTGAGCGATCGCGTCGCGCATATGTCCCCCTCCTCCAGTGGCGCGGTGGTTCAGTAATCCCTCTTGGAAGGTGATTGTGTCGGCCTCACGTGGCCAATACCTTAAGCCGGGCTCTCTTGGGCCCGGCTTTTTTTCGCGCCCATCTCATCGTGTTCCGCGGATTGACATTGAGGTCCCCTGCCAGCATCATCCACGCATGATCACGCGTTCGTGCGCAGCTCTGTCGTCGAAAAAAGGTCCCCACCTGGGGACCCGAGATCGACGCGCGCGCTAGGACTGCCGCAACCCGCGATCCCGAAAGCCCCGCCGTCTGGACGGGGTTTTTTTATTGGTCCCGTCTCCGGCTCACCCCAAGAGGAGATGGAACAATGACTGACCATTCGACTGACGATCTCACAAGCCGCTTGCAGGGCCTGTGGCTGCCGCTCATCACGCCGTTTCGCGACGGCGAACTCGACGAGGCGTCGCTGCGCCGGCTCGTCCGGCACTATGCGGCCGGCCCGGTCGACGGCTTCATTCTCGCCGCGACGTCGGGCGAAGGCATGTCGCTTCGCATGGACGAACTCGAGCGGCTGGTGACGGTGACGCGCAGCGAGCTATCAGCCAGCGGTCGCCGCCTGCCGATCCTGCTGGGCCTGTCCGGCGCCTCCACCGCGAAGCTGTTGGATGCGCTGGATGAGACGGCGGCCTGGCCGATCGACGGCTATCTGATCGCGAGCCCCTATTACATCCGCCCCTCGCAGCGCGGCCTGGTGCAGCATTTCACCGCGCTCGCCGACCACGCCTCGTGGCCGATCGTGCTCTACAACATCCCCTACCGGACCGGCGTCAGCCTCACCAACGAGACGCTGCTGCAGCTCGCCTTGCACCCGAACATCGCCGGCATGAAGGATTGCGGCGCCGACCGCGCGCAGTCGATCGACTTCCTTGCCCGGCGGCCGCCCGGCTTTCGCGTGCTGACCGGCGAAGACGCGCTGTATCACGAAGCGCTCGCCGACGGCGCCGACGGCGCGATCCTGCTGTCGGCGCATCTGGAGACCGACGCGTTCGCCTCGGTGCAGACGCTCATGAAGCAGGGTGACCGCAGCGGCGCGCTGGCGTGCTGGAAGACAATTTCCGTCCTGACCCGGCTGCTGTTTGCCGAGCCGAGCCCGGCGCCGGCAAAGTATTGGCTGGCACGCGGCGGGCTGATCGACAGCGCGGAAGTGCGCCTGCCGATGGTGGAGGTGAGCGCGGAACTCGCCGCGCTTGCTGGACGAGGAAATCGAGCGGCGCAGGCCACCGCTGTTGCGGCGGGCGTAGCAGGATGCGATCGGCTCCCTCTCGCCTCGACGGCCGAGAGGGAGAAACCGGACCATAGCGTTTTCGAGCGAAAGTGGCTACCGGTTCGCGTGAAGAAAACGCGTCAAAACAAGAATCCAGAGCTTTTGTTTCTGATTCAATCAGAACGGAAGCTCTAGCTGACCAGCAGGCGATAGGTCAGCACCGGCGCGAAGCCGAGCACCATCGCCCAGATCGCGAACGACGACACCAGCAGAACATCATTCGCTCGCTGGGCGAGTTCGCTGATCGGATACTTTTTGTCGTGCGTGATCATTGTCGTTTCCCCCAGTGATGTTTCTTTGAGGAGAAATTCCTACAGATAAAATTTTAACGTCGCGGCCGGGCCTTCGCTCGAAGTTGCGGCTTCGCGCTCACCAGCCGTTAACCAGAAAAACGCGGTGGTTAATCGGCGGTAGCACCTGCGGTCAAATGCCGAAGAAATCGCAACCAGGTTTTTAAAACTGACCGCGTATCAAGATGGCAAGAGCAACAGGAAACGCGGGGGCGCGTCGTGCACTTCGAAAGCAACAACACCATCCCTCAACAGGGCTTTTCCACCGCGGACATTGTGTGGGCCGTCGGCATCTGGTCGGTGATCCTGACGCTGTCCCCGGTCGTCGTGTTCTACGTGCTGATGGTGGCGTAAGCCGCGCTCTCCCGCCGTCATTGCCTGCGACAAACGCGAAGCGTTTGTGCAAGGGAGCGCAGCGAAGCAATCCATTCTTTCCTCGCGAGGAGAGATGGATTGCTTCGCTGCGCTCGCAATGACGATGATAGTGCGTTGCCAAGCGCACAAAAAGAAAAACGCGCGGAGCGCCGCGCGTCTTTGTCAGTCCATAAAAAACAATCCAGAAAAAGAAAGCGGCGTTGTTACGCCGCCTGCTTGTGCATGGCGCCCGATGCCGACGCCGACCCGCGGATCGCCTTGATCGAACGTTCGATCGCGCCCCACAGCCTGGTGATCTCGGCCGCGGCCCGGCCTTCCGCGTAATATTCGCGGGCGCCTTCGCCCTGGCTCAGCGCCATGATCAGATCGGCGCGGTTGGTGATCTGGCCGCTCCACACCGGCGCGCGGAATTTCGCCAAGGCTTCACGCGCGATGGTGACGATGCGGCTCTCGACGCCGTCGCGTTCGGCGGGCGCGCCGTTGACCACGACCGCGTAGGGCTTGCGCGCCGAGCGGCAGGTCTGAATGGTTTCCTGCACCGCGTTGACGTCGAACACGCCCGGCCGCGCCGGAATGATCACCATCGTTGCGTTGCGGATCGCATCGTCGACGACGGCGGAGAGATTAGGCGGCGTGTCGATGAACACCCATTCGACGCCGTCGCGTTTGGCGGCGGCGACGATGCCGCTGACGGAATTCACCGCGGTCTTGATCGGCGGTTCGTTGGTGCCGCGCAATTTGTGCCAGAGCGTAAGCGACCCCTGCGGATCGGCATCGACGAGCAGAATAGGTTTCGTTGCCTTGTGAACATGGGCAGCGAGGTGAGCAGCCAGGGTACTCTTACCCGAGCCCCCCTTACGCGAAGCAAAAACTATGACGTTCATACCTTGGCCTCCAGATTGACCCCAGAAGCTGAAAATGAATCAGCGCGATGATTCGCGAAAGAAAAATTTATGGGATGCCGCGATGCAGCCATGTAATTGCCAACAAGGCTGGTTTTTGAGTCACACGTGTGATTACGGTCACAACCGAAAACGGAATCGGTTGAATGCCTTGCTCGGCTCACTGCGCGTTTTTTGCGCGCTCGCGTTCGAGTTTGGCGCGCTCGCGTTCGAGCCATTTGCGCTCGACCCATCCGAGCCCCTGCGCCATCGGCTTCTGCAGCGGCGGCACGTCCTGCGCGAACAAAACGAGTCCGAGCGGCAGCATCCAGAGTCCAAGCACCGGCAGGAAGCTGAGAAAGCCGCCGGCGACCAGCAGTATGGCGATCGGAATCCGGGCGTAGATCGACGACGGCTTGCGCAGCCAGCCGACGAACTTCGCCGGCCGCGGCGGCAGCTTCTTCTCAAACCAGGCAAAGTGCCGGTCGAGTTCTTTCTGATGTTGGCTCAATGCACCCTCTCCTCTTGCTTGAGGAGATGTTCATTGGATCAGCCACCATCAAGCGTCACTCTGTCGCGAAAGGGGACCTTGAAATGGCGTATGCCTCAGGCGCCGCGCCGTCAGGTCGCCGGTTTCGCCGGCTTTTTGGCCTTGCGCGCGCTTGGCGCTCACGGCCTTGCGCGGCGTTGCCGGCCGGATCACGGTCGGCCGGCCGACTGGCCTGGCCGCGGCCTCGCTGGGCTCGGGATCCGGCCTGAAGTACACGCGGCAGGGCGGCGAGAGCTGGTCCTTTTTGGCGACCATGCAGGCGGTCACGCGGCCGACGTCGGGAATCTCGGAGCTGCACAGCCGGAACGCGTCGCCGGTGCAGGCCTGCTCCTGTTCGGGCGTGTAGCTCTGGCCGGCGGCGGGCGAGATCGAAACCGACAGCGCCGTGGCCAGCAGCAGTAATCCAACCTGAAAATGTCCTGCTCTGAAAAACGTCATCCATCCCCCCAGCGCAAAGTTTGGCGGAATTGTGGGTGAACGCATCGGGATTCGCAAGCACGGGTGGACGACGCGCCACAGCACAAGTGTCGCGGTGGTTGGGCGACAACATTCAGCGGAGTGGAAGGCTGGTACAGTTGGGTGGGCTCGAACCACCGACCTCCTGTTCCACAGACAGGCGCTCTAACCAACTGAGCTACAACTGCATCCTCACGCGAGGCCCTCAAAAAAGGGGGGCGCGAATGGGCCGGAAACTAGGTGCAACGCCTCGCTTTGGCAAGGCCGCGACGTGACGGATTATAGTCGTCCCGAGGGCATTTTGCGTTCATTTGCCGGGAGCTCCGGCCGGGCCCCGGTGGCCAACCGAAATCATCCCTTAAAATCCCTTGGGCAGCAAAAAGCCCGGGCCAAGCGCCCGGGCTTTTCCTGATCGATACCGGAAACGGATCAGGCGGCCGGCTTGTAAAGCTTGGAGGCGGAAGTCTTGATCGGCTCGACGGTCTCGGTCGCGACCTTCTGGCCGAGCTCGGCGAGTTCCTTGGCTTGCGCCGTAAGGGTCTCGTACTGCTTCTTGGCATGCGAGGTCCACAGCTCCATCGCCGCCGCCGGCGTCTTCACACCGAACAGCTCCTGCGCGAAATCGAGCGAGGAGGACGTGTTGGCCTTGAAGAACTCGATGAGCTTGGCGTTGTACGCGCTGGCGCCCTTGCTGGCCGAGGTGAACACGGCCTCGATGGTGCCGTTATGGGTTTCAGCCGCATCCTTGAACTTGGCGTAGCTGTCGCGGGCCTGCGAAACGCCCTTTTCGGCAAACGCGCGCATCTGCTCGGGGACTTCAAACGGGATGATGGAGGCGGAGAACGGATCGGTGGAGCTGGTCACGGCTGGCATCCTTCACAATGGGGTTAAACGATGTTCCCCCTCGCGGACACCGGGCGGCCGGACGCCGAAGGGATCACGTACACACACATTCACGGAAGTGCCCATTCGCGGGCTCGCCCAATAAGCACCCATATCGTGTCAAATTTGTGCAACGCAATGCAATTTCTGGTGCGACGCCACAAATTTAACGCGGCATGCGAGTTCCAGCAGGCCGGAGCATGCTTGAACTGAACTCACTCATGCTCGTCAGTTATCTTCTTGTTCGAGCACGATTTTCCCGGAAAACCGGATCGTGTTTGAGCCAGCCGCAGCTTCTCGCCAATGCAGGCGGAGTTCAGGCTTTCGGCTTCGCCGCGTCCATCGCGGCCTTGCCGACGAGCTGGCCCATTTCGCTGACCTGCTCCGCCAGCGCGCGCATCTGCGCCTGCACATATTCGCTGTGCATCCGCACCACCTCGGGCAGATCCTTGGCTTTCAGCAATGATTGTGCGTGATCAAGCGAGGCCTGCACGTTCTGCTCGGCATAGGCGATGGCCTTGCCGCTGACATCCTTGGCGCCGGCGGCGACCGCGGCGTTGCGCTGCTCGATCGTGCCGGCGGCGGCGTGCGCGGAGGCGACGAATTTCTCGAAAGTCTTGCGGGCCTGCTCGAAGCTTGCTTCCGCCATCGATCGCATTTCCTTGGGTATCTCGAAACGGTCTCGCGCATCGTCGCCCATGCTGTGCTCCTTTGCGTTGGCAGGGATTGCGTCCGGATGATCGCCAGTTGGCCGCTCCGGGACGGAAGCGGCGCCGGGAAAGTTCCCCATCTTGATCCCTTGACGACCGATTACAACCACCCAACGCGGCGGGCGGCTGTAGGGTCCAGCCCGGAGAAAGCCCCCGGCAAGGTAAGGTTATCCATGGCTAAGGTTGCCGCCAGCCCGCCGGGCCGTGGACCTGCCGTTGCCGGCTTGCGATAGTAACGATCGCTTAACGCTTTCGGCATCCTGCGGCCGAACCCGATCCCGGACGGTCAAGTGGTTGCGATGACGGATGCGGAATTTGAATGGCTGGCCTCGAGCGATCCGCGATTGGCGGCCTATGCGGCAAGCCGCCTGCCCGCCTGGCTGTGGACGGCCGACGGCACGCGGATCCTGTGGGCCAATGCGGCCGGCGCCCGGCTGTTCGGCGCCGCCAGCGCCGCAGCCCTTGCCGACAAAACCTTCGGGCCGGCCGACCGGCACCGACGCCAGGTCGCGCGGCTCGCAGGCCGGCTGCTCGCGGCCGGCGCCCTCCGGCTGGAGCGCTTGCAGGGATTTGGCGCGGCGCTTGGCGGGCTTTCGACCTGCGGCTGCTCGCGGTTCGACTTTCCCGATGGCAGCCACGGCGTTCTGATCGCCGCCGGCAACATCGCGCTGATCACGCCGCGGCTGGCGCGGGCACAGCCCGATGATGAGATGCAGCCGGACTTACCCGTCACACCCGTGATCGAGCAACCGGTCGCGCCGAAGCCGGCTGCCGACTATCAGCAGCCCGCACAATCCGGCGAAGCGCCCGCCGAGTTTGCGCTGTTCGATGCGTTTACCGAACCTGCCGCAGCCGATGAGTCGCCCGCCGAAACCATTCCGCCCGCGACCGAGACCGTGGCGCCCGCGCCATCCCCTGCCATCGAAGCGTTTGCCGGCCAGCCAGTGCCGCACGCACGCCGCCTGCCGCTGCGCTTCACCTGGCGGATGGATCGCGAGGGCCGCTTCACGCTCGGCTCCGACGAATTTCTCGGCCTGATCGGCCCGCGCACCACGGCAGCTTTCGGCCGGCCATGGCGCGAGATCGCCGAGACTTTTGGGTTCGATCCCACCGGCCGGATGATGCAGGCCTTTGCGACGGGCGCGACCTGGAGCGGCATCACGCTGAACTGGCCGGTGGATGGCGGCGGCACCTTGCCCGTCGAACTGTCGGGCCTGCCGATCTTCGATGCGGCGCGAAACTTCGTCGGCTATCGCGGCTTCGGCGTCTGCCGGGATTTCGACGCCATCGCGCGGCTCGCCGCGCGGCGTATCGCGGAATTGTCCGGCGAGATGACGACGCCGCAACAACCGTCCGCTGCGCCATCCGCCGAGCCGGCCAGCGCTGCATCGCCTCCATCCGACGAATTGCCTCAGCCGATTGCCGCCGAGAATTTTGCTGCCACTTCACATCAAAACGATTTGGAAACGACCGTGGAACCTCCCAAGGAAGCCGGCGAAGAAAGCGTGCGGGAAAAAATCCCGGAAAACGTGCAAGACAGCGTTCAGGAGGTCGCCGGGGATGCGCCGACGGAAACCGCGATGGAGTTGCCGGCAGAAACTGCGGCAAACGTCTTGCCGTTCCGCGCCCCAGGCGAAGCGAAGCAGTCAGTACTGACGCCGGTTGAAAACAGCGCCTTCGACGAACTCGCGCGGCAATTGTCGGCGCGGCTCGATACCGAGAACGGCAACGGGGCGGTCGCCGCCGGTGCAACCATCTTCGAACCGTTAGCAGCGCGCGAAGCGGCGCCCGCGCCGCCCGAATGGCTGGCGCCGCCCGAGCCGCCGGCGCGTGGCGAAGCGGCGCGCGACAAGGCGCTGCTCGATTTGCTGCCGGTCGGCATCCTGATCTACCGGCTTGACCGGCTGCTGTATGCCAACCCCGCCTTCCTGACGCAGATGGGCTATCCGACCCTGCACGCGCTGGAAGATGCCGGCGGCCTCGACGCGCTCTATGTCGAACCCGGCACCTCCAACGCCTCCTCGACGTCGGACACCGGCAAACCGGTGACGATCTCGGCAAGCCAGCCCGGCGACACAGCCGCCGATGCGCCGTCATCGGCCGCCGACGCCCGCCTCTACACGATTTCATGGGACGGCGATTCGGCGCTGGCCTTGATCTTCTCGGGCACCCGCCATGAGGGCGCAGCGATCGCGGCCGCCATCGCGCAGGCGGAGCCGGTATCGGAGCCTGAAGCCTGCGAACCGGCGGTATCGGAGTCCGAACCGGCCGATGTCGGGCACCCCAATACCGAAGACCTCGCCGCCATCCTCGACACCACGGCCGAAGGCATCGTGATGTTCGACGCCGAAGGCGACATCCATGCGGTCAACCGCAGCGCCGAAGCGCTGTTCGGCCGTGACGGCGACGAACTCGCGCAACGCAATATCACCGAGTTGTTTGCGCCCGAAAGCCAGCACGGCGTGTTCGAGTATCTCGCCGCCATCAAGGCTTCCGGCGTGGAAAGCCTGCTCGATCACGGCCGCGAAGTGCTGGCGCGCGAAAGCAAGGGCGGCATCATCGCGCTGTCGATGACGATGGGCCGCACCCGTCCCGATGGCCCGACTTTCTTCGCGGTGTTCCGCGATCTCTCGCAGGCCAAGCAGACCGAGAACGAGTTGCGCGAGGCGCGGCGGCTGGCCGAGCGCGCCGCCAACGCCAAGGCCGACGTGCTGGCCCGGATCAGCCACGAGGTGCGGACACCCCTGAACGCGATCATCGGCTTCTCCGAGGTGATGATCGGCGAGCGTTTCGGCGCACTCGGCAACGAGCGCTACCGCGAATACATGAAGGACATCCGCGCCTCCGGCGAGCGGGTGATCGCCATCATCAACGACCTGCTCGATCTGTCGCGGATCGAAACCGGCAAGCTCGATCTTGCCTTCGCCAACCAGAACCTCAACGAGCTGGTCGAGAGCTGCGTCGCGGTGCTGCAGCCGCAGGCCAACCGCGAGCGCATCATCATCCGCACGTCACTGGCGCACATGCTGCCGCCCGTGATCGCGGATGCCCGCGCGCTGCGCCAGATCGCGCTGAACCTGATCGGCAATTCGATCCACCTCGCCAATGCCGGCGGCCAGGTCATCGTCTCGACCGCGCTGTCCGATTTCGGCGAGGTGATGCTGCGGGTCCGCGACACCGGCAACGGCCTCAACGACAATGAGGTCGCCGCCGCGCTGCAGCCGTTCCGGACGGCGGCGCCGTCGGACCGGGCCGAAAGCTCGGCCGTCAGCCTGTCGCTGACCAAGGCGCTGGTCGAAGCCAACCGCGCCAAATTCCAGATCAAGACCGGCGGCCGCGCCGGCACGCTGATCGAGATCGTGTTCCCGCACGCGGTGGCGCGCGCCTGACGGCGGGACATCTCAGGGGTCAAAAAAGCAAAACTGCGAAAACAACCCCATGCAAAGTAGGACAGGGGTCTAACGGAACATGTCGCGACAGCCGACAGTCCGTCTGGACAGCGGCGGCTTTTCCGGATGATATGCGGCGAATTGACACACAATGGCTCGCCGTAAGCCTGGAGGAAACCCGATGATCCCGTTTCATACGCGCCTGTTCGGCGCGGCCGTCGCGCTGACACTTGCAGCAGGCAGCCCTGCCCTCTCGCAGCAGCTCGAGCTCAAGATCATGGCGCCCGCCGCGCCCGGCGGTGGATGGGATCAGACCGCACGCTCGATGCAGCAGGCGCTGGTCGCGGCCAAGATCGCCCGCAGCGTCCAGGTGACCAACGTGGCAGGCGCCGGCGGCAGCGTCGGCATCGCGCAGTTCGTCAACGGCGCCAAGGGCGACGGCAACCAGTTGATGGTGAACGGCTTCGTCATGGTGGGCGCGCTCGCCATGAACAAATCGCCGGTGACGCTCGATCAGGTGACGCCGATCGCGCGCCTTACCGAGGAGATCCAGGTGATCGTGGTGCCGGCGAACTCGCCGATCAAGACGGCGCAGGATCTGGCCGCCGCGGTGAAGGCCGACATCGCCAAGGTCACCTTTGCCGGCGGCTCGGCCGGTGGCGTCGATCATGTGATGGCGGCGCTGTTTGCGGGCGCGATCGGCGCCGACGCCAAGAAGGTCAACTACATTCCATTTTCCGGCGGCGGCGAGTTGCTGGCGGCGATTCTCGGCGGCAAAGTCACCGCGGGCATTTCGGGAATGAGCGAATACGAAGGCCAGATCAAGTCCGGCAAGCTGCGCGCGCTCGGCATAACGTCGGAGAAGCGCATCGCCGGCAGCGACATCCCGACCTTCAAGGAACAGGGCATCGACCTCGTGCTCGCCAACTGGCGCTCGGTGGTAGCCCCTCCCGGCATCACGCCGGAGCAGCGCAAGGTCCTGAGCGACGCGATCGAGAACATGGTCAAGTCGGATGCCTGGAAGGACATCCTCAAGCAGAAGGGCTGGGATGACGCCTATCTTTCCGGCGATGCGTTCGCCGACTTCCTGAAGAAGGAAACCGCGCGTGTCACCGACGTGCTGAAGTCGGTCGGCCTCGTCAAGTCATGACCGGGCCAAGATCGCGGCACGTCGATCGTGCTGGTGTCGTCATTGCGCTGGCGCTCGCCGCACTTGCCGTGGTGCTGGTGTGGGACTCGCGCCAATTGCAAACCACCACAATGTACGGCATGGGGCCGGAGGTAATGCCGGTCGTCATCGCCGTCGGGCTCGGCCTGCTTGCGATCGGCAATCTGATCGACGCGCTGCGCGGCAAACTGCCGCCGCGCGAGAGCGCCGATCCCAAGGCCGTGTGGCTGATCCTCGGCGGGCTTGGCGCTTTTGATCGCCATCATCGGCCTCGGCGGCGGCTTCATCCTCGCGACGTCGGCGCTGTTCGTCACCACGTCGGCGGCCTTCGGACGGCGCGCCATTCTCGCCGACACCGCCATCGCGCTTGTCATGACCACCCTGATCTATCTCGCTTTCGATCGGCTGCTGACGTTGAGCCTGCCCACCGGGCCTCTGGAAAGACTGCTGTAATGGAAACCTTCGCCGCGCTCGCGCATGGCATGGCTGTCGCCGTGCAGCCGATGAACCTGCTCTATGCGCTGATCGGCGTGTTCCTCGGCACTGCCGTGGGCGTGCTGCCCGGCATCGGTCCGGCGCTCACGGTCGCGTTGCTGCTGCCGGTCACCTACAAGCTGGATCCCGGCGGCTCGCTGATCATGTTCGCCGGCATCTATTACGGCGGCATGTATGGCGGCTCGACCACCGCGATCCTGATCAACACGCCCGGCGAGAGCGCATCGATGGCGACCGCGCTCGAGGGCAACAAGATGGCCAAGGCCGGCCGCGGCGGGCCGGCGCTGGCGACGTCCGCGATCGGCTCATTCGTCGCGGGCACCATCGCCACTATCGGCCTGGCCTTTCTGGCACCGTGGCTGGTCGATTTCGCGGTGCGCTTCGGGCCTGAAGATTATTTCGCGCTGATGTGCGTGGCCTTTATCACCGTGTCGGCAACCTTCGGAGATTCGCCGATCCGTGGACTGACCAGTCTGTTCATCGGGCTGACGCTCGGGCTTGTTGGCATCGACAAGCTCACCGGCCAGGCCAGGCTCGCGTTCGGCATCCCCGAGCTGCTCGACGGCGTCGAAGTGACGACGCTGGCGGTTGGCCTGTTCGCCTTGGGCGAGGCGCTTTACGTCGCCTCGCGCCGCCATCACACCGAGGAAAAGATCGAGCCGGTGCGCGGCTCGCTATGGATGACCAAGGAAGACTGGAAGCGGTCCTGGAAGCCGTGGCTGCGCGGAACGATGTTCGGCTTTCCGATCGGCGCGCTTCCCGCCGGCGGCGCAGAAATTCCGACCTTCCTGTCCTACTCGACCGAAAAGCGGCTGACCAAATATCCCGAGGAATTCGGCAAGGGCGCGATCGAAGGCGTCGCGGGACCGGAAGCCGCCAACAACGCGTCCGCCGCCGGCACCCTCGTGCCGTTGCTGACGCTCGGCCTTCCGACCTCGGCGACGGCTGCGATGATGCTGGCGGGCTTTCAGCAATACGGCCTGAACCCGGGACCGCTGCTGTTCGCCGAGCGGCCCGACCTGGTGTGGGGCCTGATCGCCAGTCTGTTCATCGCCAACGTCATGCTGCTGGTGCTCAACCTGCCGCTGGTCGGGCTGTGGGTGAAACTGCTCGCGATCCCGCAGCCGTGGCTCTACGCCGGCATTCTCGTGTTCGCGACCATGGGCACCATCGCGGCAAAACCCTCGGTCGTCGAACTGTCGATGCTGGCGGGCTTTGGCGTGCTGGGCTTTCTGATGCGCCGGTTCGATTTTCCGATCGCGCCTGTCGTCGTCGGCCTCATCCTGGGGCCGATCGCCGAAAGCCAATTGCGCCGCGCGCTCGCCATCAGCCTCGGCGATCCCATGATGCTGCTGCAAAGTCCGATGTCGGCCACGCTGCTCGGCATCGCGCTGATCGCGCTGCTGGCGCCGTTCGTGATGAAGGGACTCGGCCGGTTCAGGGCGAGCGAAGATTAGGGCATGCCGAAACCTTCGTTTTCTTCATCTGCCGACCGTAGACGAGGTGCGCAGCTGCTCGAACGCGCTGCGGTCGCATTGCAAGGGCAGCGATTCGCCGAAGCAGAGAAGTTCGCCGCGGAAGTCCTGAAAGGCAGGCAAACCGACACCGCTGCCGCATCGATACTGGGTCGAGCCTTGCTCGCTCAGAACCGCGGTAGGGAAGCCATCGCGCCCCTCGAAAAAGCAGCGCAGGGCCGCCGTGATCCCGGTGTCGAAACCCTGCTGGGCGCCGCACTGGGCAGCGCTGGACGCCGTGCGGAAGCAATCGATCTACTTCGCCGGACGACAGTGCCGCGACCGCCATTTCTGCCAGCCTTTCAGGAACTCGCCGGCCAACTCGCCGCTATGGCGCGTGTTGGCGAGGCGATCGCCGTCATTGAAAGTGCAATTGCGCTGGCACCCGAGGCCGTTTTCCTTCAACTAGATTTAGCTCGCCTTCACCTCCAACATCACGACCGCAACAAAGCGCGCGCAGTCCTTTCAGCGGCCCGCGATGCTGCGCCGGGGCGTCCTGAAATCTGGATGGCGCTTGCTCGTGTGTTGGTTCAGGACGGCGAATATGCTTCCGCCGCTGATGCCTACCGACATGCGCTGGCGCATCGTCCTGATGATGCCTTTGCCCGCGCTGATCTTGCCGCTTGCTTTCTGGAGATGGGTGATCGCGACGCTGGCGAGGCGAGCCTGCGTTCGGCGTTTCGCAGCGGAACGCACTTGTTCGGTCGAACCACCCACGCGCTCGCCGCTTCATCGCATGGCCGTTTCTTCTTCCGCCCGAGCGCGGTCGTGAAGTTCTTGCAGGGCTAGGCCGTTTCGATTGAATCGAATGAAATGCCGAATCTTCGTTCGACACTTCCGACGCGATCCGGCTTCCACGCTCTCGAAAACGCTCGGACAAACTTTAGTCAGCTAGAGCGTGATCTTTTCGGAAAACCGGTGCCCACTTTTCCGGATCATGCTCAGCCCTGAATTGTCGCCTATACAGGCCGGGCTCGCGCTTGATTGCGTTCGCCAAATCTTCGACCCGGCGCGCCTCCTCGGTCGTGAAAGGGGCGGTCTGTGCAACCCAGCTTTCGCGCTTCACTGGAAGGCATTGCGCAATCGGAGTGCCCATCGGCAGCAAACCGCTGAAATTCATGTCGTGCCAGTGCGCCGGGAAATGAACCCAGCCGTCGCGATAAGTGTCGCAATCGACGATGCCGCTTAAAGTGGTGAACGGTAGATCAAAGCGATTGAGCGGATGTGTGAACAGCAGAGAATAGCCTTGCGGCGCCTCGATGCTCCACAGGTTATGAAACTTGATGATGAACCGATCGGGCTCGAACAACGGGGTGTCGATCACCTGGCTTACGTCGTGAAATCCGACTGGCGAGCGCGGGAAATCGATGGCGCCGCCGGGCGGGATATCAAAGTCCCACGTGATCGAGCCGTTTTCGACCCTGAGGTCGCAGATCAGCGGGATCAGAAATCCCGAGGTCATCGCATCGACGAAAGGAGGACAGCGCTTGATCGTATCCTCCTCACGCATATTAATTGCGTTGAAAGCCTGCGTCGGCATGGCCTTTAGCCAGCTGGGAAGGCCCAATGTTGCCGGTATCGGCCGCGGCAGCTTTCCGTCCAGTTCTGCCGGGCAGCGGAATTTGAGCGTCAGCGGTTCGGTGTTATTCGTCATGATCAGCTCTCGTTCGGTCGAGTTCCTAACGTAGCTACGTTTGCGAGCTAACACGTTTCAGGATTGTCCCGAAAGCGATACGTTTCCGTCGTCGTTTTCAAATTTGAAGGCATGTGGGCGTTCCGCGATGTGATCAAGCGCGATGGCGCGCTGGGCTTCTTGATGCGCCGGTTCGATTTTCCGATCGCCCCGGTCGTCGTCGGCCTCATCCTGGGGCCGATCGCCGAAAGCCAGTTGCGCCGCGCGCTCGCCGTCAGCCCCGGCGATCCCCTGGTGCTGCTGCAAAGCCCGATGTCGGCAACCGAACGTGCTGAGGTCCAGCACGACGGAGTTGGCGAATGGATCACGATGTGGAACTCACCGCGCTGGTCTCTTCCCGCGAAACCGAAGTAGATCAGTGGTTCCGCTATTGCCAGGTCCGCTGATGGCACTCGATCGCGCCAGCCTTAGCGTCAGATCTTCGCGAGCATCGCCGCCTTCAGCTTGGCGATGCGGGCTTCGTCGCGCTTGTAGAATGTCCACTGCTTGACCCGCTTGGCGCTCAGCAACCCCGCCTGCGACAAGATCTTCAGATGCTCGCTCACGGTCGGCTGGCTGACACCGAGCTTTTCGGCGATCAGCACGCCGCAGACTTCGTCCTTCACGAGATCGCCATCCACCTGAGGGCGGAAGTGCGCCTTGGGACGTTTCAGCCATTCCAGAATCAACAGCCGCCGATCGCTGGCAAGCGCGCGAAAAGCGGACTCGACGTCATCTTCAAAAAAAGTCATATTGCTAATTAGCTAAATGACTAATTCCTGTCAATCGCTGCCGCCGTGGAGACCCACCATGGAAATGCCCGACAATACTGCAAATCCGCAAACCATCGCGCGATGCGAACGGCTCATCCGGCCGCATATCCGGCGCACGCCCGTCATCGAGGTCAATGGCGACGAGTTTGGCCTGACCGCAGCGATACTCACACTCAAGCTTGAACTGCTCCAGCACTCGGGATCGTTCAAGGCGCGCGGCGCCTTTGCCAATTTCCTTACGCGCGAGGTGCCGAAAGCCGGCGTCGTCGCGGCATCCGGCGGCAATCACGGTGCGGCAACGGCCTATGCCGCGATGAAACTCGGCAAACCGGCGAAGATTTTCGTTCCGAGCGTCTCCTCACCCGCGAAGATTCAGCGCATCCGCGAATACGGCGCCGACCTCGTGATCGAGGGCGACCGCTACGCCGATGCGCTTGCGGCCAGCGAAGCATGGGCGCAGCAGACCGGCGCGATGCCGATACCGGCGTTCGACCAAAACGAAACCATCCTTGGTCAGGGGACACTCGCGCTCGAACTCGAGCAGCAAGCGGCTGATATCGACACCGTCCTCGTATCGGTCGGCGGCGGCGGACTGATCGCCGGCATCGCCGCCTGGTATGCCGGGCGCGTCAAGGTCGTCGGCGTCGAACCGTTGGCGTCGCCAACGCTGACGAAAGCCTTCGAGGCCGGACATCCCATCGACGTGGAGGCTGGCGGCCTCGCCGCGGATTCGCTTGCGCCGCGGCGCGTCGGCGAGCGCATGTTTCCGATCGTCCAGAAATATGCGCGGCAGACCGTGCTGGTTTCGGACGACGCGATCGCGAATGCGCAGGCACAGCTATGGCGCGGCCTGCGGATCGTGGCCGAGCCCGGAGGGGCCGCGGCATTCTCCGCCATATTGTCCGGCGCCTATAAACCTGCTCCCGGCGAGCGGGTCGCCATTATTGTCAGCGGCGGCAACACGGCCGCGGTAAACTTCGACGCAACATACTGACCGGCGCGGCCCGGTTACGGACCCCTGCGGGTATGTGTCGCGTTCAATCGGCGCCTCGCGGCACAATTCTTGCTCTTTCCAGCCTGCCTGAATACATTCGCCTGCGGATCGCCTGTTTTCTGGGCATTTTTGGATTTGAATCATTATGCGCTGCCTCGTCGTTGCCGATTTGCATTATTCATTGCCGCAGTTCGACTGGCTGCTGGCGGCAGCTCCCGAATTCGACGTCGTCATTTTTGCCGGTGACGCGCTCGACATCGGCTCGTTCGTCGACTTCCGCGCGCAGATCCTGGTGGTGAAGAAATACCTGTCGCTGCTGTCAGGCATGACGCGGGTCATTCTCTGCTCGGGCAATCACGACCTCGACGAACGCAGCGCCGAAGGTGAAAAGATCGCGCGCTGGGTCGGCGATATCCGAGAACTCGGCATCGCCTGCGACGGCGACGACCTCACCATCGGCGACACGCACTTCACGGTGTGTCCGTGGTGGGACGGGCCGCTGGTCAAGAGCCGCCTCGAAGCCCAGCTTCGCGACGCCGCAGCCGAGCGGGCGCAACGCTGGATCTGGGTGCATCACGCGCCGCCGGCGAATTCGCCGACGAGCTGGGGCGGCAAGCGGTTCTTCGGCGATGTCGAACTGGTGCAGTGGATCACGCAATACCAGCCGTCGATGGTGATCTCGGGCCACGTGCATCAGTCGCCCTTCATTCCCGACGGCTCGTGGTTCGACCGGCTCGGCACCACCTGGGTCTTCAACACCGGCCTGCAGCACGGCCGCCCGCCGGTCTGCATCGTGCTCGACCTCGATGAGGGTGCCGCGTTCTGGCTGGCGGCCGGCGAAGCGCAACGCATCGACCTGCGCGCGCCGCTTGCGCGGCCGGCGGCGGAAATCGAGAACGCGCCGCCGTGGCTTACATCCTTGGGTCGGATTGCCGATCCGAGCCTGGCGAGACCTGCGACGGCGGCAGGTTGATCATGCTCTGCAGGAGTTCGCCGACCATCGAGAGATGATTACCCTGGCCGGCATATTGATGCATCAGGTCGGCCAGATAGGTGTTGGCGACGTTGAGGCGCTGCGCCAGCAGGCGCGCGATCAATAGCGCCACCGCCGGCTGGTCGCGCAGGAACGCCGCGGCGTCGTCGAACTCGTAGACGACGGAATCGGCGGCGGCGCGCACGGTTGCGGTATGCGGCTGATCGAGCAGCACCGACATTTCGCCCAGCATCGCCCCCGGCTCGGTCAGCACGGCGACGACGCTATCGCCCTTGATGACCTCGAGCCGTCCTTCGAGCAGCACGAACAGATGTCCGGTCTTGCTGCCCTCCTGGAGCACGAGGGTGCCTGCCGGCACCTCTCGCCTGGTTGCCCCGGTGCAATAGTCCAGTACCGCGCGCATCGATTTTGCTCCACCTGACCAGACGTGTTGCGCTCTCATGCACGGTGACACCGGCGCACCCTGAACTCCAAGCATGAAGGATGCCAGGACCATTTCAGCCGGCGGCACTCACACGCGTTCACGGCGAAGGCATATCACACTTTGGAATCGCTCTAAACAAGAGCGTTGGAATTGCTCTAAATCGAGGCATTCGCGACATCCAGTCGCTGACGGCACGACAGCCGCTGCGCTACTGAGACCGGCATCTCCACCACTTTTGCCGGGCAGCTTTCATGATCAATCTTCGCGCTACCGCCGCAACCGCCGCGTTGCTTTGTCTTACCGCATTCGGAGCCTCGCCGGCGTCCGCCGACGGCGAGGTCAACGTCTACACCTATCGCGAAACCAAGCTGGTCCAGCCGCTGTTCGACGCCTTCACCAAGGACACCGGCATCAAGGTCAACGTCGTCTCGGCCAGTTCGGGGCTCGAGCAGCGCATCAAGGCCGAAGGCGCCAACAGCCCGGCCGACGTGCTGCTCACGGTCGATCTCGGCCGCCTCGACGACGCCGTGCAGGCCGGCGTTACCCAGCCCATCAAATCGGTGGTGATCGACGAGATCGTGCCGGCGCAGTACCGCGATCCGGACGGCCAGTGGGCCGGCATCTCGATGCGCGCGCGCGTGATCTACGCCTCGAAGGACCGCGTCAAGCAGGACAAGATCACCTATGAAGAACTCGCCGATCCCAAGTGGAAGGGCAAGATCTGCATCCGTTCCGGCCAGCACATCTACAACAACGGCCTGTTCGCGGCCTATGTGGCCCGGTACGGCGAGGCCAAGGCCGAGGAATGGCTGAAGGGCGTGAAGGCCAATCTGGCGCAAAAGCCCTCCGGCGGCGACCGCGAGGCCGCGCGCGACGTGGCCGCCGGCAAGTGCGACATCGGCATCGGCAACACCTATTACTGGGCGCTGATGATGAACAACGACCCCGAGAAGAAGCCGTGGGCGGAAGCCACCAAGGTGATCCTGCCGACGTTCGAGGGCGGCGGCACCCACGTCAATCTCTCCGGCGTCATCCTGGCCAAGCACGCGCCCAACAAGGCCAACGGCCTCAAGCTGATCGAGTGGCTCGCCGGCGACAAGGCGCAGCACATCTACGCCGATGCCAACTACGAATACCCGATCCGCGCAGGGACCGCCGTCAACCCGACCATTGCGGGCTACGGCAAGCTCGTCGCCGATCCGACGCCGATCGCCAAGATCGTCGCCAACCGCAAGGCGGCCTCGACGCTGGTGGACAAGGTCGGGTTCGATAATTGATCGCACCACGTCGCGACAGCATTTCCGCCAACATGCCCTCTCCCTCCCCGGGAGAGGGCATAATGCTGCATGGGCCTGCGGCTTCTTGCCGATGTGAGCCGGCGTGACCCGGACCACGCGCTCGGGGCGGATCGCCGCATCGATCGCGGTCGCGACCGCGATCCTCGTCGCGGCGCCCGTCATCTCCATCATCGCGCTGGCGATGCAGCCGGCGCCTGACGTCTGGCAGACCCTCATCCAATACGTGCTGCCGCGCAGCCTTCTCGACACCGCGCTGCTGCTTTTCGGCGTCGGCGCGCTGTCGCTTGCGATCGGCGCCGGTGCGGCGTGGGCGGTGTCGCTGCATGAATTTCGCGGCCGGCAGATGCTGCTGTGGCTGCTGCCGCTGCCGCTCGCGATCCCGACCTATCTCGCGGCTTACGTCTATGTCGATCTGTTCGAGCCGCTCGGCCTGGTCCACAACACGCTCGCCGTCTGGCTCCCGCTGCAGGACGCGGTGCGCCTGCTTCCCAATCTGCGCTCGCTGCCCGGCGCCGTCATCGTGATCGCGCTGGTGCTCTACCCCTACGTCTATCTTTCGGCGCGCACCATGTTCCAGTTCCAGAGCGCGGAGTTCGCCGAGGCCGCGAAGACGCTCGGCGCCGGCCGCTGGACCACCTTCTGGCGCATCTCGCTGCCGATGGCGCGTCCCGCGCTGGCGGTCGGCACAGCGCTGGTGTCGCTGGAAACGCTGAACGACATCGGCGCCAGCGAATATCTCGGCGTCCGCACGCTGACGGTCTCGGTGTTCACGACCTGGCTCAACCGCGGCAGCCTCGCCGGCGCGGCGCAATTGTCCTGCTTCATGCTGGCGATCGTCGCCGGACTGATCGCGATCGAGCGCTATGGCCGCCGCAACGTCACGACGGAATTTTCCGCCGAAAGCCCGCGGCTGACGCAGCGGACGACGCTGTCAGGCATCAAGGGCGGCTTGGCGTTCGCGGCCTGCCTGCTGCCGGTCTGCCTCGGATTCCTGGTGCCGCTATTGTATCTCGCGCATCAGAGCTTCAAGCGCGGGCTGTTTGCGAATTTCGACATGGCGTTGTGGCGCGATGCCTTCAACTCGATCGCGTTCGCGAGCCTCGCCACGCTGGCCGCGCTGCTGCTCGGCTTTGCGACCATTCTGGCCTGGCGCTGGCGGCCGAACCGGCTGCGCTTCGTGGCGATGAACATCGCGCAATTGGGCTACACGCTACCCGGGCTGGTGCTGGCGCTCGGCCTGCTCGCGCCGGTGCTCGCCATCGACAACGCATTGAACGCGCTCGCCGCATCGCTCGGACTATCGCTGCCGGGACTGGTCATGGTCGGCTCGGGTGCAGCCGTTGTCATCGCCTATGTGATCCGCTTTCTCGCGGTGCCGACCGGATTCATCAAGGCAGGGTTCGAGCGGATTCCGCGCGACTACGACGACAGCGCACGCGCCGTCGGTGCCGGCCAGACCACGACGATGCGGCTGATCCATCTGCCGCTGCTGCGCCCCGCCATGCTCGGCGCCGTCATCGTGGTGTTCGTGGATTGCCTGAAAGAGTTGCCGGCGACGCTGCTGCTGCGACCGCTGAATGTCGAAACGCTGGCGACCTCGATCTACCAATACGCCAGCCGCGGCAGCTTTGAGGAAGGCGCGCTCGCAGCGCTATTGATCGTCGCCGCCAGCATCGGCCCGGTGGCGTGGCTGACGCGGTTCTCGGACATACCGAGCGGGCCGGCGTAGGCGATGCCGTGGTGGTGCCGTAGGGTGGGGCAGAGGAGCGTCAGCGACGTGCCCACCATCTATCGTCAATCGCGCTGCGAAATGGTGGGCACGCTGCGCTTTGCCCACCCTACGGGACCGGCTACTGCGTTCGCAGGGACGACGATAGCAGGCTTACGGCGTAGAGAACTGCCCTGCGCGTTTGATCAACAGGTCTAGAAAACTGCGCGCCCGCAGCGACATCCAGTGCGTTTCGGGATAGACCGCGTGCAGCGGCAGAGCGGCGATCGAAAAATCCGGCAGCAGGTTCTGCAACTGGCCGCTGCGAATGCCGGCGACGGCGCTCCATTCCGGCAGGACGGCGATGCCGAGATGATGCATCACCGCCTGCTCCATCGCGTCGGCGTCGTCGACCAGCAGCGGTCCGCCGATCGACGCGACGTGGCGGCCGTGTTCGGATTCGAAGATCCAGTCATTGGCGGCGGGCACGCGCGAATAGACGATGCATTGGTGCGCATTGAGGTCTTCGGGCGCGCGCGGCACCGAGCGGCCCTTAAGGTAGGTTGGCGTCGTGACCAGATAGCGCCGCACCGTGCCGAGCCGCCGCGCGACCAGCGTGCTCGACTCGAGTTGCCCGATCCGCAGCGCCAGTTCGATCCCCTCCTCCACGAGATTGACGAACCGCTCGCTGAAGCGGACATCCAGACGAACCCCCTGATAGGTCCGGACATATTCGGCAATCACGGGCATCAAATAGCGGCGGCCGAACGACGACGGCAGGCTGACCCGCAGCGTGCCGCTCGGCCGCAGCGAGCTTTCCTCGACGTTCGCCCGCGCCAGATCGAAATTTCCAAGGATCTGGCGGGCCAGATCGTAGATGCGGTGGCCCTCGGGCGTGGGCTTGAGCTTGCGCGTGGTGCGAAAGAACAATTGCGTGCCGAACTCGCTTTCGAGCAACGCGATCCGCTTGCTCACGGCCGGCTGGCCGATGCCGAGTTCGTTGGCGGCCACCGAGAAGCTGCCGCCCTCCAGCGCGCGGACAAAGGCACGCAAGCAATCGATCCGGTCCATACGATCATTCCCATCAGGAATAGATCATATCCTATCCATTCCATTTTTCTGGAGCAAGTTCGCCGCTAGGGTGTGGCCAACAACGGGAGGCCAGCTCCCGAACAACCATCGAACAACGCTTGGGGAGGCGGACATGAAGCGGCGCATCGGGATCGTCGGGGCCGGCATCGCCGGCTTGCATCTGGCCCTGTATCTTCAGAAGCACGGCGTCGACGCCACGCTGATCACCGACCGCGCGCCGGACGAGTATCGCGGCATTCGCCTGTTGAACACGGTCGCGCACCACCATGTGACGATCGCGCGCGAAGACTATCTCGGCGTCAACCACTGGAACGACCCGAAGCATCACTATTACTACCACGATCACTTTTTCAATTTCCCGCAGCCGATCGGCTTCCGCGGTTACTTCTCGCGGCCGAGCCGCGCCGTCGACTACCGGATCTATCTGCCGGTGCTGATGAAGGACTTTGCGGATCGCGGCGGCAGGATCGAATACCGCCGCATCGAGGAAGGCGATATCGCGCCGCTGGTCAGCCGGTTCGATCTGCTGGTCGTTTCCAGCGGCAAGGGCCCGCTCGGCCAGCTCTTCGCCTACCGGCCGGAGCACTCGCCCTATTCGCAGCCGCAGCGGCGCCTATGCGTCGGCCTCTATACCGGCGTTCGCGAGCCGGATCCGATGAACGTGACGCTTTCGGTTTCGCCGGGCCACGGCGAGATGATCGTGATTCCCACCATCACCTTCGGCGGCATCGCCAGCGCGCTCTTGATGGAGAACGTGCCGGGCGGCGACATGGAGGAGCTTGCGACGCTGAGCTACGAGGCTGACCGCAAGCACTTCCTGCGCGTCGTGCTGGAAAAACTCGAAAAACATCATCCGACCACCTATGACCGCATCGACACCGCGCGCTTCGATCTCGCGCAGCCGCTCGATCTGCTGCAGGGCGGCGTGGTGCCGACGGTTCGCAATACAGTGGTGGAATTCGACGGCGGCAAATGCGCCATCGCGCTTGGCGATGTCCATTCGGTCGTCGATCCGATGATGGGACAGGGCGCCAACGTCGCCTCCTACGCCGCCTTCGTGCTCGGCGAGGAGATCGTCAACGCCGACGTGCTCGATGCGCGGTTCTGCGAAAAGGTGGACCTGAAGCGGCAGGACCGCGTGCTGGCGGCCGCGCGCTGGACCAACATCATGCTGCAGCCGCCCTCGGAGGCGCTAGGCCAACTGATCGGCGCGATGAGCCAGAACCAGGCGCTTGCCGACGAGTTCACCGAGAACTTCAACTATCCGGATCAGCAATGGGACCGTGTCGCGTCGGCCGAGCGCATCCAGGCCTGGATCGAGCGCAAGACCGCGCCCGCGGCGCCGGTGCGGGCCACGGCGTAAGGGGCACCAGATGCAGCGCGCCGACCCGCTCGCCTTCCGCCAGGCCGCATCGCGCTTTGCGACCGGCGTTGCGGTACTGACCGCGCTCGACTCCCACGGCGAGGTCTGCGGCATGACGGCCAACAGCTTTGTCACCATCAGCCTTTCGCCGCCGACCGTGCTGGTCTCGGTCAAAGCAGGCAGGATGCATGAGGCGATGTCGGCGAGCGGGCGTTACGGCGTCAACGTGCTGCCGGAACAGGCCAAGGCGTTGTCGCGACATTTCGCGGGCCGGCCGCGCCAGGCACATCCCGATTACGAAGTCGTCGAAGGCCTGCCGCGGCTGTCGAACTGCGTGGCGTTTTTCGCATGCGAGGTGATGCGGACGATCGACGTCAGCGACCACACGCTGTTCATCGCCGAAGTCTCGGAGTGCGATTACTGCGACAGTCTCCCGCTGGTGTTCTTCTCCAGCCGCTACCATCTGGGCCCGGGGAAACCGGTCGACCGCTGAGCGGGCAAGCACAGATTTCGAACGGGCCGGCGGAGGCGATGCCGTGGCGGCGCCGTAGGGTGGGCAGAGGAGCGTCAGCGACGTGCCCACCATCTATCGTCAAGCGCGCTGCGAAATGGTGGGCACGCTGCGCTTTGCCCACCCTACGGGACCTGCGTTCGCAGGGACGACGATAGCGGCGGTCTCTACGCCCTCAGGCGTTCTTCAGCGCGACGCGGAATTCGGCTTCGGTCTTCGCCTTCACCTCGTCCAGCGTGACGCCGTCGGCGAGTTCGATCAGCGCCATGCCGTCCTTGCCGTGCTTGTCGATGGTGAAGACCGCGAGATCCGTCACCACCATGTCGACGACCTTCTCGCCGGTCAGCGGCAGGTTGCACGTCTTCAGAAGCTTCGGGCCGTCCTTGGCGGAATGCTCCATCACGACGACGACGCGCTTGACGCCGGCGACGAGGTCCATCGCGCCGCCCATGCCCTTCACCATCTTGCCGGGGATCATCCAGTTGGCGAGATCGCCGTTCTGCGCCACCTGCATCGCGCCGAGAATCGACAGATCGATATGGCCGCCGCGCACCATGGCGAAGGAATCGGCCGAGGAGAAATAGCTGGTGTCGGGCAGCTCGCTCACCGTCTGCTTGCCGGCGTTGATGAGGTCGGCGTCTTCCTCGCCCTCGTAAGGAAACGGTCCCATGCCGAGCATGCCGTTCTCGCTCTGCAGGCTGACGTCGATGCCGTCGGGAATGTAGTTCGAGACCAGCGTCGGAATGCCGATGCCGAGATTGACGTAATAGCCGTCGCGCAACTCTTTCGCGGCGCGCGCTGCCATCTGTTCACGGGTCCAGGCCATTTTAGTTCTCCAATGTCGCGCTTAAGCCGCAGGACGCGGACGGGTGTTGCGGAACTCGATCCGCTTCTTGCCGGTGCCGACCTCGATGATGCGTTTGACGAAAATGCCGGGGGTGTGGATGTGGTCCGGATCGAGTTCGCCGGCCGGAACCAGATGCTCGACCTCGGCCACGGTGACCTTCGCGGCGGTCGCCATCATCGGGTTAAAGTTGCGCGCGGTCTTGCGGTAGATCAGGTTACCGGCGGTGTCACCCTTCCAGGCGTGGACGATCGCGAGATCGGCGAACAGGCCGCGCTCCATGATGTACTTCTCGCCGTCGAACTCCTTCACTTCCTTGCCTTCGGCGATCAGCGTGCCGACGCCGGTCTTGGTGTAGAAGGCCGGGATACCGGCGCCGCCGGCGCGGATGCGCTCGGCCAGCGTGCCCTGCGGATTGAATTCGAGTTCCAGTTCGCCGGCGAGATATTGCTGCGCGAACAGCTTGTTCTCGCCGACATAGGACGAGATCATCTTTTTGATCTGCCGCGTCTCCAGAAGCCGGGAGAGGCCGATGCCGTCGACGCCCGCATTGTTGGAGATGACCGTCAAACCCTTGACGCCGGAATCGCGGATCGCGTCCGACAGGGTCTCGGCGATACCGCACAGGCCGAAGCCGCCGGACATGATCATCATGCCGTCCTTGAGAACGCCATCGAGTGCCGATTTGGCGTCGGGGTAAACCTTGTTCATGGAATATGACCTGATGGAGGGAACGGCCGTCAGCCGGCATTATCTCCGGAATTATTAGGCGAATTCTTCGCGGTGCGTCAATGATGCGGGGATTATGCCGCCGAACCGCCCGCCGGGCGCCACCCCGGCCTTGAAAGCGTCAAGAAAACCCTTCAAGTTGTGTGGGTTGGCACGGGCTTGACCGTTGCGCCGCCTGCCCTGATCAACATAGACCCTTAATCACCAGTCCCGGTAGCATCAACCCGAGTTCGGTTTAGCCAGATCCGGATATGTCATTGACGATGGGCCAAGGAATGAAGCGCCTCGGGATGCCGATTGCGGCGCTGTTTTGCGTGGCCGTGCTCGCCCTGATCGGAACCTCCTGGTTCCTCAACCGCGACGCGCTGCGGCAGGCGGTCGAGGCGCAGATCCGCGACGTCACCGGGCTCGACCTGGTCGTGTCGGGCGCGATCGACGTTTCGGTGTTTCCGGGCAGCTACGTCTCCTTCCACAATGTCGGGCTGAAGGGCGGCGGCACCATGGACCCCGCGCTGCAGGTCGATGTGCTGACCGCGAACCTGCGCCTGCTGCCGCTGCTGCTGCGCCGCTTTGAAATCGCCGACGTCATGATGCTGCGGCCGCATATCCGCGTCGTCAGGGAAGCGGGCGGCGAGAGCAACTGGACGCCGTTCGTCGAGCGGATCGCGCGCACGATGAAGCCCGGCGCCGAAAACCAGGTGTCGTTTTCCGAAATCAGGATCCAGGACGGCGTGCTGAAATACGAGGACGCCGCCAACCACGTCACCGAGCAGCTCGGCGACATCGATCTGTCGCTGGCCTGGCCGTCGATCTCGCGCTCGTTCGCGGCGACCGGACAATTCGACTGGCGCGGCGAACGCGTCGACGGCTCGATCTCGGCCAGCGACTTCGTCGCGATGCTGTCGGGCGACCGCTCGGGCCTGAAGGCGCGCATCGTCAGCGCGCCGCTGAAACTGGCCTTCGACGGCTCGGTCGCCAACCGCACCAGCCTGATGATGGAAGGCACGGTGACCGTCGACAGCCTGTCGCTGCGCAACGCGATGCGCTGGATGGGACAGCCGGTGCCCGGCAGCGGCGGCTTCGGCCGCTTCGCGCTGAAGGCGCGCGCCAATCTGGTCGGCGCCTCGGTCGCGCTGACGAATGTGAATGTCGAACTCGACGGCAACGTCGCCGAGGGCGTGATGACCTTTTCCAATAACGGCCGCCAGGCGCTGCAGGCGACGCTCGCCGCAGGCAACCTCGATTTCACGCCCTACATCTCCACCGTGCGCCTGCTGGCGAGCGGCGCGCGCGACTGGAACCGGCAATTGTTCGACCTGACGTCGCTGTCCGCCACCGATCTCGACATGCGCCTGTCGGCGGCGCGGGTGACGGTCGGCCCGACAAAACTCGGCCGCACCGCGTTCGGCGCCAACCTGCGCGACGGCGCGCTGGCGCTCTCGATCGGCGAAGCGCAGATGTATGGCGGCATCGCCAAGGGCTCGTTCGGGATCGCGCGTTCGGATGCGATCGCCGACGTCAAGGCGCAGTTCCAGTTCACCGATGTCGATCTGCAGGCCTGCGCCGGCGAATTGTTCGGCATCACAAAACTCTCCGGCCGCGGCAATCTCGGGGTTTCGCTGACGGCCTCCGGCTCGAGCCCGTTCGGCCTCGCCTCCTCGCTCGACGGCACCGCGACCCTGATCGGCCATGACGGCGCGATCGCGGGCTTCAATGTCGAGCAACTGCTGAAGCGGCTGGAGCGCCGGCCGCTGTCCGGCGGCGGCAATCTGCGCTCGGGTTCGACGCCCTACGACAATCTCACGGTCTCGGTGAGCTTCAACGACGGCATCGCCACCGTCGAGGACGTCCGCGTCGACGGACCGACGACGCGCCTGACCCTGACCGGCACGGCTTCGGTGCCGTCCCGCGAATACGACCTCAAGGGCGTCGCCAGCCTGACGCCTGCGGCCAACGGCGGCGACAAGGGATTTGAACTGCCCTTCGTGGTGCAGGGCCCATGGGACGATCCGCTGGTATTCCCCGATCCCGAAAGCCTGATCCGCCGCTCGCCCGGCGCCGCGCCGCTGCTCGATGCGGTGAAGGACCGCAAGACGCGCGATGCGGTGCGCTCGGTGATCGAGCGGTTTACCGGCGGCGGACGGCAAGCCGGCGGCGCCGGAGCCGGCGGACGGGGCGAAGTCGAATTAGCCTGGCCGCGTAGCCCGGATGAGCGACAGCGACATCCGGGATCTTGCTCTCCCGCATATCGCTACGCTCATGCGGGCTACTTGCTGTTTGGCAGCAGGTTCAAGGTGTGGCTATCGGCGGCCTGACTCGGTGTATGATTCGCTATTTCGCAATACGCGGGCTACGCAGCCAACACGGCCCTTCTGACAGCTTGCGGCAGCGCGATCGAACGGAAGAAAGCCTTCGGGTAGAGGTAATCCTCACCGGATTCATCGACGATCCGCAGCATATCGTGCTTGTCGGCTGCGGCATCGCGCAGCGCCACGTAGATCTTGCGCTTCTCGAGCGAAACTGCATAGCCGTCGTTTTCAACGCAAACGACCAATTGTTTTGCTTGTGTCTTGGTCATGGCCTCAAAGCAGGTGCTTGATTTTGAATTCCTTGCGACCGATCCCAGTCGCCTCGTACCAGTGTAGCTCAGCCACGTGGGTCGAGCCATCGGATAATCTTACGCGGGCAACGCCTTTGCGCTTGCGCCAGCGGCCTCGTCCATAAATTCGTCGCAGTCGCGCAATCTCGCGAATACCGGACCCGGTCGCGAAGGTTTCGATGCCGGAAATTTCACCAAGAATCTCGAAACGCATGGCAGGAACCTGCCGGGCCTGTCCGGCAGGGTCAATAGCCGGTCGGATAACTTGCGAGGGCGAACAGAGTCTGTCATCGGGCCATAGCTATACGAATTCCAGACAATCACGGCACGTTTTCGCTCCTCCCCCCGCCAACCCCATACGGCTTGTTGAGAAAATAACTCCGGTTACCCAGCGCCGCTTCGGCATACTGGTCGATCGCAACGATGATCGCCTGCACATGCGCGTGGCACCAGCCTTCCCGCGTGGCCTGGATGCGAACTTCCGCCAGGGCTTTCAGCCATGGCGGGTTATCCGCGTTGTGGTCGTACCATCGAAGCGGTGCTGACATCGCGGGCCCCTGTTGATGAAGTCTTCCAGCTCCGCCCGCTTGCGCGAGAGCAGAAGCTGCGCCCGCGCGTTGTCCAGGCCGGATTGATCGAGCCGGCGCGCAAGCTGGTCCAGCTCGCCGATCCGCCGGCGCAGGGCTTGAATCGTCTCATCGCTCACGGCGGCCTCGGGCCTTTTCCGTTGCGGCCGAAGCGGAACGGGGCTCTGGATGCTTGATGGGACGCGTTTTCCTGACGCCGGCCGGTCCGCACCCCGGATCAGGTCCGGGGCCGGCTTTCGCCGGAAGCCGCACCGGCGCCCCGTTCGAGGGTTTTCGGCCGGCCGTGCGGACATCGAGCTTCAGCCGCTCGTCGACATTGAGCAGCCGCTCTTCGCCGCCGAGCCGGTTCCGTTCGCCGATCAGACCGAGCATGACGACCCGCATGGACATCAGGTGAACGGCGGCCTCCGAGCAGTCCTCGTCGCGGTTGACCCGTTGGCGGATGTTATCCTCCGCGCCCAGCATCTCCGCCCGCAAGAATTTGATTTTCCTTCTGATTTCGTTGAGCTTGTTGTCCATGGGCCACCTCCGTGCGGTTGAAGCCCATAAGAACAAATAAAGAACAAATTTCAAGTTAAGAGTCGGACCCTGACAAAGATTCTTTGGAGTTCCGAAAATGCCCCGCCTCCCCGACCAGGTCGACGCGCCGATGACGCCCCGCCAACTGGCGACGCTGCGCACGCTCAGCGCCGAGGCCTATCAGCCAAAACTGTTCGAGAAGGATTTGACGGCGAAGGAGGCCGAGCGGCGGATTGCGGCGCTGAAGGCGGAGATCGAGTTGGCGAA
>CAWIZF010000026.1:0-17693 GCA_963840465.1 uncultured Alphaproteobacteria bacterium | reverse complement strand
TCGCGCGGCCAAAGGAACAAAGCCGTGCGAATTAGCGAGATTCCGTCGCTGCGGCGGTCAGCCACCACGGACTCTAATGCACCGGGTCCAGTACGACCACCGGTATCTCGCGCTCGGTCTTGAGCTGATAGTCGGCGTAGGGCGGCCAGAATTCGAGCGCCTTTTTCCAAAGTCGGAGGCGTTCCTCGCCTTCCGTCGTCCTGGCCCGCGCATTCATCTTCTTGGTCCCGACTTGTACTTCAACGTCGGGGTTCGCAAGAATGTTGCGATACCAGCCGGGGTGTTCGGGCGCGCCTCCCTTTGAGGCGACTATGAAACAACTGTCGCCTTCCATCCCGTAAAACAGCGGAAATATGAACTTGTCGCCAGACTTGCGGCCGGTGGTGGTCAGCAGCAGCGACGGCACCGTCAGCTCACCGTGCTGCGGCACCGTTACCTTGTACAGGTGCCCGTCGGTTCCGCCGCTCGAAAGATAGCGGTTCGCGTGCTCAAGCATCCAGTCCGGCAGGTTCGGAGCGAGTTTCGCTTCAGCCATCGTGCCCTCTCATTCAAGCTGCAGGGAACATACCATCGGACGCCGGATCGGCCAAATCCGAATTCAATCCCCATGCGTTGACGATGCCCCGAGCGCGATCGCATTCCGCGCCGTGGCTCAGTTTCCCTTGCTGCGCTATGCATTTGACCCTCGCGGCGGCAGTAGCCATATGGAGACAGAAGATTCGGATGAAGCCTGCCGTTTCGGACAAGCCCGCGGCCGGGTATCCCGGGCGGTATCATTCACGCAAATGGCTTCGTCTGGAGTACCATGACGACACTGTCCATCCTCGATCTCGTCCGCGTCACCGAAGACACCGATGCGCGCGGCGCCCTCGACAACGCCCGCGATGTTGCGGTTCATGCCGAAGCCTGGGGCTATCGCCGCATCTGGGTGGCGGAGCATCACAACATGCCGGGCATCGCCAGCGCCGCGACGTCGGTCGTGATCGGTCATATCGCAGCCGGCACCAAAACCATCCGCGTCGGCGCGGGCGGTATCATGCTTCCCAACCATGCACCCTACGTCATCGCCGAGCAGTTCGGGACGCTCGCGCGGCTGTTTCCAGGCCGCATCGACCTTGGACTTGGCCGCGCGCCCGGCACCGACCAGCTCACATTGCGCGCTTTGCGCCGCACGCCGGAAGTCCGCCGAAAACTTTCCGCAGGACGTTCTCGAGGTGCAGGCCTTCCTGGCGCCGGCCGGTCCCAATCAGCGTATTCGGGCCATCCCGGCGGCAGGAACGGAAGTGCCGTTGTGGATTTTGGGATCGAGCAACTTTGGCGCGATGCTGGCGGCCGAACTCGGGCTTCCCTATGCCTTCGCCTCGCATTTCGCGCCCGAATTGCTGATTCCTGCGCTGCAGATCTACCGCAGCCGCTTCAAGCCTTCCGAGCAGCTTGAGCGCCCCTACGCGATGGTGGGCGTCAACATCATCGCCGCCGGCAGCGATGACGAGGCGCGCCGGCTGGCGACGACGCAGCAGATGTCATTCACGAACATCTTCCGCGGCGCGCGCGGCCTGAGCCAGCCGCCGATCGACGACATCGAGAGCTACTGGTCGCCTGCGGAAAAAGCGCAGGCGATGGGCATGCTGGCGCGTTCCATCGTCGGCTCACCGGATACGGTCCGTGCGGGCATCGATGCGCTTGTTGCGGAAACAGGCGCCGACGAGCTCATGATCGTGTCCGATGTTTACGATCACGCAAAGCGGCTACGCTCCTTCGAGCTGATCGCCGGCGTCGCAGGGATCGCCCGCTAATCTACCCGGTTCACGTTGCATGGCGTTCAAGCTCCTGGGCGTCCGTTTTGCGCCAGAACCAGCCGTTCGCGCCGACGAGGCGCTACCGTTGAGCGAAAACAACCGCATAAGATCGAAGGAATGCGAGCAAAATCGCAGAAGTTGGTCGCGAGAGAGCGCTACCAACCCACGTTGTAAGGATTCCTTGTTCTCAAGCTCAGCCGGCTGCACGGCAAAAGCTGGGTCCCGAGGTTTGCCATCCCGGTCGATTGAGGTCTGCTCTTCGGCGGCAAGTGTGTCACTCCTGCCCTCGGCCCTCTCAACAACTTACTGTACCTGTGGGATAATTTCAGTGTGCTGGTACAGTTGGGTGGGAACCGAAAAGACACCCAAGAAGCATTGAAAAGATTGAGCTATTCGCGCGCTGGTGCGCCGCCTTTGTAGCAGACTTTGTAGTGAAGTCTCTTAAAAGGTTCTGCCTTTTGGCGCACGGTTTCAGACGGTGTTGCGCTTTGCGATCAGATCGGAGGCTATCTCTGCCGGGCGGCAAGATCAGGGCGAAGCTTCCATCATCTGCGAGTTCAATAAGGCGCAGCTCGTGCATCTCCAGCAGCAGTTTCTTGAAATAGGTGTTGTTCTTGTATCCGGTCCACTTCTTGAGATCAGATGTCGCGGTCTTTCCAGGAGATGTGCACAGGAGCAACAAAATTTGCTCTCGCAGGCCAAAGCTTGGGTCGAGAATGCGCCGCACGTCGTCACCGACCCAGAGCAAGGGCATGCGACGCTCGACGAGCTTGTCGACGATGTCTTGCGCCTCCGCGACTGAAACGCTGTGGAAGACCCTGACCAACTCGGCCATGATCCAGTTGCAACTCGTTAATACGAAGACCGCATCCATGTGGTTTGGATCGACGTCTCCGCCGCATCGCCAGCCCCCCTGTTGTTCCTCACTTCATACAAGGCGGGGAGAAGACGCGGGATGCGTATCTGAAAGCTTCTCGGAACATGCTTTATGGCTCTCAAGCTTTCGGCAATCGTCGACAAACCTCGGAGGCTTGGCTGGTGAGGCCGCGTAAGTCGCTTTCGCGTGCCCCTCTAGGATCGTAAAGACAATCTTCGCAGAATTTGCCGCCGCTAAGTTCAGAGGGTGACGAACGACGCTCGGCAAAATTATGAACGATGGATTGGTACTCGGCCAGCAATGGTCCCCTTAATCCGGCGGGGATTGCGGACAGAGCGCTTGCTGCGCTCATTCGGTCAGCTCAAAGCGAAGAGTTTCTATGCCCTCGGGAGTAATGAAGAACAACCCCATCCTTCCGCTTCACACAGGCCCTTGCTGACATTCTTGTTCAGACAATCGGCCGGATTGGCGAGCCCCTTTGGTGGTGGTCGGAGAGCGCGGTACTGACGGCTTTCGCGGTGACCCGGGTCGCTTTCGTACTGCTCAACAAACCAAGAATACCACCGGCCCGCCAAGGCCAACGCGTTGAGCTTCGTGAGCGGCTGCCCCTCGCCCTTTGCCGCCGCGCGAATGCGTTCGATCCGCGTCTCGACCTCTGCCAGCCATTGCCCATGCAGTGCTTTGGCCTGAGCCTTCGAAGTGCCGCGGGGAACTTGAGGATGGCCTCCGGCTCACGCCGTACAGCCGCTTGTATTCCGCGCGCACGTCGCTTCGGGATGGCCTTGCGAGCCACCTGCTCGCCACGTCTTGTTGGTTGAGAGAGACCATTATGAGCGTGCCATTTGTAGCGCTCTTTGTATTGAGAGCGAGCAAATAGTCAGGTGCTATCAATTACTTGCTGTAGCAGAAGCACTAGGGAGTGCGTTGTGGTACAGTTGGGTGGGCTCGAACCACCGACCTCCTGTTCCACAGACAGGCGCTCTAACCAACTGAGCTACAACTGCATCCCTCACGCGAGGCCCCAAAAAGGGGGGTCGCGAATGGGCCGGAAACTAGGTGCAACGCCTCGCTTTGGCAAGGCCGCGAAGCGCCTGATTATAGTCGTCCCGAGGGCATTTTGCGTTCATTTGCGGGGACGCTTCGGCCAGACTCCGGCGGCCCTGCCAAATCATCCCTTATCATCCCTTGGGCAGCAAAAAGCCCGGGCCGCTTCGCCCGGGCTTTTCGTGATCAATACCGGAAACGATCAGGCGGCCGGCTTGTAGAGCTTCGAGGCCGAAGCCTTGATCGGCTCGACGGTCTCGGTCGCGACCTTCTGGCCGAGCTCGGCGAGCTCCTTGGCTTGCGCCGTGAAGGTCTCGTACTGCTTCTTGGCATGCGAGGTCCACAGCTCCATCGCCGCCGCCGGCGTCTTCACGCCGAACAGCTCCTGCGCGAAATCGAGCGAGGAGGACGTGTTGGCCTTGAAGAACTCGATCAGCTTGGCGTTGTACGCGCTGGCGCCCTTGCTGGCCGAGGTGAACACGGCCTCGATGGTGCCGTTATGGGTTTCGGCGGCATCCTTGAACTTGGCGTAGCTGTCGCGGGCCTGCGAAACGCCCTTTTCAGCAAGCGCGCGCATCTGCTCGGGGACTTCGAAGGGAATGATGGAGGCAGAGAAGGGATCGGTGGAGCTGGTCACGGCTTGCATCCTTCACAATGGGGTTAAACGATGTTCCCCCTTGCGGACGCCGGGCGGGCAATCGGCCGGACGCCGAAGGGATCACGTACACGCACTCACGGAAGTGCCCATCCACGGGCTCGCCTAATAAGCACCCATATCATGTCAAATTTGTGCAGCGCACTGCAATTTCTGATGCGTCGCCGCATATTTAACCGCGGGATGCGAGTTCCAGCCGGGCTATCCGGTGGTTGAACCCTGTCGATGCCGGCAGGTCAGGCTTTCGGCTTCGCCGCGTCCATGGCGGCCTTGCCGACGAGCTGGCCCATTTCGCTGGCCTGCTCCGCCAGCGCGCGCATTTGCGCCTGCACATATTCGCTGTGCAGCCGCATCACCTCGGTCAGATCCTTGGCCTTCAGCAGTGATTGCGCGTGATCGAGCGAGGCCTGCACGTTCTTCTCGGCATAGGCGATGGCCTTGCTGCTGACATCCTTGGCGCCGGCGCGAACCGTGGCGTTGCGCTCCTCGATGGAGCCGGCGGCGGCCTGCGCGGAGGCGACGAATTTCTCGAAAGTCTTGCGGGCCTGCTCGAAGCTCGCTTCCGCCATCGATCGCATTTCCTTGGGTATCTCGAATCGGTCTCGCGCATCGTCGCTCATGGTGTGCTCCTTTGCGTTGGCAGGGATTGCGTCCGAACCGCCAGAGGGGCCGCTCCGGGACGGATGCGGCGCCGGTGGTTCCCGCATCGTGAACCCCTGACGGCCGTTTGCAACCCACCCAACGCGGCGGCCGGTCAAAGGGTCCGCCGGATTAAGGTTATCCGCGGCTTAAATTACCGCCGGCCCGAGGGGCCGTGGACCTGCCGCTGCCGGCTTGCGATAGTAACGATCGCTTAACGCTGTCGGCATTCTGGCTGCCGATCCTGATGCCGGACGGTCATGTGGTTGCGATGAAGGATGCGGAATTTCAGTGGCTGGCCTCGAGCGATCCGCGATTGGCGGCCTATGCGGCGAGCCGCCTGCCCGCCTGGTTGTGGACGGCCGATGGCAGGCGGATCCTGTGGGCCAATCCGGCCGGCGCCCGCCTGTTCGGCGCAGCCAGTGCCGCAGCCCTTGCCGAAAAAACCTTCGGACCGGCCGACCGGCACCGGCGGCAGATCGCGCGTCTCGCAGGCCGGTTGCTCGCGAACGGCGCCATCCGGCTGGAGCGCTTGCAGGGATTTGGCGCGGCGCCCGGCATGCTTTCGACCTGCGGCGCTTCGCGGTTCGACTTTCCCGATGGCAGCCACGGCGTTCTGATCGCCGCCGGCAACATCGCGCTGATCGCGCCGCGACCGGCGCAGGCGCAGTCCGATAACGAGATGCAGCCAGCCACCACATCATCAGAGCCGCCGTTGTCAGAGCCGGTCTTGCAGCCGATCGCGCCGTCTGAGCAACCGGCCTGCCCGTCATCGAGCAACCGGTCGCGCCGCAACCGGCTGCCGATTACCAGCAGCCGGCGCCATCGGGCGAAGCGCCCGCCGGGTTTGCGTTGTTCGATGCGTTTGCCGAACCTGCCACTGCCGAGGAGCCGCCCGCCGCCGAAACCATTCGCGCGCGCGCCATCACCTGCCATCGAAGCGTTTGCCGGCCAGCCGGCGCCGCAGGCGCGCCGCCTGCCGCTGCGCTTCACCTGGCAGATGGATCGGGAAGGCCGCTTCACGCTCGGCTCCGACGAATTCACAGGCCTGATCGGCCCGCGCACCACGGCCGCTTTCGGCCGGCCATGGCGCGAGATCGCCGAGACCTTTGGATTCGATCCCACCGGCCGGATGATGCAGGCCTTTGCGACCGGCGCCACCTGGAGCGGCATCACGCTGAACTGGCCGGTGGACGGCGGCGGCACCTTGCCCGTCGAACTGTCCGGCCTGCCGATCTTCGATGCGGCGCGAAACTTCATCGGCTATCGCGGCATCGGCGTCTGCCGCGATTTCGACGCCATCGCGCGGCTCGCCGCCCTACGGCTGGCGGAATTGTCCGGCGAGATGGTGACGCCGCAAGAACCGTCCGCTGCGCCATCTGCCGAGCCGGCCAGCGTTGCATCGCCTTCATCCGACGAATTGCCTGAACCGATTGCTGCCGAAACTTCCGCTGCAGAGACTTCTGCTGCCGAGACCTTCACATCAAAAAGATTTGGAAACGCCCGTGGAACCTCCCAAGGAAGCCCTAGAGGAAAGCGTCCAGGAAATCGTCCAGGAAAGCGTCCAAGAAAACGTCGAGGAAAGCGCCAAGGAAATCGTCAAGGACACGCTGACGGAAACCGCAACGGAGTTGCCGGCAGACGCTGCCGCAAACGTCTTGCCGTTCCGCGCCCCGGGCGAAGCGAAGCAGCCAGCGCTGACGCCGGTTGAAAACATCGCCTTCGACGAACTCGCGCGGCAATTGTCGGCGCGGCTCGACACCGAGAACGGCAACGAGGCGCGACGCCGACGGCGAAACCAGCTTCGACCCGCTGGCCGCATCGGCTGCGCGCGAAGCGGCTCCCGCGCCGCCCGAATGGCTGGCGCCGCCCGAGCCGCCGGCGCGAGGCGAAGCGGCGCGCGACAAGGCGCTGCTCGATTTGCTGCCGGTCGGCATCCTGATCTACCGGCTCGACCGGCTGCTCTATGCCAACCCCGCCTTCCTGACGCAGATGGGCTATCCGAGCCTGCACGCGCTGGAAGATGCCGGCGGCCTCGACGCGCTCTATGTCGAACCCGGCGTATCAAACGCCTCCTCGACATCGGACACCGGCAAACCGGTGACGATTTCCGCAAGCCAGCCCGCGGACGCGGATGCGCCGTCAGCGGCGGCCGATGCCCGCCTCTACACCATCTCGTGGGACGGCGATTCGGCCCTGGCCTTGATCTTCTCGGGCACGCGCCATGAGGGCGCGGCGATCGCGGCCGCCATCGCGCGAGCCGAGCCGGTATCGGAGGCCGAACCGGCGGTATCGGAACCCGAACCGGGGTATCGGAGTCCGAACCGGCGGTATCGGAGCCTGACGTTTCCGAACCGTCGGATGTCGGCCATGCCAACGCCGAAGACCTCGCCGCCATCCTCGACACCACGGCCGAAGGCATCGTGATGTTCGACGCCGAGGGCAACATCCATGCGGCCAACCGCAGCGCCGAAGCGCTGTTCGGCCATGACGGCGACGAACTCGCGCGACGCAATCTCGCCGAGCTGTTCGCGCCCGAAAGCCAGCACGGCGTGTTCGAATATCTCGCCGGCATCAAGGCTTCCGGCGTCGAAAGCCTGCTCGATCACGGCCGCGAGGTGCTGGCGCGCGAAAGCAAGGGCGGCATCATCGCGCTGTCGATGACCATGGGCCGCACCCGCCCCGACGGCCCGAATTTCTTCGCGGTGTTCCGCGATCTCTCGCAGGCCAAGCAGACCGAGAGCGAATTGCGCGAGGCGCGGCGGCTGGCCGAGCGCGCCGCCAATGCCAAGGCCGACGTGCTGGCGCGGATCAGCCACGAGGTGCGGACGCCGCTGAACGCCATCATCGGCTTTTCCGAAGTGATGATCGGCGAGCGGTTCGGCGCGCTCGGCAACGAGCGCTACCTCGAATACATGAAGGACATCCGCGCCTCCGGCGAACGCGTGATCGCCATCATCAACGACCTGCTCGACCTGTCCCGGATCGAAACCGGCAAGCTCGATCTCGCCTTCACCAACCAGAACCTCAACGAACTGGTCGAGAGCTGCGTTGCGGTGTTGCAGCCGCAGGCCAATCGCGAGCGCATCATCATCCGCACCTCGCTCGCGCACATGCTGCCGCCCGTGATCGCGGACGCGCGGGCCTTGCGCCAGATCACGCTGAACCTGATCGGCAATTCGATCCATCTCGCCAATGCCGGCGGCCAGGTCATCGTCTCGACCGCGCTGTCCGATTTCGGCGAGGTGATGCTGCGGGTCCGCGACACCGGCCACGGCCTCAACGACAATGAGGTTGCC
Source organism: uncultured Alphaproteobacteria bacterium (assembly GCA_963840465.1). Taxonomy (GTDB): domain Bacteria; phylum Pseudomonadota; class Alphaproteobacteria; order Rhizobiales; family Xanthobacteraceae; genus Bradyrhizobium. Next base: position 9,380 of record CAWIZF010000026.1, on the reverse strand, counting down.
GCCGCGCTGCAGCCGTTCCGGACGCCGGCGCCGTCGGATCGGGCCGAGAGTTCGGCCGTCAGCCTGTCGCTGACCAAAGCCCTTGTCGAAGCCAACCGCGCCAAATTCCAGATCAAGACCGGCGGCCGTTCCGGCACGCTGATCGAGATCGTGTTTCCGCACGCGGTCGCGCGGGTCTGACGTCACCGGCATCGGTCGAAACGATGCCGCTGTTGCTTTCAGCGCAATCGCTCTGATCCGGCAACGCGCCGGCCGTTTTGCGCATGTTCCACGCAGCCAAACGCGTTTGCGGCAAAAGCATAAAGATGACGTCGCATCGACAGTCCTTCTGGACAGCGGCGCCTTTTCCGGCTGATATGCGACGAATTGACACATAATCGGCTCCGCGTGAGCCTGGAGGAAACCCCATGATGCCGTTTCATACGCGCCTGTTCGGCGCGGCCGTCGCGTTGACACTTGCAGCCAGCAGCCCTGCCCTCTCGCAGCAGCTCGAGCTCAAGATCATGGCGCCCGCGGCGCCCGGCGGCGGATGGGATCAGACCGCACGCTCGATGCAGCAGGCGCTGGTCGCCGCCAAGATCGCCCGCAGCGTCCAGGTCACCAACGTGGCCGGCGCCGGCGGCAGCGTCGGCATCGCGCAGTTCGTCAACGGCGCCAAGGGCGACGGCAACCAGCTGATGGTGAACGGCTTCGTCATGGTGGGCGCGCTCGCCATGAACAAATCGCCGGTGACGCTCGAACAGGTGACGCCGATTGCGCGCCTCACCGAGGAGATCCAGGTGATCGTGGTGCCGGCGAATTCGCCGATCAAGACGGCGCAGGATCTGGCCGCTGCCGTGAAGGCCGACATCGCCAAGGTCACCTTTGCCGGCGGCTCGGCCGGCGGCGTCGACCATGTGATGGCGGCGTTGTTTGCGGGTGCGATCGGCGCCGACGCCAAGAAGGTCAACTACATTCCATTTTCCGGCGGCGGCGAGTCGCTGGCGGCCATTCTCGGCGGCAAGGTCACCGCGGGCATTTCGGGACTGAGCGAATACGACGGTCAGATCAAGTCCGGCAAGCTGCGCGCGCTCGGCGTGACGTCGGAGAAGCGCATCGCCGGCAGCGACATTCCGACCTTCAAGGAACAGGGCATCGACCTCGTGCTGGCCAACTGGCGCTCGGTGGTAGCACCTCCCGGCATCACGCCGGCACAGCGCAAGACCCTGAGCGACGCGGTCGAGAACATGGTCAAGTCGGACGCCTGGAAGGACATCCTCAAGCAGAAGGGCTGGGATGACGCCTATCTCGCCGGCGATGCGTTCGCCGACTTCCTGAAGAAGGAAACATGCGCGCGTCACCGACGTGCTGAAGTCGGTCGGCCTCGTCAAATCATGACGGACCTTCCGCAGGGGCCGGCGTCGCGGCGCGTCGATCGTGCCGGTGTCGTCATTGCGCTGGCGCTCGCAGGCCTTGCCGCGGTGCTGGTCTGGGACTCGCGCCAACTGCCAACCACCACGATGTACGGCATGGGGCCCGAGGTGATGCCGGTCGTCATCGCCATCGGGCTCGGCCTGCTCGCGATCGGCAATCTGATCGACGCGCTGCGCGGCAACCTGCCGCCGCGCGAGAGCGCCGATCCCAAGGCGGTGTGGCTGATCCTCGGCGGGCTTGCGCTGCTGATCGCCATCATCGGCCTCGGCGGCGGCTTCATCCTTGCGACGTCGGCGCTGTTCGTCACCACGTCGGCGGCCTTCGGACGGCGCGCCATCCTCGCCGACTCCGCCATCGCGCTCGTGATGACGCACCCTGATCTATCTCGCTTTCGATCGGCTGCTGACGTTGAGCCTTCCCACCGGGCCTCTGGAAAGACTGCTGTAATGGAAACCTTCGCCGCGCTCGCGCATGGCATGGCTGTCGCCGTGCAGCCGATGAACCTGCTCTACGCGCTGATCGGCGTGTTCCTCGGCACCGCGGTCGGCGTGCTGCCCGGCATCGGTCCGGCGCTCACGGTCGCGCTGCTGCTGCCGGTCACCTACAAGCTCGATCCCGGCGGCTCGCTGATCATGTTCGCCGGCATCTATTACGGCGGCATGTATGGCGGCTCGACCACCGCGATCCTGATCAACACGCCCGGCGAGAGCGCCTCGATGGCGACCGCGCTCGAGGGCAACAAGATGGCCAAGGCCGGCCGCGGCGGGCCGGCGCTGGCGACCGCCGCGATCGGCTCGTTCGTCGCGGGCACCATCGCCACCATCGGCCTCGCCTTTCTGGCGCCGTGGCTGGTCGATTTCGCGGTGCGCTTCGGGCCGGAAGATTATTTCGCGCTGATGTGCGTGGCCTTCATCACCGTGTCGGCGACCTTCGGCGATTCGCCGATCCGCGGACTGACCAGCCTGTTCATCGGGCTGACGCTCGGGCTCGTCGGCATCGACAAGCTCACCGGCCAGGCGCGGCTCGCGTTCGGCATCCCCGAACTGCTCGACGGCGTCGAGGTGACGACGCTGGCGGTCGGCCTGTTCGCCATCGGCGAAGCGCTCTACGTCGCCTCGCGCCGCCATCACACCGAGGAAAAGATCGAGCCGGTGCGCGGCTCGCTGTGGATGACGAAGGAGGACTGGAAGCGGTCATGGAAGCCGTGGCTGCGCGGCACGATGTTCGGCTTTCCGATCGGCGCGCTGCCGGCCGGCGGCGCCGAAATTCCGACCTTCCTGTCCTACTCGACCGAGAAGCGGCTGACGAAACATCCGGAGGAATTCGGCAAGGGCGCGATCGAGGGCGTCGCGGGGCCGGAAGCCGCCAACAACGCCTCCGCCGCCGGCACGCTGGTGCCGTTGCTGACGCTCGGGCCTGCCGACCTCGGCGACGGCCGCGATGATGCTGGCGGGCTTTCAGCAATACGGCCTGAACCCGGGACCGCTGCTGTTCGCCGAGCGGCCCGACCTGGTGTGGGGCCTGATCGCCAGCCTGTTCATCGCCAACGTCATGCTGCTGGTGCTCAACCTGCCGCTGGTCGGCCTGTGGGTGAAACTGCTCGCGATCCCGCAGCCGTGGCTCTACGCCGGCATTCTCGTGTTCGCGACCATGGGCACCATCGCGGCAAAGCCCTCGGTCGTCGAGCTGTCGATGCTGGCGGGTTTTGGCGTGCTGGGCTTTCTGATGCGCCGGTTCGATTTTCCGATCGCGCCGGTCGTCGTCGGCCTCATCCTGGGCCCGATCGCCGAAAGCCAGTTGCGCCGCGCGCTCGCCATCAGCCTCGGCGATCCCATGGTGCTGCTGCAGAGCCCGATGTCGGCGACGCTGCTCGGCATCGCGCTGATCGCGCTGCTGGCGCCGTTCGTGCTGAAGGGACTCGGCCGGTTCAGGGCGAGCGAGGATTAGGGCATGCCGAAACCTCCGTTTTCTTCATCTGCCGACCGTAGACGAGGTGCGCAGCTGCTCGAACGCGCCGCGGTCGCATTGCAAGGGCAGCGATTTGCCGAAGCAGAGAAGTTCGCCGCGGAAGTCCTGAAAGGCAGCCAAACCGACACCGCTGCCGCATCGATACTGGGTCGAGCCTTGCTCGCTCAGAACCGCGGCAGGGAAGCCATCGCGCCCCTCGAAAAGGCGGCGCAGGGCCGTCGTGATCCCGGTATCGAAACCCTGCTGGGCGCAGCACTGGGCAGCGTTGGACGCCGTGCGGAAGCAATCGATCTGCTTCGCCGGACGACAGTGCCGCGACCGCCATTTCTGCCAGCCTTTCAGGAACTCGCCGGCCAACTCGCCGCTATGGCGCGTGTCGACGAGGCGATCGCCGTCATTGAAAGCGCAATTGCGCTGGCACCCGAAGCCATTCACCTTCAACTGGATCTAGCTCGCCTTCACCTCCAACATCACGACCGCAACAAAGCGCGCGCAGTCCTTTCAGCGGCCCGCGATGCTGCGCCGGGGCGTCCTGAAATCTGGATGGCGCTTGCTCGTGTGTTGGTTCAGGACGGCGAATATGCTTCCGCCGCTGATGCCTATCGACATGCGCTGGCGCATCGTCCTGATGATGCCTTTGCCCGCGCTGATCTTGCCGCTTGCTTTCTGGAGATGGGTGATCGCGACGCTGGCGAGGCGAGCCTGCGTTCGGCGTTTCGCAGCGGAACGCACTTGCTTCGGTCGAACCACCCACGCGCTCGCCGCTTCATCGCATGGCCGTTTCTTCTTCCGCCCGAGCGCGGTCGTGAAGTTCTTGCAGGGCTAGGCCGTTTCGATTAAATCGAAGCAAATTTCGAATTTCGTTCGGCGCTTCTGACGCGATCCGCGCTTGCACGCTCTCGAAAACGCTCGGACAAACTTTAGTCAGCTAGACCCTGAATTGTCGCCTATACAGGCCGGGCTCGCGCTTGATTGCGTTCGCCAAATCTTCGACCCGCCGCGCCTCCTCGGTCGTGAAAGGGGCGGTCTGTGCAACCCAGCTTTCGCGCTTCACTGGAAGGCATTGCGCAATCGGAGTGCCCATCGGCAGCAAGCCGCTGAAATTCATGTCGTGCCAGTGGGCCGGGAAATGAACCCAGCCGTCGCGATAAGTGTCGCAATCGACGATGCCGCTTAAGGTGGTGAACGGTAGATCAAAGCGATTGAGCGGATGTGTGAACAGCAGAGAATAGCCTTGCGGCGCCTCGATGCTCCACAGGTTATGAAACTTGATGATGAACCGATCGGGCTCGAACAACGGGGTGTCGATAACCTGGCTTACGTCGTGAAATCCGACCGGCGAGCGCGGGAAATCGATGGCGCCGCCGGGCGGGATATCAAAGTCCCACGTGATCGAGCCGTTTTCGACCCTGAGGTCGCAGATCAGCGGGATCAGAAATCCCGAGGTCATCGCATCGACGAAAGGAGGACAGCGCTTGATCGTATCCTCCTCACGCATATTAATTGCGTTGAAAGCCTGCGTCGGCATGGCCTTTAGCCAGCTGGGAAGGCCCAATGTTGCCGGTATCGGCGGCGGCAGCTTTCCGTCCAGTTCTGCCGGGCAGCGGAATTTGAGCGTCAGCGGTTCGGTGTTATTCGTCATGATCAGCTCTCGTTCGGTCGAGTTCCTAACGTAACTACGTTTGCGAGCTAACACGTTTCAGGATTGTCCCGAAAGCGATACGTTTCCGTCGTCGTTTTCAAATTTCCAGGCATGGGGGCGTTCCGCGATGTGATCAAGCGCGATGGCGCGCTGGGCTTTTTGCTGCGCCGGTTCGATTTTCCGATCGCGCCTGTCGTCGTCGGCCTCATCCTGGGGCCGATCGCCGAAAGCCAGTTGCGCCGGGCGCTCGCCATCAGCCTCGGCGATCCCATCGTGCTGCTGCAAAGCCCGATGTCGGCGACCCTGCTTGGCATTGCGCTGATCGCAGCCAAATTCGGATTGATGCGAGTTTGATGAAGGCCAGATAGTTGGCTGCAAGCTTGTCATATCGGGTTGCGACACGCCGGCACGGCTCAATCTTGTTGAAGAACCGCTCGACGAGGTGGTGCGCACGGCATCCACCCGCAACGCCCGTAGCGTGGCCGCCAACGCTCTGAGTTGACTTCCGCTTTCGGCCGGGACATGGCTGGACTTGCCGCCAGGTTGTTCCTGTAGCGAATGACCCGCCACGGACCTGCCACTCGGTCGCTGTTGCGGTGCACAACGCGGCTCAGCTTGATCTAAATCAAACCAGGGCCACCCCTCCCGTAGCCAGCATTCAACCTCCTCTCAACCATTTTCGCCGCGGCTCACAAGGGGCCGCCAGCGGAGACTTACGACTTCAACATTGATGCGCAACTGCGACGACCGATCTTTTCGAGTGAGGGTGCAGACGCCGTGACCGGTGCGCGCCCTGACGCTTTCGCGCCTCGTTGCAGGCTCATTGTGCAAACGTGAGGGTGGACCTTGCATGCTCACACCGAACGCGGCTGGTGACGGCGGAGCGCCTTGACGGAAGGCGCGCATGATCAAGCAGCTCACTTCACTATCAATCAGTCCGAATCTGTCCTTGCTGGGACGACTGATCGTAGTCGCTTCGCTGATGCTGGCGGCAGCGCATCCTGCTGCGGCACTCGATGCCGTATCAATTCAACTCAAATGGAAGCATCAATTTCAGTTCGCGGGCTACTATCAGGCCCTTGAGCAAGGCTTCTACCGCGACGCTGGCCTGGACGTTACCATCCGGGAAGGCGGCCCTGATATAGACGTCTCTGAGGCGGTTGCCGGCGGCAAGGCGGATTTCGGGGTCTGCAGCGCCAGCGTTCTGCGTGACTGGGGAGCGGGCCGCCGGCTGGTCGTGCTGGCCGCCATATTCCAGCGTTCCGCGGCCGTCATCCTGGTGGCGCGTCGGGCAGACATCAGCAGCGTGGCGGATCTGCGTGGCCGAGCGCTCATGGATACGCCGGGAAGCGACGACGTCGCCGCGATGCTGAAGCGCGAAGGGATCGACTATCAGTCCATGCTGCGCGTCCCGCACGAGGGAAATCCACGCGACCTCCTGGCCGGCCGGGCCGACGCGATGATCGCCTACAGCACCAACGAGCCGTTCGTCCTTGAACAGATGGGCGCGCCCTACCGCACCTTTGCGCCTGCGGCATCCGGTATCGACTTTTACGGCGATAGTTTGTGCACCTCCGAAGCGGAAGTGAAAGCCCATCCGGACCGGGTCGCATCGTTCAGGGCGGCCAGCGTGAAAGGCTGGGCCTATGCCCTCGCGCATAAGGAGGCCACGGTCGATCTGATCCTGCGAAAGTACTCGGCGAAAAAGAGCCGGGACGCCCTGCTGTTTGAGGCGGAGCAGACGGCGACGCTGGTTGGGCGGGATGCCAGCCAGATCGGCGAGCAGGATCCCGCACGCTGGCAACGCATCGCCGCCGTCTATCGGCAGCTCGGGCTACTGACCGACGATACTTTACCCGCGACACTGATCTGGGATGGAAATGACGGCAGCATGCGGCGCTGGCTAATTCCTCTCATGCTCGTCCTGATCGGATTGGCGATTGCGGCGCTGGTCGCGTCTCGAAACCGCAAAAGGTTCCGCGTCCCAATAGCGTGGCTGCGCGCGCTTAGCCCGGTTGTCAGGATGGGGCGACTAAGGCTGACCCTGATTATGTCGCTATTGTTCATCGGCGTAAGCATTCCCGTCCTCATTTTCATCCTGATCTATAACTACAACAAGAACTCGGCCGGCATCATATCGATCCTGGATGAAGCGGTCGCGCGGACCAGCCAGGCCGGCGTTGAACGCACCCAGGATCTCATCGACAACACCGAAAGCGCGCTGCGCTTTCTCGCCGAAGTGGCCGCCGTCGACCCGGGCTATTTCCGCACCGAACAAAGCCGGGACCTGCTATATCGGACCCTGACGTCTGCCTCGCATATCGACGCCGCTTACGTCAGTTTCGAGGATGGCTATCATCGGGTGGTCACCCGGATCGATGAGGATCGCCGGCGTGCCGATCCCCGGATTCCCGCGACGGCCAACTGGCACTCCAGCTACATTGATGCAATCACCTATTCGCTGCAACGCGTGCGTCATCGGACATTCTTCGACATATGGCCCAATCAGGTCGGCAAATATGATGTCGCTACAGATACCGATATTCGCACCTTGCCCGGTTATCAGTCCGCGAGGACGACGCACACGCTTGCCGTGACGGAGCCATCGATCAATCCCGACACCGGTTCTCCTGTTATTTCGGTACGCATTCCGATCTTTCGCGGAGTCGAATTCGTTGGTTGCGCATCGGCCAACATCACCGTGGATGTCCTGTCACGCTTTCTCGACAAGCATCGGGCGAGCGCCGGGAGCACCACACTTCGTCGCGGACCGCAACAACGGCAAGATCATTGCCTTTCCGAACAAGCAGAAGGGCGTTCGTATCGATAGCGGAACGCTCAAGATCGCAACCCTGGCTGACATCGACGATCCCGTGGTGCGCGAGGCTCATCAGCAACACGTCGGCAGGGGCGCCGACAGATTTGTGTTCCGATCGCCGGAGAACGGCGAGGAATTTGTCGCAGCCTTCGCCAGTTTTCCGGGCGGCTTCGGTCAGCCCTGGCAGGTGATCACGTTGACGCCGATCGACGATTTCGTGGGGACGTTGAAGAGAACCAATCGATTGATGATGGTCGTGATCATTGTCCTCACAATGGTCGAGTTGCTCTTCATCTACTTCGCTTCGAGCCGGCTATCGCGCCCGGTCGAAAACGTGTCCCGGCAATTGCAGGCGATTGAAAGCCTCAATTTTGATACGCCCACGCGTCCACCATCGCGTATTCAGGAGATCGCAAAGCTGGAATCGGCGGCTTCGCTGTTGCGAACATCGCTGAAATCCTTTTCCTCCTTCGTCCCGCTCGATGTGGTCCGCCAACTGATCAAGTCGGGAATCCCGCTGACGCCCGGCGTCGAGCCGCGATTCCTCACCGTGTTCTTTTCCGATCTGGAGAACTTTTCCAGCCACGCCGAAACGCTTGCGCCTGCTGACCTTCTGCTCCAAATCTCGACCTATCTGGAGGAAGTTTCATCCGCGGTCTCGGAGGAAGGCGGGACCATCGACAAGTTCATCGGCGACGGCGTCATGGCGTTCTGGAATGCCCCGGTTGAACGTCCTGACCACGTACTGCGCGCCTGCGCTGCTGCGTTGCGGGCCGCGCGCCGCATGGAACGCGTCAACGACGTCTGGGAGGCGGAAGGACGACCACGAATCCACCTAAGGATCGGGCTCAATTGCGCCACCGTGCTGGTCGGTAATGTCGGATCTTCGACCCGGCTGAGCTACACGGCCTTGGGAGACGGCGTGAACGTTGCCGCCCGCCTTGAAGGCATCAACAAGCTGTTTGGCACCACGATCTGTATCAGCGACAGCATTTACGACCAGGCAAAGGCCGACCTACTCGCACGGCCGCTAAAGCGGGTTCAGGTGAAGGGCCGCAAGACCAAGTTCATGATCTATGAATTGCTCGCTCTTCGCACCAGCGACGATCCGGAGCTAGGAGTTCGCGATCGGGATGAGCAGCTGAGCGAGATGACGTGGCACGCCTCGCAGAAGTTCGAGACTGGAGAGTTTCCGGCCGCAGAGTGTGCCTATCGTGACATCCTGAAGGATTTTCCCGAAGATACTCTTGCGAGGTTCATGCTCGCGGAATGCACAGGAAAACAACCCGATCTTGCCAACGTGCCGCATGCGTCGCGAGGAGGAGCAGAGAAGACGGCCGTCTGCAATCGAGCCACCATTGTCGGGGCTCAGGAGCCAGATCGCTAAAGCAGTTGCGCTCGGCACCTTTCCGTTATTGGCACTTTGCTTCGCTGCGATGCGGAATTTGGTCGGCTATCGGCTTACATCGAACATCGAGTAGCCGTCAGGCTCAAGATCGGCACAATTCTTGCTCGAATCCGCTATGCTTGAATACATCC
>CAWIZF010000025.1:0-23302 GCA_963840465.1 uncultured Alphaproteobacteria bacterium | reverse complement strand
TTCATTTTGAATGTCGGCTGACGCGCAGGAGACCTTGAGTTCGAGATGCCTGACCGGGTTCGCGGTCTCTCACTCATCGACGATCTGTCCGCCGTCATAACCGCAGGCGATCCGCCCGAGCGCCGCGCGAAACTGTTCGGTATCGACCGTGGACGCGAGCGCTGCGAGATCGTCGGATTTCGAAATTCGGCGGGCGCGAGCCAGAAGCGACGTCAAGAGGCCTGTATCGAGATAAGGCAGGCTCGCCCAAAATCCGCGCGCGAGATCTTGCGTTAACGCGTGATCGGGATGCAGCTGGTTTTCGGGAGCACGGCCTATCTCGTACATGTGACGAACCGCATGCCACGGCGCCCGCTCGGACGGCAGCCGCGCCAGGATATCACGATGTTCTTCCGCGACATAGAACCGGTTGAGCGTGTCGAACAACGCGAAGCGGTAGCCCTGAGCAAGAAGGAACGGCTCCCAGTCCTGCCATCCCTGCTCTGACGCCAGCGGCGTCACCGCCTCGGCGACGATCACCTTGGGTCGAAAACGTTTCCAGTCGCCGCCGAACAGAACATCGCCTTCGGCGCCCTCGACATCGATCTTGAGGAAGTCGATAGCGCCGAGATCGTGACTTTCGCATAGTTTTGCCAGCGTGGTCACCGGCGTGCGAACGGTCTGATAGTCCGCGCCGAGGGCTTTTGCTTTTTGTGCAAGGCCTTCCACGGTCGTCGAGAGCCCGTGCAGGCGTTCGACCACATGGAAATCGATTTCGCCGCAGTGGCGTCCGACCAGGCCACAAATCGCGAGATCGCGCGGACGCAGGCGCTGGTAGAGCGCCACAAGTTCAGGCTGCGGCTCGACGACAATGCCCTGCCAGCCACGTTCATAGAACCAGAACGACACGTTGTCGGCAATCGGATGCCCTGCACCGACATCGATGTAGGTCCCGGTGGCCTGTCCCGCGAAGGCAAGCGAGAGATGATAGTCTTCGAGATTTGTGAGTAGGATAAATCCATTCGCTTCCTCGTTTCTCTCCGGCTTGCCGATGCAGACGGGATCACGCTTCTCAGCCTGTCTCAACCGGCTTTTGACCGTCTGCCCGAATTCAGCGCATGATTGCCGACCTAACGGGAGGAACCATCCATGCCCAATTGCATCGTTGTCGTTCAGTTCGATTTGCCAAAGCGCTCCGAGGAACAGGCGGTGAAAGGCGGCACTTCGACCGCGCCGACCTATCGCGGCCTCGCCAGCAAAGGATTGATCCGCAAGGATTACCTGAACGGGGAAAATGGCACCGGCGGCGTTTATCTCTGGGACAGCCGTGAATTGGCGGAAGCCTGGTTTACGGAAGCGCGCATCGCCGACTTGACCGAGCGCTTTGGGGTCCGGCCTCGCCTCACCTGGTACGACACCTACGTGACGGTCGACAATTTGAAGGGCGAGACCCGCGTCAACGGCAAGGCGATCGAGGCCGTGGCCTGATCGCGACGCAAGGGGCGCACTGCACCGCGAGAGTGCGGATGCATATTCGGTTGTCATCGCCCGGCCGAGCCTGCGACCCAGCATTCCAGAGACGGCAGCGATTGAATCGATAAGCCGCGGCGTACTGGATGCCCCGACGGCACGGGCATGACGGTTTTGCCCGCCGCGACAATCCGGCTTTCCGGTATCCGAGTGTGAAAATGATTGAACCAAATGATTGAACCAAAACGCCGGATGGAGCCACCGCCGCATTTGCGCCGGGAATGTCCCCCTACAGAAGTTTGCCTTGCGCCATCTGGATAACGCTGCATGGTTGCGCTATCATTATTTAACCGGTTAACAAGCCGGCGTTTTCAGGGAGAACAACGTGATATCCAGGAGATCAGTTTCACTCGCGGTCGCAGCCGTCGGGCTGTTTTACGCCACGGCGCCCGCGCTGGCCCAGCAGAAGACCATCACGGTCTGGTTCGGCAAGGGCTTCTACAAATCCGAGGACGACGCGCTCCTCGAGGCGATCAAGAAATTCGAGGCCAAGACCGGCATCAAGGTCGAACTGTCGCAATACGCCATCCAGGACATGATCCCGAAGACGGTGGCGGCGCTGGATTCCGGCACCGTGCCCGACGTCGCCTATTCCGACAGCTACGACGTTCAGGCGCAGGGCAAGTGGGCGTTCGAGGGCAAGCTCGAGGACCTCACCGACATCATGACGCCGATGAAGTCGGCGTTCGCGCCGAACACGCTGGAAACCGTGCTGCTCTATAACGACGTCGCCAAGAAGAAGGCCTATTACGGCTTCCCGCTCAAGCAGCAGAGCATGCACGTCCAGATCTGGGACGACATGCTGGAGCAGGCCGGCTTCAAGCAGAGCGACATCCCGACCAAGTGGGAAGATTACTGGTCGTTCTGGTGCGACAAGGTGCAGCCGCCAGCCGCAAGGCCACCGGCCAGCGCGTCTACGCCGTCGGCCAGCCGATGGGCGTGGAATCCACCGACTCGTTCCAGTCGTTCTACACCTTCATGGACGCCCATAACGTCAAGCTGGTCGACGACGACGGCAAGCTGACGGTCGACGATCCCAAGGTGCGGGAAAACCTGATCAAGGCGCTGAAGGACTACACCGATACCTATACCAGGGGCTGCACGCCGCCCTCCTCCACCACCTGGAAGGATCCGGACAACAACGTCGCCTTCCACAACAAGACGATCGTGATGACGCACAATTTCACGATCTCGATCGCGGCGAAATGGCTCGACGACTCCAACAACCCGGCGCTGACGCCGGAACAGCGCGCGCTCGGCAAGAAGAACTATGACGAGACCATCATCACCGCCTCGTTCCCGAACAAGCCGGACGGCACCCCGATCAAGTACCGCTCCGACGTCAAGACCGGCCTGATGTTCACGGTCGCCAAGAACAAGGCCGAGGGCAAGGAGTTCATCAAGTTCCTGCTGCAGGAAGAAAACCTTCGGCCCTATATCGAAGGCGCGCTCGGCCGCTGGTTCCCGGTGACGACGGCCAGCCAGCAGAGCCCGTTCTGGCAGGCTGACCGCCATCGCAAGGCGGTGTACAATCAGTTCACCGGCGGCACCACGCCGTTCGACTTCACCAAGAACTGGAAGTTCACGATCCTCAACAACGAGAACGTCTGGGCCAAGGCGATGAACCGCGTGGTGAGCGAGAAGGTGCCGGTCGATAAGGCCGTCGACGAACTGATCGCCCGCATCAAGCAGATCGCGGGTTAAGTTGTTACTCCTCCCTCTCCCCGCTCTTCGCGGGGAGAGGGTTGGGGTGAGGGGCTCTCTCCGCGGGTATCGCTCGCGGTGGGTCCTGTACCCCCTCACCCGGAGTGCTTCGCACTCCGACCTCTCCCCGCAAGCGGGACGAGGTTTAAGAAAGTCGCAGACGTAGAGTTCAGACTATGGCAATCACGCTTTCGGCCGATCACGAGATACCCGCCCCGCCATTGTCGTCCCGGCTGACCACGCCGCAGGTCTGGGGCATCGTGCTGCTGGCGCCCTATGTCCTCGTGTTCCTCGCCTTCGTGGTATATCCCGTCGGCTACGGGCTGTGGCTGGCGCGGCATCCGGCGAGCTATGTCGCGCTCTGGCACGACCCGATTTTCGCGCGCGCCGCCGTCAATACGCTGATCTTCCTCGTGATCGGCATCAACGTCAAAATGGCGATCGCGCTGTTTCTGTCCGGCTTCTTCGCCCAGCAGCGCAGCTGGATCAAATGGCTGTCGGTGCTGTTCATCCTGCCCTGGGCGGTGCCGTCGATCCCGACCATTCTGTCCGTGCGCTTCATGTTCAATCCCGAATGGGGCGTGGTCAATACGCTGATCTTCAAACTCACCGGCGAGGACGGCCCGAACTGGCTCAATGACCCCACCGTGGCGCTGACCATGGCGATCGGCGTGCACATCTGGAAATCGCTGCCATTCTGGACGCTGATCCTGATGACCGGACGTCTCGCCATCCCGCACGATTTGTTCGAGGCGGCCGAGGTTGACGGCGCGAGCTGGTGGCAGAAATTCCGCTTCATCACCTGGCCATCGATGCAGATGCTCTACATCACCTGCACGCTGCTCTCGATGATCTGGACGCTGGGCGATTTCAACAGCGTCTATCTCTTGACCGGCGGCGGCCCCGCCGACCTCACCCATGTGCTGGCCACATTGGGCATTCGCTATCTCCGGCTCGACCAGCTCAGCCTTGCGATGGCTTCGATCGTCTGCGCGCTGCCATTCGTGCTGCCGCTGATCTATTTCATGATGAAACGGTTGTCGCGATGAAGCTGCCAACGCTACGCGAAGTCGGCGTCGAATTGCGCCTCCTCCTGATCGGCATTCCCGTGTTCCTCTGGACCATGATCCCGATCTACCACATGTTCCTGTTCGCGATCTCGCCGAAGGAAGATGCATTCTCCGGCAAGCTCTGGCCGACGCATCCGACGCTGAACAATTTCCGCATCGTGTTCCATCAGGAGCATTACTTCCTGCGGGATTTCTGGATCCAGTTCTGGAACTCGATCGTCATCGCGTTGGCGGCCGGTGCGCTGACGCTGATGATCGCGACCGCGGCGGCGTTTGCGATCTCGCGGCTCAAGGTGCCCGGCAGCCGGTGGGTGATGAATCTCGCGCTGTTCACCTATTTCATCCCGGCGGCGTTTTTGGCCGTGCCGATGTACCGCACCATGGGCAATTACGGCCTCCTCAACAATCACTGGTCGCTGATCCTGGCGATGGTGACGATCGCCTCGCCTTACGCGATCTGGGTGCTCAAGCAGGCCTCCGACAAGCTGCCGGTCGAGCTCGACGAGGCCGCCACCATGGACGGCGCCACCACGATGCAACTGTTCCGCCTGGTCTATTTGCCGCTGATGATGCCCTCGCTGGTCGCGATCGGCACCTACGCGATCCTGCTGGCCTGGAACGAGTATCTCTACGCCTTCCTGCTCTTGTCCAAGGACACCGAGATCACGCTTCCCGTCGCGCTCGGCAACTTCCTGGCCGCCGACGACTCGCCGTGGGAATTGCTGATGACCACCGGCTTCATCTACGCCCTGCCGCCGGCCGCGATCTACTACGCGTTCAAGCGCTACATGGTGGGAGGATTGACCGCGGGCGCGGTGAAGTCGTGACGGGGAGGCGACTACAGCGGCGCCGCGCTTTTGCCTTGCGAGCTCGACAGCTTCGAGGCGAACGACGCGATCACGATGACCACCGCGATCAGCGCGATCACCATGGTGCAGATCGCGTTGATCTCCGGCTTCACCCCGAGCCGCACCTCGGAATAGATCCGGATCGGCAGCGTCGCCGAGCCCGGTCCGGTGGTGAAGCTCGCGATCACGACGTCGTCGAGCGACAGCGTGAAGGCCAGCATCCAGCCTGCGGCAATGGCCGGGATGATCAGCGGCAGCGTCACGCGAAGAAACGCCTGCACCGGATCGCAGCCGAGATCCATCGCGGCCTCCTCCAGGCTGCGGTCGAGCGCGGCGAGGCGCGATTGCACCACGACCGTCACAAAGCACATGGTCAGCGTGGTGTGGGCGATCGTCACCGTCCAGAAGCCGCGCTCGGCGTTCAGCGCCACGAACAGCAACAGCAGCGAAAGCCCCGAGATCACCTCCGGCATCACCAGCGGCGCATAGAGCATGCCGGAAAACAGCGAACGCCCCCTGAAGCGCTCGCCGCGGACCAGCCCCACCGCCGCCAGCGTGCCGAGCAGCGTCGCGATCGTGGCGGAAACCGCGGCGACGCGGAGACTCATCCATGCCGCATCCAGCATGGCGCGGTCGTTGAAGAACTCATGGTACCAGCGCAGCGACCAGCCACCCCACACCGTGACCAGCCGCGAGGCGTTGAACGAATAGATCACGAGGATCACGATCGGCAGATAGAGAAACGCCATCCCGAGCGTCAGCGCGGTGATGTTGAACGGCGAGATCTGGCCGACCTTGCGCGCCATCAGTTCGCCCCTCCGAGCTGACGGCGCTGCAGGCGGTCGTAGAGCAGCAGCGGCGGCACCAGCAGCACCAGCAATGCGACCGCAGCCGCAGCGGCGACCGGCCAGTCCTTGTTGGTGAAGAACTCCAGCCACAACGTCTGGCCGATCATCATCGAACTGGAGCCCGCGAGCAGATCGGGGATGACGAATTCGCCGACGATCGGAATGAAGCACAACAGCGCGCCGGCGCCGACGCCGGCCAAGGACAACGGAAACGTCACCAGCCAGAATGCCCGAAGCGGCGACGCGCCGAGGTCGCTTGCGGCTTCCAGCAGCGAGGGATCCATCCGTGCGAGCGTCGCATAGAGCGGCAGGATCATGAACGGCAGGTAGGAATAGACGATGCCGATATACATCGCGGTATCGGTCGAGAGCCAGACCAACGGCGCCGAGACCAGATGCACGGCGAGAAGAATTTTGTTGAGCAGCCCGTCATGCTGCAAAATATTGATCCAGGCATAGATGCGGATCAGGAACGAGGTCCAGAACGGCACGATCACCAGCATCATTGCAATCGCCTGCCAGCGCTGCGGCAGCCGCGCCATGCCATAGGCGATGGGATAGCCGATCAACAGCAGGATCAATGTCGAGGTCACCGCGACGACGAGGCTGCGCAGATAAGAGCTGATGTAAAGATTATCCGAGACCAGCAGCCTGAAATTATCCAGCGAGAGCTGCGCGAACGCCGCCTTGATCGCCGCCCATCCTTCGGTGACATCGAACACCGGCAGATAGGGCGGCTGCGCGATGGCGGTTTGCGACAGGCTGATCTTCAGCACGAAGCCGAACGGCACCAGGAAGAACAGCACCATCCAAAGATAGGGCGCGATCGCGGCATAGCGCGCCGGCTGCGCGAAGATGCGGCGCGCGCTCATCGTTCCAGCACCATGCAGTCGTCGGGCGTGAACCAGGCCACCACGCGCTCGCCCACGCTATAGGTATCCCTGTCGAGCCGCGCGATATTGGCGACCGAAGCGCGCACCACCGCGCCGGAATCCAGCTTGAGCTTGTAGACGGTCGAGCCGCCGAGATAGCCGACATCGGCGACGACGCCTTCGAGCCGGTTGATCGACTGCGCATGGCTCGCGTCCGACGCCGGGCCGCGGCGCGACAGTCTTACCTTTTCGGGGCGGATCGCGACCGTCACGGCGGCTTTGGCAACGCCCTGGTGCGGCTTCGCGACCACGATGGCGTCGCTATCCCGGGTCGTAACCATCAGACGACGATGTTCCTGCATGATGACGTCGCCCTCGAACAGATTGATGTCGCCGACGAAGCCGGCGACCCAGCGCGTGGCGGGCGCCTCGTAAAGGTCGCGCGGCGTCGCGACCTGTTCGAGCCGGCCGGCATCCATCACGCCGATTCGGTTGGCCATCGTCATCGCCTCTTCCTGGTCGTGGGTGACGATGATGAAGGTCATGCCGAGCCGTCGCTGCAGCTCCATCAATTCGATCTGCGTGGTCTCGCGCAGCTTCTTGTCGAGCGCGGCCAGCGGCTCGTCGAGCAGCAGAACCTTGGGCCGCCGCGCCAGCGAGCGCGCCAGCGCCACGCGCTGCCGCTGGCCGCCGGAAAGCTGATCGGGCTTGCGCTTCTCCATGCCCTCCAGCTTGACCAGCGCGACCATCTCGGCGACGCGGGTGTCGATGTCCGCGCGGGCCATGCCGGCGCGCTTCAGCCCGAACGCGATATTGTCCCGCACGTTGAGATGCGGAAACAGCGCGTAGTTCTGGAACATCATGTTGACCGGCCGCTCATGCGGCAGCACCGGCGCGATATCGCGGCCGCCCAGCAGGATGCGGCCCTCGTCCGGCGTCTCGAAGCCGGCAAGCATCCGCAGCAGCGTGGTCTTGCCGCAGCCGCTCGGGCCCAGCAGCGCAAAGAACTCGCCCGCGGCGATGTCGAGCGAGAGCCGGTCCACCGCGCGGAAACTGCCGAATGACTTCGACACCCCCTCGATCCGGAGCAACGGCATGCCGGCCGCCGCATCGGTCGGCGGTGCGAGCCTCGCCGGCGTTTCAGACACATCGATTTTCGGTGCGTCGATTTCCGGCGATTCCTCGGTCATGCCACCTGCCAGCCCCATCGTGGCTGCACGCTAGCGGCGGATCGGCTTCCGCTCAACGCCTCGCAACGTGTGAGCCACAATATTATGGATGCCGCCGCTCCCCGCTCTGGTAAGGTTCGACGACGCCAGAAAGCCCCGCCTTTGCGCGCGGCAAGAAATTTCGCGGAGGAACATGATGATCGTTCGCAATCTGCTGGCCATCACGGCGATCTCTTGTCTGCTCGCCGGCCCGGCCGCCGCCCAGGAAGCGCTCGTGACCTACAAGTCGCTGAGCCCCGAACTGGCGCAGGATCTGGCACGCGCAACACTGGCGGATTGCCGGAAGCGCGGCTTTCAGGTGACGGTCGCCGTCGTCGATCGCTTCGGCGTCACGCAGGTTCTGCTGCGCGACCGCTTCGCGGGCCCTCACACGGTGTCGACCGCTTCAGGCAAGGCATGGACCGCGGCCAGCTTTCGCACCAGCACGACCGAGCTCAACGCCATCAGCCAGCCCGGGATGATGCAGGCCGGAATCCGCAACCTTCCGGGCACCGTCATCATCGCGGGCGGGTTGACGGTCGAGGCCGGCGGCTCGCTGCTCGGAGCTGTCGGCGTCTCCGGGGCTCCCGGCGGCGATGCGGATGAAGCCTGCGCCAAGGCGGGCATCGACGCCGTGCGCGACAAGCTCGATTTCTAGACGTGACGATGCCATCGCCCAAGGACAACAACATGAACCGGGACAGATACGATCTTCCGCTGACCACCGCCTCCGATCGCGCCGCGGCGCATTACCGCGACGGCGTCGACTGCATGCTGTCGGCCTGGCACGGCGCCGAGGACGCCTTCGACAAGGCAATCGCGGAAGATCCGGGTTTTGCGCTGGCGCATATCGGCCGCGCCCGGCTGCATCAGCTCAATATGGAAGGCGGCAAGGCGCGCGCCCTGGCGGCGCAGGCCCGCGAGCTGGCCGCGGGCGCCACGCCACGAGAAAAGAACCATGTCGACATCATGGCCGCGGTGATCGAGAGCAAGCCGAAAATCGCCGTGACCGGCGCCGAGGCGCATCTCGAAGAATATCCGCGCGATGCGCAGGTGCTGTCGATCCTGCTCGGCGCGTTCGGCCTCTACGCATTCTCGGGCCGTCCCGACCACGATGCCGCCAAGCTGGCGATCTGCCAACGCCACGCGCGGCACTATGGCGAGGACTGGTGGTTCATCAGTTACCTCGGCTGGTCGCATACGGAGGCGGGTAATCTCTCCACCGGCCGGACATTGTCCGAGCGTGCCATGACGCTGCGCTCCGAAAACGCCAATGCCGCGCATGGCCTCTCGCATGCGATGTTCGAGCAAGGCGACATGGCGGTGGGCCGAAAATTTCTCGCACAGTGGATGCCTGCGCATGACCGCAAGAGCTTCCTGCATGGACATCTTGCCTGGCACGTCGCGCTGACCCACCTCGACGAAGGCGATCTCGACGGCGCGCTTGCGATCTACGAACAGCATATCAAGCCCGCGGGCCGGCCCTATCCGCCGCTGAACATCTTCACCGACGGCGCTTCGCTGCTGTGGCGGTTATCGCTGGCCGGCCAGACCGGGATCGAGGCGCATTGGCGGGACGTTGCGGCCTATGGCGAGAAATATTTTCCACAAGCCGGGGCGCACTTCGCCGACGTGCATTTTGCGCTGGCGGCGGCGATGATCGGCGGCGATGCGCTGGACACGCGACTGGCCCAACTGGAAGCGCGCGCCGCCGACGGCAAGCTGGCGCCGGGCGGCTGCGCGATCGAGCTCTGTCGCGGCATCCGGGCATTTGCGGCAGGCGACAATGACGGCGCGGTCCGTCTGCTCGAACCTGCGATTTCCGAACTGGCGCGGATCGGCGGCAGCCACGCCCAGCGCGAACTATGGGAAGACACGCTGATCGTCGCCTATATGCGCGCCGGTCACGGCGACAAGGCCGCCCGCCGCATCTCGGCGCGGCTCGACCGCAGGCCTTCGGCGCGCGACGAGGCCTGGTCGCGACAGGCGCAAGGAGCGGTGTCACGGAATTGATCAATACCAAAGGGGATTACTTCGGCCCGCTGCAAGCCGTCGTCATGAACGCCGCCAAGGCGTCCCGGTCCGCCGGGGACATGGTGAGGCCGAGCTTGGTGCGCCGCCACAGGATATCGTCCGGAAACCGCGCCCATTCCTTTTGCATGAGATAGCGCACTTCGGCGCCCGTCAATTCCGGGCCGAAGGCCGGGCCGATGTCGCCGCGCACCCTGGCTTCGCGAAGGATTGCCTTGACGTTCGACCCGTAGGCGGCGACCAGGCGCCTCGCCTGGTCCTCGCCGAGAAACCGCCAGCGTTCGCGTGCTTCGTCGACCTCGTTGTCAAAACGGTCCCAGGCAAAGTTGCCGCCCGGCAGCGGCGCCTTCGCGGTCCAGCGCGCCGACATCGGATAGAACGGCGTCAGCCGGGAGACGGCCCGCTCCGCACGCAGCCGCGAGGTGGTGACGTCGCCGCCGAAAACCGTGATCAGCGGCGCCTTGCCGCGTCCGTAGTCGAGCGTCATCGCGCCGTCGCGCGGCGAAAGCCCGCCTCGGGGCTTCATCACCATGTTGGCGCCGGAAAGCGTGCGCACCACGTCGACGGTCTCGATCCGCTCGCGGAAATAGCGGTTCGCCGCATCGCAGAGATAGGCGACGTCGCCTGCCGCCATCGTAACGATGGCGGGATCGCCCTTGAAGGCATGGCCGACGGTGCCGATCAGGGTAAAATCGCGTTCATAGGGACTTGCGAAAATCAGCCGCCCGTCGCTGTTCTGGAACAGATAGACGTTGTCGCTGTCGAACAGGCGACGCACGACGATCTGGTCCATCTGCACCGCGGCCAGCTTCGGCGTCGGCACGCGCAACACCGTCTCGGCGACGGACAACGTCCAGGCGCCGGTGGCGTTGGCGACCGCCCTGGCCGTGACGATCTGGCGAAAGCCGCGATCTTTCGTCACCAGCCGCCATTCCCTGCCGCGTTCGGCCCGGGTGCAGCGTGCGCCGGTGCGAATCACCGCGCCGCGCGCCGCGGCGTCCACGGCGGTGAGAACCACCAGCCGGGAATCATCCACGACGCAGTCGGAATATTCAAAAGCGGTGCCGAACGGCCGCTTCAGCGCGTTGCCGACGGGATGATGGGTAACGTCGACAGTCGCCGACGCCGGCAGGCCGCTGCGCGAGGCCAGCCGGTCGTAGAGCAACAGCCATGAACGCAACTGCCAGAGCGGACGTTCCTCTGAATGCGCGGGGATGGCAAAGCGCATCGGGCGCACCAGATGCGGCGCGATCCGGAGCCAGACGTCGCGCTCGGCAAGCGCCGTACGGACGCGAAGAAAGTGCCGGCGTTCCAGATCAGCCAGATCGCCATGGATCAGCCGCGGCGAGGCCGAGGAGGCGCCCGCGCCGAGATCGCCCTGCTCCAGCAGGATGACGCGCAGCCCGCGTCCCGCGGCGTCGCGCGCGATGCTGACGCCGTTCAATCCGCCGCCAATGATCGCGAGATCGTAGTCCGCCATACGCAAAGTGACTGTAGGGAAGCTGACTTCACTACACTAGGGCATGATGGCCAAAAGAGGATGTCGCGCTAAATCACGCGCGCAGCTTGCGCGCGGTTTCGCCGTCGCTGGCGGCGCTGCGGCCGACCAGCGCGGCGTATTGCCCGATCGGCTGGGGCTTGCCGAGGAAATAGCCCTGCACCGCGTCGCAGCCCTCGTCAGCGAGGAAGGTGAGCTGCTCCTGGGTCTCCACGCCTTCGGCAACGATCGACATTTCGAGGCCGTGGCCGAGATCGATGACGGCGCGCACGATCGCCGCCGATTGCGGGTTTCGCCCGAGATTCATCACAAAGGCGCGGTCGATCTTGATCTTGTCGAACGGGAACGCCTGCAGATAGCTCAGCGAGGAATAGCCGGAACCGAAATCGTCCATCGAGATCCGCACGCCGAGCGACTTCAACCGCCGCAACAAGGCAAGACCGCGGTCGAAGTCCTCGATCAGCACGCCTTCGGTGATTTCGAGTTCGAGCCGGTCGGGCGCCAGTCCGGTCTCGAGCAGAATCGAATGCACCAGGCTGACCACGTCGCCGTGCATGAACTGCGCCGGCGACAGGTTGACGGCGATCTGCATCGGCACCGGCCAGGAGGCGGCCTCGCGGCAGGCTTCGCGCAGGATCCAGACGCCCATCTCGACGATCAGGCCGCTCTCTTCGGCAAGCGGGATGAACTCACTTGGCGGCACGAAGCCGCGCGCCGGATGCATCCAGCGCGCCAGCGCCTCGAAGCCGATGACGTTGCTGGCGGCAACCGTCGCCCCCGCCGCGGCCTGCGGCTGGTAATGCAGCGACAGCTCGCCGTTGCGGATCGCCATCGAGAGGTCCTGGTGCAGCACGCGGCGGTCGCGGATCTGCTGGTCCATCTCGGGCGCGAAAATGCTGATCGAGCCGCGTGACTTCTGCTTGGCGCGGAACAACGCCGCGCCGGAATTGGCGAGCAGCGAAGCCGCGTCCGAGCCGTGATGCGGAAATACCGAAATGCCTGTCGTGACGCCGGTGCGCACCGACTTGCCGTCGATCACGAATTCGTCCGACAGCGTCTGCGCGAGTTTTTCGGCGAGCGCCCTGCCCGCCTCCGGCTGCTTGCCGTCGATGATCAGGCCGAACTCGTCACCGGACAGCCGGGCCACCACGCCGCCGCGGGCGCTAGCCTGGATGCGGCCGGCCACCTCGATCAGGAGCTTGTCGCCCATCGCATGGCCGAACACGTCGTTGATTTCCTTCAGGCCGTCGAGGTCGACGCAGAGCACGGCGAATTCCTCGTCGGTGCCGGCACAGGCCTCGATCATCTGCGCCAGCGCCTGCAGGAAGGAAGCGCGGTTCGGCAGATCGGTGAGGCCGTCATGGTAGGCCATGTGCGCCATCCGCGACTCGGTCTGGCGGCGGTCGGTGACGTCCTCATGGGTCTTGATCAGATATTGCGGCTCGCCGGCCTCGTCGAGCACCGTCATGCGGCGGGTCAGGAACAGCCGCAGCCCGTCCTTGGTGGAGATCGGGTGCTCCTCGGTGAGCAGGCCGCGCTTCTTGATCGCGGCCTCGTCGCGCGCGATGATCAGCTTGGCTTCGCGCGGATTGAAGATATCGGCGGCGGTCAGGCCGGTGGCGTCCTCGCGGCGGCGATTGAGAATGGTCTCGGCGCTGCGATTGGCGAGCAAATAGCGTCCGTCGCTGACCCGCTCGACGATCAGCGAAACCGGGATGTTGTCGACCACGAGCTCGAGGAACTTCTTGGTGCTCTCCAGCTCGCGCGACAGCGACCGCCGGTCGGTGACATCGTCGAACAGGTTGATCAGGAACTCCGGCTCGTTTTTCTCGTTGCGCGCGACCACGCGGTTTGAGGAGATCACACGTTTCTCGTCGCCCCGCTCGACGAAGTATTCGCTGCGGTTATGACCGTCCGGCGCCGTCAGCGCCGCTGCATCCGCAATCTCGATGCTCTTGGCGGTTTCCGGCCGGAACATCTCCTCGGCGCGCTTGCCGACGATGTGGTCGCGGGAGAAACGGGAGAAACGCTCGAACGCGCGGTTGACGAAAATATAGCGGCCGTCCTCGATGCTCTTGGCGGCGACGCAGACCGGAACGTTGTCGAGCACCGATTCCAGAAACTGGGTGGTCGATGCCAGTTTGCGCGACAGCTGGCGCTGCTCCGTGCAATCCTCATGCGTGCCGATCGTCCCGCCATTGGGCAGGCGGAACAGCTTCGAAACCACCGAACGCCCGTCCGGCAGTTCGGTGACGACGCCTTCCGGGCGGCCGGCAAGCTTGCTGAACTCGTCGACGGTCAGACTGAGCAGGCCCCGTGTGCGGCGCAGTTCGAGCAGTTCGCGGCCGGTCATCGAGCCCGGAATCTCGGCGCTGCTGAGCCTGTACATTTCGAGAAAGCGGTCGTTGTAGAAGACCACGCGGTTTTGCGCGTTGGTTATCATCACGCCCTGGTTGAGCGTGTTGAGCGCGGAGCCGATGAATGCGCTGCGCCGCAATTGCGCGTTCCTGGCCCCACGCACCGCCGTCAGTATCCAGATCCCGATCGCCAGCAGGAAGGAAACCGCAGCGATTCCTCCGAGCAGGAGCTCCCACACGAAATTGGGATCGAGTTCGCCGATATAGCTCGCCGGGGCGAAGCCTGCGGCAGGCGCGGCCGCCCACGCAAGTCGGCACGGCGCAGCGATGGCGAGCAGACAGACGAGGGCCTGCACCGGAATCGAATTTTTCCGTTCTGCCTGCCGTTTCCTGTCAGCCATTACCCACCCGAGGTTTGCCGGTGGAGTGTCTGGCTTGACGGGTTTGGATCGGGTAAATGACTACCCCCGCAATTCTAAAATGCGGCCCAAATTACGGCAATTGGCCTGACATGATTAATGCTCTACTAACGGGACTGCGTTCCCGGCGTATTTCGAGACAAACCAACGGGTTGTTTGACTGCTCCGGCGGACCGAACGACGATTGCCGAGCCTGGCAAGCGCCGATTTTCACGCCAGATTTGCAGGTCCGAAACTGACATGGACAAGGTCGATTGCGTCGTCGTCGGAGCGGGGGTGATCGGGCTCGCGGTGGCACGGCGGCTGGCCCAGGCGGGCCGTGAAGTCATCGTGCTCGAGGCCGCCGAGGGCATCGGCACCATCACCTCCTCCCGCAACAGCGAGGTGATCCACGCCGGTATCTACTACCGCGCCGGCAGCCTGATGGCGCAGATGTGCGTCAGCGGCAAGCGCGCGCTCTACCAGTATTGCCGCGACCACGGCATTCCCCATCGCAATTGCGGCAAGCTGATCGTCGCGACGACGTCAAGCGAAACCGAAAAGCTGCACTCGATCCGGGCGCATGCGGAAGCCAATGGCGTCGACGACATGCAGTTGCTGACGGGCGAAGCGGCGCGCGCACTGGAGCCGGCGCTGAATTGCGATGCGGCGCTGTTGTCGCCGTCGACCGGCATCATCGACAGCCACGCCTACATGCTGGCGCTGCGGGGCGATGCGGAAGAGGCCGGCGCGGCCTACGCATTCCATACGCCGCTGTTGCGCGCCCGGACCGGCGCCGGCCGGATCGAAATCGAAGCCGGCGGCGACGCACCGATGACGCTTGCCTGCAACCTGCTCGTCAACGCGGCGGGCTTGAGCGCGCCTGCGTTGGCGCGCAGCATCGAAGGCATGCCGATCGGGCTGATCCCCTGCGCCTATCTGGCCAAGGGTAATTATTTCAGCTGCAGCGCGCGGGCCCCGTTTTCACGGCTGATCTATCCGGTGCCGGAGCCCGGCGGACTGGGCGTGCACCTGACGCTCGACATGGCGGGCCAGGCCCGTTTCGGCCCCGACGTCGAATGGGTCGAGAGCATCGACTATGCGGTGGATCCTGCCCGTGCCGAGCGTTTCTATCCGGCGATCCGGCGCTACTGGCCGACGCTGCCGGACGGCGCGCTGATGCCGAGCTATTCCGGAATTCGGCCGAAGATCGTGCCGCCGGCTGTCGCCACGCAGGATTTTCTGATTCAGGGTCCGGCCGATCACGGCGTCGCCGGACTGATCAATCTGTTCGGTATCGAATCGCCGGGATTGACATCTTCGCTCGCGATCGCCGATCACGTCGGCGCGCTCGCGGAGCTCTGACAAAGAGCTCGCTGTGATAAAGGCTATGCTGTGACAAAAACCAATTGCGGCCCGGATGAGCGCATCGGCGCCCATCCGGCCGTGTGGGGATTTTCGATACTTGCTGGGACTGGTTAGTGGAGAGTTTCAGCGACGGTATGCTTCAACCGTTCGATCTCATCCTTGACCATCAACTTGCGGCGCTTCAACTCGACAATTTGCAGGTCGTCGGTGGAAAGGTGCACGAGCGCTTCGTGCAATTCATTTTCGAGGATCTTGTGTTTACGTTCAAGTTCAACAAGATGCGCCTGTAGTGCCATACGAAATCTCCTCGGTGGTTGAACCTCAGATTCGATCCGGACGAGGAAGTGTACACCAGACGGAGAATCTGTCGATGCTTATCCAGAATCATGCCTGTCATATTTTCGGATTTATCTGTAATCAAACGTGAGTATGGGAACTCGCTCAGCTTGCGGACCGGCCTCGCAGGGACGATATTCAAGCCGGCCCAGAGCATGATCCGGAAAAGCGGGTACCGGTTTTCCGAAAAGATCATGCTCAAATCGAACAACTAGAGCGGGATGACTATTGAACAAAAGTCATCACGCTCTGAGAATAATCCGTTCATAACCTCATCACGCTTTCAGCTAACGTACACCATGACCGACGATGATGAGCGCGAGCTGGAAAACGAGCTCGCTCGGCTGCAACAGGAACATCGCGATCTCGATGCGGCGATCGACGCGTTGCATCAGTCGCCGGCGCCGGATTTGTTGCGGCTGCAGCGGTTGAAGAAACGCAAGCTGCAATTGCGCGACCGCATCGCCTTCATCGAAGACCAGATCACGCCTGACATCATCGCCTGATCGCTGCGCGTGCATCGTTCGGCCCGTTCGGTTCGCCAGAATCCCCGGCCTTCCGGCAGATCCTTTTCCCCGACATCCACACTGCCCCGCCCCCCCGCGAAGATCTTGTCGGGGCGACCGATCGAAAAAACAGGTTTCCAGCTGGCGGATGCCACTTGACTTCAATAGAACAAAAAGAGAACATAACGACCTGCCGCCAGCCTCGGGAGTCCCACCATGTCCGTCACATCGTCCCTGTCCGACAACAGCCGCTACGAGCAGGCCTGCGATCAGGCCATCGCGATGTGCGACGGCAATCTGCGCTCGACCATCAAGGCGCTGATCATGGCGAACGAGTATCTGGAAACCGAACTGGAGGAATTGCAGGCGGCCATCACCGCCGGCTGCGTGCCGGCGAGAACCTGCCATGCGGAGAGCGACGCTGCCTGATCCATCAAACCCGGAGCGAGCCAATGGCCGATGTCACTTATTACGTCGCAATGCCATTCCTGCAGGACGATGACGGCACGCCGATGGCGGGAGCCGCGGAAGAATGCCAGAGCCCGACGACCGCGTTACGGCGCGCCGAGATGATGTCGCGAATGGCCGGCAGCATCGGCGCCGTCGCCTTCAGCCGCAGCGGCGATCCCATGATCGGCGAATTCGGCGACGCGAAATTGCTGCGCAAGTTCGGCAATGTGCCGGATGATCTGAGCGGGCTGTAGGAATCGTCGGAATTCGTAGGGTGGGCTGAGCGAAGCGAGCCCACCATCTGACAGCTCGTTTGCATATAGATGGTGGGCACGTCGCTACGCTCCTCTGCCCACCCTACAGATTCACGAATTGGCCTCGTGCCGCCGCAGCGCCTTGCGCACATACATGGCGCTGTCGGCCGCTTCCAGCGCGCGGCCCGCTTCGGAGTGGGTATCGAGAATGGTGACGCCCGCGGAGGCGCCCGCGGTAATGGTGCGGCCATCGAACACGAAAGTCAGTCGATCGATCGCTTCCTCCAGCGTGGCCGCCTTGGCCCTGGCATCGGTCTCGCTGAGATTCCACAACAGCAGCGCGAACTCGTCGCCGCCGAGCCGGCCGACCACGTCGGAAGCGCGCACCTGCGCGAGCAGCGTCGCGACGATGGCCTTGAGCACCTGGTCGCCTGCGGCGTGTCCGAAGGCGTCGTTGATCGGCTTCAGGCGATCGACGTCGAGCACGACCAGGGCGCCGCCGGCGCGATAGCGCTTGATGTAGGCGATCGCGCGATTGAGCTCGCGCTCGAAGCCGCGCCGGTTCGGAATGCCCAGCAGGAAGTCGGTATCGGCGGAGGCCTGAAGTTCCTCGATCTGCGCCTGGGTCCGGGCCAGTTGCGCCTTCAGCCGGCGAATCGTCGCCCTGGCTGCCGTTGGACACCGCCGGCGGCCGGGATCCCGGGGCCGATGACCGCCGCGGAGCGGCTTTTCGCCCGGAAGCCGCGCTTTTGGGGCGTTTTCCGGCCCTGGAAGCGGTCGCCCTGGTTTTCTTCTTCATGGCCTTCCCTGTGCAGGCTCGCTTATCAAGGCTTGCCGGGATTCACCAAGACAGGATAGTCCATTCCTAATCCCTTGCCACGCCTTGGATGAGCCCCGGGCCGCCCCTATAATCGGCCTATGTTTTTGGATTCCCGAACAGAATTGACGAGATGACCGCACCCGTCGCCATCATCATGGGCAGCCAGTCCGACTGGGAGACCATGCGCCACGCCGCCGAGACGCTGGCGGCGCTCGGGATCGATTGCGAAAAGCGCATCGTCTCGGCCCACCGGACCCCGGACCGGCTGTTCGCCTTTGCCAAGGGCGCCAAGGCCGCAGGCTTCAAGGTCATCATCGCCGGCGCCGGCGGCGCAGCCCATCTGCCGGGCATGGCGGCGGCGTTGACGGAACTCCCGGTGTTTGGCGTTCCCGTCGAATCCAAGGCGCTGTCGGGGATCGATTCGCTGTACTCGATCGTGCAGATGCCGGCCGGCGTTCCCGTCGGCACGCTGGCGATCGGAAAGGCCGGCGCCATCAACGCCGCGCTGCTCGCGGCAAGCGTGCTCGCGCTGAACGACGCCGCGCTGGCCAAGCGGCTTGGCGGCCTGGCGCAAGCAGCAGACGGACGCGGTCAAGGAGCGCCCGGAGGGATCGGCGTGACCGCTTCAGGCAAGGTGAAGCTGAAGCCGGGCGACACCATCGGAATTCTCGGCGGCGGACAATTGGGCCGGATGCTGGCGATGGCGGCGGCGCGCCTTGGCCTCAGATGCCAGGTGTTTTCGCCGGACCCGGATTCGCCCGCCTTCGACGTGGTGCTGAACGCGACCTGCGCCGAATATGCCGACGTCGAGGCGCTGGAATTGTTCGCCAACGATGTCGACGTCATCACCTATGAATTCGAGAACGTGCCGGCCGCCACCGCCATGGTGCTGGCCGCGCGGCGTCCCGTACTGCCGGCGCAGAAGATCCTGGAGACCACGCAGGACCGGCTGATCGAAAAGGACTTCGTCAAGCGGCTCGGCATCGGCACCGCCGACTATGCCGACGTGTCGTCGGTGGAAACCCTGCAGGCGGCGATCGCGCGCATCGGCCTTCCCGCCGTGATCAAGACCCGCCGCTTCGGCTATGACGGCAAGGGCCAGGCGATCATCCGCGAGGGCGACGATCCCGCTCAGGTCTGGGAAGACCTCGGCACCAAATCCGCGATCCTCGAAGCCTTCGTTCCCTTCGAGCGCGAGATCTCCGTGATCGCCGCGCGCTCGGCGGACGGCGAGGTCGAATGCTACGACGTCACCGAAAACGAACACCGCGATCACATCCTGAAGATCTCGCGCGCGCCGGCCGCGATATCGGATGCGCTGGCCGCCGACGCGCGCGCCGTCGCCGAGAAGATCGCCAACGCCCTGGACTATGTCGGCGTGCTCGCGGTCGAGTTGTTCGTCGTTGCCGGAAACGGCGGACCGCACGTGCTGGTCAACGAGATTGCGCCGCGGGTGCATAATTCCGGGCACTGGACGCTGGACGGCGCCTCGATCTCGCAGTTCGAGCAGCACATCAGGGCGATCGCCGGCTGGCCGCTCGGCAAGCCGGTTCGCCACGGCGAGGTCACCATGACCAACCTGATCGGCGACGACATTCTGACTACGAGCAATGGCTGACGGTGCCCGGCGCCACCGTTCACCTCTACGGCAAGGGCGCGCCGCGGCCGGGCCGCAAGATGGGCCATGTCACCGAAGTGGCCCCGGCAAGCAAGAAATAGCGCGCCTGCCCGTGCCCTCCGGCGCGTTTGCAGATCAGGCCCTCTTCACGCCTTCCACGATGCCGGCCGGCTCCTCGCTGAGCCAGCGATAGATCACGCCGCCGAGCGCGCCGCCGATCAGCGGCGCCATCCAGAACAGCCAGAGCTGCGCCAGCGCCCAGCCGCCGACGAACAGCGCCGGCCCGGTGCTGCGCGCCGGATTCACCGACGTGTTGGTGACGGGAATGCTGACGAGATGGATCATCACCAGCGCCAGCCCGATGGCGAGCGGCGCAAAGCCCGCCGGCGCCTTGCCGTGGGTCGAGCCCATGATGATGAACAGGAACATCATGGTCATCACCACCTCGGTGATGAAGCAGGCCACCATGCTGTATTGGCCGGGCGAATGCGCGCCATAGCCGTTGGACGCAAAGCCCTTGCTGACATCGAAGCCGGGCGCGCCGCTTGCGATCACATAGAGCAGCGCCGCGGCGACGATCGCGCCGATCGACCTGCGCGATCACGTAGGGCAGGATCTGGCCGGTCGGAAAGCGCCCGCCCGCGGCGAGGCCGACCGTGACGGCGGGATTGAGATGGCAGCCGGAGATATGGCCGATCGCATAGGCCATGGTCACGACGCTCAGGCCGAACGCCAGCGACACGCCGACCAGGCCGATACCGACCTGCGGAAAACCGGCGGCGATGACCGCGCTGCCGCAGCCCGCAAAAGTGAGCCAAAACGTACCGATCGCTTCGGCGGCATATTTTTTGGTATTCATTACTCGCCTCCCGCATGTTTTGTGTCGTTGTTTTTCGCGACTGACGCTAGGGAGGGCCCGTGAGGGGCTCGTTATTTGAGGAAACCGGGATCGTACCGGCCGAATCCGCTGATTTTCGTGGCTTTCCCGGGCCGGAAACCGCCTTCTCAGGTGGACATCAGCGGTTTTGTCTGCTACATGCCCGCGCTCAGGGTTAAGGGCCAGGCCTTTCGCCGGCCCTTCGCTTTACCAGAATTCCTATCCGATCAATTGAAAGAGGATGCCGCGTGCAGGTTCTCGTCCGCGATAACAATGTCGATCAAGCCCTCAAGGCGCTGAAGAAGAAGATGCAGCGCGAGGGTATTTTCCGCGAGATGAAGCTCCGCGGACACTACGAAAAGCCCTCCGAGAAGAAGGCCCGTGAAAAGGCCGAAGCCGTGCGCCGCGCGCGCAAGCTGGCCCGCAAGAAGCTGCAGCGCGAAGGCCTGCTGCCGATGAAGCCCAAGCCGGTGTTCGGCGCCGGTCCCGGTGGCGACCGTGGTGGCGCTGGCGGCCGTGGTGGTCCGGGCGCAGGTCCGCGCGGACCGCGCTGAGCGCTTCCACAAATTCGAATTGAAAACGCGGGCCTCGGGCCCGCGTTTTTTTTCGCCATCGCAGCACTATCGGATAGTCGGCGCCGCTACCCGCGGCGTCCTCGATCACCCGCGTCGCCTCCGGCCATTGCGGCTATTTTGACCGATGCATTTTGCGGCTCATCGGGTTACCGATGCCGTATTGGACAAGCGAAGAGTATTCCGCTGCATGGCCGTTACGGATTGCAACGCCCTTCCCTGCGCTTCGCGCTTCACGGCCGTACCGATCGCGCTGCTGGCGATCGTTCTCACCTTTCCTCTCGGCGGCTGTTCGTTCGACCTGGGATCATGGGGATCGGACAAGGAGAAGCCACAGGCCGTCGAGCAGAAACCGACCGGCACGATCAGCGGACCAAGCGCCAGCGACGCCCAAGGCTACGCTGCGCGCGGCCAGGCGCTCGCCAAATCCGGCAAGACCGAAGAAGCGCTGGCGGAATTCGACCGCGCGCTCACGCTCGATCCCTACAACGTGCAGGCCCTGTACGGCCGCGGCCTGATCTATCAGGCCGACAAGCAGCATGAGCAGGCGATCGCGGATTTCACCGCAGCCAACGGCCTGACGCCGCAACGGGTCGAGCCGCTGCTGGCGCGAGCAACCAGCTACCTCGCCATCGACAAGGCAAAGGAAGCCGCTTCCGATCTCGACGAGGCGGTGCAGGCCGACCCCAACAGCGCGCAAGCCTGGTCGGCACGCGGCGTCACCTATGAACGCCTGGGCGACAAGGCCAAGGCGTTCACCTCCTACGGCCGCGCGCTCGCGCTCCGCCCCAAGGACGAAGCCGCGCGAAGCGGCCTCGCGCGCACCGGCGGCTAGCGCTTTTATTGACGCGTTTTCCTTACGCGAACCGGAAACCACTTCGCTCGAAAACGCTATGGATTGAATTATTTCGGCAGCACCGCGTGGAAGATCGACTTCGCCGTCGACAGCGCGTCCTCGGCAGCCGCCGTGGCGCGTTCGCGCACCGAAGGCTCGGCCACTTCGGCACGCAGATCGAGCGGACGCGAGAGCGGAATATCGGCGGGCGGGGTCGGGCGGTTCGGGTTGCTTGCCTCGGCATAAGGCGGCCGCGGCTGCGACGGAGCCTGACCAGTGGGTTCGGCTGCCGGCGAGCCCGAAACCATGATCGGCGGCGGCAGCGGACGAAGCGCAGGGGCGGCAGCAGGCGCGTTCGTGACGATGGGCGCAGCTGCGACTTTGGGCGCCTCATGGACACGGGCCGGCTCGGGCGTCCGCGGAGACGTTTCGCCGTTAGCGCGCAGGCGCTCGATCGCGGCGCGCGCCAGTTCGTTGGCATCGCGGCGTTCCTCCGGCGCAACCGTAGCGGCTTCGACCGGAGCGGCCGGCGCGGCAACCGCGACCGGAGCGGCTGGCGCAGCAGCCGTGACGGAAGCGGCCGAGGACTGCGCGGGCTGAATGGGTGACGGCGGTCTGATCTGATCTTTTCGGACTTGGTCTCGGTCGACTTCGCATCGACAGACTTGGCGTCCGCGGACTTGGCATCGGCGGACTTGCCGTCAGCTTTGGCATCAGCCCTGGCTTCGGCTTTCTCGTCGGTTTTTGCTTCAGCCTTTGCTTCAGCCTTGGCTTCAGTCTTTGCTTCCGTTTTTCCTTGGGCCTTTTCGACCACCGCCGGTCGTTCGGCAGCGTTCTTCTCCATGATGGCTTTCTCGGAGACTTCCCTCGGCCTTGACGCCGGCAGCCGGAAGATTGCTGACGCTGGCCGTGGTCTCAGCCGACTTGGCGCCGGATTTGGCTTCCGCCTTACCTTCCCCCTTGGGATTGGCAGTCGACACCGCAGCGGCAGGAGCGTCCGTGGCAGGCTTGCTCACGATGTAGTGGTTGACGATGTACGCCCCGATGACAGTCGCGGCCACCGACGGGAAGATGTCCACCGCAAATTTCTTCAGGTAATTCAGCATTCCGGCCACTCCGCGCGGGCCACCAATTGCCGGAACTTTGAGGCACATTGAGGGATCAACTGCGACGGATCGGTGGCAATTCAGCAGTTCCCGTGCAGATCGGGCACATCCGGCTCGGCTCGGTTAAAAATTGCCTAACTGGTCCGGGGCCATAGGACGAGGCCCCGAAAGCAGTCTCGAACCCGCGGCCAGGCTGGTCAGGGCTTCAGTTCGACCT
>CAWIZF010000024.1:0-15232 GCA_963840465.1 uncultured Alphaproteobacteria bacterium | reverse complement strand
GCTTTGTCCATGCAGATTAGACGTGCTCGGGCAAGTAAAAGGTTCAAATTCGCCGATCACGAAACGGCGGGAAAATCTTGGGTTGCCCTTGGCAAACTGACATGTGGGCGCGTGCCGCTCGTGATCCACTGAGGCCAGCAGGAAACCCCCGGGGCTCTCTGTCGTGCTCGGAAGTGCTGGCGCCTCACATATCCCAGGGACCGGGTCGGCGCTGGGAAGGGGCGTGGCCAAAATAACAAAATCATCATTAGGATACTTGGCGTCCAGGCGAGCATCGCCCCCGCCCACATCGCTTGCAGGGTAGTCATTCCTTGTTACGCAACTACACTGCCCCATGGGTTGGATTTTGCTGCCTGTTGGGACCGTCGTAAACCCTAGAGCCATCGCGAAAAGTGGGGACCCTGCTAGGACAGGTAAGCAGCCCTCCGGGCGCACACTGGGTTGGATCAGAAACAGGGTATAACCTTTGGTTGCCCCTTGAAGCTTTGCGCGTCGGGTTCAAAACACTTGGAGCGGAACCCAGCGGGAGGTGTCGCTTTGCAGAGGACTTCGAAGATCGAACGCTATTTGATCACGCAGGATCCGACCGGCCATGCGCTTGAGCTTAGCAATCTCTGCGTTAGTCCAAGTTCGGCTGTCGTGACCAAACGCGGTACCCCGTGCTGGAATTTTAAATCGCCAACTTCTGAAAAGTTTCCGGTAGCGGCGCTGCATCTCGAAAAAAGCCGCCGCTGGGTTGAGACAGCGAGGGTGCGGAACATCATCAGATGGCTCCTCCGCGCGGGCCCATGTAGTACGGTGATCCGATCTGCTCGAGCAGCCCCCGCCGGTAAGCGCCAATATGAGCCGAACGAGCGGTCTTGCAATATCTGAGCTTGACCGATTGGAAGTTGGCCAACCGCCTTCCAATCCCGGCAGGGGAAATGATGCTGAGCCGTCTGGTTCAGAGGGGTCGGCATCGAGATCCAAGGCAAGGACCATAACACTGTAGTCAGGCTTACAGAGGCGGGGCTCAAGGCGATGCGGTCGCAGATTTAGGCCACTCCCGCCGGCTCGTTCGAACTGGGATAGCCAAAGGCCTAGATCTGCGAAACGGCGGAACGGAGGACAAGCGGCATGAAAGTTCGAAGATACAGGAGCACACGTGCCCCGTCTGCAATGGAACGGGCTACCCAGTCGTGAAGCAGCCAAACGGGTCGGGTTTAAGTGTAATCAGCCTTCAACTTCGATGCCGCAGCCCGCCACCCGTCAAGATACTCTCCCATTTCACCTTCCTTGCCGCACGGGCCTCCGTAATGTTCCGTATGGAGGATTGTATCAGAGGCGCGCCAAAATGGTGCGGCGCCGAAATAAGTGGTGAGGGTCAGGCTCGCAACTATGAACCCAATGGTGAACCGGCTCATGCCTCACTCCCAGGAGTGTAACACCTAGTCGTGTTTGGAGCATTTTTCGCTGAATTTCCGGAACGACGGAATGTTGAGCGTGGAGCTTGAATGAAGTCCGGCCCCAGCCACGGGGGTGAAAGCTGGGGCCGTCATTCTATGCGCCATTCGGGGCGACGGCGCCTGCGCGAGTTGGTGCAGGCGCCGTCGCCCCAATGGCGCATAGAATGACGGCCCCAGCTTTCACCCCCGTGGCTGGGGCCGGACTTCATTCAAGCTAGCGGCTCAACATTCCGTCGTTCCCCGACTCAGCGAAAAATGCTCCAAACACGACTAGGTGTTACACTCCTGGGAGTGAGGCATGAGCCGGTTCACCATTGGGTTCATAGTTGCGAGCCTGACCCTCACCACTTATTTCGGCGCCGCAGCTTGGCGCGCCTCTGATGATCCTCATACGGACATTACAGAGGCCATTGCACCAGCAAGGTGAGATCGGGGACTATCTGCCCGGCTGGTAGAGCTGGGGCTGAAGGTGAAGGCTGATTACACTTAAACCCGACCCCTTCGGCTGCTTCACGACTGGGTAGCCCGTTCCATTGCAGACGGGGCACGTGTGCTCCTGTATCTTCGAACTTTCATGCCGCTTGTCCTCCGTTCGCCGTTTCGCAGATCTAGCCTTCGGGCTATCCCAGCTCAACGAGCCGGCGGATGGCTTTAAATCTGCGACCGCATCGCCTTGAGCCCCGCCTCTGTAAGCCTGACTACAGTGTTATGGTCCTTGCCTTGGATCTCGATCCAACCCTGCTGAACCAGACGGCT
Source organism: uncultured Alphaproteobacteria bacterium (assembly GCA_963840465.1). Taxonomy (GTDB): domain Bacteria; phylum Pseudomonadota; class Alphaproteobacteria; order Rhizobiales; family Xanthobacteraceae; genus Bradyrhizobium. The sequence continues at coordinate 13,031 of CAWIZF010000024.1, read as the reverse complement.
CAGCATCATTTCCCCTGCCGGGATTGGAAGGCGGTTGGCCAACTTCCAATCGGTCAAGCTCAGATATTGCAAGACCGCTCGTTGGCTCATATTGGCGCTTGGATTACCGGCGGTCATTTCCTGGCCTTAAGTCCGAATTCGGCATAGCCGACCTGGATGGGCTGCTCGAGCAGATCGGATCACCGTACTACATGGGCCCGCGCGGAGGAGCCATCTGATGATGTTCCGCACCCTCGCTGTCTCAACCCAGCGGCGGCTTTTTTCGTGCCCAAGATGCAGCGCCGCTACCGGAAACTTTTCAGAAGTTGGCGATTTAAGATTCCAGCACGGGGTACCGCGTTGGGTCACAACAGCCGAACTTGGACTAACGCAGAGATTGCTAAGCTCAAGCGCATGGCCGGTCGGATCCCGCGTGATCAAATAGCGTTCGATCTTCGAAGTCCTCTGCCAAAGCGACGCCTCCCGCTGGGTTCCGCTCCAAGTGTTTTGAACCCGACGCGCAAAGCTTCAAGGGGCAACCAAAGGTTATACCCTGTTTCTGATCCAACCCAGTGTGCGCCCGGAGGGCTGCTTACCTGTCCTAGCAGGGTCCCTTTTTCGCGATGGCTCTAGGGTTTACGACGGTCCCGACAGGCAGCAAAATCCAACCCATGGGGCAGTGTAGTTGCGTAACGGGGGATTACTCCGAATGACTACCCTGCAAGCGATGTGGGCGGGGGCGATGCTCGCCTGGACGCCAAGTATCCTAATGATGATTTTGTTATTTTGGCCACGCCGTTCCCAGCGCCGACCCGGTCCCTGGGATATGTGAGGCGCCAGCACTTCCGAGCACGACAGAGAGCCCCCGCAAGGGGGCTTTTTGCTGGCCTCGTGGATCACGAGCGGCACGCACCAGCATGTCAGTTTGCCAAGGGCAACCCAAGATTTTCCCACCGTTTCGTGATCGGCGAATTTGAACCTTTTCCCTGCCCGAGCACGTCTAATCTGCATGGGACAAGAGCGGGACATGTTGGCAATCGAAGAGAAGCTGGCGCGGTGCCGCGAGCTCCAACGCGAAGCCGAGTGCGACTTCACGATCGCGCATCTCCGGCAACTGGAGGCCGAGTTACAGGCCCAACTTCATCGCCTGGATGATCAGCACCGTCGCCCTGGTCCTTGGGGATAGACTAGAACCTCGCGCAGCTGGAGCGTTACGAACGGGCGCGTTCTCACGGCGCAAGCGTGCTCTGCTCGCAATGAGCAAACGATAAGCAACAGCTCTTGTCGTTTGTGAAGACCCGGGAGCCGGACAGCAACATTGTCTATGGCGTGGACTTCACCAAGGGCAGGGCGTGAACTGGCTCGACATTCTTCTGGATCGAGGCCGGGAGGCGAAAGCCGTGCATCGGCATGTCACGGTGCAGAAGCCGCCGGCACGCGTAGAGCAGGCCGATCCTGAAATCAAATCATGGTGGATACAAACCGCGGCACCCCGACCGCCGGACTATGCCGGTGCGATCGAGCCGCTCTTCTACTTCGTGGACGATGGCGCGGTGACGTTGTGTGACGAGACGGGAAAGACCAGCGGAAAACTATGCGGGTAGGGGCGGGAGACGATCCCCGGCGCATTGCCGCAATGCTGAAGCGTTCAACAAAGCAGCCAAACGATTCCAACCGGGCAATTCACTACGGCCCGTCAGGCGTTGCGCAGCAGGAGAGCTCCCGCCGCTTGGAGTTTGGGAGCACAGTGCGGCGGGAGCAAACAGATGGATGAAGCGAAACAGAAGGGTCGGCAACTGTCGCTCCAAGAACCTGCAATTGAAGTGAAGCGAAATGAATGCAGAGAGACAAGACGAAGTTGTGAGCAGTGCGAAAGGTTCCTGGACAGGTGGACCGCCGACCTCCCGCTTCCAACACAGAGGCCGGCGGCCCGTGTCCCGCACTCGCAGCGACCCCGCGCTGTCTAATGGAGCCGCCGGATTGCAGGACACTGAAATGGGTATAGGCCGCAACTCGGGCGGGCAATTTGAAACGAGTTTTAACCTAACTACTCAACTTTAACGGAGATGATGAAGGTGCCCGAGATGACCGGGTCCGCTCCGCCAACGTCCACGCCGCGCTGAAAATGGCCGACTGAGTAATCCTTGCAATCGTCAAATTTGACGCAAGACGCGAGCCGGATTACCAACCGCCAGACAATTGGCTGGGATATCTCTGGTGACAACGCTACCCGTGCCGATGGCGCTGTTGCGACCAATGCGAACGCCAGGAAGAATTATCACGTGGGCGCCAATCCAAACGTGATCCTCGATCAGAACCGGTGCGGCCTGCGCTATCTCGCGCTGCTCGAGGCCATACTCGTTCCGATCAATGATGCACAGATGATGACCGAGCAAACAGTGGCGGCCGATTTCTGACTTCTCGGTACGCAGTGATCGACGCGCCGTAGTTGATGAAGGTGTGTTCGCCTATCGAAATATGCGAACCTTCACGGGACACGATTTCGATCGGTACAACGGTGCCCACTAAGCTAACGCCATCTCCAAATTCGACGTCTCCACCAGCCCTGAAATAAATTCGACCGTGCAGGCGTACAGACCATGGCAATCGGGCTGCTGCTTTAGCTCGAATTTGAAGCTGAGCGTTGAGAAGGGCGACAGCTAGTTGCGGATTGCAAAGCACTTTGAAGATTTTGCGGATGGCGGTCGACTTGCCTGGGTCATCACCCATGGTAGGGCGTTCGCCAGCGCGGTCATTTTCCTTACTGCCATTGTTCTCTGACGGTGTCCGCATTCGCCTTCCAAAATTCGTCGATCGCTATCGAGCGGCAGGCATTGATCGGGGAGCTGCTTATTGTGGCGACTGGCCGTTAACGGCGCAAAAAGAGCATTAGAACAAAGAACGCGACGACAAATCCGGCCGTGGCGATCTGATAAATTAAGTCGTGCTTCTGTTTGTCCATCTCAAACGGCTCGGCCCGGCTACTTCGCCATGCCGGACCTGGGCAGTGTATCCGGCAACTGAGAATGTTAGTGGCGAAAACGTGACGTGCAATCGATAGCCGGAATTAAGCTTGATGTCGCCGCGGGAAGTTAATTTTGGAACTATTGCGGCTGATCGATAGCCGGAGGCGGCAGTGGCCCCCCGTGATCAACGACGGCGCCTAGGTCGCCACCCGCCGCACTCGGGGCATCTCATATGGCTGTCCGCCGCGTCCGCCGGGGAGCGGCGTTGCCGTTCGTCCAAATACTTGCCGCGGAGAATAGGTCTCATCGGAAAGAATCCTTGACCCGTGCCATAGCCGGATGCTCGGGGTTCTTCATCTTGACCCAGTGCGGGGACCGACCAGGGCGATACGGACGGTCCATGTGTTTTGAGACCAATCCCTCCAGGCCCATCAGGCAGGCGTGCCGGAAGAGGTCGCGACCAATTTCGCCCTGTTCGAAATCGGAAAGTAAGATGCCATCGACACGCCGGGCAAACAGTCGGGATAGGTTCGTATTGCGCATGCTCAATGGTAGCTTGCGAACGTCCTCGCCGGCGGCAACCAGGATATCGAAGGCATAGAATTGCACTTCGTCGTTATGCTTGCGGCTGTGCAGCCCCTCGAAGTCGGATCTACCGTCGACGCCGAGCAGGACAGCTTCGCCATCGATTACAAACGAGGTGCACCGGTTGCGGAGAGCTGCTTCGACAATAAGGGGATACTTGTCGGTCCAGTCATGGCCGTTGCGGGTGAATAGACGCACGCGCTTTCCGTCCCGCTGAATGATCAGGCGATAGCCGTCGTGTTTTACTTCGTGAAGCCATTCCGGACGGTCAGGAACTTTCGTCCCGCGGGTCGGGATGCAAGGATCAAACGCTGACTTTACGCATAACGCTAAGATAGGACGCCGGTCTAAAAAGGGAAGTCTTAGACAAGGCGCAATGTTAATTGCCGCCAAGCGTAACCCTCGTGCCGCTCAACGAAATCTTGAATGGAGGACGGCACACTCTCGCCTGTAGATCGCAGCGTCGGCGCAGTTCGTGAGCCACATCTTCGGAAACGTCCTCGGACCATCGCTCTTCAGTGTTGAAGGCGACGACGCGGATCGGATTGTTGTATTGGCCCGAAAGGAGATCCTGAATAACGGTTTCCAGGTCCGTCGCTTCGTAGTCGGCTTCGCGCCAGGCGCGGCCTAATTTTCCGAAATCGTCCGCTACGAGATAAACGGTTTGATCGTTCGTCATTGGGGACTATCGACGGCGTCCAATTGGATTTTACGCATAACAAACTCCGCCACAACCGGCATTATAGCCGGGAGTTTGGTTCAGATTGGCGGCGGCGTCGAGTCATCAAGGGTTTGCCGGAAGGCGTCGCAATCGTCAGGCGTGCTTCCCTGGCACTCGGTCCAACTCTGCGGGCGCCAAACCGGACGGCGTTTAGCGGGAAGTTTCAGGTACCGTAGTAATCGGTGTTCCTGGCGCTAGCGGTCGCGGCGGACCGCCGACAACCATACCGCCCGGATCCTTCTCGACGATTCTTGGACGCCACGGTCCTGAAAGCAGCATGAGCGCTATCACGGCCATAACAACGACGGCGGCCATCATCGGCCAGCTCATCCTGCTCATCATAGTTCTCCCCTGGCCAGAAATCCTAACCCGGTTGAACGTTACTTCGCGAAAGACTACTTCTATTCAGCCCTGACGTCGATCGGAGTTATCGCTTCTTCCGCCGACCGACCGCTTTCCCCGCAAGGTCCGCTGCGCGAGCTGCACGCTCTGTGCTCGTCGATAGAACGCGCGGTGGGTCAGATGGTTTAGACAAGCCGAGCTCGACTAGGCGGCGGATGGCTACGGGGCGCGACTTCTTCAGGGGGACTAGCCCCATTTCCCGGACCTTCGCTTTCACAGATCCCACTCGCCTGCCGAGGGACCTAGCGATATCGGCCACGCTGGCTTTTTGCCTCACCATCCTTTTGAGTTCGAATGCGATCGGCCTCAGTCCACGGCCTCGTCATTTCTTAGCCTTCAACCCCAACTCGACCTGCCGGCGAATAGCTACTGTGTCTCGCTCGGCTTGTCACGTTCATGACTTTCAGCCTTTGCAGCCGCGCACGCGTCCATTCCCCAGCACCTGCTTCGATAGTACCAAGTGCCTGCGGTGATTGCGCCGACAATTATCAAGAGGAAAGTAGGACGCTCAACTGTCTATTCATTTTGAGCCCTTGGCCTTAGCCCGATCTCGACCAGCCGGCGGATGGCTTTCTCAGACCGGAGAGCACCGGGCCGCGACGGTTGAGTCAACGCGATGCACACAACAAAAGACCGCCCGAAGGCGGTCTCGCTATTCAGCCTTTGACACTCACTTGCTCAGCCCACATCGGCATTGAGCTATCTCGCCGGCCTCATTGAACTTCAGGTGCACCAGCACCTTTTCTCCGGGTACTGAGTACGCGAAGGCTACTGTATCGCCGTCCATTTCGAGGCTTACTAGCTCCCCGGCAGGCGTCTCAGCGAACCGCTGCCGCCAACTGCGGAATGAGTTTGGAGGTATTAAAATACCATATATGCTTGTTTTTCCTGACATCCTTTTTTGGCAGAACGAAGCCAAATTGCCTTTGTAGCTCAACACCGCAACGCCGGCCTCCCGACCAGGATCAGGTCGTCGCTGGCTGCCGAGAATTCAAAACTGAACGCGAGATTAAAGACCATCTGCCGCGGATCCTGAACGTGTCTGACGCAGATTGCGAGCACCATCTACCCAAGCGCACCCCGCCGCCTGGTCGAGCTCGGGCTGAAGGCGAAGAAATGAGGACGGTGCGCCCCACGAAAGCCATCGCTGTGGAACGCCTGAAAAGGGACTGTCTGTTAGCTGTCAAGCAATGGCCAGGAAGCGAGACAGTCGCTGAGATCGGCGCAGTTCGGCGGCTTGGGCATCAAGTCGGCGTGAGAAGTGAAGCCGTTCACACCTGAACATCACAAATTAATGCAAAGCCATCGCAGCCCGATTGCAGGAGGCGAGCGATGTTCAATACCCAGCGAACAGTCGTTACCGTTTCGGTCGGCCTTCTAACCGCAATCGCATTGGCGTTCGCGATTTCTGGTTACGTGAACTGGTCATCGGACGCGGCGTGGAATGAATTTATGAAGACGGCCTCGGCATTTGAATCTTCGACTCCCGTTCAGCAGGGCCTAACGGGTTGCCGGATAGGGAAGCGAAAGCTGCCAACCCAAATTACACCATTGCCGAAATCAACATCAGTCGGAGAGGCGGCGATTTCGGCATGAAGGTCCAATTCTTCTTTAGCCGCGAGGCGTTATTGGTCGATCAATCGCGGTGAGACTTTCCCGTGAGGAATGCGTTAAAGCCTTCGCTGAGAACTTCGCAGCGGCGGCTTTTTCGTATTCAACCCGCCCAAATTATGGGCGCGGGATCGGACGCTTTCTAGGTAGCGGAATACGTCCCGTGATCGGTATCTCATCGGCACTCGCGGACGCCTGCGCGGTTGGTGCTCGCCTGAGGATTGCCTGGGCGGCTTCCAAATAGGCTGTCGCTGCTTTTTCGTTCTCAATTAGCTGCCTGTCAGCGCCTAATGAAGCCGTTGTATCAGTGCCACTGAATGTAATCTTGCCAAGATGCGGCTCCTGATCGACTGCAACCCAAGCGATGGGTGGGCGAAGCAAATAGGCAAAGCACCCCGCCAGCGCGGCAGCAGTTACAACTGCAGAAATAACAAGGTGCGAACCGACCATTTCTTGGGTCTTTTAATCTCAGTTCGAAGGATTGCATCTCTTTCCCGGCAGCAACCGTTGCCCGGAATCATCAGCAGCAACAGAATCAGCGCGCCGGACTCGAATATTTTTGACTGTGCAGCACTGGCCGGCTTTTTACTAGGCATCGTATTAAGCCAGTATTTGTACAGCTAGGCTGACCCATGTTTTTTGAAGTGGTCGCAGCAATTCTTTTAGTCCTTAGCGCAGGCATCTTGGTCGCCCACGCTCTCGACGCATATCGGTCGTAAGGTGATCCGTCCCCTTTCTGTCAGAACCCATGACCGCGATCCACGCCCGATTGCTGGCAAGATGCATGCGCGGTCACGGCGGAACTGCCCGCAAAGTTGGGCCATCAGTTATGGCGTGACGAATTTCGGGAGTATCACACGGCTCTCGCAGGACGGACCAATCGCCATGGAAGCGTTTCAGATCAGCGCGGTCGTTGGGACGATCTAACCGGATGCGAGAAAGCGCAAAACTGCGTCATACCGGACGCGCTTCTTACCGATCACGGCGGTGACGTCGGCTTCAGCACCAGCGTCATCATATGTGCCGCTAAACCCGATGCGTTGAACCCGTTCTGCAACAGGTCGCGTCGTCGGCGTATGCTCCCGGCTCAGCATTTCGCCGGTCCACTTGCCATCGGCACATTCGTAGGTCCCGGCATAATAGACGTAGGAGTTGCCCCCGGCGATCTGACCGTCACGAAGTATCAGGATGCCACCAACTTCAGCGACGATTCCATTGAGCGAAACCGCGGCCAGCGAATTGAGCCCGTTCCTAATCATGATTGCTTCCTCGCGCAGTAGCGACAATCACGCCCACCAGCCCAAAACGCAATAATTGCACCACCTCAACACGGCGGCAGCCGATCCCTGTCTCAACGGGAGGAGGTCTATCGACCCCCGTTGAGACAGGGGGTGGTTGTTTCGCAACTCACTCACGACACGCGCGAGGGAAATAGAGACGGCGATTTTGATCCGTCCCGCAGCCGTCCCATGTCGCATTTGTGGACGGAGGCCGTCCCGGTGAACTCAACCAACCTAGTGATATGTATGGGATTGTTCTTGTGAGCGCGGAGGGACTCGAACCCTCGACCCCAGGATTAAAAGTCACATGTTCACGGCGAACGACTGCTGGCGCGCAAAGCGGAAGTTCGGCTGACTTTGCACGTCGTTGAAGGCCAACATCACGATTATCCATCGGAACACACAACAACGTCGTCACCCTAAAGCGCCAAATCGCCTTGCTCTTGAATTCGGATTTGGCCGATCCGGCGCCCGATGGTATGTTCTCTACAGCTTTAATGAGAGGGCACGATGGCTGAAGCGAAACTCGCTCCGAACCTGCCGGACTGGATGCTCGAGCACGCGAACCGCTATCTTTCGAGCGGCGGAACCGACGGGCACATGTACAAGGTAACGGTGCCGCAGCGACGGTGAGCTGACGGTGCCGTCGCTGCTGCTGACCACCACCGGCCGCAAGTCTGGCGACAAGTTCATATTTCCGCTGTTTTACGGAATGGACGGCGACAGTTACTTCATAGTCGCCTCAAAGGGAGGCGCGCCCGAACACCCAGGCTGGTATCGCAACATTCTTGCGAACCCCGACGTTGAAGTACAAGTCGGGACCAAGAAGATGAAGGCGCGGGCCAGGACGACGGAGGGCGAGGAACGCCTCCGGCTTTGGAAAAAGGCGCTCGAATTTTGGCCGCCCTACGCCGACTATCAGCTCAAGACCGAGCGCGAGATACCTGTGGTCGTGCTGGATCCAGTCCATTAGGGTACGTGGTGGCCGACGCCGCAGCGACGGAACCTCGCAATTCGCACGGCTTCGTCCCTTTCGGCCGCGCGATAGCGGCTCGCACGCACCTTCAACCGGAGGCAATCGACATGAAACTCGGACGCCTTGGCGTGTGGTACAGCACCGATAAGCTCGACGGATCGCAGCTGCGCGATTTCGTGCGCACGGTTGAGAACAATGGCTACTCGAACCTGTGGTACCCGGAATCGCGAGGCTATGAGTCGATGTCGCTGGCGGCCTGGCTGCTGTCGTGCAGCGAGAAGCTGATGATCGGCAGTTCGATCGCCAACATCTATGCACGCAATTCCTTTACCGCGCAGCGCGCCTTGATCTCGCTGAACGCACTTTACGGCGACCGGTTCGTTCTCGGCCTCGGCGTCAGCCACATTCCGATGGTCGAGGGGCTGCGTGGCCATCGCTACGACAAGCCGTTGGCGGCGATGAGCGCCTATCTCGACGGCATCAACAAGTCTGCGCCCGCCGGCGAACTGCCAGTCGTGGTCGCAGCACTCGGGCCGAAGATGCTGGCGCTGAGCGCTGCCAAGTCGCGTGGCGCCGTCCCCTATAACGTGACACCAAAGCATACGGCGCAGGCCGCCGCGATCCTTGGGCCATCGAAGTGGCTTGCGGTGGAGCAGAAGGTGACGATCGAGACCGATCCGGCGAAAGCGCGGGCGCTCGGGCGCAAGGAACTGTCGCGCTACATGGCGCTGCCGAACTACCGCAACAGCTGGCTGCGCCAGGGCTTTACCGAGGATGAGCTTGCCGACGGCGGCAGCGACCGGTTCATCGATGCGATGGTCCTGTGGGGCGATGCCGACACGATCAAGCGTGGCCTGCGAGAGCATTTCGCGGCCGGCGCCACGCATGTCTGCCTGCAGCCCGTCCACGCCGACGGCGATTTCGCCGCCCGCGACCGCATGCTGGCCGCGCTCGCCGATACCTGAGGCACGTGTGCTGCCCTCAGAGCAGATCGGCGACGGCGTTGCGGTAGCGGCGCATCGCGTTGACATGGTCGGTCATGCTCCGGCCGGCCATGCGCTTGTGGTGGTAGCCGCCGAAGGTGTTGTGCAGCGTGACATGCGTGACGCCTGCCTGCTTCCAGAAGCTGATTTCCTCGCGCCAGTCCTTTTCGGTGCCGGTGCCGGTCGAGGTCCAGACTTCCAAGCCAACCGACGCCGGATCGCGTCCCTCGGCTTCCACCAGGCGGCGCAGCTTGTCGAATTCGGCGACGGCCTTGGGTCCCGGCGGTTCAGACAGCATCATCCAGCCGTCGCCCCATTTTGCGATCCGCTGCAGCGTCACGTCCATGTGACCGCCGAACCACAGCGGAATTTTGCGCTGTGGCGGCCGGGGATTGATGCCGGCGTCCGGAAGGCGGTGCCACTTGCCCTCGAACGTAACGTATGGATCGGCCCACAGCGCTTGCATCACCTGGACCTGTTCCTCGGACCGCTTGCCCCTGTTGTGGAAATTCTCGTTGAGGCCGACGAACTCCATCTCGTTCCAGCCGACGCCGATGCCGAACCGGAAGCGGCCGCCGCTGAGCACGTCGAGACTGGCGGCCTGCTTGGCAACCAGCACGGTCTGACGCTGCGCGAGGATCAGCACCTGGGTGGAGAGTTCGACCTTCTTCGTGCAGGCAGCGATGAAGCCGAACGCCACGAAGGGATCGTGGAACAGGCCGAGCCCGCCCGCACGGCCGCTGGCGGGGTTCGCCGGGTTGCCGCCGAGCACGTGGTCCGCCAGCGTCAGGCCGTCGTAACCTTCGGCCTCGGCGAGCTCGGCGTATTCGCGCACGATCGGGCCATCGCCACCGATGTCGCCGAAAGGCAGGGCTATTCCGAGATGCATGGTCGCTTCCCCTTTTTGGCTGGTCGCTGCTTTCCCGCTAATCTATAGATTTCCACCACGTGTACCATGGCCTCGGCATCGGCCGGCGCCAGCCAGGAGATTTGCGGTGATCAAGCTCGGATACAAGGCATCGGCGGAGCAATTCGCGCCGGGCGCGCTGCTGGGCTTCTCCTGTCTTGCCGAGGAAGTCGGGTTCGATTCGGTCTTCATCAGCGATCACTTTCAGCCATGGAAGCATGTCGACGGCCATGCACCATTTTCGCTGACCTGGCTGGGCGCGCTCGGCGCGAAAACGTCGCGCGTCGTTATCGGCACCAGCGTGCTGACGCCGACCTTCCGCTACCATCCTTCCATCGTCGCCCAGGCGTTCGGCACGATGGGTGCGATGTTCCCGGGACGCGTCGTGCTCGGCATCGGCACCGGCGAAGGACTCAACGAGGTGCCTTCGACCGGCCAACCCTGGCCGGAATTCAAGGAGCGCTTCGCTCGCCTGCGTGAATCCGTCACGCTGATCAGGGCGCTCTGGACCCAGGAGCGGGTCAGCTTCGAGGGCCAGTACTACAAGACCGAGAAGGCGACGATCTACGACCGCCCGGATACGCCGGTGCCGATCTATGTCGCTGCCGCAGGTGCTCTCGTCGCGCGTTACGCCGGCCGCTCTGCCGAGGGGTTCATTTGCACGAGCGGCAAGAAGCCGGAGCTCTATACCGAGACCCTGTTGCCGAAGGTCGCCGAAGGCATCGCGGCGTCGGAGGATCCGTCGCGGTCCTACGATCGCATGATCGAGGTCAAGGTGTCGTTCGACACCGACAAGGCGCGTGCGCTCGAGGACACGCGCCACTGGGCGGCGCTGGCGCTGACGCCGGAGGAAAAGATGACGGTCGAGGATCCCGTCGAGATGCAGCGCCTCGCCGACGCGCTGCCGCTGGAGCGCGCCGCCAGTCGATGGATCGTCTCCAGCGACGCCGACGAGCACGTCGAGCGGATCGGTTACTATGTCGGTCTCGGCTTCCGGCATCTGGTGTTCCACGCGCCGGGACCAGACCAGGCGCGCTTCCTGAAACTCTACGGTGAGCATGTGCTGCCGCGCCTTCGCAAGCGTTTCGGTTGAGCGCGCGGGACCGGCCGATGCAACGCAGCAGCGCTATCGAGCTCCTTGCCGTCCCCGGCATTCCGCGGATAGCCAAGGACGACGATCTCGTCGCCTTGATCGGTGAGGGGCTGGCGCGCGGTGGCATCGTGCCACGTGGCGGCGACGTCTTCGTGCTGACGCAGAAGATCGTGTCCAAGGCCGAAGGGCGCATGGTCGATCTTGCGACCGTCAAGCCCTCGACGGAGGCGATCGAACTCGCCGGCAAGGTCCAGAAAGATCCGCGTCTCGTTGAACTGATCCTGTCGGAATCGGTGCGCGTCGTGCGGGCAAGGCCGGGTGTCCTGATCGTCGAGCACCGGCTCGGCCTGGTGATGGCCAACGCGGGCATCGACCAGTCCAACGTAGGCTCGCCCGATGATCCCCAGCGGGCCCTGCTGCTGCCGGTCGATCCCGACGGCAGCGCGGCGATATTGAGGAAGCGCCTGTCGCAAAGTTTCGGCGTGCCGGTCGCCGTGATCATCAGCGACAGCTTTGGCCGTGCCTGGCGGCGCGGCACCTGCGGCGTTGCGATTGGTGCCGCCGGCCTGCCGTCGCTGATGGATCTGCGAGGCTCGCCCGATCTGTTCGGCCGCGAGCTTCAGGTCAGCGTCACCGGGCATGCGGACGAGATCGCTGCTGCAGCGTCGCTGGTGATGGGGCAGGGGGCCGAAGGCCAGCCCGTCGTGATCGTGCGCGGCCTGACATGGCGCGGTCCGGACAATGCTGCGTCCGAGCTGGTGCGGCCCGCCGCCGAGGACATGTTCCGATGAGCAAACGACTGGTCGTGGCGCTGTCCGGCGGGGTCGGCGGCGCGAAACTGGCGCTCGGTCTGAGCCGCGTCCTGCCGGCCGACGAACTGCTCGTGGTCGCCAACACCGGCGACGATTTCGAGCATCTTGGGCTGAGCATCTCGCCCGATATCGACACGCTGACCTACGCGCTCGCGGGCATCGACAATCCCGCGACCGGCTGGGGCCGGCGTGACGAGACGTGGTCGTTCATGGACAGCATCGGCGCGCTCGGCGGCGAGGACTGGTTTCGGCTCGGCGATCGCGATCTGGCGCTGCATGTCGAGCGCACCCGTCGCCTGCGCCTCGGGCAGACACTATCCGAGGTGACATCAGACATTTGCCGGCGCCTCGGCATCGGTGCCCGCGTGGTGCCGATGAGCGACGACCGCGTGCGCACCCGTGTGCGCGGCGAGGAGGGCTGGATCGACTTCCAGGACTATTTCGTGCGCCAGCAGTGCCGGCCGGTTGTCCATGAGCTGGCTTTCGACGGCGTGACGCTTGCCCGGCCGCAGGCCGACATCACGGCGGCGCTGCGCTCGGGCGACGTGCGGGCGGTGATCATCTGTCCGTCCAATCCCTTCATCAGTGTCGAGCCAATTCTCGCGATCCCCGGCATGCGCGATGCGATCAAGGCGAGTGGTGCACCGGTCGTCGCGGTGTCGCCGATCATCGGCGGGCAGGCCGTCAAGGGCCCGACCGCGAAGATGATGCGCGAA
>CAWIZF010000023.1:0-127920 GCA_963840465.1 uncultured Alphaproteobacteria bacterium | reverse complement strand
ATTTCAGGCTGTGAAGACGAAAAACCTCATCGCGTGGCAGTAGCGAAGAAACGGCGGAAAACAGGATGGATGGCGGAGACTGCCAGCCCGGTCACGCGGACTGCAAGGCTTTCTGGACCGCCTTGGGCGCACGTTCAATCACCAGAAGATAGGCGCGAGTTGGCCCCTCCGGCCGGCGCATTCCCTGTTCCCAATGGCGCAGCGTGTTGACGCTGAATCCGAAGCGCCCGGCGAACTCATCCTGCGTCATGTCCAGGCGGGCCCGGATCGCCTTCACGTCGATCTGCTCCGGCACATGGACACGATAGGCGCGCTCGTCGGCCTTGCCCTCGGCATAGACCAGAGCTTCCTGAAGGCCGCGCCGGATGCTGTCGGCAACTTTGCTCATCGTGTTCTCCTCTTGCTGGCTTCGACCAGCAACGCTGTGAGCTGGCGGAAGTCGTTGCGGTCCTGCTGGCTCAGATCGGCCCGCTCGTTCTTGGCGTAGGCGGTGAGCGCAAAGAGCGGCATGCCGGCGTCATGATGAAAGTAGATCACCCGCGCGCCGCCGCGTTTGCCTCGGCCCTCCAAGGCCCATCGCAGTTTTCGAACGCCACCTGTTCCCGGGATCAGATCGCCTGCCGTGGGTTGTAGGCGAGGTAATCCACCAGCAGCGCCCGCTCCTCGTCGCTGATGAGCTTGCGGGTCGCTGCCGCCAAGAACTCCGGCGTCTCGATGACGGTGATAGGAACCGTTCCAGCCATGGCACGATACTAATCCAATGATTAGTTGCTGCAATCAAAAAGATAATCCAATGGATGACAATCAAGCCGCTCCACCTCCCGTTCGCATGGGAGCGCAGTGCGCCCCCAATCCGTCTTTGCGTGCTGGAGAGCCCCGCGCCGGGCCGGCCAGCAGGCGGGTCCAGCCCGGCGCGGTACGCGCCGCCGCGCAGCGGCCTGGGCTTGAGGGGCTGCTGCCGGTCCGGTTCCATCCCGCCAGCAGCAAAAGGACATGCTGCCGGTCTGGCGGAAGGCAGGCAACCACCGACATTGCCGGACTTCATCGAAGTTGCGTTTCGGACGCCACGAGACGGGATCTGCGATCCAGCGGTTGATGTCGGATTATGCCACCCGGTCCCGTTGGTGCTGATTTTGAGCTGGGCCGGGAAAGTGCCCTCGGCAATCTTGCGGTAGATGGTGGATCGGGACAGCCCGGTCCGGGAGGAAAGTTTCAGACGGATGATACGGTCTTCGCGCATGGCCGTGCCGCCTCCTGCTGATGGTTTCTGACGGCTTCTGAGACCAGACAGGACAAGGAGTTGCAGCTGGGCAAGAGGGTTTTTTCGACTTGCCGTAACGTGGCGCAGAGACGGCGGCAAATAGGATGGCTCGAAATTCCCGATGCCCCGGCCTCTACCGAGGTCGATGCCGTGGCTGAAGGCGAGTTCGATGCCGAGCCGGCGACCTGAGTTCGATCCCGATGCCGAGATCCTTCTTGCGGTTGGCAAGGATGGATTCCAGTTGCGGATCGCGTTCGAGGCTCTTCGCCATGTCGCCCATCGCCGAGCGCGTGGCCTTGTAGCCGGACATGTCGCCCGCCTGATACTGGCGCAGGCTGGTCTGGTCGAGCTTCTGCCAGCGTTCCACGAAACGATCGGCCCGGCGGCTCGGGATCGGCGCGCAGCTCGGTTTCGAGCTGGAGAGCGCGGATAGCGCGGTTGACTTGGCCGTCAGCCGCCTCGCTGACAAGTTCCGGATTTTTCTTGTAGGCGGCTTCGGCGTCGTGCGAGCCATAGGGCCGCACCTGCTCGAAGACCTTGCGGGCCTCCTGCAATTCCTTCACCTGCTCAGGGCTCGCCTTGCCGCCCGCATCCTCGGCGCTGAATATGGCGTCCACGGCGCGAGCATGGCGCTTGAGGGCGTCGGTTCGGGCTTTCCGCAACGCCGCCTCGCGATCCTCGGCGGTCTCTCTCGTGGGCGCGACGGACTTCGGTGTGCTTCCTCCCTTTCTGGCCCGCGCGCGCGATCTGCGGACGGGCGCAGGCTGTCGAACATGTTGCGGACCTTTTCCGGCACGACCTTGCGCACGATCTCGGCCACGCGCTCGCGGAAGGTGATCCCCCGTCGCTCGGCATAGCTCTGTACTGGATCGGCGCGTTGGTAATCGGACGCCATGTCCTTGGCCCGATCGCGCGACAAAGTGCGGGTGAGCCGGTCTTGATTGGAAAATCGTCCTGGCCATAATGCAGGTCCATGCCGTCGCGGTGCCGCGACAGGGCGACATAGCTGCCACGGGCGTCCATGCCGGGCGTCGCCAGCACATGGGTGCGGTCCACCGTCATGCCCTGCGCCTTGTGGATGGTTGCGGCAAAGCCGTGGTCGATCCGGTTATAGTCCTTAAGGTCGAAGCGCACGGATCGACCATCGTCGGTCTGCACGGTCATAGATTGCACGCTGACCTGCGCGACGGTGCCGAGCGTGCCGTTCTTCACGCCAAGACCACGTTCGTTTTGCAGAAACATGACGCGGTCCCCGCTCGCGAAACTCCGCTCTCCGCGTTCGACCGTGAGACGCACCTCATCGCCCAGATCGCCGGCCACCCGCATCCGCTCGCGCGCCACCTCGTTGAGTGCGCGTACCTCGTCGTTCGTATGCGTGAGGATGATCCGGCTGCGCTCCGGCGCTGACTGGCGGTCGCGGTCCCAGCGGTCGATCGATCGTTGCGCGCTTCATCCCTTGTCGCCGCCTCATGCACCATGCCATGCGCGTCATAGGCACGGATCGATTTGCCGGTTCTGCCGGTCGCCAGATCGCGCGTTGCTTCGCGCTGCCAGTCCTCCCGCTGACGGCGCACTTCGCCGATTTCCGCGCCGCCATGACGCTCGTGAATTGAGCGAAAGGCCGCGCCCGCCTCGATGGATTGCAACTGCTTGATATCGCCGACCAGCACAATTTTCGCACCGGCCTCGGCAGCATGGGACATAACACGCCCCAACTGGCGCGTGCCGACCATGCCGGCCTCGTCGATCACCAGAACATCGCGCGCGGTAAGCAGGTCGCGGCCCTGTCCCCAGCCATGCTCCATGCTGGCGATGGTCCGCGACGCGATGCCCGATCCGCTTTCGAGACTTTCCGCGGCGATGCCGGAAAGCGCCACGCCCCGGACCTCGTAGCCCGCCGCTTCCCAGGCCTCCCGCGCCAGGCCCAGCATCGCGCTCTTTCCCGTCCCGGCGTAGCCGACCACGACGCCCAAATCGCGCCCGTCCGTGATATGGGCCAGAGCGTCGTCCTGCTCGCCGGACAGAACAAGGCCGCGCTGTTCGGCGCGCGCCAGCGCGGTTTGTCTGTCCCTGTCATCGACTTCATGGCGCTCCCGTTCCGCCATGAGTTCGGCGGCATGGTGCAGGCGCCGTTCGACCTCGATCATGTCGCGGGTGGTGAAGCGGTCTTCGCCGCGTCCGTCCCTGCCGAGTTCGACCAGATCGGGCGCGCCGCGCATCGCGCCCATCACCGCGTTGAACTGATCGATCTCGTCGCTGTGGCGGTGCGCGAACTTCGCCATGTCGCGGCGCGAGAAGGTCGATTGCTGATGCGTGATCGCATCCAGCCCCAGATCGGGATTCGCGATGATCCTCTCGCCATTGCCGCGTGCAATCTCGCGGTGCATGTCCGCGCGGTCGGCGGCCTCGAACCCTTCGCCCTCGATACGCTGCGCGGATGCGCCGATCTGGGTTTGCGGCTCCAGCGCGATCCCCTGCGCCTCGAAGCTGCGATGGTCGATGCGTGCATCGATGTCGAGTTCGGCAAGGCGCTCGTTGGCAAGCTCGGCCCAGCGCTCACGCCAGCGCTGCACCATCTCCGTGCGGTTCCACTCCCGCACCTTCTGGCCAAAACCGTTCTCGTCCACCGCGCGCATGGTCAGCATGACATGCGCATGGGGTTTGGGCATGCCGTCTTCGCC
The DNA here is from genome assembly GCA_963840465.1 of uncultured Alphaproteobacteria bacterium. Taxonomy (GTDB): domain Bacteria; phylum Pseudomonadota; class Alphaproteobacteria; order Rhizobiales; family Xanthobacteraceae; genus Bradyrhizobium. Next base: position 123,978 of record CAWIZF010000023.1, on the reverse strand, counting down.
GGTGTCCCAATGCACATTGAGATCGGCGATCATGCCCTGATCGACGAACTCGGTCTGCACGAAGTCGCGGGCGAGTTCGATGCCCTGTGCCTGTGTCATCTCGCGCGGAAGGGCGAATTCGACCTCGCGGGCAAGCTGAGCATCCCTGCGGACCTCGAAGGCCTCGACATCGTTCCACAACCGTTCGCGGTCGCTCCATGCCTCCGGCGCGTTCTCCGGCAGCATCACCTCGGAATGGACGACGCCGCGCTTGGAGGAAAAATCGTGGCTACGATCAAGCCGCTCGTCGCGCAGCCGCGAACCCGAGCGGTAGGCGGCTGACGCCACCGCGCTGGAGCCGGACTTGCGGCCAATGACCTTGACGTGAAGATGATAGATCGCCATCGCGACCGGATCATTGGCACGGCGAAGCGCACGTCGGAACGACGTATAAGCGCGCCCTCCCTCGAAAAATTCTCGGGCGGGACTACACCGTCTCAAGCCGTCCCGGTAACCTTACAGCATTATGCCCAGGGCTCAACTATCATCCCTTGTCAACATTGCTGGAGAATGTGATGCGCAAGCCACGGGACTTTGATGCCGAACTGAAGGCGCTTGGGGACAAGGCGCGCGACCTCAAGAGCCGCAAGGTGGAGGAGCTCGGCGAACTGGTCATCGCCACCGGGGCAGATAGCCTCGGCACCAATGAACTGGCGGGCGCGCTGATCATGCTGGCCGAGACGAAGGACCCTGCAAGGAAGGAGGCCTGGGCAAAACGCGGGGCCGCGTTCTTTCAGGGCCGGGCGCGGCGAACTGCACCGGCAGCTGAGCGCCACACTGGCGGCGCTCGGGCGCAACCGGGCGGCGCGCAACCGTCAACAGGCAGCAAGGGCGCGGCATGATATGCGCGCATGGCACGTCGAGCGCCGCAAGCGCACGCGGCACCTGATCGAACTTGGCGGCCTTGTGGTCAAGGCTCGTGTCGTGGACCTGACCGGCGATGATCGCGCCACCATCCTGGGAGCGCTGCTCTGGATGGCCGACAAGCTTCAAAGCGATCAGGGCGAACAGGCGCGCGTGCTATGGGCCGCAAAGGGAAAGCAAGCGTTCGAGGCGGATCCGGCAACACACAAGGGGACAGATCGAACGGTTTCGGCAGTTCGTCGTTGATGTGCGAAAGCCACTCCATAAAGGCGGTTGTTTGCCCGCGCTCCACCCTCCTTATCCAACCGCATTTCCTTTGGACACCCTCCCTGCCCTGATAGCCCGCCCTTAGCGTTCCTTGCTATACTTGGTCATGCGAATCTTGACCTATCAGGGGCTGGACACTCACCGCCTGCAGAAGCCGCTGGCGCGGATCCGCGCGGCCATCGCGCGCGAGGATTTTCGCGCCGCGGGGATCAGAAAGCTGGCGCCGACGCCGTACTGGCGGGCCAAACTGGACGACAAGAGCCGGCTGCTCATGCAGTTCGTCCGCCACGGCGGCGAGACGGTCTGCCTGTTTCTCGAAATCATCGACAACCACGCCTATGAAAAATCCCGATTTTTGCGCGGCGCTAGGGTCGATGCCGGCAAGGTCGAGGAGACCGCGGATGTGGCCTCCGCGGACGCCCTGGTGCAGGATGTACCCGCCGCCAATCCGATCCGGCTGACCTGGCTGCATCCGACCCGCGATCAGTTTGTGCTGCTCGACAAGCCCATCGTATTCGATGACGTCCAGGAAGAGGTCCGGCGCTCGCCGGTGCCGATCGTGGTGCTGGGGCCGGCAGGCTCGGGCAAGACGGCGGTGACCCTGACCAAGCTGCGCGAGGCAGCGGGCCGGGTGCTCTATGTCACGCAATCGGCCTATCTCGCCCAGTCGGCGCGCGGCCTCTATGGCGCGCATGGTTATGAGAACGGAGACCAGGAAGTTGAGTTCCTGAGCTACCGCGAGTTTCTGGAAACCATTCAGGTCCCGGCCGGGAGCGAGGTGCGGCTGGCCGATTTCGAACCCTGGTTCAATCGCAACCGCGCGACGCTGCGCGACGTGCACGATGCCGATGGCTTCGCGCTGTTCGAGGAGTTTCGCGGCGTCATCGGGGCGAGACCGGATGCTCCCTTGAGCCTTGACGAGTACCAGGCGCTCGGCGTTCGCCAGTCGCTGTTCCCGGCCGGCACTGCGCGGGCAAATGTGCATGGGCTTTACGGCCGTTACGTGCCGTGGCTGAAGCAGGCCGGGCGTTATGATCTCAACCTGACGGCGCAAGCGTGGCGGCCTTTGGCCGAGCCGACCTACGACTTCGTGGTGATCGACGAGGTGCAGGACTTCACCATCGCCCAGCTTGCACTGATTCTCGCCACGCTGAAAAATTCGGCGCATTTCCTGTTGTGCGGCGACGCCCATCAGATCGTCCATCCCAATTTTTTCTCTTGGGCGGCGGTGCGCGCGCTGTTCTGGCGAGAGGGCGGCGGCGACGACATCGCATCGGGCAAGATGGCGGTGCTGCGGGCCAATTTTCGCAACACGAAGGCGGTGACCGAGATCGCCAATCGTCTGCTCAAAATCAAGCAGGCACGCTTCGGCTCGATCGACCGGGAGAGCAATTTTCTTGTCACCTGCGCCTCCATTGAGCCCGGCTCGGTGCAATTGCTGGCCGCGAAGGAGGCCACGCTACGCGATCTCGATGCGTGCTCGCACGCCTCGGTCAATCACGCCGTCATCGTGCTGCGCGATGAAGACAAGGCGGCGGCGCGGTCGCATTTCCGCACCCCGCTGGTGTTTTCCGTGCACGAGGTCAAGGGCCTCGAATATCCGCATGTCATCCTGTTCAACCTGATTTCCTCCGCCAGATCAGCCTATGCGGAAATCGGCAAGGATGTCAGCGCGGCCGATATCGCGGGAGACGAACTGGAATACCGCCGGGCCCGCGACAAGGCCGACAAGTCGCTGGAGATCTACAAGTTCTATGTCAACGCACTGTATGTCGGCATGACGCGGGCGGTCGAGACCCTGGTGCTGGCGGAATCCGACATTGGCCATCCGCTGTTGGCGCTGCTCGACCTGAAGGAAGCCGCCGGCGCCGCGACCGCTGCGGTGCAAGCCTCGACGAAACAGGAATGGGCGCTGGAAGCGCGCAAGCTGGAATTGCAGGGCAAGCAGGAACAGGCCCGCGCCATCCGCGAAACCTTTCTCAAATCCAGGCCGACGCCATGGTCGGCCTGGTCGGAGGCCGCCATCCGTGCACTGGAGCCGCGCGCGCTTCTCAAGACCGATCCGTCGGCCAAACTCAAGCAGGCCCTGCTGGATTATGGGCTGTGGCACGGCCAGCCAAGATTCATCGAGGACCTGGCGCACCGGGCGGCGTTCCACGCCGCTGCGGCGCTGATGCCGCAACGTCCGAAGCCCAGGACGAACACCGGCTTCATTCTGAGCGACGAGACCTATTATCGTTTCAGCGGCCTCACGTCGGAGAAGCCCATTGTCAAGGCCATGAAGGCGCAGCGCGAGCGCATGTTGCGGCCCTATGCGGAGCGCTCGTTCAAACCGGTGCTGGCCGATTGCGACCTCTACGGCGTCGACCACCGCGTCCCCAGCGGCTGGACGCCCCTGATGATGGCGGCGCGGGCCGGCAACGTGGCCCTGGCGGAGGTGCTGGTGCGGCGCGGCGCCGATCTCTCGGCCACCGACGAATTCGGCCACACCGCCTGGATGATCGCGCTGTGTCGCGTGGTGGAAGAACCGGCCTTCGCCGCAAATAGAATTGGCCCGCTGTTCGACCTGCTGGCGCCGCCCGCCCTGGATGTCCAGACCGCCGGCCGCTTGGTCAAGCTGGAGCGCCATCAGGCCGAATACTGGCTGCTGAGCCTGATGCTCGCCAGCCTCAAGATCCAGGGCAGCAGCATGGTCGAACGGCGTCACGACGCGTACCGTTACAGCCGCGGCTTTTTCGCCGATGGCCTCTTGGAAACGTTGCAGGCGCTGCCCGACTATCTCTGGCACGCCTCGCGCCGCCGGCGCACCTATCTCAATCACGTGCTGGCGCGCGCCGAAGCGGGGAGCGCTTACCGGCCCGCCCGAAAGCTGTGGCACCGCTGGGGCAACGGCAACTATCTGCCGGCCCGCGACATGCATCTGCGTCGCCGCACCGCGGATGGTCAGGATGCCTGGGTGCCCATCAACGAAGCGTTGAACCTGGACTGGGTGATCCGCGGATCGGACCCGTGGTTTGGCGTGGCGCTGGCGGGGCCCGAAGTCGCGCTATCGCAGGCTATGACCGGAACGGACGATATCCAAGCGGAGTTATTTTAGGAACCACGGGCGGATTCGAAAAAGCCCAAACGCTTCAGGGCGGCGCCAACGTTGCCAAATTATCCGCGTGGCTGTATGCGTGTGACATCCCTTGGAACTAGAGGCAACTGATCAAGTTCGTTTGAATTCAATGCTTTAGCGACGATGTGGTAGCGAGAGAGGGACTCGAACCCCCGACCCCAGGATTATGATTCCCGTGCTCTAACCAGCTGAGCTACCTCGCCACGGTTCACCATCGCGGCACACCATACCGCATTCGCGAACGCGCGGCATATAAGGAGTGGGTCGCGGACCTGTCAAGCAAAGCCGGCGGTTCAGCCAAGCATCTGCAAAATAGCGCTATTTCGGCCGGATTGTCGGGTCGCCGCCGGGGCTGCCGGGTGGCGGAATCACGGGCGTCTTGCCGGTGTCCGGCGCAGGCGCGTGCATTTCGGGATCGACGCCCGGCGGCGGGCACAATACGCCGTCCGAGCGCGCCAGCTTGTCGCCGAGCGGCTCGGCCCGCTGGCCGGTGGTGGTCCCGTCCGGAACCGCCGTGCCGGAATTCGGCTTCGGCTGCATGGGGGCGCAATTGGCCGCGCGTTCCGGCGAGGGCGGCGCCGTCTTGGCGGGCGGCGTTGCAGGAGCGGGCGGCGCCTGGGCCGTCGCCACGTCGGCGGCCGCCATCAGCACACATGAGATCAGAAGGGCGTGTTTCATTGCCATAGGAAGGAAACGGCCTGCACGCGCGGATGTTCCGCAGTCAAACTGTCGCTGCTTCCCTTACGCGTTTTCTTGATGCGAACCGGCGTCCGCTTCGCCCAAAAACGCCACGAGCGTCACGATTTCCGAAAACGGATCAGCGAAAAATGCCCCATCGGCGGCATCGGCCGCCGTTCGGTCAAAGTGACGCCGCCATGTTTGGCGGCCCAATTGGTCAGCCGTTCCCAGGGGAATTCCGGCCGCCAGCCGAGCCTGCGCGCCAGCGGCGCGAACGCCAGTTCGAACATGCGGCGCGGGCCGCTTTCGGCGCCGATATGATTGACCAGAATGAGCTCGCCGCCGGGCTTGAGCACGCGGATGAAATCATCCAGCGTGCGTTCCGGATCCGGCACCGCCGTGATGACATATTGCGCCACCACCGCGTCGAAACATGAGTCCTTGAACGCGAGATTCTTGGCGTCCATCACCGCAAGCGTTTCGACATTGGTCAGGCCGAACTCGCGCACGCGCTTGAGCGCGCGGCGCAGCATCGGCTCGGAAATGTCGACGCCGCACAATTTCGTATTGCGCGAATATTCGGACAGCGACAGCCCGGTGCCGACACCGACGTCGAGAACACGTCCGCCGATCTTGTCGGCTTCCGCGATGGTCGACCGGCGACCCTCGTCGAACACCTTGCCGAAAACCAGATCGTAGACCGGCGCCCAGCGCCCATAAGCCTTTTCGACCCCCTCGCGGTCGATGTCCCCAGCCATTCCCTCTGCCCCGATTTTTCTTCGATCATGATGCGATTTTATCAAATCACATCATGATCTCATCTCTTTGTTTGAGCATGATCTTTTCGGAAAACCGGTTTCCACTTTTCCGGATCATGCTCTAGCTGCGCATCACCTCGGCGAGCGGCGCGGAAATTGGCCGCGCCCCTGCCCTCGCCGCTGCGATCGTTGCGGTCGCGCTCTTGATGAATCCGCCGCCGAGCACGCGCGCCTGTCCCGCCGGCGCATCGTAGAACACGCAGGCCTGGCCGGGCGAGACGCCCTCTTCGCCGGCCACGAGTTCGACCTCATAACCGCCGTCGACCGCGCGCAGCCAGGCCGGCTGCGGCGCCCGTGTCGAACGCACGCGCACGAACATCTCGATGCCATCGCCGATCACGCGCTCCAGCGCGCCGTCGCCGATCCAGTTGACGTCGCGAAGACGAATCCGATCCATCCGCAACGCCTCGCGCGGCCCCACCACGACGCGGCGGCTGGCGGCATCGAGCTTGACGACATAGAGCGGCGCGCCGGCGGCGATGCCGAGCCCCTTGCGCTGGCCGACCGTGAAATGAACGATGCCCTGATGCCGGCCGATGGTACGGCCTTCGAGATCGACGATGTCGCCGGGCTCGATCGCACCGGGCTTCAGACGGCCGATGATATCGGTGTAGCGCCCGGTCGGCACGAAGCAGATGTCCTGGCTGTCCTGCTTGTCGGCGATTTCGAGGCCGAAACGCCGCGCCAGTTCGCGCGTCTGCGGCTTGGTCATGTCGCCGAGCGGAAAGCGCAGGTAGTCGAGCTGCTCGCGCGTGGTCGCGAACAGGAAATAGCTCTGGTCGCGATCGGCGTCCGCAGCGCACACCAGCGCGCGCGATCCGTCGGCGAGGCGGCGCGAGGCGACATAGTGTCCGGTCGCGAGCGCGCTCGCGCCGAGTTCGCGCGCGGTCGCCAACAGATCGCGAAACTTGATCGAGCGGTTGCACTCGATGCAGGGCACCGGCGTTTCGCCGAGCGCGTAGCTGTCGGCAAAATTGTCGATTACGGATTCGCGGAAACGGCTTTCATAGTCGAGCACGTAATGCGGAATGCCGATCCGTTCGGCGACATTGCGGGCGTCGTGGATGTCACGGCCGGCGCAGCAGGCGCCCTTGCGATGGGTGGCCGCGCCATGGTCGTAAAGCTGCAGCGTGATCCCGACCACGTCATAGCCTTCGGACTTCAGCAAGGCAGCCGTCACCGAGGAATCGACGCCGCCCGACATGGCCACCACGATCCGCGTGTCCTGCGGACGGCCTTCGAGATCCAGACTGTTTCGCATGCCAGGGGTCATCGACTTCAATCGCAAGCGCGCCATGCGGCTCACGGCCAGGGTTAAAATGCCTTTTATTATAAGGCCTTAGGACGTCATTCGGCCATACCGGGCCGGATCTGACGCCGCTCTTTAATATAGGCCGTATTCGCGCGAGGCAATCAGCCGATCCCCATTTTGGAGCGTATCCAGGACGGCAAATCTTGCCGCCGGGCAGAAAAGGGGGTTGCGAACAGGCTCCGTAATTTAACGGGCGCTCCCGCAAGATATTGAAATAACTTGATATTTATCGCCGCAGCGGGTGGCCCGGTCCTTGCTGAATAGGTGGCCGAGAGCTCAGCGCGAGGATCGCCCGTGGTTAGTGTCACATCAGAAGTATCGGCAAACACATCTTTCCAGACCGCGGCGACAAGGTCCGCCCGATCGGATTCCGAACCGTCCGCCAGAAACGACAGCTTCGCGGCGCTGGTCGACAGCAACACGGCCGCCAGCAACAACGACAATCGCCCCCAGGACAACGCGCCCGCCCCGCGCCGCTCCGACGAGGCGCAAGCCGCATCCGACAACCGCTCGCGCGACAAGGCTGCCGCATCTGACAAGGCCGACAAGGCCGCAAGCAACGATTCGAATGATCGCAACGCCGCGGTGAACGCGCGCAGCGACAAGGCACGCGACGACAACAAGGCCGATACCGATACCAAAAGCGATACCGACACCAAGACGGGAACAACCCGCCGCGCCAAATCGAAGACTGATGCGGCGAAGTCCGATGTCGCGAAATCCGACGAGACAACGCAGTCATCGTCCGGCGACGCCTCCCCGGTAACCGATCAGACCGAAACAGCACAGGATGCAGCGGCCGTGGTGACGGCCGACGCCATCGCGGTTGTCATCCCTGCGGCCGCAACGCCGGCAACGACACCTTCCGCGACGCAAGCAACCGACAAGGCAACTGCACCGCTTGCGATCGCCGCCGCGGCGATCGCAGCCTCCGCTTCGCTCGCCGCCGAGACAGCGCCCGCCACTTCCGCCACCGAGACCGGCGCTAGCACAACCCAGCCCGACGCCGCGAACACCGCGCAGGCCGAAGGCGCCGTCAAGACCGGTGCGCAGGGCGGCGCTGCCCAAGCCATCAATGCCCAGGCCACATCCACCGACGCCTCCATCGCGAGCGGCCTCGTCGAGGCCGCTTCAGTAGTCGCGGCGACGCCTGCCGTCACCAAACCTACCACGCAGCTCAAGAACCCCGATCTCGCCAAAAAGGGCGCCACGACGGTGGTCGAGCAGGCCGGCACCACTGACTCCGCCGCGCCCGCAACACCTGCCGCCGATACGATCGTGCCCGCCGTCACGGCGCCGACCGAAGCCGCAGCCAAACCGAAATCCGACGATGGCATCGCCGATGCCGTGAAGGCCGACGCGTCAGGCAATTCCATCACGCCGGCGGCGGCTAACGCCCAGACCCACGCGCATCTTGCCGCGGCTGATATCGGCCAGACGCCAGCCAACTCCTCCGGCAACGGCCTGCAGGCTGCCGGCGCAATCCAGGCGCAGCAACCGGGTGCGGCCGCCACGACGCCGGCAACTGCTGCCCAGCTCACCGCCACGGCCGCCACAAGCGCGCCGGTACCGGTGAGCGGACTCGCGATGGAAATCGCCGCCTCTGCCAAGAGCGGCAAGAGCCGCTTCGAAATCCGGCTCGATCCCGCCGAACTCGGCCGCATCGATGTCCGCATCGATGTCGACCGCCATGGCCAGGTGACGTCGCACCTGACGGTCGAACGGCCGGAAACGCTGTCGATGCTGCGTCAGGACGCCAACCAGCTGCAGCGCGCGCTCGACAATGCCGGGCTTTCGACCGGCAATGGCGGCCTGCAGTTCAGTCTGCGCGACCAGTCTTCGCAGGGCCAGAACGACGGCAACCAGTCCAATCCCAACGCCCATCGCCTCGTCGTCGGCGAGGAAGACAATGTTCCGCCCGTCGTCGCCGGACGCAGCTACGGCCGCATGCTCGGTTCGAGCGGCGGCGTCGACATCAGGATTTAAAGGAGAGCGCCATGGCAGTCGATGCAACAATGCCGACGACGGTCGTCTCGGCGCCCGGGACCGGCAACGCCACGAGCAACAACACCGCTTCGACGGCGACGACGGGAATCGCGGATAATTTCCAGACCTTCCTGACGCTGCTGACCACGCAGCTTCAGCACCAGAACCCGCTGGATCCGCTCGACACCAACCAGTTCACCCAGCAGCTGGTGCAGTTCGCCGGCATCGAGCAGCAGCTCAAGTCGAACGACCAGCTGAAGTCGCTGGTGGAGATCGAAAAGAGCGCCCAGGCGACGCAGGCGCTGGTCTATGTCGGCAGCAACGTCGCGGTCGACGGCAGTAAAGCGGTGTTCGACAAATCGGCGACCTGGAATTTTCAATCGGAAAAAGATACCAGCGCGACGATCACGATCACGAATTCGGCCGGACAGACCGCCTATTCCGGGAGCTACTCGCTGAAGCAGGGCAATTCCAGTTTCGTCTGGGATGGCAAGGGCAATGATGGGGTGCAGTGGCCGGCCGGTACCTACACCCTGACTGCCACGGGCAAGGACAGCTCGGGCAACAACGTGGCCATTTCCACCGAAGTCCAGGGGATCGTCGATTCGGTCGATCTCACGGCTTCCCCGCCACTGCTGTCGATCGGCGGCCAGAACTACACCACCGACAAGATCAAGCGCGTGGTGCGCCAGACCGCCGCCTAGCGCTCCGGCCACTCGCGTCGTTTGATTGGTACTTTCGGCCCGGCAATCCCTGCTTGTACGCAAAAAGCGTCGCGGGGAACCCGGGCCGCCGCTTTTTTCGGTCATTTTCAAGGAGATTCGTATTGAAGCCGTATGCTTAGGCAAATTTTAAGCCGGCGGGCGTAGGTTATTACCGTGAGTTCAGTGGTTGAGAGTTTGTGAGTACGCCATGACAGAACCCCATCGCCCGAGGGTAAAATACGTCATCGGGCCTGACGGTAGTCCGTTAACAATTGCCGACCTGCCCGCGCCCGGCACCAAACGGTGGGTTATCCGCCGCAAGGCCGAAGTCGTCGCAGCGGTCCGTGGCGGCCTGCTCTCCCTCGAGGAAGCCTGCAGCCGCTATACGCTGACGGTCGACGAATTCCTGTCCTGGCAGTTTTCCATCGATCAGCATGGTCTGGCAGGCTTGCGGACCACCCGGATCCAGCAATATCGGCAGTAAGCCCTCCCGAACCGAAAGATTTGATGAAAACCGGATTCGTTTTGCGAAGCCGGTTTTTTTCATGCCCGAACTATTCGCGACGCCTTTAACGGTTGTTAACCATATGGAAACCATCCCCTAGGCAATAATTGCCCAGTCGGTCCCTGGGGCCGAATCCCTGGGGGCGGTTGGTGCAAAGTCTCGTTGCTTTCCTGAGAGGACTGGGCGCCTCGCGGTTGATGGCCATGGTTGCGGTGACAACCGCGCTGCTCGGCTTCTTCGCCTTTGTCATCATGCGCGTCACGACGCCGCAGATGACCACGCTGTTCACCGACCTCTCCACCGAAGATTCCTCCAGCATCATCAAGGATCTGGAGCGCCAGGCGATTCCCTTCGAGCTGCGCAACGAAGGCGCGGTCATCATGGTGCCGAAGGACAAGGTCACGCGGCTGCGGATGAAGCTGGCCGAAAGCAACCTGCCCAAGGGCGGCGGCGTCGGTTACGAGATTTTCGACAAATCCGACGCGCTCGGCACCACGAGCTTCGTCCAGAACATCAACCATCTGCGCGCGCTGGAGGGCGAACTCGCCCGCACCATCCGCGCCATCGACCGCATCCAGGCCGCCCGCGTCCATCTGGTGCTGCCGGAACGGCCGTTGTTCTCACGCGAAGCGCCGGAGCCGTCGGCCTCGATCGTGGTGCGGGTGCGCGGCAGCCTCGAACCGCAGCAGATCCGCGCCATCCGCCATGTCGTCGCCTCCGCCGTCAACGGATTGAAGCCGCAGCGGGTGTCGATCGTCGACGAAGCCGGCCGGCTGCTGGCCGACGGCGCCGGCAAGGAAGCCGATATCGCCGTCGGTGAAGAGCGCCGCGCGGCCTTCGAGAAGCGCATCCGCAACGAGGTCGAGGCGATCGTCTCCTCGGTGGTCGGCCAGGGCCGCGCCCGTGTCCAGCTCACCGCCGACTTCGACTACAACAAGGTCACCCAGACCTCGGACAAATTCGATCCCGAGGGCCGCGTGCTGCGCTCCAGCCAGACCCGCGAGGAATCGTCGCTGACCGCCGAGAACAACGGCCAGGTCACCGTCAACAACGAACTGCCCGGCAACCAGGCCAACACCACCGGACCTGCGGCCCGCGACCAGAGCAAGAAGAGCGAAGAGACCAACAACTACGAGATTTCCCGCACCACCAAGACCGAGGTCACCGAGGCCGGACGGGTCAACCGGATCTCGGTCGCGGTGCTGGTCGACGGCGCCTATGCCAAGAACGAAAAAGGCGAAATGGTCTATCAGGACCGCAGCAAGGAGCAGCTCGACCGCATCGCCACCCTGGTGCGCTCGGCGATCGGCTTCGACCAGAAGCGCGGCGACCAGGTCGAGGTGGTCAACCTCCGCTTTGCCGAGGCGCCGACCGTACCCCCGGTCGTGGAGCCGACCGGCCTGCTCGGCATGCTGCAGTTCACCAAGGATGACGTCATGTATGTCATCGAACTCGGCGTCATGATGCTGCTCGGCCTCGTGGTGCTGTTCATGGTGATCCGCCCGCTGGTCAAGCGCATCCTGGCTGCCGAAGTCGTTCCCGCACTGGCCGAACCGGCGCCCATCCTGATCGAGGGCAACGGGCCGAACGGAGAACTCGGGCCCAATCAGGCCTTGATCGCCGGCACCAGCGGCACGGCCCAACTGATCGACGTCGCCCAGGTTCAGGGCCAGGTGCACGCGCAGGCCGTGCACCGGGTCGGCGAACTGGCCGAACGCAATCCGAACGAGACCGCCTCCATTGTTCGCCAATGGCTGAGCGAACCCGCCGAGAGCTGATATGGCCGTACCGCAAAACAACAACGCCAACGACATCACCACCGTCATCTCGGCGCTGGCGAGCCGTCAGGCCGGCCGCGCCAAGAGCAAGCCGCTGAGCGGCCCGAAGCGCGCCGCCATCCTGATGCTGGCGCTGGGCGAGCAATATGGCGGCAAGGTGTGGGCGCAGCTCGACGACGACGAGGTCCGCGAACTGTCGATCCACATGTCGACGCTCGGTACCGTCGAGGCCGACGTGGTGGAAGACCTGATGCTCGAATTCGTCTCGCGCATGTCGGCATCCGGTGCGCTGATGGGCACCTTCGACGCCACCGAGCGGCTGTTGCAGCAATACCTGCCGTCCGACCGCGTCACCGGCATCATGGACGAAATCCGCGGTCCCGCCGGCCGCAACATGTGGGAGAAGCTCTCCAACGTGCAGGAAGAGGTGCTCGCCAACTACCTCAAGAACGAATACCCGCAGACCATCGCGGTGGTGCTGTCGAAGCTCAAGCCCGAGCACGCCGCGCGCGTGCTGGCGATCCTGCCGGAGGATCTCGCGCTCGACGTGGTCGGCCGCATGCTGAAGATGGAGGCGGTGCAGAAGGAAGTCATCGAGCGCGTCGAGCAGACGCTGCGCACCGAATTCATGTCCAATCTGTCGCAGACCCGCCGCCGCGACGCCCACGAAGTGATGGCCGAGATCTTCAACAATTTCGACCGCCAGACCGAGACCCGCTTCATCACCTCGCTGGAAGAGGAAAACCGCGAATCCGCCGAGCGCATCAAGGCGCTGATGTTCACCTTCGACGACCTGATCAAGCTCGACTCCGCCTCGGCCCAGACGCTGATGCGCAATGTCGACAAGGACAAGCTCGGCATCGCGCTGAAGAGCGCCAATGAGGAGGTGCGCGCCTTCTTCCTCGGCAACATGTCGTCGCGCGCCGGCAAGATGCTGATGGACGACATGGCCGCGATGGGACCGGTGCGGCTGCGCGACGTCGACGAAGCGCAGGCGCTGCTCGTCAACCTTGCCAAGGACATGGCCGCCAGGGGCGAAATCACGCTGACCAAGAACCGCGCCGACGACGAGCTGGTGTACTGATGGCCGCACCCGCAAAATTCCTGTTCGACACCGACTTCGCAGCGCCGGACAAGACGCGCGAGCGTGCAGCGACGGCCGCCGAGATCGCGCAGAAGGTCGCGGAGGCCGAGGCACGCGCCTACCGCGCCGGCTACGAGGCGGCCCAGCACGAGGCCAAGGTGGAGAGCGACCGCCGCGCGGCGCTGGCGCTGGAAGAGATCGGCATCACCATCCGCGGCATCGCCACGCGATTCTCCGGCATCGAGGCCAGGATGGAGACCGAGGCGGTCGAAGTCGCGGTCGCGGTGGCGCGCAAGCTGTGCAGCGAACTGATCGTCCGCGAACCGCTCGGCGAGATCATGGCGCTGGTCAGCGACTGCTTCTCGCATCTGGTCGCCACCCCGCATCTCGTCGTCCGCATCAACGACCAGCTCTACGAGGCCGCCCGCGAGAAGATCGAACGGCAGGCCGCCCAGAGCGGCTTCGAGGGCCGGCTGGTGATCCTGGCCGAGCCCGGCATCGTCACCGGCGACTGCCGGATCGAATGGGCCGACGGCGGCGTGGTGCTGGAACGCGCAGCCATCGAAGTAAAGATTAGCGAACTCGTCGGGCGCTATCTGGCGTCCCGCGATCAGGCCGGAACGTAAAGGCCATGAGGACTGAACCATGAGTGACACCGACGCACAGGTACCGCTACCCGATCTCAACGCCGCGGACGCCCCGCCGATCGACGATCTCGCCTACAACGAGGACGAACAGGCCTCGCGCATCGCGGCCGACCTCGAGGCCGTGTTCGACGTGCCGGTGCAGGTCTCGGCCGTGCTCGGCCGCTCCAAGATGGACGTCGGCGAGCTGTTGAAGCTCGGGCCCGGCACCGTGCTCGAACTGGACCGTCGCGTCGGCGAAGCCATCGACATCTACGTCAACAACCGCCTGGTGGCGCGTGGCGAGGTCGTGCTGGTGGAAGACAAGCTCGGCGTCACCATGACGGAAATCATCAAGGCGGAACGCAGCTAACAATTTTGGCGACACGCGCCGCGAACGGCGCGAACAGACGAACAGGAGATAAAACATGCGGCTTCTCATCGTTGGCACATTGAAGGGCCAGCTCACGACCGCCACCAAGATCGCGATGGACAACGGCGCCTCGGTGACCCACGCCGAAGCGATCGAACAGGCGATGGCCGTGCTGCGCGGCGGCAAGGGCGCCGACCTGCTGCTGGTCGACGTCGCCCTCGACATCCGCGACCTGGTGATGCGGCTGGAAGCCGAGCACATCCACGTGCCGATCGTGGCCTGCGGCATCTCCAACGACGCCCGCGCCGCGGTCGCCGCGATCCACGCCGGCGCCAAGGAATACATCCCGCTGCCGCCCGATCCGGAACTGATCGCCGCGGTGCTCGCCGCCGTCGCCAACGATTCGCGCGACCTGATCTATCGCGACGAAGCGATGGGCAAGGTCGTCAAGCTGGCGCAGCAGATCGCGGGCTCGGATGCCTCCGTGATGATCACCGGCGAATCCGGCACCGGCAAGGAAGTGCTGGCGCGTTATGTCCACTCCCGCTCGAACCGCGCCAAGCGGCCGTTCATTTCGATCAATTGCGCGGCGATCCCCGAGCATCTGCTGGAATCCGAATTGTTCGGCCACGAGAAGGGCGCCTTCACCGGCGCCGTCGCCCGCCGTATCGGCAAGTTCGAGGAAGCCACCGGCGGCACGCTGCTGCTCGACGAAATCTCCGAGATGGACGTCCGCCTGCAATCCAAGCTGCTGCGCGCGATCCAGGAGCGCGTGATCGACCGCGTCGGCGGCACCAAGCCGGTGCCGGTCGATATCCGCATCATCGCGACCTCGAACCGCAACCTCGCAGACGCCGTGCGCGAAGGCACCTTCCGCGAGGATCTGCTGTTCCGCCTCAACGTCGTCAACCTGAAGATCCCGCCGCTGCGCGACCGTCCGGCCGACATCCTCGAACTGGCGCAGCATTTTGCCAAGAAATATGCCGACGCCAACGGCGTGCCGCTGCGGCCGATCTCCGCCGACGCAAGGCGGGTGCTGACCTCGAACCGCTGGCAGGGCAACGTCCGCGAACTGGAAAACACCATCCACCGCTCGGTGCTGATGGCGCAGGGCGACGAGATCGGTCCCGAAGCGATCCTGACGCCCGACGGCGACCGCCTCGACCTCGCCAAGACCGCGCCCGCGGTGGCGCACGCGACCTTTGCCGCCGAGCAGGTCACCCGCGCGCTGGTCGGCCGCACCGTCGCCGATGTCGAGCGCGACCTGATCCTGGAGACGCTGAAACACTGCCTGGGCAACCGCACCCATGCCGCCAACATCCTCGGCATCTCGATCCGCACGCTGCGCAACAAGCTGAACGAATATGCCGACGGCGGCATCCCGATCACGCCGGCGGGCGCGGGCGAGCATCAGCGGTTTGTCGCGGCGGGGTAAGGAAGACCCATCGTCGTCATTGCGAGCGCAGCGAAGCAATCCGTCTGCGCAAGCGGCGCCATGGATTGCTTCGCTACGCTCGCAATGACGTTGAGACAGCCGAATAACTCGGCGCATCGGGCTTGCGAAAAATATGAATGGGATCGCCGGGCTGCAGGTCGCGCCCGGTGAAAACCGCATAGGCGTACAGCGCGAGATAGGCGATCGCGAGCGCGCCGACGCGTAAAATGCCCAGATTGCGAGACGCTTCATCGCCGGGTTTTAGATCGGCACTCCGCGGAAAAGCCAGCCGCAGGCGGACGGCGGCAGAGTGCCTCCGTCAGACCTTCCGGTCCGGTATGCCGCGCCGGCACGCTGACCTCGGCAAGCTTCACCGCATCCTCGTCCTGATCGATGGCGACATAGCGGCCCTGCCAATAGGCCAGCGCCGCGGTGCGTGTGGACACCGCAACATCCAGCACTCGGCCGATGACGATCGCATGCGAATGCCGCTCGACGACGTCCTCGACCTCGCAGTCGATCGCCGCCAGCGCGCCTGACCAGCAGCGGCACCCCGGATGCGCGCGTCGTCCATCTGCGCGCCGGCAAAGCGGTCGGCGCCCTTCAGCCCGCCCTTGCCGGTGAAGCGCTCGGCGATATCGATCTGGTCCGATGTCAGGATGTTGACGCCGAAGAAGCCGTAACGCTTCACCAGCGGCCAGGACGACGCTTCCCGGTTGATGCTGACGATCAGGGACGGCGGGTCGACCGACAGCGATGACACCGACGTGACCGTCATGCCCGAAATGTCCCTGCCCCTTGCCGGCGGTGATGACGCTGACGCCGCCCGTCAATTGGCGCATGGCATTGCGAAAATCGCTCGGACGTCGCTTCAGTTTCGATCGACACGGAGCGGACAACGGAGTTCATGGTCACCTCACAGGTCGGAAGTATCTTCCGTGCCTTCCAGAAGGTTTTTCAGGATCGCGCCTTCCAGCGCCGCCAGTTCGGCCGAACCGCGCTGCCTTGGACGCGGAATATCGACGGTGAAATCCTCGGCGATGCGGCCGTCCTCGATGACCAGCACGCGATCGGCCAGCGCCACGGCCTCAGCGACGTCGTGCGTCACCAGGATCGCGGTAAAGCCCTGGTCATGCCAGACCCGTTCCAGCAGCCGCTGCATCGATATCCGCGTCAAGGCGTCGAGCGCGCCGAGCGGCTCGTCGAAGGCCAGCACGCGCGGCTGGCTGACCAGCGCGCGGGCCAGCGCCACGCGCTGCTTCTGTCCGCCCGACAGTACCGCCGGCCACTGCGTCGCGCTTCTCGGCAAGACCGACCTCGACCAGTGCGTTCTCGGCGCGGGCCTGCGCATCCGCCGAGGTCCGCTCGCGGCCGAGACCGACTTCGACATTCGACAGCACCCGCGCCCATGGCAGCAGCCGCGGCTCCTGGAACATCACCCGGACGTCCTCCGGGCGCGCGTCCTCGCCGAGGCTGATCGTGCCGGCCGTGACGGTCTCCAGGCCGGCGATCAGCCGCAGCAAGCGTGCTCTTGCCGCAGCCGCTGCGGCCGACGATCGCAACCGACTGGCCGGCGGGGATATGCAGGTCGATGCCGCGCAGCACCTCATTGTCGCCGAAGGATTTGCGCAAGTCCCGGATGGTCAGCGAAAGCCCGCGAGACGGCGCATCCGAACCGCGCCGCAGCAATCGCGCCTGTTCGACGATGTCGGCGCGATCGACCGGCTCGGCGTCCGGGCAGAAGGAAACGAAGGGCTTCTTGCATTTCTTGATCCTCAATGTTTCTGGAAAGCCGGATGCCAGGACAGCGTCAGCCGTTCCAGCGCGCGCGAGGCGCTGTCGGCGAGCTTGCCGAGCAGCGCGTAGATCAGGATCGAAAGCACGACGACGTCGATCAGCATGAACTCGCGCGCCTGCATCGCCATGTAGCCGAGGCCCGACGAGGCCGCGATGGTTTCGGCCACGATCAAGCGTCAGCCACATGATGCCGAGCGCGAAGCGCAGGCCGACGAAGATCGACGGCAGCGCCCCGGGAAAGATCACCCGGCGGAACAATTCGCCGTCGGTCATGCCGTAGATGCGTCCCATCTCGATCAGTTGCGGATCGACGGTGCGGATGCCGTGCAGCGTGTTGAGGTAGATCGGGAAGAACACGCCGAGCGCGACCAGGAACAGCTTTGCCGACTCGTCGATCCCGAACCACAGGATGACCAGCGGGATCAGCGCCAGATGCGGGATGTTGCGCACCATCTGCAGCGTCGTATCGGTCAGCTTGCTGGACGAGCTGCGACAGGCCATTGGCGAGCCCGAACGACGAAGCCGATGCTGCCGCCGATCAGGAAGCCGACGCTGGCGCGCCAGAAACTGACCCAGATGTTGCGGGCGAGTTCGCCTGACAGCAGCAGCTTCCAGCCCGCCAGCGCGACGTCGCTCGGCGCCGGCAGCACGCGCGCCGAAACGAAGCCGGTCACGCAGGCGAGTCTGCCAGATCAGGATGATCGCGAGCGGCACGATCCACGGGATCAGGCCGTCGACCCGCGGCAGTCTGGGTGCGCTGACGCGCGAAAGACTGTCGATGAGACTCATGATTGCGATGCCTGTTTCGTGCGGCCGGTATTCGTTGGCGATGGTCTCGCCGAACGGCCCGGTGTTGACGCGGATCGGCGTGACGTTGCTGGTCTTGTGCGAGCGACAGCAGCGGGAACACCAGCTCGGCGAAGCGATAGGCTTCCTCCAGGTGCGGGTAGCCGGACATGATGAAGGTATCGATGCCGATATCCTGATATTCCCTGATCCGCGCCGCGACCGTTTCGGGATCGCCGACCAGTGCCGTCCCCGCGCCGCCGCGCACCAGGCCGACGCCGGCCCAGAGATTGGGGCTGATCTCGAGCTTGTCGCGACGGCCGCCATGCAGCTGCGCCATGCGCTGCTGGCCGACCGAATCCATCCGCGAGAAGATCTTCTGCGCCGAGGCGATGGTCTCGTCGGTGACGTGCTGGATCAGTTCGTCCGCCGCCTTCCAGGCCTCCGCATTGGTCTCGCGCACGATCACGTGCAGGCGGATGCCGAACGAGAGGTTTTCGCCCGCGCGCTGCGGCGGCGGCTTTCACCCGGTTGACCTTCTCGGCGACCTGCGCCGGCGGCTCGCCCCAGGTCAGATATTTGTCGACCGTGTCGACGGCGACGTCGATGCCGGCATCCGACGATCCGCCGAAATAGAGCGGCGGCCGCGGCGACTGCACCGGCTGGAACAGCAGCCGGCCGTCCTCGATGCGGATGTGCTTGCCCTCGACATTGACGGTCTTGCCCGCGAGCAGATCGCTATAGACGTTGAGGAACTCGCGCGTCACCTCGTAGCGCTCGTCATGCGACAGGAAGATGCCGTCGCCCTTGTTCTCGACGGGGTCGCCGCCGGTGACGACGTTGATCAGCAGACGTCCGTTCGACACCCGGTCGAGCGTCGCCGTCATGCGCGCGGCGACGCTTGGCGACTGCAGCCCGGGCCGCACCGCCACGAGGTAACGCAGCCGCTCGGTCCATGGCGCGACGGCCGAGGCGACCACCCAGGAGATCCTCGCAGCTTCGCCCCGTCGGCAGCAGCACGCCGAAATAGCCGAGCTGATCGGCCGCCTGCGCGATCTGGCGCAGATAGTTGAAGTTCACCTCGCGTCCGCCCGTGGTGGTGCCGAGATAGCGGCCGTCGCCATGGGTCGGCAGGAACCAGAGGATGTTGGCGTTGGGTTGGCGTGCTCACGATCCGGGCCTCCGGGCCACGTCGGAAATCTTGATTTGCTTGGGGATGAGGCCGAGCGCGAAGAACGTGTCCGCGACCTGCTGCTGGTCGGCGATCACGCTGTCGGTGATCGGCTTGATGCCGTACGACTGCCGCTTGAGGGCGACTTCGACCACGGGAACCGAAATGCCGATCGCCGGCGCCAATTGCTCGGCGACGGCGTGGATGTCGCCCTTGGCCCAGTCGTCGACCTCGCCGAGCTGCGCCAGCACGAGATCGACGATCTTCGGATCGGCCTCCAGGAACTTCTTCGAGCGAGAAGTAGAACTGGTAGTTCGAGACGATGCCGGTGCCGTCGGCGAGCGTGCGCGCGCCGGTGGCGGCTTCGGCGGCGGCCTGGAACGGATCCCAGATCACCCAGGCATCGACCGCGCCGCGCTCGAACGCCGCGCGGGCATCGGCCGGCGCCAGGAACACCGGCTCGATCTCGGAATATTTGACGCCGGCCTTCTCCAGCGCCTTCACCAGCAGATAGTGAACGTTGGAGCCCTTGTTCAGCGCGACCTTCTTGCCCTTGAGGTCGGCGACCGATGCTTGAGCTTGCTGTCCTTTGGCACCAGGATCGCCTCGCCCTTCGGCGCCGGCGGCTCGTAGGCGACATACTGGATCGGCGCGCCGGCGGCCTGCGCGAAGATCGGCGGCGCTTCGCCGGTGTTGCCGAAATCGATCGCGCCGACATTGAGCGCTTCGAGCAGCGGCGGGCCGGACGGAAACTCCGTCCACACCACCTTGTAGCCGGCGGTCTTCAGCTTCTCCTCCAGCGTGCCCTTGCTCTTGAGCAGCACCAGCTTGCCGTATTTCTGGAAGCCGATGCGGACGACCTTGTCCTGGCCGTAGGACAGTGCCGACGGTCGCGCCGACGATGCTCATTGACAGCATGGCGCTCGCGATCCAGCGTTGAATCAAACGCGTCATGGGTTATGACCTCTTGTCTGGAATTCAGCTCTGGGTATGGCGCCAGACGATGTCGCGCACGGTGATCGGCTTCGGGATCAGCCCGAGCCTGTGGAACCGGTCGGCGACCGCCTGCTGCGTCGTGACGATCTCGTCGGTCACCGGGACCGATCAGGAATGACGCGCGGTTGGCGGCGACGGTCTGCACTTCAAGCGGCACGCCGGTGATCGCCGCGAGCGCGCTGGCGACCTCGGTACGATTGGCCTCCGCCCAGCGCGCAGCCTCTGCCAGCCCGTCGATCACCTCGCGGGTTTCTTTGCACATAGGTGTTCGCGAAATCGCGGTTGGCCAGATAGAACGAATTGGTCTTGGCCACTTCATGGGCGTTGACCAGGATCCGGCCGCTCTGGCGCTTCTCGCCGATCGCAAAATACGGATCCCAGACCGCCCAGGCGTCGATGCTGCCATTGGCGAAGGCCGGCCCCGCGTCGGGCGGCGTCAGATAAACCGGCGTAATGTCCTCGTAGGTGAGCCCGGCCTTTTCCAGCGTGGCGATCACCACGTTGTGCGCGCTGGAGCCCTTGGTGAATCCGACGCGCTTGCCCTTCAGGTCGGCAATGCTGCGGATGGCGGAATTGGCGGGAACGAGGATGCCCTGCCCGTTGGTGATCCGCGATCCCGCGACATAAAGCGACGTTGGCGTTCGCGGCCTGCGCGAAGATCGGCGGCGTATCGCCGACGGCACCGAGATCGACGCTGCCGATGCTCATGGCCTCCAGCAGCGGCGGCCCCGACGTGAATTCGATCCACTTGATGCCGATCTGCCTGGCAGCAAAACGCTTCTCCAGCACGGCCTGCTGCCGCGCGATGACGAGCACGCCGGTCTTCTGGTAGCCGATCCGGATTTCCTTCAGCGGCGCCTGCGCACGCGCCGCCGGCGTCACCGATGCAGCTGCCGCCACGCCAAGCGACAGTTTTAGGAACTCACGACGCTCTCATCACATTCTCCTGAACGATCGGGTCTTTGCCCGATACGATGCAGGAATGATGATGACGCTTCGAACTCGTGTCGAGTGCTCTGCAAAAATAGCAATGAGGCCGCTGCCCCTCGCGGTGACACGACAGGTTTATTGCTGGATCTAGATCAGACGCGATGCATTTTTCTTATGTGGGGCTCGTTGCACATTTTCCGATCACACGGATTTCGCCTGCACGACGTCGTGATCGAGGCGGCGATGGAACATGGTTGATTAACAGCGGAAATTTTTCATCTACGATTCGAACCTGACGTAGCGGAGTTATGTCCATGGCGCGCCGGCAACGGATTGTGGTTCTATTGACTGAAGCTGCGCGCGTCTCAGCCTGAGTGAAATCCATTCATTCCCATCAGGCAGAACAATTTCATGAGCCATCGGATCAAGTCGGCGCTCGGTATCGCCGCAGCTGCAGCGATCATTTCGGCGAATTCAGCAAGCGCGCAAACGCCGGCTTCCGATACGATCCGCATCGGCTATCAGAAGTCGTCGACCTTGACAGCGATCCTCAAGACCAACGGCGACCGATCCGCACGGTCGCCGGCCTCAAGGGAAAAGGAAGGTCGCCCGTCACGCACAAAACACGCCCGCGTGAGTTTTCTCTGATCCCTCCCCGGTAACGCCGGCCTGTGAAGGCTTTCACAGTCGCGAGTTGTGGCCAATGATACCGTAGCCGACGGAGCGCGCCGCGCAAGAAAGCAGCGCTCCATAACCAGCAACAGGAGGTGACCATGTCCAAGACATCGCTTCTGCGCGGTTCCGCATTTGCAATCGTCCTTCCACTCGCTCTTGCGCTCGCTGCCGACGCCGCCTTAGCCGGATGCAAGAGTGGCTACGTGTGGCGCGACGCCCAGGATGGCGACGGTGCTTGCGTTACGCCGGCCGAGCGAGCCGAAGCAAAAGCGCAGAACGCCAATGCCAGGAACAACCGGAAGGTCGGCGGCGGCCCGTACGGTCCGAACACCTGCCGCGATGGATATGTTTGGCGGGAAGCATTCGCAGGCGACGTCGTTTGCGTGACGCCGCACGAGCGCCAGAAGGCGAAGAACCAGAACACAGCCAGCGCAAGCCGCTCCAATTGACGAGACGCGCGGCCGACCGAACGCACTTCTGGAATCAGAGCGCTGCTTCTGATTCCAGATTCTCGATATGTGATTTTAACGGTCTATCCTTGGTCGCGCTTCCCCGAAGCCGCAGGAATTTTTATCCCGCCGCCACCTTCTGCGCCGGCGCGACGCTCACCGCCAGCTTGCCGTAACGATCCTTGAAGGCCTCGGTGTCGATCTCCTCGAGCTTGATCGCACCGCTCATCACGCCTTTCTTCCACGCCTCATGCTCGGGGTCGTTCTGGAATTCCGGCATCACTTCCTTGCCGAACAGTTCGAGCAACTCGCAAATGTGCTCATGGGTGTTCTTGCCGGCCTGGTTGAGCAGGATCACCTGGTCGATATGGGAGGCGCGGAAGCGCCGCAGCTTCTTGCGGATGGTTTCCGGCGAACCGATCAGGCCGCCGCGCAGCGCCGCCTCCTGCGCTTCCGGGTTCTCGCGCTTCCACTTGTTGTACTCGTCCCACATGTTGACGGTGCCGGGATCGGGACGCTGCCGGTTCTGCGAGGCGCCGTAGAAGCGCAGCGCGAACTGGAAGAAGGTGGCGCCGTCGGCGCGGGCGCGCGCTTCCTCGTCGGTCTTGGCGCACATGAAGAACGAGACCAGCGCCATGTTCGGGTTGATCTCGTAATCGGCGAGCTTCTTCAGCCGTTTTGTAATGGCGTTGTAATAGGCATGCACCCAGGCATGCGCCGCGTCCGCGCTGACGAACTGGAAGCCGAGCGCGCCAAAGCCGTTCTCGCCGGCACGCTCGATAGTCTGCAGTTGCGAGCATGCCATCCACAGCGGCGGATGCGGCTTCTGGACAGGTTTCGGCACCACGTTGCGCAGGGGAATGTCGAAATACTTGCCGTGATGCTCGGTGCCCACCTTCGTGAACATCGGGAAGATCGCCTGCACCGCTTCCTCGAACACCTCGCGCTTGGTTTCCATGTCGCGGCCGAACGGCGTCAGTTCGGTGATCGACGCGCTCTCGCCCATGCCGAATTCGCAGCGGCCGTTTGACAGAAGATCGAGCACCGCGACTTTCTCGGCCACGCGCGCAGGGTGATTGGTGGTGAGCTGGAAAATGCCGTGGCCGAGCCGGATCTTCTTGGTGCGCTGGCTGGCGGCGGCGAGAAAGGATTCCGGCGCGGGAGAGTGGGAATATTCCTCGAGGAAATGATGTTCCACCACCCAGGCGTGGTCATAGCCGAGCCGGTCGGCGGTCTCGAGTTGGGTCAGCGCGTTCTGGTAGAGCCGGAGCTCGTCGCCCTCTTCCCATGGGCGTGGCAGTTGCAGCTCGTAAAAGATACCGAATTTCATGTCGCGTCTCCCAACACCGCTTGTTGTTTTCAGTCAGTGTATTCGCCATCCGCTGCCAAGTCCAGCCTCGGCTGCGAAACAGCAATTCCGTGACGCGGAAGCAGCCTTGCATGGAACGCGCGAATGGTTAGCTTTACGCTTCCGTTGAGTCGCGGCGTTCCGCCCGCTCTGCTCTCCATCTGGACCCCATGACCACGTTCACGCCGCATCAGGATTCCGCGCTGAAGGCCGTTGCCGACTGGCTGAAGGCCAAGCCCGGCCGGGGCGGCACGCCGCCGGTGTTCCGGCTGTTCGGCTATGCCGGCACCGGCAAGACCACGCTGGCGCGGCACATCGCCGACGGCGTCGATGGCGAGGTGAAGTACGCCGCTTTCACCGGCAAGGCGGCGCTGGTGATGCGCAACAAGGGTTGCGACAACGCCTCCACCATCCACTCGCTGATCTATCGCGCCAAGGAATCCGGCGTCGAGCAGCCGAGTTTCGAGCTCTGGGACGATGCGCCCGCTTCCAAGGCAAAGCTGATCGTGATCGACGAATGCTCGATGGTCGATGCCGAACTCGGCCGCGACCTGATGTCGTTCGACTGCCCGCTGCTGGTGCTCGGCGACCCCGCGCAATTGCCGCCGATCCAGGGCGGCGGCTTCTTCACGGACTGCGAGCCCGACTCGATGCTGACCGAGGTGCATCGCCAGGCCCAGGACGACCCGATCGTGCGGATGTCGATGGATATCCGCGAGGGCCGCGAACTCGAAATCGGCCGCCATGGCGAGAGCGAGGTGGTGCCGCGCAGCGAACTCGACCCGGACCGCGTGATGGGCGCCGACCAGGTGCTGGTCGGCCGCAACAACACCCGCCGCGCCTACAACATGCGCGTTCGGCAGAAGCAGAACATCGAGGATCCCTTTCCGGTGGCCGGCGACAAGCTGGTCTGCCTGCGCAACAACCGCAAGAAGGGCCTGTTCAATGGCGGGTTGTGGCGGGTCAAGTCGCGCACCCAGCCGCGCGGGAAATCAAAAATCCTGACCATGCGGCTGTCGCCCGACGAGGAGTTCGGCCACAAGGTCACCAAGGTCTCGGTGCGCCATGATTGCTTCGAGGGCGGCATCGACGCGATCCCGTGGGAGCAGCGCAAACCCTATGACGAGTTCGACTACGGCTACGTGCTCACGGTGCACAAGTCGCAGGGTTCGCAATGGGACGACGTGGTGCTGTTCGACGAAAGCTTTGCGTTCCAGGACAGCCGGGCGAGATGGCTCTACACGGGGATTACGCGCGCGGCGAAGCGGCTGAGCGTGGTGGTGTGAGCTTCGCTCCACAAGGCAGTCCTCATCCTGCGGAGCCGCGAAGCGGCGTCTCGAAGGATGGGCCGCGGGCAACATGGTTCGAGACGGCGCTGACGCGCCTCCTCACCATGAGGATCGAGATGGGTGCGAGGCTCCTCGCAAGGACACCGGCGCGTCACTTCCCCGCCACGAAGTAAAAATCCTCGCGCCCCGGCAGCGAGCCGTAGGTGAACGGCTGCTGCGCGCGATTGGTCGCCTTCCAGACGTCGTCGCGGACGATGTCGAACAGCTTTCGCACCTCGATCCTCGGTTCCTTGATGACGCGCGCGAGCACCGTGGCGAACGGGCTGTTGAGGGAATCGCCGTCGAGCGCGGTCTCGCCGTGCTTGGCGGCATAGACCACCATGAAGCCGGCTTCCGGCTCGATGTTGGAAAAGCCGCGGTTGACCAGTTTTAGCGCAATCGTCCGCTGCATGGTCTTTTCAAAGGGATTGTCGCGGCAGGCGTCGAGCATCACCAGGCGCAGTTTTCGCGCACCGGCCACAGCTGCGATCACCTGCTCCAGCGCCACCGCCTGCGTTTCCGCGTCGCTGTCGGCCTTCAGCCTGGCGTCGACCGGGATCAGATAGTTCACGCCGCCGATCTCCATGCCGTGACCGGCATAATAGACGACCGCCCAGTCCGCCTTCTCGGCCTCCACGCCGAATTCGTGCAGGGCGGCGAAGAATTTATCCCGGCTGAGGTCAGGCACCAGCGTCACCGTGGCAAAGCCGAGTTCGCGAAAGGTCGACGCAATCAGTTTGGCGTCGCGCGGCGGGTTGGCCAGCGGCTCGACGTTCTTGTAGGCGCCGTTGCCGATGATCAGCGCGACCTTGCGCGGCCCGGCCGGTTGCGGCGTCGACGGTAAGACCTTGCCTGCGGGCGCGGGCGCGGCCGTGCCCAGCAATGCTTCCAGTCGCTCCTTGGCGATGGCGCGCGCCAGCGTGGTGTCGATGTCCTCGCGCCGCGCCGCTACCGCATTGGCCGCCGCGCGGTAGTCGGCGCGTGCGGCGACGAGGTTGCGGCGCTTCTCGAAAAGCTGCCCGCGGCCGACATAGGCGCGAACGTAGTTCGGATTGATCTTGAGCACCTGGTCGTAATCGCCGAGGGCGGCGTCGAGATTGCCCTTGCCGAGATAGGCGTTGCCGCGGCTGGTCAGCCCGTAGACATTGGTTCGGCGACTTCGCCAGCGCCGTGTTGCAGTCGGCGATCGCTTCGTCGAACCTGCCCATGCTGGTGTAGGTAATGCACCGGTAGGCCGGGACCTGCGGTCCGTCGGGATTGACCTTTTGCGCCTCGGCGTAGTCGGCGAGCGAGGCGTCATACCGCTTCATCAATCCTTGCACGCGGGCCCGGTTGTAATGGTGCAAATAGCGGCTCTGGTCATTGGAGATATGCTTGACCGCCAGGTTGAACTCATCGAGGGCCCGCTGCAGCTCCCCCCGGCGCATGAAGATCAGGCCGCGATTGTTGTAGGCACTGCCGTAGGTCGGACGCAACTGCAGGCACAGATCATAGTCGGCGAGCGCCCGCTCGTCGTCGCCCTTGTAGCTGTAGGCGATGCCGCGCGCGTTGATGACGTTGATATTCTGGGGCGCGATCTCGTGGGAGGTGGTGAACGCCGCGATCGCGCCGTCGTAATCGCGCTTCTTCACCAGGCTGTCGCCGCGATACCAGAAGGCGGCGGCCCGGGAGGGGCCGGTGATCTTCTCGTCGGCGATCACGCTCTCGCAGGCCGCCAGGCGCGCGACGGGTTCCGCCGTGGCATTCCGGCAGGTGTCGATATCGCCGGCCGCCCGCGCAGGGCCGGCGGCGGCAAGCATAACGAGACCCAGCAACAAGGCCCGCAACATCGGCGGAACGCTCCGGTGCATGGATTTTGGTCGCGGCGCGCGACCGGCGGTTCATTGTGGAAAGCGGAGCCCCGCACCGGTCAAGCGTGGTCGAGCACTTCCCTTAAGGCCTTGCGCAGGCGACGCTTTATTCACGAACTCGTGTGGCGCGGGCCGTAACAATCCGCTACCCAGCGCCGTATCTTGGGCATCGGACCGCCCTGAGCCAATTGCGAAACGCCGATCCCGCTCTAGACTGCCCCCAACCATTGCCGAAAGAGGAAACCATGTCCCCTCGCCATCTCAGCCGCCTGTCGCTGTGCGCTGCCGCCATCGGCGCGCTGGCCATCGCCGCGGTCGCCATCAGCCCGTCGCGCGCCTCGGAGGAAGCCGTCATCATTCCGCCGCCCGCAATCGACGTTCAGGCCGCCGACGGCATCCAGACCGCCGTAATCGCCGGCGGCTGCTTCTGGGGCGTGCAGGGCGTGTACCAGCACACCGCCGGCGTGCTCAACGCGGTGTCCGGCTATTCCGGCGGGAGCAAGATGACCGCGAACTACACCATGATCGGCACCGGCACGACCGGACATGCCGAGGCGGTCGAGATCAAGTACGATCCGAAGAAGATCAGCTACGGCAAGATCCTGCAGATTTTCTTTTCCGTGGTGCATGACCCGACGCAGTTGAACCGCCAGGGCCCGGACACCGGCACGCAGTATCGCTCGGCGATCTTCACCGCCAATGACGAACAGAAGAAGGTGGCGGAGGCCTATATCGCCCAGCTCAACGCCGCCAAGGTCTACAAGAAGCCGATCGTGACCAAGGTCGGCCCGCTGCAGGCGTTCTATGCGGCGGAGGACTACCATCAGGACTACCTGACGCTGCACCCGAACCAGCCCTATATTGCCTTCAACGACATCCCGAAGGTCGAGAACCTGAAGAAGATCTTTACCGAGAACTACATCGAGAAGCCGACGCTGGTGAGCAACGCGAAGGCTACCAACTGATACTCTCGTCATTCCGGAATGGTGCGTAAGCACCATACCCGGAATCTCGAGATTCTCGGGTGCGCAATTGCGACTGTTCGCTTCGCCCCGGAATGACGACGAACAGAGGAGATTACATGTCCGACACCAAAACATCCGGCAAGGTCGTCAAGAGCGAGGCCGAGTGGCGCAAGGAATTGACGCCGATGCAGTACGCCGTGCTGCGCGAGAAGGCGACCGAGCGGCCGTTCTCGGGCGAATATGAGCACGAGCACCGCAAGGGCACCTATACCTGCGCCGGCTGCGGCCAGACGCTGTTCGAATCCGACGCCAAGTTCGACTCCGGCTGCGGCTGGCCGAGTTTTACCGCGCCTGCCGTGGACAGCCATGTCGACGAGGAGCACGACGTCAGCCACGGCATGATCCGCACCGAGGTATTGTGCTCGAAATGCAACGGCCATCTCGGCCACGTCTTCCCCGACGGCCCCGGCCCGACCGGCCTGCGCTACTGCATCAATTCGGCGGCGTTGAAGCTGCAGCCGAAATAGTTCGAGTAACACTCGAACCTGTTTTTCGCCCCGTGCGACCAAGAGCTGGTCGCGCGGGGTTTTTGTTTGGCGGGATGGTTTTCCCGGCTTGCCTGCGCGCAGACAAGGATGAATTTCGAAATGCACATTTCCAAACGTCTGCTGCTCGGTGTCGGCGCAGCCACCCTCATCATGGAGAGCGTTGTGATCCAGCCTGCCTTTGCCGCCGACAAGGTCTCCCTGTTCAAGGTCATCACCGCCAGGGACGAGATCGTGATCGGGATCAGCGAGGGCGACCTTGCCCAGATCGAAGGCCAGAACGCCGGCGGCGTCGCCAAGATGCTGGTCGCCAAGGGCTCGATGAGCGCGTGGCAATACGCGGTGCGCAAATCCGCCGGCGGCGACCTCGAACAGGCGCCGCTACACAAGATCGGCCTGATCGCCAGCGACAGCCTCCGCGTCGAGCCCTATGCGACGCCGCTGAAGGTGCTGCCGATCGACGAGACGAAGAAGTGACGACCTAGTCGTCATTCCGGGGTACATCGGACCAAGGACATGCGGCCCGGAATATGCTTTGATCCGGACCGCGGTAGGCGTTTGGGGACGCCCGCGGGCTTCGGGGAGCGCGTCATGTCGCTTGGGACGATACTCGTCATCATCCTGATCATCATTCTTCTGGGCGGCTTCTCAGGCCGCATCAGGGGCTATGGCTACGGACATGGCCATTCCGGCATGGGGCTGATCGGGGTTATTTTGGTCGTGCTTCTGATTCTGGTGCTGCTCGGCAAGATTTGAGCCCGATTAAACCATTGAAATAACTTGAATTAATTTGTGTTCCCCGCAGCCATGCGTGGATTTATCATCACCCCCGATCCACGACTTCAGGGGTCGCATTTCCGTCAAAGAAGCTTATATTAGGGATCGAAATGACTGCACGGCGCGGCCCACTATTGTGGCGCACCGTCATCCAATCCCCATTGCTCACACGCACGAGCCGAAAAAGATTGAGGTCACCGTCCATGCGTCCCTTCAGCTACAACACCTCCGCCGAACTGTTTCCCGCCGCGATCCGCAAGAAGAAGCGGGCCGGGTTTGCCTATCGGCGTTTTGGCACTGCGGCGGAAGCGGTTCGTTTCGCGATCGAGGAGCTGCCGGCGGACTCGCTGAACGGCGCCTATCTGCAGGTCGAGGAAGCCCGCTTCGACCAGAGCGGCATCCGCTCGCTCTATGAAAGCGAAGCCTTCCCGCTGGAGCGCCGTCCGCGCCCGGCCGCCAGCCGCCGAGGACAAGGCCGACGCGGCCTGAGTTTTCCGGATATCAAATAAAGCGCCCCCGGAGCTGGTCTCCGGGGGCGTTTTTTGTCAGCGCGGCTGCCTGTCGAGCCAGCGCTTGAGCATGCGGACATTGCGGACGTTGGCGCGGAACATGACGTCGAAGGCGTCGCCCGCGACCGGCACCAGGCCGACCACGCCGTCGACCGCGACATTGCCGAGCATCCGCGCCGTGAGGTGCCAGGGCGCGCCCAGTGCGCGCGCCTCGCGCACGACCCACAGCGAAATCGCCGTCGTGATGATGTCGCCGACCACCGGAATCAGGCCGATCAGCCCGTCGATGCCGTAGCGGAAATTGGTGCCGGGTACGATGAAGGCGACGTCCAGCAGCTTTGCCAGCGCATCGAGCCGCGCCAGCCGCTGCTCGCGCGTCAGATCGCCGAATGGATTGGCGCTGGACTGGCCGAAGTCGAACCGCAAGCCCTCGAACTGCGAACGCAGGCTCGCATCAGGGATCTCACGTCCCTCCTGGTCGATCACAGGCCCGCGGCCCGCCGCACGCCCGCGATTGGGCTGCTTCGGGCGCGAACGATGGGGCGTAATAATGTCGTCGTTTGTCATGCTCATCACATGGTAACGCGGATGCGAGGCGCAAGTTGCGTCAAAATATCACCTCATATCGGTTCGCCCTGGAATTACCTCCCCCTTGCCGCCGTCGGCGTCAGGCCGAAACGGCGGCGAAAGCAGCGGTTGAAATAGGACAGATCGTTGAAGCCGCAACCGAAGGCGATGTCGCTGATGCGCCGCTCGGCAGGCCGCGCCAGCAGGTCCGCCGCCTTGCGCAGCCGCAATTCCAATAGCCGCATGGTGAAGCTGGCGCCGGCTTCATAGAGCAATTCGTTGACATAGCGCTCCGACAGGCCGGCGGCGGCGGCAAGTTTCTGGGCGGAAAAATCCGGCTCCGTGAAGCGCTTTTCCAAGATCATCAGCACGGCCTGCAGCCGCACCGCGCGCACGCCGCCGCGCCGGGCGGCGCCGGCGACATCGCCGCGCGCGCCGAGGCCGAGCGCCGCCAGATCCATCAGATGGCTTGCGATGGCAAAGCCCGCCTCGTCGACGGCGCCCGGATGGCGCAGCAGCAGATCGCTGTAATCCATCGCCAGCGACAGCGCCCCGCCCGGCGCCAGCTCGCGGCCGACCAGATCGTCGACGCCGGACACCAGGGCCTTCAGCGTCGCCATCGGCAGATGCACGTTGGTGAAGCGCTTTTCGTTCATGCCGTCGGCCGCGACGAACGGCTCGTCGAGCTTGAGCAGCGCCATCGATCCCGGCCGCATCACGAATTCCCGACCGCGATGGGTGACGCGGGACTCGCGGCTGCCGGTGTTGCGCGCCAGGCAATATCGGTCGTCGTTGGTCGCCAGCACCTGGCGCTTGTCGCGCCGCACCGTGGTGAAGGTGCCGTCGCACCGGCCGAGCATGGTGGTGCCGACATGGATCGAATTCATCGCCGCGCGAAACGGCACGTCCTCGGCCGGATCGAGCTCGCCGGTGTTGGAGAAATGCTCGAACAGCTCGGCGAAAAACATGAAGCGCTGCCGCTCGCTCAGGCCCTGCGGCAGCATGTCGGTCGACAGCGTTTTCTTGAGGACGGGCATCGGCGGGAAGTTCTGGTGGCAACGCAGGGGCAGTCTTGCAACGAGCGGATGAATGTCGGCTGAAGGCCTTGCAGCCTAGCAACACACAGCCGTGAAGAAAACAGCGCCGGACAGTCCAAATCTCCGATCCTCCGGCGCCTGCCAGTCCAAGACGCGGTCGCCGGCCGAGCTTATCCGTGCGGCGGCAGCGGCCGCCGGGGCTGCCGCATTCCGCAACCGGAATGGCCAATGTTGGAAAACTTCAGAGGAGACCAGGAGATGACGACATCCTTCGCCCGCAAGGCGCTGCTCGGGACCGCGATCGCCGCCAGCATGGGCATCGGCTACGCCATCGGCGCGCAGCCGCACATGACCGCCAGCATCGGCCTGTTGCAATCGGCCCGCGCCGAACTCGCCGCCGCGACGCCGAACAAGGGCGGCCACCGTGAAAAGGCGCTGGGCCTGATCGACCAGGCGATCGGCGAGGTCCGCGCAGGCATCGCGTTTGCCGGCGGCTGATGGCAATGTCCGGCTGAACATATCGGAGAAGTTTGATGAACAGACTGATCGCCACCGCTTTCGTTTTCGGCATGATGGTCGGCGGCGCCCATGCGCTGCCGCTGGCGCCGCTCGCGCCCGCAACCAGCAGCGACGTCATCGAGGTTGCCGGCGGATGCGGCCCTGGCTGGCACCGCGGTCCCTATGGCGGCTGCCGTCGCAACTACGCAAGGCCTTGGCTGCACGCCTGCCCGCGCGGCTGGTACCCCGGCCGTTACGGCCGCTGCCGCGCCAACGGCACGTGAACTTTCATCGCGAGACGATACTGCATCACCGGCGGCGGATCGAAAGGTCCGCTGTTTTTTATTTCTCTCGCCGGCCGTCCGCTCACTTCTGACAGGATTTTCCTGACGTTTCAGGATCGGGCCCCGTCCTAGTATGCCCACTCGCACGTAGAGTATTGGGGCGCGAGAGAAGAGCCGACCGGCGCCGCCACAACCATTTTCAGTATGTCGGCAATACGAGGTGACCGCTGTGGGAAAGCTTGCCTATCTCGCAATGTCATTCTTTTTCGTCATAGCAAGCGCAGCGATCGTGGCGTACTCGCTGGCATACACCGCACACTACTATCTCGACGTTCCCGGCTCCGCGCTACGCGAGCAGGCATTGATCTCCGCGGCTCTCATTTTCGGGCTCGTCACGATCCAGCTTCTGACAACCAAGGAGTGAGCGGGTTATGAGGATCATGGATCCGGACGATCCGACCGCGAAATTCTGCATGACAGCAAAGGGGGCTTGAATGTTCTGCAGCAAAACAATCGAGAGACAACCGTCGGCCTACTGCATACCGTGTTCGGAACGAACACCGCACCGTTACGAACGGCTGGGCGTCAACGGCCGACTTACATCCAGAGCCATCTGTCTGGTCTGCAACAACAACTTGCGCAGAGATGCAGCATGCCAAAGTTCGGCCGCGTCATCGCCGCCGTAAGTGTTTCAGCACCCCCCGCATCAAGCCATATCCGGCAGGAACGTTGACAGGTTTTTCCTGACGCGCCGGCGCGGAATTGGGGTCTAGGATGGCGAAAGGGTCAGCAGTGGCATGCATTTTCCCAAGGATACACGGTGGACCAGACAAACGACAAGTCGCTCAAGCGGCTCCGAGGCAAGCAACTGAGCGAACGTGCTTTTTTCTTCAAGCGCCTTGCGATTGGCGCAGCCGATCCGAAATTTGCGGCGAAGCTGCAGGGGTTGGTCGAGGAGTATGAAAACGCGGCAGCGAGCATCACGCTGGAAGTAGAATCTGCCGCCCTGCAAGGCGACAGCGCACAGGCCCAAGGCAAGCCGGCGGATCGCATCGGTTGAGCAATTTTCTCGGTGTCGGCAAGCGAACTTGCTCCGTCCTTCATCCACCACCAAGGGATCGCGGACCGAGATATCCGTTATGCTCGAACACACAACATCAGCCCATAATATGGCAACGCAATGCGTCCCGGACGATATCAGGGACTTTATATTGAAGCACATCGCTTCGGTTGCGCAGATCGAAGCCCTGCTTCTCATATGGGCTACCCCGGAGAAGCGGTGGGGCGTCTCGCAGATTGCTGCGCGCATCTACGCCAACCAGACCGAAACCGCAAAAGCGCTCGAGGGGCTTTGCAACGTTGGTTTACTGGACCGCAAGGATGGGACCTTCGGCTTGAACACGTCGGAAGAAACCGTCGAACTCATCAGGAGGCTGCGGGAAACATATGCACGCCATCTCATCCCGGTGACGGATGTCATCCACAGCAGATCACGTGACCCGCACTCGGCGGCCGAGGCGCGCCGGGTCCAGGGAGATCGATGACATGTCATCGGGCGTACCGGGCCGTGGGCTCACCAGGCTCATTGCGGTGCTGCGCGAAGCCGCCCGCTTCGCCGTGCTTCTGGCGGTCCCGTTCTCGGCACAGCCGTCGTTCGCCCAGAAAATATATTCCTACGAGCCCCCGATGGTGGACCCCTACTCCACGATCTATGTCAACAATGGCTCTTGTTCGGCTGGCAAAGTCCTGAAGGTCCAGGGTGCGCTCCGGAACCAGCGCCGGAAGAAGAGCTGCGTGCCCATCAGCGATCTGCAGGGCGTCGGGCTGCCGGCGGCCACCAAATAGGAAAGCGACCGGTCGCAATCGCGGATGCGCGGGGCCGCAGAAGGCATCTGCAACCCCGCGCGGCACGCTCTTAAGGGCAGGGATGCCGATTGCCGTCATATCCCAGATAGGTGCCGGAGTTCGGATCGTAGGAACGATAGCGCTGCGCGCAGTAGGCAATCGCATCATTCGCCCGAGCCTGACTGTTGGCAATCGCACCGCCAATAATTGCGCCTGCGGCCAAACCGCCGAGCGCCGCGGCGCCATGCCCGTAGTGGCGGCGATGGTGCCAGCCTTGATGCCGGTGATGCCACCGGCGGTATTGCACGCTTGTCAGAGGCGATGCTGACGCGGCCAGCATTTCCGACCCGGCTGCTGGCGTCATCGGCGCCGCCGCGGCGGGGGAGATCGAGGCCGATGCGCCGAGCACGATCGTGGCTGCGACAATTTTCCATGAAGTCATCCGAACGCTCCTGTTTCAGGCACGCAAAACGAGGGGATCCACGAGGTGCATGCATTTTCTGGTGCGGCTTGCGTGCGCACGTATCGACAACCCGCCGCCGAATGGATCGTTCTGACAGGTAATCCCTGACGCTGATTATGCAGCGCTGGCCTCAGTTTGGCTGGTGCCAGCCAGCCCTGCTTGATGCCGTAGCGGACGATATCCGCACGGCTACGAAGCCCCTTCTTTTCCGCCGCCCGTGCCTTGTAGGTCTCTACGCTCTTGACGCTCACATCGAGCTGGCCGGCGATTTGCTTGTTGCTGAACCCCTGCGCCACCAGCTTGAGCACATCCTCTTCGCGCCGGCTGAGGTCGCCGCCGTCGCCCTCGCCCGGCAAGGCGAATGCGGGCGCGTTCGTCGCCGCTTTCTCGGCTATCGCGGGATCGAGATAGACGTTCCCCCGATTCACGGCCCGGATGGCGCGAAGCAATTCGTCTCCGGCCGAGCGCTTCAACAAATATCCCCTCGCTCCTGCTTCAAGCACCGGATGCACATACGCCCGATCTTCATGGACGGTCAGCACGATGATCTTGACGTCAGGGCATCGCCTGGTCACCTGACGCGCGAGCTCCATCCCGCTGATGTCAGGCAGCGACAGGTCGATCACCGCGATATCCGGCGAGCAGTCGCAAATGGCCTTCAGGCCCGTAGCCCCCGTGTTGGCTTCGCCGACGAGTTCGACCTCGGGCACGCCCTGCAGTAGCGCGCGGATGCCGGCGAGCACGACAGGATGGTCGTCAACGAGTGCGATGCGAACGGGTGTCATCCGACGGTCTCCGACGCTTCCAGCGGAATCTGGACAAAAATCGTACTTCCCTTTCCCGGCGCAGATTCGATGGCGATCGTGCCGCCGAGAAGGGCAACCCGCTCCTTCATGCCGGAGAGACCCAATCCCGACGTCCGACCGACGCTTGCCGCAATCCGGCCGACGTTCTCGGGGTCGAAACCTAATCCCGTCGTCCTCCAGAACCAGCGCGAGCCCTTCCGATTTCTTCTCAAGCACAATGCTCACCTTGCCTGCGTTGGCGTGCTTCAGGACGTTGGTCAATCCCTCCTGAACCAACCGGTACAGCACGGCCGCCACATCGGCAGGCAGCGAATTGTCGCGCCCGAAGGTCTGGATATCGACACGGATGCCGTAGCGCTCCTGCCATTCCGCAACATAGGCTTCGATCGCCTTGAAGATGCCGAGGTCATCGATGGCCGTCGGCCGCAGGTCCGACGCCGTGCGATGAATGTCGCGGCCGATCTGCGCGGCAAGCTGTTCCAGCCATCGCACCTGCGCGGTCGGCCGCCTCTCCGTTGCTGCCTTTGGCCAATCCCTGCTCGAGCGCTTTCAGGCCGAGAGACAGTCCCGTCACCGTCTGTCCGATCTGGTCGTGCAGTTCCCGCGAAATCCGGCGCTGCTCCTCTTCCTGGGCCGAAGCCAGCCGTCGAAGCAAATGAGACCGTTCGGTCTCCGCGCGCTTGAGAATATCGATGTCGGCCAATACGCCGTGAATCACATGACGCCGGTTGGGTGGCCCCTCGGCCCTTCCCGCCGCGCGCAACCAGTATTCTCCGCGATCGTCCGACTGAACCGGAAACTCGACGCTGCTCGATTTGCCGCTCTCGAGACAGTCGGTGGCGAACGAGGTCAGCGCAACGCGGTGCGGCGGTTCGACTACCGCGAAAATCCGGTCTGCCGACCATCTGGTTTCCCCCGATCGCGCGCCTGCCAAGCCCAAAAGCGTGCAGAAGCGACTACAGCCGCTGAATTCGTTTGCGGACAGATCCCAGCGCCACGTACCGAGTTCGGCCGCATCGATCGCGAGCGCCCCGCGCCTTTCGCTGTCCAGCAGCGCCGCCGCCGACTGCAAGCGCCTCCATGCGGCGCCGCTGGGCAATTTCCCGGGCGATCACCAGCCCGAGGGCGATGGCGAGGCCAACGCTCGCCGCCGTGCCGCCGAACAACAGCCGCAACGAGCGGGATACCGGCGCATTCAACTCCGACACCGGCACGCCGACATGGACCGACCATCCTTCCGTGCCGGCGAGCACGCGGTGGACAGTTTCGACGTCGACGCCCTCACGCGTCTGCGTTCGTGCCGAGTTCGAGCCGCTGCGCGCCATGGCTTCCTGTACGGCAGGCGTCGTCGCGCCTGCCTTGGCGACTTTCGTGTCCGGCGTGCGCGCGACGATCTTTTCCTTGGCGTCGATGACGGTGCCGGCCCATCCGGCGGGCAATCCCGCCTGGCCGAGAATCGTCCCGATCTGGTCGGGCAACAGGCCGATCGTCAGGACGTAGCGGAGTTCACCATCCCTGATAACGGGGACGCGCAGGGACACCAGTTGCTTGCCGATGGCGGCCTGGTAGGGACCGAGCCCGCCGAGCACCGGCTTTCGTGTGCGCACCACGGCATTGAAGCTTTCGGTATCGGTTACCGGTCCAAGCGGAGCGCCGAGCGGCCGCAGCACGTTCAGGACCTGCTCCTGATCCGGCTTCGTCAGCGCGGCGGTTTCCCACAACGGGCGGGCAGCCACGATCCGGGTTGCCTCGAGGTAGAAATCCCGCAGATTGCCCTGATCGAGCGCGGCCGAGCTTGCGAGCGTCTCGGCCACCTGCAATTCACGGGAAATCTCGCCTTCGATCCGGTGCGCCACCTGTGTCAGCGCTTCGGTGGCGGCCTTGCGGGCGTAGCTTCGTTCCTGATCGGCGGTGATATAGGCCATCCATCCCCCGAGAAGCAGGACCGGAATGGCGGCCGTGAGAACGAGCGCCGCGAAAAGCCAGACGCCTTCCTTCGGCCGGCCCGAGCCCGGGTGAAAGCATGGTTCCCAACTCCGCGATCACGGTTGCGCGCACCTTTTGCCGGCGATGACGAACAACGCGATGCTCTCCCTTACATTGCATTCCGCGATCGGACCAGGCCGTTTTTGTCCTGCCAAGTGGTATATCGGCAGGCGCCGGTAAGGAAAACCCTGACGCTGTCCGGTTCCATTGGAAGCCGTCACGAAACGCCTGAAAGGAAGAGCCCGGCGGGACCATCAGGTCGAATGCGCCGCCTTTGGTTCGTCGGCATATCTGTGCGCCAGCCAGGACGACAGCATGGCAGGCGCCGCGCCGACGAGGCCGTAGAGCAGAAACTGCACCATGCCGGTATCCGGCCCGCGCGAACCGTAGAGCAGTGACGATACGGCAAAGCCGATGGCGGCCACGATCAACATCCGCACCGCAGGCGCAATGCGCTTGACGTGATAGAGAATGTCGTCGATGGCGCCGAGCACCAGCATCGGCACGATGGCGAACAGATAGCTGTACTGCAGCGTCCTGAAGAACGCGCCGAGAAATTTTCCGATCTCCGACCAGTTGGTATCGTTCCAGTAGCCCGAGGTCACCGTGGTCGCCAACAGCATCAAGAACCCGCCGACGAGCGGGCCAATCGCGCCGAAGATCAGATAGCGTCACCGAAATGACGCTATGTGCCAAACAGGCGACATGGGATTGCACCTCGTAATGAAAGAGGCGGCCATATGAGGCGGCTATACTCCTTGCTATACAACGGAAAAAACCGTTATTTTACTTGGGGTTGCATACAGATGACGACAATCCGCCAAGCTTGCCGCTAGCTCAAATTGAGCAATATGGATTCAGAGAATCTTAGGTTGTAACAACTACTGATGAGCACGTTGGACCAACCCAACGTTAAAAGGAGGCAGAGTTGAAAATCGTTTTCCAGAGGTTTCTTTCTGACGAGTCTGGCGCCACCGCCATCGAATACGGACTGATTGCCGCCGGCATCGCGATTGCGATCATTGCGGCGGTCCAGGGCGTGGGTAGCCAACTTTCCAGCAATTTCGACACGATCAAGACGAAGCTGGCTCCCTAATTCGAACGGCCTCTTTCTCAGAGGGGCGAATCCAACTCCTAACTCCCTGTGTGCTGCCCGGCCAAGGAAACTTGGTCGGGCTTTTCACTGGCTCGCTGCGGGCTGCTCCCAAATTAAAACACCTCGGATCTCTCAACCTGTAAGAACGAGCGTCCTGCCGTTACACGAGGCGGGCACCTGGCAGTCTGCTGAACCCACCATCAAGACGCGTGCGCGGTGATGGATGGTGGGCACGGCGCTTATGCGCCTTTGCCCATCCTGCGGATCACGGCGTCACGTTACGTCGAATGCGCCGCCTTTGGTTCGTCGGCATATCTGTGCGCCAGCCAGGACGACAGCATCGCAGGCGCCATGCCGACGAGGCCGTAGAGCAGAAACTGCACCATGCCGGTATCCGGCCCGCGCGAACCATAGAGCAGTGACGATACGGCAAAGCCGATGGCGGCCACGATCAGCATCCGCACCGCAGGCACAATGCGCTTGACGTGATAGAGAATGTCGTCGATGGCGCCGAGCATCAGCATCGGCACGATGGCGAACAGATAGCTGTACTGCAGCGTCCTGAAGAACGCGCCGAGAAATTTTCCGATCTCCGACCAGTTGGTATCGCTCCAGTAGCCCGAGGTCACCGTGGTCGCGAACAGCATCAGAAACCCGCCGACGAGCGGGCCGATCGCGCCGAAGATCAGATAGCGTTTCATGGCGACCTCTGCGTCGAGCCAATGTATCCAGCAACCGATGTATAGAACAAGATGACGCGCCTCCGGACCCATCGCGCGCTGCTGCGGCGCACATGTTCCGGCTTTCCGTCCGCACCTGTGCCGGCCACAATCTCAAATCCAGTGAGGGTTGAGTCAAGAGGCCGGCGATTCGCGCGCTGGCAAAGCCGCCGTCAGGCGGACCGGCTCTGTTTTACCGTGGCCGCCGGCGCAGCCGCCGCCGGCTCGCTCTTCCTTGCCAGAATCCGGTCGGAGCCGAACCGGATGGTCCACTGCGCGACCGACAGCAACAGGGACTCGAACACCGCCACGCATTGTTCGAGTTCCCGGTCGGTGGATGGCGGGCAGTTGGGCCGGTTGCGGACGATCATGGTCGTCGTCGACCAGGTCAGCCGGGCGGCCTTGCAGGCGACGATCAGCCCATACACCAGGTCGGGTTCGAGCAGCGGTTCGATCGCCTCGACCTTGACGTCGGCCTTCAGCGCAAGCGCTGCGACCACGTGGGTGTATTCACCCCGGACGGCAAACCGGTTGACGACTGAATCATTGAGCTTGCCGGTGCGATTGAGCGCCACGAGCTCGCTTTGGACCTGGGTGTAGTCAATCGCCTTCCGGGCCGCACCGTTCTGTCCGGCGGCAGCGGCGTTTTGGCCTTTCTGGCGCGCGACGGGCCGCGGCGCCGTCAGGAAGCGCGCGCGAACGACGTCGGCAACCTTGACAATGAGCTCCCGCAGCAGGCTGCCGGGAATGTCGAGGCGAACGCCGAGCTTTTCCGCCAGCCCCTCGTCACGCTCGGCCCGCCCGACCAGCGTCGCGTAACCGCATTCGGAGAAACGCGCCCCTGTGTTCCGGGCGAGCGCGTTGGAGACGTTGACGTCGCCAAATCGCATCAGCGCGTCCGTCAGCGCTTCGTTGAGCGCCTTGCGGTCGCAGATCGCGAGCAGATGCTGCTGGCCACGGCTTTTGACGATTTCAAGAAGGTCCGCGTCCGACAGACAGGCCGAGTGTCGCAGAACCGGCGCGGCCACCTGGGGCTGTTCGTGGAACGCAAGCCTGCGGACCGTCTGGATTGGCGCCCGGTCGATGGTGGACAGGGCCTCGCTGAGCTGGATCACGGTCGCTGCTTCCACCCGCTCGACCAGGTGGGCGAGGACGCCATCGACGGCTGCGATCTGGGAGTTGCCGAGGCGGCCGACATTGGACAGGAACAGGTCCGTCACCTCGCCGAAGATCCGGGCATCGTGCTCGGGCCCATCCTCCTCGGCGCCGTTCAATTCCTTGCGCAGATCCGGCGAAGCGGCAGGCATGGCTATGCCACCTCCGCACCGGTGGCCGGCTCGCCGCATGACCTCATTTCCGCAAGTTGCGTCATGCCTTCAGGCCCACGGTTCGGAACGCTTCCGCAGCGCCGCGCCACGCGGGAGGGCCGCCGTCTTCGTGAATCCATCGGTAGCGGAATGAACAAGCATTTGAACGCCATTCGAAAGGCCGGTGCCGGCAGCCTTTTCACTCCCACGAAAGCGATGAACCGGGTGCGAGCAATAGCCGCTGATCGTACTCAGTCTTCCCTAACGGGTGGTTGTTTCGAACCACGGATTGTCCGCATTTGTACTGAGTTTTGCGGCGCGAAGGCGAGCCCGACCGGCCGGGCGCAACCGGGCCGGGCAGCGTCCGCTTTCGGTGGCCTCTTCGGGTCGCAGGGGCCAGCGAAGCCGCGTCATGGAGCCATGGAGTAGCGCATGTCCGTGCGGCCGTCCGATCGCGGTCGGAAGACGAAAAACGAAAGACCCGCATCCGTTTCTTCGAGACCCGCCGACTGCAAATGCGCAAGCGTCAAAACCGCATCGCGCATCTATCGCTTCGCTCGACGTGGCGTGCACGCAACAGTCAAAGAAGTATTAACGCGAGCCATTGCAGCTTCGAATCATTGGCGCATAATTCGCAACGGGGCGGCGCAGCACTTTTGATTCGAACATCGGCAGAAATCGAGCAACCACACCGGGTGACTCCCGGGTGATGGATGACGCGTGCGGCAGCGCAAGCCGCG
The DNA here is from genome assembly GCA_963840465.1 of uncultured Alphaproteobacteria bacterium. Taxonomy (GTDB): domain Bacteria; phylum Pseudomonadota; class Alphaproteobacteria; order Rhizobiales; family Xanthobacteraceae; genus Bradyrhizobium. The sequence goes on along the minus strand of CAWIZF010000023.1, from coordinate 82,920 downwards.
TGCAGCGCCCCCGACGAATAGCGGCCAGCACCGCGCGCAACCTTGGGGAACGCATCGATGACCTTCCGTCTTACCAGCAGAGCAGCTCTTCTCTTCGCCACGGCCTGCGCGGCAACGGCGCTTTCCGCACGCCCCGGCCCTGCCTTTGCGTCGGACGCCCAGCAGATGTGCACCGGCGACGCCATGCGGCTGTGCGGCCATGAAATCCCCAACGTGCAGCGAATCACCGCCTGCATGCACAAGCAGCGCGCCAATGTCAGCGCGGGCTGTCGCGCCGTGATGGACCGCGAAAACACCGCGCGCAGGCGAGCCGCCGCCGGCGAGTGACCGGTCGTCTCGCTCGAACGCGCAAGCGGCCTCAGCCGCGTGCAATGCTGAGGCCGTTTTTCTGTTGGGCTCTTTTGCTGCGCCGGCAGCGATCGATCTAAAGATCGATTTCCAGGCTTAACGGAGATCAGCTCAAGCTTGAGAGCGCATCTGCTGCGCTCTCGCTAGCTACTCCCCCCAGATCGCGAACGCGTCGTTGAACGCGCGTTCGCCGGGGGAGCCCTTTTCGATCGCGATGATGGCGCGGCGCTGGTTGACATAGACCAGGGGCACGTCGAACCAGGAGCGCTCCTTCAGGAGCTGCAGATTGCGGGCGCGGTCGGAATCGACGTTGGAGAGGCCGACCAGGAAGAAGCCGTCGGTGACCTTGACGGCGAGACCGGCCAGCGGCGTGCCGCGCGCCTGCTCGTTGGACTTCATCAAAATGCCCGGCACGTTGCCGACGCCGCCGCCGGAGAAATCCTGCGGCAGGATGAAGGTCAATTCCGCGGTGTGGCTCGCCGGCAGCGACGTATCGGTATTGCGGCGGAACGACATCGTCATCTTGAACTTGCGGTCGGGAATCTCGATGTCGGCGCGCACGGCGACGTCAGGCTTCTGGTTGCCGCTCGCCTTGATCGGTTCGGTGCGCCAGATCACCGAGCCGACATATTGCTTGCCCTTGGGATCGGACGGGTCCTCGTCATACAGCACGACGCGCTGCGCCACCGGCGCCACGTTCTCGCCCGGCGACGGCTGGCCGACGCGATCGGGGATCTTCGGGCGCGACTGCGGTGCCGCCGGATCCTTCTGCGCTTCCGCCACGGGCGAGGATTTGAACAGGCCGCTCACGAACGTGACCGCCGACTTGCCCCACAGGATGCCGGCGCCGACCAGAATGAGCACGACGCCGACCGCAATCGCGCTCTTGAACGGAAACACGGCGCCGGTGCGGGCGCGCGGCTTGCTTCGGCTCGCGGTCGCGATCCTGCGACAGCCGCGGGCGCTCGCGCGACGCCGGCTGCGGCCGGCTGGGGCGCGTAACGGTCGGCCTCCTCCAGCGATTCGTCATACGAATAGGGCGCGTCGGGATCGGCGCCGCGGTTTTCCATGCTCGGCTCGAGCCGGTCGAATTCCGGCGAGGGCGACGGCACGTTGGCGTAGGTTTTTCGCGCAGCACGGTTGGCCTGGGCCGCGGCGCGGCCGAGATCGTCGGCGTCGGCGGCGATGTCGCGGAAGCCGCGCATGCCGGGCGGCTGCGGCGGCATCGGCGGCGCGCCGTTTTCGGGGCCGCGGCGGGGGCCACCATTTCCATTGCCGCGAGGGGGCGGCGGCGGCAGGACGGCATCCTGCATCGGAACCTGCGGCGCCTGCGGCCGCGGCCCGCCGGGCGGCGGCGCATCGGGGCGCAGATTGCGCGGCGGGCGTTGTTCGTCCTGGCCAAGCGGCGGACGGGCCTCGCGCGAAGGGGGTTGACCCGGCGGACGCTGGCGCGGCGGACCGGGCGGTGCGCCCGGAGGGCCTGCGGATTCCGGCGGCCGGGCATTGGCGCGGCGGAAAGCGTCGCCGCCGCGTGCGGCACCGCCGCCGCCGGGCCGCGAGGCCTCGCGGGCGCGCTGGGCGGCTTCCGATTCGACCTTGCGGACGGCCTCTTCGAGCGACAGCCGCTCGCGGGTGATTTCCGATTCGGAAAGCGGCGGCTGAACGCTGCGCAACTGCGCGATCAGCGCGGTGCGGGCCCGCTCATAGAGCGCACGGCGGCTCTCGCCTGGAGCATTGGGGTCCAGGCCGGCGATGGCGCGTGCGATCAGCGGGTAATAATCAGCCATTTTTCATCAATACTGCAGGCCCGTCGGTAACATCTCGTTAAGCCTCGAACGGATTCTGTACCAGAATAGTATCCTCGCGTTCGGGGCTGGTGGAAAGCAATGCAATCGGACAACCCACCAGTTCCTCGACCCGGCGAACATATTTGATCGCCTGGGCCGGCAGATCCGCCCAGGAACGGGCGTTGGCGGTCGGCTCCTTCCAGCCCTCGATCGTCTCATAAATAGGCACCACCCGGGCCTGGGCGCCCTCGCCCGCCGGCAGATGGTCGATCTCCTTGCCGTCCAGCATATACCCGGTGCAGACCTCGATGGTTTCAAAGCCGTCGAGAATGTCGAGTTTTGTCAACGCGAGCCCGGTGATGCCGCAGGTGCGGACGGTCTGGCGCACCAGCACGGCATCGAACCAGCCGCAGCGGCGCTTGCGGCCGGTGTTGACGCCGAACTCCTTGCCGCGGCGGCCGATCTCCTCGCCGATCTCGTTGTTGAGTTCGGTCGGGAACGGGCCCTGGCCGACCCGGGTCGTATAGGCCTTGCAGATGCCGAGCACATAGCCGACCGCGCCGGGGCCCATGCCGGTGCCGGTCGCGGCCTGCGCCGCCACCGTGTTGGACGAGGTGACGTAAGGATAAGTGCCGTGATCGACATCCAGCAGCGCGCCTTGCGCGCCCTCGAACAGGATACGCTTGCCCTCGCGGCGCTTGATGTCGAGCAGCCGCCACACCGTCTCGGCGTAGGGCAACAGCTTCGGCGCCAACGCGGTCAGCTCCTTCAGGATGCCGCCGCCGTCGATCTCCTCCAGATTGAGCCCGCGGCGCAGCGCGTTGTGATGCGCCAGCAGACGGTCGATCTTGTGCGGCAGCGTGTCGAGGTCGGCGAGGTCCATCAGGCGGATGGCGCGGCGGCCGACCTTGTCTTCATAGGCCGGGCCGATGCCGCGGCGGGTGGTGCCGATCGCCGTTGCCGCGTTGGAGGATTCGCGCAGCGCGTCGAGCTCGCGGTGCAGCGGCAGGATCAGCGTGACGTTCTCGGCGACGCGCAGGTTTTCCGGGCTGATGGCGACGCCCTGGCCTTTCAGCTTTAGCCACCTCGTCGAGGAAGGCCTGCGGATCGAACACCACGCCATTGCCGATCACGGCCAGCTTCGAGGGCCGCAGCACGCCCGACGGCAGCAGCGCCAGCTTGTAGGTCTCGCCATTGATGACGAGCGTATGGCCGGCATTGTGGCCGCCCTGGAAGCGCACGACGATATCGGCCTGCTCCGACAGCCAGTCGACGATCTTGCCCTTCCCTTCGTCGCCCCACTGGGCGCCGACGACGACAACATTGGCCATTTCTAACGTGTTCCCTGCAAATCTGGTGGTCTCAGCATGACCTTTCCGGAAAACCGGTATCCACTTTTCCGGATCATGCTCTCTTTAGTTTTGCGCATGATCTGATCGGAAAACCGGTATCCACTTTTCCGGATCATGCGCTAGCTTGCCCAGCCAAAATCACGGCCGGGGCCGTTCGCATGCGAGGCAGCCCCACCGGATAAAGGAAGCGGCTGCTCTAGGCAAGCAAGAAGGCAGTTTTAGGGGGGTCTTAGAACCGATCCAACCCATTGATATCCCCGTAAAATTCCTGACCACCAGGCGAGAGACCCATTAACATTGCGGCAATGACGGAAAGGCCATGTCGAAAACCACCCGTGCAACGCAGGCGCTGCAAAACCTTGGCGTGAAATTCACCCTGCATGCCTACGACTACGATCCGGATGCGGCGAGCATCGGACTGCAGGCGGCGGCAGCGCTCGGCGTGCCGCCCGCGCGCGTGCTCAAGACGCTGATGGCCGAGGTTGACGGCAAGCCGGTCTGCGCCGTGGTGCCGTCGGACTGCGAAGTCAGCATGAAAAAGCTCGCCGGCGCCTTCGGCGCCAAGGCGGCGAAGATGATGCGGCCGGCGGATGCCGAACGGCTGACCGGCTACCATGTCGGCGGCATCTCGCCGTTCGGGCAGAAGAAGCGCGTGCCGGTCGCGATCGAGGAAGCCGCGCTCGGCCATGCCAGCGTGTTCCTCAATGGCGGCCAGCGCGGCTTGCAGGTCGAACTCGACCCCCACGACGCCGTGAAGGCGGCAGGCGCGATCGCGCGCCCCCTCGTGGCGTGAGCGGACTTCGCTTCGGCTTTGGCCGGTCGCTAGGCGGTGAGTTTGGGCTGCGTCTGCGCCCATAGCATCGCCTCGATGATGGCCTTGCGCAATTTCGGGCGCTGCTCCTCATCGCATTCGATGAACGCCAGGATCGAATTGGCGCGAACGGCAAATTGGTGACGTGTTTCGGCTTCGGCTTCTTCGGCCGACATCGGCTTGCTCAAAGGAATGACCCATCATCTCTAGAAATTCGACCTCACGGTCAGACGAAGCTGCTGCGCAGCCGACGCCTGCAAAACCGTGGTCCCAGCGATCGAACGCCTGTACTGAAATTAGCCCGGAATAACTCACCTCATGCGCCCGAAAAACAAACCAAGGTTGGGTCGCATGATTCAATCGTCCTTTGATTGCATATTTACCTGCCCGCTGGCAACCCCAAACAACAGGCAAGGAACAGGCAAAGCAGACAGTCGAGGCAGGCTGCATGGTCGCGATGCATCCTGCACCATTGATGAGCACCGCAAATCCGTGTCTGTGGCAGGGGCCGGGCTACATTCCGGCCCGGCGTCGATCGCCGGGCGGGCCGCGGCGCCATGAACCGGGCCTTAAGCTGAAATGACGGCCACCGAACAGACTTCATCCGCGCCATCCGGCAACTGGCTCGCCAACCAGCCTTATCTGCTGCTCAGCATCACCGCGCTGTGCTGGGCCGGCAACGCCATCGTCGGACGGCTGGCCGCGGGCCACATCGCGCCGGTGACGCTTTCGTTCCTGCGCTGGTCGTTCGCGTTCCTGATCATCCTGCCGTTCGCCTGGAAGCATCTGGTCCGCGACTGGGCCGCGATCCGCAGCCGCCTCGGCATCATGATCCTGCTCTCCATCACCGGCATCGGCGCGTTCAACACGCTGCAATACTGGGCGCTCGAGCACACCCAGGCGCTGAACACGCTGCTGTTGCAGTCGGCCGGCCCGCTGGTGGTCGCGGTGTGGTCGCTCGTGCTGCTCGGGGTGCGGCTGACGCTGGCGCAGGCCGCGGGCGTCCTGCTGTCGATGGCCGGCGTGTTCGTCATCCTGCTGCATGGCGACCTCACCACGCTGTCGAAGATCGACTTCAACATCGGCGACCTGATCTTCCTCATAGCGCTGGCGATCTTCGGGATCTATTCGGTGCTGTCGCTGAAACGCCCCGACATCCACGGCCTGTCGTTCGTCGCCTTCACCTTCGGCGCCGGCGCGGCCTGCCTGATCCCGCTGTTCATCTGGGAACTGTTCGCGCGGCCGCCGATGCAGATCGATACCGCCAATTTGCTGACGCTGGCCTATGTGGCGCTGTTTCCCTCGACGATCGCCTATCTCTGCTTCAATCGCGGCGTGCAACTGATCGGCGCCAACCGCGCCGCGCCGTTCTTCCACGTGGTGCCGGTGTTCGGAACCATCATGTCGATCGTCTTCCTCGGCGAGCATCCGCAGGCGTTCCACTTCATCGGCTTCGCGCTGGTGCTGACCGGGGTGTTCGTGGCGTCGCGAAAGGCGTCGGCGTAGCGACAGGAGCCTCCTCCTCCCTCTCCCCGTTCTTACGGGGAGAGGGTCGGGGTGAGGGGCTCTCTCCGCGAGTTGAACGCTGTCGATAGACCTGTATCCCCTCACCCGGATCGCATCTATCGATGCGATCGGACCTCTCCCCGCAAGCGGGGCGAGGTTAAGAAGGCTGCGGTGACTTACGGGGCCAAATCCGTTATCTCTTGGCCCCACTTCGTTTGGATTTTCCATGAGAGCGCGCGCCAGCAACGTAATGATCGGCACCCTGACCCTGGCCCTGATCGGCGGGTCGCTCGGGGCGTGGCTCGGCTATCAGAAGCTCGCCGTCGCCAAGCAGAAGACGGCGTTCCGGGTGATCTTCGAAGGTTCGGCGTCGGGCCTGCGCAAGGGCGGCAGCGTGAATTTTGCCGGCATCCGGGTCGGCGAAGTCGTATCGCTCAAGCTCGACCATCCGCGCCGCGTCGTAGCGCTTGCCATGATCGACGGCAACACGCCGGTGAAAAGCGACACGCAAGTCGGCCTCGAATTTCAGGGGCTGACCGGCATCGCGGCGATCTCCTTCACCGGCGGATCGGACGAGGCGCCGCCGCCGAAAAAGGGCCCGGACGGCATTCCCGAGCTGACCGCCGATGCCGAAGGGACGCTCAACACCCAGGAAAAAATCCGCGTGGCGCTGCGCAACGTCGACAAGGTGATCGCCGACAACGAGGTGGCGGTCAAGGATACGCTGCGGAATTTCGAGACGTTCACCGCCTCGCTGTCCGGCAATGGCGAGAAGATCACCAGCATCATCGCGACCGCCGAAAACAGCGTCGCCGCCGTCGACGACGCGCTGACCAAGACCAAGGATTTTCTCGGCAGCCTCGCCAGCGACAAATATGGCGGCGAATTGCTGCCGACCGTGATCTCGATGCGCGAGCTGATCGAAAGTTTCGACAAGAAATCCGGGCAATTGATCGCCGAGACGCGAAAAATGCTCGGCGACGTCAGCGCCTCCGTCAACAAGGCCGGCCAGAAATTTGGCGGGCCGCCGCCCCGCCGCTAAGCTGCATCTGCGCACAACAACAAAAAAATGGAACGCCCGACGTGCTCGACAAATCCGCTAGCCTGACCGCGCCGCCCACGACCGTGACCCGCACCGAAAGCACGGTGCCGCGCGCTTTACGAAAATATCTCTCGCTCGACGATTTCGAGGCGACCGCGCGGCGCCGGATTCCGAAATTCCTCTACGGCTACATCTCCGGCGGCGCCGAGACCGACGCGGCACGTGCGCGACAACCGCGACGCCTTCGACGAATACGGTTTTGTGCCGCGCGTGCTCAACGACGTCTCCGGCCGCGACCAGACCACGACGTTGTTCGGCAAGACCTATGCCTCGCCGTTCGGCATTCCGCCGATGGGCTCTTCGGCGCTCTGCCGCCTATCGCGGCGACATCGTGCTGACGCAGGCGGCAAAGGCCGAGAACGTGCCGATGATCCTCAGCGCCTCGTCGCTGATCACGCTGGAGGACGTGCGCGCCGCCAATCAGGCGGCGTGGTACCAGGCCTATCTCGCCGGCCTGCCGGAGCGGATCGAGCCGCTGGTCGATCGCGTGGCGGCGGCCGGCTACGACACCTTCGTCGTCACCGCCGACGTGCCGGTGCCGCCGAACCGCGAGAACAACATCCGCAACGGTTTTCAGGTGCCGCTCGCGATCACGCCGCGCGTGTTCTGGGATACGGTCACGCATCCGCACTGGCTGTTCGGCACCTGGGCGCGCACGGTGAAGAATTTCGGCATGCCGCATTTCGAGAACATGGACGCCAAACGCGGCCCGCCGGTGCTGGCGAAAAACCTGATGCGCAATATCGGCCATCGCGACCAGCTCGCCTGGAAGCATGTCGAACTGATCCGCAAACGCTGGAAGGGCAAGCTCGTCGTCAAGGGACTGGTCTCGCCGGCGGATGCGCGCATCGCGCGCGAGAGCGGCGTCGACGGCGTGATGCTGTCCAACCATGGCGGCCGCCAGCTCGACTACACGATATCGGGCCTGCGCACGCTTCCGGAGATCGCAGCCGAAGCCAAGGGCATGACGATCATGATCGACGGCGGCATCCGCCGCGGCACCGACGTGATCAAGGCGCTGGCGCTCGGCGCGCATTTCGTCTGGATCGGCCGGCCGTTCCTCTATGCCGCGATCGCCGGCGGCGAGGCCGGCGTGCAGCGCGCGATCTCGCTCCTGAAAGCCGAGATCGACCGCGACCTCGCGCTGCTTGGCATCCGCTCGATCAGCGAGATCACGCCGGATCTGGTAAGGAAGTTTTGAGCTCGGTCGCGTAGCCCGGATGGAGCGCAGCGTAATCCGGGGAAAGCCTGACCGCGTTGAGACTGTCCCGGATTTCGCTTCGCTCCATCCGGGCTACGGGATCTTGAACTTGCTGTACGCTTCCTTCGTCGCGATGATGACGTGCTCGGCGCAACCGTTGGTGCGGTGGGGATCGCAGCGCCGCTCGTAGTCGTCCGACGTCATCATGTCGATGAAGGCGGCCACGGTCGGATAATACACCAGCGCCAGATAGTCCCATTGGTTGCCGGCCTCGGGTCCCAGCGCCACCGCCTTGGCATCGCCGGTCCATAGCAGCGTGCCGCCGCGCGCCTTGATCATCGGCACGGTGAGCGCGCTGTAGCGCAAGTAAGCGTCCCATCCCGATCCGTCACCGTCGAGCGAACGCTCGCGAAACCGCATCAGGTTCACCATCACCACCGGCGCCTGCGGATCGAGCGCCTGCAGGCCCTTCACGTTCAGCAAGTCCACAGCCATCGACGTACCTCGCAACAATTGGCGACATTGTAGCATTGCATGCGCAGGACTTGTCGCCCGGCGAAAAATCCGGCCTATCTCGGTTCGCGACCATGACCCAGCCCGCACCCGCGCCGCCTGCCCTCCACCCGCTCAGGTGGCTGAACAACCAGCCTTATCTGTTGCTGACCCTGACCTCGCTGTTCTGGGCGGGCAACATCGTGCTGGCGCGCCATGTCGCCGGCCACGTGCCGCCCTTGACGCTGTCCTGTGTCCGCTGGATCGGCACCTTCCTGATCCTGCTGCCCTTTGCCTGGCCGCACCTGAAGCAGGACTGGCCGGTGCTGCGCGCGCATCTGCCGATGATGCTGTTCCTGTCATTGGTCGGGTTCGCCTACAACAACGCGATCTCCTACTGGGCCCTGCAATATACCGAGGCGCTGAACGCGCTGCTGATCCAGTCGGCGGGACCGCTGTTCGTCGCGCTATGGTCGCTGGCGCTGTTCGGCATCCGCCTCACCGGCGCGCAGCTCGCCGGCATCACGCTCTCGCTCGCGGGCGTCCTGACCATCATCCTGCGCGGCGATTTCGGCGCGCTTGCCAGCATCAGCTTCAACCGCGGCGACCTGATGTTTGCGAGCTCCCTGGTGTCGTTCGGATTGTATTCGGCGCTGATCCCGCGCCGGCCGGTGACGCATGCGCTGTCGCTGATTTCATTCACCACCTGCTGCGGCGCGCTGATGCTGGTGCCGTTCGCGATCTGGGAATACTCGACCGGCGCAACGCTGAAGTTCGACGTGATCTCGATGGCGACGCTGGCCTATTCGGTGATCTTTCCCTCGACGCTGGCCTATCTGTTCTTCAACCGCGGACTGGCGCTGATCGGGCCGAACCGCGCCGCGCCGTTCTTTCATCTGGTGCCGGTATTCGGTTCGGCGATGGCGATCCTGCTGCTCGGCGAGCAGCTGCGGTTATTCCACCTGGTGGGCTATGCGCTGGTGCTGGCCGGCGTCGTGATCGCCTCCAGGCGAGCCTCCGCCAGGAAGGCATAAGCAGCCTGCGACGTAGCGTCTTACCGGCTTCCACTTTGATCCCGGGCAGGCTAGCGTGCCGGCCAATCGACCCCAAAAACAACCGAGGAAACAACTACATGTTCGCGTTATGGAAACGGTATCGGCATCTCGCCGCAGCGGCCCCTCTGATGCTGGCGACGATCGCCACGGCCGCCGCGCAGGCGCCCTACCCGAACCGCAACATCACGCTGGTGCTGCCCTTTGCCGCCGGCAGCGGCACCGACACCACGACGCGCCTGATCGGCAAAGAACTCGGCATCGGCGCTGGGCGTCAGCACCGTGATCGAAAACAAGGCGGGCGCCAACGGCTCGATCGCGGCGAGCTTCGTCGCGCGTGCTCCGGCGGACGGCTACACGCTGTTCGTGACCACCAACACGACGCATTCGGCCAATCCGTATCTGCTGAAGACCATGAGCTACGACCCGATCAAGGATTTCACCCCGATCGCGCGAACCGGCGACCTGCCCTTCATGCTGGTGATCCATCCGGACATTCCGGCGAATTCGGTGGCCGAACTGATTGCGCTGGCCAAGAAGGAGCCGGGCAAATACTCCTACGCCAGCGGCAGCTCCTCGGCGATCGTCTCGGGCGCGACGTTTGCCCGTCTCGCCGGGATCGACCTGCTGCACGTTCCCTACAAGAGCTCGCCGCCGGCCCTGACCGACGTGATCGCCGGCCGCGTCTCGATGATGTTCATCGACGTTCCGACCGGCCTGCCCCACGTCAACGGCAAGGCGCTGAAGGCGCTGGCGGTCACGACAAAGAAGCCTTCGGCCCTGTTGCCGAATTTGCCGACCATGGACAACACGGTGAAGGGTTTCGACATCACGTCTTGGCAGGGCTATCTCGGCCCGGCCAACATGCCCAAGGATATCGTCGTCAAACTGAACGCGGAAATCCGCAAGATCATCGAACGGCCCGACATCAAGAACCAGCTCGCCGAGCGCGGCATGGAAGCGTTTTCAGGCACGCCGGAAGAGTTCGACGCGTTTCTGAAGGAGCAGCTCGTGCTCTGGGAGAAGCTGATCGCGGACGCCGGGATCGAGAAGCAGTAAAGGAAACGCCCCTAGCGCGCCAACAGCTCGTCATCGTCCGCCCAATGCGCAATTGCGCACTGGGCGGACGACGCAATGCATGTTCCGGTGATCGCTAACGGCGTTGCGCCCCCGACGTCAAAGGGGCCGCGCCAGACTGGTCGGGCGCGGCCGGGGCGCACCTTAGCCGGAGTTCGTCTTCGTTGATTTCGTGAACCCCGAACTGGTTGCCGCTTTCTTCTGCGCTCTCCGCCTCTTGGTTGCGGTCTCGAGTGACCGCAGCGGCTGCAGATTGGTGTTGAGGGTGTTCTTTAGCAAAGTCTCGAGACGGTCCTGATACTCGCGTTCGCTGATACGATCTTTGTACTTCATCGCCGCATTCCATTCCTCCGTTACGCAACGTGCTTCGCGACGATCATCCGCGCCCGGAGAAGGCCGCACGGTGTCCCGTTGGGGTTGACGAAAATACGGAAACCGGTGCGAGCCATCGCACGACACACATGGGTTAGGAGATCGATGCGCCGGCAATCAGCCGGCGCCGCTTGCAGAAATTAGCGTCCGGTTCAAACCTGCCGCGCAAGGTTAGATGCACGATTTGCGACAGCGTCACTGCCCGACCATCGCGCCGACGCCGCGATGCCCGAAGTGGCCGATGTTTGCGACTCTTCCTTGTTCGCATTGTCAATGCGGAGTGCAAAACTACCGCAAGAAGCAAAATCCCTCACGAAGTCAGATTATTGGGTTGTGATTTGATGTGGAAGAGATTGGTGTTGCCTGATTACCCTGTGAGTAGCACTCGCAGGGATAGGCAAAGCCACCGGTTCGCGCGCGCGCCGATGACAGGCTCCGCGTGCCCGCCATTTGCATTCCGGTCCGTGGATGGATGGTGGGCACGGCGCAAGAGCGCCTTTGCCCACCCTACCGACTCAAAGTCTACGCCGCCCGCACCTTGACCAGAAACTCGTCCACCGCGCTGCGCAGCATGCCGGACTGGTTGTCGAGTTCGCGGGCGTTCGACAGCACCTCGGACGCGGCCTTGCCGGTCGCGGCCGCCGCCGTGGTGACGCCGCCGATATGGCTGGAGATCTCGTTCGATCCGGCCGCTACCGACTGAATGTTGCGGGCGATCTCGCGCGTCGCGTCACCCTGCTGGTCAATGGCGGTCGAGATCGAGACCGTGATCTCGCTCATCTGCGCGATGGTTTCGGTGATGCCGCCGATCGAGGCCACCGCCTCGCTGGTGGAGGCCTGCATGGCCGCGACCTGCGACGAGATTTCCTCGGTCGCTTTCGCGGTCTGGTTGGCGAGTGCCTTCACCTCCGACGCCACGACCGCAAAGCCGCGGCCGGATTTGCCGGCGCGCGCCGCCTCGATGGTGGCGTTGAGCGCGAGCAGATTGGTTTGCGCGGCGATCGAGTGGATCAGCTTGACCACCTCGCCGATCTTCTCGGCGCCGGTCGAGAGCGCGCCGACGGTGGCGTTGGTACGCTCGGCGTCGCCCACCGCCTTGCTGGCGATCTCGCTGGAGCGCGCCACCTGACGGGAAATCTCGGCGACCGAACTGGAGAGCTCTTCCGCGGCGGACGCGACCGTGCCGACATTGTCGGACGAACGCTGCGACGCCGCATCCGACCGTCGCCGCGCGTGCGCTGGCGTCGCTTGCGGTCGATGTCATGGACTGCGCGGTGGTCTGCATGCCCGCGGCCGCCGTCGAGACCGAGCGAACGATGCCGGTCACGCTGCGTTCGAAGTCGCTGGCGATATTCTCCATGGCCGCCCGCCGCTCGGCCGCGGCGCGCGCCTGCGTCTGGGCTTCCGCCTGTTCGAGCCCGCGCATACGCACGGCATTGTCCTTGAATATCTGGACGGTCGCGGCCATCGCGCCAACCTCGTCGCCGCGGCCGGCGCCGGGGATTTCGCCGTCAAGCTTGCCCTCGGCGAGGTCCTGCATACGGGATCCGAGCTGACCGAGCGGCTTGGAGATGCTGCGCCCGATCATCCAGGCGATGCTGCCGGAAACCAGCGCGATGCCGAGAATGGCGAGCCCGAGCACCCAGACGATCGGCTTCAGCTTGGCGTCGAGATCGTCGAGATAGGCACCGGTGCCGAGATACATGTCGAAGCCGGGAACGGCGACGGCGTAGCCGATCTTGCGGATCGGCTTTTCCTCGCCGGGCTTGCACATACTCGTAGGTCAGCAGGATCGAGCCGTTGGCCTTCACGCCGTCCATCAATTCCTGGGACAGCTTGCGGCCATTGGTCACCACGTCCATGCGATTGGCACCGATCTGCTTGGGATCCGGCGCCAGAACCGTGATGCCGTCATAGCCCGTACCAAACAAATAGCCGGCGCCCTTGTCGTAAGTCATGGAGTTGGCGCGGCGGCCGAATTCCTTTCGCGCGGCTTCCTTGGTCAACTCGCCGGCATCGACCTGCTTTTTCAGCCCGGCCGCCAGATTGAGTCCCATTTCGACGATCGCCTTTGTCTGGTCGATGCGTGCATTGAGCATCTCACGCTGCATCAGATAGCCCGCAAGAAGGCCGGCGGCACAAAGTCCGAGCAGGGTCACGCCCACCAAAATACCGAGCTTGGGGGTAATCCTGAGATTGGTCAGCTTCACGGGGGTCTCCGGGAATGGGCGTGGGCGATGCAATTTGGTGGATTGATTAGCCTCACCGTAATGTGAGACCCTTTACGACTTGGTTACGAGGTTCCCCCGTAGGACCCCGGTGACGTTCACTCAAACCAACCAGTGATTGTACGGGGATCGCTCGTAGTCGCGTAAAAGAAGAAATGGCGGCGAGTTCTCGCGGCCCAAACAAGACCGACGAGTCAAATCGGAGCAGGAAATGCCGAAATACAGGGTGGTGACGCCGAAGGGCGCGAGCTTCACGGTCGCCGGCGGCGGCTACGACTATGAGAAGGAGGCGCTCGATCCGATCGGGGCCGAAATCATCGAGGCGCCGGCCAATGAGGCGGAATTCATCGCCGCCGCGAAAACCGCGGACGCGATCTACGCCAAGGGCATGCCGATCACGAAGACGGTCATCGACGCGCTCGAAAACTGCAAGGTGATCACGCTCGGCAGCGTCGGCGTCGATAGCGTCGACGTCAAGGCCGCCACCGCCCGCGGCATTCCCGTCACCAACATCCCCGACACCTTCATCGAGGAAGTCGCCGACCACGCCATGATGCTCTTGCTGGCGGGTTTCCGGCGGCTGGTCGAGCAGGACAAGATGGTGCGCACCGGCCGCTGGTCGGAGGGCCGTCCGGCGCTGCTGAAGCTGCCGCGGCTGATGGGGCAGACGCTCGGCTTCATTTCGTTCGGCCGCGTGGCGCGCGCGGTCGCCAAGCGCGCCGCGCCGTTCGGGCTTCGCATGATCGCCTACGATCCCTTCATCCAGGAAACGCTGATTTCCGATCACGGCGTGGTCCCGGCCACGCTGTCGGAAGTGCTGGCGCAGTCCGATTTCCTGTCGATGCATGCGCCTGCCCGGCCCGAGGTCCATCACATGCTGGGCGAGAAGCACTTCAAGCAAATGAAGAAGAGCGCGATCTTCATCAATACCGGCCGTGGCGCAACGGTGGACGAGGAAGCGCTGATCAAGGCGCTGCAGGAAGGCTGGATCGCGCACGCTGCGCTCGACGTGCTGGAAAAGGAACCGCCGTCGCACAACAACCCGATACTATCGATGGAGAATGTCACGCTGACGGCGCATGTCGCCTCTGCATCGGCACGTTTTGACGAGGCGCGCAAGCGCCGCGTAGGCTACGAATTGTCACTGGTCCTGTCGGGCATGTGGCCGGTAAGCTGCGTCAATCCGTCGGTGCTGCAAAATACCTCGCTTCGACGCTGGCAACCTGTCAGCATGGATCGCGGTCCCAACAGCTAGAGCATGATCCGGAAAAGTGGGCGCCGGTTTTCCCTCGCGACAAACGCGGAACGCGTTTGCGCGGAGATCATGCTCAAACAAGAGAGCTAGAGCGGGATGACGAGAATCGTTATCCCGCGATAGAAGCGGCAAGAAGCGTCTTCGGGCGAAGCGGAGAACGGTCCGCGCCCGCAAAACGTAAGAAGAACAGTGGTGAATTGCCCTCGGTTCCGCCAGGAATTGAAGGCCTGAAAGTTCACCGGCGGTTTAACGCCGGGAACAAGAAAAACAGGGAGAGTTTCTAAATGACGAATAACATTACCCGTCGTGACGCGTTGGCTCTGGGCGTTTCCGCCGCCGCGCTGGCGGCCACCGGCGCTTCGGCCCAGACCACTTCCGCCATCAAGGCCGCCGACGTCGCCGCCCCCAAATTCGCGATCGAAAAAGGCGCGTCCTTGCGCATGCTGCGCCCGGTGCGCTTTGTGCAGGCCGACGAGGACGTGTTCCGCGCCAATTGCGCCAAATTCACCAAGGAGACCGGCGTCGAGGTCAAGGTCGACTTCGTCGGCTGGGAAGACATCAACCAGCAGACCGCGGTGACCTCGAATTCCGGCGCCGGCCCCGACATCATCATCGGCTTCTCCGATGCGCCGCACATCTACATCGACAAGCTGGTCGAACTGACCGACGTGGCCGACTATCTCGGCAAGCGCTACGGCGGCTGGCAGCCGCTGGCGCAGAAATACGGCAAGCGCAACAAGAGCGACGCCTGGATCGGATTGCCATTCGGCGCCACCGCCGGCCCCCTGATCTACCGCAAGTCGATCCTGCAATCGGTCGGCTTCGACAAGGTTCCGGAAGATCATGCCGGAATTCTGGACCTGTGCCGCAAGCTGCAAAAGGCCGGCAAGCCGGCCGGCTTCGCGCTGGGCAACGCCGGGGCGACGGCAACGGTTTCGCCAACTGGGTGTTGTGGTCGCACAACGCCGCCCTGCTCGACGAGGAAGGCAACGTCGTCATCAACAGCAAGGAGACCATCGCCGCGCTGAACTGGGTCAAGGAGCTGTATCCGACCTTCATCGCCGGCACGCCGTCGTGGAACGACGTCAGCAACAACCGCGCCTACTCCTCGCAGGAAATCTCGCTGACCGCCAACGGCGTCTCGCTGTATTTCTCGCTGAAGAACGATCCGGCGACCAAGCCGATCGCCGACGACAGCGAGCATCAGTTGCTGCCGAAGGGTCTGGCCAAGATCTCGCCGATGGCAGGCCTGACGCTGAACGCGATGCTGTTCAAGCACAGCCAGTATCCCAATGCCGCCAAGGCATTCCTGCAGTTCATGCTGGAAAAGGACCAGTACGAGCCGTGGCTCAACGCCAACTCGGGCTATTGGTCCCAGCCGCTGGCCGCCTATGCCGAAGCCAGGTCTGGTCCGAAGATCCCAAGGTCAAGATCTTCAAGGACACCATGAACAGCACCTATTACGACGGCTACAAGGGCCCGATCTCGACGGCGACCGGCGCAGTCAACGCCGATTATGTGCTGGTGCAGATGTGCGCCGCGGTGGCGACCGGCGCCTCGACCCCGGAGGCCGCGGCCGCGGAAGCGGAGCAGCGTTGCAAGCGGTATTTCCGGCGGCAGGGCCGGTAACGGCCGGCAAGAGCGGACGTCATTGCGAGGAGCATCGCGACGAAGCAATCCATTCTTCTAACGAGACATGGATTGCTTCGCTTCGCTCGCAATGACGGCCTCACGTAGCTCGCATCGGGAAAATATTGATGTCTGTAACTACACTATCTTCGCGCGCCGTCGCGACCCGGCAACCGGGCTGGATCGCACGCCTGTTCGACTACAAGCCGTTCCTGATCGTGATGTGCCTGACGCCGGCGCTCGGGCTGCTTGGGGTATTCCTCACCTACCCGCTCGGTCTCGGCGTCTGGCTCGCCTTCACCGACACCACCATCGGCAGGCGCGGCGTCTTTGTCGGCTTCGAGAATTTCCAGTATCTTTTTACCGACCCCCTGTGGTGGGGCGCGGTGTTCTACAGCGTGTTCTACACCGCGGTCGCGACGTTCGGAAAGTTCGCGCTCGGCTTCTGGCTGGCGCTGCTGCTCAACAACCACTTCCCGCTCAAGAGCCTGTTGCGCGCCATCGTGCTGCTGCCGTGGATCGTGCCGACGGTGCTGTCGGCGCTGGCGTTCTGGTGGATCTACGATCCGCAGTTCTCGATCATCTCCTATCTGCTGGTCGACGTGCTGCACGTCCGCACCACCAATATCGACTTCCTCGGCACGCCGTGGGCGGCGCGGTTCTCGCTGATCGTGGCCAACATCTGGCGCGGCATCCCCTTCGTCGCCATCTCGCTGCTGGCGGGGCTGCAGACCATCTCGCCTTCGCTCTACGAGGCGGCGATGCTGGACGGCGCCAGCGCCTGGCAGCGCTTCCGCTACATCACCTTCCCGATGATGATGCCGATCCTCGCGATCGTGATGACGTTCTCGATCATCTTCACCTTCACCGATTTCCAGCTCGTCTACGCCATCACCCGCGGCGGGCCGGTCAACTCCACGCATCTGCTGGCGACGCTGGCGTTCCAGCGCGGCATCGCCGGCGGCGAGCTCGGCGAGGGTGCGGCGATCGCGGTGTCGATGATCCCGTTCCTCGTGTTCGCGACGTTGTTCAGCTACTTCGGCCTCGCGCGCCGCAAATGGCAGCAAGGAGAAGCCAATGACTGACGTAGCCGCCTCACCGGGAAACAGCAACGTCAGCAGCGCCACGCCGGACACCATGTCGTGGGATTCCCGCGCGCGGCGGGTGATGATGATCTACCTGCCGCTGTCCTGCTTCGTGCTGATCCTGCTGTTCCCGTTCTACTGGATGGCGATCACCTCGTTCAAACCGAACGCGGAACTGCTTGAACTACAAGGATCACAACCCGTTCTGGATCACCTCGCCGACGCTCGCGCATATCAAGCACCTGCTGTTCAATACGGCGTATCCGACCTGGCTGATGACCACGATGATCGTGGCGGTCTGCTCGACCTTCCTGTCGCTGTTCGCCTCGACGCTCGCCGCCTATGCGATCGAGCGGCTGCGCTTCCGCGGCAGCCCCTATGTCGGGCTCGGCATCTACCTCGCCTATCTGGTGCCGCCCTCGATCCTGTTCATTCCGCTGGCCACCGTGATCGTGCAGTTCGGCCTGTTCGACACTCCGATGGCGCTGATCCTGGTGTATCCGACCTTCCTGGTGCCGTTCTGCACCTGGCTGCTGATCGGCTATTTCAAGTCGATCCCCTATGAGCTGGAGGAATGCGCGCTGGTCGACGGCGCGACGCGGCTGCAGATCCTGCGGCGGATCACGCTGCCGCTCGCGGTGCCCGGCCTGATCTCGGCCGGCATCTTCTCCTTCACGCTGTCGTGGAACGAGTTCATCTACGCGCTCGCCTTCATCCAGAGCAGCGCCAACAAGACGGTGCCGGTCGCGATCCTGACCGAGCTCGTCACCGGCGACGTCTACCAGTGGGGCGCGCTGATGGCGGGCTCCCTGCTCGGCTCGCTGCCGGTCGCGCTGTTTTATTCGCTGTTCGTGGATTACTACGTGTCGTCGCTGACCGGCGCGGTGAAGGAATAGGATCAGCGGATATAGAACGCCACCGGCGCGCTGAACGGCATCGAGGACTGTTTCACGTCCGCAGGGAATGCGGGAAACGGCTGGGCGCGGCGCACCATCGCCAGCGTCTCGGCATCCAGTTGCGAATGGCCTGACGAGCCGCCGAGGCTGACGGAAAGCACGCCACCGCTCCGGCTGAGCGTGAAGCTGACCCGCGAGGTGCCCTGCTGGCCCGCGGACTTGGCGGCCGGCGGGTATTGCTTGAAGCGCTGCAGATGGGCGGCGACCATCTGCCGGTAGGAGGCAAGCGCCGCCGCCGATGCGCCGGCGCTGACGGCGGACGCGGCCGGCGCCTGGCGCTCGGCCCTGGGCGAGGCCGTCGTTCGCGGCGCAGGCGGCGCTTCGGTCGGCTTCTTCGCGTCCGGGCGCACCACCTTTGGTTTTGATGGCGTCGGCTTGGCCTCCGGGACCGGCTTGGCGGGCTCCGTCGCCGGCTTCATTTCCACCTTCTGCTCCGGCGGCGCGATGACTTCCGGCTTCTCCTGCGGCGGGGTCGGCGCGATCTCTTCCTGCACGGCTTCCGCCGCCGCGGGCTCCGGCGGCGAAGCATCGGCCTGCTGCATGACCGGCCCCGGCGCGAGGTCCGCCTGTGTCGGCTGCGGCGCGGAGGAAACCGGCGCCATGTCGACCATGATCGCGGGCAAGGAGACGCCGGGCGACGGCCGCTGCGTGTACCAGTTCATCGCCAGCGCGATCAGCGCCGCATGCGCGGCCACGATCGCGAAGGCCGACGCTCCCCAGCGCCGGGCGGTGGCCTGGTCGGAGACATCATGCAGCGCGAACGCGTTCACGGCGCTAGCTCCGGCCGTCGAGGCCGACCAGCGCGATCTTGAGATAGCCGGCATTGCGCAACAGGTTCATCACCTCCATCAGGTCGCCATAGCTGACGGCCTTGTCGGCGCGCAGATAGATGCGCTCGTCTTTCTTCCCATGCGTGGCGCTGTCGAGCGTGGCGGTCAGCGTGTCGCGCGCAATAACGTCTTCGCCGACGGCAACCGAAAGATCCGGCTTCACCGTGACGAACACCGGCTTGTCCGGGCGCGGCTGCGGTTCGACCGCGCTCGCCGGCAGATCGACGCCGAGATCGACGGTGGCGAGCGGGGCTGCGACCATGAAGATGATCAGCAGCACCAGCATCACGTCGATGAACGGCGTGACGTTGATCTCGTGCGACTCGACAAGATCGTCGCCGCCGCGCGCACGTCCGCCGATGGCTTGACCGAGCTTCGCGCCCATTGCTCACACTCCGTCGTTTACTCGGCGGCGCGCGCGAGGCGGAACGAGCCGCGGTCGCCTTCGCGGCTGATCAGGAGCAGCACCATCGCCGAGGCGTCGCCGAGCAGCGCGCGATGGGCGGCGATGGTGCGGGTGAGATGGTTGTAGATCACGACCGCCGGGATCGCCGCCACGAGACCGAGCGCGGTCGCCAGCAACGCTTCCGCGATGCCGGGCGCGACGACGGCGAGATTGGTGGTGTGGGCCTCGGAAATGCCGATGAACGAATTCATGATGCCCCAGACCGTCCCGAACAGGCCGACGAACGGCGCGGTGGCGCCGATGGTGGCGAGCACGCCGGTGCCGCGCGCGATCTGCCGCGACATCGCGGCCTCGACACGTTCCAGCCGCAGCGCCACCCGTTCCTTGAGGCCGTCGTCGAAATGGCCGCCGGAAAGAGAGGCCTCGCGCGCGGCGGACTGGATGATCTGCGCCACGGCATCGCTGCCGCCGCGGCTTTCCTGCTCGGCCTTTGCCAGTACCGTATCGGTTTCCAGCAGGCTCAGCCGCCGCCTGGCGGTCGCCGTCTTGCGGCGGACCTCGATGGTTTTTGCCAACCAGATCGTCCACGTCACCAGCGAGGCGAAGGCAAGCCCGACCATGACCGCCTGCACCACGATGTCCGCATTCACGAACATGTTCCAGGGCGACAGGTTGCGCGGCAGCAGCGCCGTGTCGGTGGCGGCGAACGCCGCACCCGGGAAGGTGGCCACGCCGGCCGCGCCACACCAACGGATCATAACGTCCAGCACTGTTCGCTGCATGACCACCTCCCGGACTGATACTGTGGGAATCGGCTACGCCGCGCGGGCGGGCGCGATCCTCTCGGCAAGCGCGTGAAAGCGCTGCAACTGGTCGGCGCGCAGCGCGCGGGTCTCGTCGCGGCCGACGAACACCTTGAACATGATGCCGCCGTCGACATTGACGAACGCGATGAAGGCCGACGATTTGCCCATGAACGGACGCTCGACAAAGGCGATCGCCGCGCAACGCTCGTGGCGGAGATGGCCGTGAAGCCCCTTCGGCTGCATCAGGTTGAAATAGCCGCGTCCGACCTCGCCCGCCGGGATCGCGCCGGTGAATTCGAAGATCGCGTCGTCGGTATGGACGATCAGCGTCACCTCGCCCCATTGCGCGACGTCGTTCATCGCAGCGCCGAACTCGCCGCCGGCGCCGATGCGCACCATCGTTTCCGGCAGCGCCTCGAGCACGGCGCGCGGCGTGACTTTCCGCTCCCGCGCCACGTCCTCGATCACCGCGCCCGGATTCTCGGCCATATACGCCTTGAGGTCGGCAAGCTCCGTGCTCAACATCGCACCCTCCCTTACGCGGCGGCGCTGGACTTGCGCTCGCTCAGGATCACCTCGAATCCTTCGAACTTGGGATGGCCGAGATAGAGGCTTTCGCCGGTCTTGTTGTCGGCGCGGGCGTGGGCGCGGCGGAACTCTTCCGATTTGGTCCAGGCTTCGAACGCGGCCTTGTCGACCCAGGTCGTATGCGACGAATACAGCGTGTGGTCCTCGAGGACGGGGCCCTTGAGCAGATGAAACTCGACGAAGCCGGCCATGTTGCTGAGATAGGATTCGCGCGTGCGCCAGACGGTCTCGAAGGCCGCTTCAGAGCCAATCTTCACCTGGAACCGGTTCATTGCGATAAACATTTCAAAATCTCCTTGCTGGGGTGCTGGGTTGCGCCTGGCGTTCTGTTTGAGTTGGTTGGAAACATGAATGCACCGCAGCCGCGCTGGAGCATCAGCGCGGCCCGGTGCAACTTGATTGGTTTGTCAGCTCGTCGAACTACGCTCCGCCAAAGTGAATCTTCAAGCCGGCCTTGTAGACCCTGCCCGGTCCGGGGCTCGTCCACAGCACGTCGTTCTGCGTGGTGCCGTCGGTCGAACTGCCGGGAATAGCATAAGGCCGGTAGTATTGGTTCAACAGATTGTCGATCGACGCCGTGAACATGATGTCCTTGGTCGCGTGCCAGGTCGCGTACAGATTGACCAGCTCATACCCGGTCGAGGGCAGATAGCCGACGGGCATGTCGTTGTTGGCGCCGAACGAGGACCACTGCGCCGCCAGGATCAGCCTGCGGTCGAGCAGCCGCACGCCGCCGGTCGTGGTGATCTTGCGCGGCGTGATGGTCGCGAGCCCGATATTGGTCGCGACGTTCTTGCCGCGGATCAGGTGGCCGGCGACGCCGACATACCACAGGCCGGCATCATACATCGTCTCGGCCTCGAATGCCTTCGATCCGGGCGTGCGCGATGTTCTGGTACTGGAAGAACTGGCTGAACGAGCCGAACGGCGGCACCGGCGTCGGCGTCGGAGGCGACGAGATCGATATAGTCGTCGACGTCGTTGCGGAACACGTTGAACTTGCCGCGGAAGCTGTCGCCGGACGTGAAGATGTCGTTGTACTTCAGGTTGAGGCCGATTTCCTTGTTCTTGCCGACTTCCGGCCGCAGGGTCGGGTTCGGCAGGAAGCAGAACAGGCCGACGGTGCCGTCGGGGCAGACGAACAGAGGCGGACCGCCGCCCGTGGCATGACGCGCCTGCGATCAGCGTCTCGGTGATCGACGGCGCGCGATAGCCTTCGGCATAGCTGACATAGGGCGTGAAGCCCGCCACCGGCGTCACGCCGAGCGTGATCTTCGGCGAGAAACGGTCGCCACCGGTAGAGACCGTCCGCGAAGTCCAGATCATAGCGATCGTAGCGGATCGCGCTGATGGCTTCGAACCAGGTCGAATAGTTCTGCTTCAACTGGATGAAGCCGCCGGAAACGGTACGCACGCCACTCGGCGTCGTGATGTTGGAGTTGCCCCGCGCGTCGCTCGTCACTCACGTCGTCGCGGAACGCGTCGACCCCGTAGGTCACCGCGTTGCGCCAGTCTCCGACATTGAAGCGCGTGGTGTTGTTGACGTCGACGCCGAGCGTATCGAGCACATAGCTGCGGCGGTCGCCGACGCAGCCCGAGATATTGTTGCCGGGATTGCTGATCGGGCAGACGCCACCGCCGGTGGTGATGCGGGTGTTGTAGGTCTTGACCTGATCGTTTTCGATCCGGTTGCCATATACCGTGGCGTTCCAGTCGAACCAATTATCGTCCGGCTTGGAGTATTTGTAGGTGATGGTGCCGAGGTAGTTCTTGGCATCCGACGCGTAGACCGACGACCCGGCGATCGCCGCCAGCGGCGCCGTCGTCGTCGTCGGTCCGCGATTCTGCTGCCCGATGCTGTATTGGTAATCCTGGAACACGCCGCCGATCTTGACCTCATGGCCGTCGGCGGGACGCACCGTCAGCTTCATCAGGCCGGCCGCGAGTTCGTTGCCGGTGTTGCCGATCTCGGTGCCGTTGCCGTCCTTGTAGTTGCCCTGGGTGCGGTACACCGCGCCGCCGAACACATCGACATTGGGATCGGCGCGCACGCCGCCGAAGATCGAGCCGAGGCCGCGCGCATTGTTGGTGCCGCCGGATCCGGTCATGTCGACGCCCCAGCGCTCGCCCGGGCGCACGACGTCGTTGATGTCCTTGGTACGGAACGAGACCACGCCGCCGATCGCACCGGAGCCGTAGATGTTGGCGGTCGGGCCGCGCACCACGTCGACGCCGCCGACCAGCTCGGGATCGAGGAAGAACGAGCCGTTGGCGTTGTGGCCGGAGCGCTGGTAGTTCTGCCGCGCGCCGTCGACGACGACCGCGACGCGGCCGAAATCCTGCAGGCCGCGGATGTTGATGACGGTCGCCGGATCGTCGCCGCGCTCCTGAAACGACACGCCGGGTACGTTGTAGAAGATGTCGGACAGCCGGTTCGGCTGCAGGCCCTGGATCTGTTCCATCGACACCGACGCTGACCGGCGCCAGCGCGTCGATCGCGCGCTCCTCGGTCTTCGAGGCCGCCACCGTGATCGTATCGAGCGACTGCACCGGCGCAGCGCCGATCTGCGCCCGCGCATTCATCACCGGCGCCGCGGCCTGCGCATCCTGCTGCGGCTTGGCTTGCTGGCGCTTGGCCTGCTTCTGCTTCTTCTGCTCGGAGGTACGCGTAACGGCCTCCGTTTCCAGCGCCTGCGTGAACGCTGCGCCTGACGACATCAATGCGAACGAAAATGCCGACGCGCCCAAAACCAAGGCGCGCGAATGCCTGACCCCGAAAGCCATACTGCCCCAACCTGTTATTGTTCTTGGTCTGGCTGGCGGGCGCCGCTGATGATGCGCGGCTGCTTGCTGGCTAACATATTTTCGCGACCGGGCACCCCCGCTCGTATCGCGTCCATCTTGGTTACGCCGCGTTGCGGAACGGTCAATAATGCCGCGGTGCACTTTATATCGATTGTAAAGTGCAGCTGTTGGATTGCGCGTCGATCAAATTATACAAGCAGCTGGTCGGGAACACGGGGACACAACAGCAATTATGGCGGCACCTTCAGGAGACAATGTCGGAGGCGCCGGAAAGCATGCCGAAAACCCGCCGTCTGCGACACGCCTTCTCACCATGAACGGCAGCCGGATCGACAGCCGCGAACTGTTCGCGACCGAGCGCGAAATCATCATCGCGCATGGCGAGGACAACTATCGCCTGCGGCTGACGTCGCAGAACAAGCTGATCCTGACCAAGTGAACCGGCAATGACAATTTGTCGCACGCTCGCACTATCGGCCGCCACCTGCGGCTTCCTGCTCGGCGGCGCGGCCATCGCCGCGGGCATTACGGTGCATGATGCCCGTAACCGCGACGTCACGATCATCGGACCCGGCACGGATCGTTTCGATCGGCGGCGCGATCACCGAAATCCTCTACGCCCTTGGTTTCGAGGACCGGCTGGCCGGCGTCGACACCACGAGCCTCTATCCGGCCGCGGCGCGCGACAAGCCGAATGTCGGCTATATGCGCCAGCTTTCGGCCGAAGGCGTGCTCGGGCTCAATCCCTCGCTGGTGCTGGCCGTGCAGGGCTCCGGGCCGAAGGAAACCATGGACGTGCTCGAAGCGGCCAAGGTGCCGCTGGTGCTGGTGCCCGAAACCTTTTCCGAACAGGGCCTGCTCGACAAGATCAAGCTGGTCGGCCACGCCATGGGCGCGGACAAGCGGGCCGAGTGCCTGACGGCGGTGGTGACCGACGATCTGGCGCAACTGCGCGAGCTGCGCGCCAGGGTGACGAAGCCGGTGCGCGTGATGTTCGTGATGTCGCTGTTGAACGGCCGGGCGATGGCCGCCGGAAAGAACACCGCGGCGAACGAGATCATCGCGCTCGCCGGCGCCGTCAACGCGATCGACGGCTATGACGGCTACAAGATCATCAACGACGAGGCGATCATCGCGGCAAAGCCCGACGTGGTGCTCTCGATCCAGCGCGGCAAGGATTCGGTGGACGCGGAGACGGTGTACGTCCATCCGGCTTTCGCGCTGACGCCGGTCGCGGCGAACAAGACTTTCATCTCCATGGAAGGCCTCTATCTGCTCGGCTTCGGGCCGCGCACGGCGGCCGCAGCGCGCGATCTCTCGATCAAGCTCTATCCGGCGCTGGCGCCGCAGGCCGAGAAATTCACGCCGGCGGCCGTCACCGCAAACTGCCGGCTGTGACCGCCCTCTCCGACAGCACGGAACGTGCCAAGCGCCGCAGCGGATACGCGCTGCGCCCGCCCGCTTCGCTCACCCTGCTCTGCCTGCTCATCGCGCTTGCCGGCGCGGCGCTGATCGCGCTGACGATGGGCGCCGCCGGCATTCCGCTGGCGCGGCTGCCGGCCGCGCTCGGCCTGTGGGGCGACGCCGCGGTCCGACGCTGGCACGCGACCAGCTCGTGCTGTGGTCGATCCGGATTCCGCGGATCGCCGCGGCCGCGATGGTGGGCGCCCTGCTCGCCGCATCGGGCGCCATCATGCAGGGGCTGTTTCGCAATCCGCTCGCCGACCCCGCGCTGGTCGGCGTTTCCTCCGGCGGCGCGCTGGCGGCAGCCGCCGCGATCGTGTTCACCGACAGCCAGATCGGCCAAAGCTTCCGCTTCATGCAGCATCAATTGCTGCCGATCGCGGCGTTTGCGGGCTCGCTGGTCACGACGGTCGTCCTCTATTCGATCGCGAGCCGCTCGGGGCGGACGTCGATCGCGATCTTCCTGCTGGCCGGCATTGCGATTGCCGCCATCGCCAATGCCGGCATCGGGCTTCTGGTCTTCATCGCCGACGACCGCCAGTTGCGCGACATCACGTTCTGGATGCTGGGCTCGCTGAGCGGCGCGACCTGGCCCAAGCTCGCGACGCTGGCGCCGGTACTGGCGCTCGCCTTGGTCGCCTGCGTCTCGATCGCGCGCGGGCTCGATGTGCTGGTGCTGGGCGAGGCCGAGGCGTTTCACAGCGGCGTCGATGTCGAGCGGCTGAAGCGGATTTCGATCGTGCTGGTATCGGCGATGACGGGCGTTGCGGTTTCGGTCTGCGGCGTGGTCGGCTTCGTCGGCATCGTGGTGCCGCATCTGCTCCGGCTGGTGATCGGGCCGGCGCACCGGCTGCTGCTGCCGGCCTCGATGCTGCTGGGCGCGGTGCTGCTGGTGGGCGCCGATACGCTGGCCCGCACCATCGTGGCGCCCGCGGAAATGCCGATCGGCATCCTGACCGCGGCGATCGGCGCGCCGTTCTTCCTAGGCATGCTGTTGCGCCAGCGCGGGCTGGTTTCGCTATGACCGCCATTCTCGAAGCGCAGTCGGTCTCGTTGGCGATCGGCGGCGCCACGCTGGTCGACGGCATCGATCTGCGCGTCAAGGCCGGCGAGATGGTCGCAATCGTCGGCCCCAACGGCGCCGGCAAATCGACGCTGCTGCGGATGCTGTCCGGCGATCTCCGCCCGACGCACGGGCCGGATCGAGCTGAAGCAGCGCGACATCCACCTCTATCGCGCCGCGGCAACTCGCCCATCACCGCGCGATGCTGTCGCAGCATGTCAACGTCACCTTCCCGTTCACGGTCGAGGAAATCGTCCATATGGGCGCGGGCGATACCGGCCGCGCCGCCGCGCAACGGCTGGTCGATGCGGCGCTGGGCGAGGTCGGGCTCGCGCATTTCAGCCACCGGCAATTGCCGACGCTCTCCGGCGGCGAGCAGCAGCGCGCGCATTTTGCCCGCGTGCTGGTGCAGCTCGCCTGCGGCGAAGCAGCAGCACGGCCCCGGCCTGCTGCTGCTGGACGAGCCGACCTCCAGCCTCGACATGCGCCACCAGATCGATCTGGTGGAGACGGCGCGGCGGCGCGCGCAGAACGGCACCGCCGTGATCGCCGTGCTGCACGACCTCAATCTGGCGATGCGCTTCGCCGACCGGATCGTGCTGCTGCACCGCGGCAAGCTCGCCGTCGACGGCGGCCGCGCGGAGGCGATCACGGCCGAGACCATCCGCCGGATTTTCGAGGTCGACGTCACGATCGACTATACCGACGGCGGCGTGCCGTTCCTGCTGCCGCAGACCATGCGGCCCGCGGGCCCGCCAACGGCATAACGCCGCAGCGCTTATCCAACGGCGTTACAGGTTCTTCACAGAACTGTCAGCCAGCTGTAACAGCCGCTCCGCAAGACACTCCGCATCGTCATCATGAGGAGATCCGCCATGCGCGTGTCAGTGCTCTGCTCCGTCGCTTCCGTTTTTCTGGCCAGTGCCGCCTTTGCGCAAGGCGAAGGCGAATTTCCCGCCACGCTGAAGGGCCACGCCGTGCTGCCGGCGCAGAGCCTTCATCGATGCGCCCGCGGACGCGCCCGACGATCTCAAGACCGCGGGCAAATACACCACCGGCAAGCGCGTCGACGCCGTCGGCAGCGTGATGGGAAAATCCTACGAGCGGCCGACCGGCGTCTCGCTGCCGTTCAAGGGCCAGCCGCTGCAGGGCCATTCCGGCATCAAGGTGATGCCGGACGGCTCGTTCTGGGTGCTCACCGACAACGGCATGGGCTCGCGCTACAACTCGGCCGATTCGATGCTCTATCTCAACCGCCACAAGATCGACTGGGCCGACCGGCAAGATCGAGCGGCAGGAAACCGTGTTCCTGCACGATCCCGACAAGAAAGTGCCGTTCCGCATCGTGCATGAGGACACCGCAAAGCGCTATCTCACCGGCGCCGACTTCGACACCGAAGGCTTTCAGATCATCGGCGACACCTTCTGGATCGGCGACGAGTTCGGCCCCTATGTGCTGAAGGCCGACAGGATCGGCAAGATCCTGGCCGTGTTCGAAACCATCGCCGACGGCAAGCCGGTGCGCTCGCCCGACCATTGGTCGGTGCAGTCGCCGGGCGCACCCGGCGCGAGCTACACCACGGTCAATCTGCGCCGCTCCAAGGGCTATGAAGGCTTTGCCGGTTCGAAGGACGGCAAGTTCCTGTACGGCCTGCTCGAAGGCCCGCTGTGGGACGCCGAGAAGAAGGACTTTGAAAAGGTCGACGGCAAGGAAGCCTCGCGGATTCTCGAATTCGACGTCGCCGGCCGAAAAGTTCACCGGCCGCTACTGGCATTACGTGTTCGAGCAGAACGGCAACGCCATCGGCGACTTCAACATGATCGACGCCTCCAGCGGCCTGATCATCGAGCGCGACAATGGCGAGGGCACCGCCGACAAGGCCTGCCCGGCAGGCCAGCGCGGCGAGAACTGCTTTCCGGACCTCGCGAAATTCAAGCGTGTCTACAAGGTCGAACTGTCAGACGCCAATGTCGGCAAGCCGGTGCGCAAGATCGCCTATATCGACCTGATGAAGATCAAGGATCCCGACAAGAAAGCGCGCAAGCCGCTCAACGACGGCGTGCTGACGTTCCCGTTCTTCACCATCGAGAACGTCGACCGCGTCGACGACACGCACATCATCGTCGGCAACGACAACAATCTGCCGTTCTCGTCGAGCCGCGATCCCAACAAGGCGGACGACAATGAGTTCGTGCTGCTGGAAGTGGGCGAGTTTTTGAAAGCGAAGTGAGGCCTCGCATCTCCCGTCGACCTGCAACGGTGTCGTCGCCCGGCTCGACCGGGCGATCCAGTATCCCAGAGACGCCTGACGATTGACCGTGAGGCCGCGGCGTACTGGATGCCCCGCCTGAAGCGGGGCATGACAGCTGTGGGCGATCACTCCTTCTTCGTCCGGTAATCGCCGAACGTCGTGTCGCGCTGATCGAGTTGCGACTTCACGCTCGATCCATCGCGGCGGAAGGTCGACATGTAGTTCCTGCTGGCTTCCGTCGTAAACGCCAGCGCCTGGATTTCCGTGCCGGCGCGCATCGCCGCACGTGCGCCCATGATCTCCATCGCGCGATGCACCGAGCGCTTGTTGAGCTGCTGCAATTCGACCGGCACCTTGGCGGCGCGCTCGGCAAAATCCAGCGTGCGCGCGTCGAGCTCTTCAAGCGGAAACGAACGCGTCGCAAAGCCCCATTCGGCGGCCTCGCGGCCGGACATCGCATCGCCCGTCAGCATCAGTTCCATGGCGCGGCGCATGCCGACCAGCCAGGGGTGATACTGCATGTCAGGCGGGCTCATCAGCCGCACCGGCGGATAGCCGATCTGGGCGTCGTCGGCGACATAGACGATATCGCAGGCGGTCGCGAGCTCGGTGCCGCCGGCGAGACAATAGCCGTGCACCTGCGCCACCACGGGTTTTGCCAGATCCCAGATCGAGAACCAGCCTTCGACGACGTGGCGCGACCATTGGCCCGGGCCGGCGGCCGAGTGATAGGGCTGGTCGACGCGATTATCCGCCGAAAGATCGTAGCCCGCGGAAAAGCAGGGACCGGCGCCGCGCACGATCGAAATCGATACGTCGGGATCGCGATCGGCCTGCTCCAATACCTCGAACACTTCCGCGCGCAGCCGGTTGTTCAGCGCATTGCGCTTCTCCGGCCGGTTCAGCGTGATGCGCCGGACCCGCGGCCGGGGATCGTCGACGAGAATGTGTTCATATGGCATCGGCTGGCTTCTCCCTGTTCGCAGGCCTGTTGGGCGGCCCCTCGGCGCGTTAATGCCGGTATCAGAGGGGAAGCGGTCGATAACGGCAAGGCCGCGCGGTGCAGGGCAGAACCCCGCCCCGCCGTCGGGTGACCGATCCCGCCCGGCGAGACTCGCCAGCTTGACCTGAATCAACGACAGGCGTCGCGCTCAGGCTTTTGATGATCACTACATTGATGGGAGAAGTGCCATGCTTGTCCGTGACGTCATGGTTGCCCCGGTCATTACCGTGGGCCCCTCCGCCACCGTGCAGGAGGTTGCGAAGCTGTTTCTCGAAAAGCAGATCAGCGCGGTTCCCGTGCTGGACAGCAACGGCAAGCTGGTCGGCATTGTCAGCGAAGGCGATCTGCTGCACCGCGTCGAGGCAGGTACGGAACGGCACCGGTCCTGGTGGCTTCGCGTATTGATCGAGAGCGACACGCTGGCGGCCGAATACGTCAAATCGCACAGCCGCAAGGTTTCGGATGTCATGACGCGGGATGTCATCACGACCTCGCCCCAGGCGCCGCTCCATGAAGTTGCCGCCCTGATGGAGAAGAACGCGATCAAGACGATTGCCCGTTCTGGAGAACGGTCAGCTGGTCGGTGTCGTGAGCAGGGCCAATCTTCTTCAGGCGGTGGCCAGCGCACGCCAACTGCTCGACATCGCGCCGTCGGACAAGGCGATCCGCGATCGCATCCTTGCCAGCTTGAAGAAGGAAGCCTGGAGCCCACACCGGACTGCTGAACGTCACCGTCACCAACGGCATCGTCGATCTCTGGGGCCTTGCGGAATCGGATGCCGAGCGAAAGGCGATCAGGGTGGCGGCAGAATCCGCAGCCGGCGTTGGCGCCGTCCATGACAATCTGGTCACGTACCGGGGTGGCGGCTGGCAATGAGGGACTTCCCATCCTCTCCCGCACCGGGGGAGAATTGGAAGTCCGCCCACCCTCGCCGGTTCAGCCCGCCGGCGCCATCACGACGCCCTTGTCCTTGGGCCAGCGTATCCGCCAGGCGAAGTTGATATCGCGAACTTCGCCGGCCTTCGCCTCGAACGCCCATTCCAGCACGCCGCGCTTGTCGCGCAGTTGGTCGCGGTCGGCGCCGTGGTCGACGGCAGCATTTCGACCTGGATCTCCTCGTGCTCGCTGACCGGCAACTGGTCCTCGATCGCGATCCGGATCGGGAAGTCGTGGCCGTTGCGCACGGTGGTCTTGAACGCGCGTTCGTCGGTCTTCGACGTCGTCACGATCAGGCCGGCCGATCCCTCGTTGCGTTTGACGACGGTGCGCTCGATCTTGACCTTGTCGTCGGCGCCGAAGCCGAGCCGCACGGTCTCGTCCTTGGCCGCAGCGGCCATCTGGCCGCGGCCGACGAACACGCCGTCGCGATAGATCGCGACCCGGCCGGGCAGCAGCGGCGCGTCCTCGGTCTGCTTGAAGCTCGCTTCCAGGAACGCGGTCGGGTCCAGCACCGGCACGGCGCGGACCGTGAGGTCGGGCGCAATGCTCGCACTGGAAACGCGCAGGCTCTTGGCGCCTTCGCTGGCGCCGAGGCTGACGCGCCCCGGAATCTTGAACACCACCTGGAAGCCGCTGACATCGGCCGCGGCCTGTTGCTCGGCCGCCTTCTCCATCACGGGCTCCTCGCTCTTCCCCCCGCTGGCGCGGAGCTGCCGCTGCCTGTCCGGGGGCGGTGCAGCCGCATAATCCAATGCGGACGCCGCGGCCATCGGACGCGGTACTTGCGGGTATTGAACGACGAGCGACTTCAGGTCGGGCGCGCTGCCGCCGCGTGCGGTGCGCACGGTGGAAACGGCGAGCGCGACATTCGACCAGTCCTCGCCGGTGTTTTGGGTGATTTCGGCACGGCGCACCAGTTCGAGCGCGGGCTTGCGGTCTTTCGCGCCGGTGTCGAGGCGGGCGTCGTAGAGCGGCATCCAGCGCGCGTTGCGCACCGCATAGGTCACGCGCAGCGTCGCTTTGGTCGCGGCCGCCGCCGCGAGCTCGATCCGGACTTCCAGCTTGCTCGGCGGCTTCTGCGCCCGGTCCTGTTCGAGACGCGCGATTTCGCGGTCGAGTTCGCGCTGCTTGCGTTCGGCATCGCGGATGGCGGTGTCAGCGCTGGCGACTTCCTCGCCGACCGCGGCAAAGGCCGCACGCCATTCGGCGATCGGCCGCGCCTCGCCCTTGTCGCCGATTCCGGCCGGAGACGTTTCGGCAAATCGTTCGGCGAATTTGCGCCGCGCGGTCGCGGCATCGATCGCGCCCTGCAGATTGACACGCTCGTCCTTCAACGCCTCGATGCGCTTGTCGAGTTCGGGCAGGTTGACCGGCGGCGCCGCGCGCGGCGGTTTTGCGTCGATCGCGCCGATCGTGAGTTTCGCGCCGGCCTCACCCTCGACCCGCAGCGAGGATGGATCGAGCGTCAGCGGAAAATCCTTGAGAACGGCGGAATTATCGCCGGCGGGAAGATCGAGCGAGATGACCCGCGTGACGCTGGCGCCATCGGGATAGACCGTGACGGCATCGACCGCCGAACTGGCGGCCACGTCCGCCGCCCGCACCGGGGTGGCGGCAAGTGCCGTGAACACGACGAGGCTCGTCGTCAGAAAACCGTTCGTAATCAATCGCATGGATACCCTCCTGAACCGGTCGCCTGACGGCAACGCGAGAAACTCGCCCCAACACTCCCGGTCATGAGACGCGGCGAGGAAGAAACTGGTTCGATCGGAATTTCCATGTGGCTTCGCCGCGGCGGGACCGCGGCGAAGCACAAGCAATCCCCTCTGAGGGGAAAAGAACGACGCGTGGCTAGAACACCAGTGCCTTGGCCTGCTTCACCTGCGGCAGCGCCTGCACCTTGGCCAGCACGTCCGCCGGGACCGGGCCGTCGATCTCGACCAGCGCGATGGCGTCGCCGCCCTGCTTGACGCGGCCGAGATGGAAGGTCGCGATGTTGATCTTGGCGGCGCCGAGCAGGCCGGCAAAGCTGCCGATGAAGCCGGGCTTGTCCTCGTTGGTGACATAGATCATCGACTTGCCGAACTCGGCATCGACCCGGATGCCCTTGATGTCGACCAGCCGCGGCTTGCCGTCGTGATAGACGGTGCCGGACACCGAGCGTTCCTGCCGCTCGGTGGTGACGGTGACCGTGATCAGGCTTTCGTAATCGCTCTGCGCCGCGCGCACGATCTCGTCGACCACCATGCCGCGCTCCTTCGCGACGACAGGCGCGGAGACCACGTTGACGTCGCCGAGCATCGGCCGCAGCAGGCCCGACAGCACCGCCGAGGTGATCGCCTTGATCTTCATCTCGGCGACGTGGCCCTCATAGGTGATCTCGACCTTCAGGATGCCGCTCTCGGTGAGCTGGCCCGCGAACGAGCCGAGCTTTTCGGCGAGTTCGATGAACGGCTTCAGCTTCGGCGCTTCCTCCGCCGTGATCGACGGGAAATTCACCGCGTTCGAGATCGCGCCGGTCAGGAGATAATCCGACATCTGCTCGGCGACCTGCAGGGCGACGTTCTCCTGCGCTTCCGTGGTGGAGGCGCCGAGATGCGGGGTGCAGATCACGTTGGGATGGCCGAACAGCACGTTCTTGGTGGCGGGCTCCTCGACGAACACGTCGAAGGCGGCGCCCGCGACATGCTTGGAATTCAGCGCGTCGACCAGCGCCTGCTCGTCGACCAGGCCGCCGCGGGCGCAGTTGATGATGCGCACGCCCTTCTTCATTTTCGCAATGGCTGCCGCGTCGATGATGTTCTTGGTCTTCTCGGTCAGCGGCGTGTGCAGCGTGATGAAATCGGCGCGCTTGAACAATTCGTCGAGTTCGACCTTCTCGACGCCGATATCCTTGGCGCGCTCCGGCGACAGGAACGGATCGAACGCGACCACCTTCATGCGCAGGCCGAGCGCGCGGTCGGCGGCGATCGAGCCGATATTGCCGCAGCCGATCACGCCCAGCGTCTTGCCGGTGATCTCGACGCCCATGAAGCGGTTCTTCTCCCACTTGCCGGCCTGGGTCGAGGCGTCGGCCTGCGGAATTTCACGCGCCAGCGCCAGCATCAACGTGATGGCGTGCTCGGCGGTCGTGATCGAATTGCCGAACGGCGTGTTCATCACGATGATGCCCTTGGCGGTGGCCGCCGGAATCTCGACATTGTCGACGCCGATGCCGGCGCGGCCGATCACTTTCAGCCTGGTGGCCTTCTCGATGATCTTCGCGGTCGCCTTGGTCGCGGAGCGGATCGCAAGGCCGTCGTAATTGCCGATGATCTCGGCGAGCTTGTCCTTGTCCTTGCCGAGATTGGGCTGGAAGTCGACCTCGACGCCGCGATCCTTGAAGATCTGCACGGCGGCCGGAGACAGCGCGTCGGAAATGAGAACCTTGGGTTTTGACATTGGTGTGATCCTTCACACCCTCCCCTGGAGGGGGAGGGTCGGCGCGAAGCGCCGGGGTGGGGTGAACTGTCGATGCGAATTCAGCGTGCGTCGGATGCGGAGAGATCACCCCACCCCGACGCATCCTTCGGATGCGTCGACCCTCCCCCTCCAGGGGAGGGTCAAGGCAAAGCCTCAAGCCGCCTTCGGCAGCGCGGCCTTGGTCTCGGCGAACGCCCAGTCGATCCACTGCGTCAGCAGCGCGACGTCGGAGGCTTCCACCGTGGCGCCGCACCAGATCCGCAAGCCTGCCGGCGCATCGCGGTAATAGGCGAAGTCGTAACCGGCGCGCTTCCTTCTCCACGAGCGCCACGAGCTTCTTGGAGAACTCGGCCTGCGCATCCGCGGTCAGCGAGGTGATCGCGGGATCCGTGAACTTCAGGCACACCGAGGTGTTGGAACGGATCGAGGCTTCCTTGGCCAGGAAATCGATCCACGGCGTCTTCGCCTTCCAGTCCGACAGCACCTTGGTGTTGGCGTCGGCGCGCGCGATCAGGGCCTTGAGGCCGCCGATCGATTTCGCCCAGTTCAGCGCATCGAGATAATCCTCGACGCACAGCATCGACGGCGTGTTGATGGTCTCGCCCTCGAAGATGCCCTGGTTGAGCTTGCCGCCCTTGGTCAGCCGGAAAATCTTCGGCAGCGGCCAGGCCGGCTTGTAGGTCTCGAGCCGCTCCACCGCGCGCGGCGACAAGATCAGCATGCCGTGCGCGGCCTCGCCGCCCAGCGCCTTCTGCCAGGAGAACGTCACCACATCGAGCTTTGCGAAATCGAGCGGCTGCGCGAAAGCGGCCGACGTCGCGTCGCAGATGGTGAGGCCTTCGCGGGTCGCGCTGATCCAGTCGGCGTTCGGCACGCGCACGCCTGAGGTCGTGCCGTTCCAGGTGAAGACGATGTCGGAAGCCGGATCGGCCTTGGAAAGATCGGGAAGATCGCCATAGCCGGCATGCAGCTTGGTGACGTCCTTCAGCTTCAATTCCTTGACGATGTCGCTGACCCAGCCCTCGCCGAAGGATTCCCAGGCGATGGTGGTGACGGGGCGCGCGCCGAGCAGCGACCACAGCGCCATTTCGACCGCGCCGGTATCGGACGCCGGCACGATGCCGATCTTGTAATCGGCCGGCACTTCAAGCACTTCGCGCGTCAGTTCGATCGCGAGCTTGAGCTTGGCCTTGCCGACCTTCGCGCGATGCGAGCGGCCGAGCGCTGCGTCCTTGAGATTTTGGGGGTTCCAGCCGGGGCGCTTGGCGCAGGGGCCGGAGGAAAAATGCGGCACGTTCGGCCGCGAAGCGGGCTTCGCCACGGTCATGATCTATCCTTCCAGATAGTAAGCCTCCCGTTGGGGGGAGGTGTCCCGCCGCGGTGATTAAGGGAATCGCGCCCGATCGTCAAGGAACTTTGGCGGGATCAGGTATGCCCTGGATCACGCTCGATTGATGGGTGTTCGGTCCGCCGGAGGCGCCGGCTCCTGCTGCAGGAGTTCGGCGGCATCGGTGACCAGTTTGGCGGCCTCCCGCCGGCTCGAGACCTTCAGAATGCTGGTCTCTCCGGCCTGCACGACATATTCGCTTCCGATACGGACGATCGAATATTTTTTCATCGGAAATCCCCAAGCTGCCCAAGCCCCATGGGAGACGCCGGCATAGCGGAGACGTTCCGGTCCGTAAAATCACGGACGCACGCGTAGTTTATCGGTTGTTAACCGGATCGCACAGTGACGACTACCTCAGGCATTCGTCGCGAATACGCTTCAACCGCCGAAGAAGCATCAAAATCGCACGGTCATGCCGACATGGCTGCGCGCAAAGCCGAGCCGCTCGTAAAATCGCTGCGCATCGACGCGGGTGTGATGCGTCAGCAGTTCGACCACCTTGCATCCCCTGCGCGCGTGCTTCCGCCACCGCCCACTGCACCATCTGCTCGCCGATGCCGCGGCTGCGGCAGTGTTTGGCGACGCGGACATCCTCGATCAGGCCGCGCGAGGCGCCCTGCGAACTCAGCCCCGGCAGGATGCAGAGTTGCAGGCAGCCGACCACGGCGCCCTCGCCGTCCTCGGCGACGACGAGCTGAATGTTCGGGTCGCGGTCGAGCCGCTCGAATGCCGCGAAATAGGATTGCGGCAGCGGATCTTCGATCCGCTCGCGGCCGCCGCCGAGCGGATCGTCCGCCAGCATGGCGACGATGAGGCCGACGTCCTCGCGGCGCGCAGGGCGGATGGTGACCTCTGAGATGGCAGACATGACGATTTCCGAGTGAAGTCAGCGCGCCGGCGGCAGGCCGAGGAATTTTTCGGTTTCGCCGATCCAGCGGCGCACCGCGGCGTAGCCGTCGAGATGAAAGCCGCCTTCATGCGCGAGGCGCGTATAGGCCAGCAGCGATATGTCGGCGAGCGTGACGGCGTCGCCGGCCAGAAATGGCGTGATGGCGAGCTGGTGCTCCATCCGCGCCAGCGCCGCATAGCCGCGCTTGACCTTGTCGGGGTCGAGATCGGAAGCCGGCTTCTTCAGATAGAACATCTGGAAGCGGCACACGGCGATGTACGGCTCATGGCTGTACTGTTCCCAGAACAGCCACTCGTCCATCTTCCCTTGCGCGAACGCATCCTGCGGGATGAGACGAGAACCGCGCGCGAGATAACGGATGATGGCGTTGGATTGCGCCAGCGTGCGGCCGTCGTCGAGTTCGATCGCCGGCACCTGGCCGGCGCCGTTGAGCTTGAGAAACTCCGCGGTGCGCGTCTCGCCCTTCAGCGTATCGACCGCTATCCAGGTGTAGGGCAGCGCGAGATGGTCGCACACCCACTTCACCTTCAGGCAATTGCCGGAATTGGTATCGCCGTAGACCTTCATGTGCCGTCACCCCTGTCAGGGTGACACTGCAACAGGCGGCGGCAAATCTGTCAACGGCGCCGGGCCGGCGCCGCGACGGGATCAGAACTTGTAGCCGAGACCGGCGCGGACGGTGTTGATGTTGGTTTCGACATCCGACGTCACGCGGCGATATTCGTACTCGGCGCGCATGAACAGGCCGCCTACCAGCATCACGTCGATGCCGACGCCGACGCTGTAGCCATAGACCAGCTTGGTCTTGCTGGCGGCGGTCGTCCCCGGCAGTACCGGGTACGGATAGGCCGAGATGGTGCGATCGACGGTCTGGCTGCCGAAGCCGGTACCGGCAAAGGCGTAAGGCAGGAAGCACCCCATGACGTAGCCGCCGCGAATGCGCAGCGAACCGAAATCGGAGAGCTTCACGACCGCATTCGAATGGGTCAGGCTTTGGATCGAGAGGTCCGGGTTACGGACCAGCCCCGCTGAATCCGAGATCGAACGAATGCCGTCATGGATGTAGTTCGCCTCCAGACCGACCACGACGTCTTCCCATTGCGAATTGTATCCGCCGAACGCGCCGAAGCCGGTGGTGTTGCTGTGCGCGCTGGGCAAAGATTGCCAGTTGTAACTGACGCCGCTCGGCGGGATGAAGCTCGATTGCAGGTCGGTGTTGGCGCCGGGCGCCACGTTCGAGGTGGTGGAGCCGTAGCTCGCCTGGCCGCCGACATAGAAGCCCTGCCAATTGACCCTGGCGCTGCTCAGGCCATCGGTGAAACTGCCGCGGAGAAACGGCAGGTCCGGCATATCGGCCGCCTGGGCGACACTCGCCGCTCCGCACATCACCGCCACCAGCAAAAATCGACGCATCGCAACGCTCCATCGGACACTCTGAACTTGCGCTGATCATCGCCTGTTAACCTTAACCAATCGTTGTCGCGGGCACCGTTTGGGCAAGATCTTGTCGGAAAGCCGGCAAACATTTTCGCGCGCCTGCCGTTCGCGCATCGTCATACGTCAAAAGCAAACGGCGCGGGAAATGTCCCGCGCCGTTCGGCAACCGTTAACGAATGGAAGTCGCGATTAACCTTTGCGGATCACCAGCGGCGGCGCATAAACCTGCGGGCTGGTCAGATCCCAGCGCACGCCGAGCTTCAGGTCATGCGAAGTGATGTGCTTGAAGGTCATCGGGTTGTTGATGGTGTTGATGCCGTCGAAGGTGCGGAGGTCGCCGGTCAGGCCGTCGCCCATGTCGAGATAGCGATAGGCGAGTTCGACGGTGAAGTTCGGCGTGACCTTGTAGGCGAGACCGGCATGCGCCGCCCAGGCGAAATTCCACTTCGACGACGTTGTCGCCATAGGCGAGACCCGGCAAGCGCGCCGCCGCCATTGTTGGCAATGCCCTGCGTCGGTGAAGCCGTTGATCGCAACCCGCGCGCCGCCGACGCCGGCGCCGATGAACGGGGTGATGCACCACCAGGTGCCGAGATCGACATAGGCGTTGGCGAGAACGACCCACTCGTTCTTGGTGGCGTGGTAGGTGTCGGTGCCGACGCCGCCCGCATAGGTGATGCGATCGGTGCCGAAGAACTGCGAATTGCCGCGGTACTCACCGGTCACGTCGGCGCGGAACCAGTTGTTGACCTTGTAACCGACGCCGAGGCCGAAGATGCCGGCGGTGTTGAAGTTCAGTTGGTCTGAACCGACGAGGTATTGTTGCGGTCGAGCACGTTGTTCAGACGATCGACGCGCTGATTGCTGAAGCCGATGTCGCCGCGCAGATACCAGCCGCCGAAGTCTTCGACCACCGGGGGCGCATAGGGAGGCGGCGCGATCGCCATGTCGGCAGCAAACGCCGCCTGCGACAACAATGTGGCCGCACCGGCGGCAATGAAAGACTTAACGCTACGCATGGGCTTCGTCCCTTTTGTCCGGTGAGGCTGACTGCAATGAGCCTCACTTCAAAAACTCACGGACGGACGATGGCACCGAATGTTTAAGCGGCGCTTAACCCTAATTATTAAGGTTGACAATCTCTGACTTTTTTTCGCGACGCTGTTTGCGGCGCGAGTCGCGATGCGATTTGCAGCACGACAAATGAGGCGAATCCGCCAAACATCCTAACGATGTATTATTGAGACGAATCCGCCCGCCGCCGCGCCGTTAAGATTTTGTTGATGCGTCGACGCTGCCCTCGCCTCCACGGCAACGCGCGTCGCGCACGCAGCGTGAGCGCTTCAACGCACGTGCTTTGGCATCTTCGGCAGGAACACCGCGAGCAAGCCGAGCGCGGGCAGGAACGCGCAGAGGTGATAGACGAAGGCGATCCCGGTGTGATCGGCGAGCTTGCCGAGCACGGCGGCGCCAAGTCCGCCGATGCCGAAGGCGACGCCGAAGAACACGCCCGAGATCATGCCGAAACGGTGCGGCATCAGTTCCTGCGCGAACACGATGATCGAGGACGTCGCCGACGAGAGGATGAGGCCGATGAATACGGTCAGCACCGCGCTTCCGGCAAGGCCGGCATAGGGCAGCGCCAGCGTGAACGGCAGCGCGCCGAGGATCGAGAACCAGAGGACGTATTTGCGGCCGTAGCGATCGCCGAGCGGCCCGCCGAAGAACGCGCCCGCCGCGTTGGCGGCAAGGAAGATGAAGAGATAGAGCTGGGCCGCCTGCGTCGACACCTGAAACCTGTCGATCAGATAGAAGATGTAATAGCTCGACAGGCTCGACACGTAGAGCTGCTTCGAGAACAGCAGCGCGACCAGCACCGCGAGCGCGATTTTGACGCGCCGTGGATCCGGATGGTCCGGATGGCGCTCGACCGCCACGGATTTCTTGGTCGCGATCTGCGGCTTGTACCAGACGCCGATCCGCCACAGGATCACGATCGCCAGAAACGCGATCGATGAAAACCAGGCGATGCTCGGCTGACCGAACGGCACCACGATCAGCGCCGCGAGCACCGGCCCCATCGACGTGCCAAAACTGCCGCCGAGCTGAAACACCGACTGCGCGAATCCATAGCGCCCGCCCGAGGCGAGTCGCGCGATCCGCGCCGACTCCGGATGGAACACCGCCGAACCGAGGCCGACCAGCGCGGCTGCGATCAGGATGATGGGATAGAGATGCGCGACGCTCAGCAGCAACAATCCGAAGAACGTGAATCCCATGCCGATCGCAAGCGAGAACGGCTGCGCCTTCTTGTCGGTGAAATGCCCGACCAGCGGCTGCAGCAGCGACGCGGTGAACTGGAACGCCAGCGTGATCATGCCGATCTGACCGTAGTCCAGCGCGTAAGCGTCCTTCAGGATCGGATAGACCGAGGCGATCAGCGACTGCATGGTGTCGTTGAGGAAATGCGAGAAGCTGATGCCGGTCAGCACGATATAGGCCGGCCCCGCGACGGCCGCTTTGGCGGCGAGGCCCGACGCCACGTCGTGCACGACCACCGGCGCGGTCGCGGTTTCCTCTGAAACGATGACGGGCTTGTTCAAGGGCGCATTCCCGAAAAGAACGGCGGACAGGCAATGTCTGCCGTTCTACGGTCCGCCTATCCTCGCGACCAGCATCAATAGCTTATGGCTGCGATGCGTTGCCGCAGCAGCGATATGCCATGCCGTGCATCGCAATAGAGTTGGCTTACGCCGCCGCGGCGTGGCCGAGCGCGGTGACGATCTGATCGACGACGTCCTCGACCAGGATGCGGTCGTCGCCCTCGCCCATCACGCGGATCACGGGCTCGGTGCCGGACGAACGGACCAGCAGCCGGCCGTGGCCGTTGAGGCGATTCTCGCCGTCCATGATCGCCGATTTCACCTCGGCATGGTCGAGCGGCTTGCCGGAGCGATAGCGCACGTTCTTGAGGATCTGCGGCAGCGGATCGAAACGGTGGCAGACTTCCGACACCGGGCGGCGAAGTTTTTGCACGACGGCAAGCACCTGAAGTGCTGCGACGAAGCCGTCGCCGGTGGTGGCGTAGTCGGAGAGAATGATGTGGCCTGACGGCTCGCCGCCGAGATTGTAGCCCTGCTTGAGCATCTGCTCGAGCACGTAGCGGTCGCCGACCGGCGTGCGCACCATGCCGAGGCCCTGCCCTTCGAGGAAACGCTCGAGCCCGAGATTGGACATCACGGTGGCGACGATGCCGGGCTTGGCGAGACGGCCGTCTTCCTTCCAGCTTTGCGCGATCACCGCGAGCAACTGGTCGCCGTCGACCACATGGCCGCGCTCGTCGACCAGGATGACGCGATCGGCGTCGCCGTCGAGCGCGATGCCGATATCGGCGCGCATCTCGCGCACCTTTTTCGCCAGCGCCTCCGGTGCGGTCGAGCCGCATTCCTTGTTGATGTTGAAACCGTCAGGCTCGACGCCGATCGCAATGACGTCGGCGCCCAATTCCCACAGCGCTTCCGGCACCACCTTGTAGGCCGCGCCGTGCGCGCAATCGACCACGACGCGCAGGCCGTCGAGCGAGAGCTCGCGCGGCAGCGTGCGCTTGGCGAATTCGATGTAGCGGTCATGCACGCCGTCGATGCGGCGGGCGCGGCCCAAGCTGGCGCTTTGCGCCAGACGGCGGTCGATCGGCTCGTCGAGCAACTGCTCGATCTGCTTTTCGACGTCGTCGGACAGTTTGAAGCCCTGCGGACCGAACAGCTTGATGCCGTTGTCCTCGAACAGATTGTGCGAGGCCGAAATCATCACGCCGAGATCGGCGCGCATCGACTTGGTCAGCATCGCGACCGCCGGCGTCGGCATCGGGCCGAGCAGCAGCACGTCCATGCCGACCGAGGTGAAGCCGGCCACCATGGCGTATTCGATCATGTAGCCGGAGAGCCGGGTGTCCTTGCCGATCACGACGCGGTGGCGATGCTCGCCGCGCTGAAACACCAGGCCGGCCGCCTGCCCCACCTTGAGCGCGAGCTCCGGCGTGATCAGACCATTGGCACGGCCCCGAATTCCATCGGTACCGAAATATTTGCGGCTCATGTGACCCCCAGCGGGACTTCTTCCGGCCATCAAGGCCGAATCCCCACGCCACCCTCGTAGCGTGCAGCGGTTATAGTCCCTCGGCCGCTAAAATGGCTTCAAAAAATATGATGAATCATTACGGCCGCACGCGATCGCGATTGGCGCATAACCATCTGTAAGGAATGGATATTTCCTCCAAGGCGACCGTACCGGCGCGGGAGCGCTAGTTCCGCCGCTTGACGTGGCTATCCGCCTTCGAGGGCGCCGGCTGGGTGACATTGACCGGGTCAGACCCCGGAAAGGTCTCTTCCAGCCCCTCCTCCAGGGCGTCGTCCAGCCGGCGCTTTTCCTCGCGATCGGAGCCGGTCTCGGCGGGAGCAACGGTGCGCGGTCGGGTCATGGGATGTCCTCCCGTCGGAATGGCGCCAGAGATGGATGAGATGCGATTTGGCTGACCATCCAACCATGCTAGATGACAACGCAGCAAAGAAGTTCAAGAAGGGGCCGGGACGTCCATGAAGCACATCACCTGCATTGAGGATCTGCGCCAGTTGCACAAGCGCCGCGTTCCCAAGGCGTTTTTCGACTACGCCGACCGCGGTTCCTACACCGAGGACACGCTGCGCGCCAATTCCGAGGATCTGGCGCAGATCAAGTTCCGCCAGCGCATCCTGGTCGACGTCTCCAAGCGCGATCTCTCCACCACGATCCTCGGCGAGCCCGCCGCGATGCCGCTGATCCTCGCCCCCGTCGGCCTGCTCGGCATGCAGCATGGCGACGGCGAGATCTACGCCTGCCGCGCCGCGCAGGCCGCCGGCATTCCCTTCACCCAGAGCACGATGTCGATCTGCTCGATCGAGGATATCGCAGCCGCCGTCGACAAGCCGTTCTGGTTTCAGCTCTACGTGATGAAGGACCGCGGCTTCATCAAGTCGCTGATCGAGCGCGCCATCGCGGCGAAATGCTCGGCGCTGGTGCTGACCGTCGATTTGCAGGTGATCGGGCAGCGCCACCAGGACATCAAGAACGGCATGACGGTGCCGCCGGAATGGTCGCTGTCGAAACTGCTCGACTTCGCCAGCAAGCCGTCATGGGTCGCCGGCGTGCTGCGCGGCAAGCGCCGCAGCTTCGGCAACATCGTCGGCCACGTCAAAGGCACCGAGGATCTCACCAAGCTGTCGGAATGGACGGCGTCGCAGTTCGACACCTCGCTGAACTGGAAGGACATCGACTGGATCCGCTCGATCTGGCCGGGCAAACTGATCCTGAAAGGCATTCTGGACGTCGAGGACGCCGAGCTCGCGGCAAAAACCGGCGCGCAGGCCATCGTCGTCTCCAACCATGGCGGCCGCCAGCTCGACGGCGCGCCGTCCTCGATCGAGGTGCTGCCGGAGATTGTCGACACCGTCGGCTCGCAGATGGAGATCATGTTCGACGGCGGCATCCGCACCGGCATGGACGTGGTGCGCGCGCTCGCGCTCGGCGCCAAGTCCTGCATGATCGGCCGCGCCTATGCCTACGGCCTCGGCGCCGGCGGACAAGAGGGCGTCGCCAAGGCGCTCGACATCCTCGCCAAGGAAATGCTCACGACGATGGGATTGTGCGGCGTCAACACGATTGCCGAGATCGACGATAATTTGCTGGCGGTTTAAGCGCGATAGAAGTCTGCGTTGGCAGCGCACGCTGCCAATCGTGCGGCTACCCGGCCTTCAGGCCGCATGACGTAGATCAAGCTGCCGCGAAAACTGAATCG
Source organism: uncultured Alphaproteobacteria bacterium (assembly GCA_963840465.1). Lineage (GTDB taxonomy): Bacteria > Pseudomonadota > Alphaproteobacteria > Rhizobiales > Xanthobacteraceae > Bradyrhizobium. Next base: position 39,481 of record CAWIZF010000023.1, on the reverse strand, counting down.
CGGCAGCCAACGCAGGAGAAAGGGACGGCGGCAAGGACCGGCCCCACCGCCGTCGACATGCACTCGGCGCGGTCAATATCGATACTGGCCGCAGATATAGTTGCCGTACGCGTCGTAGCAGTTGTTGTAAGCGCCGTAGGCACCATAGGCGCCGTAGGCCGCGGCACCAACCGCTGCGGCACCCACCGCCGCCGCACCGTATCCGCGACGTGGATAATACCCTCCGCGGTAACCCACGCGACCCACGCCTACGCGACCGGCATAGACTCCACCTCGATGAACGCCTCCAGCACGGACGGCGCCGCCGTGGAAGCCTCCACCGCCTCGGTATCCGCCACCACCCCGACCGCGCGCGAACGCGTCGTCCGGGATGAGGCTGGCTGTAACCAGAACGAGTGCTGCAAGAACCGGTAGAACATAGCGAAACATGGCGCTTCCTTCCTGTTGATTGGGCCCGATCATTCGGACTGCAACCAACCCAACTCGCAGTTATCCACCCCTTGGCAGAGTTTGACTTCTGACTGAACAGGCGCTTGACCTAGATCAAAGGATGACGCGGTTCCGCCATGGCCAGCGCGAGTTCAACGTTTAAAGTGCATCAGCGGCACACGTATTGTCCATTCACGAGCACCCGGACGCATGCCGTGCCGGCAGCCGCCGCACCCACAGCGGCGCCTCCTACGACGGCCCGCCGCGTCTGCCGACGCGCGACGCCAGCAACGCTTACCGGCGTTGCCGGCCGGCCGACCCTTGCTTCGGCGCTTTGAATGGATAGCCCAAAACTATCTTGCGCCGATTCAAACGAACCAAATCCGCACACGAAGGCGGCTGCCACGATCAGCATCCGCATAAAGCCAAACCGTTTCATGGTGATCCTCCCTACTGATAAGGCCACGAACCTTTCGTGGATCGCCAGGCGCACCTTGATTTACATCAATGAACCGGCTGCCGTTTGACGCCGGATGCCAGCAGATGCGGTTGTGTCTCTTCTTGCCGGGATCAAGACGTTCGCACCACGCGACCGGCCGCGCCGTCCGGGGGATGACATTGACGGGTGCAGCGACGCCGATCTGGTACGTCACCTTTGAAATTCGTAAACGCGGCATTCTGCCCAAGCAGCGCAGCCCCCGCGAAACAAGGACGTTTGTGACGGAAGACGAGGCCAAGATCTTCGCTCGCTCAAAGCTTGAAGAAGGCCTGACTGTATTTGCGGGCACGATCAATCCGCACTTTCCCAAACGGCTTGTCCCGTCCTCACAGATCTACGCTTGGCTCGCTGATGAACACGGCGACAACGAGCCGCCTCCCGGCGATCAGGAGTAATGCACGCTGCCGTGCATAAGAATTGCGCTTGGGTGTTGCCATTCTGTTACGGGCGTCTGGCTCGACGCGGACTACCCTCCACACTGGTAATACAAGTGGTTTGCACGCAAGCGTGCGCATAGTTGGGTATCTTGAATCTGAAGACAAAGGGGAAACTAAGATGAAAAAGTACTTAGCCGCCGCTGTCAGCCTCGCGGCAATTGTCATGGCCGCCGCTCCTGCATCGGCAGCCGATATGGCCGTCAAGGCTCCGCCTCCGGCTCCGCTTCCGGTAATCTACAACTGGAGCGGCTTCTACATTGGCGGCAACGGTGGCTGGGGTCAGACCCGCAATTGCTGGGATTTCCTTGACGCGGCTGGCTTTGCCGTCGCAAGCGGGTGCCGCGAGCGGTCCGGCGGCCTCATCGGCGGCCAGCTCGGTTATCGTTGGCAAGCCAATCAATGGGTGTTTGGCGTGGAAGCCCAGGGCGATTGGGCGGATTTCAGCAACCAGCGCGTCAGCCTGTTCGATCCGTTTTTCTCCACTCGCACCAAGACCGATGGCATCGGCCTCTTTACCGGCCAGATCGGCTACGCCTGGAACGCAGCGCTATTTTACGTAAAGGGCGGCGCGGCGGTGACGAGCAACCGCTTTAGCATCCTCGAAACGGTTTCCGGCATTGAGCTGGCCTCAGCCAGCTCGACCCGTTGGGGCGGCGTCATAGGTGTTGGATTCGAGTATGGCTTCGCACCGAACTGGTCGGTCGGTCTTGAATACGACCATCTGTTTATGGGCGATGCCAACAATTCATTCTCGGGCCTCAATCCGGTTAACGCCGCTTTTGTCAACAACCGGATCACCCAGGATGTGGATATGGTCACCTTGCGCTTCAACTACCGCTTCGGCGGTTATGGGGCGCCAATCGCGGCCCGTTACTGATCAGCGCTTCTCCAGCAGACTCAAAAGCCCCGGCATCATCCGGGGCTTTTTTCTCGACTAACCGGGAGTCGCTGTTGCGAGCTTGCCTGCACGCCGATCGCGGCGACGGCGCCAGCGTCACGCGCGACACGTCACGTCGCCGTCTCACCACCACATCCTGCCGCCAAACCAATCGAACTGATGTTGCCGAGCAAGCCTGACCTTGCGCGGTGCTGCCGCGCGTTTCCTTTGTTTCGCTCTTCCGCGAAGGCGCAGATTTAAGTTCGGGCCGCTTTGTATCGGCCAGTTTCGACTTGCTCACGTCGGATGATTGCAGGTGTGCGAATGCCTGCCGCGCCTTGGCCGAGACATCGTCGGCGGATGGCAGGCTTGGCGCGCCGATCTCGGCTGTCGCAGGCTCCACGGGATGAGTAACCGCAGGCATGCTGGTGTCGAAGACCACGCGTTCCGGCAGCTTCATCTCGGTATGAATGCGGATTTTCGTTCGCTGCGTTTCGACCGGCTCAACAACCGGCAGTGACGGCAGCCACGCGCCGGCAACCAGCAACACGACGAGGAGTGCTCCGCCCACAAGGAGGAAGTATCGCGCCAGCGGCATTCAAAGCTCCACACCCCCTCGTCGGTGTGTAATGGCCCGTCCCGCAAGCGCTCGCGCAACACGAGCGTGGGCGAGAGCGGTGAGCGGGAGCCGCGGCCATTCTTCCCCATAGCCGCCGCCTCGACGCCGATCTGATGTGGATCGGCGCTAGCCTCACCTGCGCACGCATTTGCAACGGACGCATTTCGCCGCGGGACACACGTTGACATGGATCAACAAGCTGCGTCGGTTCAGCGGCCATAGGCCGCCTTTTTCTTCCTTCTCCCCTTGTGGGAGAAGGAGAACTAAGAAAGGCGTCGCCTCACATCGGCGGCGTGATCCCGTCGCGGCCGACATTGACGCGATTGGCTTCGAGCGTGCCGTCGTCCTTTTTCACCGCACCGAAGATGATGATCTTCGCACCCGGCTTCAGTTCGGACTTGTCGCCGGCAACAAACGTGACGATCGGCGTCCCCTCCGGCACCACGACTTTCTTTTCGCCGTCCTTGTACTTGACCAGGATGTTCTGGCCGTCGGTGCCCTTCACCGTCTGGGCTACGGTGGCGTTGGTCATGGTCGAGTTCGGCCGCTGATCCCAGGGCCTGAAACCTTCGGCCGCGCCGCGCTGGTTCTCCGGGAAAATATGCACCGCGACCGCCTTCTGGGTGCCGTCCGGCTCCGGCAGCGCGGTGACGCCGATATAGGAGCCTTCCTTGATCTCCGACAGTTCGGTCTTGGCGACGCCGAACACCGCGACATTGTCGGTGAGGCGCACCTTCATGTCGGTGCCCTCGCGCGACTTGATCGACAGCGTCGGCAAATCCACCGCCTCGATAGTGCCGCGAATGCGGACGGTCGGCGGCTGCTGCGCCCAGGCCGCCGTTCCGAGCAGGGTGACAAGGGTCAGCGAGGCCGCAAGCCCGCGCGGCCATGAATAGGATTTCAGCATGGTATTCCTCCCGAGGTGGATTTGGCGCCCAACTCAACGCAAACACCGCAAGGGTGTAGCTATTCCAGCAGGCGAGATCACATCGGCGTCTCCGGTGGCGGCGCTGACGTAGCCATTTACCCCGGCAATTCAAAAAAATTCCGGTTCAAGTCTCCGCGATCAGACAATCAGGTGTTCGTGAGGTCGGCCTCGACCAGCGCGCGAAGTTCTGGCGTCACCTCGGGCCTCCGCCCGAACCATAGTTCAAAGCCGCGCACCGCCTGATGCAGCAGCATGCCGAGCCCGTCGGCGGTCTTCAGGCCGTTAGCACGCGCGGCGGCGAGCAAGGGGGTGTCGAGAGGCACGTAGACGAGATCGGCAACGACGGCGTGTGACGGCAACCGCGCGATATCGAGTTCGAGCGGCGGCTGCCCCTTCATGCCGAGCGAGGTCGTATTCACCAACAGCCCCGCACGCGGCAGCAGGTCGCTGACCGCATCCCACGCCACCGGCAGAACGCCCGCGCCGAACTGGTCCGCGAGCGACCGGGCGCGCGCGACGCGTGCGGTTGACGAGATGCACGCGCTTGATGCCGCGGTCGAGCAATCCGAACACCACCGCGCGCGCCGAACCGCCGGCGCCGAGCACCAGCGCATCCTCGCACTTGTCCCAGCCGGGCGCGCAGGCGTCGAGATTGTTGATAAAACCTTCGACGTCGGTGTTGGTGGAGCAGAGCTCGCCATTCTCGAACCACAGCGTATTGGCCGCGCCGACCGCGCGGGCGCGCGCATCCGGCTTCGACAGCGCAAGCGCGCGCTCCTTGTGCGGAATGGTGACGTTGGCGCCGACGAAGCCACGCAGCGACAGCCGGAACAGAAAATCCTTGAACTCGTCGGGCGGCACCGCCTCGATGACATAGCCGCCCGCGATGCCCAGCGTCCGCAGCCAGTAATGATGGATCAGCGGCGAACGCGAATGCGCGGCCGGCCATCCGATCAGGCACGCGGCGGGGGGTTTGGCTGCAACACTTGTCATGGCAGTCACGTCAGGTCAAGCCGGCGCACGACTGTCAATGACTTCCCGAGTGTGTCAAGCCGCGGAGACCACGATCATCGACATCGTCGCATACGCCGCACCCTACGCCGCGACGCGATGCGCGGCGATGATCTGGTCGGCGGCGCGGCCGGTGACTTCGGCCATGCGGTCGAACTGCCGCGTAAAGCTGCCGGCGCCGGCGGTGGCCGAGCGCAGCTCCACGATCAGGTCGCCGATCTCGGCTTCCGGCATGGTGGCGCGGACGCAGTCCCAGCCCGGCCAGTTGTCGCGGGTGTCGAAGCCCAGGATCTGGCCGCGCCGCGCCGACAGGATGGCGTTGATCTTCGCCGTCGCCTCCGTCGGGCAGACGATCTCCACCATATGGATCGGCTCCAGCAGCACCGGCTGGCACTGCGGCAGCGCCTCGCTCATGCCGATCCGCGCCGCCGTGCGGAAGGCGAGATCGGAGGAATCGACGCTGTGATAGGAGCCGTCCGTCAGCGTGACGTGAAGATCGATGACCGGGAAGCCGAGCGGCCCGCGCGCGAGGCTGTCGACCACGCCCTCCTCGACCGCGCCGATATAATTGCGCGGCACCGCGCCGCCGACGACCTTCTCGTGGAACTCGAAGCCTGCGCCGCGCGGCATCGGCTTGATCTCCAGCACCACGTCGCCGAACTGGCCATGGCCGCCGGACTGCTTCTTGTGACGGCCGCGCTGGGTGACCGATTTGCGGATGGTCTCCTGATAGCCGATCGCCGGCGGCTGCGATTTGACGTTGACGCCGAAGCGGTCCTTGAGCCGCTCGAGCGCGACGCGCAGATGCATCTCGCCCTGCCCCCACAGCACGATGTCGTGGGTCTGCTGGTTCTGGATCATCGTCAGCGACGGGTCCTCCTCGTTCAGCCGCAGCAGCGCCTGGCCGAGCTTGACGTCGTCCTTGCGGTCGGTCGCCGAAAGCGACATCGCCAGCACCGGCGGCGTCGGCTCGACTGCGCACAGCGCGGCGGCGCGGTCTTGCCGCTCGACAGCGTAGTCGCCGGTCTTGATCGCCTCGAGCTTGCCGAGCGCGATCGTGTCGCCGGCCTCGGCCGCGGCCCGCTTGCTGTCGTGTCCGCCGCTCACCGCGAGAATGCCGGAAACCCGCCCGGCCTCGCCGGAGGACGATTGCAGCGTCGCGCCGTCATCGAGATGGCCGGCGAGCAGCCGCGTCAGCGACAGCTTGCCGCCGTGCTGCAGATGCAGCGTCTTGAACACATAGGCCAGCGCATCCTTCTGCGCCGGCACGCCGAGCCGCTTCGCCGTCTCGGCCACACCGGGCGCTTCATGCCGCAGCGCCTTCATCAGCCGCAGCACGCCGTTTTCGCGCGCCGCAGCACCGAGCAGCACCGGGCAGATCAGGCCTTCGCGCAATTCGCGGGCGAGATCGTCGAACACCGCGTCGCGCGGCGGCTGGATGTCCTCCAGCAACTGCTCCATCAGCGCGTCGTCGTGGTCGGCGAGTTTTTCAAGCATCGAGAACCGCGCTTCCTTCTCGCGGTCGAGATTGCCGCCTTCCAATGCGACGACTTCGGAAGGCTTGTGTTCGCGATAGACAAAGGCGCGCTCCAGCGCGAGATCGACAAAGCCTTCGATCAAGTCGCCGTTCCAGATCGGGATCTGCCGCAGCACCAGCGGCACGCGCGAGGCCGGCTGCAACGTCGCCAGCGTTTCGCGAATGCGCTTGTTGGCGCGGTCGATCTTGTTCAGAAACAGAAAACGGGGAATGCCGAGATCCTCGAGCTCGCGCAGGATGATCTGCAGCTGCGGCAGCTTCTTCTCGTCCGCCTCGCAGACCACGACCGCGGCATCGACCGCGGGCAACGCGGCGCGCATGTCATGCGCGAACTCGATCGAGCCGGGACAATCGATAAAGGTGTAACTATCGCCCATGAAGGTGGTGGTGGCGGCGGAGAGGCCCACGCCCATCTTGTGGTGGCGCGCTTCGGGGCTGGCATCGCCGACGGAAGTTCCGGCATCGACGCTGCCGGCATTTTTAATGGCCCCCGTTCGGGCCAGGATCGCTTCGAGGAGTGTCGTTTTACCGCTCTGGAAAGGGCCCACCAGCGCAATGCACCGTGGACCTCGGGGACTTCTGACGTCTTGTCCCATTGCCGCCTCCTTGTTTGGAGCTCGGCCCATGATTGGGTCGGCGACTGCCAATGCTCCGCCTGTCCCGAGGTTTTGGCAAGCGGGAAAAATTCGCTGCAGTGCATCCAGTCGATTCGTCGAAATAGACCTCAGGCAACGGGTCTTACCGTCTGCTCACCATCGCCCCAACCTGGAACTCAAAAGCCAATTCCGCTCAGCCGGTCGCGGCACCCGATCCATCCGAACGCGGATCGAGCATGATCCGCAGCGCGACGGCGAAGCGCTCGATATCGACGCGCCCATCCCAGGCAAGCTGCAGCGAAATGCCTTGCAGGACCGCGACCATGACGCGGGCCGCCGAAGCTGGATCGAGATGCCGCGGCCAACGCCCCTGTCGTTTCGCCTGCGCGATCATCGGCGCCAGCACGTCCACGGCCTGGGAAACCCCTGCAAGCGCTTCGCGCTTCAATCGTGGATTGGAAAGGCTCTCCGCCCAAAGCTGCACGGCCAGATGACGCCATCGCCGCTCCTTAGGGTTACGCAATTCGAGCACGAAGCCCTCGACGAGGCGCTGCAGGCCAGTGTCGATGTCGAGCGCGGCCAGCGCGAATTCCATGCGCCGGCGTTCCATCGCGTGGCGTTCGGCAGCGATCGCCATCGCGATCTCGGTCTTGCCCTTGAAATATCCGTAGATCGCACCGGGACTAAGCCCGGACTCCTCGACGATGTCCTGCACGGTTGCCGCATGAAAGCCTTCGCGCGCAAAGCATGTCAGCGCGGCGTCGAGGATGCGCCCGCGCTGCTCATTGGCGCGTGCCGCCGATATCCTAGGCATCGCCTGTTTCCGCAAGCACCGTGTGATAGAAGCTGTAGCCCTGCATGTGGCGGCCGGCCTGCCCCATCACCCGCTCCCGGTATTGATCGGCGCCGAGATCGCTCACCAGCCGCAGCCCGCGCTCGCGCAGGAAGTCCGGCAATTCACCTGGCAGCAGGCCGAACCGCCAGGGTTCGCCGGAGCCGTCGACCTTGGCGATGACCTTGTCGGCGCCATCGAACGCGACGCTGCCGTCGATTGCGCCCTCGTGAACATAGGTGAAGATGAACCGGCTGCGCGGCGCGAGTTGGCCCGCCCAGCGCATCACGCCGCAGACCGCATCGCCGGTCAGATACTGGCTGACGCCCTCCCACACCACGATCGTGCGCCGCGCCGGATCGAAGCCGGCACCGCGCAGACGCTGTTCGAAATCATCGATCTCGAAATCGACGGCGACAAAGGTCACCCGGTTCAGATCGGCGCCGGCCGCCTGCAGCCGCTCGCGTTTCACCTTGGCTGTTGCGGGGTGATCCACTTCAAATACCCTGACCGAGTCGAGCGCGGCGAGCCGCCAGGCCCGCGTATCGAAACCCGCGCCGAGCAACACAACCTGCTCGGCCTGTCCGATCGATTCCCCGATCCAGTCGTCGATCAGCCGCGTGCGAGCGATGCCGGAGGTTCGCGCGCCCGGCCATTGCCGGTCGATGTATCGCGTCAGCATGTCGCCCAGCGGACGTACCGCTAGCAGTCTGGCCGGCAACCGCAAGCTTCCCGGCAACAGCGCAACGGCCAGTGGATCGGCAAACACGCGTCGTCCGGCGCCTCTGGCATGCTCCGACGCGCGGAACATGGCCATGTATTCGGCGGTGCGGCTCGGCTGATGCTGCAGCATTTCGCGACCTCCACAAAAAGAACGTTTATTCTTTTTACGACCGAATGCGGTTGCAGGTCAAGACGCCCCGTTGCGAAAATGAAGTGCGGCTAATTCAAGGAGTAGCGTGTAGCCGCATGAGCGCGCGCGATATGCGGGACCACCCTAAAGACCCGGATGTCGCTCGCTCATCCGGGCTACGGCTTCGGCATTGTGAGAACTACCGCCCCGGCCGCAGTTCCAGGCTTTCCAATCCGGCAGCAATGCTGATGCCGACCTGGCCCTGCACGCTCAGGGGTTGCAGCGCGATCGAATTGGCGGAGCCGCCGACCAGCACATTGCCGCCGACGCCGACACCGAGCGTGGCGCTGCCCTGCGCGCCGACATAGTTGCCGGAGAGGTCGCCCGGCCCGAGCCGCGCGACAGGTGCGAACACGCCCCAGGCCAGCGCCAATTCCTGGGTGATGCCGAGATCGAGCCCGACTTTCCGGATGGTGGCGATGTAGCGGTCTTCCGGCATCCCTTCGGCGCGCAGCACGCAGCCGAGATTGGTGACGGAGCCGACGATGAAACCGACGCTGGCGCCGCCGCGGCACTCCAGCACGCCGACCTGCACGCGCTGCACCTGCTGCGCATTGGCGCCGCTGTTCGACGAAGCCAGCACGGCGAGCGCGCCGGCGGCAATGATGAGGGAACGACGCATGAAGTAATCTCCGGCTGAAAAAAGTGATGCGAGCAGAGAAACGAAAAAGGCGCGCCGTGCCCGCGGCGCGCCTGATTCTATGCCACAATGCCCTGAGCCGTGCCAGAATTTGCCCGGCGCATGCCGCGTCCCGGCAACAAAAAAGGCCCGCTTATGCGGGCCTTTTCCGTAAGTCACAATCCGTCAGCCGCGACGGTGGTGTCGGCGATCGTGATGCCGGCGGGGGCCGAACTCGACCGGCTGCAGTTCGAGGCCGGCGATGCCGGCGGCGACGTTCAGTCCGGTCTGGCCCTGCACGCTGAGCGGCTGCAGCGCGTAGGCGTTGGCGGGACCGCCCACCAGGAAGTTGCCGCCGCCGCCGATGCCGATCGATGCATTGGCGCCGACGCCGCCATAGCTGCCGGCGAGTTCGCCGCGCCCGAGCCGGCTGTTCGGCGCATTGACGGCCCAGGACAACTGGGTCTGCGCGGTGACGCCGAGATCGAGACCGATGCGCTGCACCTTGGCGATGTAGGGCTCGGGCCGGCGGCCTTCGCTCGGAACACGCATTCGAGGCTCGTCACCGAGCCGACCACGAAGCCGACATTCTGGCCGCCCTGGCATTGCAGGATGCCGGCGCGAACCGGCGGCGCCGCGCTGGCGGTCGCGATCGGCGCGATCAGCGAAAGCGTGGCGAGTGTCAAAGTCAGAAGTCGCATGTGTCCCGGTCTCCGCATGAAAAATTAAATTTGCGGGCGGACAGGAGGTAAGCGCCGTGTCCAAAACATGGCGCTTCCTCGATAAGTCGTCAAAACATCAGGCGATCACGACCTGTTGTCATTTGATTATCTCAAATTGCCGCAGAAGCGCTGGATGCGCTTGCAGGCTTCTTCGAGATCGGAGGTTTTGGTCGCGTAGGAAATCCGGAACGCCGGTCCGAGCCCGAACGCGGACCCCTGCACGACGGCGACGCCCTCGCTTTCGAGCAAGCTCGGTAACGAAGTCCTCGTCATTGGCGATCACCTTGCCGGACGGCGAGGTCTTTCCAATGGTGCCGGCGCAGGACGGATAGACGTAGAACGCGCCCTCGGGCCGCGGGCATTCGATGCCCTTGGCCTGGTTCAGCATCGACACCACGAGGTCGCGGCGTTCCTTGAAAACCTTGTTGTGGACGGGGATGAAGTCCTGCGGACCGTTCAGCGCTTCGACCGAAGCCCACTGCGCGATCGACGACGGGTTCGAGGTCGACTGCGACTGGATCGTCGCCATCGCCTTGATCAGTTCGGCGGGGCCGCCGGCATAGCCGATGCGCCAGCCGGTCATGCAATAGGCCTTCGAGACGCCGTTCACCGTCAGCGTGCGCTCGTACAGTTTCGGTTCGACCTGCGCGGGCGTTGCGAACTGGAAGTCGTCATAGACCAGGTGCTCGTACATGTCGTCGGTCATCACCCAGACATGCGGATGCTTCACCAGCACGTCGGTGATCGCCTTCAGTTCAGCGCGCGTATAGGCGGCGCCGGTCGGGTTCGACGGCGAGCAGAGAATGATCCATTTGGTCTTCGGCGTGATCGCCTTTTCCAGATCGGCGGGCTGCAGCTTGAAGCCGTTGGATGCAGGGCACACCACCGGCACCGACTCGCCGCCGGCCAGCGCCACCATTTCTGGATAGCTGACCCAGTACGGCGCCGGGATGATGACCTCGTCGCCGGGATTAAGCGTCGCCATCAGCGCGTTGTAGAGCACCTGCTTGCCGCCGGTGCCGACGATGATCTGGTTCGGCTTGTAGGTCAGGCCGTTCTCGCGCTGGAATTTCGCGATGATGGCTTCCTTCAACTCGGGAATGCCGCCGACATCGGTGTACTTGGTCTTGCCGGCCTCGATGGCGTGGATCGCCGCCAGCTTGATGTTGGCGGGCGTGTCGAAATCCGGCTCGCCGGCGCCGAGGCCGATGACGTTGCGCCCCGCCGCTTTCAGCGCGCGCGCTTTATCCGTGACCGCGATCGTCGCGGACGGCTTCACACGGGCGAGCGCAGCGGACAGGAAGGGCATCATCATCTCCTGGCAAACGTCGTGAACACTGAAGTCACGACTCTTTCTGATGGGATCGGGGCACCCTAGGACGCTGCGCGCTGCATCGCAAGAAGCTTGGCCGGATAAGGCCCAAACTTTAGGGAACGTTAAAGCAGGGTCGGTACGGTCGGAGCAATACGGCGCAATATTCGCAAAATTCCGCGGTAAAATGGCTCATATCTGGCAAGGCTTCCGATCTGGCTTGCGATCCGGCGCATGGCTGACGGTGGCGCGCATGCGCGCCTACTGCCTGATCCTGCTCGGCCTCTCGGTCCTGGTATTCGCCGGATGGATCGTGGCTTCCGACGGGCTGATCAGCCGCGACGGCCAGCCGATCGGCACCGATTTTTCCAACGTATATGCGGCAGGCACACTGACCTGGCAGGGCCGCTCGGCGGAGGCCTACGCCCCCGCGCTCCAGCATGCGGCAGAGAAAGCAGTCTTCGGCGGCCGCGAGGTGCCGTTCTATGGCTGGCACTATCCGCCGTTCTTCCTTGCGATCGCCGTCCTCGTCGCCGCCGTTCCCTACGCGTGGGGGCTGACGATCTGGCTGGTCGCCAGCTTTGCGGGCTACCTCGCCGCGATCCGCGCCATCCTGCCGCGCCAGGAAACGCTGCTGGCCGCGGCCGCCTTCCCGGCCGTGTTCGTCAATATCGGCCACGGCCAGAATGGATTCCTCACCGCAGCGCTGCTTGGCGGCGCGCTGCACTGGCTCGATCGCCGGCCATGGCTCGCGGGCGTGCTGATCGGCCTCCTGGCCTACAAGCCGCAATTCGGCGTGCTGATCCCGATCGCGCTTCTGGCCGGCGGGCGGTGGCGCACGATCGGTGCGGCGGCGGCCACCGTTGCGGCGCTGGTCGCTGTCAGCTTCGCGCTGCTCGGCAGCGGCATCTGGCATGCCTTCGCCGAACTCGATGAATTTCACCCAGACCGTGGTGCTCGAACAGGGCGGCACCGGCTGGCAGAAGATCCAGTCGATCTTCTCAGCCGTCCGGGCATGGGGCGCGAGCGTGCCCACAGCCTATGCGGCGCAGGCCACGTTGTTTGCGATGCTCGCCGCCAGTATCGCCTGGTTGTGGCGCAGCGATGCCGCCTTCGAGCTCAAGGCCGCGGCGCTGGCGCTGGGCAGCCTGCTCGCGACGCCGTATGTGCTCGACTACGACTTCGTGGTGCTCGCGGTCGCGATCGCATTTTTTGCGCGGCACGGGCTGCGCCACGGCTTTCGCGATTTCGAAATCACCCTGCTCGCCGCGGCCTGGATCGTGCCGCTGCTGTCGCGCAGCATCGCCGGGGCCACCTTGATACCCCTCGGGCTACTCGTCGAGTTGGCCCTCTATGCTTTCGTCCTGCGGCGCGCGGCGCTCGATCGCGTGAGCCATGCGGTTGGCGCGCACCGCGTCGCGCAAGCGTGATCTGAATTGTTCCGACGTGTTGATAGAATTGTTCTGCGCTGGTGCAGTGCGGTAGAGGTTTTCGACTTTTTCCATTCCATAGCTCTTGCGACGCATTGATATCGGCATCATTGTTTAGCCGCGTTGCGGCGCGAAAGCCTTACGTCCACAGCGTGCGCGCTTCCCCTCGACCGAGGAAATTCTTTCGACGATGTACAAGCTCTATTCGATGCAGCGCTCCGGCAACAGCTACAAGGTCCGCCTTGCGCTGGCGCTGCTCAACGCGCCGTATCAGGCGATCGAAGTCGACATTCTCCGCGGCGAAAGCCGCACGCCGGATTTTCTGGAGAAGAATCCGAGCGGACAGGTGCCGCTGCTGGAAGTCGCCGACGGACGCTACCTCGCCGAATCCAACGCCATCCTCTGGTATGTCTGCGGCGGCACGTCGCTGGCCCCGGAATCACGCGTCGAACGCGCTGAAGCGCTGCAATGGATGTTCTTCGAGCAGCACGCGCTCGAGCCCAATATCGGCGCCGCCTATTTCTGGCTGTCGCTGGTCAAGGGTGGCCGCGACCTGCAGACGCATGCGCTGGAGGACTGGATGGAGCGCGGCTATGCCGCGCTTCAGGTGATGGAAAACCATCTCAAGACCCGCGCCTATTTCGCCGCGGGGCAACTGACCGTCGCCGATATCGCGCTGTACGGCTACACCCATGTCGCCGACCGTTGCGACTTTGACTTGGCGACCTTCCCCGCTATCCGCAGCCTGGCTGCGGCGGGTCGAGCAGACCCCCGGTTTCGTCACCATGGACTGGCAGCCGGCCAAGGTCGACGACCAGGCCGGCATCGCCGCCGGCGCATAACCGCTGCCAGCCGGCAGCCGGCCACCTCACTTTCGCGCGAGCATGCCGCCAAAGGTTAACAATAGCGGGCATAGCGTTAACCTTTGCCGTGATTCCGCCATTTTCAGCCTGAGGTCGCCGTAATGTTGCCGGTGAACGTTGCAAGAAGTTCCTGACGTCGAGTCGCAGGGTGATTCGTCACCCGCGTTACAAGGATCAGAAGATGATGCGGTCGCCTGGCACGGTCGGCTTCGGAAGCCGTCGTGCGCACATTGCTTCTTCCCGACTGGCTGGTGCCATCGCCACTTCGCTTGCGATCGGCACCCTGTCGCTTTGCCTCGTGGTCACCTTGACCGTGCTATCGATCAAGGCCACCGTCGCGATGCCCATGCCATAATGGTTGCGGCTTTTTTGTTTGCATCATTTGCGAACGCGCGATGATTGGCATCGCGATCGGACGAGCATGAAGACACCTGTCGGTCTCGTGACCGCCGCCCTGGCGGTCGCGACCTGCTTGCCGTCTCGTTCCTGATCGCCACCGGCACGCGTGGCGAAGCGCCGGCGTTCGGCTCGTCGGCGGGCGAACTCGAAGTTCGCACCGTCGCAAGGGGCCTCGTCAATCCGTGGGCGCTGGCGTTCCTGCCCGACGGCACGATGCTGGTGACCGAGCGTCCGGGCCGCATGCGCATCGTAACGAGCGAAGGACAGGTTTCGCCGCCGCTCAAGGGCGTGCCCGAGGTGTGGGCGTCGGGCCAGGGCGGCCTGCTCGATGTCGTCGCCGACAAATCCTTCGCGCAGAACAAGACCGTCTATTTCTGCTTTGCCGAGCGGACCGACGGCGGTGGACGCACCGCGGTGGCGCGCGCCAAACTCGACGGCGGCAGAGGACCGGCTCGACGAGGTCAAGATCATCTTCCGCCAGCAGGGGCCGCTGTCATCGGGCAATCATTACGGCTGCCGCATCGCGCAGGCCGACGACGGCAATCTGTTCGTCACGCTGGGCGAGCATTTCGCCTTCCGCGATCAGGCGCAAAGTCTCGACAATCATCTCGGCAAGGTGATCCGGATCGCGCCGGATGGTTCGGTGCCCGCAGGCAACCCGTTCGCCGGCCGCGCCGACGCCAAGCCGGAGATCTGGAGCTACGGCCATCGCAACCCACAGAGCTCGCGATCCATCCCGCCTCCGGCGAGCTCTGGGAAATCGAGCACGGCCCGCGCGGCGGCGACGAGGTCAACCTGATCGGCAAGGGCAAGAATTACGGCTGGCCGGTGATCGGCTACGGCATCGATTACTCCGGCGCCAAGATCCACGATGCAACGGCCAAAGACGGCATGGAGCAGCCGCTCAAATACTGGGTGCCGTCGATCGCGCCGTCGGGCATGGCCTTCTATACCGGAAAGCTGTTTCCGAAATGGAACGGCAGCCTGTTCACCGGCGCGCTGCGCGGCGCGATGCTGGTGCGGCTGACGCTGAACGGCAACGCCGTGACGGCGGAGGAACGCCTGCTGGAAAACCTGCACGAGCGTATCAGGGACGTCCGCCAGGGGCCGGACGGCGCGCTGTGGCTGCTGACCGACAGTTCGAACGGACGCGTCTTGCGGGTGGCGCCGGCCGCGAAGTGATCGAGGCGTCCGCTGCCGCCACAGCCGGGCGGATCGCTCACCCCATTTGTGAAAGATCAGAAACGCGCCAATGGCGATGAAGAGAAAGCCGAGCGCGTGATTCCAGCCCAGCGGCTCCTTCAGGTACAACACCGAGAAGGCGGCGAACACCACCAGCGTGATCACCTCCTGCATGGTCTTGAGCTGCGCCGCCGAATAGACCGCGCTGCCCCAGCGGTTGGCCGGCACCGCCAGCCAGTATTCGAAAAAGGCGATCCCCCAGCTCGCCAGCACGACCACCGGCAGCGAGCTCTCCTTGAATTTCAGATGGCCGTACCAGGCAAAGGTCATGAAGACGTTGGAGGCAAACAGCATCAGGATCGGCAGCAGCGTCGGCGAAAGCGTGGGCATCGATGTCCTCTTTGCAAAATATCGTGCGGCTCAATCGTCGGGGTCGGTACCCCGTTCCCACCTTCGATAGCATTTGATTTCAAAAAAGCGAAAGCCCGCCGCATCCCTGCAACACACTCTTAAGACTGGCGGCAGAAAGGCGTGCACAATCGCAACAATCAGGCATGCTCGCGCCTTATTCCCGGCAAGTGGCGAGAACGGGCATGCAGTTAAACTGGCGCACAATCTCCGGTCCGACTCTGACGACAGCGACGGCGCTGCTCGCCTTCCTGGTCGACCGCCAGTTCTTTCCGATCCCCAATCCCGCGCCGCTGTTCGTCTGCATCGTAGCCCTTGCCGCGTCCGTCAGCGGCATCGTCTCCGGCCTGGCCAGCGCCGTCATTGCGGTGACCGCTTCCGCGCTGTTCTTTCTCAACCACCGCGCCGCGCCGGGTTACGACCCGTCGGACCTGGCGCGCATGCTGCTGCTGGCGGCGACCGCCGGCGGCACCGCGCTCATCACCGGCCTGTTGCGGCAGAAATGGGTCGATGCGTTCGCGTGGGAGAAGAAGCATCACGCCACCGCCGACCGGCTGTCGGCCGCGCTCGATCACGTCGGCATCGGCATCGTGCTGCTCGATTCCGATACCCGCGCTGAATTCATCAACCGCGCCTTCCGCGATTATTTCGGGCTATCCGACGAGCAGGCCGACAGCAAGCCGCCCTTCATCGCGCTGATGTATCACGGCCGCGACACCGGCGCCTGGCAACTGCCGGAGGACGAGCTGAACGCGTTCATCGCCAAGCGCACCGAAATGATCCGGACCGGCGATTCCACCCCGCTCAACATCAATCTCGCCGACGGACAGGTGCTGCGCTTCATCTGCACGGCGCTGCCCGATGGCGGGCGCATGCTGAGCTATACGCCGGTCACCGACCTCGTTCGCCACAGCGACGATCCCGACAGCGGCGACTACTATCGCGCACTGCGCGGCAGCGATCGCAACCTCGCCCAGCAACTCGGCGCCGCGGAATAGCGGTGGCACTGGCGCCCTTGCGACATTGATCCCCTCTTGCCCTGTCTGTAGTAATGAACGGACATCGCGCGTCCCGACGCGTCACCTCCCAGCAAAACGGAATCGCTAAATGTCCGGCGACCTCACCATCCGCTTCGTCACCCGTCAGGACTACGCGCAATGGCTTCCGCTGTGGGACGGCTACAACGCCTTCTACGGCCGCTCCGGCGCGACCGCGCTGGCGCCGGAGATCACGGCGATGACATGGGCGCGCTTCTTCGACGCCTACGAGCCGGTGCATGCGCTGGTCGCCGAGAGCGGCGGCGCGCTGCTCGGGCTGACGCATTATCTGTTTCACCGCTCCACGACCATGATCGAGCCGAACTGCTATCTGCAGGATCTGTTCACCAGCGCCGCCGCGCGCGGCAAGGGCGTCGGCCGCGCCTTGATCAACGGCGTGTACGAACAGGCGAGGCTTGCCGGAGGATCGCGCGTCTATTGGCAGACCCATGAGACCAACCACACCGCGATGCAGCTTTACGACAAGGTGGCGGAGCGTTCCGGCTTCGTCGTTTACCGCAAGCTGTTCTGACACGCTTTCGTGAAGACGGGCACCATCGGGCCGCCTGTGGATAAGTCCGGATGTCACCGCGGCGTAACAAAGCACGGATAGGTTGCGCCTGCGCCTGATCAGGCCCCCCGTCTCAGATCACGCGCACCCCAAGCGGCCCCCGTCAGTCGCCGCGTCTGACCGGGGCCGCATCTTTTTGTGCCGCATGGCTGCCAAGCGCGGCGGCCGATAGCCCCGCTGCTTGCCGGGCGAGATGGCGCGGGCCACAATGCGCCCTCCTCCCGCGACCATCCCACAGGATCGATCCATGCAAATTCGCAATCTCGGCGGCTCCGGCCTGCGCGTTTCCGCCGTCGGCCTCGGCTGCAACAATTTTGGCCAGCGCACCGATCTGGAAACCTCGCGCAAGGTGATCCACAAGGCGATCGACCTCGGCATCACCCTGTTCGACACCGCCGACATCTATGCCGGCATGGGCGGCTCCGAAACCGTGCTGGGCACCGTGCTCGGCGACCGCCGCAAGGACATCGTGCTGGCGACGAAATATTCCAAGCCGATGGCAACCGACGGCACCAGGCAGGGCGCCTCGCGCCGCTACATCATGTCCGCCGTCGAGGCCAGCCTGACGCGGCTGAAGACCGACTACATCGATCTCTACCAGCAGCACGATTACGATCCCCTGACGCCGATGGAAGAGACGCTGCGCGCGCTCGACGATCTGGTCCGCCAGGGCAAGGTCCGCTACATCGGCAATTCGAATTTTCCGGCCTGGCGCATCGCCGAAGCGGAGATGATGGCGCGGCAGATGAACGTCAGCCGCTTCGTCTCCTGCCAGGACGAATACAGCCTCGTGGTGCGCGGCATCGAAAAGGACCTGCTGCCGGCCGCAACGGAATACAAGCTCGGCCTGCTGCCGTTCTTCCCGCTGGCGAGCGGGCTCCTGACCGGCAAATACAAGCGCGGCGCCGCCGCCCCCGACGACACCCGCTTCGCCAAGGCGCCGGCGCTGAAGGACCGCTACGTCACGGCGCGCAATGAAGACATCGTCGAAAAGCTGCAGGCGTTCGCGCAAGCCCGCGGCCACACCATGCTGGAGCTCGCGTTCTCCTGGCTGGCCGCACGCCCGCAGGTCTCGAGCGTCATCGCCGGCGCGACGCGCGTCGAACAGGTCGAGCAGAACGTGAAGGCGATCGGCTGGACGCTGAGCGCGGAGGAGATGGCGGAGGTGGATCAGATTACGAAGTAACGGCACGGCTCTCTCGCTCCCTCTCCCCGTCCTTCACGGGGAGCTGCTCCGCGAACGCAGGGACCCATGACCCGAGATCCATTATGCACGCGCTTGCCTATGTAGCTCCAACCGATTCCGCGGTTCGTCGACTTCGCGCGCCGCCGGGATGACGCGTAAATCGGGAAGACGTCAGACAACCAACCCCTGCATCGGCTTCACCGCGCCACTGTCCGGGAACACGCTCTCCGCCAGCACCTTCTCCGCCAGCCCGAACTGGTCCTTCAGCACGCCCTTCATCACCGCGCGCAGATCGGTGGTCGGCGCGAGGTCGCGGCCCTGATAGAGATTGCCGGGCTTCAGCCCCGGCCAGTCCGCGATCACGCGGCCGCCTTTCACCGCGCCGCCGGCGAGCAGCGCGACCGTGCCGGTGCCGTGATCGGTGCCTTGCGTGCCGTTGATGCGCGCGGTGCGGCCGAATTCGGTGGCGACCACGATCACGGTGTCGCGCCAGCGCGGCGCCCAGCCCGGTTTCGAATTCCGCCAGCGCGCCGTCGAGGCCGCCGAGCAATTGCGCCAGCCGCCCGACCGGTCCGCCTTCATTGGCATGGGTGTCCCAGCCGTCGAAGGCGAGCGCGCCGATCCGCGGGCCGTCATCGGCCGCCATCAGCTTGGCGGCGCCGCGCGCCACCAGCCGCATCGCGGCGACGCCGTTGGTGCCGGGCTTCGGCTTCATGTCGTCGCCTTGCGCGGCCTTGTCGAGCGCGAGGCCCTGCTTCAACGCGCTCGCCAGCGCGGGATCGCGGTGTTGATAGAGTTCGACGAGCCGCATCGCGGTATCTTCCGCGGCCGTCGGCAGTGCGACCGGCGCCCAGCCGACGGTCGGCGCCGCACCGCGCAGCACCAGCGGCGTGGTCGGGCCGACCGCCAGCGCGCTCGTCACCCGCTCGCCCTTCGGCAGGCCTTCCAGCGCGCGGTTGAG
The DNA here is from genome assembly GCA_963840465.1 of uncultured Alphaproteobacteria bacterium. Lineage (GTDB taxonomy): Bacteria > Pseudomonadota > Alphaproteobacteria > Rhizobiales > Xanthobacteraceae > Bradyrhizobium. The sequence goes on along the minus strand of CAWIZF010000023.1, from coordinate 20,113 downwards.
CCAGCCGGACTGCACCCGGCCCGGCCCCGCAAAGCCGCTTTCGAGCACGTCCTGCCCGTCGAAATGCGAACGGTCGCGATACGACGTCGCCACCGCGTGAATCACCGCCGCCTTCTTGTCGCGATACATCCGCGCAAATTCCGGCATCGCCGGATGCAGCGCAAAGAACGAGTCCAGCGGCAACGCCGCGTTCGGCCCGCTCGACGACAACGCGATCGCACCATGCAGGCCGGCATAGTCAGGATCGCCAATCGGCGCGACGGTCGCAAGCCCATCCAGCGCGCCGCGCAGGATGACGACCACCAGCCGCGGATCGCGGCCGTCGGCGGCGCGCGCGAATTTCGGCAAATAGGCCCACGCCGCAAAGGAGGCGCCGCCGAGCAACACGCCACGCCGCGAAACGATCGACGATCTCAGGCCTTCGCAGCAATCAGTCATCGTTTCCATGGGCGCTATCTCCTCTGGAATTCCGGCGACATCAGCAACAGCGCCAGCGCCTGCTGCCGCGATTCCGCGCGCTCGATGGTCTCGCCGCGTTTCCGACTGACGCCGCATCCGCGGCAACGAGTTCGAGCAGGTCGCGCGGATCGACGCCGTCGGCGAGCCGGGAGGCGATCTGCGCGGATATATCGAGCCGCAGCTTGATGCCTTCCGGCGCCGCCCACGCCGCGTTGCTATCGGGAAAACCGTTCGGCCCGGCGGGCGACCACAGCGGCTGGCCCAACGTGTTGAGGGCGCCGAGATAGCGGCCGGGATCGTTCGGGATCTGCGCCAGCAGCCGGCCCGACGCGACCAGGAATTCGTAAGGCGAGCGCATCTTTGCGAGCGGCGCCTTCCAGGCGTCATCGGAATCCACCAGCGCCAGCGCCAGCGCCTTGAGGTCGCCGTCGGTTCTCGCAAAGACATCGGCCAGCCGCGCCACCAGGGCTGGCGGCGGATCGTCGGCCACGAAGTGACGCGCGAATTTTCCGGCGATGAATTTCGCCGTCGACGGATGGCGCGCGAGATCCGCCAGCACCGCCTCGCCCTGCGTTACGTCTGACGCGTCGTAGATCTTTCCCATCACCCGCTGCGCGCCCGGCTGATGCGCATTGGCGTTGAACACGAAGGTGCCGGGCGCGCCCAACTGGCCGAGCCTGCCCGCATAGGTCCAGCCCGTGATGATGTTCGCCAGCGACGTCACGTCGTCCTGCGAATAGCCGCCGCCGACGCCGAGCGTATGCAGTTCCAGAATTTCGCGGGCGAGATTTTCGTTCAGGCCGCGGTTGCGGTTTTTCCCGGCGCGCGAATCCGGGCCCAGCGATTGCTGGTTGTCGAGAAAGAACAGCATCGCCGGATGCTGCTCGACCGCCTTCAGCATGTCGCCGAAACGCCCGAGCACATAGGGGCGGATCGCCTCGCGCTCGAACGAGCCGGCCCACATCCGCGCCGGCCCGCCCTTGTTGGCGGAGATGCAGAAATGATTGGACCAGAACACCACCAGCCGTTCGGTGAATCCGCAATCGGCGATGACGGCCCGCTGCAGCCGCGCCAGCGCCTCGGCGCGAAAGGTTTTCTGGATGATGTTGAGCGGTGCCGGCGGCGGCTTTGGCGCATTGGGCCGCATCGTCTCGGCGGGCGTCATCGCGGCATCGCGATTTTCCGGCGGCTTCGCCGGTTCCGCCGATGGTTCCTTGGGCGCCATATCCATGGCGATGCTGTTGAGCGAAAGGTTCCGCCGCTGCGCTTTCGCATCCGGCGGCGATTGTCCTTCGGTCGCGGGCGCGGGCGCCTGTTTGGCGGCGGCGTCGCGGGCCTGCTGAATCTCGAACTGATAATCGAACACGGCCTTGCCGAGCGCCGCCGTCGACTGCAATCCCGGCACTTCGAGCAGCACGCCGTTGGGACGGGCGAGTTCGGCCTTGACGAAGCCGCGCGGATCGGAGGCCGCATTGAGAAAATCGCCGGACGCCCCGCCACGCGCGCCCAGTCCGAAGCGATTGAGCGCAACAAGGGCTGCTTGCGAATCGCGGGCCATCGGATTTCCCTTGGATCTTTCGCGGGCGTATAGTAGCTGCCAAGTATAACGTGCTTCGATGTGAACCCGGGATTAATTCCGCGTCAGGATGCGGCCTCATTGATGACAAATCGTCTGGAAAATCAGCCCACGCGCCGCCTCGCCTGCGCCAGATGCGGCACTGAATTCAGTTGCAGCCTGTCGGGGCCGTGCTGGTGTTCCGACGAGGCGTTCCGGCTGCCGATGCCCACGGACGGCAGCGATTGTCTCTGCCCGGACTGCTTGCGCAAGCTGCGCAGAACAGCACCGGGCGCAGGTGCGACGTGACCGGGAGATGGAATGTCAGCGCCGTCCTGCTCGACATGGACGGCACGCTGCTCGACACCGAGCGCGTCTATCTCGACAGCCTGGTCGCGGCGCTGAAGACGCATGGCTACACCGACGACACCGTGACGCTGTGCCAGGCGATGGTCGGCCTGCCCGGTCCGGATTGCGAGGCCATGCTGCACGCGCGCTATGGCGAGAGCTTTCCGCTTGCCGAGATCAGCCGGGCTTTCGTCAGCAACCGCGATGAAATTCTCACCGCCGGCCTGCCGCTGAAAAGCGGCGCGGTCGAACTGCTGGATGCGCTGCAGGCGGCGGAATGTCCGATGGCGATCGTCACCTCCTCGTCGCAACGCACGGCGGACGCGCATCTGCAGCTTGCCGGCATTCGCCACCGTTTTGAGACGATCCTGACCCGCGACGACGTCGCGCGCGGCAAGCCGAGCCCCGATCTCTATCTTCTGGCGGCGGCGCGCTTTGGCCTGAAGCCGGACGTTTGCGTGGCGGTGGAGGATTCCAATCACGGCGTGACCGCCGCCCACGCCGCCGGCGCAATTACGATCATGGTGCCGGACATGGTGACGCCGACCGACGAGTCACGCGCGCGATGCGCGGCCGTTGTGCCGGACCTCGGCGCCGTGCTCGAGGTGCTGCGCAAGCGCGGCGGGTTTGCACGATAGCTATGGTGCGACTGCCGTAGGGTGGGCAAAGGAGCGAAGCGACGTGCCCACCATCCAACGCCGATCGAGCTGCGCATGGTGGGCACGCTTCGCTCTGCCCACCCTACGAGATTAAGTCTGCCGCCGCGCGCGTCGCTTTCCCCGCACAGGAAGCGCCGCCTCGATCAGCGCATGCGCCGCCTCACCCGCTGTCTCCATATAGGAGGGATCGCGATGCAGCAGCACGACGGCGAACGAGCCATCGAGCAGCAGCAGGATCTGGCGAGCGAGCTGCGCGGCCTGCGCGATCCCGGCCGTCTCGAAGGTCACGCGCAGCCATTCCTCGAACTTCTTCTTGTGCGCGGCGCCGATCTTCATCGCGGGATGGCCGGGCATGTTGGCGAGTTCGGCCGATGTGCGCAGGAAGCCGCAGCCCTTCCACTTCGGATGCCGCGCCGAGCGGGCGAGGTTGCGAAAGATGCGCTCGACCTGGGCCGGCAATCCGTCGTCGGCCTCCGCGAACCATTGCCTGAACAGCGCGAGATTGGGCTGATCGCGGGCGGCGAGATACGCCGCGACGAGATCGTCCTTGCTCTTGAAATGATAATACAGCGTTCGCTTGGTGACGCCGGCCTTCGCCGCCACCGCATCGACGCTGACGCCCCTGATGCCGTCATTGTAGAACAGCGCATTCGCCGCCGAGATGATGCGTTCGCGTGTCGGGATGGCGGATCGTGCCATGGCCCGTATGTATACTAACCAGTGAATATACACAATGCGAACGGTCTTCTACGGTGCCCGCAAGCTACCGATGCTTGCGGAGAACCCAGATGTCCGACGCCGTGCAGCTCGCGGGAGCGCAGCCCTCATTCGGAACCGGCGTAGCGTTCTCGGGCGACGTCGTGCGGATCCTGCAGACGCTTCCCGAACAGGGTGAGCTTGTCATCCGACTTGTGAGCCGCGCCGGCGCCGCCAAGGAAGGGCATTTCGTGCTCGGCGGACTGAAAGCGGCGCGAGACCGTCTGGCCAAGGTGTGCAAATGGCCACAGACGGTAGCCGGACCACGCAACTGAAATCATCGAACGATCAGGAAAGGTACGTCATGATGAGGATTGGAAATATTGTACGGGTGGCAGCTGCCGCCCTGTCGCTGTACGTGATGGCGCCGTCGTCGGCGCCGGCGCAGGAAAAGAAACAGACGTCCGCGGTGAAGAAGTCCGCGGCGCCGGCTCAAGTGTCGAAGCGCACCGCCTCTGCCAAGCAGGCCCACCGCCTGATCCTGCAGGTGAATACAAACGAGCCTGCGATGATGAATCTCGCCCTCAACAACGCCACCAACGTTGCGCAATATTACAAGGACCTCGGCGAGGACGTATGGATCGACATCGTCACCTTCGGTCCGGGCCTGCACATGCTGCGTGACGACACTTCTCCGGTCAAGGCGAGGATCAAGGCGATCTCCGAGAGCAACCCGTCGATCTCGTTCGCAGCCTGCGGCAATACGCGCGAAAATATGAGCAGGGTCGAGAGCAAGGAAATTCCGCTGATCTCGGAAGCGAAGGTGGTGAAGTCCGGAGTCGTGCGCGTGATGGAGTTGCAGGAAGAGGGCTGGACCTACGTGAAGCCGTGACGGCGCCCTCACCCGGCGCCTGTCGCCCTGCATGCGCGATTGCGCGGCTAGTCGCCGCGCAATCGCGGAATCGTGTATCGACGCCATAAGACAACCGGGCGATTTTAAAATTCGACAAGCCGGCACGCGATCAATCCGCCAAACTTCCGATGGCAAGACCGGAGCGGGAGAATGCAGGTGGTCAGGATTTCGATGTCGGCCCCGGGCGCGTTCGCGACCCCTGACATGTCGTGCGGCTTACGTTCTTTCTTGTTGGCGCTCAACCTTGTCATGGCCGGTTTGACGTCATCGGCGCACGCGCAAGGCATGGCGGGCGCGGAGAACAACGGCGCGGCTGCGCCGGGGCCGGTGTTTTCGGATACCGGCCCCGACGCGGCCGCCTACGGCGCGGCGGCAGGTTATCCGGCTGGCACCCCGACGACCGCCAGTCAGATCGAACATCTCGTCAACACTTACAGCCATTTCGGCGAAATGTTTTCCTCGCGCCAGGTCCGGCGCGCGACCACACCCTGGCTGTTCAAGCGGGCGGCGGAGCCGGCGATCTCCTACAAGTTCGGAACCGAGCAGCGCTCGATCTCCGACTATCTCGGCCACAACCCGACCACGGGCCTCCTGATCGCGAAAGACGACACGATCCTGTACGAGCATTATCAATATGCCCGCACCGACCGCGACCGCTTCCTGTCGCAGTCCATGGCCAAGACGATCACGGCGATGCTGATCGGCATTGCCGTCTCCGAAGGCAAAATCAAATCGATCGACGATGCCGTCGCGGCCTATGTTCCCGGTCTCGCGGATGCGGAATATGGCAAGACGTCAATCCGCGACCTCCTGCACATGTCGTCAGGCGTTGCCTTTTCCGAAATCTATGACGGGCAGGACGACATCGCGCGACTCGCGCGCGACCTGTTCATTGGGCCCGGAAAGAACCCCGTCGCCAGCGTCGCCCAGTTCAATACGCGCGCTACTCCACCGGGAACCAAATGGCACTACGCCAGCGTCGAGACCGAGATCCTGGGCCTTGTGTTGCGATCTGCCACGGGTGAGCAGCTTGCGGACTATCTTCATAGCAGGGTCTGGGACGCCATCGGCGCGGAGGCCGACGCGGCCTGGGCTATCGATACCACCGGCCAGGAGATCGCCTTCTGCTGCTTTAACGCGGCCTTGCGCGACTACGCGCGTCTGGGCCGTCTGCTCGCGCATGACGGTGCATGGGAAGGACGCCAACTGATTCCACGGCAGTGGGTGTTGGACGCCACCACGGTGAAGCCAGCCGATGGTCATCTCGCCCCGGGGACGGCAACTCCCTACTTCGGCTATGGATACCAGGTGTGGCTCCTCCCCGGTGAGCAGCGCCGATTTGCGCTGCTCGGCATCCGGGGGCAGATCATCCTGGTCGATCCAGCCACCAAACTCGTCATGGTCCATACCGCCGTTCGCAAGAAACCGTCGGAACCGCGCTCTTATGCCGAGACGCTTGCGTTGTGGTTCGCCGTGCTCGGGCAGCTTGGACAATAACCTGCCCAGCTTTCCGAACGTACTGATGCCGCAGCCCGGCTAGAGGTTCTCGCTTCACCCACTCACGGCTGTGACGGGGCGCCAATGAGTCCGCGCACTAAGCGGCGTTTGTGGTCGCAATCACCGTCCGCATGTCATCAGCCAGTTCGCGGTAATGCTGGCCGAGGCGCAGATACAGCTCGCGCTTCGTCCGGTCCGCCGACAACTTGCCGATCAAATCGCATTCGGCAGCGAGGATCTCAAACCGCTCCAATTTCGTTTCAAAGTCGGTCATGACGCGCCTCCCCTGACGGCCATCAAAGGAACAAGACTACGCCTGCAATTTACGTCACGGCTAACATCGTTATCGGATAGAACTAATTTACAGCCTCGGCGATAGGCCGGACAGCCGCGCAATCATTGCCTGCTGATTTGCCTAGCCGTGATAGCTCGGCGACTTCCGCGCCAGGCCATCGAACGCATCGAGCAGCCGCTCGCGCCAGGCATAGACCGGATCGTCTTCCATCAGCAGCTTGAACGGGCTGACCACCCGCGCCCACTGGAACGCGCCGAACACGATATAGTCCGCATAGTTCGCCGCAGTGCCGCCGAGGAAGGACTGCGTCCGCAATGTCAGCCGCAGCGGGTCGAGCGATTTGCGAAAGCCTTCGACCGCCTTGTCGCGGCTGGCCATGATTTCTTCCAGCGGCTTGCCGAAACGCGCCTCGCGGCTTTTGCGGAAATAGGCCGCGTCCTCCGGCTTCAGGTTGAGCGGGATGTCGGCGATGATGAGCGGAAACATGCCGCCGATCACGCCGTCGCCCCACCAGTTCAGCATCCGCGCCATGGCGCGGCCGCCCTCGCCGCCGAACAGCGACGGCCGGTCCGGATATGTGTCTTCGAGATAGTTGGCGATGGTCCAGGAATCGACGACCGCGGTATCGCCGTCGAGCAGCACCGGCACTTTTTCCGAACCATGCGGCGCGATCGCGCTTTTCTCGGTGAAGCACCACGGGATGGTTTCCGCCGACAGCCCCTTGTGCGCCAGCGCCATGCGCGTGCGCCAGCAGAACGGGCTGAACGGGCGGGATGGGTCGGTGCCGACGAGTTCGTAGAGTTTGAGGGGCATGTCGTGGCTCCGATCCACCGTCATTGCCGGGCTTGACCCGGCAATCCATCATTCGAGAAGATGGATACGCGGGTCAAGCCCGCGTATGACGAGACGAGTTTGCGGCGATCCGCCTCTCCTACCGCACCACCGCCGCGGTCTGGCCGAACAGGATCCTGCGTTCCTCCTCGGTGCGGTTGACGGGCTGGCCGAAATTCGGATTGACCTCTTTCGCCTTGGCATAGGCGCGCTCGGTCGCGGGCCGGGCGCGGATGGTTTCCAGCCAGCGCTTCAGATGCGGGAAGTCGTCGATATTCTGGCTCCTGGTTCTTGTAGGGCACGACCCAGGGATAGCTCGCCATGTCGGCGATCGAATAGTCGCCGGCGATGAATTCGCGGTCGGACGAGGCGCTTGTTGAGCACGCCGTAGAGCCGGTTGGTCTCGTTGACGTAGCGGTCGATGGCGTATTTGATTTTTTCTACCGCGTAATTTCTGAAGTGATGGTTCTGCCCGGCCATCGGGCCGAGCCCGCCCATCTGCCAGAACGTCCACTGGATCGCGTCGTAGCGGCCGTAGAGATCGGCGGGGAGGAATTTTCCGGTCTTCTCGGCGAGATACAAAAGCATCGCGCCGGACTCGAAGATCGAGATCGGCTTGCCCCCGCCCTTCGGCTCATGATCGACCATCGCGGGAATGCGGTTGTTCGGCGCGATCGCCAGAAACTCCGGCGTGAACTGTTCGCCCTTGCCGATGTTGACCGGAAAGATCTTGTAGGGAAGCCCGGTCTCTTCGAGGAACATCGTGATCTTGTGGCCGTTCGGCGTGGTCCAGTAGTGAAGGTCGATCATGGGGCGATCCTGCTGTGCGGTATGTCATTGTTGCGATCGCAAGAAAGATGCGACTGCATGAATTTGGGCGGATCGCCCGCGCAAGTCAATGGCGCCGGGCGCCGCGCGCGCGAATGTGATGGCGCTTCAGCCGCCGCGGCCGTGCTCGCGCAGGAATTTGGCGCCGCTTTCGGTGATCGCGACGCATACGCCGCGGCCGGCGCCGGCTGGCGCGCGACATAGCCGCGATCGACCGCGTCCTCCCAGATGGTCAGGCGCGGACATGAGGTGCGCCACGTCTCGATCACCTCGGAATAAAGCCGCGGCTCGCGGCCGATCCATTCGACGAGGTCGAGCACCAGTGCGTCCGTTGTCTCGGTCATCAGCGCCTCCGCATCAGAAGCGGTCAAACTCAAAACGCCATCGCGCTCGTGCGCGTGAACAACAGCCAGCCGCCGTAGAGGATGTAATAGCCCGCGACCGTGGTGATCAGCCGGTTCGCCCAGGTGCGGAACTGCGCGTCGCTCATCGCTTCCAGGATGCGCCGCGCCAGCGTGGTGCCGAGCATCGAGGCGGCGATCGCGACGCCGGCCAGCACCGGATCGAGCGTCGCCGCCTGGTCGACGATGCCGCCGAAATAGATCAGCTTTGTCAGATGGCTGGCGACCTGGCAGGTGGCCTTGGTGGCGACCACCTCGCGGCGGCCGAAATTGCCGCCGAGAAAGAACGTGTCCATCAGCGGGCCGGAGACGCCGGTCATCAGCATCAGGCCCATGCAGATGAAGCCGTAGAACGAGCCCTGCGCGATGCTGTCAGGATTGGGCTTGAGGTTCTTCGGCATCAGCCGCGCCATGAACGGCGTCACGCCGAGCAGCAGCAGCGCGATCGGCTTGTCCGGCACGTAGCGGGCGATCGACCAGACGCCGAGCGCGAGCGCGCAGCCGATCAGATAGACGAACACCGGCCGCCAGCGGATATGCGCCCGCCACAGAAAGGCGCGCCAGCCGTTCGACGCCATCTGCGTGATCGCATGCAGCACCATCGCGGTGGGCAGCGGCATCAGCATCAACAGCACGCCGATCAGGATCATCCCGCCGGCCATGCCGAACAGGCCCGACAGGAAGGCTGTCGCGACCATCAACGCACCGAGGGCTGCGATCATCAGCGGCGTCACGGAAATCTCCTGCGTCAGCGAGGCCCAGGTTGAGCGACGCCGCACCGATCTCAACCGTGAAACCTACCACAGCTATTCTTGTGCCCGCTTGTGACACGTGCGCAAACTGAGTTATCTTGCCCTGGCATCAGTTTTCCTGAGGGTTATGTGCGGCGGCTGCTCTTTCTCAACGGTATCAAGGCGTTCGAGGCTGCGGCCAGGACCGGCAGCTTTGCCGCCGCCGGCGCCGAGCTCAACGTATCCGCCGCCGCGGTCAGCCGGATGGTGCATCTGCTGGAAGAGCGGCTCGGGGTCGCGCTGTTCGAGCGCAAGGCCAACCGCCTCGCCACCACGGCGGCGGGCCGCGCCTATCAGGGCGGGCTGACGCCGATCTTCGACGCGCTGGCGAGCCTGACCGCGCAGGTCACCGCGCCCTGCCAGCGTGCGCGTGCTGACCATCGGGGTCGGTCCCACCTTTGCGATGAAGTGGCTGATCCCGCGGCTGGCGGATTTCCGCAAGCAGGAGCCGGATATCGACGTCCGCATCACCACCGGCGGCGCCGCGGTGCCGTTCGGCGAGGACTGGAGCTGCGGCATCAAGCTCGGCGACGGCGAATGGCCCGGCCTGATCGCCGAACCGCTTATTCGCCGCCGACCTGCTGCCGGTGTGCGCGCCGCGGCTTGCGAACACGCTCAAACGCCCCGGCGACCTGAAGGGGCCGACGCTGCTGCGGGTTGCGCATTCGCCCGACGACTGGCCGTCCTGGCTCGAGGCCGCCGGCACCGCCCGCATCACCGCCCGCGGGCCGGAATTCGAGTTTTACGGCCAGGCGCTGCAGGCCGCCGTCGACGGCCTCGGCATCGCCATGGGCATCCGCCCCTATATCGACGACGACCTCGCCGCCGGCCGGCTGGTCGCGCCGTTTGCGTTAAGCGTGCCGAAAGGCATGCGCTGGTATCTGGTCTATCGCGGCTTCAGCACCGGCCAGCGCGATTTCGCCGCGTTCCGGCGCTGGATTATCCGCGCGGCGGCAGAACCCGCCACGCGCCGCAGGGGCCAGAAACATGCCGGATGAAAAAATCGAAACGCTCGTGATCGGCGGCGGCCAGGCTGGCCTCGTGATGAGCCACCGGCTGAAGCAGCGCGGGCTTTCGCACCTCGTGCTGGAGCGCCACCGGATCGCCGAACGCTGGCGCAGCGAACGCTGGGACGGGCTGAAATTCCAGTTTCCCAACTGGTCGGTGCGGCTGCCGGACTTTCCATTTCCGCACAGCGATCCGGATGCGTTTGCAAACACGGCGACATCATCAGATACATCGAGGCCTATGCCGGTTTCGTCGCCCGCCGATCCGCTGCGGCGTCGCGGTGACGCGGCTGTCGCGGCGCAACAGCACAGGTTTCATCGCCGAGACCGCCGACGGCACGATCGCGGCCGACAATGTCGTCGTCGCCACCGGTCCCTATGAGCGCAACCTCGTCCCGGACCTGCTGGGCGATCATCCGGCTGTTCCAGGTCCATGCCGCCGACTACACGAATCCCGGACAGCTTCCCCGAGGCGCGGTGCTGGTCGCCGGCGCCGGCGCCTCGGGCGCGCAGATCGCCGAGGAATTGCTGCAGCCGGCCGCCGCGTCTACCTCTCGATCGGACGGCACCGCCGCCTGCCGCGCCGCTACCGCGGCCGCGACCTGATCGAAATAGAATGAAGCTTTATTTAAAATATTCAAAGCACCTTGTTGCAGTCGATTGTATTATTTTTGGCTACGATATCAGTGAGAGAGAGATTAAGCTTCTACTCATAAAGCGAAGTTTTAATCCGAAAAAGGTAGCTGGTCGCTTGCCGGTGGTTTTGTTGAGAAAGACGAGAGCCTTGATGAGGCAGCAGAAAGAATACTCCAGAAGCTGACAGGATTGCAGAGTGTTTATCTGAAACAGTCATATTTTTATGGTGAAACCGGTCGCGATCCGGGAGCACGGGTGATCTCAGCTGCCTATTCTGCTCTCATAAAGATAAGGGATATGAGCAAGGAGCTTACTGTCCAGAATGGAGCTCACTGGAGATCAATCTCACGATTACCTGACCTGATCTTTGATCATAATGATATGGTTAAAAAGGCATTGTCAGATCTGCAGAATCAGATCAAAGTCAAACCTGTGGGATTTGAACTACTTCCTGAAAAATTCACCCTGGTTCAGCTTCAGGAACTTTATGAGGCTCTTTACCAGCGGGCAATTGATAAAAGGAATTTCAGGAAAAAGATCCTTGCGATGGGAATTCTTGAAAAGCTTGAGGAGAAGGAAAAAGAAACATCAAAAAAGGGAGCATTCTATTATCGGTTCATAAAAACAAGATATGAGAAACTGAAACAGAATGGCTTCTATTTCAACCTCGATCCCAATTAATAGAAGACAAAAGATAGTCATTTAAACATTAACTGGAATGCTCGACAAATTAAAAATCAAAGTCTGTAAAGCCAACCTTGACCTTGTAAGCCATGGCCTCGTCATTCTTACCTGGGGAAATGTTAGCGGCAGGGATCCGGAAACAGGATTCATTGTTATCAAGCCGTCGGGTGTTGATTATGAAACCATGAGTCCCGATGATATGGTAGTGCTTGATCCTCAGGGCAATGTTGTTGAAGGAAAATACAAACCCTCCACCGATTCACCTACACATTTATTTCTCTATAAAACCTGGGGTTCGATAGGTGGAATCGTCCATACCCATTCATCATTTGCAACCTCATGGGCTCAGGCAGGAAGAGCCATTCCTCCGTTCGGAACTACTCATGCAGATCACTATAACGGAGAGGTTCCCTGCACCAGGAAACTGACGCAGAAGGAGATAGATGAGGACTATGAGCTTAATACAGGAAAGGTCATTTTTGAAACTATTGGATCTGTTAATTCTTTAACACTACCCTCCGTTCTGGTTCACAGCCATGGACCTTTCTGCTGGGGTGAAAATCCTGACAGGGCTGTATACAATGCAATAGCCCTGGAAGAGATCGCGAGGATGGCGTTTAATACTGTAATTCTTGGCAAAACTGAACAGATGGATAAATATCTTCTCGATAAGCATTTCAACAGGAAGCACGGTGGTAATGCCTATTATGGACAGAAGTAAAATACAAATTTAATATGTCAGATAAATTCGTCATTGGTATCGATTACGGGACAGACTCCGTTCGATCGGTAGTTGTTAATGCCACAAACGGTGAAGTTGCCGGGTCGGCCGTTTTTGAATACCCAAGGTGGAAAAAAGGACTTTATTGCGATCCTTCGGAAAACAGATTCCGTCAGCACCCACTGGATTACATTGAAGGTCTTGAAAAATCCGTCAAAGGAGCCATTAAAGAGCTTCCGGAAGAGATAATAACAAACATAACCGGTATCACTGTGGATACAACAGGCTCTACACCGGTCGCCGTCGACAGGGATGGAGTACCGCTTTCGTTGAAACCTGGTTTTGAAAATGATCCGGATGCAATGTTTGTTCTGTGGAAGGACCATAGCGCAGTAAAAGAAGCCGCTGAAATAAATGCGATTGCAAGGTCATGGGGCGGGGTTGATTTTACAAAATTCGAAGGAGGCATTTATTCATCGGAATGGTTCTGGGCTAAGGTTCTGCATATCCTCAGGGCAAATGAAAAGATAAGAAATAATGCATGGTCATGGGTTGAACATTGCGACTGGATCCCTGCACTTCTTACAGGTAATACTGATCCGCTGAAGATGAAGAGGAGCAGATGCGCAGCAGGACATAAGGCTATGTGGCATGAAGCATTCGAAGGACTTCCTGATGAAAAATTCCTTGGCAGGCTCGATCCTGTTCTTTCCGGATTGCGGGACAAGCTATATTCCAAAACATATACCAGCGATAGTCCAATAGGCTATATTTCAGATGAATGGTCAAAAAAGCTGGGAATTACGAACAGGGTTAAAATAGGTGTCGGTACATTCGATGCCCACTCGGGTGCTGTGGGAGGGGAAATAAAACCATACTTCCTGGTAAAGGTAATGGGAACATCAACCTGCGATATGCTGGTTGCGCCGATGAGCGAGGCGGGCGATAAGCTCGTGGCAGGCATCTGCGGACAGGTCGACGGATCGATTGTACCCGGGATGCTCGGGCTTGAGGCCGGACAATCTGCTTTCGGCGATATCTATGCATGGTTCAGCAAGTTGCTGATGTGGCCTGTTACTGAAATTATTTCAGGAATGACCTGGCTTGATGATGCTTCAAAAAAGAGGATATCCGAAGAGACTGCAGACAGGATGATCGCCGAGCTCAGCAGGCAGGCGGAATCTTTGACGCTTGAGGAAACTGCAATCGTGGCCCTGGATTGGATGAACGGAAGACGGACACCTGATGCAAACCAGGCATTGAAAGGAGCAATAACGGGTTTGTCGCTGGGTTCCGATGCACCAAGAATATTCAGGGCGCTAGTTGAAGCCACCGCATTCGGTTCGAGGATGATAAATGAAAGGTTCATCTCAGAAGGTATACGCATAGACGGAGTAATAGCAATAGGTGGTGTTGCAAAGAAGAATCCCTTTGTGATGCAGATTGTTGCAGATGTTCTGAATATGCCGATAAAGGTTGCTGCCTCGGAGCAGACATCACACGGCTGGCGCTGGTGGCGAGCTTCCGCTTCGCCCTCTCGACGCTGCGGCCCGAGGCGGCGGCCCTCTTCGCGCTGGTGCTGCCTTTCGTCTACGACGGTGCCCTCCACCTCGGCTACTACAACCGCGCCTTCGCGTCGGTGCCCTTGCTGCTCGCGCTCGGCTTCTGGATCCGTCGCCGGGGCCGGCTCGGAGCCCGCGGCACGGCTGTGCTGGCGTTGCTGCTGCTGTGGCTCTATTTCTGCGCGGCGGCGGCCCTGCTCGTGACGCTGCTCAGCCTGGCAGTCCTGCTGGTCGCCGTCACGCTGGACGAGCGCCGGCGCGGCGAGACCGCCTGGACGGGCGCCCTCCGGCGGCGTCTGCTGGGGCTCGCGGCCGCGAGCCTCGCGCCGGTCTTGCTGCTGGCACGATTCCAGATGCGGCTCGGCGGGGGTGTCGCAGGCCCCGGCTCGGGAGCGCTGGAGCGCCTGCGCGGGCTCCTGACGCTCGAGCTGGCCGGTCTCGCTCGACGCGCGCGAGATCTGGCTGTCGACGGCGCTTGCGGCGGCGCTCGCGGTGGCGCTGCTCGCGGCCCTCGCCGCGCGCGGGGCCAAGCTCGTCTGGCACGACGCGTTGCTGGTCGCGGCGGCGCTCGGCATCGCGGCGTACTTCTGGGCACCCGCCGTGCAGATGGCGGGCCACGGTCCGTGGGGGGGATCCAGCCACGACCGCCTCGCACCGTACCTCCCGCTGCTCCTGCTGCTGTGGCTCGGGGCGCAGCCTCTCGGCGGCAGGCTCCGGCGCCTGCTGCTGGTGACGGCGATCGCGGCCAGCCTGGGCTTGCTGGCCGTTCGCCTGCCCCGCTACGCGCAGCTCGACCGGCATCTGCGGGAGTACCTTTCGGTCGAGCCTTGGCTCCCCGGGGCGCCACGCTCCTGCCGCTCGGGTTCTCCCATCGCGGGCGCTCCGAGGACGGTCGGCCCTTGGCGGATCGGACCTGGCCCTTCCGCCACGCGGCGAGCTGGTTCGTCGCGTCCCGCGGTGTCGTAAACGTCGACGACTACGAGGCGGAGGTGTCGTTCTTCCCCGTGGTCCTGCGTCCCGGCTACGATCCCTACCGCCTGCTCGGATCGAGCCTCGACCGGATGCCCGCCTGCGTACGCCTCGATCGCTTCAACCGGCTCGCCCCGCGCCCTGCCGAGTTCCTGCTGCTGTGGGACGCCCGCGGGGTCGAGCGAGGCGATCCGTGCGCCGAGTGGCTGTTCGCGACCGTGGCGGCGAGCTACCGCCCCGTCTACACGTCCGTGCCGCGCGGCGAGGCCCAGCTCTTCCGCTACGTCGGCCGCTGAATCGGGCGACCGCGAGCGGGGCTGGTCCCGAGGCGCGCGCGGCGCGGTGCTAGAGTCCGGCGAGATGGCTTCTCCCCTCGCGAGGGCGGATCGACCGGCGTTCTCCTGGTCGGCGTCGCGTCACGACACCTTCGCGAGCTGCCGGCGCCGCTACTACTACGCCTACTACGCGGCGCTCGAGGACGAGGAGGTGCGGCGGCTCAAGAAGCTGTCGGCGCTTCCGATGTGGGCGGGCAGCGTCGTCCACGACACGATCGAGCGCTTCCTGCGCGAGAACGACGCCATCCCCGTGCCGGAGGAGCAGGAGGCTCTGATCCGCCAGGCGGTGCACGGGACGATGGTGTCCGAGTGGCGCGAGAGCGAAGCGGGCGGGCGCTTCCGGCTCTTCGAGCACGAGTACGAGGTGCCGGTCGCGCAGGAGGACAAGCGGATCGCCGTGAACGTGGTGATGCGCTCGTTGCGCGGCTTCTTCCGCAGCGAGGCGCTCGCCCGCGTGATGGCGCTCGGCCGCGAGCGCCGGCTCGCGCTCGAGGACCTCGTCTCCTTCGAGGTCGGCGGGACGGAGGTCCTGCTGCGGATGGACCTCGCCTATCGCGAGAGCGACGGGCGGGTCGTGATCGTGGACTGGAAGACGGGCCGGGGCGAGGGACGCTTCAACGAGGTGCAGATCGCCGGCTACGCTCTCTACGCCGTCGAGCAGGGCTGGGTCTCCGACCCCGAGGAGATCACCACCGAGCTGGACTACCTGGTCCTGCCCAAGGCCGTGCGGCGCACCGTCACCGGGCAGAAGATCGAGGCGGCGCGGAGGTTCATCGAGCGCAGCGCCCGGGACATGAGGGCGCTGCTCGTCGACCCCGAGGCGAATCTCGGCCGGCTCGAGGACTTCCCGAGGATCGACAGACCCCAGCTCTGCCGTCGCTGCAACTTCCGTCGCCTCTGCTTCCCGCGGCCCGAGGATGCGCGGCTGTTCGCGCCGGACGCGCCTCGGCCCGCCTGAGCGCGCCGCTACTGCTTCATGTACTTCGCGAGGAAGGCGGTGGTGCGCGCCCAGGCGTCCTTGGCCGCATCCGGGCGGTAGCCGCCCCAGGGGTTGTCCGGGTTGGCGAAGGCGTGGCCCGCGCCTTCGTAGAGCTTGATGTCGACGGTCTTGCCCGCCTTCGTCATCGCCGCCTCGAACCTGCGCACCAGCTCCGGGCTCGGACCCTTGTCCTCGGCCCCGTAATTGCCGAGAAGGGGCGCCTTGATCGCGGCGATCGCCGCCGGGTCGGTTGGCGGCGTGCCGTAGTACGCCACGACGGCTGCCAGAGCCGGCTCCGCCGTCGCGAGGCGAAGCGCATAGCCTCCGCCCATGCACCAGCCGATCGCGCCGATCCTGTCCTTCCTCACGTCCGCGCGTGCCTGCAGGGTCGCGAATGCCCCTTGCAGGTCGCGAATGGCGCGATCGGGCGGCGTGCCCATCATCAGCTGGTGCGCGTCCTCCTGCTTCACGGCCACCTTGCCACGGTAGAGGTCGGGCGCGAGGGCGACGTAGCCCTCGGCGAGGGCGCGGGCCTGGTCCTTGACCCAGTCGTTGAGCCCCCACCACTCCTGGATCACGACCACCGCGGGGGACGGCCCCTTTCCTTCGGGCGTGACGAGCAGGGCCGAGGCCATCTCGTCGCCGCTCTTGAAGCTCACCGTCTGCTCGCCCGCAGTCGCGAGCGACGCCGCGGCGAGCGACACGAGTCCAACCGCCAGCAACACCCTTGTCATGCAACTCCTCCTCGACAGCCGGGAACTCGGGGGGCTTCGGGAGCGCAGCATGCTGCTCCGCTTCGTTCTCGGGGGTTCTGACTGCTTTCATTCTAGGGACCCCTGTCGAGGCGTGTCAACGCAAGGGCCGCCCCGGCCGCCGCCCGCCGGGAGCGCGGGCTCGCGCCGGGGCGCGAGGGCCCGAGGGCCGCGATTGACGCCTGCCGTCCCGCATCTCTAGAATCGCGTGGAACTTCCGCCCGAACGGGCGCGAAGCACGAGGAGAACGCTCCATGTCCACCCTGCGGCTCGTGCCTGTCTCTGGCCCACCTGTCGAAGTCGAGAAGGAGCAGAGCATGGTCGGCCGGGATCCGGGTTGCGACATCGTCGTGACCGACGGTTCGGTGTCACGCCGGCATGCGCGGCTCGAGCTGCGGGACTCCGAGTGGTGGGTGGTCGATCAGGGCAGCGCGAACGGCACGTACGTCAACAGCGTCCGCGTCGCCGAGCAGGCGCTCAAGGCGGGGCAGGAGCTGCGATTCGGCGCGCTCAGCTATCAGGTGGACCTGGTCGAGGACCCCGAAGCAACGGTGGCGACGCCGGTCTTCGACGAGCACGCTGAGGCGACCGTGGTGGCGGCCGAGGTCCCGCCTCCGTCGGCCGCACCGCCTCCGATGGCGGCCGCGCCCGCCAAGGCCGCACCGCTTCCCAAGGGACCGTCCCTGCCACCACCGTTGCCAGCCCCGCCCGCGATGCCGCGCGGGGCGGCGCCACCGCGGGCCGCGGCGCCGCCGCCTGCGCCTCGCCCACCCGCCGCTCCCGCCACGCCGCGCGCCGCCGCGCGCCCCGTGCCGCCGAGCCCGGCGTCGCGCCGACCGAGCGCGCCGGTGCCCGATGCCCGCGGGGGCGGCTCCGGCCAAGAAGGGGCGCTCGCCGATCTTCTGGGTGGCGTTCGGCTGCTGCGGCTGTCTACTGCTGGTCGCGGCGCTGATGGCCGTGATCGGGGGCGGCGTCTACGTGTCGACGAAGGGCGCCGCGGACGCGGCACACGCCTGGATCGCCGACGTGCGACAGGGCGGGGCGGCGGCCGGCGCTGCTCACCGGAGCGGCGGCTACCAGACCCAGGTCTCCGAGGAAACGAACGCCGCGGTGACGGCCGCGATCCAGCAGTCCAGCGACGCCACCTTCTACCAGCGCTCGATCGAGAACGATCGGGCGGTGATGAAGGGAGTGCTCACCGGGGGCGGCTCGACGCAGCAGATCACCGTCCACCTCGTCAAGGAGGGGGGCGCCTGGAAGGTGGACTCCGTCACGCTCGCCGCCGAGTGAGGCTCCGGGGGCCGACGTGAACGATCCCTCCGCCGAGCCCACCGAGATCCGCCACAAGCGCGGCGCGCGCCGCGTGATCGTGACCTGGAGTGACGGCCACGAGTCCGTCTTCTCCCTCGACTACTTGCGCAGCTGGTGCCCGTGTGCGATCTGCCAGGGTCACAGCGGCGAGTCCCGATACCTGGACCTGCGCGACCAGGAGCTGGTGCACCTCGAGCCCGTCGGCAACTACGCCGTCTCCTTCACCTGGCAGGACGGCCACAACACGGGCATCTACCCCTACCGCCTGCTGCGGCGGCTGTGCCCGTGTCAGGCCTGCGGCGGACCGAAGCGCTAGAGCTCGCGGGCCCGCCGCTCAGCCAGGCGGCGGCCGCCGCCTCGTGCCCTTCCGGCTCGAGGTGCACGACCACGTCCACGATCTCGGGGTGCGCGGTCTCGAGCGCAGCTTCGATCTGGTCGGCCACCGCGTGCGCCGCTGCCAGCGACATCGCCGCGTCGAGGTGCGCCGTGAGATCGACGTAGACTGCGTCGCCGCGGCCACGCGTGCGTACGTCGTGGACCCGGAGGACGC
The DNA here is from genome assembly GCA_963840465.1 of uncultured Alphaproteobacteria bacterium. Taxonomy (GTDB): domain Bacteria; phylum Pseudomonadota; class Alphaproteobacteria; order Rhizobiales; family Xanthobacteraceae; genus Bradyrhizobium. Next base: position 1,334 of record CAWIZF010000023.1, on the reverse strand, counting down.
CGGGCACGGCCGCCGCCAGCCGCGCGAGCTCGTCGATCTCGAGCGGCGCGCGGTCGGTGAGCACGTTGAAGGCGGCGCGCAGGATGCGCACCGCCTGCCAGGCGATGATGCCGCCGATCGCGACCGCCACCAGCGGGTCGGCCCAGGCCAGGCCGAGCTTCGCGGCCACGAACGAGGCGACGACACCGAGGGAGACGTAGAGGTCCGCGCGGGTGTGCGTCGCGTCGGCGACCAGGAAGGCGCTCTTCAGCCGTCGGCCCTCGCGCGCCTCGTACCAGCTCACCAGCACGTTGACGCCGATCGTGGCGGCCATCACGACCCAGTTCAGCGCTCCGATCGCCGGCAGCGCGGGCGCTCCCGAGCGTCCGAGCGCGCCGGTCACGACCTCCCAGGCGAGCGCGAGCAGAGCAATGCCGATCATGCTGGTCGCGGCGGTCTCGAACTTGCGATGGCCGTACGGGTGGCCGCGGTCGGGCGGGGCGAAGGCGAAGGCGGCCACGATCAGGCCGATCACGTTGTTCGAGCCGTCGACCAGGCTGTGATAGCCGTCGGCGATCATCGCCAGGCTGCCCGAGAGATGGCCGACGGCCACCTTGCCGGCGCTGACGGCGAGGTTGAGGCCGAGGGTGACCCAGAGCACCCGCTGCACGCCGCGGCTCTGGACGTTGGTGTCGATGCTGGCCATCAGCGAATCGTGCGAGCGGCGGGCCGGAACCAGTCGCTCACCGGCGTCGGGACGCGATCAGGCTTCCTGCTGTCGCGGCACCAGCCAGTCGAGGCTCTGCGCGAGCGACATGCCGGACGTGTACAGGAAGCCCCACTGGAAGAGAGCGATGAAAGGCAGCGTGCCGACGAGACCGTAGGTGAGGGCGTACAGGTTGACGAAGGTGAAGTAGCAGGCGAGGGCGAGCTCGGCGTAGGGGATCCAGTTCGCCTTGCCCTTGTAGATCTTGGTCTTCCAGTCGTCGCCGGCGCCCTCGATCCGGTACTTGGGCGTGCGCGTGAACTCCGATTGCTTCCCGAACAGCGCCTCCAGCACGGCGATCGCGTTGTTGATGCTGATCCCCATCCCGATCCCGAGCACGGCCGGGATGTACTTGAGCTTCGACTTCCAGGTGGCGGGGAACTGCTCTCTCTGCGAGATCGCGTAGAAGGCGCAGACGGAGGCGGTCGCCGCCAGGAAGATCGGCAGGTCGACCACGAACATCTCGGCCCAGCCCATGCTGTAGCGCAGCACCATGGCGGGGAACATGAGAGCAGAGAGCAGCAGCATCAGCGGGAAGGCGAGGTTCGCGGAAAGGCTGAAGGTCGCCTCGACCTTCTCCCGCCAGGGC
>CAWIZF010000022.1:0-544299 GCA_963840465.1 uncultured Alphaproteobacteria bacterium | reverse complement strand
GTCGTCGAAAACCGGGGCAAACCGCCTGTTCTCGTCGTAAACCCGCAGGCAACGGCGGAAGACCACGCCGGTCGACCTGGCCCGCGGAATCGCGCTCGATGCTCACCGGTCCCCAGCCATTGAGCCGCTCAATGCCTTCCTCGTCGCCTTCGAGGATTTCCAGCGTGTCGGCCGGCATCTCTTCGAGCGTTTCCAGCGAAACCAAGTGCACGCCGCCCGTGCCCGGCAGCCGGGCCGCCGTGCGCGCCGTGTCGTAGGCGATCTGCCGCAGCACGGTGCGGGCCACGTCGTAGGCCACGTTGCCGCCGCCGATCACCACCACCTCGCGGCCGATGTCGAGCGGCATCGCTCCAAGCAGCCACCGCGCGCAGCAGATCCACGCCGCCATACACCCGCGGGCCGCGTTCGCCCGGCAGTCCCAAGCTTGCGCGACGACTTGGCCCCCACGGCGAGAATCACCGCCGAGTAATCCTTGCGAAGTTGGGCCAGCGACACGTCCTTGCCCACCGTCATGCCGCGTGCGAATCTCCACGCCCAGCGCCTCGATCACCGCCACCTCGCGGGCGATCAACTCGCGCGGCAAGCGATACGCGGGCACGCCCAGCGGCGAGCATTCCGGCCGGCACCGGCTCGCTTTCGAAGATCACCGGCCGGAAACCCATCAGGGCCAAGTCGTGGGCGGCCGACAGCCCCGCCGGTCCAGAGCCGATGATCGCGACCCGCTGCCCCTGCGGCGGGCTGGAAGTCCCCCGCCACACTGTGCCCGAAGCAGCGCGGCCATCTCCTCGGCATCGGCCGAGGCGCTGGGAACGATAGTTCCGCACGCGTCGGAGCACATCCTCGCCTCGGGCGGGCTCGGGGCCGAACGGTCGCAGACGAAGCGCTTCAACGCACGAATGGCGATGGGCCGGTCGTGGGCGACGAACTTGCCGTCGTCGTCCACGCGGGGCACTTTTCCGCGGCGGCAGGCCACCTCGCACGGTGCGCCCGCACACCCGGCCGCAGATCGAGGCCAGCGGGTTCGGGCCGCGGGCGATGAGATAGGCGTCCTCGAAACGGCCATCGGCGATGGCGCGGACATAACCCCGGGCGTCGGTATGCACCGGGCAGGCGACCTGGCAGGAAATCAGCCGCTGGTGGTAGCCATCGCCCGGCACTTCCACATGCAATTGCAGTCCGTCCCGCATAGCTCACCCCATAGGATGGATTGCCAAATCTGTCCAATTCGGAAGGACGGATTGGGAAATCCGTCCTACACTATACCGCGATTGGATAGGGCTTCCCTTGATCCAGATCAAGCCGTCGCGAAAAGGCAAACCGTAAAATAGGGAAGGAGGATGCACCGGTTCCCGCGTTCCAATCGCCTGGAGAGACTATCCCGTGAGCACGAATTGCATTGCCCCAGCCGCCACGGAAGATCAACACTGGCCCGTCCCGGGCACGATGATCCCCACTTGCTCCTCAGCCCCCGCCGCTCGGCCGGTCCTGGACCACTACGGACTTCGGGGCTGCGGCGGGACCGCTGTCGCCGGAAAACCACCCGATCTTCCCCGAACGCGCCAACATCACGCTCGCTCATATCGTCGACCGCGACCACATCACGATCCGCACCTGGGAGCGGGGTGTCGGCCTGACCAAGGCGTGCGGCTCGGCTGCGTGTGCGACCGCGGTCGCCGCGGCCCGGCTGAAGCGCGCCAATCGCAAAGTCGAAATCGACGCTGCCCGGCGGCAAGCTTGCGATCGAATGGCGCGAGCACGACGACCACGTGCTGATGACCGGCACCGCCGATTTCGAATATGAGGGGCGATTCGATCCGGCGCTGTTCGCCAGCGTCGCCTGAGCGCCATGAGCGTCGACGTCCTCACCTTCGGCTGCCGCCTCAACGCGTTCGAATCCGAGGTGATCGCCCGCGAGGCGGAGCGCGCCGGGCTTTCCGATACTGTCGTCATCAATAGCTGCGCGGTCACCAACGAGGCGGTGGCGCAGGCGCGGCAGTCGATCCGGCGGCTGAAGCGCGAGCGGCCGGATGTGCGCATCGTCGTCACCGGCTGCGCGGCGCAGACCCAGCCGGAAATGTTCGCCGAAATGGCCGAGGTCGATCGCGTCGTCGGCAATGACGACAAGATGCGATCCGAGGCTTGGCGTGACGCGCGCGCGGCGTTCGACGGTGGCTTCGGCATTGGGACAAGCGAGAAAATCGCGGTCGCCGACATCATGGCGGTCAAGGAGATGGCGCCGCATCTGCTCGATGGCTTCAAGGCGGGCCTGCCGCGCGTGTTCGTGCAGGTGCAGAATGGCTGCGACCATCGCTGCACGTTCTGCATCATCCCCTACGGCCGTGGCAATTCACGCTCGGTGCCGATGGGCGCCGTCGTCGAACAGGTTCGGACGCTGGCCGAACGCGGCCATGCGGAGATCGTGCTGACCGGCGTGGATCTGACGAGCTATGGGGCTGACTTGCCGGGCGCGCCGAAGCTCGGGCAATTAACAAAGCAGATATTGCGGCATGTGCCGGAACTGAAACGGTTGCGGATTTCATCTATCGATTCCATCGAGGTCGATCGCGATCTGCTCGACGTCATCGCGGATGACGCGCGCCTGATGCCGCATCTGCATCTGTCACTGCAATCCGGCGACGACATGATCTTAAAGCGGATGAAGCGGCGGCATTCGCGGCAAGACGCGGTCGAATTCTGCGCCCAGGTGCGGCGGCTGCGTCCGGATATCACGCTCGGCGCCGATATCATCGCAGGATTTCCAACCGAGACGGAGGAAATGTTCGCGCGGTCGGAGGATCTTGTGGCGGAATGCGATCTCACCTTCCTGCACGTGTTTCCCTATTCGAAGCGACCCGGCACGCCGGCCGCGCGGATGCCGCAGGTGGCGGGCGGTGAGATCAAGGAGCGCGCGAAACGATTGCGGGCGGCGGGTGAGGCGGCGTTGCGGAGGCGGTTGGCGGCAGAGATCGGTGCGAGGCGTCAGATCTTGATCGAGAGCACGACACAGGGGCGCACCGAACATTTCCTGCCGGTTGCGGTATCAGGTGGAACGTCGGGCGAGGTGATGACGCTCGCGATCAAGGGCCATGATGGGGCGCGATTGACGGTGTGAGTCTAAACTCCTCCTTTTTCCCCGTTGACCGGCGATCCAGTACGCCGCGGCCCCTCGGCTCATCACGACGTCTCTGGAATACTGGATCATCCGCCTATCGCTTGCGCCACCGGATGATGACAGCGGTGGTGAGAAGGAGTGCACGCCATTCCCCGTTCCACCCGCATGCTCTCAACCGCTCCCGCATATGCTCCGGCGCCGGCGCCACCACGCGCACCGGCTCCTTGTTCTTCGACATCGGAATCACGATCTCGCGGGAATGCAGATGCAGGATCGGTTCGCCGAACCGGGTCCGTTGCCGTAGATGTTGTCGCCGACGATCGGCCAGCCCGTCGCTGACGTGTGCACGCGCAATTGATGGGTGCGGCCGGTCACCGGTTCCAGTGCGAGCCAACAGAGGCCATCGCCGCGGCCACGCACTTTCCAGTTGGTGACGGCCTTCTGTCCCTCCGGATCCGGCTTCTGCCACCAGCCGCGCTCGACGTTGAGCCGGCCCAGCGGCATGTCGATGGTGCCTTCATCCTCGGCAGGCCCGCCCTCGACCACCGCCCAATAGGTTTTTCCGATCTTGCCGTGCTTGAACAACAGGCCGAGCGAGGCGGTGGCCTTGCGATGGCGTCCCAGCACCAGGCAGCCGGAGGTATCCTTGTCGAGCCGGTGGGCCAGCACCGGCGGCCGCGGCAGGCCGTATCGCAGGCCGTCGAAGGACGCTTCCAGATTGGCGCCGCCCTTGGGGCCGCGATGCACCGGCAGCCCGGCCGGCTTGTCGATCACCAGCATCAGCCCGTCGCGGTGGAGCACGCGGGCCTGGATTTCTTCCGCCGTTAAGCCTGGGATATCAAAGGATGCCCCGGGCACATCAAGGGATGGCCCGGGAACATCGATAGGATTGTTGTGACTTCCGCTCATGGCGCGAAACCGCTAACACGTCCCCGACATGAGCGATACCACTCCCGGAACCCCCAAACTGAGCTGGTGGCGGCGGCTTTCGAGCGGCCTGAAGCGAACCTCGAGTTCGCTGGGCACGGCCGTTGCCGACCTCGTCACCAAGCGCAAGCTCGATCGCGCCATGCTCGACGATATCGAGGATGTGCTGCTGCGCGCCGATCTCGGCACGGCCGTGGCGGTACGGATTGCGGACGCCGTCGGCGCCGGCCGTTACGACAAGGCGATCTCGGCCGACGAAGTGAAGACGGTGGTCGCGACCGAAGTCGAGAAGGTGCTGGCGCCGGTGGCGAAGCCGCTGGAGATCGACGCGGCGCAAAAGCCGTTCGTCATCCTCGTGGTCGGCGTCAACGGGTCGGGCAAGACCACCACCATCGGCAAGCTTGCCGCGAAACTGAGTGCCGAGGGCCGCAAGATCATGATGGCGGCCGGCGATACGTTTCGCGCCGCGGCGATCGAGCAGCTCAAGGTCTGGGGCGAGCGCACCAAATCGCCGGTCATTGCGGGCGCGCAGGGCTCGGATTCGGCGAGCCTTGCCTTCAACGCGCTGACCGCGGCGAAGGAACAGAATATCGACGTGCTGCTGGTCGATACCGCCGGCCGCCTGCAGAACAAGGCCGAGCTGATGAACGAACTCGAAAAGGTCGTTCGCGTCATCAAGAAGGTCGATGCATCGGCGCCGCATGCGGTGCTGCTGGTGCTCGATGCCACGGTGGGACAAAATGCGCTGTCGCAGGTCGAGGCATTTCATCGTACCGCTGGCGTCACCGGCCTCGTGATGACGAAGCTCGACGGCACCGCGCGCGGCGGCATCCTGGTGGCGCTGGCGGAGAAATTCAAACTGCCGGTGCACTTCATCGGCGTCGGCGAAGGCATCGACGATCTCGCGCCGTTCACCGCGCGGGATTTCGCCAACGCGATTGCAGGAATTGAGTAATGGACAAGAACCAGCCGCATCCGGTGTTCAAGCTCGCGACCGAACTCGGTCCGCTCATCGTGTTCTTCGTCGCCAACGCCAAATTCAACCTGTTCGTCGCGACCGGCGCCTTCATGGTGGCGATCGTGGCCGCGATGATCGCCTCCTATGTGGTGGTGCGGCATGTGCCCATGATGGCGATCGTCACCGCCGTCATCGTGCTCGTGTTCGGCACGCTGACGCTGGTGCTGCACGACGAGACCTTCATCAAGGTCAAGCCGACCATCATCTACGGCCTGTTCGCCGCGATCCTCGGCGGCGGTCTGCTGTTCGGCCGCTCCTTCATCGCCATCCTGTTCGATCAGATGTTCAACCTGACGCCGAAGGGCTGGCGCATCCTGACCATGCGCTGGGCGTTGTTCTTCTCTGGCGATGGCGGTGCTGAACGAAATCATCTGGCGCACGCAGTCGACCGACTTCTGGGTCGCCTTCAAGGTGTTCGGTGTGGTTCCGCTGACGATGATGTTTGCGATTTCCCAGATGCCGGTGATCAAGCGCTATCATCTGGAGCCGGCCACGCTCGAGGCGAGCGAGGCGGATGCGGGCGATGTGAGCAAGGGGTAGGTCGCTGCTCCCGCGCCACGCGGTGCAGCGTTCGTCACGATGCAGCCGCAGAGGTCCGGATGACTCTCTTCGTCTGCGGTCGAGATGGATGCCCCGGCTCGTCGCATGCGCACCGCTAGCGCCTCTCCCCGCGTCGCGGGGCGAGGCGAAGACCTCAGCTCTTCTGCTTGGCGATGATCTTGTCCTTGATCTTGTCGTAGGTCGCCTGCGGGACGATGCTCTTCTGCACCAGCTCGTCCTTGCCCTTGTACGGCCGGCCCGCGATGATCTTGGCGGAGTAGGCCTTGCCGACACCCGGCAGCGCGTCGAGCTGATCGGCGCTCGCCGAGTTGATTAGTTCTTCGATTTATTTTTTTTTTTATTCGTTCTCCATCTCGTCTTCCTTGTACCCGGCCCGCGATGATCTTGGCGGAATAGGCCTTGCCGACACCCGGCAGCGCGTCGAGCTGATCGGCGGTCGCGGAATTGATGTCGAGCAGCTCGGCCTTTGGCGCCGGCGCCATCTTCGACTCCGAGGCCTTCGGCGCGGAGCCATCTTGCTGTCGGATTTGGCCGCGGGCTGCGCGGTCTGGGCCATCGACGGCGTCGCCGTCAGCAGGCCGAGAGTGAGCGCGGTGGCGAGAAGAGAAGCGAGCGTGAAATGACGCATTGGGTGTCCCTCCAAGGACGGTTCAAGTAACGCCATCAAGCTAGCTGCGAATTCGTGGCGGCGCCATGGCTGCGAAATGAACGCCAGATAAAAGCGGAGAATTATTTATCCCTCATGGTGAGGAGCCGCGCGTGCGTCTCGAACCATAGAGCCCCGATGCCGCCATCCTTCGAGACGCCGCTTCGCGGCTCCTCAGGATGAGGACCGTAGCTACGTCCCCGCCTTCAACGCCTTCTCGATCTCGACCCTCAGCACGCTGTCGAGATTGGCCGGCGTCACCGGTCCGACCATCTTGTAGACGATGGTGCCGTCGCGGCCGACCACAAACGTCTCGGGCACGCCGTAGACGCCCCATTCGATCGAGCCGCGGCCATTGGCATCGACGCCGACCATGCTGAAGGGATTGCCGTAGCGGCCGAGGAAGCGGCGGGCGTTGTCGGGAGAATCCTTGTAGTTGATGCCGACGATCTGCAGCCGCGTGTCCTTGGCCAGCGCGGTCAACAGCGGCGCCTCGTCGTGGCACGGCACGCACCAGGACGCCCAGACATTGACGACGGAGACCTTGCCCTTGAAGGCGGCGGGGTCGAGCCCGGGCACCGGCGCGCCGTTATGGACGAGGCCTTCCAGCGCCGGCAGCGTGGTTTGCGGCGCCGGGCGGCCGATCAGGGCGGAGGGGATCTTCGAGGGATCGCCGCCATACAGCCGCAGCAGGAACAGCGCGGCGACGGCCATGAAGCCGATCAGCGGCAGCGCCACCAGCCAGCGCCGGCGGCGCGGCTGCTCGTCCGATGTTGCGCGGGCGCGCTCATCAGATGTCCGTCGCCGTGCGGCCGGAGCGCCGGGTCACGCCGCTGGCCTCGAGTTCGCGCAGGCGCTCCTTCTGGCGGCGATAATCGATGGCGATCCAGATGATGAGAATCACCACGACCGCCGCCACCAGCGTGTAGGACGTCACGATAAAGGAGGCGTAGGGACCGAGCGACATCGCGTCACGCCGCCTGCTGGCTGGCTTGCATCATCTGCAAGCTGCGCACGCGGCGGCGCAGGATCTCGTTGCGCATCGCCGCCAGATGCAGCGTGACGAACAGCAGCGTAAAGCCGATCGCCATCACCAGCAGCGGAATCAGAAACGCACTTGTCGAGCGACGGGCCGCCCATCCGCATCACCGAGGCCGGCTGATGCAGCGTGTTCCACCAGTCGACCGAGAATTTGATGATCGGCAGGTTGAGCGCGCCGACCAGCGTCAGGATGGCGGCGGCGCGCGCCGCCCGCGACGGATCGTCCACCGCGCGCCACAGCGCCATCAGGCCGAGATACATCAGGAACAGGATCAGCACCGAGGTCAGCCGCGCATCCCATTCCCAATAGGTGCCCCACATCGGCCGTCCCCACAGCGAGCCCGTGACCAGCGCGAGAAACGTGAATGCCGCGCCGATCGGCGCGGCGGCCTTGGCCGCGACGTCGGCGAGCGGATGCCGCCACACCAGCGTGCCCAGCGCGGCAATGCTCATGACGCCCCACACGAACATCGAAAGCCACGCATTCGGCACGTGGATGAACATGATCTTCACGGTGGCGCCCTGCTGATAGTCGTCGGGCGCCATCGCCGCCTGGTAGAAGCCGACCAGCAGCAGGATCGCGGTCGCGCCCGCCAGCCACGGCAGCACGCGCGCCGTCAGCGACAGGAACTTGGTCGGGTTGGCGAGGTCGATCAGCGTCATGGCATCCTGATAGTCGTCAGCGGCGGGGCAGGCAATGCGGCTTGGTTTGTTTCATATTGCCTCCGCGAGAGTTGATCGGCGTCAATTGTCAGTCCAGTCATGTCAGTCCAGGCCGTGGCGCAGGCTGGCCGCGGCGGCGAACGGTCCGACCACGAAACTGACCAGCGAGAGCGCGCACAGGATCGAAAACGGTGTTCCAAATGACAGCGGGCCTGATGATGGCCGCCTGCGACGCCGCGACGCCGAAGATCAGTACCGGGATCGACAGCGGCAGCACCAGCACCGCCAGCAACAGCCCGCCGCGGTGGAGTGTCACGGCAAGTGCCGCGCCGATCATTCCCGGTAAACGTCAGCGCCGGCGTTCCCACCAGCAGCGTCAGCGCCACCGCCGAGGTTGCGGTGGCGTCGAGATTGAGCATCAGCCCGAGCACCGGCGTCGCCACGATCAGCGGCAGCCCGGCGGCGAGCCAGTGCGCCAGCGCTTTCGCGGCACAGGCCAGTTCCAGCGGCGTCCGGCCCATCACGATCAGGTCGAGCGAGCCGTCCTCGTGGTCGGCCGTGAACAGGCGGTCGAGCGTGAGCAGGCTGGCCAGCAGCGCGCCGAGCCAGAGAATCGCGGGTCCGAGCCGCGTCAGCAGCGCCAGGTCGGGCCCGATCGCGAACGGCATCAGCACCGTGACCGTGAGGAAAAACAGCACGCCGATCAGCGCGCCGCCGCCGACGCGAAGGGCAATCTTGATGTCCCGGCGAATCAGTGCGGCGAGGGCGGTCATGCCGCGTCTCCCATCCGCAGTTCCCTCGTCTCGATCCCGAGCGGAGCATGGGTGGCGGCGATGATGATGCCGCCGCCTGCGAGATGGTCGCGCATCACGCCCGACGAACAGGTCCTGCCCGGCGGTATCGAGCGCCGAGGTCGGCTCGTCCAGAAGCCAGACCGGCCGGCGCACCACGAGCAGGCGGGCGATCGAAAGCCGCCGCCGCTGGCCGGCCGAGAGATACGCCGCCGGCAGATGCGTGGCATGGCCGAGGCCCACGGCGGTGAGGCATTGGCTGATGTCGCCGGCCGCGCCGCCGAGAAAATCCCGCCAGAACGACAGGTTTTCCGCGACGCTCAGCGCCGGCTTCAGCGCATCGCGATGGCCGAGATAGTGGGATTGCTCCGGCAGCGTCAGTTCGGCCTCGCCGCCTTCGAGGTCGACCGACCCGCCTGCCGGCACCAGGAGGCCCGCGATCAGGCGCAACAGCGAGGTCTTGCCGGAGCCGTTCGGGCCGACCACGGCCAGCGCCTCGCCCGGAAGAGGCTTCGAAATCGAGGCCGGCGAACACGCTGCGGCCGCCCCTGATGCAGTCGATGTGGCGCCCCGAGAGCCGCATTTGTCTTCGTTCACAGCCCTCTGAAATTGATGGGTACCGCGTCAGAATTTGTGGGTACCGCATTGCTGCAGCACGATTGTCGGTGTGGCGGCGCTTCTAGAAAGATTCTATAAGCCCGGAACTTGATGCAGCACACAATCGGCGGCTGCAAGCCAATAGGCCAGCCTTACGCTGACGGTGTTTAAATACCCTTGCCGGGTATAACTAGAATTTGGGATTTCCTGACATGACCTCGCTCGACAGCTTCAAATGCCGCAAGACCCTCAAGGTCGGCAGCAAGACCTACGTGTATTACAGCCTGCCCGCCGCCGAGAAGAACGGTCTGAAGGGAATTTCCAAGCTGCCCTATTCGATGAAGGTGCTGCTGGAAAACCTGCTGCGCAACGAGGACGACCGCACGGTCAAGAAGGCCGACATCGTCGCGGTGTCGAAATGGCTGAGGAAGCGCAAGCTCGAGCATGAAGTCGCGTTCCGCCCGGCGCGCGTGCTGATGCAGGATTTCACCGGCGTGCCGGCGGTGGTCGATCTCGCCGCGATGCGCAACGCGATGCAGGCGCTCGGCGGCGATGCCGAGAAGATCAACCCGCTGGTGCCGGTCGATCTCGTCATCGACCACTCCGTGATCGTCAACTTCTTCGGTGACAACAAGGCGTTCGGCAAGAACGTGGTCGAGGAATACAAGCAGAACCAGGAACGCTACGAATTCCTGAAGTGGGGCCAGAAGGCGTTTTCGAATTTCTCCGTGGTGCCGCCCGGCACCGGCATCTGCCACCAGGTCAATCTCGAATATCTCGCGCAGACGGTGTGGACCAAGAAGGAGAAGATGACGGTCGGCAAGAAGACCGGCACCTTCGAAGTCGCCTATCCGGATTCGCTCGTCGGCACCGACTCGCACACGACCATGGTCAACGGCCTCGCCGTGCTCGGCTGGGGCGTCGGCGGCATCGAGGCGGAAGCCTGCATGCTCGGCCAGCCGCTGTCGATGCTGCTGCCCGAAGTCGTCGGCTTCAAGCTCAAGGGCCAGCTCAAGGAAGGCGTCACCGCGACCGACCTGGTGCTGACCGTCACGCAGATGCTGCGCAAGCAGGGCGTGGTCGGCAAGTTCGTCGAATTCTTCGGCCCCGGCCTCGACTTTCTCTCGGTCGCCGACAAGGCGACCATCGGCAACATGGCGCCGGAATATGGCGCGACCTGCGGCTTCTTCCCGGTCGATGCCGCGACCATCGATTATCTCAAGACCTCGGGCCGCAAGGCGGACCGCGTCGCGCTGGTTTCGGCTTACGCCAAGGCGCAGGGCCTGTTCCGCACCGCGAAGTCGGCCGATCCGGTGTTCACGGAAACGCTGACGCTCGATCTCGCCGACGTCGTGCCGTCGATGGCCGGCCCGAAGCGTCCCGAAGGCCGCGTCGCGCTGCCGGCCGTTTCCACCGGCTTCGCCACCGCGCTGGCCGGCGAATACAAGAAGCCCGACGGTGCCGACGAAGCGCTATTCGGTCGAGAACCGCGACTTCGATCTCGGCCATGGCGACGTCGTGATCGCCGCGATCACCTCCTGCACCAACACCTCCAATCCGAGCGTGCTGATCGGCGCCGGCCTGCTGGCGCGCAACGCCGCCGCCAAGGGGCTGAAGGCCAAGCCGTGGGTGAAGACCTCGCTGGCGCCCGGCAGCCAGGTGGTCGCGGAATATCTTTCCAATTCCGGACTGCAGAACGATCTCGACAAGGTCGGCTTCAACCTGGTCGGCTTCGGCTGCACCACCTGCATCGGCAATTCCGGCCCGCTGCCGGAGGAGATTTCGAAGTCGATCAACGACAACGGCATCGTCGCCGCCGCCGTGCTGTCGGGCAACCGCAACTTCGAAGGCCGCGTCATCGCCGGACGTGCAGGCGAACTATCTGGCCTCGCCGCCGCTGGTCGTGGCCTACGCGCTGGCCGGCACCGTGACCAAGGATCTCGCGGTCGAGCCGATCGGCACCGGCAAGGACGGCAAGCCGGTCTTCCTGAAGGACATCTGGCCGACCACGAAGGAGATCAACGCCTACATGAAGAAGTTCGTGACCGCGACGATCTTCAAGAAGCGCTATGCCGACGTGTTCAAGGGCGACACCAACTGGCGCAAGATCAAGACGGTCGAGAGCGAGACCTATCGCTGGAACATGAGCTCGACCTATGTGCAGAACCCGCCCTACTTCGAAGGCATGAAGAAGGAGCCGGAGCCGATCGCAGACGTGGTCGATGCGCGGATCCTGGCGATGTTCGGCGACAAGATCACCACCGACCACATCTCGCCGGCCGGCTCGATCAAGCTGACTTCGCCGGCCGGACAATTCCTCAGCGAGCATCAGGTGCGTCCGGCCGACTTCAACCAGTACGGCACGCGGCGCGGCAACCACGAGATCATGATGCGCGGCACCTTCGCCAACATCCGCATCAAGAACTTCATGCTGAAGGGCGCCGACGGCAATATTCCGGAAGGCGGCCTCACCAAGCACTGGCCCGACGGCGAGCAGATGTCGATCTACGACGCGGCGATGAAGTACCAGGCGGAGGGCGTGCCGCTGGTGGTGTTCGCCGGCGCCGAATACGGCAACGGCTCGTCGCGCGACTGGGCCGCCAAGGGCACGCGGCTGCTCGGCGTCCGCGCCGTGATCTGCCAGAGCTTCGAGCGCATCCATCGCTCCAACCTGGTCGGCATGGGCGTGCTGCCGCTCACCTTCGAGGACGGCACGTCGTGGACGTCGCTCGGCCTGAAGGGCGACGAGAAGGTGACGATCCGCGGCCTGCAGGGCGACCTGAAGCCGCGTCAGACCCTGACGGCGGAGATCGTCTCCGGCGATGGCTCGCTGCAGCGCGTGCCGCTGCTGTGCCGCATCGATACCCTCGACGAGCTCGAGTACTACCGAAACGGCGGCATTCTGCACTATGTGCTGCGCAAACTCGCGGCCTAGAGTCTGTTTCACGCGCTTTCTGATCAGATCAGAACCGGTCATCCACCCGGATCAAGTCCGGTGCGCTTTCGCTTGAAAACGCCATGAAGCGCGGATTTGTGATCAGTGCCTCACTGCGAAGTGAGTAGCGAGCAGGAAGAAGGCGGCCTATGACAAGGCCGCTTTCGCGCGTCTGGGGCACGCTTTCAGGGATCAAATCATGCCCCGTACAAATACGGACGGAAAACGCTACCACCGGTTCGCACTATGACAGCGATGATGGCCTATAATCTGATATCGCGATGGTCCGGTGCGCTCGGCGTCTGCGCGATCATCGCCGTCATCCGCCCCGCCCATGCCGATCCGCGCGCCGTGGTCGAACTGTTCACCTCGCAGGGCTGTTCGTCGTGTCCGCCGGCCGACAAGATCGTCGGCGAACTCGCCAAGGATCCGAACGTGATCGCGCTGAGCATGCCGATCGACTACTGGGACTATCTCGGCTGGAAGGACACGCTGGCGGACTCGCGTTTCAGCGCGCGTCAGAAAGCCTATTCGCATGTGCGCGGCGACCGCAACCTCTACACGCCGCAGATGATCGTCAACGGCTCGGCGCAGGTGATCGGCAGCGATCGCGCCGCCATCGACGGCGCCATCAAGAACACGAGCAAGGCCGAGGGCGTGATGTCGGTGCCGGTGACGATGACGTTGTCGGGCAAGCTGCTCAACGTCTCGGTCGAGGCGAGCAAGGTGGCGACGACGGGGCGCGGCGAAGTCTGGCTTTGCTCGGTCTCGAAGGCGGTGCCGATTTCGATCGGGCGCGGCGAGAATCGCGGCCAGCGAAATCACCTACTACAACGTGGTGCGCAATCTCGTGAAGGTCGGCGACTGGAACGGCGGTGCGGGAAGCTGGACCATTCCGCTGGAAAATATTTCCCGCGACGGCGTCGATGCCGCGGTCGTCTATGTCCAGGACGGCAGTCGCGAAAAGCCGGGCGCGATGCTCGGCGCTGCCTACACGGCGCTGCGATAGTGGCATTTCCGGGACTTCTCGAAGCCGGATGAGCAGCTCTTGTCAGTTTTCCGGCGAATTCGTGTGCGCCGTTGCTGGTGAAGCCGGGGTGGCGCGTGGCGTTGCCGGCCCCCACAAACGAAAAAGGACCAACTTTCGTTGGCCCAGTATCGGGATTAACTCCCTCTGCGAACAGGCCCGATCCCGACGGCCCCGGGGGGCTGGGGGCTGAGGAATCCGGAACCGAAAGGACCGGGCCAACGCAGGATTATCTTGTCGCAACCTAGCGGGGCGGGCGGTTGGCGGAAGTGGGGCAGCAATAAGATTCCGCTAACGATCCCGTGAATCGATGTTTCCGCGTGATGTCGGGCGGTTCCGCGCGGTTTCCTTCGTGTTTACAACCCCCTTGCGGCGTCCTGCGGTTAGCGCAATCATGTAAACCTCGGCATGCTCCCGAAAAGTGGGGACCGGTTTTCGGAACGAGAGCATGCCTGAGATGACAGGAGGCGCTCCATGAGCTCGATATCGGAGGACACCGATCCAAGCGAGACCCGCGCAGTGGCGCGCCCCGCCACTGCAGCCCCGCCGCCGAATTCGTGTCACGTTCAATCGTCTCGAACTCAACCGTATCCTCAATCTGTATGGGCGCATGGTCGCCGACGGCGAATGGCGCGACTACGCCATCGACTTTCTGAAAGACCGCGCGGTGTTTTCGGTATTCCGCCGCGCCTCCGAAGTTCCGATCTACCGGATCGAGAAAGATCCGCGGCTCGCGCGCAAGCAGGGCATGTACAGCGTGATCTCGGCGACCGGCCTGATCCTGCGCCGCGGCCACGAACTCGAACGCGTGCTGCTGGTGATCGACCGCAAGCTGGCGCTGGTTTAGGTAGTCCTGTAGGGTGGGCCAAGCGCAATCCGTGCCCACCATGTCCGCTGCGAGACGGTCGGCACGCTGCGCTCCACCCTACGAACTACGCCCTCGGCACCGTCGTGCCACCTTCACCGAGCGCGCGCTGCATCATCACGGTGTCGAGCCAGCGGCCGAACTTGAGGCCGACATTGCCATGCGTCCCGATCATCTGGAAACCGCATTTGGTGTGAACGCCGATCGAGCCGGCATTGGCGGAATCGCCGATCACGGCGATCATCTGCCGGTAGCCGCGCGCCTCGCATTCGGCGATCAGCCGCTGCATCAGTTGCAGGCCGATGCCGCGGCGGTGGGTCGAGGGTTTTAGATAGACCGAGTTCTCCACCGTGAAACGATAGGCCGGCCGCGGCCGATAAGGGCCGGCATAGGCATAGCCGATCACATCGCCTTCGACCGAGGCCGCGAAATAGGGGAAGCCGCCGTCCATCAGCGCCCTGAACCGCCGGGTCATCTCGGCGAGATCGGGCGGGATCAGCTCGAACGTCGCGGTGCCGTAGCGCACCGCATGCTCGTAGATTTCGGTGATGGCGGGGAGGTCGGCCTCGGTGGCGGGCCGGATTTCAGCGGCGGACATGGAGAAAAGATATCAGCGGGCCGACGCGATCAACGCTTTCCGTCATGGCCGGATGAGCCCGGGCATGGTACCGCCAAGAAAAGCCCCGGCCGCGAGGCCGGGGCTTCAACTCGTACTCTGGCGGTAGCGCTTAGTCGCGCTGGCCGAGCAGCTGCAACAGCAGCGTGAACAGGTTGATGAAGTTCAGGTAGAGCGACAATGCACCGGTAATCGCCGCTTTCTCCGCAATCTTCGCCGCCTTCAGAGGCGTAGCCGTAGATGTAGTCGTTCTTCAGCCGCTGGGTATCCCAGGCGGTGAGGCCCGCGAACACCAGCACGCCGACCACCGAGACGATGAACTGCAGCATCGAGCTCGCCAGGAACAGGTTGACCAGGCTCGCGATGATGATGCCGAACAGGCCCATGAACAGGAACGAGCCCATGCCGGTCATGTCACGCTTGGTGGTGTAGCCGTAGAGGCTCAGTGCGCCGAAGGTCGCCGCGGTGATGAAGAACACCCGCACGATCGAGGTGTGCGTATACACCAGGAAGATCGACGACAGCGAAATGCCCATCAGCGCCGCGAACACCCAGAACAGCATCTGGGCGGTCGCGGGCCGCAGCCGGTTGATGCCGGCCGAGATCGCGAACACCATGGCCAGCGGCGCGAGGATGAACAGCCACTTCAGCGGGCTGACATACATCGCGTAGCCGAATGGCGTCAGGAAGGCGTTGCCGAACTTGGCGGCGGCGCCGGCCTGGTCGGTGGTCACCGCAGCCATATAGACGCCGAGCGCCGCGAGGCCGGTGATGGCCAGGCCGATGCTCATGTAGTTGTAGATGCGCAGCATGTAGGCGCGCAGACCGGCATCGACGGTCGCGGCATCAACGCGCCCGGCGGCCCGGCCGAAAGGAGATACGTAGTTACGGTCTAGGTCCGACATGGTCGAATTCCCGTTGGTTGCCCGGCGGAGCGCAAGGGGTTTGCGGCGCCGGTTAGATTTCTATCTCAGATGTCCCGATCTGCTGACGTTAATTTCACGTCATCAAGCCGGCCACTGATCTTGGCTGGTATGTGGGAAACTAACACATTCGAACGCAAGCTTCCACGCGCGGCTGAATGTCGCTTCTGCCGTCATTCCCGGCAAAAGCAGCGTTAATCCCGGTCTTTCCGCCGCTACAAATTGTCACAAATTCCGTAGCACGCTGGCCGGCTTCTGGTTCAGGGCCAGCAACGTCCCGGCGAGCCCGAGCCCTACCGTGACGACCAGGGCGGCGGCGACCACGCCTGCGGCGCTGCCGGCCTGCCAGATGAAACTGAGCGTCATCAGCCGGGTCACGATCAGCCAGGCCGCGATCGAGCCCGCGATCACGCCGAAAACCGCCGTGGCGAGGCCGATCATCAGGTATTCCAGTGCGTAGGCGCCGAGCAGGCGCGCCCGGGTTGCGCCCAGCGTCTTCAGGATGACAGCGTCATAGACCCGGTGGCGGTGGCCGGCCGCCAGCGCGCCGCCCAGCACCAGGATCGCCGAGATCAGCGTCACCGCGCTGGCGCCGCGGATGGCGAGCACGAGGTTGGTGACGACGGTGCCGATGGTTTCCAGCGCCTCGCGGACCCGCACGCTGGTCACCGTCGGAAAGGCCTCCGCCACCTGCTTGATGATCCGGGCGTCGCCGGCCGGGTCCGGATGGGCCTCCGACAGGGTCGCGACGTGGCTGTGCGGCGCGCCCTTGAAGGCGTTGGGCGAGAACACCAGCACGAAATTGATCCCGAGCCCCTGCCAGTCGACGTTGCGCAGATTGCTGATTTTGGCCGGGATGTCGCGGCCGAGCACGTTGACCACGATCTCGTCGCCGATTTTGAGCTTCAGGCCGTCGGCGATCTTCTTCTCGATCGAGACCAGCGGCGGGCCGCTATAGGCCGCGCTCCACCATTCGCCCTCGACGACCTTGGAGCCCTTGGGGACTTCGTTGGTATAGGTCAGGCCGCGGTCGCTCTGCAGCACCCATTCGGAATCCTGCGACGGCTTGAGCTCGTCGGCCTTGACGCCGCGGGCACCGACGATGCGCCCGCGCAGCATCGGCACGTCCTCTATCGTTGATTCCGGTGCCACTTTCTTGAGGAAAGCGCCGAAGCGGTCGGCATCGGCGGTCGGAATGTCGATGAAGTAGAACGAGGGCGCTTTCTCCGGCAACGCCGCCAGGAACTGCCGGCGCAGATTGCCGTCGATCTGGGTGATCGTGACCAGCACCGCGAGCCCGAGGCCGAGCGACATCACGACCGAGGGCGTCAGCGCGCCGGGCCGGTAGATGTTGGCGATCGCCAGCCGCAGCATGGTGATGCGGGATCGTGGCATGCGGCGCGCCAGCGCCATCAGCCCGGCTGCGACGCCGCGCAGCAGCGCGAACACCGCCACCGAGGAGACGACGAACACGGCCGCGACCCGCTTGTCATAGGCCAGTCCGATCGCGACCGCGACCAGCAGCGCGATCACCACGGCCATCAGCGCGAGGTAGCTCCAGCGCGGGCGATGCCATTCGGGGGCGACTTCCTCGCGAAACAGCGCCGCGACCGGCACGTCGTGCACCCGGCCGAGCGGCCATAGTCCGAAGGCGAGCGCCGTGAGCAGGCCATAGACGAACGACAGCGCCAGTTCATCCGAGATGCAAGGCCGGAATCACCGGCAGCGGCAGCAGCTTGCCGAATACGCCGACGATGACGAACGGCAATGCCGCGCCGGCGGCCAGCCCGATCAGCGAGCCGACCGCGGCGAGCAGGATCACCTGCGTCAGATAGATCGTAAAGACGTCGCGGCCGGTGGCGCCCAGCGCCTTGAACGAGGCGATGACGTCGCGGCGGCGATCGATATGGCTCTTGACCGCGTTGGCGACGCCGACGCCGCCGACCAGAAGTGCGGCGAGGCCGACCAGCGTCAGGAACTGGGTGAAGCGGTTGATGGTGCGTTCGAGCTGCGGCGAGGCATTGCTGCTGCTGCGGATCCACCAGCCGGCCTCCGGCAGGGCGCTCCGCGCGCTGTCGATCAACTGGGTCGCGGCGCGATCGTCGGCCGCGTTGTCCGGCAGTTTCACGCGGTAGATCCAGCGCACCAGGCTGCCGGGCTGCAGCAATGCGGTGGCGCGCAGGCTCGCCTCGCTGACCAGAACGCGCGGGCCCAGGCCGACATTGCCGGCGAGCTTGTCCGGCTCGGCTGCGACCACGCTGCGGATCTGGAATGCGGCGTTGCCGATCGTGACGCGGTCGCCGAGCTTGAGGTCGAGCCGCGCCAGCAGAGTGGAGTCGACGGCCGCGCCGAACGCGCCGTCACGCTCGGCGAATAGATCCGCCATCGGCATTTTAGGCTCGAGCGTCACCTGCCCAAGCATCGGGTAGCTGCCGTCCACCGCCTTGAGTTCGACCAGCGCCAGCCTGCCGTCGCCGCTGCGGGCCATGACCCGCAGCGCGGCCGCGACCGAAACCTGGCCGCGCGCGCGCAGGAAGGCGAGTTCCTCCGGCTTGGCCTCGCGCTGGATCAGCGAGAACGACGACGTCGCCGCCGAGCAGCGTGCGGCCCTCGCGCGTCAAACCTTCGCTGCAGGCTCGCCGCCACCGAGCCGACGCCGGCGATCGCCATCACGCCGAGCGCGATGCAGGCGATGAAGACGTAGAAGCCGCGCAAGCCGCCGCGCAGCTCGCGCAGCGCGTAGCGCAGCGGCGAGCGATGACGCGCGGCTGCGATAGACCGGTTCGGAAGCATCGATGGTCATGACGCTATGTCCGTCGATCCGGCCCGAGCGCAGCCGCACCACGCGGTCGCAGCGCTGCGCCAGCGAGGTGTCGTGCGTCACCAGCACCAGCGTCATGCCGCGCTCGGCGTGCTTGGTGAACAGCAGATCGACGATCTGCTTGCCGGTGGTTTCGTCGAGATTGCCGGTCGGCTCGTCCGCGACCAGGATCGCGGGATCGGGCGCCAGCGCCCGGGCCAGCGCCACGCGCTGCTGCTCGCCGCCGGACAATTGGGTCGGATAATGGTGCAGGCGATCGCCGAGCCCGACCGACGTCAAGTTCCTGCGCCGCGCGCTGCTGCCGCGTCGGGATTGCCGGCGAGCTCCAGCGGCACCGCGACGTTCTCCAGCGCCGTCATGGTCGGGATCAGGTGAAACGACTGGAACACGATGCCGACCTGGCGGCCGCGGAAGCGCGCCAGCGCGTCCTCGTCGAGGGCATTGAACGGCGTGCCGTTGACCACCACCTCTCCGCTGTCAGGACGCTCCAGCCCGGCCATCACCATCAGCAAGGTCGACTTGCCGGAGCCGGACGGTCCGATCAGGCCGATCGCTTCGCCCGATGCCACACGAAGGCTGATATCTTTCAGGATATGAACGCGCGCGGCGCCTGAGCCGAGCGAGAGGTTGACGTTGGAAATGGAAATGGTGTCCGGCTCGAGGCCGGCCAGTGAAGAGGGTTCGATGAGACTGTCCATGGCTCGGTCATATGGCACTTCCGCCACTCGGGTCGAGGGCTTGAAACGGATGTTTGCGCACATACGCGTGTTGATTGTGGCTTTGATGACGGCCGGGCCGGTTTGGGCCCAAGCCCAAGCCACCGGCCGCCAGCGCCGGCCAAACCGGTCAAAATGGTCGTCCTCGGCAATTCCTTGAGCGCCGGCCTTGGCCTGTCGGCCTCGGCGGCGTTTCCCGCGCGTCTGCAAAAAGCGTTGGGCGACAAGGGGATAAAGGTCGACATGATCAATGCCGGGGTGTCCGGCGATACCTCGTCCGGCGGCCGCGACCGGCTGGACTGGTCGATCCCGGAAGGAACCGAGGCGGTCATCCTCGAACTCGGCGCCAACGACGCCCTGCGCGGGACCGATCCCGCCGTCACCCGCGCCGCGCTTGACCGACATCCTGACGCGGCTGAAGGCGCGCAAGATCGCCGTGCTGATGTGCGGAATGCTCGCCCCGCCCAATTACGGCAGCGAATATGCCGCCCGCTTCAACGCGATCTATCCGGAGCTTTCGAAATCCTTCGGCGTGCCGCTCTATCCGTTCTTCCTGGAAGGTGTCGCCGCCGACGCCAAGCTCAACCAGGCCGACGGGTTGCATCCGACCGCGGAGGGCGTCGATGTCATCGTGAAGAATATTCTGCCTATCGTGGAGGCATTTCTCGGCACGATCTCCGGGCAACGGAGTTGAAAAGAATGCAAACGAATAACGTTACCGAAGGTTTTCCCCGTAGCTTTCCGGTCTGCTCGCGCGGCGTGCTTCGCAGGGTCATATAAGTCGGGTAGAAATTAGTGATCGGTGATTCGTCACCGGGTTTGCTGTCAGGACGTGAGCCTCCAAGGCTGACGCCTTCGCATCGAGGATTTTGCGATGCCGCGTTTGTTTGCTGGACTGGAAATTCCGGCCGAGATCGGCCAGAGCCTTTCCAATTTGCGTGGCGGCCTTCCCGGCGCCCGCTGGATCGATCCCGAAAATTATCACGTCACCTTGCGCTTCATCGGCGATATCGACGGCATGTCGGCGAATGAAATCGCCTCGATGCTGTTTCGGATCAACCGCAAGCCGTTCGAGGTCAAGGTGCAGGGCCTGCAGAGTTTTGGCGGCAAGAAACCGCGCGCGGTGGTCGCTTCCGTCGAGCCGTGCCGGCCGCTGATCGAGCTGCAGGCCGAGCTCGAGCGGCTGATGCAGCGGCTCGGGCTCGATCCCGAGGGGCGCAAATTCACGCCGCACGTGACGCTGGCGCGGCTGCACGACGCCTCGAGCCAGGACGTCGCCGATTATCTCTCGGTGCGCGGCTACTTCCCGAGCCGGACGTTCATGGCCTCGCGCTTCGTGCTGTTCTCGTCGCGCGCTTCTACCGGCGGCGGGCCCTATGTGGTCGAGGATTCCTACGCGCTGAGCGCGTGAGCGCTTGGGCGTGTCACGTCCACCGTCGTCATCATCCGCCAAAGCGGATGTTCCAGTGTACCGAGACGCCTGGACAGGCCGGGGAGCCGCTGAGTACTGGAGACCCCGCCTCCGTGCGCAAGCGCGCACAAGGCGGGGGTACGACGATCCAGGAACGCTTTCTTTTGCATGCCCCCACACCAATTTCCGGCTTGCAATTTTCGCACGCTTGAGGCCGTAAGGGGGCCATGCTGTCGACCCACCCCACCTCGTTCCACGCCCAGTATCAAGCCCTCGTCTCCTCCGGCGCGATCGAGGCCGATCCCGCGCAGGCGGACGCCGCCGAGGCGTTTGCCGGCGCTCGAGGAGCGGCTTTCGAGCTACAAGCCGGTGCGCAAGCAGAGCCTGCTCGGCCGGCTGTTCGGCGACAAGGACGAGCCGCCGCCGCGCGGGCTTTATGTTCATGGCGAGGTCGGCCGCGGCAAGACCATGCTGATGGACCTGTTCTTTCAGCACGAGCCCGGTCCAGCACAAGCGCCGCGCCCATTTCCACGAATTCATGGCCGAGGTGCATGAGCGGATCTATGGCTATCGCCAGAACATCGCGCGCGGAGAGATCGCCGACGGCGACGTCATCGCGCTGACGGCGAACGCGATCTTCGACGAGGCCTGGCTGTTGTGCTTCGACGAATTCCACGTCACCGACATTGCCGACGCCATGATCCTGGGGCGGCTGTTCTCGAAACTGTTCGAACTCGGCACCGTGGTGGTGGCGACCTCGAACGTCGCGCCCGAAGACCTCTACAAGGGCGGCCTCAACCGCGCGCTGTTCCTGCCCTTCATCACGCAGATCGAAGATCGCATGGACGTGCTGCGGCTCGACGCGCGCACGGATTTCCGGCTGGAAAAGCTCGCCGGCGTGAAGATGTGGCTGGTGCCGCCGGATGATGAAGCCGACGCCGCGCTCGACCGCGCCTGGCGCAGGATGACGGGCAACGCGCCGTGCAAGCCGCGCGACATCACGATCAAGGGCCGCATTCTGCACGTGCCCTGCTCGGCGCATGGCGTCGCGCGATTTTCCTTTGCCGATATCTGCGAAAAGCCGCTGGCCGCGTCGGACTATTTGCGGCTGGCGCATGACTATCACACCATCCTGATCGACCGCATTCCGGTCATGGACTACCCCGAGCGCAACGCCGCCAAGCGTTTCATCTCGCTGATCGATACGCTCTACGACAACGCCGTGAAGCTGATGGCCTCGGCCGAGGCCGATCCGGTGTCGCTCTACCTGGCGACCGAGGGCGTCGAGGCCAACGAGTTCAAGCGGACCTCGTCGCGGCTGATCGAAATGAGCTCGGAATCCTACCTGGCGCTGCCGCACGGCCGGAAGGATTCCGCGGCGAGCGGGTCGAGCG
This sequence comes from uncultured Alphaproteobacteria bacterium, assembly GCA_963840465.1. Taxonomy (GTDB): domain Bacteria; phylum Pseudomonadota; class Alphaproteobacteria; order Rhizobiales; family Xanthobacteraceae; genus Bradyrhizobium. The sequence goes on along the minus strand of CAWIZF010000022.1, from coordinate 522,235 downwards.
CCGGGCTGGTGGAGACGTAGTTCTCGCGTCATTCCGGGGCGATGCGCAGCATCGAACTGGGCGCCCTTGCGCGCGAGTTCGAGTTCCGCTGCGCGATCGCCCCGGATGACAGCATGGCATACCTGACCGAAATCGAGGCAGGGCCTTAGAATTGGGCACGCTCCGGCTTGAACCGGTCATTCGAAAGGGATAACCACCCATCCAACTTCCTTATCCATCCCTCACTTCGTCTCAGAAGGACAAATTTCCCATGGCGCGCGACAAGATTGCTTTGATTGGCTCCGGTCAGATCGGCGGAACGCTGGCTCACCTCGTCGGCCTGAAGGAGCTCGGCGACGTCGTGATGTTCGACATCGCGGAGGGCGTTCCCCAGGGTAAAGCGCTCGACATCGCGCAGTCGTCCCCGGTCGACGGTTTCGACGCCCATCTCACCGGCGCCAATTCCTACGACGCGCTCGATGGCGCCAAGGTCTGCATCGTCACCGCCGGCGTGCCGCGCAAGCCCGGCATGAGCCGCGACGATCTGCTGAGCATCAATCTCAAGGTCATGGAGCAGGTCGGCGCCGGCATCAAGAAGTACGCCCCCGACGCCTTCGTCATCTGCATCACCAACCCGCTCGACGCGATGGTGTGGGCGCTGCAGAAGGCTTCCGGCATGCCGCACAAGAAGGTGGTCGGCATGGCCGGCGTGCTCGACTCCGCGCGCTTCCGCTATTTCCTGGCCGACGAGTTCAACGTCTCGGTCGAAGACGTCACCGCCTTCGTGCTCGGCGGCCACGGCGACACCATGGTGCCGCTGACCCGCTACTCCACCGTCGCCGGCATCCCGCTGCCCGACCTGGTCAAGATGGGCTGGACCTCGCAGGCCCGCATCGACGAGATCGTCGACCGCACCCGCAATGGCGGCGCCGAGATCGTCAACCTGCTGAAGACCGGTTCGGCGTTCTACGCGCCGGCCGCTTCCGCGATCGCGATGGCCGAGAGCTATCTGCAAGGACAAGAAGCGCGTGCTGCCCTGCGCCGCCTATCTCAACGGCGAATACGGCGTGAAGGACATGTATGTCGGCGTTCCCGTCGTCATCGGCTCGAAGGGCGTCGAGCGTATCGTCGAGATCGAGCTGGCCGGCAAGGACCGCGAAGCTTTCGACAAGTCGGTCGGCGCCGTTCAGGGCCTGGTCGATGCCTGCAAGAAGATCGCGCCCGACCTGCTCGGACGTTGATTTTGCTCGGCTTTCCGCCCGGAAACGGGCGGAAGGCATTTTCGGGTTGCAGTTCGATTGGTATATGGTATGCCAACTACCAATGCCGGTGAACTGTAGAACTCGCCGCATCGGGTTTTGGGGAGCGTCCAGATGAATATCCATGAATACCAGGCCAAGGCTCTGCTGCATGAATTCGGCGTGCCGATTTCGCGCGGCGTGCCGGTCTTGAAGGCCTCGGATTCGGATGCCGCCGCCAAGCAGCTTCCCGGCCCGGTCTGGGTGGTGAAGAGCCAGATCCATGCCGGCGGCCGCGGCAAGGGCAAGTTCAAGGAAGCCTCCGCCGGCGACAAGGGCGGCGTCCGCATCGCCAAGTCGGTCGCCGAGGTCAACGAATTCGCCAAGCAGATGCTGGGCGCGACCCTGGTCACGATCCAGACCGGCCCCGCACGGCAAGCAGGTCAACCGCCTCTACATCGAGGACGGCTCCGACATCGACAAGGAGTTCTATCTCTCGATCCTGGTCGACCGCGAAACCTCAGAAGTGGCGTTCGTGGTTTCGACCGAGGGCGGCGTCAACATCGAGGAAGTCGCCCACAACACGCCCGAGAAGATCGTGACCTTCTCGGTCGATCCGGCGACCGGCATCATGAGCCATCACGGCCGCACCGTGGCGAAGGCGCTCAATCTCTCCGGCGATCTCGCCAAGCAGGCCGAGAAGCTGGTGACGCAGCTCTACACGGCCTTCGTCGCCAAGGACATGGCGATGCTGGAGATCAATCCGCTGGTCGTCACCAAGCAGGGCGAACTGCGCGTGCTCGATGCCAAGGTGTCGTTCGACGACAACGCGCTCTACCGCCATCCCGAGGTGGCGGTGGCGCTGCGCGATTTGACCGAGGAAGACGCCAAGGAAATCGAGGCGTCGAAATACGACCTCAACTACGTCACGCTCGACGGCACCATCGGCTGCATGGTCAACGGCGCCGGCCTGGCCATGGCGACGATGGACATCATCAAGCTCTACGGCATGGAGCCCGCCAACTTCCTCGACGTCGGCGGCGGCGCCAGCAAGGAGAAGGTGGCGGCGGCCTTCAAGATCATCACCGCCGATCCCAACGTGAAGGGCATCCTGGTCAACATCTTCGGCGGCATCATGAAGTGCGACATCATCGCCGAAGGCGTGGTCGCCGCCGTCAAGGAAGTCGGCCTGAAAGTGCCGCTGGTGGTGCGTCTCGAAGGCACCAATGTCGACGCCGGCAAGAAGATCATCAGCGAAAGCGGCCTCAACGTGGTGTCGGCCGACAATCTCGACGATGCCGCACAGAAAATCGTGAAAGCCGTCAAGGGAGGCTAGCGATGGCTGACCATCTCGCCGCACCGACAGCGCTGGAAGAACACCGCCGGCTCGCGGTCTTTGCGGGCGAGTGGACCGGCGAGGAAATGGTCTATCCGTCGCGCTGGACCGCAGGCGGGCCCGCGACCTCGCATGTGGTGGCGCGGATGGATCTCAACGGCTTCTACCTGATCCAGGACACCCGCCAGACGCGCGACGGCAAGGAGACCTTCGCCACCCACGGCGTGTTCACCTACGACCGCGACGACCGGCACTACAAATTGTTCTGGCACGACTCGCTCGGCTACTATTCGCCGGCGCCGGCCTCCGGCGGCTGGACCGGCAAGACGTTGATCCTGGTGCGCGGCTCGCTGCGCGGCAACGCGCGCCACGTCTACGAAGTCGTCGACAACGACAACTACACCATGAAGATCCAGTTCTCGCCCGATGCCGAAGGATGGGCCGACGTGCTCACCGGCGTCTACCGGCGGATTCACTGAACCCGTTCCTTCCCGATCATCCACGAAAGCGTCATCAACCATGTCCGTTCTGATCGACAAGAATACCAAAGTCATCTGCCAGGGTTTTACCGGCAAGAACGGCACGTTCCATTCGGAAGCCGCGATCGCTTACGGCACCAAGATGGTCGGCGGCACTTCGCCGGGCAAAGGCGGCTCGACGCATCTCGGTCTGCCGGTGTTCGACACCGTCGCCGAAGCGCGCGAGAAGACCGGCGCGGACGCTAGCGTCATCTATGTCCCGCCGCCGGGTGCGGCGGATGCGATCTGCGAAGCGATCGATGCGGAAATTCCGCTGATCGTCTGCATCACCGAGGGCATTCCGGTGCTCGACATGGTGCGCGTGAAGCGCTCGCTGTCGGGATCGAAGTCGCGGCTGATCGGGCCGAACTGCCCGGGCGTGATGACCGCGGGCGAGTGCAAGATCGGCATCATGCCGGCCAACATCTTCAAGCCCGGCAGCGTCGGCATCGTGTCGCGATCGGGCACGCTGACCTATGAAGCCGTGTTCCAGACCACCCAGGAAGGCCTCGGCCAGACCACCGCGGTCGGCATCGGCGGCGACCCGGTCAAGGGCACCGAATTCATCGACGTGCTGGAGATGTTCCTGGCCGACCCCAAGACCACCTCGATCATCATGATCGGCGAAATCGGCGGCTCGGCCGAGGAAGACGCCGCCCAGTTCATCAAGGACGAGGCCAAGCGCGGCCGCAAGAAGCCGATGGTCGGCTTCATCGCCGGCGTCACCGCCCCTCCCGGCCGCCGCATGGGCCATGCCGGCGCGATCATCTCCGGCGGCAAGGGCGACGCCGGATCCAAGACCACGGCCATGGAAGCGGCCGGAATTACGGTCTCTCCGTCGCCGGCGCGGCTCGGACATACCCTTGCCGAAAAATTGAAGTCTTAATTCAGTCCTTGGTTCTTTTAGGCGGGAATATCCGTCCTAAATAGGGTAAAGGTGCTTTACCGAGCTGGTTCGGGCCTCCGGACCGGCTAAAGCGCCGTTTTCCACGCGCAAAGCGAAAATTACCAGGACGCCATCATGTCTCGCCAGGACGCGAATGCAGCATTTGCCCTCTCTTCATTTTTGCAGGGCACCAACGCCACCTACATCGACGATCTCTACGCCCGCTACGAGCAGGACCCCGCGTCGGTCGACGCCGAGTGGCAGGAATTCTTCAAGAGCCTGAAAGACACCCCGGCCGACGTCCAGAAGAACGCCGAGGGCCCCTCCTGGGGCCGCGACAACTGGCCGCTCACCCCGCGCGACGAACTGACCTCGGCGCTGGACGGCAACTGGGTCACCGTCGAGAAGGCGGTCGGCGCCAAGCTCGCCGCCAAGGCGCAGGCCAAGGGCGCCGAACTGTCGGCCGCCGACATCAACCAGGCGACCCGCGATTCGGTCCGCGCCTTGATGCTGATCCGCGCCTACCGCATGCGCGGTCATTTCCACGCCAAGCTCGATCCGCTCGGCATCGAGGCGCAGCGCGATCGCGAAGAGCTCGATCCGCGCACCTATGGCTTCACCGAAGCCGATTTCGACCGCAAGATCTTCCTCGACCACGTGCTCGGCCTCGAATACGGCACGCTTCGCGAGATCGTCGCGATCTGCGAGCGCACCTACTGCCAGACGCTCGGCGTCGAGTTCATGCACATCACCAACGCGGCGCAGAAGGCCTGGATCCAGGAGCGCATCGAGGGTCCGGACAAGGAAATCAGTTTCACCCGCGAGGGCCGTCGCGCGATCCTCAACAAGCTGATCGAAGCCGAAGGGTTTGAAAAGTTCTGCGACCTCAAGTTCACCGGCACCAAGCGCTTCGGCCTCGACGGCGCTGAATCGCTGATCCCGGCGCTGGAGCAGATCATCAAGCGCGGCGGCAATCTCGGCGTGAAGGAAATCGTTTTGGGCATGCCGCATCGCGGCCGCCTCAACGTGCTGACCCAGGTGATGGGCAAGCCGCACCGCGCGCTGTTTCATGAATTCAAGGGCGGCTCCGCCAACCCGGACGCGGTCGAAGGCTCCGGCGACGTCAAATACCATCTCGGCGCGTCGTCCGACCGCGAGTTCGACAACAACCGGATCCATCTGTCGCTGACCGCGAACCCGTCGCATCTCGAAATCGTCGATCCCGTCGTGCTCGGCAAGGTGCGCGCCAAGCAGGACCAGCACGGCGACCCGCCGGACATGCGCATTTCCGTGCTGCCGATGCTGATGCACGGCGACGCGGCGTTCGCAGGCCAGGGCGTGGTGGCGGAATGCTTCGCCCTGTCCGACCTGAAGGGTTACCGCACCGGCGGCTCGCTGCATTTCATCGTCAACAACCAGATCGGCTTCACCACCTATCCGCGCTATTCGCGCTCCTCGCCCTATCCGTCCGACGTGGCCAAGATGATCGACGCGCCGATCTTCCATGTGAACGGCGACGATCCGGAAGCCGTGGTGTTCGCGGCCAAGGTTGCGATCGAGTTCCGGCAGAAGTTCCACAAGCCTGTCGTCATCGACATGTTCTGCTACCGCCGGCACGGCCACAACGAGGGTGACGAGCCCGCGTTCACCCAGCCGGTGATGTACAAGAAGATCGCAACGCATCCCGGTACGGTCGAGATCTATTCCAAGCGGCTGATCGCCGACGGCGTGATGACCGAGGGCGAGGTCGAGAAGGCCAAGGCCGACTGGCGCGCGCGGCTCGATGCCGAGCTCGAGGCGGGTTCCGGCTACAAGCCCAACAAGGCCGACTGGCTCGACGGCAAATGGGCGGGCTTCAAGTCCGCCGATCAGGAAGAGGAGGCGCGCCGCGGCGTCACCGGCGTCGACATCAACGTCCTCAAGGATATCGGGCGCAAGATCACCAAGGTGCCGGACGGTTTTCGGGTTCACCGCACCATCCAGCGCTTCCTGGAAAACCGCGCCAAGGCCATCGACAACGGCGTCGGCATCGACTGGGCGACCGGCGAGGCGCTGGCGTTCTGCACGCTGCTGCAGGAAGGCCGCCACGTCCGGCTGTCGGGACAGGACTGCGAGCGCGGCACGTTCTCGCAGCGCCATTCGGTGCTGATCGACCAGGAAGACGAGAGCCGCTACACGCCGTTCAACCATCTCGGCCACGACCAGGGCCATTACGAGGTCATCAACTCGCTATTGTCCGAAGAGGCGGTGCTCGGCTTCGAGTACGGCTATTCGCTGGCCGAGCCGAAGGCGCTGGCGATGTGGGAAGCGCAGTTCGGCGACTTCGCCAACGGCGCCCAGGTGCTGTTCGACCAGTTCATCTCGTCGGGCGAGCGCAAATGGCTGCGCATGTCCGGCCTCGTCTGCCTGCTGCCGCATGGCTATGAAGGGCAGGGGCCGGAGCATTCCTCGGCGCGGCTCGAGCGTTTCCTGCAGATGTGCGCCGAAGACAACATGCAGGTGGTGTATCCCACCACGCCGGCGAATTACTTCCACGTGCTGCGGCGCCAGCTGCATCGCGAAATCCGCAAGCCGCTGATTCTGATGACGCCGAAGTCGCTGTTGCGGCACAAGCGCGCGGTCTCGCGGCTCGACGAACTGGGGGCGGACACCACCTTCCACCGCATCCTGTACGATGACGCCCAGATGCTGCCCGACGAGAAGATCAAGCTGGTGGCGGACGACAAGATCCGCCGCGTCGTGCTGTGCTCGGGCAAGGTCTATTACGATCTCTACGAGGAGCGCGAGAAGCGCGACATCGACGACATCTACATCATGCGCGTCGAGCAGCTCTATCCGGTGCCGCTCAAGGCGCTGGTGCACGAACTCGCCCGCTTCAAGAACGCCGAAGTGGTCTGGTGCCAGGAAGAGCCGCGCAACATGGGCGCGTGGCACTTCATCGAGCCCTATCTCGAATGGGTGCTGAACCAGATCCATGCGCCGAACCGGCGTCCGCGTTACGCGGGCCGCGCCGCCTCGGCCGCAACCGCCACCGGTTTGATGTCGAAGCACCAGGCGCAGCTCAAGGCGATGCTGGATGAGGCGCTGAACTAGCATTTCGTCATTCGTCATGCCCCGCGCAAGGCGGGGCATCCAGTACGCCGCGCCGCTCCAGTCTTGATCACGACCGTCCCGGAGTACTGGATCGTCCGCTCTCGTGCGCAATTGCGCGCAAGGCGGACGATGACGGCCTGGAATTGAGACCGCTAACGATTGAGGAAACCAGACCATGACTGAAATTCGTGTTCCGACGCTCGGCGAGTCCGTGACGGAAGCCACCATCGGCCGCTGGTTCAAGAAGGCCGGCGACGCCGTCGCGGTCGACGAGCCGCTGGTCGAGCTCGAGACCGACAAGGTCACCATCGAAGTGCCGGCGCCATCCGCCGGTGTGCTCGGCGAGATCGCGGCCAAGGACGGCGAGACGGTCGCCGTCGGCGCGCTGCTTGGGCAGATCAACGAAGGGGCGGCCGGCGGCGCCAAGCCGGCCGCGGCCGCGCCGCCCAAGGCCGCCGCCCCGGCTGCAGCGCCCGCCGCCGCGCCTGCTGCGGCGCCGAAGGCTGCAGCATCGGATGCGCCGCTGGCGCCGTCGGTTCGCAAACTCTCCACCGAGAGCGGCATCGATGCCGCGACCGTGCCGGGCTCCGGCAAGGACGGCCGCGTCACCAAGGGCGACATGCTGGCCGCGATCGAGAAGGCGGCGTCCGCGCCGACCCCGGTCAATCAGCCGGCCGCTTCCGTACAGGTGCGCAGCGCCCTCGCCGGCCGACGATGCCGCGCGCGAGGAGCGCGTGAAGATGACGCGGCTGCGCCAGACCATCGCGCGGCGGCTGAAGGACGTGCAGAACACCGCCGCGATGCTGACGACCTTCAACGAGGTCGACATGACCCACATCATGGCGATGCGCACACAGTACAAGGACGTGTTCGAGAAGAAGCACGGCTCGAAGCTCGGCTTCATGGGCTTCTTCACCAAGGCCGTCGTGCAGGCGCTGAAGGACATCCCGGCCGTCAATGCCGAGATCGACGGCACCGACCTGATCTACAAGAACTACTACCACATCGGCGTCGCCGTCGGCACCGACAAGGGCCTGGTCGTGCCCGTGGTGCGCGACTGCGACCACAAGTCGATCTCCGACATCGAAAAGGCGAATCGCCGATTTCGGCCGCCGCGCCCGCGATGGCCAGCTCAAGATCGACGAGATGCAGGGCGGCACCTTCACCATCACCAATGGCGGCATCTACGGTTCGCTGATGTCGACGCCGATCCTGAACGCGCCGCAGTCCGGCATCCTCGGCATGCACAAGATCCAGGAGCGGCCGATGGTGGTCGGCGGCAAGATCGAGGTGCGCCCGATGATGTATCTGGCGCTGTCCTACGATCACCGCGTGATCGACGGCAAGGAAGCGGTGACCTTCCTGGTCCGCGTCAAGGAAAGCCTGGAAGATCCGGCGCGGCTGGTGCTGGATCTCTGACGCCAACCGGCTTTCGCGGCGCCGGCGCGAAAGACCGGCGCCGCGAGCCATGGATCGATGTGCGCTGACTTGTGGGGGCTGATGTGACGGACAAGGTTGTTGTGATCACCGGCGGCAGCCGCGGCATCGGCCGCGCCACCGCGCTCGCTGCCGCGGCGCGCGGCTTTCGCGTCGTGGTCGGCTACGCCAGCAACGAGGCGGCGGCGAAGGAAGTCGTCGCGCATGATCGAGCGCAAGAACGGCAAGGCCATCGCCGTGAAATGCGATGTCGGCAGGAGAGCGACATCCTCGCGCTGTTCGAGGCGGCGGACGAATTCGGCACGCTCGGCGCGCTCGTCAACAATGCCGGCATCGTCGGCAAGCCAGCGGCGTCGGGTCGAGGACATGTCGGCCGAGCGCATCCAGCGCATGATGGCGGTCAACGTCACCGGCAGCATTTTGTGCGCGCGCGAGGCCGTGAAGCGGATGTCGACCAAGCAAGGGCGGCGAGGGCGGCGTCATCGTCAATCTTTCCTCGGTCGCGGCGAAACTCGGCTCGCCCAACACCTATGTCGACTATGCGGCCTCCAAGGGCGCGATCGATTCCTTCACCGTCGGCCTCGGCCATGAAGTCGCCGGCGAGGGCATTCGCGTGGCCGGCGATCCGGCCCGGGCTGATCGATACCGACATTCACGCCTCCGGCGGCGAGCCCGATCGCGCGCACCGGCTGGCGCACATGGTGCCGATGAAGCGCGTCGGCACCGCGGATGAAATCGCCAACGCCATCGTCTGGCTGATGTCGGACGAGGCTTCCTACGTCACCAGCGCCATCCTTGATGTCTCGGGCGGGCGGTAATACCTGACACGTTTCTCAGCTACAGGACTTCATCATGGCTTCCTACGATCTCGTCGTCATCGGCACCGGCCCGGGCGGATATGTCTGCGCGGTGCGCGCGGCGCAACTCGGCATGAAGGTCGCCGTGGTCGAGAAGAACGCGACGCTCGGCGGCACCTGCCTCAATGTCGGCTGCATGCCGTCGAAGGCGCTGCTGCATGCCTCCGAAATGTTCGAGGAGGCCGGGCACTCCTTTGCCAAGATGGGCGTCAGCGTTTCCGCGCCGAAACTCGATCTGCCGTCGATGATGAACTTCAAGCAGCAGGGCATCGACGGCAACGTCAAGGGCGTCGAGTTCCTGATGAAGAAGAACAAGATCGACGTCATCAGCGGCAAGGGCAAGATCCTCGGCGCCGGCAAGGTCGAGGTCACGGGCAGCGACGGCAAGGCGCAGACGGTCGAGACCAAGAACATCGTCATCGCCACCGGCTCCGACATCGCGCGGCTGAAGGGCATCGAGATCGACGAGAAGCGCGTCGTGTCGTCGACCGGCGCGCTGTCGCTGCGACAAGGTGCCGGCGAAGCTCCTGATCATCGGCGCCGGCGTGATCGGGCTCGAACTCGGCTCGGTCTGGCACCGGCTGGGCGCGAAGGTCACCGTCGTCGAATTCCTCGACCGCATCCTGCCCGGCATGGATGGCGAAGTCGCAAAGCAATTCCAGCGCATCCTCGAAAAGCAGGGCTTTGCGTTCAAGCTCGGCGCCAAGGTCACCGCCGTCGACACATCAGGCAAGACGCTGAAGGCGACGGTCGAGCCGGCGGCGGGCGGAACGGCGGAAACGCTGGAAGCCGATGTCGTGCTGGTCTGCATCGGCCGCGTGCCCTACACCGAAGGGCTCGGACTGCAAGGAAGCCGGCATCGCGCTCGACAATCGCGGCCGCGTGCAGATCGACGCGCATTTCGCAACCAGCGTGAAGGGCGTCTACGCGATCGGCGACGTGGTGGCGGGGCCGATGCTCGCGCACAAGGCCGAGGACGAAGGCGTCGCCTGCGCCGAGATCATCGCAGGCCAGGCCGGCCACGTGAACTACGATGTTATTCCAGGCGTCGTGTATACCACGCCGGAAGTGTCGTCGGTCGGCAAGACCGAGGAAGAGCTGAAGCAGGCGGGCGTCGCCTACACCTCGGGCAAATTCCCGTTCACCGCCAACGGCCGCTCCAAGGTCAACCAGACCACTGACGGTTTCGTGAAGATTCTCGCAGATGCGAAGACCGATCGCGTGCTCGGCGTGCACATCATCGGCCGCGAAGCCGGCGAAATGATCCACGAAGCCTGCGTTCTGATGGAGTTTGGCGGTTCTGCCGAAGATCTGGCGCGCACCTGCCACGCCCATCCGACCCGCTCGGAAGCCATCAAGGAAGCCGCGCTTGCGGTCGGCAAACGCGCCATCCATATGTGATCTATATCCGGTACATACCGGGTAGAGCGTGATTGAAGAAGCGGGTATCCGGTTTCTCGAAAAGATCATGCTTTGAACAAAGAGAAAGAGCGGAGTGACCAATCGATGGACGTCATTCCGCTCCAGAGATCACGATCGATGATGCGCCGCCTGTTACAGCCGTTCTGGGTCCTGCTTGCGGTCATCTTCCTGATCGAAGCCTGGCTGTGGGATCATCTCGAGCCGATCGTCGAGCGCATCGTTGCGCTGGATCCCGCTGCGCGCCTTCAAGCAATGGCTGTCCGAGCGCGTCGATACGCTGTCGCCGGCGATGACGCTGATCGTGTTTGCGGTGCCGGTGATCCCGCTGTTTCCGCTCAAGCTGGTCGGCCTCTGGCTGCTGGCGAATGAATATTGGCTGAGCGCCGTCGTCGTCATCGTGCTCGGGAAATTCGTCGGCGTCGGCGTCACCGCGTTCATCTTCGACGTGACGCGCACGAAGCTCCTGCAGATGGCGTGGTTCAAGAAGATCTATGAATTCATCATGGCGATGCGCGCCAAGGCGGCGGCCCTGGTCCAGCCGATCAAGCAGCGCATCCGGGAAATCCTGCGTGGCGACGGCGATAGCTGGTCATCGCGCACGCTGCGGCTGATCGCGCGTTTCCGCAAGAGCGTGCACGAAGCGCGGTAGTTTCTTGCTGTCGTCGCCCGCGCTTGTCCGGGCGGTCGCAGTATTCCAGAGAAGTCAGTGCTTGAGCCGGAGCCGCGGCGTACTGGATCACCCGCTCATGCGCGATCGCGCACAAGGCGGGTGACAAAGCATCAATGCAGATGCAACAGATGCGGCGCGTAGAGGCCGAGCGCGGTAATGACGATGCCCACGAGCGCCAATACGCCCGACACCCAGGCCAGAATCGCTCATGCCGGTGATGATGGTGGCGGACGCCAGCACGATGCCGATCTGGAAGGCGGCCGAGGCGATTTCGTAGTGGTGATACTTTGCGGTGGCCTCGTCGCGCTCGTGCTCGGCGTGCTTGGCGCGCTTGGCGAGTTCTTCCGAACCTTCGCCGGTTTCCGGCTCCGAGCGATAGCGCGCCGCGGTCTTGTTCCAGTCGTCGATCTGCTTCTGCAGCGCGGCCTTCGAGGCATCGTCGCCGACGGTCCCCATGCTGAGCTTGGCATGCTCGGCGGTGGCCTGCACCACGGTGCGGCGGATGCTCTTGGCCTGGAAGAACGCCCACAGGTTCGAGGCCTCGACGTTCTTGCTGATGGCTTCGGTCTGCGCGCCCTTGCCCAGCGTTTCCGACAACGCCAGAAACAAGGCGATCACCGCGATCAGCAACGCGATCTTCTTGTTCGAGCCCGAAGCGTGCTCGGCATGCTCCGCGTGCTCCATGCTTTCATGTGCGCCCATGATTCCCCTCCTGCCAGATTGACGGCGCACGATTGCCGAACCGCAATGCGAGCGCAAGAGGCTAGCTTAAGAGGGCATCGATGTGACGGGAGTGTGTCGGCGGGGTATGCGGGCGTTCATCCGCCGCGGATGCGCGCTCTTGTACACTTCCAGCAGCCGCTCGCTGTCGATGCCGGTATAGATCTGCGTGGTCGAGAGCGAGGCGTGGCCGAGCAGTTCCTGGATCGCGCGCAGATCGCCGCCGCGGCTGAGCAGATGGGTCGCGAAGGAATGCCGCAGCGCGTGCGGCGTGGCGCTGTCGGGCAGGCCGAGCGCGCCGCGCAGCCGCTCCATGGTGAGCTGGATGATCCGCGGGGAAAGCGGTCCGCCGCGCGCGCCGACGAAAATCGGTCCGGCCGGGGGCAGCGGATGCGGGCACATCGCAACGTAATCGGCGATCAGCGCCAGCACGTTTTGCAGCACCGGCACCATCCGGGTCTTGTTGCCCTTGCCGGTCACGATGAGAACGTCGCCTTCGCCCGGCTTGGGCACGTCGCGCCGTTTCAGTCCCAGCGCCTCGGAGATGCGCAGGCCCGAACCGTAGAGCAGCGCCATCACGGCGGCGTCGCGCGCCCAGATCCAGGGATCGCGCTCCTCGCCGGCGCGCTCGTCGGCATCCGCAAAACGCTTGGCGGCGTCCATCTGGATCGGCTTCGGCAGGCTCTTGGCGACCTTGGGCGCGCGGATGGCGGACAGCGCGCCGACCTTGCCTTTGCCCTCGCGTTCGAGATAGCGCCCGAACGAACGCAAGCCCGCCAGCGCCCGCATCAGCGAACGCCCGGCAATGTCGTCGGCGCGGCGCATCGCCATGAAGGCCCTGACGTCGGTGGCCTCCAGCGCCGCAAACCCTTTCAGCGTGACCTTCCTGCCCCAATGCTCGGCAGAGGAAAGTCAGGCATTGGCGGAGGTCGCGGGCGTAGGCTTCGAGCGTCTTTGGCGACAGCCGCCGCTCGGCGCGCAGATGCGTCAGCCAGCGCGTCATCTCCAGCGCGAGGCCTTCGTCGGCGCAATCGAGCTCGATCGGTTGGAGGTGCCGGAACTGGCTTGGCCATGAGCCCTATGCCTTGGAGGCGGTGATTCCATCCATTATATCGCACCTCTTTCGTTTACCGTTCGCTAACTTGGCGGCGCGGCGCTAGCCTTGCCCTGAACACCTCAAGCCCGATTCCCCGATGGACCACGCCACCCGCGAAACCAGCTCATCCGCATCGGCGACCCGCGTCGTCGACGTGCTGGTGCCGGTCGCGCTCAATCAGAACTATTCCTACCGCGTGCCGCGCGGCATGGCGCTGAAGCCCGGCGACGTCGTCTGCGTGCCGCTCGGTCCGCGCGAGGTGGTCGCCGTGGTGTGGGCGGAGAACGCCAATCCCGATCCGCGCCTGCACAACCGCCTGAAGGATGTCGGCGAAAAGCTCGATGTGCCGCCGCTGAAAGAGGAACTGCGCAGCCTCGTCGATTGGGTCGCCAACTACACGCTCTCGGCCCGCGGCATGGTGCTGCGCATGGCCTTGCGGATGGGCGAAAATCTCGGGCCTGAGCGGATGCGGCTCGGCGTGCGGCTGGTCGGCGAGCCGCCACGGCGTTTGACGCCGGCGCGGCGGCGGCTGATCGAGGTGCTGTCGGACGGCCTGCTGCACGGCAAGTCCGAAGCCGCGCGGGAAGCCGGCGTCAGCGGCGGCGTGGTCGACGGCCTGGTCGACGAGGGCACGCTCGCCGTCGAGGCGATGCCGCCGCCGCTGGCGCCGCCGGCGCCCGATCCGGCCTTCGCGCAGCCGGAATTTTCTCCCCAGCAACGCACGGCGGTCGATGCGATGCGGGCGCTCGCGGCCAATGGCTCTTTCCATGTCGCGCTGCTCGACGGCGTCACCGGTTCGGGCAAGACCGAAGTCTATTTCGAGGCGATCGCGGAAATCATCCGGCGAGGCAAGCAGACGCTGATCCTGATGCCGGAGATCGCGCTGACCGGACAATTCCTCGACCGTTTTGCCCAGCGCTTCGGCGTGCGTCCGCTGGAATGGCATTCCGAACTGACGCCGCGCACGCGGCAGCGCAACTGGGCGGCGATATCGGCGGGCGAAGCGCCGGTCGTGGTCGGCGCGCGCTCGGCGCTGTTTCTGCCCTATGCGGATCTGGGCCTGATCATCGTCGATGAAGAGCACGACCAGGCCTACAAGCAGGATGACGGCGCGCATTATCACGCCCGCGACATGGCTGTGGTGCGCGCGCATATCGCCAAAATTCCGATCGTGCTGGCGTCCGCGACGCCGTCGGTCGAAACCGAGGTCAACGCGCGCAAGGGCCGCTATCAGCGCGTCGCGCTGCCGTCGCGCTTCGGCGGCCAGCACATGCCGCATATCGAGGCGATCGACCTGCGCCGCGCGCCGCCGCCGCGCGGCCGCTTCATCTCGCCGCCGCTCGCCGAGCAGATTCAGTTCGCGATCGAGAAGCGCGAGCAGGCGCTGTTGTTCCTCAACCGCCGCGGCTACGCGCCGCTGACGCTATGCCGCGCCTGCGGCCATCGCTTTGCGTGCACCATCTGCGACGCCTGGCTGGTGGATCATCGTTTTCGCCAGCGCCTGGTCTGTCACCATTGCGGCTTCTCGATGCCGCGCCCGAACATCTGCCCGCATTGCCAGGCCGAGGAATCGCTGGTCGCGGTCGGCCCCGGCGTCGAGCGCCTGCAGGAAGAGGCGGCCTCGCTGTTTCCGAATGCGCGCACCATGGTGCTGTCGAGCGATCTCATCACCTCGATCGAGACCATGCGCAGCGAGCTGAACGAAATCGCGGAAGGCCGCGTCGACATCATCATCGGCACGCAACTGGTGGCGAAGGGACATAATTTTCCGCGGCTCAATCTGGTCGGCGTGGTCGATGCGGATCTGGGCCTCGGCAATGGCGATCCGCGCGCCGCCGAGCGGACGTTTCAACTGCTCAACCAGGTGATCGGCCGCGCGGGGCGCGAGCAGGGCCGCGGCGTCGGATATTTGCAGACCCACCAGCCCGAACACCCCGTGATGAAGGCCCTGATCGCGAGCGACCGCGAGGCGTTCTACGCCAGCGAGATCGAGGCGCGCGAGCGCGCCGGCTATCCGCCGTTCGGCCGGCTCGCCAGCCTGATCATTTCCGCGGGCGACCGCCCGACCGCGGAAGGTTTTGCGCGCAGGCTTGCGGCGATCGCGCCGATCGACGAGCGCATTCAGGTGCTGGGGCCTGCCGAAGCGCCGCTTGCGGTCATCAAGGGCCGCTACCGGTTCCGGCTGCTGGTGAAGTCGCTGCGCAATGTCGACCTGTCGGAATATCTGCGCGAATGGCTCGCCGCCGGGCCGAAGACCAAGGGCAATCTCAAGCTCGAAGTCGACGTCGATCCGCAGAGCTTTTTGTGAAGGCCGTACCCTTCAATCAGGAAGGCGTTCGTCAGCCATTGGACCACAGATTGCTCGTGTATCCCTTCTCGACAAAGGCGTCGATTTTCGTCGCCTGATCCTCGTCGCCGCCGGTTCGGGCCGCAAAAATCTTTCCGAACGAGATGCGCTTGGCTTCCGGCCAGTGCTCCGGTTCCCAGAGGTGCGATCGGATCACCGAACGCGCGCAGTGGAAATAGCACCGCTCGATGTGGATCCGGATCGCCAGCAGCGCCGGGCGGCCAGGCTTGCCAAAGGCGGCCAACAATTCGGCATCGTCAAAGATCTCCGCCCGGCCGGACAGCCGCAACGTCTCGCCGGTTCGGGGGCGCAGGAAGATCATGCCGATCCGGCCGGTCTCGATGATGTTCTGCAGGCCGAACGCAAGGTTGTTGCCGGCCCGTTCGGGAAGCAGAACCGTTCTTTCGTTTTCGACGTAGACGAACCCGGGTTCGTCGCCCTTTGGAGAGACCTCGATCGGCCCGTCGCGACCGGCCGTGGCCATCAGCCCAAACGGGCAGGTCTGGAGGAAGTCGATCGCCTGTTCGTCGAGGAAAGGAAGTACCTTGGCCTTGGTGGTCTCGCGTGGTTCGGGGAGAACATTTCTCAGTTGCTCCACGGTTTTGACCTGGCTCATGATTGCGATCTCGTCGGTGAGGGAGGCCTGAAGCTGCGGAAGGCCGTGTGCCTGTGTTCCCGCAGAACCTAGCACGGTCCTCCTGACACCGTGGTGGCCAGAGCGGCCCGGCAACAGCAACAAGAATGCCTTTAACAAAAAAGGCCTGCCGTCATTTGCGACGGCAGGCCTTTGTTGCCGCGGAAAGTTCCGCGACCGTTACGCAACGCAACGCTTACTCGATCTGATGGACCGGAAACGGCGCGTGACGACGCGCTTTAGGAGACGACCTCGGCGGTGACGTGGCCGACGCCGGCGCCGGTCAGGCCGATGGCGCGGGCAGCACCCGTGGAGAGGTCGAGCACGCGTCCCTTGATGAAGGGACCACGGTCGTTGATCGTGACGACGACGCTCTGGCCACGATGGGTCACCCGGAGCTTGGTGCCGAACGGCAGCGAGCGGTGGGCCGCGGTCATGGCGTTCTGGTTGAAGCGCTGACCGGAGGCGGTCCTGCTGCCGGATTCATTGCCGTAGTAAGAGGCCTTTCCCGAGAAGCCGCGCCCGGAGCTCTGTGAGCCGATCGAGGCATTGGCGTCCAGCCAGCTGCCGCCGGCTGCCTGGGCCTTGCTGGCGTGATGGGAATGGTGGCGATGATGCCTGGATTTGGCGGAAGCCTCGGAGATGCTGCCGCCGACCAGGAGAGTTGCGGCGATCAAGGCGAGCGCCGTACGCGACCGGGTTAGAGTTCCCGGCATCACATTATTGGTATTCAACATTAAACTAGTCCCTCAGATAGTATTGCCACATGCATGGCAAATGGAACCCCCGTCCCAGTTTCAGTAGGTGCCGTTTGGTCAGGCAATGAGGCATGAATTGGGCAGTAAATCGGGAATGTCGCGCGGCTGACATATCTTGTTACCGAGATCAACTAATCAGATCGATATTCCGTAATCTTGCGCGTTAACGAACTTTTAACCAATTCAATACTTATTATTACTTGCGAATACAGTCATCCGCTGACGCGAAAAGATTTAGGCAAGTAATGAGCAAATGAAGCAGAGTCAGCCTGGTTCGTTCCGCGATGCCGCCTCATGGCCGCCATGCAAATACGACAGGAACCGATGCGCCTGCTGCGGATGAGCGCGGATCGCTGCCGGTGCCAGGAGCCAGAATTCGGGCGCACTGATCTCCGTCAAAACAGCGTTCTGCCGGGCCTGAAAATTGACGTGCGACAAGGCATCGCCCGAACGCGCGGTCATGTTGCACCTGCGCGCTCGCTATGTTAGCAAAGCCGCGATTTTAACGATCCCGGCACCTCGCGTGCCGGTCGAAAATCGAAGTCCCGCTTGAATTCCAAGGGCTTGGATCGCTAGGCGCCGCTACCCGTGGCGACGGTTTTTCCCTTGCGAGTTTGACAGCTGAAAAAGAGCGTCTCTGTGGCTGCTGAAGATCCGTCCGTTTCGGGAGTGTCCGGCCGTTATGCTACGGCCTTGTTCGAGTTGGCGCGCGACGAGAAATCCGTCGACGCGGTCAAGGCCGATCTCGATAAATTCGAGGCCATGCTGAACGAAAGCGCCGATCTGAAGCGCCTCGTTCGCAGCCCGGTTTTCTCGGCAGATGCGCAGGCAAAGGCGCTCAATGCCGTGCTCGACAAGGCCGAAATTTCCGGCACCTCCGCCAAATTCCTTAAAGTCCTGACCGCCAATCGCCGGCTGTTCGCCGTCGCCGATGTGATCCGCGCCTTCCGCGCGCTGGTGGCGAAGTACAAGGGCGAGGCGACCGCCGACGTCACCGTCGCCGAACAGCTCAATGAAAAGAATCTCGACGCGCTGAAGACCGCACTGAAATCGGTGACGGGCAAGGACGTCGCGCTCAACGTGAAAGTCGATCCCTCCATCATCGGCGGCCTTGTGGTCAAGCTCGGCAGCCGCATGGTGGATAGTTCGCTTCGCACCAAACTCAATTCGATCAAGCACGCGATGAAAGAGGCAGGCTGATGGACATCCGCGCCGCGGAAATTTCCGCGATCCTCAAGGACCAGATCAAGAATTTCGGCCAGGAGGCTGAGGTTACCGAAGTCGGACAGGTGCTGTCCGTCGGTGACGGTATCGCCCGCGTCTACGGTCTGGACAACGTCCAGGCCGGTGAAATGGTCGAGTTCGAGAACGGCACCCGCGGCATGGCGCTGAACCTCGAAACCGACAACGTCGGTATCGTGATCTTCGGCGCCGACCGCGAGATCAAGGAAGGCCAGACCGTCAAGCGCACCCGCGCCATCGTCGACACGCCGGTCGGCAAGGGCCTGCTCGGCCGCGTGGTCGACGCGCTCGGCAATCCCATCGACGGCAAGGGCCCGATCCAGGCCGACAAGCGTATGCGCGTCGACGTCAAGGCGCCCGGCATCATTCCGCGCAAGTCGGTGAACGAGCCGATGGCGACCGGCCTCAAGGCGATCGATGCGCTGATCCCGGTCGGCCGCGGCCAGCGCGAGCTGATCATCGGCGACCGCCAGACCGGCAAGACCGCGATCGCGCTCGACACCATCCTGAACCAGAAGCCGCTCAACGCGCAGCCGGACGAGAACATCAAGCTGTATTGCGTCTACGTCGCGATCGGCCAGAAGCGTTCGACCGTTGCCCAGTTCGTCAAGGTGCTGGAAGAGCAGGGCGCGCTGGAATATTCGATCATCGTCGCCGCCACCGCGTCCGATCCGGCGCCGATGCAGTACATCGCGCCGTTCACCGGCTGCACCATGGGCGAGTACTTCCGCGACAACGGCATGCACGCCGTCATCATCTATGACGATCTGTCCAAGCAGGCCGTCGCCTATCGCCAGATGTCGCTGCTGCTGCGCCGCCCGCCGGGCCGCGAAGCCTATCCCGGCGACGTGTTCTATCTGCATTCCCGCCTGCTCGAGCGCGCCGCGAAGCTCAACAAGGACCAGGGCTCGGGTTCGCTCACCGCGCTGCCTGTCATCGAAACCCAGGCCAACGACGTGTCGGCCTACATCCCGACCAACGTGATTTCGATTACCGACGGCCAGATCTTCCTGGAAACCGATCTGTTCTTCCAGGGCATCCGTCCGGCGGTGAACGTCGGTCTGTCGGTGTCGCGCGTCGGATCGTCGGCGCAGACCAAGGCGATGAAGAAGGTCGCCGGCAAGATCAAGGGTGAGCTGGCGCAGTACCGCGAAATGGCGGCGTTCGCGCAGTTCGGCTCCGACCTCGACGCCTCGACGCAGCGCCTGCTTGAACCGCGGCTCGCGCCTGACCGAACTCCTGAAGCAGCCGCAGTTCTCGCCGCTGAAGATGGAAGAGCAGGTTTGCGTGATCTGGGCCGGCACCAACGGCTATCTCGACGCGCTTCCGCTCGGCAAGGTCCGTGCGTTCGAGGACGGCCTGCTGTCGCTGCTGCGCGGCAAGAACGTCGAGATCCTCAACGGCATTCGTGACAGCCGCGATCTCTCCGACGATCTCGCCGGCAAGCTGAAGAGCGTGGTCGAAGGTTACGCCAAGACGTTTGCTTGATTCATTCCGTCATGGCCGGGCTTGTCCCGGCCATCCACGTCTTTGACCGTGGCGGACTGACAGATAAGACGTGGATGCCCGGCACAAGGCCGGGCATGACGAACGAGGGGTTCGCGACCGGGTTGAAAAACAGGTCGCCGGGGTGAACTGAGAATGGCTTCACTTAAAGACATGCGGGTCCGCATCGCCTCGACCAAGGCGACGCAGAAGATCACCAAGGCGATGCAGATGGTCGCGGCTTCCAAGCTGCGCCGCGCGCAGACCGCTGCCGAAGCGGCGCGGCCCTACGCCGAGAAGATGGACGCGGTGATCTCCAATATCGCGTCGCGCCGCGGCCGCTTCGCCCGGCGCCCCGGCGCTGCTGGCCGGCACCGGCAGGGATCAGGTGCATCTGCTGCTGGTCTGCACCGGCGAGCGCGGCCTGTCCGGCGCCTTCAATTCGTCGATCGTGCGTCTGGCGCGCGAGCGCGCGCAGTCGCTGCTCAACCAGGGCAAAGAGGTCAAGATTTTCTGCGTCGGCCGCAAGGGCTACGAGCAGCTCCGCCGAACCTTCGAGAAGAACATCATCGAGCACGTCGACCTGCGCTCGGTTCGCCAGCTCGGCTTCGTCAATGCCGAAGACATCGCCAAAAAGGTTCTGGCGCGCTTCGAGGCCGGCGAGTTCGACGTCTGCACGCTGTTCTATTCGCGCTTCAAATCCGTGATCTCGCAGATCCCGACCGCCCAGCAGATCATTCCGCTGGTGGTGGAAGCGCCGGCAGCGAATGCCGGCCCGGCCACGTCTTACGAATACGAGCCGGAAGAAGACGAGATCCTGACGCGGCTGCTGCCGCGCAATCTCGCGGTGCAGATCTTCCGTGCGCTGCTGGAAAACAACGCCTCGTTCTACGGCGCGCAGATGAGCGCGATGGACAACGCCACCCGTAACGCCGGCGACATGATCCGCAAGCAGACCCTGATTTACAACCGAACCCGTCAGGCCATGATCACCAAGGAGCTGATTGAAATCATCTCCGGCGCCGAGGCGATGTAACGGCGACAGGCACGATCAAACTGACGGTTGTCTAGATACGAATTCGAAGGAGAGAGTTTATGGCCACACCCGCCAACCAGACCGGACGCATCACGCAGGTCATCGGCGCCGTCGTCGACGTGCAGTTCGAGGGACATCTGCCCGCCATTCTGAACGCGATCGAGACCAAGAACGGCGGCAACCGTCTGGTGCTCGAAGTGGCGCAGCATCTCGGCGAATCCACGGTGCGCACCATCGCGATGGACACCACCGAGGGTCTGGTCCGCGGTCAGGAAGTCACCGACACCGGCACCCGATCCGGTGCCGGTCGGCGCCGGCACGCTCGGCCGCATCATGAACGTGATCGGCGAGCCGATCGATGAAGCCGGTCCCGTCACCGCCGAAGACCTGCGCGCCATCCACCAGGAAGCGCCGACCTATACCGACCAGTCCACCGAAGCTGAAATTCTCGTCACCGGCATCAAGGTCGTCGACCTGCTGGCGCCTTACGCCAAGGGCGGCAAGATCGGCCTGTTCGGCGGCGCCGGCGTCGGCAAGACCGTGCTGATTCAGGAACTGATCAACAACGTCGCCAAGGCCCATGGTGGCTACTCGGTGTTCGCCGGCGTCGGCGAGCGTACCCGCGAAGGCAACGACCTCTATCACGAGTTCATCGAATCCAAGGTCAACGCCGATCCGAAAAATCCCGATCCGAGCGTGAAGTCGAAATGCGCGCTGGTGTTCGGCCAGATGAACGAACCCCCGGGCGCCCGCGCCCGCGTCGGCCTCACCGGTCTGACGGTCGCCGAGCACTTCCGCGACCAGGGCCAGGACGTGCTGTTCTTCGTCGACAACATCTTCCGCTTCACGCAGGCCGGCTCCGAAGTGTCGGCGCTGCTGGGCCGTATTCCTTCGGCCGTGGGTTATCAGCCGACGCTCGCCACCGACATGGGCGCGCTGCAGGAGCGCATCACCACGACGCACAAGGGCTCGATCACCTCGGTGCAGGCGATCTACGTGCCGGCCGACGACTTGACCGACCCGGCGCCCGCCACCTCGTTCGCCCATCTGGACGCGACCACGGTGCTGAGCCGCGCGATCTCGGAAAAGGGCATCTATCCGGCGGTGGACCCGCTCGACTCGACCTCGCGCATGCTCTCCCCGCTCGTCGTCGGCGAGGATCACTACAACACCGCGCGCATGGTTCAGCAGGTGCTGCAGAAGTACAAGTCGCTGCAGGACATCATCGCCATTCTCGGCATGGACGAACTGTCCGAAGAGGACAAGATCGCGGTGGCCCGCGCCCGCAAGATCGAGCGCTTCCTGTCGCAGCCGTTCCACGTCGCCGAAGTCTTCACCGGCTCGCCCGGCAAGTTCGTCGATCTCGCCGACACCATCAAGGGCTTCCGCGCGATCTGCGAAGGCAAGTACGATCATCTGCCGGAATCGGCCTTCTACATGGTCGGCACCATCGAAGAAGCCGTCGAGAAGGGCAAGAAGCTGGCGGCTGAAGCAGCTTAAGAGGCGAATGGCGAATAGGGAGTAGCGAATAGATAAGCGCTACTTCCCTGCACCATTCGCTACTCGCCATTCGCTACTCGCTATTCGCAGGTTACCCATGGCCACCTTCCACTTCGATCTCGTCTCGCCCGAAAAGCTCGCCTTCTCCGGCGAGGTCGATCAGGTTGACGTTCCCGGCGTGGAAGGCGATTTCGGCGTGCTCGCCGGACATGCGCCGGTCGTCGCCGCGATCCGCCCGGGCATCCTGACCATCACCGCGGCGGCACCCATCAGAAGGTCATCGTGCTCGGCGGCCTTGCCGAAATGTCGGAGAACGGCCTCACCGTGCTTGCCGACGTCGCTACCTCGTTGGAGGATCTCGACCGCGCGCAGTTCGCCGAGTCGATTGCCGAGATGGAAGCGAAGCTCGCCGAGAAGGAAGGCTCCGAACTCGATCGCGCCATCGAGCGGCTCGACCACTACAAGAGCATCCAGCAGGAGCTCACCTCGACGGCTATGCACTAATGGTGCGTCATCAGGTTCATCACGCGATTAACACTCTCGTCCGGGGACACGGTGGGCACACCGTATTGCATGATGTCCTTCACAGGCATCGACCCGGCTGTCTCGCCATAGCGAGAAAATGCATGAACGATTTCACGTTCGGAAATGAGTCCAAGAATGGCGCTCTCACTCGTCACCACGAGAGCGCCAATATTCTTTGCGCGGAGCCAGTCTGCCGCCCTCTTAATGCTGGCTTCCGGAGCTATTGTTGTGACGTCGGTGCCCTTCCGCCTCAGAATGCTTTCGATGGTCATAGCCTCCTCCCATCGTGTGGCCTAACCGCCTATCTCATCTCGCCCCCACAATTGGGGGGCATGCCATGGAATCCATTCTCCTCTACGAAGATCATTAGTGTATCATATCGGCGGGAAGCAGTCAGCGAACACTGGCATTCGTCAGACTCGCATCAATCCGAATTTGGCTGCGTGCTAATGAGACCACGCACCTAAGCCCCGGGGCATCGCTTCGGGGCCCAATATCTAATCTGAACAAGTTCAGCGCTCGTCCTACCCGGAAGGGCGCTAAACTTTGTTTTGACGGCCCAGTCCCCCTCCTGATCGACCCGCGGACGCGCTTTCGCGCCAAACGCGATGGTTGCGCCAGGGAACTTCTGGCGGCATTCTGCCGCAGCAGATGGTTGTGCGGGGCTGGCTTTCGATGAAACGCAAGATCGCGGCGATTTTTGCGGCCGATATTGCCGGCTACTCCAGATTGGTTGCCGAGGACGAAGAGGAGACGCTGCGTCGGCTGGCGTCCTACCGTCAGGTGACCGACGATTTCATCGCCAAGGGCGGCGGCCGCATTTTCAATACCGCTGGCGATGCCGTGCTCGCCGAATTTCCGAGCGCGGTCGAAGCCGTGCGCTGCGCGATCGATATCCAGGAGAGCCTGCGTACCCGCAACATGGCCTATCCGCCGAGCCGGCAGATGGCCTTTCGCATCGGCATCACCATCGGCGACGTGGTCGAACGGGACGGCGACCTTCTGGGCGATGGCGTCAACATCGCAGCCAGACTGGAGGGCCTCGCCGAAGTCGGCGGCATCTGCATCTCGCGCGCGGTGCATGAGCAGGTCGCCAACAAGCTGTCGGTGCAGTTTGCCGACATCGGCGCGCAGGAGGTGAAGAACATCCCGACGCCGGTGCACGCCTACATGGTGGCGATGCGCCGCGAAGACGGCACCTACGCCACGCCGCAGGTCAAGAAGCCGGCGAAGGCGCAAGGCGCGGCGCAGCCGAACTGGATGTGGCCGGTCGCGGTCACCGTGGTCAGCCTGGCCGCGATCGGTGTCGGTGGCTTTCTCTATTTCACCAAGCTCGAGACGTCGGCGCCGTCAAAGGTCGCCGCTCCCGTCAGCGCTGCGAGCCCGGCGCCGTCGGCTGCCGCCGCGACCCCACCGCCGGCGGCTCTGCTCCGCCGGCTGCTGCAGCGCCGGTCGCCCACCACAGCGGCCGCATCGGTGGCTCGCCATCGCCCTCGTCGCCGATGGTCGTATCGTCAGAAAAATTCGCCGCGGCCAACATTCCCTTCATCGGCGACAAGGTTCGCGCCACGCTTGCTTCCGACTACGCGCCGGCCGCCGATTTCAAGGCGTTCGCGCTCAATATCGGCGGGTTCAACGCTTTCGTCACCGCCCAGCCGAGCGAGGAGGCTGCGAAATCGGCCGCGGTGGAGCAATGCCAGAAGCGCGCCGATGCCGCGCAATCGCCGCGCAAATGCGAACTATACGCGGTCGGCGATACCGTCGTTTACGCGCCCGGCAGGCCGCCGATGCCGCCGCTGCCCTGGATCAGGCACGACGCCGCGACCGAGCAGCCCTTCACCGCCAAGATATGTCCCGCTCACCCGCGAGGCCGGCAAGGCGCGGCTTGAAGCGTGTATGTGCCGGCGCGAAAGAACAAGGCGCTCGCGCTGGGCCCCGGCGGCGCGCTGTTCTTTCCCATTGCATCGGACAGTGTCGAGGAAGCCGTGCGGCGGGCGCTCGAATCCTGCGGCGGGATCGCCGGCGTCCCCTGCATGATCGTCGCGCTCAACGATAATTTCGTGGTTCCGATTCCGGCCTCGCTCAAGATAACCGGCTTCTTCAAGGCTGCCGGCAACACGATGATATCAGCCGACGCGCGCGACGACG
This sequence comes from uncultured Alphaproteobacteria bacterium, assembly GCA_963840465.1. Taxonomy (GTDB): domain Bacteria; phylum Pseudomonadota; class Alphaproteobacteria; order Rhizobiales; family Xanthobacteraceae; genus Bradyrhizobium. The sequence goes on along the minus strand of CAWIZF010000022.1, from coordinate 497,308 downwards.
TCGCGCGCCGGCTCGCGGATGCCTCGAGCGGCTGGAACGCGGTCGCGGTCGGTGCGGCCGGCCGTCCCGGGCTGGGATTGAAGGCGGCGACGGAACAGGCTGCGGTCAATGCGGCGCTCGCCGAATGCGCCGCGCGGGACAGCAATTGTCAGGTCATCGCCATTGGCCCGTTTTCGGTCGGACCTAACTAGACCACGACCTGCTGGCGCCTGAATCCGATTGATCTGGTGTTCGGGAAAGTCTCGGCAGCCCTGAAGGCCGTGGGCCTCCGGCCGACGGCCAACAGCAGGAACAGGCTCCGGTAACCCTGGTAGCGGGCAGCCGGACGGCTACGCTCGCGCCCGTGCATGAGCAGCGTGCCATTGTAGTCGTGCACTCGCCACTCCCAACTGCGGCGGCGCTTGGTTACAGTCACTTCCATCATGTGAGGCAAGACACCGTGCAGCGCGGATTATTCAAGGCTGAGCCCATTAGTCTGCGCACGATGGCAAAAGGTTCGCTGACGCCGAACCGTCGACGGCATCGGGCGCTTTCGGCGAACTTGGCGGGCCGAAAAATGGTTAACGACGAGACGCCGCCATGCACCTGGTCCCGCGGCTGCGGCGAGACCGTGCAAACCTATCGGGCGAACCCCGTAAATTCCCGCGCCACCATCCGGTACACCTCGCGCCGGAACGGCACCACCAGGTCGGCGACGCGGTCGAGCCGTTCCCAGCGCCACGAATCGAATTCGGCCGGCTGGCCGTTGCGCGGCGTCAGCGGGTCGATCTCGTCGTCGCGGCCGGTGAACCGCAGCGCGAACCATTTCTGCCGCTGGCCGCGGAACCGGGCAAGGCGATGCGTCGCCGGTCCGTCATAGGGCGGGAACTCATATGTGGTCCAATCGGTCTCGCCGAGATATTCGGCGCTGACCGCCCCGGTCTCCTCCCAGAGTTCGCGCATGACGGCATCGCGCGGGTTCTCGTCGGCGTCGATGCCGCCCTGCGGCATCTGCCATTCCAGCCCGGGAAGAATGATTTCCGGTCCGTCGTCGCGGAAGCGACGGCCGATCAGCACCTGGCCCGAGGTGTTGAACAGCGCGATACCCACGTTGGGGCGATAGGGTTTGTCGGACATGGCGTTCGAGGGGTACCGGATAGCGCCGCGGTAGCGCAACTTGAAAAGAGCTAGAGCAGGATGAGGCCAGGTTGGGCCGTGACGACAGACCATTCGTGCCCCGGACGCAAGCGGCCTGCGTGCTGCGAGACGAGGCCCATTCTACTTTGCATGGGGTTGTTTTCGCGATTCTGTGTCAGTCGACTCCAACCGATCCGGTTCTAGCCGCCCGCGAGGCTGGAGAATTCCTTGACCACGCGTTCATAGACCGGCCGCTTGAACGGAACGATCAGGTTCGGGAGATTTTTCATCGGCTCCCAGCGCCAGTTCACGAATTCGGCCTTGTGTCCGCCGCCGGGACTCGAGACGTTGATTTCGGCGTCCTTGCCGGTAAAGCGCACCGCGAACCATTTCTGCCGCTGTCCGCGGTAGCGGCCCTTCCAGGCGCGGCCGGCCACCGTGCGTGGAATGTCGTAGATCAGCCAATCCGGGACTTCGCCGAGTTTCTCCACCGAGCGGACGCTGGTTTCCTCGTAAAGCTCGCGCTTGGCGGCTTCCCAGGTGTCCTCGCCGGGATCGACGCCGCCCTGCGGCATCTGCCAGACATGGGTTTCGTCGACATGCTCGATGCCGCCGGCGCGGCGGCCAATGAAGACCAGCCCGGCCGCATTGATCAGCATCATGCCGACGCAGGTCCGGTAAGGCAGGTCCTCGTAGCGCGCCATGTCCCTCACGATTCCTTTGCTTGCATCAAGTCCACCCGCAATTGGTCGGTCCGGCGCAGTCCGGGAAAATCCGGATCGCCGCCATCAGATTGATCTCTATAGCGTTTTCGAGCGAAGTGGATGCCGCTTCGCGTGAAGAAAACGCGTCAAAACAAGAATCTAGAGCTTCGGTTCTGATTGAATCAGAACCGAAGCTCTAGCCTGATTTTGATTTCAGCATCGCCGTTGTCAATGGCACAAGCATAATGCCGCGGCTGTCGAGCGTCTTGATCCAGGCGGCCAGCCGCTCGATTGAAATCGGCAGCGCCGAGGCGACGCCCACGGCCAGTCCGCGCTCCTTGGCGAGCGTCTCCAGCTTGACCAGCGTCCGGTCGATCTCGGCCGAGGTCGGCACGGCATCGATGGTGAAATCGGCCTTGGCGAAGGGCATCGCCTGGGCCGCCGTCAGGGAAGGTGCGGCGCTGCGCGGCGAGGAGCCGTCATCGAGATAGCCGAGGCCGCGCTTGGCCGCCTCGCGGATGATCGGCTGCATCACGGCGTCGGTGGCCGTGAAACGTGCACCCATGAAATTGGCGATCCCCGCATAGCCCTGGAACCGGCTGAGATGCCAGTACAGCCGGTCGATGTTCTGCTCCGGTGTCAGCGTCGTGAGCAGGGTCTGCGGGCCGGGGTCATTGTCGGGATAGTCGAACGGCTCCATCGGAACCTGAAGCAGGATCTCGTGGCGCTGCGCACGGGCCCGCTCGGCGAGCTTGGCGGGGTCTGCCCCGTAAGGCGTGAATGCCAGCGTCACGGCCGGCGGCAGCTTCATGATGGCATCGGCCGTCTTGGCGGCGCCGACACCGAGCCCGCCGACGACGATGGCGACGACCGGCATCTTGGCGGCCTTGGTGCGGTCGGCGTCGGCTGCATAGACCGTGAAGGGCTTCAGGCCGTCGGCAACCACCGGGATCATGCCGTAACGGGACTTTTCCAGCAGCCGCTGGTCGATACCGGCCATTGCCGTCGCCGGCGCCGGCTCGGCGCCGGACTTGTCGCCGGCATCGCTGCCGATCACGACATCCTGGCGCTTGCCGCTGGAGCCGTCGATGATGGTGACGGTCTTGTTGTCGCCGGTTGGCGCCTGCTGGACAGATTTCGCAGCCGGTTCGGGGCGGCCGGAGGCCGTCCAGGCAGCTTTTCGTCCGCCGCCGGCGTGGCGCAGCGCGATACGGGCGACCGGCTCGCCGCCGAACGGGTTGTCGGTGAAAAGGGCTACGGTGAGGAAGGCGACCAGGAACAGGCCGAGCAGCACAGCCAGCGCCTGCATCGCAGTGAAGGGCAGCCGGAACCGGCGCTTCTGGCGCTCTGTCTTCTGTCCGAGCGGCGTGCTCAGATCGTCGGTCATTTCCGTCATGGACCTCCCCGAATCACCGGGGCTGACGATACCACGGCGGGGCAGGGCCACGGCAGTTCGGAGCGCGCCCAGCAAAAAGGGCGACCCGAAGGCCGCCCTTTTTTCGAATGCTGGCTGGCAGCGCCGATCAGTTCGCGGCCTTGGTGGCCGGCTTGTCGATCGCCGCCTTGTCGCCGGTTGCGGGTGCTGCGGTCGCGGTCGACTTGATGCCGTGCAGCAGGTCGGCCGCGGTCTTCAGCGCCTTGTCGTCCTTGGCGTCCGGCGGCACGTAGGATTGCGATCCGGTCTTCTCGTCGCCGTCGTTCTTCAGATGGCCGCGCAGCGAAGCTTCGCCCTTGGTGTCGGTGCGCGACTTCAATTCTTCCGGCACGTCCTGCAGCACCTCGATGTCGGGCACGATGCCCTTGGCCTGGATCGATTTGCCCGACGGCGTGTAATAGCGCGCGGTGGTAAGCCGCAGCGCGCCGTTGCCGCTGCCGAGCGGGATGATGGTCTGCACCGAGCCCTTGCCGAACGAGCGGGTGCCGACCAGCGTGGCCCGCTTGTGGTCCTGCAGCGCGCCGGCGACGATTTCGGAGGCCGAGGCCGAGCCGCCATTGACCAGCACGATGATCGGCTTGCCCTTGGTCAGGTCGCCCGTATGCGCCGCGCGGCGCTGGGTTTCCTCGGCATTGCGGCCGCGGGTCGAGACGATCTCGCCGCGCTCCAGGAAGGCGTCGGAAACGGTGACCGCCTCCTCCAGCAAGCCGCCGGGATTGTTTCGGAGATCGATGATGTAGCCCTTCAGCTTGTCGCCGATCTGGTTCGAGAGGTTGCCGATCTCGCGCTTCAGGCCCTCGGTGGTCTGCTCGTTGAAGGTGGTGACGCGGATATAGGCGATGTCGTCCTGTTCGACGCGGGCGCGCACCGAGCGGACGCGGATGTTGTCGCGCACCAGCGTGACTTCGATCGGATTGTCCGGCCCTTGCGGATGATCTTGAGGCGGATCTTGGTGTTGACCGGCCCGCGCATCTTCTCGACCGCCTGGTTGAGGGTGAGACCCTGCACGGCTTCGTCGTCGAGATTGGTGATGATGTCGTTGGCCATGATGCCGGCCTTCGACGCCGGGGTGTCGTCGATCGGCGAGACCACCTTGATCAGGCCGTCTTCCATCGTGACCTCGATGCCGAGCCCGCCGAACTCACCGCGGGTCTGCACCTGCATGTCGCGAAAACTCTTCGCATCCATGTAGCTCGAATGCGGATCGAGGCCGGCCAGCATGCCTGATATCGCCAATTCGACCAGCTTGGAGTCGTCGGGCTTTTCGACATAGTCGCTGCGCACGCGCTCGAACACGTCGCCGAACAGATTGAGCTGGCGGTAGGTGTCGGAGGTGGCCGCACGCGCACTCGATCCCATCAGCACGGAACGAGGCTGCGTAACGAAGAGCGTCAAAGCCGCACCGGTGGCGGCGCTGAGAAGAATTACAGAAGTCTTGCGCATCATCCGCGAACCTTTTCGCCTTCACTTGCGGCCCACCATGGGCCTGAGTCGATTGGAGTGCCGTCCTTACGGAACTCGACATACAGCACCGGCTGGCTCGCGGTCGTCGCGAGAATGGATGCCACCTGGGACGTCGATCCCATGGTCGCGACCGGCTCCCCCGTAAGTACAAACTGGCCGATGTTTACCGAAATGCGCTCCATCCCGGCGATCAGGACATGATACCCGCCCCCGGCATTGAGGATCAAGAGTTGTCCGTAGCTGCGAAAGGGCCCGGCGTAAACAACCCAGCCGTCACACGGTGTTGTGACCTGCGCGCCGGCCTTGGTTGTCAAGGAAATGCCTTTTTCTACGCCACCGGAACCGTCGGAACCGCCAAAATCGCGAATCTTGCGGCCGTTGACCGGAAAGGCGAACAGGCCCCGGGCGGAGGCGAAGGCGATGGCCGGGGTCAATCGGGCAGGGTCCTTCAACGCCCCCAGGTTGGGTTTGCCGCCCGGCGCAGCCGGAGCGCCCTGCAGGCTGGCGGTGGCGGCCGCCTTGGCCGCACTCTTCAGGTCCTGCTCCATTTTCGTGATCAGGCCCTGCAGGCCCTCGACCTGCCTGGACAGGTTGATGGCGCGCGCGCCTTCGGCCTCGACGTCCTTTTCGATCGCGCTCTGTTTGCGCTGCCGTTCTTCAACCAGCGCAGCCAGCCTGACAGAATCGTCCTTCAACCGGTCGCGGTCCCGCGCCAGTTCGTCGCGCTTGGTGGCGATGCGCTGGCGCAAGCTCACCAGTTCGCCGAGATCGGCGGCGAGTTTCTCCGCGCGTCCGCGCAATTCGGGCACGACCGATCCGAGCAGCATGGCGGTGCGCAGCGATTGCAGCGCGTCTTCGGGCCGGACCAGCAGCGCCGGCGGCGTGCGCCGGCCGGCGCGTTGCAGCGCCGCCAGCACCTCGACGATTTCGCCGCGGCGCGAATCGAGCGAAGCCCTGACCGCTTGTTCGCGGCTGTCGAGCGGGCGCAGCTCGGCCTCGCTCTCGCCGATCCGGGTCTCGACGCTGCGCACCTGGGTGGCGATATCGATCAGTTGCTGGTTGAGCTTGGAGCGGTCCTGACCGATCGCCGCGATATCGGCCTTTAGTTTTTGCTGCAGTTCGGCCGCCTTGCGCTGCTGCTCGCGCGCGGCCTCGAGTTCCTCCTCGCGCTGCTTGATGGCATCGGGAGAAATTGCCGTCGCCTGCTGTGCGGGGGTTGCGGACTGCGCTACCGCCGGCGAAAGCGAAGCCGCGGCGAAGTTTGCGGAGAACAGCAGCAGGGAAAGCGAGACAGCCGACAGCAGCGGCCTGCCGCGGCCGGAATTGTCGAATGAATGAATGTCCCGCGTTGAATGCATCCGGTCTATTCGGCGTTATCCGTATTCACGTCACCGTGCTTTACGCACGATGGTAGGGGTGGCCGGCCAGGATGGTCGCGGCCCGGTAAATCTGTTCAAGAAGCATGACGCGGACCATTTGATGCGGCCAGGTCGCCGAGCCGAACGCAATGCGTATTTTAGCCTTGCGCTGCAAATCGGGCGAAAGTCCGTCCGCGCCTCCGATCACGAAAATTGTATTGGCGATCCCCTCGTCCCGCCATTGGCCGAGCTGCCGGGCGAAGGTCGCGCTATCGATGCTCTTGCCGTGCTCGTCCAGCGCCACCAGCACGGATTTTTCCGGTATCGCCGCCGCAATCGCCGCGGCCTCCTCCGATATCCGGGTCGCGGTGTCGCGCGCGCGGCTTTCCGGAATTTCATGAATCGCGAGGCCGCGAAAGCCGAGCTTGCGGCCGATGTCCTCGAAGCGCTCGCGATAGCGTTCGGCCAGTTCCTGCTCCGGACCCTGCTTCAGCCGGCCGATTGAGACCACGACGAGGCGCATGAATGGTGTTTCTGGCGTGCACTTTCCGGCACGCGCGCTTCTCAAGCGCGCGCAAGCAGACACTACAGGCGCCTCAGCCAATTCGCACCGGCCGAGGGTTCAGATCGCTGCCGCCGCCGGGTTTTGCGTCCACAACCTTTCGAGATTGTAGAATTCGCGCACCTCGGGTCTGAACACGTGCACGACCACATCGCCGGAATCGATCAGCACCCAGTCGCAATTGGGCAAGCCCTCGACATGGATGTTCTTGATGCCGTTTTCCTTCAGGGTTTTCGTGACGTTTTCCGCGATCGCGCCGACATGCCGGTTGGCCCGGCCTGTGGTGACGATCATGTAATCGGAAAATGCGGATTTGCCGCGAAGGTCGATGGTGACCGTTTCTTCCGCCTTCATATCGTCGAGGCGGGAGAGGATCATATTCAGCGTCTTGTCGGCGTCGGGTTGCGCCTTCAAGGCCGCAGCTTGCGTCGATGTTTTACGCGGGGTCTTGGCAGACTTGGCAGGAGCCTTACTGCCGGCAGCCTTGCTGGAGGCCTTGGGTAAAACAGACTTGGACAATACAGATGTGGCCAGGGACCATTCCTTTCACTGTATCGCGAACGCCGAATCCCGGCGTCTGCGGACCATATTAGGCATGTGGGGTTAACGGTTTCAATATTCCAGTGAATCCCACCTGCCGGTTCGAACTAAACTGTCACTTCTTTGCCTTCCAGCTCCCGTCCGGGTTCCGCAGCCCGGTCGACGACATGTCCAGTTTCAGGCCGGTAAGGAAGACCCAGGCGGGGGCGTGCTGATCCGCTAGCCGGGCCGCCTGATTCTCGGGCAGGCGATACCGCGCCAAGGCCTGTGCGGCCGGTGCGGCTAACGCTCGAAAACTCTGTGGCGGGCGGTCGATCACCGCAATCGTCACCTCGGAAGCGATGCGCCGCCAGCTTTGCCAGCGATGAAATTGCGCGAGATTGTCGGCGCCCATGATCCAGACGAAATGCACGCCGGAAACGCGGCGGCGCAAATGGATGATCGTATCGACAGTGTATCTGGTGCCGATGACAGCTTCGAGACAACTGACATCGATGCGCGGATCGTCGGCGACTTTTCGTGCGGCATCGGCGCGTTCGGAAATTCCGTGTAGTTGGCCGTTGTCCTTGAGTGGATTACCCGGCGTCAGCAGCCACCAGACGCGATCGAGTTTCAGGCGCTTCAGTCGCAAACAGGCTGATGGCGCGATGCGCGGCGTGCGGCGGATTGAACGAGCCGCCGAGCAGGCCGACGCGCATGCCGTTGGTATGGAAGGGAATGGCCTGCGCGGCGGATTGCAATGGCATCAGCCGGGTCACCGCGCGCGCGGGGTTATGTTCACGGCCGCGTCTGCCCGGTGCCGTGAACGCGATACTTGAAGCTCGTCAGCTGCTCGGCGCCGACCGGGCCGCGGGCGTGGAATTTGCCGGTGGCAATTCCGATCTCGGCGCCGAAGCCGAACTCGCCGCCGTCGGCGAACTGCGTCGAGGCGTTGTGCAGCACGATCGCCGAATCGACCTCGCTGAGAAACCTCTCGGCTGCATGACCGTCCTCCGTCACGATCGCATCGGTATGATGCGAGCCGTGACTTTGAATGTGGGCAAGCGCCGCGTCGAGGCCGTCGACGACTTTCGCCGAGATGATGGCGTCCTCATATTCGGTGTCCCAGTCCTCATCGGAGGCGGGTTTCACGCGCCCATCGATCTTCTGCACGGCGTCGTCGCCGCGCACCTCGCAGCCGGCCTCGATCAGCATCTCGACCAGCGGCTTCAGGTTCGTGGCCGCACCAGCGCGATCGACCAGCAGGGTCTCGGCGGCGCCGCAAACGCCGGGACGGCGCATCTTGGCATTGAGCACGATCTTCTTCGCCATTTCGAGATTGGCCGACCGATCGACATAGACGTGGTTGACGCCTTCGAGATGCGCGAACACCGGCACGCGGGCTTCCGCCTCGACGCGTGCGACGAGGCTTTTGCCGCCGCGCGGCACGATCACATCGACGCCGCCGTTCAATCCGGTCAGCAGCAGGCCGACGGCGGCGCGGTCGCGCGTCGGCACCAGCGTGATCGCAGCTTCGGGAAGACCCGCCTCGCGAAGGCCCTGCACCAGGCAATCATGGATCGCGCGGCAGGAGCGGAAACTGTCGGAGCCGCCGCGCAGGATCACCGCGTTGCCGGACTTCAGGCACAGCACGCCGGCATCGGCGGCGACATTGGGACGGCTCTCGAAGATCACGCCGATCACGCCGAGCGGCACGCGCACGCGTTCGATGGTCATCCCATTGGGACGCTGCCAGCTCTCGGTGACGGTGCCGACCGGATCGGGAATGCCGCGCACCGTGGCCACGCCGTCGGCCATCGCCTCGATGCGCGCGGGCGTCAGCGTCAGCCGATCGATAAAGGCCGAGGTCGCGCCGCCGGCGCGTACTTCCGCGACGTCCTCGGCATTGGCCGCGAGGATCTTTTGCGCGTTGGCGCGGATCGCCCGCTCGATGGCTTCCAGCGCGCGATCCTTCTGCTCCGGCGGCGCCAGCGCCAGCACCCGCGCGGCGGCGCGCGCCTGGGTAGCGAGGTCGGTCATCAAAGCGGGCAGATCGGCGGTGCCGTCGATTGCCTTGAGAGGCGCGGTCATCGGTGGTCTCGTGTCTTGATTAAGGTCATGGCCTAGCACGGAAATCCCGCTTTTGCGAGGTCCGGAACCGGCATGGCTGGCTGGCGGCACCGGCAATGGCAGCTCGGCCATTGGCCTACTTGGCCGGAATCGTCCCTGCCGGCCCCACCACCAGATCATCCCGGTGGATCATCTCCGCCCGGCCGCTGACGCCCAAAATCGCCATCACGTCCGGCGAAGAGCGGCCCTTGATCTTTTCGGCTTCCTCGGCGTCGTAGGCGACAAGGCCGCGGCCGATCTCGTGGGTGTCGGGGCCGCGCACCACGACCGCATCGCCGCGGGCGAACTGGCCGTCGATCCGGATCACGCCGGCCGGCAGCAGGCTCTTGCCGGCGCGAAGTGCGGCGACCGCGCCGGCATCGATGGTCAGCGTTCCCTTCGGTTCCAGCGAGCCCGCGATCCAGCGTTTTCGCGCGGTGACGGGATTGGCCGGCGTCAGGAACCAGGTGCAGCGCCCGCCATCGGCAATCGCCTGCAGCGGATGCTCGATCTTGCCCGAGGCGATCAGCATATGCGTGCCCGACGTCGTGGCGATCTTCGCCGCCTCGATCTTGGTGAACATGCCGCCGCGCGACAATTCGGATTCGGCCGCGCCCGCCATGCCTTCGATCTCCGAGGTGACGGATTCGACGATCGGAATCAGTTTGGCGTTGGGATTGGCGCCGGGCGGCGCGTCATAGAGGCCGTCGATGTCGGACAGCAGGATCAGCAGATCGGCGCTCGTCATGGTGGCGACGCGCGCGGCGAGGCGATCATTGTCGCCATAGCGGATTTCGTTGGTCGCAACCGTGTCGTTCTCGTTGATCACGGGCACCGCCCGCCATTCCAAAAGCTTGGCGATGGTCGATCGGGCGTTGAGGTAGCGGCGGCGCTCCTCGGTGTCCTGCAGCGTCACCAGGATCTGTCCGGCGCCGATGCCATGTGCCCCGAGCACTTCCGACCAGATCCGCGCCAGCGCGATCTGGCCGACCGCGGCGGCGCCCTGGCTTTCCTCGAGTTTCAGGGGGCCGCGCGGCAGTTTCAGGCGGCTGCGTCCGAGCGCAATCGAGCCGGATGAGACGACCAGAACGTCGCGGCCCTCGCCGTGCAGTTTGGCGATATCGGCCGCCAGCGCCGCCAGCCACGCCGAGCGAACCTCGCCCGCATGGGAATCGATCAGGAGCGAGGAGCCGACCTTGACGACGATGCGGCGGAAGTTTTTGAGCGCAGGGCGTTTCATGATGCGGTCGAACGATGCGGATGGTCGGGAAGCAATACGCGCCAGCTTCCGGATTTGGAAGTGGCGCGGCCGTGGGGAGACTTAAGTTTCCATCAGCCCTGCGGCGGCGTTACCGGCGCCCACGGCTCCGCCTGGCCGCCCTTGGCCTTGAGCGAGACCGGGGCCTCGCCGATCACCTCGACCAGCGCCTTGAGCGCTTCCGGCACGCCTTCGCCGGTCACGGCGGACAGCAGCAGCGGCGTCTTTTTCGCGGCGCGTTTCAGGCGGTCGCGCTGCTTCTTCAATTCATCCGGCGCCACCGCGTCGATCTTGTTCAGCGCGACGATCTCGATCTTGTCGGCGAGATGTCCTTCATAGGCCTCGAGCTCGGTCCGTACCGTGTTGTAGGCCTTGCCGGCATGTTCGCAGGTGGCGTCGATCAGGTGCAGCAGCACGCGGCAGCGCTCGACATGGCCGAGAAAGCGGTCGCCGAGCCCCGCACCTTCATGCGCGCCCTCGATCAGTCCGGGAATGTCGGCGAGCACGAATTCGCGGCCCCCTGCATTCACGACGCCGAGCTGCGGATGCAGCGTGGTGAATGGATAGTCCGCGATCTTCGGTTTGGCCGCGCTGACCACGGAGAGGAAGGTCGACTTGCCGGCATTGGGCAGGCCGACGAGGCCGGCGTCCGCGATCAGTTTCAGCCGCAGCCAGATCCAGCGCTCCTCGCCTTCCTGGCCGGGATTGGCGTTGCGCGGCGCGCGGTTGGTCGAGGACTTGAAGTGCGCGTTGCCGAAACCGCCATTGCCGCCCTCGGCCAGCACGAATTTTTCGCCGAGCTCGGTGAAATCGTGGATCAGCGTTTCGCGGTCCTCGTCGAAAATCTGGGTGCCTACCGGCACTTTGAGAATGATCGATTTGCCGTTGGCGCCATGGCGGTCCTTGCCCATGCCATTGGTGCCTTTCGGCGCCTTGAAGTGCTGCTGGTAGCGATAGTCGATCAGCGTGTTCAGCCCGTCGACGACCTCGACGATAACGTCGCCGCCGCGGCCGCCATTGCCGCCGGAGGGCCCGCCGAACTCGATGAATTTTTCGCGGCGGAACGCCACGCAGCCGTTACCGCCGTCGCCGGAGCGGATATAGACCTTTGCCTCGTCTAGGAATTTCATGATGGCCACTAGGTAAGGCAGGGGGGGCGCCGCGGCAACCCTGTCGGGGCCGAAATGGGCGAAAAGGATTAACTTTGCCCCCCCCGGCCATGATCGACTGCGGCTGCAGATCGCGGCTTCGCAACAAGACTGACGGCTCGTTTGCGCTGCAATTGTGGGCTGCTTCACAGCCGGTCCGCAGCCGCCGCTGCAGAATGTTTGGCAGCGTTGGCGCGTTGGCACGCCCCTTCAAACGGTCTAGATTTTCGGCCGGGACGTGACCCGTGCACACTTGGTATCGCATCGAGGCAAGTCCCCCGCAGATCGCGCGGCGCAACCCTTCACCACGAGGAGTATGTGCAATGAAAACTGCGAAAAAAAAGCCCCCTAAGGTAGCCAAGAAGCCTGTCAAGAAGACGAAGATCAAGGCTCTCATCAGGAAGAAACCTTCCATTAGTTCGAAGACATCCTCCCTCAGCAATCAGATCGACGACATCTTCGAAGTTTGGAATAGAAACGATTCTCCCGGCATGGCGATCGCCGTACGCCACAATGGCAACGTCGTTTATCGCAACGGCTACGGCGGTGCTGATCTCGACCACCAAATCTATAATTCGCCCGACACCGTCTTCCACGCTGCATCGCTGACCAAGCAATTTACGGCGATGGCGATCATGATGCTGATCAACGACCCGAGCCTTGGGAATCCGGCGATCACGCCGATTACCCTCAACACCAACGTGAACACGGGTGCGAACCCACTCATTCCCGAACTTGCCGGCATAACCCAGCCGATCACTATCGGGCAGCTGCTTCATCACACCAGCGGGATCAGGGACCAGTGGGTGCTCGCCACGATGGCGGGTTGGCGCCTGTCGGACGACGTGGTGACCCGGGATGATGTCATGAACCGGTTCGTAGGATTGTCGAAGTCGCTGAACTTCGCGCCCGGCAGCAAGTATTCGTACAGCAACACCAACTATACGATCGCTGGTGAGATCGTCAAAAAGGTCTCCGGGCTCTCGCTCTCGGCCTTTTGCAAGCAACATATCTTCGAGCCGCTCGGCATGACCAAGACGCAGATCATCGAAACCCACGGCACGATCGTCGACGATCGCGCCTATGGCTATCGAGCGCCGCCGCTCACGGGAGTGGGTTGGGAGGTGCGGATGCCGAACTATGATCTCACCGGTCCGACCAACCTGCAGACCACCGTTGACGACCTCATGCGCTGGGACGCCAACTTCGACACGATGACCGTCGGCGGCGCAGCCGCGTTGGCGGAGATGCAAACGCCGGGGCTCGGAGGCTACGGGCTCGGATTGTTCATTTCTGAGCAGGGCAACATCAAGGTCGTCGAACACAATGGGCGGGATGCCGGATATCGCTCGCACCTGATTCGCGTTCCGAACCAAAATCTCTCGATTGCGCTGCTGGCCAACCTGGCCTTGCCGGACTCGCAGCAGACATGGGCGCTGGTGCGGAATGTGGCCGCACTCTATCTCGGTGCAACGTCGTTGCCCCTGCCGCCGCAAGCGCCGGTCCCGGGCGCCACGTCCGGGCCCCCGCCGTCAAATCCGGGCGAATTCACCGGCCAATTCCACAGTGACGAACTCGACGTCACCTACACCCTGAGCTTGAATGGAACGGCTATTCAGGTCACACGCGAAAAATACGCTACGGTCACTCTGTCCCCCCTCACCGCCGCCGACACGTTCAAGACGATGCCGCCGCCGATGCCGGCATTCAGCAACGTGCTTTCCAAGGTGAAGTTCACGTTTTATCGCGAGCAGGGACAAATTGCCGGGTTCTCCATGGATGACATCTCGGGACAAGATCAACTCAGCAACTTCAAGTTCAGGAAGATGCCTTAGACTGGATCAACGCGGCGCGTCCGCAACGCCGGGATCGGCGGACGCGTCGCTTTCGCTTACGGGGGGACTGGATGAAGAAACGCGTCGTTCGCGCGCTGGTTACCGGCGCGGGCACAGGTTCAAGCGCAAACCTGATCCGTGCGCTTCGGGCCATGTCGCCCAAACCGCATGTGGTCGGCGTGAACCACGATCGGTTTTTTCTGAGATTGTCGATCGCCGACACCAACTACCTCACCCCGGACCCCGACGGCGGCGAATTCACCGACGCGCTCCTGGAGATCATCAAGCGGGAACGGATCGACGTCGTCATGGCGACCAACGACAACGTCGTCAAAGTGCTTTCCGATCACCGCCGCCGCTACAAGATCGATCTGCTGCTCCCCCGCCGCGAGACGATCGACCTGTGCCAGGACAAGTATGCGCTGACCGAGTTTCTGCGGCGCAGGAATGTTCCGGTCCCGCGCACATTCGAGATCAAGTCGCTTCGCAGCCTGGACGGCATCTTTGCCAGGTTCTCGAGCGAAGGCCTGCTTTGGTGCCGCGCTCGCCGCGGCTCGCGGTCGCTCGGCGCCACCCCCGTCGCCAATATCGAGCAGGCGCGGTCCTGGATTACGCAATGGCGGGACTTGCAGGGTGTGAAGGTTTCCGACTTTACGCTTGCCGAGTACCTGCCCGGGCGGCACTTCGTGGTTCACAGCCTGTGGCACAAGGGCACCATGCTGCGAACCCAGGCGGTCGAGATGATCAGCTATTTCGCGGCCGGCAACAATCCGAGCGGCATCTTCTCGATGTGCTCGCTGGCCAAGACCGTTGCGGCGCCGGAGGCCGTCAAGGTTACCCTGAGGGCGATCGAGGCACTGGAAAAGGCGCCTACGGGCGCCTTTTTCGTCGAGCTGAAGGAGGCCGCGGACGGCGTGCCCGCGATTACCGAGATCAACGCCGGGCGCTTTCCTTCAGGCGTGACGGCGCTGCTGGCGGTCGGCAGGGACAACATGGTGGCGTCGTTTGCCGCGGCCGCCGCCGGCGAAAAGGTCAGCGTTGCTGCCGAACCCCATGGATCGGCTGCCGAATACTACATGGTGCGCGATATCGATGCGGTTCCAGCGGTCTTTCCTGCGGAAGAGCTTCTGGAACAGGCCGGGCAGGGGATTCTGCGGGGACGTTAAAGCCGGGCTTGTCGCAATCGCGGTTTGATGTAAAGTTGGTTCCATACTGGCGTTCATTGAGCCCAAAATCATGGAAGTGCATCGATGAGTGGTGGATATATTCAGCTGCAAAAGGAGGGCGAGCACCAGGTCGTTATCTTCACGTTCATCGGTCCCATCAACCAGGACCAGAAGGATCAGTGGAATAAACGGGTGCTCGAGCTCAAGAACATGTTTGTGGATGAGAAAGTACGGAGCTATCTGGCGGGTGTCACCATCAAGGGTGATCCGACGCCGAAAGAATTGTTGCGCACGAAGAAGAAGAAAAAGAAGAAATGACGGCTTCGAAGACGAAGCAGTCTCCGACCCGTCGAGCGGCCAAAGCAAAATCTCCCGCCCCATTTGAACTGCGCGTTGCCCTCAAGGGCGACAAGCAGTTGACCGAGAACGTGATCGTCGAGGTGCTCGCTGCCGCCCGCCGTCTCGGGCTCGCAGCTCCCGATGTACAGGTCTTGCGCAAGCCGAGGGTCGGTCCAAAGCAGATTGCGAAGCGCAAGTCCCGTTAGGCTGTTTCCGCCGGGGCGCCGCCGGATGGCGGGAACCAGGGCTTCATGCCGAGCTGGCTAAGAAGCTTCTCGCCGTGATCGCGGAACTCGTTCGCCTCCGCCTGCAGCCCTTGCCGGCCGTAGAGGTCCGCGCGAGTGAGGTGACAGTGCGCCAGCAGCGGCAACAGATCGAGTTCGCTGGAAATGGCGCTCGCGCTCTCGATCATTCTCTCGCCGGCTTCAAGATCGTCAGCGCGCGCGGCGTGGATCGTCGCCGCCAACCAGCAGGCGTGGGCTTCTGCCGCGCGTTCGCCGAGGCTCCTCGTCCGCTCCAGCAGGTCGGTCAGCGTCTTCAGCGCCTTGTCGAATTCGCCGGCCAGCACCAGCGCTTCGACATAGGCGGTGAGCGTGAGCGATCGCGTGATCTGGGGTTCGGCAATCTCGTCGAGCGAGACGGCTTTCTCCAGCAACGCAATCCCCTCCTGGACCTGCCCGAGCCGGGCCATCGTCCGGCCAAGGCCGGCCATGATCCGTGAGGCATAGGCGTCCAGGTCATGAGTTGCACAGACGTCGAGCAGGCGGTCGAAAACCAGGACGGCCGCTCCGCCGTCTCCCTTGTTGAGGGCGACCGATCCGATACTCCAGTGGGCCCATATGATCGAATCCGGCTGTCCGACCGCGTCCGCCCGGCGCGCCGCCTCGGCGGCACAGGCCTCTGCCTTCTCGAACTCGCCGACGGCGGCGAGACAGATCGCAAGGCCGCTTCGGGCAAATGCCGCGGGCAGAACGGGGAGGCCGTGAAAGTCGTCCGACGGCTTGCCGTCGAGCATGGCCAGAATCCCTTCGAACGATTCGATGGCCGCACGGAATTCGCCGCGGGCCTGTCTGGCGCGCGCCATGTACATCTTCGTTGCGAGCTGCAGCCGCTCGTTGCCGCCGGCCAGGCTCAAGGCCCGCTCGCCCGTCGCCAGCGCCTCCGCATAGCGAGCCTTCAGGACAAGACAATTGGCGGTAAAGGAATGAATCCGTCCGAGTCTCGCGCTGTCCTCGAGCTGTGCGGCAATCTGTTCGGCCGTGTTGAGGCAATCAAGCGTTTCCTGGACGCGCCCCAACGGCGTCAAGGCATGCCGCAAGTCGATTCGCAAATCGATCGCCAGCGTGGCCCGCTCGTCGGGCGGCAAATGCTCGACGGCAATAAGCGCACCTTCGAGGTGCCGAACCGCAATGCGGTTTGCTGCACGGGCGACTTCCCGCATTGCGGCGACCTGGAGATGGACGACCGCCCGGTCCCACGCCTGAGCGCGAACGGCGTGGAAGGCCAGCCAGTCGGATTTTTCGATCAGCCGATCCGCATACACCTGCTCACCGGCAATGAGGGTGGCGGTATGGAGCGTGCGGCGCCGGTCCGCCGACAGCATCCGGTAAGCTGCGTCGTGAACGAGCGCGTGCTTGAACCTGTACTCGATGTCCGGAAACAGGTTTGTCTCGTAGAGGAATTCGGCATCCTGGAGGCGCTTTAGCGCCTCGCGCAGCCGATCCGGGCGCAAGTTTGCCACCGCCTGCAGGATGCTGAGAGGCACTTCATGGCCAATGACGGCCGCGGCCTGCAGCAGGCGCTTGTCAACGACAGATAGCCTGTCGATACGCGAGGTCAGCACGGCTTCGATCGTCGCGGGTATCTTGAGCTCGACGATCGACGTTGTGCTGTGATAGTCGGCATGCTTGCCGTTGAGCACGCCGGTCTCGACGAGAGACCGCACGCTCTCCTCCAGGAACAACGGCGTTCCGCCCGTTTTCTCGATGAGAATTTCCTTGAGCTGTCCCAGCGCCTCGTCGAGGCCGATCAGCGCGTCGAGCAACTCGCTCGCGATATCGTGCTCCAGGGGATCGACCCGGACCTGGGTGAAGTAGGACTTGCTGGTCCAGCCATGATGAAATTCGGGCCTGAAGCTGACCAGGAGCATGATCCGCGCACCCGGAAGACCATCGACGAGGCCGTCGATAAGGGCCATCGTCTCCTGGTCGATGGAGTGCAGGTCCTCGAGAACGAGCAGGAGCGGCCGTACTTCGCTCTCGCGGAACAACAGCCGTTTGACGGCTTCGAGGATTCGCTGCCCGCGCTGCGGCCGGTCCGAGGGGGACGACTGCGCGTCGTCGGGCGAAGGATCGAGCAACAGGAGCAGTGCCGGCAGCCCCGCCAGCAGCGCTTCATCCAGCCTCATGAGCTTGGTGGTGACCTTCTCGCGAATGGTCTGCGAATCGTCGGACGTGGTGAGCTGGAAATAGCTCCTGAGGAATTCCGTAACCGGCAGGTAGCTGGTGGCCGAGCCGTAGGAGAGCGCGCCGGCTTCGAGGACGTGCCAGGAATCCAGGTAGGGCGCGCTGGTGAACTCGTGGATGAGACGAGACTTGCCGACACCCGGCTCGCCAACCAGTGCCACGATTTGACCATGGCGCGCATAAGCGAGATCGAGTGCATGCCGCAACTGCTTGATCTCGTCGCCGCGTCCGACGAAACGCGTCAGTCCGTGCCGCGCCAGCGCCTGAAGTCTCGAAACGGCAACGGCGCCCAGCAATTCGTAAGACAGCACGGGCGCGTTCAGCCCCTTGACGAGCATCGGGCCGAGTGACCTGGTCATGACATAGCCTTGCGCCAGGTGCAGCGTCTGTGACGACATCAGAATCGTGCCCGGAACGGCCATCTGCTCCATGCGCGCGGCCAGATGTACGGCCTGGCCGTGAGCGGAGTAGTTCATGTGCAACTCGCTGCCCATCGAACGCACGACGACTTCGCCGGAGTTCAGTCCGACGCGTACGAGCAGCGGGACTCCCCTGGACCGGCGCACCTCCTCCGCGTACTTCCGGATCAGCTCCTGCATTTTGAGCGCGGCAAAACAAGCCCGGACGGCGTGATCCTCGTACGCGATCGGTGCCCCGAACAGCGCCTGGATTCCGTCGCCCATCACCTGGTTGATCGTGCCCTCGTAGCGTCCGACAGCTTCCATCATCCGTTCGAGAACGGGGTCAAGCAGCGAGCGGGCCTCCTCGGGATCAAGCTCGGCGATATACTCGGTCGATCCCTTCATATCCGAGCACAGCACGGTCACCTGCTTCCGCTCGCCCTCCTGAGACGTTTCGGATCTGAAGATGCTCTGGGCCAGGGGACTGGGCGGGTGAAAGAATGGCGATGCCGAATGGAGGGGGACTGCATGTTTCGGCGCGACGACAGGAACGGACGCGCCGCAATTGTCGCAATACTTGCTTTCGGGGCGCAACTGGCTGCCGCAGGTCGCGCAGGTGATGCCGAACGCTATGCCGCACTCCCGGCAGAACTTTGCTTCGTCGCGATTATCTTGCTGGCATCGTGGACACTGCATGCATAAACCTTCGGCGGGATGGGCCGATGCTAGCCAAGGTTCAATTGCACATGGCGCGCAACGGTTGTTCAACCAGAGAATACCATGCAGCCGACGGTTCTGTTGCATCCCCCGCGAAGATATTTCCGCGTGGTTTGTGAACCACTTCACGAATGAAGTGGCACCTCGGATAGTATGATGTGCAGGGATGGGTCCGGCAAAGCGCGGCGGGTGCCGAGAGATGGGCGCCACGCAACCGGGACGGCTCGTTCGTCTATTCCGGCCGCCGCCGCACCAGAAACTTCTGCATCCCTTCCAGCACCAGCTCCTTGCGCTGGTTGAAAACGGTCGAGCGCAGCGTCACCACGCCGGTGCTGCGGCCGGGGACGAGTTCGGTTACTTCGAGCGCCGGGTAGATGGTGTCGCCGGCATAGACCGGCTTTAAGAACTTGCTCGATTGTTCGAGGAAGCCGACCAGCGATTCCTCGACGATATAGGGAAACAATCCAGCGCCCGGGGCGGTGTGGACCAGGGTCTGGAACCCATGCGCGAGCAGGTCCGGCATGCCGCGGGCGCGGCAATATTCGACGTCGTAATGGATCGGATGGGTGTCGCCGCTCGCGGTCTGGAACGCGGCGAACACCGCCGAGGTCTGGGTCCGGCTCGGGATCACGAAGCGCTCGCCGAGCACGAAATCCTCGAACCAGCGCTGTTCGCTCACCATGCGATGCTGTGCGGGGTCGAAGTCGGTCATGTCGGTTTCCTGCCGTTTCTTTTCGGGAAAATACCGGTATCGCAGCGCGGTGGCTGCGGCAATCGATACGTCTCAATTCGTCATGCCCGGGCTTGTCCCGGGCATCCACGTCTTTACAACGGCGGCACAAAAGACGTGGACGGCCGGGCGTAGGCGAGCGGTAGCGACGCCGTCCTTCGGACGGCTATGCCCGGCCATGACGAAGAAACTGCAGGAAGCGCCGCATCCCCCATGAGCCTGTTCGCCAAACTCTCCACCTATGACGAGCGCTCCGCGCGGCTGGCCGGCATCGGCTTGATGCTGCTGTCGATCTTCATGTTCTCGTTCGGCGATGCGCTCGGAAAATTCATGGTCGCGACCTATTCGGTCGGGCAGTTGATGTGGCTGCGCGCCTGCGCGGCGCTGCTGGTGCTGCTGCCGATCATCTGGCAGCAGCGCGCCGAGTTCAAACGCATCGAACGGCCGTGGCTGCAGCTGCTTCGCGTCCTGCTCTCGACGCTCGAAGTCGCCGCCTTCTTTCTCGCCACCGTCTATCTGCCGCTTGCGGACGTCATCACCTATTATCTGGCCTCGCCGATCTTCGTCACCGCGCTTTCCGGCATCGTGCTCGGCGAGCGGGTCGGCTGGCGGCGCTGGAGCGCGATCCTGATCGGGTTCTGCGGCGTGCTGATCGCGCTGCGCCCGTCCACGCAAACCGTGAGCTGGCCGGCGATGATCGCGCTCGGCGGCAGCCTGTCGTTCGCGTTCCTGATGCTGATCACGCGCTCGCTGCGGTCGACGCCGGATATCGTGCTGACCACGTCGCAATTCGGCGGCACGTTCCTGCTCGGCGCGCTGATGTCGCCGATCGGCTGGGTGACGCCGACCCTCGGCAGTCTCGGCCTGTTTGCCGTCGCGGGCGTTACTTCGGTCGTCGCGCTGCTATGCATCAACCGTTCGCTGAAACTGGCGCCGGCCAGCGTCGTGGTGCCGTATCAATATTCGATGATCGTATGGGCGGTGATCTTCGGCTTCGTGGTGTGGGGCGACGTGCCGTCGATCTCGACCCTGATCGGCGCGGCCATCATCATCGGCGCGGGCTTCTATATCTTCCTGCGCGAACAGCAGCTCGGGCGCGAGGAAACGGTGGTCAATCCGCCGGCGTGATTTCTGCACCCTCCCCTGGAGGGGGCGGGTCGGCTCGCATGACGCGCGATGCGGACGGGGTGGGGTGACGGTCTCTCAGCGTCGAACAGTGTCGGGATGAGAGACCGTCACCCCGCCTCGCCGCGCGTTGCACGCGCGACCGATCCTCCCCCTCCAGGGGAGGATAAGGAGAGCTACCGCTCTCGCCGCGTCGAACTCCCCCAGTTCTTCAGCGACGACCAGACGCCGCGCGTCAGGCGGAAGCGGTCGACCGGGGTCGAGGATCCCAGCGCCTCGAAGCGGTGCAGCTCGACGCCGCTCCACTGGAAGCCGCATTTCTCCAGGATGTTGCGCGAGGCCGGGTTGGCGACGCGGGCGCCTGCAATCAGGTGCTCGGCATCGGATTCCTCGAAGAAGAAATCGATCACCGCGCGCGCGGCTTCGGTGCCAAAGCCCTGGCCCCAATGCGCGACGCCGAGCCAGTAGCCGAGTTCCGGCGCGCCCTGTTCGCTGCGGTCGATGCCGACCATGCCGATGCGGCGAATGGTTCTGTTCGATCAGAAACACGGTCTCGCTGCTGTCGGTGGACGTCGCGCGCACGAATTCGACCGCGTGGTCCTGCAGATAGGGGTGCGGCAGGCGGCGGGTATTTTCCGCAATGCGGCGATCGTTGGCGAGATGCGCGATCGCTTTTACGTCCGCGAGCGTCGGCCGGCGCAACGTCAGCCGTTCGGTCTCGAGGACGCAGCTACTTGCCTCGCGCAAGGCCGGGGTTGGGATCGGGATGTCCTGCAACATGTCGGGCTCCTGATTGCGAAAATGCGCAAAATGAAAAGGGGAGGCCGGTTTCCCGCCTCCCCTTGGAGCCCTTTTCGACTCCGCCGGTTCAACAGGACCCGGCGGACTTGAGATGTGTCCACCGTCTATTCGGCCGCCTCCGCCATCGGAACTACCGATACGAAAGTGCGGCCATTGGCTTTTGCACGGAACTCGACATGACCTTCGACCTTGGCAAAGAGAGTATGGTCGGTGCCCATGCCGACATTAAGGCCGGGATGCCAGGTGGTGCCGCGCTGACGCGCGATAATGTTGCCGGGAATCACGTGCTCGCCGCCATAGGCCTTGATGCCCAGGCGCTTGCCCGCTGAATCGCGTCCGTTTCGCGATGAACCGCCTGCTTTTTTGTGAGCCATGGCCCGTCTCCGACTTCGCTAAGTTCTAGATCAATTCCTTGACGGAATCATTTCACTTTTTGTCACGCTTCAACTTTTCGTTGAAGCGCATCACTTCTTGTCGCTGTTGCCGTCCGCGGCTTTCGGCGCTTATTCGTCGTCAGCGGCGGGCGCGGGCGCCACAACCTTTTCCCGCTTCGGCCGCGGGCCGATCGAAGGCTTGGCGTTATCGGTCAGGATCTCGGTGATGCGAAGCACCGTGATCTCGTCGCGATAGCCGCGCTTGCGGCGCGAATTCTTGCGGCGGCGCTTCTTGAACGCGATCACCTTGGGGCCGCGCTTGTGATCCAGCACTTCGGCCGCAACGGAAGCGCCTGCCACCGTCGGCATGCCCAGCACCGGCGTGTCACCGCCGACCACCAGAACTTCACCAAGCTGCACGATCGTGCCGACATCGCCGGCGATCTTGCCTATCTCGAGCACATCATCCGGAACGACGCGGTATTGCCGGCCGCCGGTTTTGATGACTGCGAACATCGTTTTTTTCCTTCGTGTTCGATCCCGGCCTCGGACATATTCCCAACAGGGTTTGCCCGGGTCGGCTTTTTGGTCAGTCGTTATGGGTACGATTTTCGCGCGGCCCAGGGTAAGCCCTAGAACAAGGGCGAACGCCTCAAGAATTCGCGCAAAAACAAGCGGCGCGAGAAATCCCGCGCCGGATGCCGGGACTTATAGCCGCAGAATGCCGTGAGTCAAGGCGAAATGGCCCAAAAAGCCGCCAAAAATGAGGATTTGGCCCGAAAAGGGCGAATGGCGAGTGGCGAATAGCCAATAGGGGAGCCCTTTTGATGCCCTCCATTCGCTATTCGCCATTCGCTACTCGCCCTCTCATTGAAACCAATGGGTTCCCCGCCCGTTGTCGCCAGCGAAATCCGGCAGGGGCTTGGACAACATGGCAGAAGACAGCGTAACGACCACGGGCATCGCGCGCCACGGCGCGCCCCGGCTGCCGTCGGTTGAAGTCGACAGTTTCAATGTCGAGCTGAAGGACGACGAGGGCTTTCTCGGCGACCGGGCCAGCAAGGGCGCCTTCCGCGAGATTCTGGACGGGTTGCGCAAGCCGCTGAAGAAAAACGGCGACGATCCCCTGGGCAAAAAATCCACCGACGAGATTCCCAAGAGCGACCTCGACGCCGTGCTGGTGGGCGACGATGTCGCCGCCGCCGCGCTGGTGCATGGCGCGATCGAGGAATTCGCGCAGGAACTGGCCTATGTGACCGGCCGGTTCCTCAAGACCAAGGCATGGGCGGATACCGAGCGCATCGTGGTCGGCGGCGGCTTCCGGCAGAGCCGGGTCGGCGAGATCGCCATCGCGCGCACCGACATCATCCTCAAGGCGGAGGATTTCGACGTCGATCTGGTGCCGATCCGCTTTCATCCCGATGACGCCGGCCTGATCGGCACGCTGCATCTGGCGCCGTCATGGATCTTCGAGGGCCATGACAGCATTCTCGCGGTCGATATCGGCGGCACCAACATCCGCTGCGGCGTGGTGGAGACGCGCTGGAAGAAGACGCCCGATCTCTCCAAGGCCACGGTCTGGAAGTCCGACCTGTGGCGGCACGCCGACGATGAGCCGACGCGCGAAGGCGCGGTGAAGCGGCTGGTCAAGATGCTGAAGGAACTGATCGCTGCCGCCGAGGGCGAAGGCCTCAAGCTCGCGCCCTTCATCGGCATCGCCTGTCCCGGCGTGATCGACGCGGACGGCTCGATCGAAAAGGGCGCGCAGAACCTGCCGGGCAATTGGGAGAGCAGCAAGTTCAACCTGCCGGCAAGCCTGGTGGAGGCGATCCCGCAGATCGGCGATCACGACACCGCCGTGCTGATGCACAATGACGGCGTGGTGCAGGGCCTCTCCGAAGTTCCCTTCATGCAGGACGTCGAGCGCTGGGGCGTGCTGACCATCGGCACCGGGCTTGGCAATGCGCGCTTCACAAACCGCCGGAAAGAAAACGGCAAGGACGAGAAGAAGGCGAAAAAGGCCAGGGATTAACGCTGTCCGCGCCGCCGGTAAGGTTGACTGGTTAGGTTAAAACCGGGTTCGCGTTGCCGTTTCGCTGCGCGCTTGCTACCGTCATTTCGTCGCTCCGGCTGGCTGGCGAAGCCGCACTTCCCGGCCAGAATTTCAAAGCAGCGGCACGGGACCGTCAGTTTTTTGTCGCGTCTGACGGTCCCACCCCTTTCCCTTAAGCCAGCCGATGCGCGTAAAGAACGCCGCGATCTCAGATGCTGCGCGATCGGGATCCTCGCGATGGGGAAAGTGACCGACATCCGGAAACATCGCGAGATCGAGATTTGTAAAGGTCTCGCCGAGCCGGTCGGTCCATTCATAGGGAAACAGCGGATCATGCTCGGCCCAGCGCACACAGGTCGGCACGCCGATCGGCGGTAGCGTTGGCGCTTCACCCTTCATCATCCTGACCCGGCCGGCATGGGCCGCGCGGTAATGCGCGAAGCCGCCGGCGAGGTTTCCGTCCTTCAGGAAATTGTCGGTGAAGGCCTCGAGTTGATCGTCAAAGACGTGCTTGCGATGCGACCAGGCTTTCAGGAAATGTCCGATATAGCGCCGGCAGCTTTCGCGGCTCGCGCCGACGAGGGCAGGCGCCATCTCCATCTGGTGAAAGGATTGATACCAGATGTTGTTGAGGCGCTCCGGCTCCGCCATCCGCGGCCCGATGCCGGGATAGACGAAATCGAAAAAGAACAGCCCGGCGATGCGCGCGGGCGCCAGCCGCGCCAGCGGCTGCATCAATGCACCGCCGACATCGTGACCGACGATACCGGCCTGCGGCAGCCCAAGCGCATCCATCAACGCCAGCATGTCGGCGGCCTGCTGGTCGGGTCCGAACAGCCCCTCGGGCTTGTCGCTGTCGCCGAAGCCGCGCAGGTCGGGCGCATACAGCGTGAAGCGATCGGCGAGCCGCGTCATGACCGGCTCCCAGGTCAGCCAGAATTCGGGCCAGCCATGCAGCAACAGCAGCGGTCGCCCGGCGCCCGATGCGGGCCACGTGAAGTGCCGCGCCATTGGCCTGAACCGTCAAATGCTCCATTTTGGGCTCCTTTTTTGCTCCCCGGGGCGGGGGCGGATTTCTTGGCCCCGCGCCTTGCCCGGCCCGCCATCCTCGCCTAGAACTCGCCCCGACCGCGGGTCGAGGAATCACCCGTCATGGCGCCTGGAGAGGTGGCAGAGTGGTCGAATGCACCGCACTCGAAATGCGGCATAGGTGCAAGCCTATCGGGGGTTCGAATCCCTCCCTCTCCGCCAGCGATTTTATTGTCCAGGTCCGACAGCGCAGAGGTCCGCCAAAAGCTGACATCCGATAGGTGTCAAGGCGTGGCCGCCAAGACGGCGGGCCTGCGGCCCGCCAGCTTCCAGCAGCCGTCTTCGCCGTTCTCCGTAGCCGTAGCCATGGCCACTTCCTGACCTCTCGGGCAGCGCAATTTTCATGACCGGTTCCGATTCGGAGTGCCGCGGCGTTCTCGCACGCGCAAAACAAGTTGACATCGTGCATAAATTACGCACAAATTATATATGAAACGATCATAAAAAACGAAGGCCGCCATGACTGACTTCAGGTTCGCCCTATCCCCTTCCGAACGTCGGATCGCTGTCCCAACTCGCCACCGAAAATGGTCTCAAGGCCATCGTTGCCTTGAGCCCCGAAAACTTCGCCTACGTCACCGGCGCCTACATCATGACCGTGCGCGATATCAGGCCGCGGCAGGGTTTTGCGGTGCTGCCGTCGAAGGGCGAGCCGGCCGCCTTGGTGTGCAGCATCGAGCGCCAGCAGATGGAGGTCGAGAGCTGGATCAAGGACATCAGGGTCTACACCGAGTTCGTCGACGAGCCGGTCGACGCCATGGTTGCGCTGTTGAAGGATAAGGGCATCACGTCGGGCAAGGTCGGCATCGATCTCGACTACCTGCCGGTCAATTCCTTCCGGCGGCTGAGCAGCCTGCTGCCTGATCTCGAACTGATCGATACGAATCCGGTGATCTCGGCCGTGCGCGCCATCAAGTTGAACGACGAAGTCGCCTATCTCGAAAAGACCACCAAGCAGACCCACCGCGCCGTGCTCGATGCCATGAGCGCGTCCAAGCTTGGCGAGACTGAGCGTGTGATGGCGAACCGGATCGCGACCGGCATCATCAACAATGGCGCCGACGGCATCCGCTTCCTGGTGTTCGGAAGCGGTCAGCGTTCATCGCAGACCCACGCGCTCGCCAGTGAAAAGATCACGCGGCCGGGCGAAATCATCCGGCTCGATGTCGCCGGAACCTACGGCGCTTGGTGCAGCGACCTGGCGCGGACCTATTCCACCGGCCAGCCCACGGCCCTGCAATCGGATACTTACGCTGCGCTCTGGGAGATCCAGACCGCCACCATCAACATGGTGCGCCCGGGCATGGCGGCCGAAGAGCCCTTCTACTACTGCAAACAGCGGTTCGAGCAGGCCAAGATGAAATTCACGATGCCTCACATCGGGCACAGCCTGGGTGTCGAACTGCACGAAAGCCCGCTGTTGCGGCCCGGCGAGAAGCGCAAGCTCGAAGAGGGCATGGTCATCAACATTGAGCCGTTGATCACCGATTCCGTCGGCGAGACGTACCATCTGGAGGACCTGTTCGTGGTCACCGCCAACGGCCCGCGCCTTCTCACGATGGGGTTTGCGCCGAAGCAGATCCCGGTGATCGGACAGTCGATCTCGCCATAAGCGGCAGTGCATGCGCTGGGGATCCCTGCTTCGCCCGTTTGCTGGGGCGATTGGAGCCGCTATACAGGGTATCTCCGGATGCAAGGGGAGATGCCTAGGTGGCGCGAGGGAAGCAGGGATCCGACAAGGCGATGCAACCAGGCAAGGTTTCCGCAGAGATGCCCATCGATCCGAGAGCAAGGTCGATGACCCAGTTCGAGCTTGCGCTCGTGGTCGTGCACAACGCGTTTTCGCAATGGACCGTCCGTTGCGGTGCGGCGGTGGGCGCCGGCCGCTTTTCGTCTTTCGATCTTCTCATCGTCGGCTTTTTGAACTCGCGGGATCAGAAGGTTCGCGCGGCCGACATTGCCTTCGCGCTGAAGATCGAGGACACCTACACCGTCCAATATGCCCTCAAGAAGCTGGCGACCGCGCATCTGGTCGAAAGCCAGCGCGTGGGCAAGGAAACGCTGTTTCAGCTCACCTCGAGGGGCAGGGACCTCTACAAGCGCTATGGGCTGGTCCGCTCCAATTTCCTGCTTGACGCCGTTGCGATGCTGTCCGCGAACGATCTCGATCTCGATCGGCTCGCAAGCGTCCTCAGGACCATTTCAGGCATCTACGAGCAGGCCGCGCGGAACGCATCGTCGTTGAACGTGCGCGAGGAAATCGATCTCGGGGAGTGAGCGGGCTCGTCGCGCAGACGCCGGGAGGGGCTCAATGCCCAGTAATGGCGCGCCTGATGATAAGAATTTGCGCATAATTTACTCGTAAGATAATCAAATATTCTTGACGATGTTCCGTGGCTCTGCCACGCTTGCCTCCATCAACGAGGAGAGTTGTTATGTCGGTGCCATTGAAAGGGTTGCTCGCTTCGGTCGCGGTCGTGTGGGCCTTGTCTGCGCAGGCCGAGACCTTGTCGGTCGGTCTCGCCAGTTTTCCGGAATCGCTTCAGCCCGGCCTGTCGACCAACGTTTCGTTGAACGTGAATCGGCAGATGATGGACGGCCTGACTGCGCGCGATAATGCCGGCAAGATCGTCCCGAACCTCGCCGAGAAGTGGGAGGTCATCAACGACGCCACGGTGCGTTTCCATTTGCGCGAAGGCGTCAAATTCCACGACGGTTCGGCGTTCTCGGCCGAAGACGTGAAATATACGCTGGATCACGCGCTCGATCCCAAGAGCGGCTACGGCATGGCCGGGCGCATCAGCGCGATCACCGAGGTGAAGATCGTCGATCCGAAGACCATCGATATCGTGACGGCAAAACCTTTCCCCACGCTCCCGGTCGCGCTGGCCGACATTCTGATCGAGCCGAAACTCTATGCGGAGAAGGTCGGCGCCGATGGACAGCGCCGGAAGCCGGTCGGCACGGGCCCGTTCGAGTTTGTCCGGTATGTCCCGGGCGATCGAATTGAGCTCAAGGCCAATCCCAACTATTTCGCCGGCAAGCCATCGCTCGACAGCGTCACGCTCCGGTCCATTCCGGAGGCGGCCACGCGCATCTCCTCGCTGCTGGCCGGCGAGACCCAGATCGTCGAGGAGGTCTCCGTCGACCTCGTCCAGCAGGTCGAGAGCAACTCCGCGCTCAAGGTCGATTTCGTCAATACCAGCGTCGGCCTGGTGCTCACTTACGACGTGACCAAGCCGCCGTTCGACAATCCCAGGGTTCGCGAGGCGCTCGATTACGCCGTGGACAAGGAACTGATCCTGAAGGAGATCCTGAAAGGGAAGGGCGAGGTCCTGCAGGGACAGCTGCTCACCTCGAACACGTTCGGCAACAATCCGGCCGTCAAGGCGCGGGCGTTCGATCCGGCGAAAGCAAAGAAACTGCTGGCGGAAGCCGGCTTTCCCAACGGCTTTTCGACCGCCATCTCGACCATGTCAGGACGTTACCTCTCCGATGTCGACATCGCCAACGCGGTATCTGGCATGCTGAACGATGTCGGCGTCAAGGTCAGCATCAACGTCATGGAGCCCGGCATCTTCCTGAAAAATCTTGGCTCGCCGGCGCGCGACCTCGGGCCGGTCTACATGATCGGCTGGTACTCCTTCGGCGACGCCGATTTTGCGATGACATGGTACACCGGCAACAACCGGCGTACGGCCTGGAGCAACGCGGAGTTCGACAAGCTGTTTCTGGCCGCGCGCTCCACCAACGATACCGCGGCTCGTAAGGCGGCCTATGAGCGCATGGACGAGATCCTGCACGCTGAAAATCCGTCGATGTTCCTGTTCGGTGTCCCCACGATCTACGGCGTCAGCAAGAAGCTCTCCGGCTTCGGCGCGCCCGCCGATCGCGTGCTCAGACTGAATCGTGCCAAGCTGAACTGAGGGATTGCACCGGGATAGCGGAGTTCTCGCAAATGTTGGGATATCTCTGGCGGCGGCTGCGCTATCTTCCGGTGTCGTTGCTTCTGGTCCTGTTCGTCACTTTCAACGTGTTGCGGTTGACTGGCAATCCAGTCGATATCTATCTCGACATGAACAGGACACCGGAGCAGGTCGAGGCGCTGACGCAAAAGCTCCACCTCGACCAACCCCTGGTCGTCCAGTTCGGGATCTATCTTCGCGACGTCCTGAAGGGCGATTTCGGGGAGTCGCTGCAATTCGGCGTTCCCGCCCTCGAAGTGGTTCTGGATCGTCTCGGCAACACGCTCGAGCTGGTCGCGGTCGCGCTGGGGCTGGCCGTGATCCTCGGAATTGCCGGCGGCGCAGTCGCAGCGCTACGGCGCGACAGGCTGGCCGATATCCTGATCTCCTTCCTTGCCGTACTCGGACAGTCGATGCCGAGCTTCTGGCTCGGAATTCTCCTGATCCAGCTGTTTGCCCTCCGCCTCGGCTGGCTGCCGACGTCGGGCCAGGGCGGCCTGTCGCATATCGTTCTTCCGGCGCTGACGCTGGCGGCCTACCTGATTCCGAACTTCATCCTCATCACGCGCACCGGCGTGATCGAAACGTCGAACGAGCAGTTCGTGGTGACCGCGCGGGCCAAGGGCATTCCGCCGGCGCGGGTCCTGCTGGCCCACGTCCTGCCGAACACGCTCAATCCGATCCTGAGCTTCCTCGGCCTGCAACTCGGCAAGCTGATCGGCGGCTCCATCATCACCGAAAGCATCTTTGCCTGGCCCGGGATCGGCAGGCTGATGGTCTCCAGCATCTTTCAGCGCGACATCCCCGTGGTGATCGCGGCGATCTGCATTATGTGCATCGCGATCGTGCTGGCCAATCTGCTGGTCGATGTGGCGCTGTCGATGCTCGACCCACGCATTCGTGAGGCGTGATCCGTGATTGCAGCAAAAGCAAAGATCGTCATAGGATGCACGATCATCCTGGCCATCGTCCTGACGGCGATCTTCGCGCCGCTCGTGGCGCCGCATGATCCCTACCAGCAGCAGGTGATACTCCGTCTCAAGCCGCCGTTCTGGATGACCGGCGGCTCGCTGCGCTTCCCGCTCGGAACGGACAGCTACGGCCGTGACATCCTGTCCCGCCTGATCTTCGGATCACGGCTATCCATCCTGGTCGGGGTCGCTTCGGTCGTGCTGTCGATGTTGATCGGCACCACCGCTGGTGTTCTCGCGGGCTATGTCGGCGGCAAGACCGAGGAAGTCATCATGCGGACGGTCGATGCGCAGACCGCATTCCCGGACGTGCTTCTGGCCATCCTGTTCGTCGCCGCGCTTGGCGGTAGCTTTCTCAACCTGATCGTCGTGCTCGGGATATCGGGCTGGATGGTGTATGCGCGCATCATGTTCGGCCTCACGCGCAGCCTGCGCGAGCGTCCGTTCGTGGAGGCCGCGGTCTCCTTCGGCGGCCGCAGCGGCTACATCATGCTCCGTCACATCCTGCCGCAGCTGGTGCCGGTACTGACAGTGGTGGCGACCCTGCAGGTCGGTCAGATGATTTTGCAGGAGGCGGCGCTTTCCTTTCTCGGATTAGGCGTTCCGCCGCCGGCCGCAACGTGGGGCAACATCCTGGCCGAAGGACGGGACAGGCTGTTTCTCGCGCCATGGATCGCCAATTCCGCTGGCATCGCCATCGTCGCGCTGGTGCTCACCATCAACATCTTTGGCAACGGGCTCCGCGAATGGCTGGATCCGAAGAGCTGATGACGCCCGCGCGCGCAAATATTGCAGAGGGCCGGCCGGCGGACGATCGTCTTCTGTCGGTGCGCGACCTCAAGGTCACGTTCCTGTCCCGCCACGGTACAGCGCCGGCCGTCAAGGGAGTCGACTTCGATCTGGCGCGCGGAACGGTGCTGGCCGTGGTCGGCGAATCCGGTTGCGGGAAGAGCGCGACCGCCATGTCGCTGATGCACCTGCTGCCGCGCCGGTCCGCCCGCATCGAGGGACGGATGCTGCTGCGCGGCAGGGATATCGGCGCGCTCGGCTGAACGCGAGATGAACGACGTTCGCGGCATCCAGATGGCGATGATCTTCCAGGAGCCGATGACGTCGTTGAACCCTTTGCTGACGATCGGCTACCAGCTCCGCGAGCCGATGCGGTATCATCTCGGTCTCGGCGGCGAAGCGACGCAGCGCCGGGCGATCGAGCTGCTCGAGATGGTGGGAATTCCCGCCGCGGAGCAGATCATGCGCAGCTATCCGCACCAGCTGTCCGGGCGGCATGCGCCAGCGGGTCATGATCGCGATTGCGCTGAGCTGCGACCCGGACCTTCTCATCGCCGACGAGCCGACAACGGCGCTCGACGTCACCATCCAGTTCCAGATCATCGAGCTTCTGCGCCGGATTCAACGGCGCACCGGTATGTCAGTCATCATCATCACGCATGATCTCGGGGTCGTATCCGAGTTCGCCGACGAGGTGATCGTGATGTATGCGGGCCGCATCGTGGAGAGCGGGTCGGTCGACGAAGTGCTGGAGGACCCGCGGCACCCTTACACGCGCGGCCTGCTCGCGAGCATCCCGGATATCGACGACGAGGGCGAGCGACTCCAGACCATTCCCGGAAACGTGCCAAACCCGCGTTCCCGGATATCCGGCTGCTGGTTTCATCCGCGCTGCGTGCGCAAGACCGAGCAGTGCGAACAGTCTGTTCCGGGCCTCACGGCGATCGACGCGGCGAGCCGCCGGCAGGTCGCCTGCTTCCATCCGGCCCACGATTCTCCGGCGCGGGAGCTCTGAGATGGCTGATCCTGGCCCGCTGATCGAAGTTCGTGGTCTCAAGAAGAATTTCCCCGGCGTGGCGAATGCCTGGGGCAAGAGCAAAAGCGTCGTTCAGGCCGTGGCCGATGTGTCGTTCGATATCCATCGCGGCGAAACGCTCGCGCTGGTCGGCGAGTCCGGTTGTGGCAAGTCGACGCTCGGACGGCTGCTTCTGCGCCTGATCGAATCGACCTCGGGGACGATCCGTTCGACGGTCGCGATCTCACCGCGCTTGCTGGCGAGCCGCTGCGACGTGCGCGGCCAAACTTCCAATTGATTTTTCAGGACTCGGGCAGCGCTTTCAATCCGCGCATGCGGATATTCAACATCGTCGAAGAGCCACTCAAGATCATGGGGAAGCCCGCCGCCGAGCGAAAGGACAGAGTCCTTTCGCTGCTGCAGAGCGTCGGCATTGACCGCAACATGGTCGATCGCTTTCCTCACGAGTTTTCCGGCGGGCAGCGCCAGCGCATCGGGATTGCGCGAGCCCTGATCTCCGATCCAAAGTTCGTCGTATGCGACGAGCCGGTATCGGCGCTCGATGTCTCCATCCAGGGGCAGGTCGTCAACCTGCTGATGGATCTGCAGCGGGATTTCGGACTGACCTATCTATTCGTCTCGCACGATCTGCGTGTCGTCCGGCACGTGTCTGACCGGGTGGCCGTGATGTATCTCGGCGTGATCGTGGAGATCGGTCGTGCCAAGGAGATCTACGAGGATCCTCGGCATCCCTATACCAAGGCGCTGCTGGCTGCGGTGCCGCGCAAGCGCCGCGAGGTGCAGGCCAAGCCGGCCTTCATCGGTGGCGACATTCCGAGCGCAAGGAATTCCCGCCGAGTGGATGTCGCTTTCACACCCGATGCCCGCTCGCGCAACCGATCTGCTCGCAACAGCAGCCGTCATTGCGGCCCGAAGGTCCGGCGCGGCAGGTTGCCTGCCATTTTCCGGGATAGCGCTGCCTGGAAACCTCCGTCAGGCCCACGCTGGCGATCGAAGTGGTCGCCGAGACCGCGGAACGCATTCATCGCGAGCCGGTTTTTGCCTGACCAATGCGGTGTCCGGGGAACCTCAGCGGCGGCGATCCACGCGGCCTGAGGGCTGCGAACCTGCCCCATCCTACTTTGCATGGGGTTGTTTTCGATATTTTGGTTCTGGACCCGGTAATCGCGGCCGCTAACCCGCCGCCTCGCAAACCACCTCGCCTCCGCCTTGAGCAGTAATCTCCGCGATCTTCCCATCGACGATGTGGATGCGGCGGTCGGCGCGGGCGGCCAGCGCGGGATCGTGGGTCACCACGATCACCGTCTGCCCCTGGTCCGCGATATCGCGAAGGATCGAGAACACCTGTTCCGTCGACTTGGTATCGAGCGCGCCGGTCGGCTCGTCGGCGATGATGATCTCGGGGCGGTTGGAAAGCGCACGTGCAATGGCGACGCGCTGGCGCTGGCCGCCGGAGAGCTGGTTGGGACGCTTGTGCGCGTGCTCTTCAAGTCCGAGCGAGCCGAGCAGGGCCAGGCCGCGCTCGCGCATGTCGGGCTCGGACATGATGCCCGCGGCGCGCATCGGCAACAGCACATTGTCGAGCGAGGTGAACTCCGGCAGCAGGAAATGGAACTGGAACACGAAGCCGCATTTGGTCAGGCGGACATCGGCCCGGTCCGATTCCGACAGTTTCGAGGTCGGCTGGCCGCAGATGATGACCTCGCCTTCGCTGGGCGCATCGAGCAGGCCAAGCAGATAGAGCAGCGACGATTTGCCCGATCCCGACGGCCCGGTGATGGCGACGAACTCGCCCTTGTTCACCGCCAGATCGACGCCGTTGACGAGGGTGTGCGTAATGGTCCCCTCGATGCGGCGGACCAGTTCCACCGCCTGCAATGCGACCTCGGTCATGACGCCCCCCGAATGATCTCGACTGGATGAACCCGCGTCGCCTTGCGCGCCGGGAAGTAAGCCGCACCTGCGCAGCACAGCAGCGATATGCCGCCGGCGGCCACATAATGCATCAGCGAGTAGTAGATCTGCAGCGGAACGGTGGTGCCGGTCAGCGGATTGAAGATCGTGATCTTCGACCAGCCGTAGCAGAGCAGGTAACCGAGGACCCACCCGAACAGAATGCCGACCACGCCGATCATGGCGGCTTCGATGATGAATATCCATCGCACCGCATGTTCGCGCATGCCGAGCGACTTCATGATCGCGATGTCCGCGCGCTTCTCATGGGTGATCGTCGAGATGATGTTGTAGGTGGCGAAGGATGACGTCAGCAGCATCGCGCCCATCACGGTGAGCACGATGAAATCGCGCACCGAGAAGGTCGACAGCAGGTCGGCATTGGCTTCCTGCCAGGACACCGACTTGTAGCCGGTCTGCGCTTCGACCTGGGCCGCGACCTTTTGCGCCATCATGGGATCGGTCAGCCGCAGCCGCAACTGGTTGACGACGCCACTCTGGCCCATCATCACCTGCGCCGGCCCCATCAGCGAATAGATCTGGCTCTCGTCGACGCGCTTCAGGCCGCTTCGAAACAGCCCGGTCACCGTCGAATTCAGCTGGACGCCCTGGCCGCCGACCAGGAGGACGGTGTTGCCGGTCTTCAGCCCGAGCTTTTCAGCCAGCGCCTCGCCGATGATGACGCCGTTCGACGCGCGCGAAAGGTCGTCGAGCTTTCCCTCGCGCATTTGCGCGGCGAGTTTCGAGACCTGAAGCTCGCGGCGGGGGTCGATGCCGGTCAGCGTGATGCCGATGCGCGCGCCGCCGTGATTGATGATCGCGGTGGTCCTCACCGAGGGCGCCACGTCGCCGGGGATCCAGGAGCGCAGCGAGCTCATCACCGATTCCGGATATTTGATGCCGGGACGTCTCCCGACATTGGCGATATCGGACATCTGCACCGCCCCGTATTCCTGTTCGGCGGGCTGCGTCGGCACGGAGCGCCGCTCATCCTCGACCGTGATATGCGGCATGGTGTCGACCAGCTGCCGCAGGAAGTCGATCTGCGAACCCTGCATCAGGCCCGCCATCATGATGGTGAAGCCGACCCCCATGGACACGCCGGCCATTCCCACGAGGGTCTGCCGCACCCGGGAGCTGACATGGGTCCATGCGATGTTGAAGATGAGTTTCACGGCGGTTACCGGTTGATGATGTTGCGACGCGCGTCGTTGACGACGGAGTCGATGTGGGCGGTCATGGCTGCTGAAATCACCGCATCGTCGGGATCCGTGGGAGCAGGTGTGGTGACCGCGGCGACTACGGCAGCTTCGGGCGTTGCGATGGGTTGATCGGCCGGCTCACTTGTGGCCACGGCTTCCACGGCCCTGGTCAAGCTGTTGTCGATGCGAATCCTGGCGCCATCGGCAAGATCCCTGCGTGCGGGCGAAAGTACAGTCGTGCCCTTCAATACGTCGCCGATGATCTCGGTATTGCGGTTGCCGCGGATGCCGACGGTAATGGGCACACGCCGGACCTGGCCGTCATCGACCATCTGAACCCAGTCGCCTGCGATCGCCTCGGCCGGCACCACGATGGCCGACGGCTTCTCGCGGAAGATGATGTTGACCTCGACCGACATGCCGATCCGCAGCGGCGTATCCTGCGGCAGCCGCAAATAGACGCGGAAGGTCTTGCGGGTCGGGTCGCCCTTGGGCGTGATCTGGGAGACGTTGGCGCGCAGCGCCCTGCCGGGGAAAGCCTCGCTGCGCAGAAAAGCCTTCTGGCCAGCCGCGATGCGGTTGATCTCTTCCTCATTGACTTCGGCCACGACCTGCATCGGAGCGGGCGGTCCCACCCAGAACAGGACATCGGTGGGACCGGCGATCTCGCCGACCTCGCCGTCGCGCCGCAATACCATGCCGTCGAGCGGGGCTTTCAGCAGCAGCGAGTCGAGGTGCACCTTCTGCGCGGCGATCCGCGATTTTGCTTCCTCGAGCTTGGTCCAGCGCTGTTCGTACTCGGTACGCGTGGCGTCGTTCTTGTCGCGATCCTTTTCGGCGCGCGCCAGGTCGCGTTCAAGCTGGCCGCGATTGATTTCCATCTGATCGAGCGCGCTGCGCTCTTCGGCGTCGTCCTGGCGGCCGAGGACCTGGCCGGCCTTGACCACCTGTCCTTCGCACCGGCAAAGCTCGACCAGCCGGCGGCGCTGCAGCGGCACCACCTTGGCCCAGCGTTCGGGCTCGACGGTGCCTGTTCCGTAAACCGCTTCGGAAACCGGCGCGACGTTCGCGACGCTGGTGGTCACCAGCGGCGGATAAAGGAAGCGGGAATAGGAATAATAGCCAGCGCCTGCGGCGGCGATCGCCACAATCCCGGTTGCGATGAGATGATGTAATTTCATTGGTGCGTCCCCTTGAATCAGAAGCCGAAGCGCTTGCGCAGGCCCGGCGGAACCTGGTCGATTATATCGCGGGCATCATCTCTCTTTGCATTCTTCACTGACGGCGCCGACGTGACCCTGGGTGAGGCCGGCTGAACGGTGACGGCGGAAGGCGCGGGCTGCGAGACCGCAGGTTGCGTCGCGGCTGCAGGCGCTTGCTGCACGACCGCAGGTGCAGGCGGGGGCGGGGGCGGCGCGGCCTGCGCGGGTTGCTCCGCGTCTCCGGCTCGTTCGATACTTGGAGACTTGCCGGCGCCGGCAGTCCGAACCGCGCGCCAGGCTCTTGCCGCCACCACGGCACGGCCGATCTCGTCGCTCGTCATCCGCTTCATCAGCAGCGACATCAGTTGCCGCGCACCGTTGCGGTCCTCGTCGACCTTGCTCGCCGAAGCGACGATGTAGGCCCAGGTGTAGGCCTTCATATTGTCCTTTGTGACGCCGCGCCCGCTCGCATAGAGGCCGGCAACGATCAGCATGGCGTGGGCGTGCCCCTGATCGGTAGCGCGCGAGAACCAGCGAAATGCCTCCTGGTCGCTGCGCGGGCGGCCGACGCCGGCCGAATAGAGCGCACCAAGATAGAACTGGGCATCGTCATCGCCCGCCTGCGCCGACTGCTCGTAGCGCGTGGCCATTGCCCGGTCGGACGCGGCATCGGCCAGGGCAGGGCTGAGGTTGATCGGCGCGACGAGGCAGCAAGCAGCAACCACAACTGCCCGGGCCATGGCCGATGAAATCGCGTAACGAAATCCTGACCGCAAGGATCGGTGCGCGACGGGATTGATCGATCGGAAATCTGAGATGCGCGACATGGTTTGTACGCTTTCGGTTTTGATCGTTCGTGCAGGAAAGGCGTCTGAGCCGCGCTGACGCGGGCGAAATTTCCCCCCAGCACCTTTCGTGGATTGAACCCTAGCGCAGCTGCGCGCCGATAAATGTGCGGCCCATCACACATCTGGCCTGGCCATCATTGGAACTCGGGCTTTCTTTCGCCAGTCCGTTTGGCGCGAATTGAATGCGAAGCCAGGGCAAATGCGTTCAGAGGACGCGGCGCTTCGAGTAAAATTGGGCCTCAAGCTCGCAGTGGAACCCGGCGCTTTAAAGGCCCGCCGGATCCTGATCCGAATTCGTCAGGATCGGACGGCCGCCATCATCAGGAATCGAAAAAACTCGCCCGAGCCTCCCGGCCCGGACGAGCTTCCATCTACGCTTCGTCTCGGAATCAATAATAGCGAGTGCAGACATTCACCGGGCCGTAGGGGCTCCATTTCCAGCAGCTGTTATAGGCGAAGAAATGGCGATGATGGTGGTGATGACCACCTCCAAAATGACCGCCGCCGATCCCGTGGTGGCCGTGGCCGCCATGCCCGCCGTGACCATGACCTCCAGCGAAAGCCTGGCCCGGGATGGCCAGCGAAGCGGTGGTCAGCGCCAGAGCAGCAATCGCGGCCGTAA
Source organism: uncultured Alphaproteobacteria bacterium (assembly GCA_963840465.1). Taxonomy (GTDB): domain Bacteria; phylum Pseudomonadota; class Alphaproteobacteria; order Rhizobiales; family Xanthobacteraceae; genus Bradyrhizobium. Next base: position 459,952 of record CAWIZF010000022.1, on the reverse strand, counting down.
TGATTGTCTTGATCTTCGTCATGGACGTCTCCTCTTGGGCAGAGCGAGGATCGCCCTGCGATGATCCACCCCTAGAGACGTGGGCGGCGATGCGATGTGACGGGGGTCACTTAACTGGCAGGTCGTCCCTCGATTGGTATGACCGGGGGAGTGAGATAATCTTGCGCCGCCGGGGTGCGATGATGGGCTGAACCGGGCCTGTCCGGGCTCCAAGCGGCATGCTTCAAGGCCATTCCATGCGCGTCGGCGAACTCTTCATCCTCGGCTTTTTCGGCAAAGCCGTCCCGGTATGGCTGCAGCAATTCGCCGCCCGCTACGGCCTCGGCGGCGCGATCCTGTTCGACTATTCCTGCCGGACGCAGCAATACGACAACAACATCGAATCGCCCGAACAGGTGCAGCGCCTGTGCGCGGAGATTGCCGCGTTGCCGTCAGGCCCGATGGTGTTCATCGACCAGGAGGGCGGCCTGGTGCGGCGGCTGAAGGAAAGCCGCGGCTTTGCGCCGCTGCCGAGCGCAAAGGAATTCAACCATCTCGCGCCGGACGCCAAGCGCGCGATCCTCACCGCGAGCTTTGCCGAGATGCGGCGGCTCGGCATCCACTATGATTTCGCGCCGGTGATCGACGTCGATTACAACCCTGAAAACCCCAATATCGGCAGGATCAAGCGATCCTTTTCCGCCGACATTGCCGAGGTGGAGGCCAATGCGCTGCTGGCAAGCGAGGTGGCCCGGGCGCAGCGGATCGGGCTTTGCCTGAAGCATTTTCCCGGCATCGGCGGCGCGGTGGTGGATTCGCATCAGGAGTTCATGGATATCTCCGATGCACTTCGGGATGAACAGGAAGAGCTGTTCTATTCGCTCGCGCCAAAAATATTCGGCGATGCGGTGCTGGTCAGCCACGCCATCGTCAGTCAATGGGACAAGGACCGTCCGATGACGCTGTCCGCCGCGGGGATCGGCCGTTTGCGCAAGCGCCTTCCGGACACGCTGCTGGTCACCGACGACATGCAGATGCAGGGATTGCAGAAGGCGCTCGGCACCAGGGAGGCCAGCCTGCAATCGCTGAAGGCAGGCATGGACATGCTCTGCATCGGCAACAACCTGTTCGACCAGGAGCAGGAGATGGCGGCGATTGCCGAATACGTCGAACAGAGCCTCTGCGACGAGACCTTGTCCGGTCCGGCAATAGAGAGATCGATCGCGCGGGTGGCCAGGCGAAAGGCGCTCTTGGCGGCCTGACGGGTGGAACCCGTAATCGTCCCGGGTCAAATCCGCCTAACGATTAGTTGCCTTGCAAGGCCGTTGAGTCTACAAGCCTTTTTTCCCATGGAAAGACCGGCGATGGCCCACAACTTCGCGATCAATGACGACGTTCATCACCAGCAGCAGGGCCCGCAGGGCCGCGCCACGGCAAAGGAACGCAGCATCTACACCATCGTTACCTGCCTGCCGATCGAGGCCGACGGCCGCCCGCGCTATCGTATCAAGAGCAAGACCGAGAACGTCGAGCGCGTCGTGACCGAGGAGCAGATTTCCCGGCTCGGCTGATTCCTGAGGGAGTATTCCCTCATTCCCGTCGGAACTGTTCAGCGCTGCCCTACTGCGCCTGCGCCTTGTCATGCGCCGCGATGCCGATCGCCTTGTAATCATAGGTCGGATAGAACTCGGTGCGGTAGCTGCCCCAGGCGGTGTTCTCGAGGATACGGTTGACTTCGCGCAACCGCGACGCCGGCAGCCGCAGCGTCACCACCTGGCCTACTCCCATCATCACATACCAGCTCGCGACCTCGACGCCATCCGGCGGGAACGCCTTGTAATATCCCTGGCGCTGGAGCTGCGCATTGAGCTCGCTCAGCGGCCGCGACTGGTCGTGCTTCAGGAACACGGTCAGCATCACGGCATTGTCGGCCGTCGGCGCCGCGTTCTCGGCCGGTGCCGGTGCGGTCTGAGGCGGTGCGGTTTGTGCCGTTGCGCCCGAACTGAACGCCAGGACGCCGGCCAGCACCGCCATTCTCGTCCATGATCCCTTTGCCTGCGACATCGCGATCTCCTTTTTGGATTCGTTGCGGGATGATTTTGGGCCTCGATCATTGCGAGGCTACCGGGGCCCTGTAAATCGGAATCGACGGAAAAATGACGACGTTGCCGCCTCGTGTTTCGCGGCTGGTTGTGAAGCAAATCATACGAGCTCGGCGAAGCTTGCGCTAATCCGCGGTGACGCGCGGCCACCCCCAGTCTGCAAGGATCGAATCGATGAAAGCGCGGCGGATGGCCTATTGGTGGTTCAGGTTTGTCGTCTCGGGACGATTTCTTGAAAAATTCCTCAAGCTGCGACGCCCCTGATCCATCGCCACGCGAGCCGGATCATGACCTCATCCCTCAGCCCGACGATCTTTGCCTCCGGGCGAGGTCACGGCGCGTGGAATGTTGCGTCCGAGCGGAGGCGCGGAGCCGCGCCGAACGGCTTGGAACGCCGGAAGCGAATCGGTTGAAGTCTATTAACAAAATAAATGTACCTGCCGGAAAAGCGCGGGGGTAACGGGCTACGGCATCTGCCATTTTATGATCAGTTTTGCCCGAAGGTAGTCGATTTTGAGTGATTTCAGCTCATTTAAGCTCGGTAACAGCTATGCCGATCAAGTTCCCCGTATTCTTACTGGTTGAGAAATTAACCATGAACGCGGGTGGAGCCGATAAAATAGTTATATGTCAGGACAAGACCATCGCACCGCTGATTCGAACTTCACGAAGTGGATGGAAAGCATCACACCTCTCGAGGAGAATCCTGAGATCGTCCAACTGTCCGCCGTGCGCTCGCGTGCCGCGGAAGAGGCGAGCGCTGCGATCGCCCGGCAGTTGAACGGGCCCCTGACGGCGCTGCTGCTCTACATGAATGAGATCAAGCAGCACAGCCACCAGTTTTCGCAAGCGCCCGGCAATCGGCTCTACCTGCAACAGGTGGTGGAGAATGCGCTTCAGCAAACCGAGCGCGTCTGTGCTTTGGTGAAGCAGATGGCGGACAATAATGCGGCGCTGGCCTCCGATGCCGCCGGCAAGCAGGCAGGCGAGGCCCGTGCACGCCGCCTTGCGGATGGCGCCCGCAGGCCGGGCCAGATGTTCGCCGCCGAGACCGGCCACAAGCCGCTGACCAAGCGTGAGCGTGAGGTGCTGGGCCTGATCAGCGAAGGCTGCTCCAACAAGCAGGGCGCCTTGCGCATGAATATCAGCCCAAGGACATTCGAGAGCCATCGCGCCGAGGCGATGCGCAAGCTTGGCGCCCGCAACACCGCGGATCTGGTTCGCAAGGCGCTGCTGCAGCCGGCCTGATTCTTCCTGAAATTGATGCTGCGATGCGCCGCTCGCGTGCGCAGCTTAAATCTGTCGATCGCCGGAAGCGGGTAGGCCGGCTTTGGCATTTCGAGCGAAGCATGTCCCCGGACTTGATCCTTGGGTGGACGCGCGTCAAATCGAGAATTTGGAGCTCCGGTCGATTTTATCGAAACGGAGGAGACTCCGGATCGCGGGTCCTGCCGTTCAGCGGAAGTCTTCCGCGAAGGAGCGCGCGCGCGCGGGCCGCAACGCGAGCGTCGGCCTGGGCTCTTCCGGGATGATCGTGATGGTCCACGCCGCCGGCACGCTCGACTTGTTTTCCACGATCGATCGAACATGGCCAGTGACCGCCGATCCGGCCGAACGCACGGTTGCGGTCCTGCCATTGAACTGGGCGATACGGAAACGCCGTACTTCCTTCTGATCGCTCGATTCAAACGTGAACATGAGTGGGACTCCGTTGATCCCGCAACTATCCTCAGTCAACGTTATCCGGAGGTGAAAATCCTAAACCGTAGAAGTACGGCTAATCGCGGGTTTGTGGTGCGGAGCGAACCGCCAGGCTCTGGTCTGGAAAAATTTCTCGCGAGGGTCGCCGCATTGCATGCCGTTTGCACCGGCGGCGGCGAGGATGACCGGATTGGGTGGCGGTCTCAAGGACGACGGCGCGCTTCCGGCATGGTCTCAGCCGACGGCTTCGGGAAACACCGCTTCCATCTTGGTCTTCAGCGTTGCGGCATTGAACGGCTTGACGATGTAATTGTTGACGCCGGCCTTCTTCGCGGCAATGACGTTTTCGGTCTTGGATTCAGCCGTAATCATGATGAAAGGCGTCTTGGAGAATTCCGGGCTGGCGCGGACTTCCTTGAGCAGGTCGTAGCCGGTCATCGGCTCCATATTCCAGTCGGAGATCACGAGGCCGTAGCGCTTGGTCTGCATCTTTGCCAGCGCAGCCGATCCGTCGCTGGCGTCGTCGACATTCTCGAAGCCGAGCTGCTTGAGAAGGTTGCGGATGATGCGGATCATGGTGCTGTAGTCATCGACCACCAGGATCGGCATCGACAAGTCAAAAGCCATGTCCTTAACTCCGCGCAAACAGCAAGCCGCCGAACACAGGTGAATGCGAGTTGCACGCGAAAAGAATCTCGATTGTCTTTTCTCGAACCCGCACCCGTCGGCACGGTGACAACTATCAGGGCTCATTGAACACCGCGTTAATTCGGCGGCGGCGGAAGCACGGGAATGGCCGCGATGGGTCGTAATAATACGGAAAGGTTCCGGGGATTGCGCAATCCTCGCGCGCAACGACGGCGCGATGCTTATCACAGATCGGGCTGCGGCCGCCGGCGGTCGCGCCGAGCGGTCAGGCGGCCACGCAGCTGATGCGCGGATGCAGCAGCCGCGTGTACTGCGACTTGACCGTCGCGTAGCACTCGCAGGACGTCCTGATCAGGCCCTCCATGTTGGTGATTTCGATATGCCCGCGGCTGTAATGGATGAAATTCGCGTGCTGCAGCGTATTGGCCACCAGCGAAACGCTGTTGCGGCGCGCGCCGATCATCTGGGCCAACGCTTCCTGGGTCAGGACGAACTTGTCGCTGCCGGAGAGGTCGCACGTTTGCAACAGGCATCGCGCCAGCCGCGATTCCACCGTGTGCGACGCGTTGCAGCCCGCCGTCTGCTGGACTTGCGCATAGACCGCGAGGCCGTGCCGGGCCAGCGCGGCCCGCAACGTGGTACTCTGGTCCGCGGCATTGCGAAGCTGATCGATATCGATCGTCGAGGCGGCGCCGGGCACCAGCACCACGGCGCTGTTCAGCGCAACCGGGTCGCCGAGCGCGGAGAACGCACCAAAAATGCTGTCGCGGCCGATCATCGCGATCTGGACATGCTCGCCGCGCGCGAGCTTGACGACCAGTGAGATGACGCCCTTGTGCGGCATATACGCACGCTTGAGCGTTTCGTCGACTTCGACCAGCGCCATGTCCTGGCTGAGATCGGCGGCGCGCAGATGCGGACGAATCAATTCGAAGTCGTCCGCGGTCAGCGATGACAAAAATCCATTCGGTGAACGAGGGGCTAAATCCAAAGCAGTCTCCTGCCTTACGGGCCAAGCCGGTCTCTGGCGTATAATGCGTGCGTTCTGAAATGCAGGATGATCCTTGCACATTTCATAGACAAGATGAAATGGCAATTGGCCGCACGCTGTCGCAGCCGCGTCGGGTTCTCCGATGCCTTGCTGTCAGACAATCCCACGCGTGCAACAACGGCCGCGAAAAGCGCGGTCCGGCCGGGTCAGACGCGCTGCACGCCGGGCTGCATCGAGGGCGGCCGCTCCTGGCTTTCACGTGTCCTTGAATGCGCCTCTTCGCTCGACGCCTCGACGGCCATGCCGGCTACTACGCGCATCGGTGGGCGGCCGCCTGTCGTCCAGCGGCGCTGAAGCTGTTTCGAGATGTCGGCAACGCGATGCAACATCCGCCGCGCCAAGACATCCAGCGCAAGGTTCGCAACACATCTGCAGCAATCAACGGGGGAGGGAGCGATTCCCGCTCGCGCCAAAGACGGAAGCTTGAACATATCGCATCGGCGATGGTGCGGTCTTATGGTATCCGGTTAGGTCAAAATTCTCCGGGCTGATGGCGATAGGTTGTGGGTGGGACCTATACCCTGTGGAGGGCAGACGGCGCGGCAATTTGCGGCAGGAATGCGATAGTGTACTGATTTGCAAGGCAAAAAACCGCTGCGCGATAGAGTGAAAGGCCGTCTCTATTATTAGCGGAACAGCCCGACACGTCGAACCGACGCCGAGGGAGATAGCCATGCGTCACATCCTGGCGGTCCATGACGACCGGCACACGCGCCTTGCCATCGGCATATGGCTCAAGCAGTGCGGGTTCAGGGTCGCGATCACGGATGACGGCGAGAGCGGTCTCGCCGCGCTGAACAATGGCACGTTGATCTGGTGATCGTCGACATCTTCATGCCGCACATGCGCGGCTTCGAGTTGATCAGGATATTCCACGAGCGTGCGCGGGCGGTTCCGCTGATCGCGATGTCGGGATACGCCTTTGCCAACCTCGACTCGCCGGCGCGGCGCCATTGGCGTCTCACGCAAATCATCCGCCATCCGTTCGCGTCGAGATCGTGGCCGGGCCCGGTAAGAATGTGTTTACCATAAAATACATCGGCGAGCATTTGCTGGCCTTTCCCTTGCCCGCGGACGGACGCGTTAACCTCTGGGTAGCGAGTGCTGGATCAGTGTCGCAGAGACGCCCAGCGAAGTTGTGGCGTTGCGTCAATTGTGTTCATCCAGAAGGATATGAGTTATGTCAGGTATTGTTCTCTCGTCGTCGGTTCGCCAGAACCTTCTCTCGCTGCAGTCGACCGCTGATCTGCTCGCCACCACGCAGAATCGCCTTGCCACCGGCAAGAAGGTCAACACGGCCCTCGATAACCCCACCAACTTCTTCACCGCGCAGTCGCTCGATTCGCGCGCCGGTGACATCAACAATCTCCTCGACGGTATCGGCAACGGCGTGCAGGTGCTGCAGGCTGCCAACACCGGCATCACCTCGCTGCAGAAGCTGGTCGACACCGCGAAGTCGATCGCCAACCAGGCGCTGCAGACCAGCGGTCGGCTACTCCACCAAGTCGAACGTCTCCGCGACGATCACCGGCGCCACCGCAACCGACCTGCGCGGCACCACGAGCTACACCAGCGCAACGGCGACTTCCAACGTGCTGTTCTCCGGTGCGGCCGGCGGCACCTCCGCAGCCGTTGTCGGGCACGACGCTCGGCGGCACCTCCGCTACGCTGGTCGGCACTGCCGCTGCCGACGGTGCCGGCACCGCCGCCAGCCTTGCCTTCGGCCTGACCCTGGCCGGTGCGGCAGCGCCACCACCATTGCGGCCAACGGTGCGCCGACCGATGCGGGCGACGACCCTGACCGTCAACGGCAAGACGATCACCTTGCAGCGGGCTCGCTCCCGGCGGCAGCGGATCGATCCACGCCGGCTCCGGCCGTTCAGCGGCAATATCGTCACCGACGGCAACGGCAACTCCACCGTCTATATCGGCACGACCGGCACCCCGACGTGCTACGGTGCAGGATCTGGCGAACGCCATCGACCTCGTCAGCGACGTCATGCCGAAGATCGTCATCGCCAGCGGTGCAGGCGACGCTCTCCACCTCGCTCTGGCCACCAACGCCCACCATCGCGACCGGCGTCCTGACCCTCACACCGCACCGGTGCTGACCTCAGCATCACCGGCAAGGCCGACCTCCTCGAAGCGCTCGAGCCTACCGCGTCGGTCGGCGCCGGCGACGTGACGGTCACCGCAGCGCACGCATCACCGCGGCGCTCGCTCGGCACCTGATCCAGGATGGCTCGACCCTGAACGTCAACGGCAAGACCATCACGTTCAAGAACGCGCCGACTCCCTGGCCGCGAACGTCCCGACCGGTCTCCGGTGTCAGCGGTGACCTCGTCACCGACGGTAACGGCAACTCGACGGTCTACCTGCAGGGCGCGCACGGTCGCCGACACGCTGAAGGCGATCGATCTTGCCACCGGCGTCCAGACCGCAACGATCGCCACCGGCGGTGCGACGGTCGCAGCCGCATCCGGCCAGACCAAGTCGTCGATCAACTCGAGCGGCGCGCTGCAGATCTCGACCGGCACGACCGCCGATCTGTCGATCATCGGCACCGGCAACGCGCTCTCGTCGCTCGGCCTCACCGGCAACACCGGAACGGGGACCATCGTTCACCGCGGGCCGCACCGCGGCGGCTGGCAGCCTCTCCGGCAAGACCTTGACCTTCACCTCCTTCAACGGCGGCACGGCGGTCAACGTCACCTTCGGCGACGGCTCCAACGGCACGGTCAAGACGCTCGACCAGCTCAATGCCGCGCTGCTGGCCAACAACCTGAGCGCGACGGTGGACTCGGCCGGCAAGCTGACGATCTCCACCACCAACGACTATGCTTCGTCGACCCTCGGTTCGGCGGTGGCAGGTGGTGCGATCGGCGGCACGCTGACCACCGCGATCACCTTCACGACCGCGTCGGCTCCGGTGGTCGACGCGTCGGCGCAGGCCGTCCGCAGCAACCTGGTGAGCCAGTTCAACGGCATCCTGTCGCAGATCACCACCACCTCGCAGGACGCGTCGTTCAACGGCGTCAACCTGCTCGGCGGCGATCAGCTCAAGCTGACGTTCAACGAAACCGGCAAGTCGACCTTGAACATCACCGGCGTGACGTTCAACGCGGCGGGTCTCGGCCTGGCGAACCTGACGAGCGGAACCGACTTCATCGACAACTCCGCCACCAACAAGGTTATTGCCAACCTGAGCAGCGCCTCGACCTTGCTGCGCACGCAGGCTTCCGCCTTGGGTTCGAACCTGTCGATCGTGCAGATCCGTCAGGACTTCTCGAAGAACCTGATCAACGTGCTGCAGACCGGCTCGTCGAACCTGACGCTGGCCGACACCAACGAGGAAGCGGCGAACAGCCAGGCGCTGTCGACCCGCCAGTCGATCGCGGTGTCCGCGCTGGCGCTGGCCAACCAGAGCCAGCAGAGCGTGTTGCAGCTGCTCCGCTAAGCGGGACGGCGACGTCAACGATCAAGGCGGCGGGGGAGACCCCGCCGCCACCATCGATCCAGTATCCCTGAGTATAGTCTGGCGGCACATCTGCCGCGCATTTGCACGAACGATGTTTCGCAAACGTCGCGGGCCATGGGGCGCTCGCGCACGTCTTCGAACGGGGGATGATTGTGCCGCTACGTGTTGAACTGAAGCCATTCGAACGGATCGTGATCGGCGAAACCGTTCTCGTCAATTCCGGCACGCGCACCTCGTTCCTGATCGACGGCGATGCGCCGATCCTCCGCGAGCGAGACACCATCACGGCCGAGACCGCCAATACGCCGGCCAAGCGTCTCTATCTCTGCCTTCAGACCATGTATCTGAAGAACGACATTCCGCGTTACCGGACCGCTTATCAAGGCTTCCTGCGCGAACTGCGCGATGCCAATCCGGGCGCCCGCGTCACGATCGATGCCGCCAACGCCCATGTCGCTGCCGGCGCGCTCTACAAGGCGCTCAAGGAAATCAGGAAGCTGGTGAAGCGCGAAGACGAGCTTCTCGCAGCCTGACCGGCTCGACCCTCGCCGCCCGCACTCGCTCCCAATTCATCATTCGGGGTAACGGCCGCTTGCGGTCGAGGCTTTAATGCACGTTCGATCGAATCCCGATCGCTTCGTCGAGTCGCCGCGACGAATGGCGAAACGAAATTATTCACCATATCCGTATTAGCACGGACACTGAAATTAACGTAGACGTGAAACACCGAAGGGTTATTTCTACAGAAGGTCAATATCTGATTTTCTTTTGGAAGGCGGGCTCATATGGACGATCTTTTGCGGGAGTTCCTGACGGAGACCAATGAGAGCCTGGATACGGTCGACAATCAGTTGGTGCGGTTCGAGCAGGACCCGAGCGACGCGAAGATTCTGGATAACATCTTCCGCCTGGTCCACACCATCAAGGGCACCTGCGGTTTCCTGGGCCTGCCGCGGCTGGAAGCCCTCGCCCACGCCGGCGAGACGCTGATGGGTAAATTCCGCGACGGCATGCCGGTCAAGGCCGAAGCCGTGACGCTGATCCTGTCCTCGATCGATCGCATCAAGGAAATCCTGGCAGGCCTCGAAGCGACCGAGACCGAGCCCGAAGGCACCGACGAAGATCTGATCGAGGAGCTGCATGCGATGGCCGAAGGTGGCAGTCATGCCGAGGAAGTAGCCGAAGCCGCGCCCGTGGTGGCCGCACCGCCGGTGCAGCCCGCGATGACGCCGGAAGTTGCCAAGGGCTCGCTGGTGGACCAGGTGCTGGAACGTCCGCTGCGTCCCGGCGAAGTCTCGCTCGACGACCTCGAACGCGCCTTCCGCGAGACCGAGACCGAAGCCGCGCCCAAGCCCGCGCCGGCCCCCGTCGCCAAACAGGCCGCGCCAGCGCCGGAAGCCGCCCCTGCGCCGCCGGCGGCAAAGGAAGCCAAGGCCAAGCCCGCGCGCAAGGCCGCTGTCGCCGCCGACGCCGGCGACGTCCAGGAAGCCGACAAAATCGCCAACCAGTCGATCCGCGTCAACGTGGACACGCTGGAACATCTGATGACCATGGTCTCCGAGCTGGTGTTGACCCGCAACCAGCTTCTGGAAATCTCCCGCCGCAACGAGGACACCGAGTTCAAGGTGCCGCTTGCAACGGTTGTCCAACGTCACCGCCGAGCTGCAGGAAGGCGTCATGAAGACGCGGATGCAGCCGATCGGCAATGCCTGGCAGAAGCTGCCGCGCATCGTCCGCGACCTCTCCGGCGAACTCGGCAAGCAGATCGAACTCGAGATGCACGGCGCCGACACCGAACTCGACCGCCAGGTGCTCGACCTGATCAAGGATCCGTTGACGCACATGGTGCGCAACTCCGCCGACCACGGCCTGGAGACCCCGGCCGAGCGGCTGGCCTCCGGCAAGGGCGAGCAGGGCACCATCCGCCTCTCCGCCTATCACGAGGGCGGCCACATCATCATCTGCATCGCCGACAATGGCCGCGGGCTCAACACCGAGCGGATCAAGGCCAAGGCGCTCCAGAACGGTCTCGTCAGCGAGGCTGAACTGGAGAAGATGACGGAAGCCCAGATCCACAAGTTCATCTTCGCGCCGGGCTTCTCCACCGCGGCCACCGTCACCTCGGTCTCCGGCCGCGGCGTCGGCATGGACGTGGTGCGCACCAATATCGACCAGATCGGCGGCACCATCGACATCAAGTCGGTGGCCGGCGAGGGTTCTTCCGTCACCATCAAGATCCCGCTGACGCTCGCCATCGTCTCGGCCCTGATCGTGGAAGCCGCCGGCGACCGCTTTGCGATCCCGCAGCTCTCCGTGGTCGAACTGGTGCGCGCCCGCGCCAACTCCGAACACCGCATCGAGCGCATCAAGGACACCGCCGTATTGCGCCTGCGCAACAAGCTGTTGCCGCTGATGCACCTGAAGAAGCTGTTGAAGATCGACGACGGCTCCTCGAGCGATCCCGAGAACGGCTTCATCGTGGTGACGCAGGTCGGCAGCCAGACTTTCGGCATCGTGGTCGACGGCGTGTTCCACACCGAAGAAATCGTGGTCAAGCCGATGTCCACCAAGCTGCGGCACATCGACATGTTCTCCGGCAACACCATCCTGGGCGATGGCGCCGTGATCATGATCATCGACCCCAACGGCATTGCCAAGGCGCTCGGCGCCTCCGGCTCCTCGGCCCATGAGCTGGCGGACGAGGCGTCTGCCGCGCATGCGATCGGCGGCGAACAGCTGACCTCGCTGCTTGGTGTTCCGCGCCGGTTCGAGCCAGCCCAAGGCGGTGCCGCTCGGCCTCGTCACCCGGCTGGAGGAGATCGCCACCGACAAGATCGAGCTCAGTAACGGCCGCTACATGGTGCAGTACCGCGAGCAGCTGATGCCGCTGGTGCAGATGGCCGGGGTCACGGTCCAGACCCAGGGCTCGCAGCCGATCCTGGTGTTCGCCGACGACGGCCGCTCGATGGGGCTCGTGGTCGACGAGATCATCGACATCGTCGAGGAGCGGCTGCACATCGAGGTCGCCGGCGCAGAGCAGGACGGCATTCTCGGTTCGGCCGTGATCAAGGGCCAGGCGACCGAAGTGATCGACGTCGGCCACTTCCTGCCGATGGCGTTTGCCGACTGGTTCTCGCGCAAGGAGATGCGGGCCTCGTCAACGGCGCAATCGGTGCTGCTGGTCGACGACTCCGCGTTCTTCCGCAACATGCTGGCGCCGGTTCTGAAAGCCGCCGGCTACAAGGTGCGGGTCGCCGTCAACGCGCAGGAGGGCCTCGCCGCGCTGCGCTCGAGCCACACCTTCGACGTGGTGCTGACCGACATCGAGATGCCGGACATGAACGGCTTCGAGTTCGCCGAAACCATCCGCGCCGACAACAATCTGAGCACGATGCCGATCATCGCGCTGTCCTCGCTGGTGTCGCCGGCGGCGATCGAGCGCGGGCGGCAGGCCGGCTTCCACGATTTCGTCGCCAAGTTCGACCGTCCCGGCCTGATCGCGGCGCTGAAGGAACAGACCGCCGAGACCAGGAAAGCGGCATGAACAGGTTCAGCCCGAGCAGTTAGCCGGGGCATAAGGAAGCAAGACCATGACAACCAAGACCGAGACCATCGAGGGCACCGTGGCCGAATACGTCACCGCCGTGATCGGCGGGCAATTGTTCGGCCTGCCGATCTCGCGGGTGCAGGACGTGTTCATGCCGGAACGGCTGACGCGGGTGCCGCTGTCGTCGGCCGAGATCGCCGGCGTGCTCAATCTGCGCGGCCGCATCGTCACCGTGGTCGACATGCGCGCCCGCCTCGGGCTGCCCAAGAACGACGACGGCAAGCCGCCGATGGCGGTCGGCGTCGATCTGCGCGGCGAGTCCTACGGCCTGCTGATCGACCAGATCGGCGAGGTCTTGAAACTCCACGACAACGGCCGCGAGGAAAACCCCGTCAATCTCGACCCCCGCATGGCCAAGCTCGCCGGCGGTGTTCACCGTCTCGACGGCCAGCTCATGGTCGTCCTCGACATCGATCGCGTTCTCGAAATCGTGCCGAAAACAACCCTCGCAGCGTAGCCACGTAGGCATCCGCCGCTCGCAAGAAAGAAGGATCCTGGAGATGAAAACGTGTCTCGTTGTTGAGGATTCCAGCATTGTTCGTAAAATGGCGCGCCGTATCCTGGAAGGACTCGGTTTTGAGGTCGTCGAAGCCGAAGACGGTGTGGACGCGTTGGTCGTTTGCAAGCGCGCGATGCCTGAGGCGATTTTGCTCGACTGGAACATGCCGGTGATGGATGGCTACCACTTCCTGTGTCATCTGCGCCGCATGCCTGGCGGCGATGAACCCAAGGTGGTGTTCTGCACCACCGAAAATGGCATCGATCATATCGAGCGCGCGCTCGACGGCGGCGCCAACGAATACATCATGAAGCCGTTCGACAAGGAAATCATCGCGGCGAAGTTCCAGGAAGTCGGCCTGATCGAGCTCGCGGAACCGAGTCTCGTTTGAAATTTTTCTGCTTACCATCGAGAGGCCTCCCGTGACCCCGACAGACTATGAGTATCTGCGTAAGCTCCTGAAGGATCATTCCGGTCTCGACCTGTCCGCAGACAAGCAATATCTGATCGAAAGCCGCCTGCTTCCGCTGTCGCGCAAATGCGGTGTGCCGGGCATCGGCGAACTCGTGCAGAAGATGAAGGGCGGATCGTCAACGATCATCGCCCAGGTGGTCGAAGCCATGACCACCAACGAGACCTTCTTCTTCCGCGACAAGGTGCCGTTCGAACACTTCCGCGATACGATCATGCCGGAGATGTTGAAGGCGCGCGCCAACCGAAAGAGCATCAGGATATGGTGCGCCGCCGGCTCGACCGGCCAGGAGCCGTATTCGCTTGCCATGTCGCTGAAGGAAATGGGCGCGGTGCTTGCCGGATGGCGCGTCGAAATCATCGCGACCGACCTGTCCACGGAAGTGCTCGAGAAATCGAAATCGGGCGTCTACAGCCAGTTCGAGGTCCAGCGTGGTCTTCCGATTCAGTTGCTCGTCAAATATTTCAAGCAGAACGGCGAGCTTTGGCAGATCAACCCGGAGCTGCGCGCCATGGTTCAGCACCGGCAACTGAACCTGCTGCACGATTTCTCCCAGCTTGGCACCTTCGACATCATCTTCTGCCGCAACGTCCTGATCTATTTCGATCAGGACACCAAGATCAATATCTTTGGCCGTCTCGCCAAGGCGATGGAAGGCGATGGCTTCCTGGTGCTGGGTGCGGCGGAAACGGTCGTCGGCCTGACGGATGTATTCAAGCCGTTCCCGGACAAGCGCGGTCTCTATCGGCCGAGCGGCGTGCGTGCCGGGTCTCCGCTAGGCGCAGTCGATGCCAAAAATCGCGGCGATGGCGGGACGGTGAGCGATGACGGAGGACGGCAAAAGCGTAGAGCGGGTTACGTTCAGCCGGGGCTATGACGTCTGCCTCATGGCGATCGACGGGACCTGGCGCAGGGACTGCCAGCTCAACGCGATCTCGGACACCGACGCCACGCTGACCGTCGAAGGCTCCATTCAAGGCCTCAATCTCAAGGAGTTCTTCCTGCTGCTGTCGTCGACCGGCCTCGCCTATCGCCGGTGCGAACTCGTTCGCGTCAACGGCACCGAAATGGACATCCGCTTCCTGAGAGGCAAGCACGCCAAGAAGAAGTCGGGCGGCTCGTCAAAGACCGAAGAGGCGATGCACTGAGGCCGATCTCGCCGCGGGCCTGATATTCCGGCGCGGCGCAGACGACCTGGCGCGTTTTCCGGCGAAGTATGTCCTCGAACTTCATCCGGCGGAACATTTGCGGTGGAGGAACATCGTGCGCTCCAGCGGCCGGCGCCGCGTCGACCTTACGCGCCGATGATCGAAGGCGCCGCCAGGCTTGCGGCGCCAGGATCGCTATCGCTGGTCTGCAGTGCGGTAGCAGCCTTCATGTAGCGGGGAGATACGACGTCGAGCACGATGACGTTGGTGGAACTCTCGGGGCTCCTGGGCGACGTTTCCGGCGAAGTTTCCCTTGCGATCGTCTGTTCGATCAGCCGCAGGCTGTTCTGGACGTGCTCGATCAGGCTGACGAGGTCCGAAACCACCGCGTGGTAGGGGCATTCTGATCGTGGGGCGGCTGTGCGACGCCGTCGCCTGCTGCATTCTGCATCGCTGCACTCCTTAGTTAGTTTTTAGAGGCGCGTTGCTACTTGTGCGCTAAGCTGTGGTCCCGTACAAATACCGTCCGGTATGGAGTTCGATACCGTTATCCGAGTGTGCGTCACATTCAACCACGCATGGACGATGGAACATGACTGAGAAAGCCCCCTCCCGTGGGGAGATCTTTGTAGTCGATGACGACCCTGCCGTTCGCGACACGCTTTCGATGGTCCTGTCGGCAGGCGGCTATCAGGTCATCTGTTTCGCCGACGGTGCCGCATTGCTGGCGATTGCACGAACGCGGACGCCAGCCTGCATCCTGCTCGATGTGCATATTCCCGGTAAGTCCGGTCTCGATATTCTGAGAGAACTTCATGGCGAGGACTATCCTGCGCCGATCTTCATGATCTCGGGGCAGGGCGATATCGCCATGGCGGTCAGCGCCATCAAGAACGGTGCGCTGGATTTCATCGAAAAGCCGTTTCGCGGCAGTGAAATCGTGGCAAGGCTCGATGAGGCGATCGAGGCTTATGCACGCCGGCAGGCGGAAAACGCGCCATCGCGCATTGCGGCCCTGCATTTTCCGGGACGCGAACCGCTCACGCGGCGCGAACGCGAGGTGCTGGAACAGTTCACCGCCGGCGCTTCCAACAAGGAAGCGGGACGGCATCTCGGGATCAGCCCGCGCACGATCGAGGATCACCGCGCCAATATCATGAAGAAGCTCGGCGCGCGGAATGCGGCTGACCTGGTACGGATCGTGATGACCACGCAGCGTCAGGGCCAGGCCTGACGACGAGCCAGATTGATTGCAGGGCCCGATTGAGGGTCTGACTGACCGGGTCTGATCGCAGGTAGCCGGGTGCGGGCGCCGCTGCGACGATCAATCGGCGAGCGCTTTGCGGATCATGATCGCCATATCCGATTTCCGATAGGGCTTGGGGAGCAGCAATACGCCTTCGTCGAGCCGGCCGTGATGAATGATGGCATTCTCGGTATAGCCCGAAGTGAACAGCACCCTTAAGCCGGGCCTGACCTTCACCATCTCGTCGGCGAGCTGGCGGCCGTTCATGCCGGGCATGATCACGTCGGTGAACAGCAGGTCGAACCGATGGTCGGTGTGGGCGAGCCCCATTGCCTCGGTCGCGTTTGCCGCATCCAGCGTGACGTAACCGAGCGAGTGCAGCTGTGTCAGCACATAGTTGCGCACCAGCGTGTCGTCTTCCACGACCAGGATTGTTTCATGGCCGCCCTCGACGGTCGCCGGTGGCGCTGGCTCAGCCGCCGGCAGGGCGCCCATGGCCGGTGGCAGATACATCTTGATCGTCGTGCCGTGGCCTTCCTCGCTGTAGACCATGATGTGCCCGGCCGATTGCTTGACGAAGCCGTACACCATGCTCAGCCCGAGGCCGGTGCCCTTGCCGGGGCCTTTCGAGGTGAAGAACGGATCAAATACCTTGTCGAGGTTCGCGGCCGGGATGCCGGTGCCGGTATCGCTCACCGCGATCATGGCGTAACGGCCGGGCCGGATGTCACTGTGCATCCTCGCATAACTGTCATCGAGGATGACGAAGCCGGTCTCGATGATCAGCTTGCCGCCGTCAGGCATGGCGTCGCGGGCGTTGAGGGCCAGATTGAGGATCGCGGTGGCGAGTTGATTGGGATCGACGATCGCCGGACAGGTCTCGTCTTCGAACACGGATTCGATCTCGACATGCTCGCCGAGCGTACGCTGCAGCAGTTTCGCCGTGTCGATGATCAGCGTGTTGACGTCGGTCACCTTTGGTTCGAGCGGCTGCTTGCGCGCGAAAGCGAGCAGATGCTGGGTGAGGTCGGCGCCACGCGACGCGGCCTCGTCGATCATTCGCGTGATGGCGGCAAGCTGCGGTTCGCCCTTGACCGCGTCGGCCAGGATTTCGATCGTTCCCGTGATCACGGTCAGGATATTGTTGAAATCGTGCGCGATGCCGCCGGTCAGCTGGCCGACCGCCTCCATCTTCTCGGCCTGCCGGATCCTGTCCTCGGCCGCGATCTTGTCGGTGAGGTCGCGGACGAATGCGTTGAACACGAAGCCCCTGCGCGTCTTCAGCGCGGCGATGCTCAGTTCAGCCGTGATTTCCTTGCCGTCCCGCCGCCTGACCTGGAGTTCGCGGCGGGGCTGACGGACGACCTCATCGCCGGAAAGCAGGAAGGCTTGCAGGGCTTTCTTGAGCGGTCCTTGCCCGTCCCGCTGGCCCATCAGATCGAACACATTGTTGCCCGAGCGCTTCATCGCGCGACCAGCCGAAGATATTCTCGGCCTGCTGGTTCCAGGCCCGGATGAAGCCCTGCTCGTCGACCTGGACGAAGGCGTCGAGCGCGGTGTCGATGATGCCGCGCGCGAGCTGCTCGCTTTCGCGCAGCGTCTCCTGCGCCAGCCGGCTCTCGGTCATGTCGCGGCCGACGAAGAAGAAGCGCTTGGCCGGCTCGGACCATGTCCCTAGCCAAGACAGCCACACCTCCCGCCCGTTCTTGTGAATGCAGCGCGTATCGGAAATCTTCGGGCGCTGCCCGCGCCGCGCCGTGCGCATTTCCTCGCGGGATTTCTCCAGATGGTCGGGATGAATGAAGTCCTCGCCGCTGCGGCCGATCATTTCCTCCGGCCGATAGCCCAGTACAGCCTCGCAGCTCGGGCTGATCTGAACCAGAAATCCTCTGCCATCCATCACCATGATCAGATCCTGCGAGGTCTCGAAGATGCGGCGAAGCTCCTCGGTCTGCTGCCGCAGCGCCTGCCTGGTCTTGTTGGTTTCGGTGATGTCGCGCACCACCTTCGAGATGCCGATGGTCGTACCTGCGGAAGACTTGATCGGGGAAATGCTGAGCGAGACCTCGATCCGGCTGCCATCCTTTCGCAGCCGCACCGTTTCGTTGTGTTCAAAGCTTTCGCCCCAGCTGATCCGGCGCAACGCGTCCTGGATCTCCGGCAGCCGGTCGTCGGGCACGAGCAGCGTGATGTTCTCGCCCACGGTTTCTGTCGCGCTGTATCCGAACAGCCGCCCCGCCGCCGAGTTCCAGCCGGTGATGGTGCCGTCGAGCGACATCGTGATGATGGCGTCGCTGGAGGATTCGACCGCTGCGCTAAACAGCCGTTCCCGCTCGGCATGATGGTCGCGCGCCGCAACGGTGCGGCGGTGCTCCTGAACCTCTTGCTCAAGCGCGACCGTTTTCGCATTCACCTCCCCGATCGCTTGCGCAAACGCGCGCGCGAGCACGCCGGTCTCGCCGCCGGCATCGACCGGAATGGCGGCCTTGCCCTTTTTCGCCACCCCCTGAACGGCTTCGGTCAGCCGGACGATCGGCCGGGTCAGCGATCGCGCGATCAACAGCGCGAGCACGGCCGCCGACAACACCGCGATCGCTCCGACCAGAAGCGAGGTGTTCCTGATGCTCGCAGCCGGCGCCATGATCACGGCGTACGGGGTTGTTTCGATGACGCCGACCCATTCGGCCCCGGCCAGAAGGGCAGGGGCGAGAGCTATCCCGCCGGGCCGGGCAGCCTGGTCCAGAACGATGTCTGCGCTGCCTTGCTTTGCCCCAGCCTGCGCCGCCAGATGCGGGAAGTCGGCCTTCCAATCGTTGGGCCGGCCGAGCAGCGCGCCGAATTCGCGCGAACGATCCGGATGAATGAGATAGTCGCCGGACCGGTTGACGACATAGATATTCTCGCCCGGCCACGCCGATGACCGGACGCGGTCGAACGCGCGCCGCATGTCGACATTGACCATGAAAACGCCGAACGGCTTTCCGTCGCTTGCGAAGATCGGCGTCGCGACGCGGACCGTCGGCCGGTGCGCCTCCTCGATCAGTCCGTTGAAGCGGCCGAGATCGAGCGGCGAGACGTAGATTTGTTTGGGACCGAGCCGGATCGTTTGCTGGAAGTAGTCGCGATCGCCTCGCTTCTGCAAGCCCTCTTCCGGGACGATCCGAACCGTGCCGTTCGGGCCATTGCGATCGACGCGAACCAGCTCGCGGCCCCCGTCGTCGACGCCGATGATCCTGAACATTGCATAGCTGGGTTTGGCTTCGAGTTCCGCCGCAAGTCGGGACGCGATCCGGTCGCGCCAGGCCTTTTCGGAGACGCCGTCGATCGGATCGGTGCCGCCCGCCTTGCGGGCGCGGACCAGTCCATGCAGCGCCACCGCCGAACGAAAGCCCGCAATGTCGCCGGTCGCACTGGACGCGTAGTATTCGAGATCGGTCGCGAGCTGCCGCGAGTGCGTCTCGATGCGGTCGCGGGCTCGCTGCAGCAGCGCCTGTTCCAGGTTGCGATAGCTCAGCCATCCGACCGCGGAAACCGCGATCGCGACCAGTGCAATCATCGCGATGGCAAGCCTGGTTGTGAGCGTCATGTCGGTGCTCGCTCGCCCTCCCGCTCCGTCCGGGCAAGCCGCCGGACGAATTGGATGCTATGGCGCATTACCGGGAGGAAGCAACACCGCCGGCCGGTCGCGGCAAGCCGCGCCCGGCCGCTTCCAGGCAGCCCGCGACGGCCGCCAGCAGATTCGCTGGCCGGAACGGCTTCTGCAGGCTGGAGATCGCCCCCAGCTTGGTCGCCATTGTCAGGAAGTCCGGGGCGGCGTCCCCCTCCGAAGAGATCGGCCGGCCGGAGATGACGATGATCGGAACCTGCGGGCGGTGCTGACGAACCAGCCGCATGGTTTCAAATCCATCCATTCCCGGCATGAAGATGTCCAGGAACAACAGATCGAAATCCTCGGTCTGGCACAATGCCAGACCCTTTCGCCCGTCGTCGGCAGTGACCACGCTATGGCCGGCGCGTTCGAGCAACAGGCGGACGGTCAGCTGGACCGCAGCATCGTCATCCACGACCAGTATTCTCGCCAAAGTAAAATGTTCTCCGGGCTCCAAAGGAATCAAATCAACGGCAGGTTGCGAGTTATGCCGAATCGTCCTGTTGCCGCAACTACTTCCTCGGCAGGAATGTGGCGGCCGCGGTGTCAAAAAGCGGATAAAAACGCGGCTATCCGCATGTTGCCGGGCAGACAGATACGAAGCGCTGCGCCTGCGGCGTGATTCGCCCGCGCCAGCTGGCGCATGCGGCGAGGCCGCAGGGATCAATTGCTGAGATATTCCGGATGGCGCGATCGAATCCGGGCGAGTTCGCTGAGCGTGCCCGACAGATGGGTGCGCAGGTGCTTCTGCGCCTCGTCGGGCTCCCCGGCATCGATCGCCTTCGCGATCAGTCTGTGATGCCGCACGATATCCTGCGCCTTGCCGGGTGAGGGCAGATGCATCCGGCGCAGCCGGTCGATATGCCCGCTGCGGCTGCGCACCAGCGCCCAGATGTCCTGCTTGTCGGCGGCCGTATAGAGCTGGCTGTGGAATTCGTTGTCGGCGGCCATGAATTTTTCGAAGTCGCCGTCCTTGGCATATTGCTGCTGGCGGGCAATCGTCGCGTGAAGTTCGGCGGCGAGCGCTTTGTCGTGCTGGATCGCGAGCGCCCGCACGATCTCGAGCTCGACCGCCTGCCGGAGGAAATGCGCCTGCTGCGCCAGCCGCACGTCGACCCGGCTGACCACGGTCGCATATTGCGGGAAGACGTCGACGAGTCCTTCTTCTTCGAGCCGCATCAGCGCATCGCGGATCGGCGTCGAGCTGACGCCGAACTGGCCGGCGAGCGCGGTGCGCGACAGCGGCGATCCCGGCGGCAGTTCCAGCGAAATGATCATGCCGCGCAGGCGCTCGAACACCTGCGGCGCGGCCTGGCGGTCGCGATCGAGCCGGTCGGCGGAACGGGGGGCCGCGCGGCGGGAGGCAGTGTGCGGGAGAGCCATCGGCGACCGGCTGTTTCAGAAGGGACTTGCTTGAGATGCACTAATACATTAGTGCATCTCCCCAGAAGCGTCAACGAGACGCCGGGAGGAGATGCACAATGAAAAACAGGATGTGGAGCGCCTGCGCGGGCGCCGTCGCGATGCTGATGTTGCTGCCGGGCGCGCCGGCTTCGGCCCAGCAGAAGGCGGAGATCACGCTGTCACGGCAACCGGGCATTTTCTACATGCCCTCGCACATCATGGAAAAGAACAAGCTGATCGAGAAGCACGCGGCTTCCCTCGGCGTTCCCGGCGTCACCACCAAATGGATCAACTTGAGCGGCGGCGGCGCGCAGACCGATGCCTTGCTGGCCGGCAGCGTCGACATCCTCAATACCGGAACCGGCAATCTGCTGCTGCTGTGGGATCGCACCCGCGGCGGCGTCAAGGGCATCGTCGCCACCTCGGCGCAGCCGATGACGCTGATCAGCCGCGACGCCAATATCAAGTCGATCAAGGATTTCGGCCCGAACGACAAGATCGCGGTGCCGACCGTCAAGGTTTCGACGCAGGCGATCGTGCTGCAGATCGCGGCGCGCCGAGGCCTTCGGTGCCGACCAGTGGTCGAAGCTCGATCGCCAACACCGTGCAGCTCGGCCATCCCGACGCCTATGTGGCGATGACCAATACCCAGCACGAGGTGCGCAATCATTTCGCGATCCCGCCGTTCACGTTCCTCGAACTGAAGAACGTCCCCGGCGCGCATGTGGTGCTGTCGTCGCCCGACGTGATGGGCGGCCCGCTCAGCCAGGCGCAGTTCTTCACCACGACCAAATTCGCCGACGCCAACCCGAAGATCGTGCAGGCGGTGCGCGACGCCACCAAGGAGGCGCACGACCTGATCCGCAGCGACACCAAGGCCGCGGTCGAGATCTACAAGGAAGTCACCGGCGACAAGACCAGCGTCGAGGATCTGCTGGCGTGGCTCAAGGAGCCCGGCATGATGGAGTGGAACCTGCAGCCGCAGGGCACCATGAAATTCGCCGCCCACCTGTTCAAGACCGGTACGCTGAAGACCATGCCCAAAGCCTTCACCGATTACTACCTGCCGGTCGCGCACGATCTGAAGGGCAATTGATCGACATGACCGCGCTTCTCGATGTCAGTGACGTAACGCTGCGCTACAAGACTTCGAGCGCGGTGGTGACCGCGACCGAGCGGGTCAGCTTCACGGTCGATCGTTCCGATCGCTTCGTGCTGCTCGGCCCCTCCGGTTGCGGCAAGTCCACTTTGTTGAAGGCGGTCGGCGGCTACATGAAGCCGAGCGAAGGCAAGATGCGCATCAGCGGCCGTGAAATATCCGAGCCCGGCGCCGACCGCATGATGATCTTCCAGGAGTTCGACCAGTTGCTGCCGTGGAAGACGGTGCTGGAAAACGTGATGTTTCCGCTGCTGATGACGCGCCGCCTGCCGCGCAAGGAAGCCGAAGCGCGCGCGCGCGCCTATATCGAGAAGGTCAGCCTGACCCGCGTCCTCGATTCCTATCCCCACACGCTGTCCGGCGGCATGAAGCAGCGCGTCGCGATCGCGCGCGGCATGGCGATGGAGCCGGATATCCTGCTGATGGACGAGCCGTTCGCCGCGCTGGACGCGCTGACGCGGCGCACCTGCCAGGACGAGCTGCTGCAGCTCTGGGCGGAGACAAAATTCACCGTCCTGTTCGTCACCCATTCGATCGCCGAAGCGATCAAGATCGGCAACCGCATCCTGCTGCTGTCGCCGCATCCCGGCCGGGTCAAGGCCGAGGTCGTCGATGTCGACAAGGTTTCCGGCGAAGACGGCAGCGCCGCGCGGCTGGAGAAGCAGATCCACGATCTGCTGTTCGCCGATGCCGTGACGGCACATTGAGGGGAGCGCACATGGGTGAAGCAAAAATCCTGCTGCGCGATGCCGCCGACCTGAACGCGGCCGTGCCGGCCGAAGTCGAGCGCAAGCTCACCGTGCCGGAGCTGCTGTGGAACGACGGCTTCGTCCGCAAATCCGTGATCATCATCTTTCTCGCCGACGGCCTGGGAGATCTACGGCACCATCCTCGATAATCCGCTGCTGTTTCCGACCTTTCACGACACCATCCTGACGATGTTCGACAAGGTGCGCGACGGCACCATTCCCATGCGCGCCTGGGCGTCGCTGAAGGTGCTGTTCATGGGATATGCCGCCGGCATCATCCTCGCGGCCATCTTCACCATTCTCGCGATCTCGACCCGGATCGGCACGGATTTTCTCGAAACCATCACCGCGATGTTCAATCCGCTGCCGGCGATTGCGCTGCTGCCGCTGGCGCTGATCTGGTTTGGGCTCGGCAATGGCAGCCTCGTTTTCGTGCTGATCCATTCGGTGCTGTGGCCGGTCGCGCTCAACACCCATTCCGGCTTCAAGAGCGTGTCGAACACGCTGCGCATGGTCGGCCGCAATTACGGCCTGCGCGGCCTGCCTTATGTCGCGCGCATTCTCATTCCGGCCGCGTTCGGCTCGATCCTGACCGGCCTGAAGATCGGCTGGGCGTTCGCCTGGCGCACGCTGATCGCCGCCGAGCTCGTATTCGGCGTGTCGTCGGGGCAGGGCGGTCTCGGCTGGTTCATCTTCGAAAACCGCAATCTGCTGGACATTCCCGCGGTGTTCGCCGGGTTGTTGACCGTCATCGTCATCGGCCTGATTGTCGAAAACCTGATCTTCCGCACCATCGAGCGCAACACCGTCCAGAAATGGGGCACGCAGTCATGAGCAGCAAGAAGAACCCCGACGACCTCCGCAGCGCGCGCTGGTTCGCGCCCGACGATCTCCGCGCCTTCGGCCACCGCTCGCGCGCGATGCAGATGGGCTACGCGCCGGAGGAGTGGAAAGGCCGGCCCGTCATCGCGATCCTCAACACCTGGTCGGATGCGCAGCCCTGCCACATGCATTTCAAGAGCCGCGTCGACGACGTCAAGCGCGGCATCCTGATGGCGGGCGGATTCCCGATGGAGCTGCCGGCGCTGTCGCTGTCGGAATCGTTTCTGAAGCCGACCACCATGCTCTATCGCAACATGCTGGCGATGGACGCCGAGGAATTGCTGCGTGGCCATCCCGTCGACGGCGTGGTGCTGATGGGCGGCTGCGACAAGACCACGCCGGGCCTGTTGTTGGGCGCCACCAGCATGAACCTGCCGACGATCTATCTGCCGGCCGGCCCGATGCTGCGCGGCAACTGGAAGGGCAAGACGCTGGGCTCCGGCTCGGATGCCTGGAAATTCTGGGACGAGCGGCGTGCCGGAAAGATCTCCGACAAGGACTGGGTCGATGTCGAGGCCGGCATCGCCCGCAGCTACGGCACCTGCATGACCATGGGCACGGCGTCGACCATGACCGCGATTGCGGAATCGATCGGCATGACGCTGCCGGGCGCGTCCTCGATTCCCGCCGCCGATGCCGGCCACATCCGCATGGCGTCGGAATGCGGCCGACGGATTGTCGAGATGGTGTGGGAGGATCTGACGCCGAAGCAAGATCCAGACGCGCAAGGCGTTCGAGAACGCGATCACGGTCGCGATGGCGATGGGCTGCTCGACCAACGCGATCATCCATCTGATCGCACAGGCGCGCCGCGCCGGCCAGGATATCGGGCTCGACGATTTCGAAACCGCCAGCCGCAAGGTGCCTGTGATCGCCAATGTGCGGCCGAGCGGCGACAAATACCTGATGGAAGATTTCTTCTATGCCGGCGGCCTGCCGGGCCTGATGAGCCGCATCCGCGAACATCTGCACCTCGACGTCATGACGGTGACCGGCCAGACGCTCGGTGACAACATCGCGCGGGCCGAAGTCTACAACGACGACGTCATCCGCACCGTGAAAGATCCGATCTATGCCGAAGGCGCGCTCGCCGTGCTGAAGGGTAACCTCGCGCCCGACGGCTGCGTGATCAAGCCGAGCGCCTGCGAGTCGCGTTTCCTCAAGCACACCGGGCCGGCGCTGGTGTTCGACGATTACCCGTCGATGAAAAAGGCGATCGACGATCCGAATCTCGATGTTACCGCCGACCACGTGCTGATCCTGCGCAACGCCGGCCCGCAGGGCGGGCCCGGCATGCCGGAATGGGGCATGCTGCCGATTCCCGACAAAACTCGTGAAGCAGGGCGTGCGCGACATGGTGCGGCTGTCGGACGCGCGCATGAGCGGCACCAGCTATGGCGCCTGCATCCTGCATGTCTCGCCGGAGTCCTACATCGGTGGACCGCTGGCGCTGGTGCGCAATGGCGACAGGATCACGCTCGACGTCAACGCACGCACCATCGATCTCGATGTGCCGGAGGCCGAACTCGCAAAACGCCGCGCCGCATGGAAGGCGCCGGAGCCGCGTTACGAGCGCGGCTATGGCTGGATGTTCACCCGCCACATCAAGCAGGCCAATGAGGGCTGCGACTTTGATTTTCTGGAAACCGGATTTGGGAAGCCGGTGGAGGAGCCGTCGATCTACTAGCCGCCGTCGTTCCGGTGCGCACTTGCGCACCTGAGAACCTCGAGATTCCGGGTTCGACGCTCCGCATCGCCCCGGAATGACTGCCAAACAAAAAGCATCACAGGGGAGGATCACAATGAGCTTTACACGACGTAACCTGCTCGCAGGGGCCGGCGCCGCAGCTGCCACGACGCTTCTCGCGCGCGCCGCCGGCGCGCAATCGTTCCCCTTTACGCCGAACCAGCGCTATCCCGATCCGGCCGTGCAGATCCTCGATCCGAGCTTTGCAAAATACCGGATCTATTCCTCGACGATCGAGCAGGTCGCCACCGGCATGCGCTGGGCCGAAGGGCCGGCGTACTTCCCCGAAGGCGGCTATCTGCTGTTCTCCGACATCCCCAACAACCGCATCATGAAGTTCGACGAGAAGACCAACCAGACCAGCGTCTTCCGTGCCAACGCCAACTACGCCAACGGCAATGCGCGCGACCGTCAGGGCCGGCTCGTTACCTGCGAGCATTCGGTCACCCGCCGCATCACCCGCACCGAGAAGGACGGCAAGATCACCGTGCTGGCCGACAAGTTCGAAGGCAAGCGGCTGAATGCGCCGAACGACATCGTGGTGAAATCCGACGACACGATCTGGTTCACCGATCCCTTGTTCGGCATCAACGGTGAATGGGAAGGCAAGAAGGAAAAGCCGGAGCAGGCGACCACCAACGTCTATCGGCTGGCCAAGGACGGCAAGCTGACGGCCGTCATCACCGATATCGTCAACCCCAATGGGCTCGCGTTTTCGCCGGACGAGAAGAGGCTCTATGTCGTGGAGTGGAAGGGCACGCCCAACCGCAGCATCTGGAGTTATGACGTCAATGCCGATGGCACACTTGGCGGCAAGACCAAGCTGATCGACGCCGCCGATCAAGGCGCGCTCGACGGTTTCCGCGTCGACCGCGATGGCAATCTGTGGTGCGGCTGGGGCTCCAACGGCGCGCTGCAGTCCGAACCGACCGATGTCGGCGGCCGAAAAGTGTTCCAGCTGAAGGGCAAGTCCGAGGACCTCGATGGCGTGATGGTGTTCAGTCCAGCCGGCAAACCGCTCGCCCATATCCGCCTGCCGGAGCGCTGCGCCAACCTCACCTTCGGCGGCCCGAAGAACAACCGCCTCTACATGACAAGCTGCCACTCGGTCTATGCGCTCTATGTCGAGTCGCACGGGGCAGTGTGAGCCATCTGTCGTTCCGGGGCGATGCGCAAGCATCGAACCCGGAACCTCGAGATTCCGGGTCTGGTCTTTCGGACCATCCCGGAATGACGACAAGAAAGCGAGAACACCATGACAAAACTGAGCGACGCCACCCGCAACAAGCTGAAGACCGTCTCCACCGCCACCGTCGCCACCGCGCTGTTCAAGCGCGGCTTTCGCATCCAGATGATCCAGGACGTCCATCCGCTCGGGCCCAATCAGCCGGTGCTGGTCGGCGAAGCCTTCACGCTGCGCTACATGCCGGCGCGCGAGGACCTAAACACGATCGACGTGTTTCGTGATCGCGCCCATCCGCAGCGCAAGGCGATCGAGGATTGTCCGCCCGGCGCGGTGCTGGTGATGGACAGCCGCAAGGACGCGCGCGCGGCGTCCGCGGGCGCCATCCTGGTGACACGGCTGATGCAGCGCGGCTGTGCCGGCGTGATCACCGATGGCGGTTTTCGCGACTCCGCGGAAATCGCGGCTCTCGGCTTCCCGGCCTATCATCATCGCCCAAGCGCGCCGACCAATCTGACGCTGCATCAGGCGATCGAGATCAACGTCCCGATCGGTTGCGGCGACGCGCCGGTGTTTCCCGGCGACGTCATCCTCGGCGACAGCGACGGCGTCATCGTGATCCCCGCGCATCTCGCCGACGAGATCGCCGACGAGGCGGTCGAGATGACCGCGTTCGAGGATTTTGTTACAGAGGAAGTGCGCAAGGGCCGCTCGATCCTCGGCCTCTATCCCGCAACCGACGAGCAGACGCCGAAGGATTTTGCGGCTTGGCGCAAGGCCAACGGACGCTAGTCTTCTATTCCCCGACGCGCGATCCAAAAACGACGTAACAGTGGAGAAACCACCCATGCTGATGTTCAACAATTTGATCGACGGCGAATGGTTGTCCGATGGTGCTCGTGCGCCGAACGTCAATCCATCCGATACCAAGGACATCGTCGGCGAAGCCGTGCGCGGCACGCGTGCGCAAGCCGAGGCTGCGATTGCGGCTGCCAAGGCGGCGTTTCCGGCATGGTCGCGATCGACGCCGCAAGTGCGCTACGACATCCTGAAGAAGGCGTCGGACGAAATCCTGGCCCGCAAGGACGAATTGGGCCGGCTGCTGTCGCGCGAGGAAGGCAAGACGCTGCCGGAAGGCGTCGGCGAAGTCGCGCGCGCCGGCCAGATCTTTGCGTTCTTTGCCGGCGAGTGCCTGCGGATGGCCGGTGAGAAACTCGCTTCCGTGCGCCCCGGCATCGACATCGAGATCACCCGCGAAGCACTGGGCGTTGTCGGCCTGATCACGCCGTGGAATTTCCCCATCGCCATTCCGGCCTGGAAGATCGCCCCGGCTTTGGCCTATGGCAATACCGTGGTGATCAAGCCCGCTGATCTTGTTCCGGGCTCGACCTGGGCGCTGGTCGACATCCTGCATCGCGCCGGCCTGCCCAAGGGCGTGCTTAACCTCGTGATCGGGCGTGGCTCGGAAGTCGGCGCGGTCCTGCTTGAGCATCCCGATGTTGCCGCGATTAGCTTCACCGGCTCGGTGGCGACCGGCCAGAAGGTGGCTGCCGCCTGCATCGCCTCGCGGCCAATGAAAAAGTTTCAGCTCGAAATGGGCGGCAAGAATCCGCTGGTCGTGCTCGACGACGCGGATCTGAAGGTCGCCGTGGAATGCGCCGCCAACAGCGCGTTCTTTTCCACCGGCCAGCGCTGCACCGCCGCCTCGCGGCTGATCGTCACATCAGGCATTCACGACAAATTCGTCGAGGCCCTGACCGAGCGGATGCGCGGACTGAAGATCGACGACGCGGTGAAGGCCGGTACCGATATCGGCCCCGTCGTCGATCAGAGCCAGCTCGATCAGGATCTCAAATATATCAGCATCGGCAAGGACGAAGGCGCCAAGCTCGCCTTCGGCGGCGAGCGGCTAAACCGCGAGGCGCCCGGCTTCTACCTGCAGCCGGCATTGTTCACCGATGTGAGCAACAAGATGCGGATCGCGCGCGAGGAGATCTTTGGGCCGGTGGCCGCGGTCATCCGGGTCAAGGATTATGCCGAAGCGCTGGCGACCGCGAACGACACCGAGTTCGGCCTGTCATCCGGCATCTGCACCACCAGCCTGAAATACGCCAGCGACTACAAGCGCAATTCCGAAGCGGGCATGGTGATGGTGAACCTGCCGATCGCCGGCGTCGATTACCATGTGCCGTTCGGCGGCCGAAAGGGCTCCAGCTTCGGCGCCCGCGAACAGGGCCGCTACGCCGCCGAGTTCTATACGACGGTCAAGACCGCCTACACGTTGCCGTAACGCGTAATCGCCGTCATGCCCGGGGAAAAGCGCGAAGCGCGTCTTCGCGCTAGACGTCCCGGGCATCCACGTCTTAACTGCGTCTGCCGAAGAAAGACGTGGATGGCCGGGCAAAGGCGAGCGGAAGCGACGCCGTCCTTCAGACGGCTATGCCCGGCCATGACGAGTTTCAATGGTCTGGGACGATCGCGATAATCACTCGGCCGGACTTCGCGCGATGTTTCCTGCCGATGCCTCGCCATGCTGCGTCAGCGGCCGGTTGCCGGCCAATGCGCGCAGCAGCACGTAGAACATCGGCGTAAAGAAGATGCCGAACGCCGTGACGCCGATCATGCCTGAAAACACCGCAACTCCCATCGCGTGACGCATTTCGGAGCCTGCGCCAGTGGAGATCACCAGCGGTACCACGCCCATGACGAAAGCAAGCGAGGTCATCAGGATCGGCCGCAGCCGCAAACGGCTGGCTTCGATCGCGGCCTGCACCGGCGTACGTCCGGCGAATTCCAGCTCGCGCGCAAACTCCACGATCAGGATGGCATTCTTGGCCGACAGTCCCACCAGAACGATCAATCCGATCTGGGTGAACACGTTGTTGTCGCCCTTGGTCAGCCAGACGCCGAGCATCGCCGCCAGCAATCCCATCGGCACGATCATGATGATCGACAGCGGCAGCGTCAGGCTCTCGTATTGCGCGGCGAGCACCAGGAATACCAGCAGCAGCGCCACCGGAAACACCACCAGCGATGAATTGCCGGCAATGATTTCCTGATACGTCAGGTCGGTCCACTCGAACGCGATGCCTTTCGGAAAGGTCTCTGCCGCGATCTTCTCCACCACGTCCTGCGCCTGCCCGGTCGAATAGCCGGGTGCTGCACCGCCATTGAGGTCGGCGGTGAGGAAGCCGTTGTAGCGCATGGCGCGCTCGGGCCCGGCGCTTTCCTTGATCTTCAGCAGCGCCGACAGCGGCACCATCTCGCCGGTGTCGGAGCGTACCTTCAACAGCCCGACGTCGTCGGCGCGGGCGCGGAATTTCGCGTCTGCCTGTACCCGCACCGAATAGGTGCGGCCGAACTTGTTGAAGTCGTTGACGTAGAGCGAGCCGAGATAGATCTGCATGGTATCAAACACGCTGGTCACGGGCACGCTGAGCTGCCGCGCCCGGGTGCGGTCGATATCGGCATAAAGCTGCGGCACGTTGACCTGATAGCTGGAGAACAGCCCGGCCAGTTGTGGCGCGGCCTGAGCCTTGGCGATGAACGCCTTGGTGGCGTCGTTGAGCGCTTCATAGCCAAGCCCGGCGCGATCCTCAATCTGCAGCTTGAAGCCGCCGATGGTGCCGAGTCCCGCCACCGGCGGCGGTGGGAACATTGCAATGAAAGCTTCCTGGATTGCGGAAAACTTGCCGTTGAGCTGACCAGCGATCGCGCCGGCGCTGAGATTGGCTGCCTTGCGCTCTTCGAAAGGCTTTAACGTGACGAACACGATCCCTGAGTTCGAGCTGTTGGTGAAACCGTTGATCGACAGGCCGGGAAACGCCACCGCGCTTTCGACGCCCGGCAGCTTCAGGGCGATATCACCCATGCGGCGGATCACCTCTTCGGTGCGGTCGAGCGTCGCCCCGTCGGGCAGTTGCGCGAAGCCGACCAGATATTGCTTGTCCTGGCCGGGGACAAAGCCACCGGGCACCGCCTTGAACAGCCCAAAAGTGACGCCGATCAGCGCGACATAGCCGACCATCACGATGGCCCGGCGCGAGATCACCCGTTTGACGCCGTGGCCGTAGGCTTCGGAACTGCGGTGAAAGAAGCGGTTGAAACGCTGGAAGAACCAGCCGAGCACGCGATCCATACCGCGGGTCAGCGCGTCCTTTGGTGCGTCGTGGGATTTCAGCAGCACTGCCGCCAGCGCCGGCGACAGCGTCAGCGAATTGAACGCGGAAATCACCGTCGAGATCGCCACCGTCAGCGCGAACTGCTTGTAGAACTGGCCGGTCAAGCCGGTAATGAACGCTAACGGCACAAACACCGCGATCAGCACCAGCGCGATCGCGATGATCGGCCCGGTGACCTCCTGCATCGCCTGATATGCAGCATCCTTTGGCGTTAGCCCCTGCTCGATGTTGCGCTCGACGTTCTCGACCACGACGATGGCGTCATCGACGACGATGCCGATCGCCAGTACCAGCCCGAACAGTGTCAGCGCGTTGATCGAAAAGCCAAACACATGCATGACGGCAAAGGTGCCGATGATGGAAACCGGCACCGCGATGAGCGGAATGATCGACGCACGCCAGGTCTGCAGGAACAGGATGACCACCAGGACGACCAGGGCCACGGCTTCCAACAAGGTGTGCACCACCGCCTCGATCGAGGCGCGAACGAATTGCGTCGGGTCATAGACGATACTGTAGTCCATGCCGTCGGGCATATTCGCCTTCAGCTCGACCATCATCTTGCGGACGGTGTCGGAAATCTTGATCGCATTGGAGCCCGGCGACTGGAAGATCGGCACCGCGACCGCTGATTTGTTGTCCAGAAGCGAGCGCAGCGAATAATCCGCGGCGCCAAGCTCGATCCGGGCGATATCGCGCAGCCTTGTGACTTCGCCATTGGCGCCGTTCTTGACGATGATTTCGCCGAACTCTTGCTCAGTTTGCAGCCGCCCCTGTGCGTTGATGGAAAGCTGTAAATCGAGCCCAACCTCGCTCGGCGACGACCCGACTACGCCCGCTGCTGCCTGGACGTTCTGTGCCCGGATCTCGCGCACCACATCGGCGGCCGACAGCCCGCGCTCGGCGACCTTCTGCGGATCGAGCCAGACCCGCATCGAGTAGTCGCCGGAGCCGAACAACTGCACCTGGCCGACGCCTTCGATGCGCGCCAGCCGGTCCTTGACGTTGAGCACGGCATAGTTGCGCAAGTAGGTCATGTCGTAGCGGCCGTTCGGCGACAGCAGATGCACCACCATGGTGAGGTCGGGCGCGCTCTTGATCGTGGTGATGCCGAGGGTGCGGACCTCACTGGGCAGTCGCGGCTCGGCCTGCGCCACCCGGTTCTGCACCAGTTGCTGTGCCTTGTCCGGATCGGTGCCGAGCCGGAACGTCACGTTGAGCGTCATCAATCCATCGGTGGTGGCCTGGCTGCTCATATAGAGCATGCCTTCGACCCCGTTGATCTGCTCCTCGATCGGCGTCGATACCGTCTCGGCGATCACCTTGGGGTTGGCGCCCGGGTATTGCGCGCGCACCACCACCGTCGGCGGCGCCACTTCCGGATATTCCGAGATCGGCAGCGCCGGCAGCGACAGAAGTCCTGCCACGAAGATCAGGGTTGACAGCACGCCCGCGAAGATCGGCCGATCGATGAAAAATCTGGAAAAGTTCATGACACTGTCTCGCTGATAGCCGGGCTGCGAAGCGCAAGGGTCCCGGCGCGGCCGACCATGATCGACCGCACTGATTCACTTCTGTTGTTTTTTGATATTTGTCCGGTGCTCTCGTAAAAGCACCGGGATCAGACTGCTAGCGTTGCGCCACCTCGGTCGCGGAAGAAGCAAAACCCATCGCCACCACCTCGGGTGCGACCAGCGCACCGGGACGCACGCGCTGCAGTCCCTTGACCACGATGCGTTCGCCGGCGTGTAGCCCGCCGGTCACCACGCGCATGCCTTCGATCGATACGCCGAGCGCAACTTCGCGATATTCCGCCTTGCTGTCCTTGTCGACGACCATCACGAATTTCTTGTTCTGGTCGGTGCCGACGGCGCGTTCGCTGATCAGCAACACCGGCTCGGCTTTGGGCTGTCCCATCAGCAGCCGCGCGAACTGGCCCGGCATCAGCCTGCCATCGGCGTTGTCGAACACCGCACGCACCCGCACGGTGCCGCTGCGCGCATCGACCTGGTTGTCGATCAGCTGCATCTTCCCCTTGTAGGGTGTGCCGTCGGTGGTGCCGGTCCCCATCTGCACCGGGATGCGTCCGATCTCGGACGGCGTCGATTCATCCGCCAGCGTCCGCAATGCCCGCGTCACCACCTGCTCATCGGCGTTGAAGCTGGCATAAATCGGATTGACCGAGACCAGCGTGGTCAGGACCGGCGTGCCAGGGCCGGCGGCGATCAGATTGCCGACGGTGATCTCGAGCTTGCCGACCCGCCCGGAGACCGGCGCCCGTACTTCGGTATAGCCGAGATTGAGTTTTGCCGTTTGCAGCGTCGCCTCGGCCGCCTGCAGATTGGCTTCGGCCTCGCGGTAGGCGTTGACCCGACCGTCAAAATCGCGTTGCGAGATCGTGCGCGAATCCGTCAATTGCTGGCCGCGCTCGAAATCGCTCTTGGTGAGGATCAGGCGCGCCTTGGCCGCGGCCACCTGACCTTCGGCACGCGCCACATCGGCCGCATACAGCGCCGGATCGATCAGGATCAACAGGTCTCCCTGTTTGACCAGCGCACCCTCCGCAAAGTGGATTTCCTGAATCGCGCCTGCAACCCGGGAGCGGATTTCGACCCGTTCGACGGCCTCAAGCCGGCCGGAAAACTCGTCCCAGGGCACGGTTTGCCGGGGCGCAACGACGGAGACCGAGACCGGCAGCGCCGCGGGTGCTGCCGTGGCCGTCTCGGCCTGTGCGCTTCCGCCTCGACCGCTCAGGAAAGTCGCCCCTGCGGCGATAGCCAAGGCGGCCAGCACCAGCCCCGTCCCAACCAAGCGATTGTTTTTAATGAGTTTCTTCATGGAGACCCCAGTTCGGCAGGACATTCGGCGCTGTAACCCCGGTTTGAACAGATCGGACCGGTTACGACACCCGATCACCGTCTACGGTGCAGCGCACACATTCGTAACGTTCGGTATAGATGGCCCATCGACATGTCCTGTCAAGTCACTTATCTAACGATTGGTAGGAAACTAAAGGAGGACCCATCATGGCCATGGGACGGCCCCGCGAATTCGATGTCGACAAGGCGCTCGACCTGGCGCTCCAGGTGTTCTGGCGCAAGGGCTACGAAGGCGCGTCGATGGCGGACCTCACGGAAACGATGGGGATCACCAAGCCAAGCCTTTATTCCGCGTTCGGTAACAAGGAAGAACTGTTTCGCAAGGCGCTGGATCGTTACGTCGACGGCCCCGGCGGCTACTTTCAGGTCGCGCTGGCCAAGCCGACTGCGCGCGCCGTGGTCGAACACCTGCTGTACGAAAGCGCCGCTGCCGTCACCGACCCGAACCATCCGCCGGGATGTCTCGCGGTCCAGGGCGCCCTGAGCTGCGGCGATGCCGCCGAATCCATCAAGCAGGAATTGATGTCGCGCCGCGCCAAAGGCGAACAGGATTTACGCGAGCGCTTCGAGCGGGCGATCGCCGAAGGCGACCTGCCTTCGGGATCCGATGCCGCCGATCTCGCGGCCTACCTCTCCGCGATCCTGCAAGGCATGGCGGTGCAGGCGGCCGGCGGCACGACGCGCGCGCAATTGCGCAAGATCGCCGAGATGGCGCTGCGCACGTGGCCGCCGCCGAGTCTGGCGTCGGTCTGACGTTCACACCTCCGCCGTCTCCGCCAGCCCCACTACCCACAGCGCGAACGCATAGACGATCGCGACTTCATCCAGCCGCTTGAATTGCCCCGACGCGCCGCCGTGGCCGGCGCCCATGTTGGTGCGCAGCAGCACCGGGCCGCCGCCCGACATGGTCGCGCGCAGGCGCGCGATCCATTTTGCTGGCTCCCAATAGGTGACGCGCGGATCAGTCAGCCCGCCCATCGCGAGGATCGCCGGATAGTCCTTGGCGGCGAGATTGTCGTAGGGCGAGTAGGACAGAATGGTGCGAAAATCCTTTTCGCTCTCGATCGGGTTGCCCCATTCCGGCCACTCCGGCGGCGTCAGCGGCAGCGTGTCGTCGAGCATCGTATTCAAGACATCAACGAACGGCACCTCGGCGACGATGCCCGCGAACAGTTCGCCCGATCGGTTGGCGACCGCGCCCATCAGCATGCCGCCGGCACTGCCGCCATGGCCCACGATGCGTTTTGCGCTGGTGTATTTGGCATCGCACAGCGCGCGCCCGGCCGCCGCAAAATCATCGAACGTGTTCGTCTTCTTCTCGCGCTTGCCGTCGAGATACCAGCCCCAGCCCTTGTCGGCGCCGCCGCGGATATGCGCGATGGCGTAGACGAAGCCGCGGTCGACCAGCGAGAGTCTATTGGCGGAAAACGATGCCGGCATCGCCATGCCGTAGGAGCCGTAGCCGTATAGCAGCAGCGGCGCCTTGCCGTCGCGTACCAGGTCTTTCCGGTGCAGGATCGAGACCGGCACCTGCGCGCCGTCATGCGATGTCGCCATGACGCGTGTGGTGACGTAGTCAGCCGGGTTGTGGCCGGATGGAATCTCCTGGCGTTTACGCAATACGCGCGCGCGCGTCGCCATGTCGTAGTCATAGACTTCCGCCGGCGTCGTCATCGACGAATAGGAGAACCGCAAGCTGGTGGTCTCGAACTCGTAGCCGCCCATGGTGTCGAGCGAATAGGCGGCCTCGTCGAAGGCGATGGCGTGCTCTTCGCCGCTATCGAGATCGCGGATGATGATCGCGGGCAGCGCGTTGGCACGCTCCAGCCGGACCATGTGGCCGGCATAGAGTTCGACATCGAGCACATAGACGCCCTCGCGATACGGAATCAGGTCGCGCCAGTTGGCGCGCTCGGGCGCGGCAAGCGGCGCGGCAACGACCTTGAAGTCGATGGCGCCATCCGCATTGGTGAGAATGAACAGCTCGATCGCCGCGGTCGGCGAGCGAATACTGCACGCCCTCTTCGCGCGCAGCGACGAGGCGTGGCGGCGCATCGGGATGCTCGAGATCGATCAGCCGCTGCTCCGAGGTCTCATGGTCGCCGCCGGCGATGACGCAGAAGCGGCCGGACGAGCTCTCATGCAAATGGGTGAACCAGCCGGAATCCTGCTCTTCATAGACCAGCGTGTCGTCCGCTTGTTTCGTTCCAAGCCGATGCCGCCACACCTGCATCGGACGGTGGTTGTCGTCGAGCTTGACATAGAAGAAGCTGTTGCAGTCCTTGCTCCAGACGAGCCCGCCGTCGGTCTCTTCGACCAGATCGTCGCGATCCGTCCCGGTGCTCCAGTCGCGCACGCGAATCGAGAAATACTCGGAACCCTTGGTGTCGGCGCTCCATCCCTGCAGCTTATGGTCAGGCGAATGCCGCGCGCTGCCGAACTTGAAGTATTCATGGTCCTTGGCCAGCAAATCGCCGTCGAGCACGATCTGCACATCGCCACCCTCGCGCGGCGTGCGCCCGAACAGTTCATGCTGCCCGCCTTCGCGGAATTTTCGCAAATAGGCGAACGCGCCATCCGGTGCCGGAACGCTGGAATCGTCTTCCTTGATCCGCCCGCGCATTTCCGCAACCAGCTTCTTCTGTAAGGACGCGGTATGGCCGAGCAGGCTCTCGGTGTAGTCGTTCTCGGCTTCCAGATATTTTCTGATATCCGGGTCCAGGATCGAGGGATCGCGCAGCACTTCCTGCCATCTGGCGTCTTTCAGCCATGCGTAATCGTCGGTCACCGTGATGCCGTGCGTGGTGAAGGAATGTGGACGGCGCGGCGCGATGGGAATTGCTTGTGACACTCAGACCTCGTTCCATGTGCGGCGGGGGTCGCCGCGCAGGCGTTATATAGGGTCGAATGCGCGGAGGTCGAGGTCGCTCTTCAATCCTCTAACTATTCCTTAACCTCGCCGCGGCGCCGCCGCCGAACACCGGGATCCGGTTCACCGCGAGCACCACCGCAAACGTAATCACCAGCATGGCGATGCCGAGCACCGAGATCGCAGCGAGGTCGCCGCTTTCGTTGAGGTCGTAGATCAGCACCGACAGCACCTTGGTTTGCGAGGTGAACAGCACGATCGCCGCGGATAGTTCGCGCATCACGCCGATGAAGATGAAGCACCAGGTCGCGATCACGCCGGTGCGCAGCAGCGGCGCGGTGATCTGCCACAGCGATTGCAGGCGGGTCGCGCCGAGGATGCGGCTGGCGTCTTCCAGCTCGGGATGAATGGTCGCGAACGCCGCCTGCAATTGCTGATAGGCCGACGGCAGATTGATGGTGAGAAACGCCAGCAGCAGGATCCAAAGCGTGCCGTAGAGTACGAAGGGCGGCCGCGTGTAACTTAAGAACAATCCGACGCCGAGCACGATGCCGGGCACCGCGACCGGCGCGGTCGCGAGAAAGCCGAGGATGCGGTGGCTCGCGATCACGCGGCGCGTCGTCACATAGGCGACGACCAGCGCGAGGATGGTGCCGATGGTCGCCGTCGATGCGCCGAGGATCACCGTGTTCTTCAGCGCAAGCTGGGTCGACGACAATTCGGTGAAGACGAACACGATGTTGTGCAGGGTCGCGGTCGCCGGCGTCACCAGCGTGGTGGCGTTCGGCGAGAATGCCGCATTGAGCAGCGCGAAATAGGGCAGGAACACCGGATTGAGCAGCACGATGAGGCAGAACGCCAGCGCCGCCCAGCGCCATCCCTTCATCTCGACCTGGCGCGGCGCGCCGTATTTGCCGCCGACCACCGAAAAGCCGCGGCGGCCGAGCAGGAATTTCTGGCCCTGCAGCAGCAGGATCGTCAGCAGCAGCAGCGGCACGGCTGCCGCTGCGGCAAGTTCGAGTTTTGGCGGATACTGGAACAGGCTCCAGATTTTGGTCGTCATGGTGTGGAAGCCGGCCGGCAGCGCCAGGATCGCGGGCGATCCGAACAGCGTCATCGCCTGCAGGAACGCGATCAAGGCGCCCGCGACCAGCGCGGGCAGGGCCAGGGGAATCGTGACGCGCCGCGCCGTGGTCCATGCCTTGCCGCCGAGAATGGCGGAGGCGTCTTCCAGTTCGCCCGGCATGTTGTCGAGTGCGTTGGCGACCAGCACGAAGACAAACGGAAACGTGTAGCAGGAGATCACGAAGATCAGCCCGGTCAGCGAATAGATGTCGAACAGCGGATCTTCGGCGCCGGTGAGATAGCGATAGAGCTGGTTCAAGAGGCCGCTGTTCGGCGCCGCCAGCAATTCCCAGGCGACCGCGCCGAGAAACGGCGGCGTGACAAAGGACGCGGTCACCAGCGCACGGATGGTCTGCCGCCCCGGCATGTCGGTGCGCGACACCAGCCAGCCGATCGGCGCCGCGACAAGGCAGCAGATCACCGCCGAGGTGGTGGCGATGATCGCCGTCGTCAGCAGCGGATCGAGGAACGCCGGGTCGGTGAACAGCGTGACGAAATTCTGCAGCGTCGGGTTTCGCGCCTTGTCCGTGAACGCGAATACCGCCAGCCACGACATCGGCAGCACGATCAGCACGATCATGAACGCGGCGAACAGCCACAGGACCGGCTTGGTCCAGTCGATGCGGGTTTTTGAGGTTTCGGCGGCGGTGATGGTGGTCATTGTCGATCAATCCACGAGTCAGATGTCGACCTCATCCTGAGGAACCGCTTTAGCGGCGTCTCGAAGGATGAAAGCCAGGATGCTCCAGCGGGGCTTTCATGGTTCGAGACGGCGCTTCGCGCCTCCTCACCATGAGGGTCTTTCATCTCCTCAAACCTTGAACAGCCGCGCATAGCGCGTCTTGATCTCTTCAGCCATCTTCTCCACGCCCTCGGCATCCTCTTTCATCAGCTTGATGTCCGAAATCTTCCGCCGTCCCGGCTTCGACTGCACCTGGGCGTGAACCGAATACTGCGCGGTGAAGTCGCAGAAGAATTGCTGGGTCTCACGCGTATGAAACCAGGCCTGGAACAGCCGCGCGGCATTCGGGTGCGGCGCTGACGCAAAGATGGCCGTCGGCCCGGAGATCGTCGGGGCGCCCTCGGCCGGATAGATCGGCTCGACCGGTTGGCCGGCTTCCTTTAGCAGCACGACGCCGTATTCATTGCCGTCGGCCATCACGGCGCGCTCGCCAAGCGAAAGCT
This sequence comes from uncultured Alphaproteobacteria bacterium, assembly GCA_963840465.1. Taxonomy (GTDB): domain Bacteria; phylum Pseudomonadota; class Alphaproteobacteria; order Rhizobiales; family Xanthobacteraceae; genus Bradyrhizobium. Next base: position 421,009 of record CAWIZF010000022.1, on the reverse strand, counting down.
TTTTTGGCGGATCGGTCGAGGACTGCACCTGCATGACCCGCTGCTTCGAAAGTTTTTCCATGTACGCCCAGCCGAGATCGCGCACCATCTGGAAGGTCGCCGTCATGATGGTGCCGCTATAGGCCGGATGGCCCTTGACCATCTTGCCCGACCATTTGGGATCAAGCAGGTCGGCAAAGCTCTTCGGTGCGTCTTCAGCCTTTACCAGATTGGTGTTGTAGGCAATCGACGACAGATAGATCCGCGACGTGGCGGACATGCCGTCGGGGTCGCGATACTCGGGGAGAAAATGCCGGACCATATCTTCCGATACGAATGGCGCCAGCCATTTGTTCCGCTTCCAGCTGATGATGTGCGATGCATCCGAGGTGGTGATCACGTCGGCTGCACGGATGCCTGATCCGAATTCCTGGTCGATCCGCTGGAACAGCCGCTCCGAGCCGGAGCGCTCGATCTGCACGGCGACGCCGGGATAGGCGGCCTCGAACGCCTTGCCGAGCTTTTCGCCGACCGGCAGGTCCATCGACGAGTACAGGATCAGCTTGCCTTCCTTCTTCGCTGCTTCCACCAGGGCTGGCGTGATCGCGACCGGCTCCGGCGCCTGGGCGCGAACCGGGGAGGCGAACACGGCGCCGGCGGCAAGCGTGGCCGCGCCTTGCAGCATGTCGCGCCTGGAAAGTTTTCGTCCCTTCATCGCGTCCTCCCGTTTCTTGTTGTTTTTACCGGCCCAGCGCCCGGCAGCGCTCCGGCGGCAGCGTCAGCCAGACCTCGCCGCCCTTTTGCACGCTGACTTCGGTCGGCGTGGTGGCGCGCAGACTGGTGCCATCGGCTACCTCCACCATGTAGTCGCGCGCGGCGCCGAGATAGACCTGACGCGTGACGACGCCCTTGATGGCGTTCGCGGGCGAAGCCGGCGGCTGCGTCGACAGGGCGATATCGTGCTGGCGGATCGCGACAACAGCGTCTTGGCCCGACGTGAGCGGCGCACCGACCACCTTCAACGTCGCGCCTGCAAAGGCAACATGGTTGGCATCGAGCGCGGTGCCCTTGATGACATTGCTGGCGCCGATGAAGCGCGCCACGAACTCGAACTCGGGGCGGGCATAGATGTCCTCGGGCGTGCCGAGCTGGTCGATCCGCCCGCCATTCATGACCGCGATCAGGTCGGCCGTGGTCATGGCCTCGGACTGGTCGTGGGTGACATAGACGGTGGTGTAGCGATATTCGTCATGCAGCCGGCGGATTTCGAACCGCATCTCCTCGCGCAAATTGGCGTCGAGATTGGAGAGCGGCTCGTCGAGCAGCAGCGTCTCCGGCTCGACGATCAGCGCGCGCGCCAGCGCCACGCGCTGCTGCTGCCCGCCGGAGAGTTCGCCGGGATAGCGCTGCGCCAGCGCCTCGAGTTTTGTCGTGGCCAGGATAGCCGCCAGTTTCTTCGCGATGGTGTCGCGGTCCATTTTGCGCAGGCGCAGGCCGTAGACGATGTTTTCGGTCACCGTCATGTGCGGCCACAGCGCATAGCTCTGGAAGATCATCGACATCTTGCGCTGCTCGGGCGGCAGCGTGCGCGCTTTTGACGACACCAGCCGCTCGCCGACATGGATCTCGCCGTCGGAAGGTTCCAGGAAACCCGCGATCAGCCGCAGCGTCGTGGTCTTGCCGCAGCCGGACGGCCCGAGCAGGCAGACCAGTTGTCCATGGTCGATTTTCAAGGAGACATTATCGACCACCGCAAGCGAGCCAAATCGCTTGGTCAGGCCACGCAAATCCACCGACGCCAATCGCCTCACTCCCACGCTTTCGTTCTTGCACGGATCAGCGCCCGGCTTGGTATGCCAGTATACGGACAAATGCGAGATGGGAAAGGGAGTTGAGTTGGGAAACGGACAGTCGTCCGCGCGTGTGACGCAATTGCGCGCAGGATTTCACATTGTGAGAGACGCACGTCGTAGGATGGGTAGAGCAAAGCGAAACCCATCATCACAGCCACCGGTCGCGGCTGATGGGTTTCGCTTCGCTCTACCATCCTACAGGAGATGCAGGTCGGGGCTTACGCCCCCACACTCTCGCCGAGATATTCGATCGCGGCTTCGGTTCCGCCCTTGCCATGGGGAATATTCAGCGCGTTGAGGCCGACCTCGATGACGCCGAGCGTGCCCAGAATCATCGGCGCATTGACATGGCCCATATGGGCGATGCGAAACGCCTGGCCGGAGAGGTCGCCGATGCCGGTGCCGAGCACCACGCCGCATTTGTCCTTGCAGTAGCGCTGCAGCGCGGCCGGATCGAAGCCGTTCATCGTCACCGTCGTCACCGTGTTGGAGCGCTCATTGGCTTCCGCAATGTTGAAGCCGAGCACCTGGCCCTCGGACCACGCCGCGACAGCGCGGCGCACCGCTTCGGCGAGCAGGCGATGCCGCAGAAAAGCGTTATCGAGTCCCTCGACATGGAGCATGTCGATCGCCTTGCGCAGCGCGAACAGCAGATGCACCGGCGCGGTGCCGGCATATTTGCGGTAGTGCTCAGCTCCTTCGCGCTCGGTCCAGTCCCAATAGGGCGTGCGCAGATTGGCCTTCTTGTGCACTTCGCGGGCGCGGTCGTTGGCGGCGACGAAGCCGAGGCCCGGCGGCGTCATCAGGCCCTTCTGCGAGCCGGACATCGCGACATCGATGCCCCATTTGTCCATCTCGAACGGCATGCAGCCGAGCGAGGCCACGGTGTCGACCATGAACAGCGCCGGATGGCCGCTTGCCTTGATCGCCTTTCCGATCGCTTCGATGTCGTTATAGGCGCCCGACGCCGTATCGACCTGCACGGCGACGATCGCCTTGATGCTGTGATCCTTGTCCTGCTTCAGCCGCGCCTCGACTTCGGCGGGACGGATCGCGCGGCGCCAGTCGCCCTTGAGCACCTCGACATCGACCCCCATCGCGGCGGCCGCATTGCCCCAGCCGATCGCAAAGCGTCCGCTTTCCAGCACCAGCAGCTTGTCGCCGCGCGACAGCACGTTGGAGAGCGTGGCTTCCCATGCGCCATGGCCGTTGGCGATGTAAATGTAGGATTGGCCCTTGGTGGCGAACAGCTTTGCGAGATCGGCGAGCAGGCTCTCGGTCAGTTGCACCATCTGGTCGGAATAGATGTCGAGCGCCGGGCGGTGCATCGCCTGCAGCACTTCGTCGGGCATGGTGGTAGGTCCCGGGATGGCCAGAAATTCCCGGCCCGCGCGAACGGTCATTTTTTGGTTTTCCTTATAGGCAAGCACGCTGAAGCGAAGCGCATGAGGTTCAGCCGGGACAATATTCGATCGGAACCGTCATTGCGAGCGCAGCGAAGCAATCCAGAGCCGCAAAAAACGTCAAATTGCACTCATTGCTCTTCACAAGCACGACAGGCGCATGCCTATTTCCCCACCACGTTCGCGATCGCGCGCCAGATCTGGTCCTTCAATTCGGTCGCCGGCGGGCTCGGGATCGTCACCGCCGGCCCCTCGCGCTTCTTGCAGGCTTCAACCAGCCGTAGCACCCAGATCTCGCCGTCGGTGTAATAGAGGTCGCCGCCGCCATTATGGCCCGCAATCGTCGGCCCGATGCCGGTGACCTGATATTTCGCCTCGACCATGCCGGCATTTTCCAGATCGGCCGCCAGCAGCGCGCGCTCGGCGTCGAGATCGGCGCTGATATGGTGCGTCACGGCGGCGGTGTATTTGCTGACGCCGACGCCGCGATCCTCGGTCGCCGCGCCGAGCCAGACCGGCCGCTTCTCTTCGCCGCTTTCCAGCACCTTCCAGTAGCGCACATGGTTGCGGCGGTCGGCGCTGGCCCCGATCGGCTTTTCATAGGCAAGATCCTCGCGGCGGCCGAGATAATAGAGGTTGCTGACCGGCGCGTCCCTGTAGGGGCGGTCGAGCAGCACGCTGCCGACGATCTCGATCGAGGATTTCAGCGTGATCCGGTCGGCCGGATACCAGCCGGCCGCGTGCATCGCGCAGACCACGTCGCCGAGGTCGCCGATCAGCCCGACATTCATGGGATCGCCGGGAATGCCCTGCGCGGTCCGCGTCACCATCGGCATGCTGGCAAGCCCGCGCTGATGCTCGTAATGCGTCCAGAACTCCGGCAGCACCAGATAAGCGAGCAGGCCATAGCCGCCGAGGATGACGAGCGTGAGCATCGTCGCACGCCGCACCCCGCCGCGCTTCTTACGCGGCAGTCGCAATTGTTGATCGGTTGGATTTTCCGGCACTGCCGTTCGTCCTCCCTCGCCCCGCTCTTGCGCGGTGAGGTTAAAGAAAAACTACCGCCGTGTCTCGCGGCAGCCGGCGGCTTCGGCTTCCTCGACCGAGCAGAACCAGCGCGTGCCCTTTGAAATCTTCATCTCGATCTTCGCATACCAGCGGCTGGTCGGCTGGTGAAAGATGCATTCGCCGGCGCGGTTGACGTTGCCCTTGATGGTGCAGTCGGGCGAGGGCGCGCTCGATCCGGAAGCCGATGCCAGCAGGATCGCCCTGGCGTTCTCCGGCGGCTTGACGGCGCCGAGAATGGTGGTCTTCTTGTTGCGGACGCGCCAGTCCCACGGCGCGATGAACGCGCCCTGCCACATCCCGGCCTTGGCCTCGCGCGCGGCCTTCTCATCTGCCTCATAGTCGCGCGAGACCCGCCGTCACGCCAGTGCCCAGCCGTTCGATACCAGCCATTTCTGGATGTCCTCGCCGTCGGCGCTCGCAGCGCGCCACCGTGCGGCCGCGGCGGTCGGTGACGGCTCTGGTCTGGCAGGTCCAGCTCTTGCCTCCGAAGCGCTTGATCAGTTCGTCGCGCGCGGCGACGCCGCAGGTCCAGCGCTCGCCGTTGGTGTTGAGGCAGAGCTGATCGACCGCCGGCGCGTCGATGCCGCCGAGCCGGATACGGTGGCTGCCGATCTGCATCTGATCGCCTTCGCGGATTTTCGGCACGCCGGTGATGTCAGCCGCTTGCGCCATGGCGGGGAGCGACAGCAGCAAAAGCGCGGACAGCAATTTCCGTAAATTCATCGGCAGTCCCAGCAGCGGATATGCTGCGGATAGTGCGGACAATGGCGCGATCTTGCCAGAGCCGGAACGTCGCATCGTTTCAACTTCCCGTCATTGCGCAAGCCCCGGAATTGTAGGGTGGGCAAAGGAGCGTAGCGACGTGCCCACCATCCCTTGCGCAGGCGCGAACGGTGGGCACGCTTCGCTCTGCCCACCCTACGAAATTGCTACGACTTCGCCATCGCCTTTCTCGCCAGCGCCAACCCCATCAACACGAACGCCGAGGTCACCTCGGGTCCGCCGACCAGAATCCGCGTCGGCGTCTTCATCTTGTTCCATTCGTAGGCCTTGTACGGCCCATGCCTGCCGCCTTCGCCGAGATGGGCCGTGATGCAGTTCAGCGCCGGCGCGAAGGTCGAAACGTCGGCGCCGAGATGCGCCAGCGCCATCAGCGCCAGCGCGGCGTCGAACGGGTTCATCTCGCGCGCGATCAATTCACCTTCGACATAGGCCAGCACTTTGCCCCGGATGAACGCGAACGCGCCGTCCGGATCGATCGCCCGCCGCGCCGCATCGGGCAACGCCATGAACGCGGCATGGCAGCGGCCGAAATAGGCGGAGTAGAGTTCCGGCAGATAATAGATGTGCGAGCGCGGATTCTTGAACGCGCCGGTTTCGACCAGCCGCCGCTGGAAGCCCAGGATGCGATGCACCATCTCCAGCCGCTGCGGCGTCTCCAGGATGTTCCAGCGCTTCAGGTTGCGAAACGACACTTCGAGAATATCGAGATTGAGGGTGGGATCGAGGTCGTTGCCATAGGGCCGCTCGCCCGCGAGATTGTCGATCCAGGTGACGACGCCGCCCTCGTAGTCGATGTGGTCGTTCAGGGGCACGGTGACGCGCGGCTCGTTGGCGCCCTCGCGCACCTGGTAGCCGCGGTAGAAATCCAGCAGCGGCTGGTCGAGGATCGGATCGGTCGAACCGGCCTGGGTCGCCGCCGAGAACGAGCACGCGGTGGTGTCGCAGTCCGGCACGTAGATGCCGAAACCCAGGTCCTGCTTGATCTGGGCGAAGAAGCGCGAGAAGCGCGGATGCGGCAGCGGCGCCAGTGCGGTGACGACGCGCACCGTCGAGCCGTCATGCGAGGGCACTTCCTCGGCTGAGGTTTTCAGGCAGAAATCCACCATGTCCGCGATCGCGCGCCGCGACGCCGCGGCCTCGTCCGCCGACGCCAGCCCGGTCTCGACATAACTCAGCAGCGCCTCGGTGAAGAAGGCGTCGTAATAGGCCGAGCGGTGGCGGATCTGCATCGGCTGCCACATCGGCTCGGCGATGCCCGTCCAGGGCGGGTTGATCAGGGCGCGGGCCGGCGAATGCGCGATGAAGATCCGCGCCAGGCTGAACAGCAACGTCGAGTTCTTGTAGCCGCGCGAGTTCAGCCCGGTCAGCGCCATCAGCATTTCGCGCCCGCCCATGTCGGCGTCGCCGATCAGGTTGAAGGCGGCATAGGTCGGGATGAAGCCGTTCTTGCCAAACGAACCCAGGAGATGGGCGGCGCAGCGGCGGATCACCCGATCGATCTCGCTGCCATCAGGCGCCCGGCCAGCCGCCCCTACCGGCTGCGGGGCGGGGTGGTTGACCCCGATATCGGCCATCAGTTCGGCGATCGGGGCGCCGACCGCGGCCCAGTCCGGCTCGGCCTCGTCGCGCGCCCGCCGCAGCGCCTCCTGCAGGGCGCCGAGCCGCTTCTCGTCCCGCAGCGCGGGTAGCCCGGTCCGCCGCAGCAACGGCCGCAGCGCCGGATTGCCCAGCGCGGTCCGATAGAACTTGCCGAGGTGGGGGTCGCCGCCGCGGTATTTCAGCAGCACGGGATCGCAGACGTCGTACAGGGACGGGCCGTCTTTCCGCGCGGTCAGCGCCCGGAATGCGGCGCCGGCGATGGTGTGGAAGCCCATGCAGTTTCTTTCCGCCGGAACGGTGAAGGGAGGGCCGCGTTAAGCACGACATCGCTCAAAGCGGCCACCGCCGGCCGGATCGGGCCTGCAAGCCGTTGAAAACTATATAAATCCGCGAAAAACACAAATGTGATGTAGATCACTTAAGTGAAATTAACTTTCCACCAGTATCTGCGGGCGTGGGGGTCCATGCGTCAAATGAGGTTGTTCGGAGAGGGCGGGCAGGCTAAAAGCCCGGTTGTTGCAGTGCCGCAAAATGAGCGCAATTGGTCGTCACATACCCTGCAACCCCTTCAAAGCTGAACAGCCCTCACGCGACGAACTCGCGCGGTCTTGCTTGGTGCCTTTGGACAAAACTTTGGGATGGTAACGCGATGAACCTTGGAAAGCTCCGCATCTCCCGCCGCACCGTCACCATTGCCGTTGCTTTCGCAGGCGTGGTGTCGCTGGCGATCGGCGCCCATGCCGCGCTGAACAAGCGTTCGCTCGACGCCGCCAAGGCGATCGGGACCGAACACACCGGCGCGATCGGCACCACGGCCAGCCGCGTTGCCCTCGTGATCGGCAACGGCCATTACCCGGATGCGTCAGCGCCGCTGTCCCAGCCCATCAACGATGCCCGCGGCCTCACCGCCGCGTTGCGCGCCAAGGGCTTTGACGTCGACGTGGTCGAGGACGCCACCAAGGACGACATGGCCCGCGCCATCGTCCGCCTGAAGGCCAAGATCAAGCAGGACACCGTGGCGATGCTGTTCTTCGGCGGCTATGGCGTCCAGGTCGGCCGCGAGAGTTTCATGATTCCGGTCGATGCCGCGATCTGGAAGGAAGCCGACGTTCGCCGCGACGGCGTCTCGATCGAACAGGTGCTGGACGCGATGACCGAGAAGGGCGCCAAGGCCAAGCTCGTCGTCGTCGACGCCTCCCGCCGCAACCCCTATGAACGCCGCTTCCGCTCCTACTCCCACGGCCTCGCCCCGATCTCCACGCCGGAAAACGCGCTGATCCTGACCTCGGCGACGCCGGGCAAGGTGGCCGACGACGGCAAGGGCCAGTACAGCGTGCTGGTGACCGAGCTCCTGAACAATCTGAATTCGCAGTCCGGCGCCGCCAGCGCCTTCAACAAGACCCGCATCTCCGTCTCCCGCGCCTCCGACGGCGAGCAGGTGCCGCAGGTGTCGTCCTCCCTGCTGGAAGACGTCCGCATCGGCGGGTAAGGCGAGCGATCAGACACGGCATTCAAAACAAAAAAGCCCCGGCGGAAGCCGGGGCTTTTTTTATCGTGAACGCTGTACTGCCGCCGGCTGTTACCTACTTCGGATCCGCGCTCGCCGTCACCGCGCGCACCGGATCGCCCTCGCGCAGCAGCGCGCCGGCGCGGGCCACGACGATGTCGCCCTCAGTCAGCCCCGAGGTGATCTCGACCTGTCCGGCCGACATCAGCCCGGTCTCCACCCGCCGCGTTTCGACGCGCGCGCGGCGCACCACCTGCACCACGGTGCCGGCGGAGCCATAGAGGATGGCGGTGAGCGGCACCGAGACGCCGCAGCTCTGCCCGGTCTTGATCTGCGCGCGGCCGCTTGAATTCACCAGCAGACGGCGGTTGGTGGTGACGCCGAGGAACACCTGCGCGAGCTGGCTGTTCGGCTCCACCGTGGTCGACAGCCGCCGCACCTTGCCGTCGACCTCGCCGGCGCCGATCACCTTGATCCGCGCGGTCTGGTTGACGGCAAGCTTTTGGATGTCGCGCGTCGGCACCATGCCGACCAGGTCGAACTCGCCGCGCGCGATGATCGAGAACAGCGCCTCGCCCTTGGCCGAGGCCATCGCGCCGACGGACGCCGTCGAGGCCGAGATCACCCCGCCCACCGGCGCCTGCACCGCGATCTGCCCGCCCTCGGGCAGCGTCAGCCGCGCCAGCACCTGGCCCGCGGTGACGCTGTCGCCCGCATCCACCATCACTTCGGAGACCTTCAGCCCCATCCGTTCGGGGCGCACCTGGTTTTCCTCGCGCGGAATGATGGTGCCGGACACCTCGACGATGTTGGCGAAACAGGCCTTTGCGGCCTTGAGCACGGTGACGGCGGCGCCCTTCGCCGACGCCTCGTCGTCGGCGGCGAGGAGGGGCGAGGAAAAAAGGCAGAACATTCCCGCTGCGATCAGGGGGGCCAGTCTGGGCGAAAGGTCGCGCGCGCGGATGATCATCGGCATTTCGTTTCCGGTTTCGGTCTCTCAACCGTTATCAGAACGCCCGCAGGCGCGCCAAGCGCCAAGAAGTCACCCCTCCGCCCGGACCGCCGCCGCCAGCGCCGCTTCGAGCGCCAGCGGAACGGCTGCCAGTTCGTCCGCGCGGGCGATATGCCGCCGCAATCGCGGGATTGACCGACGACGCATGGGTGAGCGGGAGCATATGGCCGGCGGCCGGCAGATGCCGGATCTCGGCGCAGTCGACGATCTCGCCGAGCCGCTGCACGATGCGCTGGGTGACATAGGGCGACAGCCCGCCCGAAAACAGCAGCGTCGGGATGCGAAGCGAGGCCGCCGCGGTCGCGACATTTTCCTCGGCGAACGCCGCCGTGAAATCGAACGCAAGCTTGTGGGCGCGCTCGATCATGCGCAGGCGCGCGCTTTCCGGCAGCGGATCCTGCGGACCGGACCCGTTCCAGAACGCCATGAACTGGTCGATCGCCTCGAGCACCGATCCATTCCAGATGTCCTCGGAAACGTCGCGCGCGACCTGCGCGAAGCGCGCGTGCAGCCTGCGGTCCGCGTCGCTCTCGCACAACAGCGTCGGCAGCACCGGCTCGATCAGCGTCAGGCTGCGCACGCGGTGCGCGAACGCCGAACGGGTCGCGATCCCGAACGCAATCGCGCCGCCATAGGAATGGCCGACCAGATGGATCGGGCCCTCCGCGTCATTGAGCGTGCCGCTGATCGCCCGGATTTCTTCCGCGAGCGTCAGCGGCAGGTCCAGCGCGCATCCATTGGCGCCGTAGCCCGAGATATCGGGAGCGAAAAACCGATGGCTGCGCCCGAGTTCATCGGCGAGCGTCTTCCATTGGCGGCCCGAGCCGAGCGAGCAATGCAGCGCCACGACGCAAGCCTTGTCGCTTTCCTTGTCGCGCTCCGCGCGCGAAATCTGAATCACATTGGTCATTGAAATAATTCCTGATTTTTATGATGGGACGTCGTCAGCGGGGCCATGCGAATGGCCCCGCTGAAATCTTCTGCTCGAGACGCAGCGACGTTTCACCGCTTGGTGATGACGACCTCGAGATATTCGCTGGGCACGACCATGGTGCCGTCGCCGGAGCGGTTCATGCGAACGATCAGGGCATGCAGATCGTTATGCAGCTCTTCCTGTTTCGCCGGCTCCAGCGCGGCGAACGCTTTCAGCACCGGGCCGTAATAGGTCTTGAACACGTCGAGGAAGTGCGACGGCGAGCGGTAGCGGAACTTGAACAGGCGCGATTCCGCCCGGATCGAACGCGCGTCCGCGTCGAACATTTCGGTCAGCCGCGCGCTGGTTCCCCACTGCGCCGGCGATTTGGCCCCGGCGGGGGGCGGCAGATGTTTGCCGAGCGTCTTGAAGACCTGCCCGATAAAACCTTCCGGCGTCCAGTTCGCCAGGCCGATCTTGCCCTTGGGCTTGCAGACCCGCATCAGCTCGGCGGCCGCGCGGTCCTGGTTCGGCGTGAACATGACGCCGAAGGTGGAGAGCACCGTGTCGAAACTGTTGTCGTCGAACGGCAGGTTTTCCGCGTCGGCTTCCCTGAATTCGATCTGCCAGCCTTCCGCCGAGGCGCGCGCCCGGCCGCGTTCCAGCAACGCCGGCACGTAGTCGGTCGAGGTGACGTCGCACCACCGCCGCGCCGCGGCGAGGCTCGCCATGCCATTGCCGGCGGCGACATCAAGCACTTTTGATCCGGCCTTGAGATCGAGCGCCTCGCAGAGTTCCTCGCCGACGATCTGCAGCGTCGCGCCGACGATGGCGTAATTGCCCGACGACCATGCGGCCTGCTGGCGCGTTTTGAGGGCTGCGAGGTCGGGGGCGGGCTGGGCGGAATTGGCTTGGATAGTGGTCGCTACGGTCGCGGTCTGGCCGGCCATCGGTGTCTCCTTGCTCGGTGTCATGCAGCCACGGAATGGGGCCGCGATGAACCGAACATGGCCCTGTCAGGACCTAAAGACTCTGATGCCGCGCTGATTTTGCCTTGAGGCGACCCTGATTTTTCAGTGAGATTTCTTTTCTGTGAGATTTCTCACACTTTCCTGACGGTAAATTCGCTCTACCTAATCTTCATGTGCGGGACAAATTGATCTGTGATGATTTAACCGGGATGACGCTGTGCAATTTCATTTTTCCGACCATGTGCTCGATGTCGAGCTTCGCGAGCTGACCCGCGGCGGCGAAAGCGTGGCGGTCGAGCCGCAGGTGTTCGATCTCTTGGTTCATCTGATCGAAAACCGCGACCATGTCGTCACCAAGGACGATTTGATCGAGACGGTGTGGGACGGCCGCATCGTCTCGGAATCCACGCTGACGAGCCGGATCAACGCCGCGCGCCGGGCGGTCGGCGACAGCGGCAAGGATCAGATCATGATCCGCACCCTGGCGCGAAAAGGCTTTCGTTTCGTCGGCGACGTGCAGCCGAAGGGCGCGAACGGCGGCGACGCGCGCGCTGCCGCGCTCCAGCCGCTCGATCCCACGGGCGAGCTGCTGCATCCGCCGCTGCCGGCGCTCGATCGCACCGCGATTGCGGTGCTGCCCTTTGCCAATCTTTCCGGCGAGCCGGAGCAGGAATATTTTTCCGAAGGCATCAGCGAGGACATCATCACCGCGCTGTCGAAGCTGCGCTGGTTCTATGTGATCGCGCGGAATTCCTCGTTCATCTACAAGCAGAAATCCGTCCATCACCAGCAGATCGGCGAGGAGCTCGGCGTCGGCTACGTCGTCGAAGGCAGCGTCCGCAAGGACGGCGACCACGTCCGCATCGCGGCCCAGCTCGTCGACGTCGCCACCGGCAGTCACCTCTGGGCCGAGCGCTACGACCGCGATCTCGCCGACGTGTTCGCCGTGCAGGACGAAATCACCCAGGCCGTCGTCGCGGCGATCGAGCCGCAGCTCTACGCCGCCGAGAATTTCAGGGCCCGCCGCAAGACGCCCGACAACATGGATGCGTGGGACCTGGTGATGCGGGCGCTGTCGCATTACTGGCGCGTGACGCGGCAGGACAATCTGGTGGCGCAGGCGCTGCTGGAAAAGGCGATCGCCGTCGATCCCGCTTACGGCCAGGCGCTTTCGCCTGCTGGCGGCCTGCCACACGTTCAGCGCCCATATGGGCTGGGAGGAAATGTCCAAAGCCGTTCCGGTGGCCGAACGCGCGGCGCTGGCGGCGATCCGGGCCGACAGTGAGGACGCCTGGGCGCATTATGCGCTCGCCAGCGTCTATCTGTTCTACCGGCGCTTCGACGATTGCCTCGCCGAATTCGAGCTGGCGCTGCGGCTCAATCCCAGCTTCTCGCCCGCGCGCGGCATTTACGGCGTGGCGCTGTCCTATCGCGGGCGCTGGGAGGAGGGCGATCGCGCCGCGCGCGATGCGCTGAAACTCTCGCCCCGCGATCCCTTTGCCGCGATCTATTGCGGCGTCGCCGCCTATTGCCAGTATATCGGCGGGAATTACGCCGAGGCGATCCGCCTGTCGCGCGAAGCGCTGCGGCAGCGCACCGATTTTGTCGGCGCCCATCGCGTGCTGACGGCGGCCCTCGGCATGGCCGGCGGCGAGGACGCCGCCAAAGCCGCGCTCGCGGGGCTGCGCCGTGCCCAGCCCAACCTCACGCTCGCCTGGCTGGCCAGCGAACTGCCGTTCGAGCACGACGCCGACAAGGCGCATTACGTGGAAGGATTTCGGCGCGCGGGCCTGACATAGTTTCGCGACGATATCTCAAGCGCGTCTGGACGGTAAATCACAGCCGTCTCAAAGTCTTTGCCGGCCGTTAAGGGCATGTTGATGCTGCCATCGCTTCCGCGAGGTTAGTCATCAAGGAGAACGACATGCCGTTGATAGAGGTTCACGTCATCGAGAACGTGTTCAATGCCGAGCAGAAGCGCCAGATGATCACCAAGCTCACCGACGCCATGGTGTCGATCGAAGGCGAGGCCATGCGCGGCGTCACCTGGGTCAAGATTTCCGAAGTCGCGAGCGGCGATTGGGGCATCGGCGGTCAGTCGCTGACCACGCGAAGCCGTCAAGGAGCTCGCGGCCGGCCGAAAGGTGGCCTGACGCGCTGCCGGCCTTGCATCGTCGGCGGGCGCGTCCTGCCGGCAGTGCGGTACTTCCTTATTTTGATCTTTCATCCGGCCTGTGCCCGGTGCCCGTCGCGCCTTTCTTGCGTAAGCGCCGAAGCCTGCTGCCACCATGCTGGCAGCAGGCCTTCGATAGAAAGACAGGCAAGCTTAACGGGCTTCGGCCATTCATTGAAGAACACAGCCATGACCATGCTGACCACCATTCCGACCTCCGCCACCAGGCCACTAGCCTGGCGAACCGCAATCTGGCTGGCGCGCGGGCGCCGTCTCGCCAACCGCTTCTTCGCCGCGGTGATCGCGCGCCACGAGCGTCACGCCACGCGCCTGGCCCTGCACCGGCTCGACGACCGCCAGCTCAAGGATCTCGCGATGACCCGCTCGCAGATCGACAGCAGGCTCGAAGAACTGGCCCAGACCCGCGCGCGAATGCAGCAGCCGGGCTGGCACTGACGGGGCGGGTGGGGTTCGTTGTCGGCATGTCGGCGCAGTTGCGGCAGCGATCCGCTCGTCTCGCGAAGCGCTGCGGCAACTCGACGCGTGAGCGGATTAGCGAATTTGATTGCTTCGCTCCGAGCGCAATGACGTCGGAGAGAGTGAGCCGGGCTGTTTGAAATTTGAAACGAGCGTGCGGCACATTCAGTGTCGTCCCTGCGAATGCGGGAGACAGGGACCCATAGCCACCGGCCGGTGTGTTGCGAAAGGTGTCTGCTGCTCTGCCCTATCGAGAGATCACGCGGTATGGGTCCCTGCGTTCGCAGGGACGACAGCAACTACTGCATCTTCATCCGCCGGCCGCCGCCGCGCATCGACGACGTTGTCGACCTCCTCGCGCCACGTCAAAATCTCCGCCGCCAGAATCGGATGATTGAATCCCTTCAGGTTCAGATCGTCGATCGGCTTGCCCTCCACCCATGGCTCGACCATGCCGTAGACGCGCCTGCTACACCACGATCTGGTTGGCCTTGGCTTCGTCGCACAGCCGCGACGCCAGATTGGTGACGCTGCCGATCGCGGCGTATTCCAGCCGCTGCTCGAAGCCGATCTGGCCGAGCGTGGCGTAGCCGAGCGCGATGCCGATGCCGAAGCCGAGATTGTGGCCGCGGTTGCGCCACTTGTCGGTCAGCCCGCCGATGGTGTCGCGCATCTCGACCGACATCCGCACGGCGCGCGCGGTGTGGTCTTCGAACTGGATCGGCGCGTTGAACAGGATCATCACGCCGTCGCCGGCGTAGCGATCGAGCGTGCCTTCGTACTTGAAGATCAGTTCGCCCAGCGCCGCGTGATATTCGCGCAGCACGTTCATCGCCTCTTCCGGCTCGGTGGTCTCGGTGAACGCCGTAAAACCGCGCAGATCGCAGAACACGACCGTGACCTCGCGGCGGTGGCTGTCGAGCAGGCCCTCATGGCCGTCGGAGGAGGCGATCAGCTGCGCCACCTGCGGCGCCAGGAAACGCTCCAGCCGGCGGATGCGCTCGATCTCGCCGAGCTGGGTCTCGACCCGCTCCTCCAGCGATTTGTTCCAGTCCTTGAGCTGGTCGGTCTGTTCCTGCAGCTTGTCGGGCCTGCTGGCGCACGATGTTGTTGGCGTCCTGAAGCTCGCGGCTCTTGTGGTCCACCTCGGTGAACAGCCGCGCATTGCGCATCGCCAGCACCGCCTGGTGCGCAAACGTCTTCATCAGGCCGATCAGATTGTCGGAGAAATCGCCGGCGTTCTGCCGCAGCACCACCAGCGAGCCCAGAATGCCGGTCTGGTCGACCAGCGGCACCACCAGCACGGAGTTGAAGCCGGCTTCGAGCGCGACGTCGCGCAGGGGATGTTCCGATATCGCGCCGAGCTGGGGAATGCGCGATCGGTTCGCCGGTGCTGGCGGCCTCGCCGAGCGGGGAGTTGTCGGCGTCGATGGCGCGGTGGCCGCCTTCGGCCGCCTGGTCGATGCCGATCGATTCGGTGAGGTTGAACTGATGGTTGCCGGCGTCATAGCCGTAGATCAGCACGGCGTCGGCATGGGTGATTTCCAGCGCCCGCGCGGCGACCGTGGGCAGCACGGCATTGAGGTCGAGCGAGGAGGCGACCGCGCGGCCGACCTCCTCGAGCACCTTGAGCTCGTTGATCGATTGCGCCAGATCCCGCGTCCGCTCGTTCACCTTGGCTTCGAGGTTCGAATAGGTCTCGGCGAGCTGCCCGGCCATGCCGTTGAACTGGTTGGCCAGTTCCTCCAGCTCGTCCGAGGTCTTCACCTCGATGCGGTGGCCGAAATCGCCGGCGCCGAGCCGCCGCGCGCCGGCCTGCAGCGCCGTGATCGGCACCAGCATGCGGCGGGCCATGATGGTGCCGGCGATGATCGCGACCACGAGGCCGAGCCCGATCAGCAGCGCGATCCGCACCAGCTGATCGCGGATCGGCGTCAGCGCCTGCGCGGTCTCCTGTTCGAAGAACACGTGCCAGCCGAGCTTCGGCACCAGGCTCGACGTCGTCAGCACGGCGTTGCCCTTGGTATCGGTGCCCGACGCCGGCGCCACGCCGCCGGGCCTGCTGACGGCCTGCGACCTGCGGCAGCGTCGACAGATTCTTGCCGACCTCGGGCCCGGTCGAGGAGGCGGCCAGCACGTCGCCCCTGGCATCGGTGACATAGGCAAACGCCACCTTGCCGACCTGGGCATCGATCAAGAACTCCGACAGGAAGTCGAGGTCGATCTCGGCGACGGTGATGCTGCCGTCGGCATGCGACAGCGCGATCGACATGAACGGCCGCTCGCCGCGGAAGTAGGCCGGCGCAAAACTGGTGCCGCGCGAGATGGTCTCGGTCAGCCTGACGTCGCGGGAGAAATCGGCGTTGCTGTCGAGCGTGACGGTCTGGCGCGTCATGCGGAGCTGTTCGCGGCCCTGGGCGTTGAGCAGCGAGAGCTGGCTGACCTGCGGCACCTGCCGCAGCAATTGCGCGTAATCGGCGCGGCGCAGGTCGGTGGTGTTGGAGGAGGCCCGCGTCACCCAGGAAATCTGCCGCTCGAGGTCGGACAGCGATTGCTGGATCCGCTTGGCGGTCGCCTCCGCCTTCTCCGACATGCCGTCGTTGAGCGAGCTCTTGATGCCGCGATAGGTGATCCAGGTCTTCGATCGCGCCGTTGACCGCCAGCACGAACACGACGAGGCCGACCAGGGCTACGACGTATTTGGCGAACAGCCCTTCGCGCAGGAACCCAACTCTGTCCTTGACCTCGTTCATCCGGACCCTCGTGCGCCACGGCCTGCGCGCGCGCATCGGTTTGTCACTGGCGCCGGCCTGTCTCGGCAGCCCCGGCATCAGGGCCTATTTAGCACGAATTGGGGGCAGGGACTGTGGGTCCGCCCACATGGTTAGCACCAATTATGGGCAGGAATACGCGGGAAATCGTCATGCGCCCGGCTCGCCTTCGTCGCCCGGCATGACGGGACGAGCGGTGGCGAGCTTCAGCGGTTGAAAAGCTGCCGCAGCACGTCGTTCATTGGCTGACTGTCCTGCTGGGCGGTCGTCTCGCTCGGCGGCGCGGGAGGGACGGGCTCGGCGGCCGAAGCGTCCTGGGTCGGCGTGGCTTGGGTCGGCTCGGTCGGCGCCTCGGCGGGCGAGGTGCGGCTCGGGATGCTGCGCTGGCCGCTCGGCCGGCCGCCGCCCTGGCCTTGGCCGCCTGGCTCAATCCGCCCAGGCCCTTCTGCAGCAGATTGCCGATGGTCTCGCCGAGCTGGCCGCCGAGCGGACCGCCGGCTGGGCTTCCGGCCTGTCCGCCGGCGCCGCCTTGCTGTCCGCCGGCCGCCCCCGGCTGCCCGCCGAGCAGACTGCCGATCGCAGCCCCGATGCCCGCGCCCTTCTCGCCGAACAGGCCCTTGCCCATCTCCTTCAGCTTGGCATAGGCGCCGTCGGGATTGTCGAGGATGCCCTGCATCTCCGGATAGATCCGCGGGCTTCCCCACGGGCCGGAGATCATCACGGGGATGCCGAGCCCGACCGGATCGCTGGCGCGGCCCTGGCCTTCGGTGGTCATCACGAGCTTTGGCTCGACGCGGAACCCGATCTGCTTGGTGCCGAGATCGATGGTGCCCGCGCCGGTCATCTTGACCAGCGGGCCGACCAGATTGAGGTCGGTGGTCTGCGCCTGGCCCTTGTCGATCCTGAACGACGCCGACAATTGCGAAAGGTCGGTCGCCTTCTCCTCGCTCTCCTGCCAGCCCGACAAGGTGCTCGCCGTCAGCGAGCGGATCATCTGCGCGACGTTGAGCCCCTTGATGGCGCCGTCCTGGAACACGACGAAGGCGGTGCCGGCCATGTTCGACATGATCGCGCGCTGGCTGGTGCCGGAGGAGCGCACGCTGACCTTCGCCTGCATCCTGCCGTCGATCTTGTCGAAATCGGCGAGTCCCTCCAGCAGCGGCAGCGCGCGCACGCCGGTGAGGTCGGCCCGCATCGTGTAGGTGGGATTGGCGGTGGAGACGTCGACGGTCAGATCGCCATTGGCGTTGCCTTCATAGGCGCCGAGGTTGGAAACCTGCGCCTTCAGGACGCCGCTTGCGAGCGTGGCGTCGATCGCGGCGGGGGTGAAGCGCGCGTCGCCGATCTTGAGTTCGGCCGCGGAAATGCGCACCTGCAGGTCGATATAATTGAGGCCGTTGACGTCGATCGTCGCACTGCTCCAGGGCTGCGCCGACGGTACTGCCGGTGCTGCGCGTCATCGCGACCGCAAGCTTCTGGAAATCGAGGTCGAGCTTCACCAGCGGCTTGCTCGACAGATCGACCGAGGCCCAGCCGTTGAACGCGGCGTCGCCGAGCGCGCCGGTGACGCCGTTGATCATCACGACGGAGCCGTTGAGCCGGGCTTCGGCCTTGGCCGTGAGCGGGGCGGGCAACAGGTCGGGCGCGTCGATCCTGATCTCGGCCGGGATATTCTGCCGCTCGATCGGCGCTGCGGGCGGCGCCGCCTTGATCTCGAATTTCAGCGGATAGCCGTCTGCGGCGGGCGCTGCCAGTCAGCACGACCTTGCGGTCGGAATCGATGGTGATGTCGGCGTTGACGGTCTCGATCCTGTTCTCGACGCGGTCGCGCAGGTTGGAGAGCACGATGGTGCCGCCGCTGACGCTGATGTGCTCGATCGAGAAAGCCTCGGATGACTTGCCGGCAGCGGGCTTCGAGGGAGGATTGGGCTCCCTGTCGCGCTCGCGTCGCAGCGGCAAATTCGCCACCGGGCGGATGATGACGAGCTCGGTGATATGCGGCTTGCCTGCCCACAGGCTGGCGAGCGTCACCTCCGCCTCGATGCTTGCGGCCGCGAAGTGGCGGTTGATGTCGCGGTCCTTCGGATGCTGCAGCGTGACATCGTTCAGCGTGATGTTGAGCGATGGCCACAGGCCGATCCTGGCGCCGCCATTGATGGCGAGCTTGTAGCCGGTCTCGCGCTCGACCCGCTCCTGGATCTGTGCCGTCAGGAAGCCCGACGGGATGCCGATCACCAGCAGCAGCGCGATGACGACGACCACGGCGCCAATAACGGCGCCGGCAATTTTCAGTGCTCTCATATCGACATTCCAGACCGCGGCGAACGGCACTTATTTCGGTGCACGCAGGACGCGCGCGCAACCGGTCAGGCGAGCTTATCCCGGAAAGAGGTGGGGCCCAATGAAGCCAAAAATATTCCGGGGGTACTGCAAAGTTATGTGACTTATGACACACTCGTAGGCGTGGGAATCTTGCTAATCGGCCTGAGGGGGCGGGTCCAGACTGATTTTGGAAGGTAGTACAATGAGCAAACAGGCCGAATTTGCGGTCATCTCTGAAAATGAATCCGATGTTTGCGGATCTGGGCGCTGACGAATTGCAGCGCATCTCCGGCCTTTGCCACACCGAGCAACTCGGTCTCGGCGAAATGCTGTTCCAGAAAGGCGATGCCGGCGACGCTCTGTATGGCGTCCGGCGCGGCCAGATCCGGATCGAGACCGGCGCCTCCGACGGCAGCCGCCTGACGCTGAATTTCATGGGCCCCGGCGATCTGTTCGGCGAGGTCGCCGTCCTCGACGGCCAGAGCCGCACCGCGGACGCCACCGCCGGCGAGCCGTCGGAACTGTTCGTGCTGCGGCGCGAGGATTTCCTGGCCTTCCTCGAACGCGAGCCCAAGGTCGCGATCAAGATCATGATGCTGTTGTGCCAGCGCATCCGCTGGCAGAGCGAGCGGATGGAAGAATCCGTGCTGCAGCCGCTGCCGGTTCGCCTGGCGCGAAGGCTCTGCGCACTCGCCTCCGATTTCGGTTCCGAAGTGCACATCTCGCAGGAGCAACTCGGCGTCTTCGTCGGCGCCGCCCGCGAGAGCGTCAACCGTCAACTGCAGCTCTGGCGCAAGGACGGCATTCTGGACCTGCAGCGCGGACGGATATTGCTGCAGAACATGACCAAGCTGACGGCGGTGGCAAGGAACGAGTGATCGGGTGCGGCGTCACACTCTTGCTTCGCGACCATGCCAGATTCTCGTGATGAGAACGTCCGATGTCTCGTGAAGAATGGCGTAGCGGATGATGTAGCCCGATGCGCCGAAGCGAATCACGATCTGACGAATGTCCGGGTCTTCAGTTAGCATTCCGAGTGCCGGGAAGTCCTGCAATCGTTCGATCGATGTCCAGATAAGCGCCAGCGCGCGTCTTGCCGCGCCCGGGTTTGCATGATCGAGAAAGGCTCTGACTCGCTCGACGTCCTCGATGGCATCGGGCGAAAGAAGGATCATCCGACCTTACGTGGTTGCGGACGAGGCAGCTCATTCTCGGATCCCCAACTCGAAACCCAAGCCTTGACGTCATCCGAGCGGGACGGCAAGTCGCGTCCGTCGAAAATCGTCGTAGCGACCGCGATCTTCGCGGATATCGGGACCAGAGAGGTCCACTACAAAATCGAGCAGAGCAACGGCTTCGGACGGAACGGTCCGCAACGTCCGTGACCTTCGCTCGTCCGCCATCTCGCTACAGATCGTGCGTCGGTATCGACATCGATCTCAAGTCGTACGATTCGACACAAATCTCATGATCATGGAATCTAGCATCTATCGATGGCTTGTCGAGGTCCTTTACGCCAGGCGATCGCAGCCAATCACTCACTTCGCCGCAGGCGACATCGCCGGGGGCACCGCGGGCGGGCCCTTGGCCGGCGGCTCGGCGTGATGGTCCGATCCGTGGCCGGCGTGCTCCGTCTCGCCGCTTGACACCAGCAGCTTCTGGCCGAAGCGCCAGCACAGCGCGCCGAGATCGTCCATCACCATGAACATCGCCGGCACGAACACCAGCGACAGGATGGTGGAGAAGATCAGGCCGCCGATCACGGCGAGCGCCATCGGCGAGCGGAATTCGCCGCCGGCGCCGAACGCCAGCGCTGACGGCATCATGCCCGCGGCCATCGCGATCGTCGTCATCACGATCGGGCGCGCGCGCTTCATGCCGGCGTCGATGATGGCCTCGTCGCGCTTCTTGCCTTCGCGGATCGCTTCCACCGCGAACTCCACCAGCATGATGGCGTTCTTGGTGACGATGCCCATCAGCATCAAGATGCCGATCCACACCGGCGTCGTGAGCTGCTTGCCGGTCAGCAGCAGTGCCGCGATCGCGCCGCCGATCGAGAGCGGCAGCGAGAACAGGATGGTGATCGGCTGCAGGAACGTGCCGAACAGCAGCACCAGCACCGCATAGACCATCATCAGGCCGGCGGTAATGGCGGTGGCAAAACCGTCTGACAATTCGGCCAGACTTTCGGCGTCGCCCGACGGACTTACCTTCACGCCCTTCGGCAGGCTCTTCATGACCGGAAGGTCGTAGATCTTCTTGGTGGCGTCGCCCAGCGCCGCGGTGCCGACGAGATCGGCGGCCACCGTCGCCTGCCGTTCGCGGTCGTAGCGGTTGATGCTGGTCGGGCCCTGATCGAGCTGGATGTCGGCGACGACCGACAGCGGCACGCCGCCGCGTTCGCCGCGCTGGCCGAGCGGCACCCGCAATTGCTGCAGCATCGAGCAGGTCGCTGCGCGCGCTGTCCTCGAGCTGGACGCGGATCGGCACCTGACGGTCGCCGGCGTCGAATTTCGCCAACGCCGGCCCGACGTCGCCGATGGTGGCGACACGGATGGTCTGCGACAGGCTTTCGGTGGAGACGCCGAGACGCGCGGCGAGTTCGGCGCGCGGCCGGATGCGTAGTTCAGGCCGGTCGAGCGAGGTTTCCGAAATCACGTTGGCGATGATCGGAATCCGCTTCATCTGCGTCGCCAGCTCGCTGGCGACGTTGTTGACGATGTTGCTGTCGATGCCGGTCACCACCAGCGCAATCGCGCGCAGGCCGTTTTCGTCGAGGAACCAGAAGCGGATGTCCGGAACGTTTTCCAGTTCCTGGCCGATCTCGAGTTCGAGCTGCCGCTGGGTGATCTTGCGGTCGCCCTTCGGCGTGTAATTGATGATCAGCGCGGCGCGCCGCACTTCCTGCGTTCCCGGCGGCACCCTTCCGCCATCGACGAAGATGCTCTTCACCTCGGGCCGCTTGCGCAGGCGCGCGACGATCTCTTCCGTCACCTTTTCGGTGTAGGCGAGCTGCGAGCCCGGCGGCAGCTCCATCGCCAGCAGCGAACGCGCGGTGTCCTGCGCCGGCAGGAAGCCCTGCGGCAGCAGCGTGATGCTCCAGATCGAGGCTGCGAAGACGCCGAAGCCGATCAGCACCGTGACGAAGTAATGCTTCACCGACCAGGTCACGAGCCTGGTGTAGCCCTGCAGGATGCGGCCGGGCGGCGGATCGTCGTGCGGGTGATCCTTCAGGAAGTAGGCCGCCAGCACCGGTGTGACGAAGCGCGCGGCGAGCAACGAAAAGAAAACCTGCACCGACACCGTGATGCCGAACTGCTTGAAGAACTGCCCGGCGATGCCGGACATGAAGCTGGCGGGTGCAAAGATCGCGATAATGGTCAGCGAGATCGCGATCACGGCGAGGCCGATTTCGTCGGCGGCCTCGAGCGCGGCGCGATAGGGCGACTTGCCCATGCGCATGTGGCGGACGATGTTCTCGATCTCGACGATGGCGTCGTCGACCAGAATACCCGTCGACAGCGTGATGGCGAGGAACGAGACCAGGTTCAGCGAGAAACCGAGCAGGTCCATCACCCAGAACGCCGGGAAGATCGACAGCGGCAGCGAGATCGCGGCGATGATGGTGGCTCGCATATCGCGCAGGAAGATCAGCACGACGATGACGGCAAGGATCGCGCCCTCGAACAGGGTCGAGATCGCCGCTTCGTAATTGCCCTTGGTGAAGTCGACCGAGGTGTCGATCAGCTTCAGGTCGACGTCGGGATAGGCAGACCTTCAACGCGTCGATGCGCTTCTGCACGGCGTCGGCAACCACCACGTCGCTGGCGCCCTTGGAACGCTTGATGCCGAGCGCCACGACAGGTTCGCCGTTGAAGCGGGCAAAGGTGCTGCGATCGGCGATGGTATCGGTGACGGTACCGAGATCGTCGAGACGCATTTCGCCGCCGCCGAACAGCGGGATCATGGTGCCGGCGAGTTCGTTCAGCGTCTTGGCGCCGGCGAGCGTGCGGATCGCCTGGTCGTTCTTGCCGATTTGGGCGCGGCCGCCGGCGACGTCGACATTGGTGCCGCGCAGGATCTGGCTGACATTGACGGCCGTGAGGCCCGCGGCCTGCAGCCGGTCGGGATCGAGCGACACAAGTATTTCGCGCTCGACACCGCCGATGCGCTCGACCTGCGCCACGCCGCGCACGCCCTGCAAGCGCGCGTTTGACGACGTCGTCGACGAAATAGGAAAGCTGCTCCGGCGTCTTGCCGGGCGAGATCGCGGCGTAGGTGACGATCGGCAGGCCGATCACGTCGACGCGCTGGATCAGCGGCTCGTTGACGTTCTGCGGCAGGTTGGAGCGAACGCGGGTGACGGCGTCCTTGACGTCATTGAGCGCGCGATCGGTGTTGGTCTCCAGCGCGAACTGGATCGTGGTCACCGACAGGCCGTCGGTGATCGACGACGAAATATGCCGCACGCCCTCGACGCCGGACACGCCGTCCTCGATGGTCTTGGTGACCTGCGATTCCAGCTCGGAGGGAGCGGCGCCGAACTGCGCGACCGCGACCGAAATCACGGGGATGTCCGCGCTCGGCAGCCGCGTCACCGCGAGCTTGGTGAAGCTGACCCAGCCCAGCACCAGCAGGATGATCGAAAAGACGATCGAAGGCAGCGGGTTCCGGATCGACCATGCCGAGATATTCAAAGCCATTAGCGTGCCCGCGTGCGCTCGAGTTCGTCGGCGAACATGGTCTTGATCTGGTCGCCGTCATGCAGCGAGGTGCCAGCATCGGCCACGACGGTTTCGCCGACGTCGAGGCCTTCAAGAATTTCGGTGGAAGTTTCGGAGGTCAGGCCGACGCGCACCTTTCGCGTCTCGATCGTGTTGCCCTTGACCACCTGCAGGGTCAGGCGGTCGATGGCGGTGCGCGGGACGGCGACGCCGCACGAGCGCTTGGCGTCGATATTGGCGCGGGCAAACATGCCGACCTTGAGCGAGGGATTGTTGTTCAGCGAAATCCGCACCTTGCCGAGCTGGGTGGCGCGGTCGATCTGGGGCGCGATCTGCCGGACCTTGCCGACGACGTCGGGGGCGTCGTCGCGGCTGATGCGCACGGTCGCACCCGAATTGAGCTTGAGCAGATGGACGCTCGGCACTTCGGCCTCGAGCTCGATTTCATTGTTCACGGATATGCGGAACATCGGGCCTGCCTGCGGCGAGGCGGGAGCACCGACCGCGGTCCTGACCTCGGTGACGAGGCCGGCGGCGGGGGCGCGCAGCGAGACCGGTCCGGGCCTGCCGGCGGGGGCGCCCGGTATTTGCGGCGGCGCGGTGAGGCGCGCCAAATCCTGATTTTCGGTGACCGTGTCGCCTTCCTTGACGAACAGGTCGGTGACGCGGGAGCCTTCCTGATCAACACCGACCTGGGCCTCGCGGCGCGGCACGATGAAGCCGGTGACTCGCACCATGTCGGAGAAGCAGGCGTTGGTGGATTTGGTCACGATCACCAGCGCCTGGCCCGGCGTCTCCTTCTCTTCGGCGACGCGGACGGTGCTCGAACCAGTAATAGCCGACGGCGAGAGCGGCAACGAAGACCACGCCGAGCGCAGGTTTGAGGTATTCGGAGAATTTCATCGCCGGATCAATCCAGACTGGAAGTCAAATCAAACAGGGCGCAATTTGCCGGCCGAAGACCTGCAATGGAGCCCAAAACGAATACGTCCCGCACGGGTGCTGCGGGACGTATTGTAGCCGGAAACTATTGGTCGGCGCCACGCCCTTGCTTGCACGCCTTATTTGGCCGTGTTCGACGCCGTGGCCTTGTTTTCCATGTTCACGACCTGGACGCGGCGGTTCACTTCCGCCATCGGCTGGCTCGGATCCTTGAGCTTGCTCTTGCCGTATCCGACGGCGACGAGATCGGTGCCGTTGATGCCATACTTGTCGACGAGATAACGCTTGATCGCGTCGGCGCGGCGCTCGGACAGGTCCTGGTTATAGGCATCGCCGCCGGCCGCATCGGTATGGCCCGCGACCACGAAGGTCGAGCCTTTGAGATCATTGTTGGTGAGCGCGCGGCCGAGCGCCTGAACCGACGGCAGCGACTTCGCGCTGATATCGGCCGAGTTGTAGTCGAAGTTGATCTCCAGATCGATCTTCGGCTTGTCCTTGACGATGGCGGCGATCTCCTCGCGCTCGGCGCTCGAAAGCGAGCGCGTGGAGCGGCCACGGATCTTCTGGACGAATTTGCCCTCGGCGGCGCTTGCTGCCGGGTCGACGATGGTCTGCGGACCGGTCGAAAGGCCGCGGGTCAGCGGCTTCTTTTCCGGCGCCAGCGCGCGGAGGATCTGGTCCTCGGTGACGCTCTTGTCCTGGGCCAGGGCGGTTCCCGCACTGAGGGCAATTGCGGCGCCGAGCGTCGCAACCGAGACCATCACGCCAAAGGTTTTCTGCTGAGATAATTGCCATTGCCAGTCCCTCTTGCGGGCTACCCGCGCGGTTCAATGTCATCCAATCGGGCTGCCGGACCCTGGTTGCGGCCGGCTGCTTTGCTTTAGTCTGGGTGCCGGCCATCTCGGTTCGAGGCGCCGCCAGCCTTCATCCAAAAAAATCGTCACTGCACCCCGTAATCGGCAAATTCCTTGACGATATTGGGGTCCATCGCCTTCGCATTGTTAATATCCAGGTCGCCTTCCGGAATCGAGCCGTTGCGTTTCTTGGCAAGGCCGCGGCCGTAGAGCGACGACGTCAATCTCGGGTTGATCTTGAGGGCGGCGTCGAAATCAGCAATTGCATTCTTGTTCTGGCCGCTCTTCAGGTTGACGAGGCCGCGGCTGTCGAGCGCGTCGACGAAATTCGGTCGCAGCCGCAGCGCCTCGTTGCAATCCTTCAGCGCCGCCTGCAGGTCGCCGATCACCGTGCGTGCCCAGCAACGGTTGTTGAAGGCTTCCACATCCTTCGGGTTCAGCCGCAGTGAATTGTTGAAGTCCTTGATGGCGAGTTCGTAGGCGCCCTTGCTCGCATAGACCTGCCCGCGCCGGTACAGCGCGGCCGCATCGTCCGGATTGTCCTTGAGCTTGTCGTTCAGGCTCTTGATGGTCGGGTCGTCGGCAAACGTCCCGGGCTTGGGCTTTCAGCCGGCTTGGCCGGTGGCGACGGCGGAGGAATTGCGGCTTCAACCGGTTTTGGCGCCGCGGGCGGCGGAGGCGGAGGTGCCGGTGCTGCCACCGGCGGGGATGGCGGCGACGGTGCGCAGGAGCGGGTGGAGCGGGTGGCGCTGCAGGCGCCGTGGCCACAGGAGTCGAAGGCGGGCTCGCCGGCCGCGGGCCTGAGCCGCTGGGGATGAAGGAGAAATCCTCGGCCAGCGACGACGAAATCCACGGCACCTGTTCCTGGCGCGAGGCGCGGGTCACGCCGACACGGGTGCGATTAAGCGTTTCCTCCGCCATCAAATCGGGGGTGCGGATTTCCTTCAGCAGCTCCTTCACGAACAGGCTGCGGTCGCTGCCATTGTCGGAAACGACGGAGGAGAGCGCGGCCGAATACATCACCAGCGTGCCGTTCGGCGCAATCACCGGCGCAAGGCCGGCGGAAAAGCTGCGGAACCGGCGCTCGAACGGATTGCGCCTGGAGGCATCGATCAGCGCGATCTTGACGCCGGCGCCGCGGCTGTTGATCTCCCCCAGCACGGTCTCGAGGCTGAAACCGTCGCGGCGAACGTCCGGCTCGGTCCAGATCTGGGCGTCGACGGGGATCATGTAGCTCTGGCGGCTCGACTGCACGCCAAAGCCGGAGAAGAATATCAGCGCCACCGAGCCCGGCTTGATCTTGCCATACAGGCGCTCGAAGGCGCGGCGCATCTGCTCGCCGGTCAGGTTCTCGCCGATATCGACATTGAAACCGTCGCGCTTGAGCTCTTCGGCGATGTCGCGGGCATCGTTGATCGGCTCCTTCAGCGGCGCCTCGGCGTCCGGATATTTCGCGTTGCCGATCACCAGCGCATAGCGCTCGCCGGCTGCGAACGACGGGGCTACCGACGCGACTGAAAAAAACAATGTGAGGAGCAATGCGAGGCGGATTTTCATAATGACGGCAGTCCAGATCACAGCAGTCCAGCCAAAATAGCGCCGATACCAGCTCGCGCTGCGGCGACCTTACTCTACGCTATCGGCATTATCAAACCGCGCCCGCAGCCCGTCAACCGCTTGCGATGTCGTCACTAATTGCGACAATTAACCGCGACAGGGTCTGGGCGGACGAAGGGAATAAAATCATCTGTGATGGCAGAACCACAGCTTGCGATTTGGCCGTGCAAACGTTCCCGACATGCCGACCATCTTCGCGCATATACCGGCATTGCGTCCCGACGTACGCCGCAGCCTCCGAAGCTGGTATCGATGCCGCAGCCCGTGCTTTAACGCTGCCGCTTTATCCGCCACCTTCGCGGGCGACAATGTGATCCCTCTCACATAGCATTCGGCACTGTCGCGCGGCTGTCATTCGCGCTGCCGCGTTTGACCTTTGCGGATGACAATGGCTTGTTGCCGGGATCGGCCAATCCAGACATCCAAGAAAAAAGTGACACCGATGGGAAATGCCTACGAAATCTACGCGCTGCGCTATGCGACGATGTCGCCGCGCACCCCCCATATGAATTTCCTGGTCCCCGATCCGCACGAGACCACGGCGCTGGACCTCGATTATTTCGTCTGGCTGATCCGCGGCGGTGGCCGCGACATCCTGGTCGATACCGGCTTCAACGCCGAAGAGGCGAAGGCGCGTTCGCGCAAGCTCACGCTCAATCCGGTCGATGCGCTGGCGAAATTTCGGCGTTTCGGCCGACACCATCAAGGACGTCATCGTCACCCATTTGCACTATGACCACGCCGGCAACCTCGATCGCTTCCCGAACGCGCGGTTTCATCTGCAGGACCGCGAGATGAGCTACGCGACCGGGCGCTGCATGTGCAACGGCATGCTGCGGCATCCGTTTTCGGTCGAGCACGTCACCACGATGGTGCGCCATGTCTATGGCGAGCGCGTCACCTTCCATTCCGGCGACGGCGAGATCGCGCCCGGCGTGACGGTGCATCGCGTCGGCGGCCATTCCGATGGATTGCAGGTGGTGCGTGTGGAAACCGCGCGCGGGCCGGTGGTGCTGGCGTCGGACGCGGCGCATTACTACGCCAATCTGCAGAAGCGCAGCCCGTTTCCGATCGTCTACAATGTCGGCGACATGGCGCAGGGCTGGGAGATCGTGGAGCGGCTGGCCGGCCATCCCGACCGCTTCATCCCCGGCCACGATCCGATCGTGAGCGAGATCTATCCGCGCGCCAGCGACAAGGTCGATGCGTTCGCGCTGCACCTCGCGCCGTCGCGTTCCTTCGCCAAATAGCGGTTGAAGATACAAGATGTCGGAATACAAGACTGTCGGCTTCATCGGCCTCGGCGTGATGGGCGAGCCGATCTGCCGCAATCTCGTGAAGAAGAGCGGCAGGCGCGTCCTTGCCTTTGATCTGTCGCCGGAGCCGCTGGCGCGGCTGCGGGCAGAGGGCGCCGAGATTGCGGGCTCTGTTGCCGATGTCATCACGCAAAGCGATCTGCTGTTCCTGTGCCTGCCGAGCGCCAAACATGTGCGCGCGGTGTTCGAAGGCGACGGCATTCTCAAGAACATCCGGAGCGGGCAGGTCGTCGTCGATCTCGGCACGTCCTCGGTCAGCCAGACCCGCGATTTTGCCGGGCAGTTGCAGGCCAGGGGCGCGGCCTGGGCCGACGCGCCGATCGCGCGCACGCGTCAGGCGGCGCAGGACGGCACGCTCAGCGTCATGGTTGGAGCGACGCCTGCGCTCTACGCTGACATCGAGCCGCTGATCCGCTGCTTTGCGACCGACGTCACCCATTGCGGCGAGGTCGGCGCCGGGCAGGTCACAAAAATTCTCAACAACATGGTGCTGTTTGAAACCGTCAACGCGCTCGCCGAAGCGGTTGCGGTCGCGAAACATAATGGCGTCGATCCGAAACTGCTGCTCGACACGCTTTCAAAGGGCTCGGCCGACAGTTTTGCGCTGCGCAATCACGGCATGAAGGCGATCGTGCCGGGCAATTTTCCGGAGCGTGCGTTCTCGACCGAATATGCGCTGAAGGATCTGTCCTATGCGCTGGAACTCGCGGCCGATGCCGGATTGAAAATCCGCGGTGCGGAGTTGATCGGCACCGTGTTGCAGGAAGCGATCGATGCCGGATCGGGAGATAATTATTTCCCGGTCATCGCGAAGCATATTGATAGCCGCTAACCGGAGATTCCCATGATCACGCGCTTTCCAGG
Source organism: uncultured Alphaproteobacteria bacterium (assembly GCA_963840465.1). Taxonomy (GTDB): domain Bacteria; phylum Pseudomonadota; class Alphaproteobacteria; order Rhizobiales; family Xanthobacteraceae; genus Bradyrhizobium. Next base: position 391,861 of record CAWIZF010000022.1, on the reverse strand, counting down.
GCTGACGCCCACCCGCAGCCGCGCTGTCGCGCACGACGATCTTGTTTTCACCGTGGCGGTCGCGCCCGATCCGGTCAGCTCCGTCGATGTATGAGCAGAGCGCCAAGGCGCTCGCCCGTATCGACGAAAGCCTCGCTTTGTGTGGCTCAGACAAGAGCAAGATCCTCTCGGCGATCGTCTATGTCGCCGACATCAAGCAGAAGGGCGAGATGAACCGCGCCTGGGACGAATGGGTCGATACAAAAAATCCGCCGATGCGCGCCTGTTTAGGTGTCGATCTCGAACCGCCACACATCGTGGAGATCGTGGTAACGGCGGCGAAGTAGTAGCGACCAACACACCGCTGTCATCCCCGCGCAGGCGGGGATCCAGTACGCCGCGGCCTATCGGCTCTATCGCAAGCGTCTCTGGAATGCTGGGTCGCCCGGTCGAGCCGGGCGATGACAGTCATGGCGTGGAGGGAGCGTGCCCTAATACGCTTCCTTCGCGTCGGCCTCTTCGCTGGTCTGCACCAGATCGAGGCTCTGCTCGATCTTGCCCAAGAGCCGCGCGAAATCGCGCCGCTCCTGCGCGGAGAGGCACGACAGGATTTCCTGCTCCTTGCGCAACAGGCGCGGGATCAGTTCTTCGTAAAGCGTTGCGCCCTTGCGCGTCAGGCGCAGGCGGAATTCGCGGCGGTCGTCCTCGTTCTCGACGCGCTCGATGATCTGCTGCTTCATCAGCGACGTGACCGCGCGGCTGATGGTGGATTTATGGGTGCGGGTGCACTGCGCGATATATTGCGCGCTGCAGGCATGCGTGGCGGAAGCCGAGCGTCGCCAGCACGCGCCATTCCGGAATGTCGAGCCCGTAGCGCGCCGCATACTCGACCGAGAGCGCGGAACTGACTTCCGCCGCCAGCCGATTGAGCGGAACGGCACGAACTTGAAGAGATCCAGCCGGGCGCTTCGCTTCGCCGCGGTCTCATCGCGCGCGTCGACAGTCACTTCGCTTGAAGACGCCTTTGGCAAAATCGCTCCAATTTGAGTTGACGCCGGGCCCGGCTCGGGGTTTAAGATAGTTGCAGATGCGACTAATTTAGCAGGGTCGCCCGCCCTTGGCCAGTCACAAGGTTGAGCCCCAAGGTTGAGCCCTATGGCGCAGACTAAAACCCAATTCGGCTATCGCCGGCATCCCGATCAGGATCGGGTGGGTGCGAACGTGGCCGAGCACGCTGTGGTCGTGGTTGGCGCGGGTCCCGTGGGGCTGTCGCTGGCGATCGATCTGGCGCAGCGTGGTCAATCGGTCGTGCTGCTCGACGATGCCGACCGCATCGGCGAGGGCTCGCGGGCGATCTGCTTCTCAAAGCGTTCGCTCGAATTCTGGGACCGGCTCGGCATCGGCCAGCGCATGGTCGACAAGGGCGTGGTGTGGAGCGTCGGCAAGATCTTTCACGGCGAGCAGCAGCTCTACCAGTTCAACCTGCTTCCCGAGGAGGGCCACAAGCGGCCGGCCTTCATCAACCTGCAGCAATTCTATGCCGAGGCCTATCTGGTCGACCGCGTCGGCGAGCTTCCGGCCATCGACCTGCGCTGGCGCAACAAGGTGACGGGGCTCGAGCCGCGCAACGACCACGTGGCTTTGACGATCCAGACGCCGGATGGTCCGTATCGGCTGGATGCGCAATATGTCGTCGCCTGCGACGGCGCCCGATCCTCGCTGCGGCAAATGGTGGGCGCGGAATTCGCCGGCCAGGTGTTCGAGGACCAGTTCCTGATCGCCGACGTCAAGATGACGGCGGCGTTTCCGACCGAGCGCTGGTTCTGGTTCGATCCGCCGTTCCATGCCGGGCGCTCCGCGCTGCTGCACAAGCAGCCCGACGACATCTGGCGCATCGACCTGCAGCTCAATCGCTTTGCCGATCCCAGCGTCGAAAAGCTGCCGGAGAACGTGCGGCCGCGCATCGCGCGCATGCTCGGCCACGACAAGTTCGATTTCGAATGGATCTCGCTGTACAAATTCCAGTGCCGGCGGATGAACAAGTTCATCCATGGCCGCGTGATCTTTGCCGGCGATGCCGCGCACCAGGTCTCGCCGTTCGGCGCCCGCGGCGCCAATTCCGGGCTGGAGGACGCCGAGAATCTGGCGTGGAAGCTCGATCGCGTATTACGAGGCACATCGCCGGAGGCGCTGCTGCAGAGCTACCACAGCGAACGCAGTGCGGCGGCCGACGAGAACATCCGCGAGTCCACGCGCTCGACCGACTTCATGGCGCCCAATTCCCACCAGGAGGCGCGGCTGCGCAAGGCGGTGCTCTCGCTCGCCAAGGAAACCGAGTTCGGCAAGCGCATGGTGAATGCGGGACGTCTCTCGACGCCGTCGATCTACGAAACGCCGCTCTCGACCGCCGATGGCGATGTGTGGCGCGGCGGCCCGCGGCCCGGAGCGTCGATGCCGGATGCGCCGGTTGCAGGCCCGGGCGGCGAGCCGATGTTCCTGACCGAAGCCTTCATACGCGCCGGAACGCGGTTCACGGTGCTGGCGTTTGGCAATGGCGCGGCTGAGGAGGTGCCCGAAGGGGTGGGAGCGATCCGCATTGGCGATGGCGGCTTTGCCGATGCCGCAGGGCTTGCCGCCGCACGCTACGATGCCGAACCCGGCACGGCCTATCTGTTGCGACCCGACGGTTATGTCGCGGCGCGATTCCGGCATCCGACCCGCGAGGGGCTCGACGCTGCGCTGGCGCGTGCCGCCGGCATCAACTGAGGTTTCATCATGGCGCTGTCGACCGCTTCGAATTTTGCCAAGCCCGACGACGCGTTCCGCGCCATCGTCGAGGCGCATCGGGGCTTGAGCGACGAACAGAGCGCCGATCTCGACGCCGCGCTGGTTCTCGTGCTTGCCAATCACATCGGCGATATCGCCGTGCTGAACGAGGCCATCGCGCTCGCCAAGCGGCGGATGCTCGATGCCAGCCAGCAGCAACAACAACAGCAACAATAAATCAACATCCGAACGAAGTCAGGAATCGAATTGATGGCCAAAGGTTTCGCGTCCACGACCGACATGGCGGAGAAGAAGATCACCTTCTCCGAAATCGGCACCGATCTCTACGCCTTCACCGCCGAGGGCGATCCGAACTCCGCGATCATCGTCGGCGACGACGGCTGCCTCGTCTTCGACGCGCAGTCGACGCCGGCGATGGCGCAATAAAGTGATCGAACGCGTTCGCACGGTCACCGACAAGCCGATCAAATATGTCGTGCTGTCGCATTACCACGCGGTGCGCGTGCTGGGCGCCTCCGCCTACAAGGCGCAGGGCATCGTGGCCTCGGCCGAAACCCACCGGCTGATCGAGGAGCGCGGCCAGCAGGACTGGGATTCCGAATACGGCCGCTTTCCGCGCCTGTTCCAGGATGCACAGAGCATTCCCGGCCTGACCTGGCCGACGCTGACCTTCGAGGGCGAGATGTCGATCTATCTCGGCAAGCGCGAGGTGCGGCTGATGCAGCTCGGCGCCGGGCATACCTCGGGCGACATCGTCGCCTGGGTGCCGGATGCCGAGGTGATGTTCTCGGGCGATCTCATCGAATACCACTCGGCCTGCTATTGCGGCGACGCGCATCTGCGCGAATGGCCGGCCACGCTGAATGAAATCCGCGCCTTCAATCCCAAGGCGATCGCGCCGGGCCGCGGCGATGCGCTGAAGGGGCTTTCGACCGGGCGCGACGCGATCGCGATGACGCGCGATTTCGTCACCTCGCTCTATGGCGCGGCGGAAACATCCGTCGCGAGAGGCCGCAATCTGAAGGAAATCGATGGCCGCGACGCGCGAGGTGATGGATCCGAAATTCTCCAGCTTCGCGATCTACGAGCACTGCCTGCCGTTCAACGTCTCGCGCGCGTTCGACGAGGCGTCGGGGATCGACGATCCCGTGATCTGGACCGACAAGCGCGACCAGGAAATGTGGGCCGCCCTGCAAGGAGGAGGATGACCATGAATATCAACACCTCGCCTGATGCGATCGTTCGCAGCTCCGCGCAACTGACGCCGGGCTACATGTCCGGCTTCGGCAACAGCTTTGAGACCGAGGCCTTGCCCGGCGCGCTGCCGATGGGACGCAACTCGCCGCAGCGCTGCGCCTACGGGCTCTATGCCGAGCAACTGTCTGGCTCGCCGTTCACCGCGCCGCGCGGCAGCAACGAGCGGTCGTGGCTCTATCGCATTCGCCCATCGGTGAAACATTCCGGGCGCTTTGCCAAGGCCGATGCCGGGCTGTGGCGCACCGCGCCGTGCCATGAGCAGGACATCATGGTCGAGCAGCTGCGCTGGGATCCCGCGCCGATCCCGAAGGAGGACATGACCTTCCTGCAGGGCGTGCAGACCATGACGACCGCAGGCGACGCCAACACCCAGGCCGGCATGGCCGCGCATGTCTATCTCATCACCAAGTCGATGGTCGATCAGCACTTCTACAACGCCGACGGCGAGATGATGTTCGTGGCCCAGCAGGGCAATCTGCGCCTCGTCACCGAATTCGGCCGCATCGACATCGAGCCCGGCGAGATCGCCGTGATCCCGCGCGGCGTGAAATTCCGCGTCGAGATTCCGTCAGGCCCCGCGCGCGGCTATCTCTGCGAGAACTACGGCGGCGCCTTCACGCTGCCGGAACGCGGGCCGATCGGCGCCAATTGCCTCGCCAATTCGCGCGACTTCCTCACCCCCGTGGCCGCCTATGAGGACAAGGACACGCCGACCGAACTCTACGTGAAATGGGGCGGCGCGCTGTTCAAGACCACGCTGCCGCATTCGCCGATCGACGTGGTGGCGTGGCACGGCAATTACGCGCCCTACAAATACGACCTGCGCACCTTCTCGCCGATCGGCGCCATCGGCTTCGACCATCCCGATCCCTCGATCTTCACGGTGCTGACCGCGCCGTCGGAAACCGCCGGCACCGCCAACATCGACTTCGTGATCTTCCCGGAGCGCTGGATGGTGGCCGAAAACACCTTCCGTCCGCCCTGGTATCACATGAACATCATGAGTGAGTTCATGGGGCTGATCTACGGCGTCTACGACGCCAAGCCGCAAGGCTTCGTCCCCGGCGGCATCTCGCTGCACAACATGATGCTGCCGCACGGCCCTGACCGCGAGGCCTTCGATCACGCCAGCAATGGCGAGCTGAAGCCGGTGAAGCTCACCGGCACCATGGCCTTCATGTTCGAGACGCGGTATCCGCAGCGCGTGACCGAGCACGCGGCGACAGTCGGCGACGCTGCAGGACGATTATGCGGATTGCTGGAAGGGACTTGAGAAGCGGTTCGATCCGAACAAGCCGTGAAGTAACAGCATCGTCATTCCGGGGCGCGCGAAGCGCGAGCCCGGAATCGCATTTCTCCGTCGGTGTACGTGGCCCAATGGATTCCGGGCCTGCGCCAAGTGGCGCATCCCGGAATGACCGGCGGATAGACCGTCAGAAATTCGGCTGGAAACAATGCCCCATCCCAACGACCCCAAACTCCGCTCCTTCATCCCCGTCGCGCCCACCTCCGACTTCCCGATCCAGAATCTCCCCTACGGCATCTTCTCCGCCAAGGACGGGCTCGCCCCGCGCATCGGTGTCGCGATCGGCGATTACGTGCTCGATCTCTGGCAACTCGCGCAGGACTGCCGGTTCGATGTCGTCGAGCCGGCGGTATTCGCCGCCGCACAGCTCAATCCGTTCATGGCGCTGGGCCCAAAAGTCTGGTCCGGCACGCGCGCACGGATCAGCGAGCTGCTGCGGCACGATCACCCGGAACTGCGTGACAATGAAGAACTGCGCAAGCGCGCGCTGGTGCCGATGGCGGATGTGAAGCTGCATCTGCCGTTTGCCGTCTCCGGCTACACCGATTTCTATTCGTCGAAGGAGCACGCCACCAATGTCGGCGTGATGTTTCGCGGCAAGGACAATGCCTTGCAGCCGAACTGGCTGCACATGCCGATCGGCTACAACGGCCGCGCGTCCACTGTCGTGGTCAGCGGCACCCCGGTGCGCCGTCCGCGCGGGCAGCTGAAGCCGCCGACCGCCGACGTGCCGAGTTTCGGCCCCTGCAAGCGGCTCGATTTCGAACTTGAGATGGGCGTGGTGGTGGGCCAGCCGTCGGTCATGGGCGAAATGCTGACCGAGAAGCAGGCCGAGGAAATGATTTTTGGCTTCGTGATCCTCAACGACTGGAGCGCGCGCGACATCCAGCAATGGGAGTACGTGCCGCTCGGGCCGTTCCAGGCCAAGGCGTTCGGCACGTCGATCAGCCCGTGGGTGGTGACGCGCGAGGCGCTGGAGCCGTTCCGCTTGCACGGGCCTGCGCAGGAGCCAAAGCCGCTGCCCTACCTGCAGCAGGCGCAGCCGAACAATTACGACATCGCGCTCGAGGTCGGCCTGCGCGCGGCGCAGATGAACGAGGCCGCAAATATCAGCCGCACCAATTTCAAATACATGTACTGGTCGTCGGTGCAGCAGCTCGTGCATCATGCCTCAAGCGGCTGCGCCATGAACGTCGGCGATCTCTTGGGGTCCGGCACCATCTCGGGCCCGGAAAAAGACCAGCGCGGCAGCCTGCTTGAAATCAGCTGGAACGGCACCGAGCCGGTCGAATTGGCCGCCGGCGTCAAGCGCTCGTTCCTGGAAGACGGCGACTCGCTCGTGATGCGCGGCTGGTGCCAGGGCGACGGCTACCGCGTCGGCTTCGGCGAGGTCGAGGGGACGATTTTGGCGGCGGAGTGACGCAGCCGTAGGGTGGGCAGAGGAGCGAAGCGACGTGCCCACCATCTATCATCGAGCACGCTGCGAGATGGTGGGCACGCTCCGCTTTGCCCACCCTACGGCACCTCGCAATGACGCAAGGCCTCACCGCTCCTGCGGCGGAATATCCTTGCAGCCGCGCGCAATGCGCGGCAACATCCTCAATGCTGTATTTCAAATGCACCCGCTTGTCCGACGGCAATTGCTTCGTCACGCACACGCCCGGCCGCCGCTCGGTCGCGGGCCGGATCGGCCGCGGCGCAAAACCGCCGCCGCAGTTCGGGCAGACATTGTGCAGCTTGTTGTCTCACGCAATCCGCGCAGAACGTGCATTCATAGGAACAGATCCGCGCGTCCATCGCATTCGGCGGCAGGTCCTTGTCGCAATATTCGCAGTTCGGCCGGAGTTGCAGCGCCATCGTCGTCTCGCGAGATGATTCCAAGGGATCATCGCAAATCGAGCCGAAAACGCGAATGACAAATTTCCCTCGAATTGCGCCATCTAGGCTTTCAGCGGCAACCTCGCGCTCTCCTTCAGCCGGTCCAGCACGATCGACGAGCGCACATGCGCCACGCTCTGGTGCGGCATCAGCACGTCGTTGACGAGGCCGGAGAGATCCTTGAGGTCGCGCAACACCACCTTCAGCACGTAATCGGCGTCACCGGTCAGCGAATACGCCTCCTGGATATCGTCGACGCGGTTGACCAGCGCGCGGAATTTCTTGGCGTTGTCGGGCGAATGCGTCGCCAGGGTGATGTGGATGAAGGCGATCAGGTTGAAGCCGAGCGCCTCGCCGGCGAGGTCGGCGTGATAGCCCGCGATCACCTTCTCTTCCTCCAGCCGCATCCGCCGCCGCGAGCATTGCGAGGCGGACAGGCCGACGAGGTCGGCGAGTTGCTGGTTGGTCAGCCGGCCATCGTCCTGCAGCGCGGCCAGCATTTTGAGGTCGAAGGCGTCTACGGAGATCATGCGATAATTGCCACTTTCGTGCACAGATCGTGCATTACGATAGCTGCGAACGGGCCCATTTGCACGCACTTTGCGTCCATTTCGACCGATATTGATCCAGATCAATTTTCGGGAGATTCCGCCATGGGTCCGTTTCCGCACGACGCGCCGGCCGCTACTGTCAGCGCTGACAACCCGATGGGCACCGACGGCTTTGAGTTCGTCGAATACGCCCACCCCAAGCCTGAAGAGCTGCATGCGCTGTTCAGGCTGATGGGTTATTCGGCGGTCGCCCGCCACAAGACCAAGAAGATCACGGTCTATCGCCAGGGCGATATCAATTATCTCGTCAACGAGGAGCCGGGTACCCACGGCCATGGCTTCGTCGCCGCGCACGGGCCCTGCGCGCCGTCGATGGCGTTCCGTGTCGTCGATGCGAAGCAGGCCCATGCGCGCGCGCTGTCGCTGGGCGCCGAGCCTGCCGAGGTTTCTTCCGCGCAGAAGACGCTCGATGTGCCCGCCATCAAGGGCATCGGCGGCAGCCTGCTCTATTTCGTCGATCGCTACGGCGCCAAGGGCTCGGCCTACGACATCGAGTTCGAATGGCTGGGCGCAAAAGACCCGCAGCCCGCGGGCGCCGGGCTGTATTACATCGATCACCTCACCCACAACGTCCATCGCGGCCGGATGGATGTGTGGACCGGCTTCTACGAAAAGCTGTTCAACTTCCGCCAGATCCGCTTTCTTCGATATCGAGGGCCGCGCGTCCGGCCTGTTCTCCCGCGCGCTGACCAGCCCGGACGGCAAGATCCGGATTCCGATCAACGAGGATGCCGGCGATTCCGGGCAGATCGAGGAATATCTCAACATCTATCGCGGCGAGGGCATCCAGCACATCGCCTGCGGCGCGCGCGACATCTACCGCTACCGTCGAGAGCCTGCGCGATGCGGGATTGCCGTTCATGCCGTCACCACCGGAGACCTATTTCGAGAAGATCGACGCGCGCCTGCCGCAGCATGGCGAGGACGTCGCCCGCCTGCGGCGCGACGGCATTCTCATTGACGGCGAGGGCGTCGTCGACGGCGGCCACACCAAGGTGCTGCTGCAGATTTTTTCGGCGAACGCGATCGGGCCGATCTTCTTCGAATTCATCCAGCGCAAGGGCGACGATGGATTCGGCGAGGGCAATTTCAAGGCGCTGTTCGAATCGATCGAGGAAGATCAGATTCGAAGAGGTGTGCTGAAGGTGGGGAACGCGGCGTAGGTTCGTAGGGTGGGCAAAGCGAAGCGTGCCCACCATTCCCAGCCGAGCCACTGATTGATGGTGGGCACGGCGCTTTCGCGCCTTTGCCCACCCTACGGCACCGAGACTGCAGCTACCTCTTCCACGCCGCCGTCACATCCCCGATCTTCGCCACCTCCGGCTCCCTGATCGCCGACGGCGTCCGCGAAAACCGTGGCGCGGGCGCCGGTTGCGTCACGCCATGGCGTTCGACGAACACTTTTCGCGCGGCCATGTGCGGATGATCAGGCGCTTCCGCCATGGTCAGGATCGGCGCGAAGCAGATGTCGGTGCCTTCCATGATCTTGCACCAGTCCGCGCGCGACTTGCTCTTGAAGACTTTCGTCAGCTTTTCCTTCAGCGCCGGCCACGCCTTGCGGTCCATCTGCGCGTCGAAATCGGCGTCGGTCAGGTCGGCATGCTTGCGCAGCAGCGCGTAGAACTGCGGTTCGATCGAGCCGATCGAAATGAAGTTGCCGCAGGAGCATTCGTAGACGCCGTAGAAATGCGCGCCGCCGTCGAGAAAATTCTGGTCGCGGCCCTCGGTCCAGCGCCCGCTCGCGCGCATGTCGAAGAACATCGACATCAGCGAGGCCGCGCCGTCGCACATCGCGGTGTCCACCACCTGGCCCTTGCCCGATTTCGAGGCTTCCAGCATCGCGGCAAGCACGCCGACCACGAGATAGAGCGCCCCGCCGCCGAAATCGCCGACCAGGTTGAGCGGCGGCACCGGCTTTTCCTTGGTGCCGATCGCAGCAAGCGCACCTGTAATCGAGATGTAGTTGATGTCATGGCCGGCGGCGTTCGCCAGCGGGCCTTCCTGGCCCCAGCCGGTCATGCGGCCGTAGACCAGCTTCGGATTGCGCGCGAGCACGACGTCAGGGCCGAGGCCGAGACGTTCCATCACGCCGGGGCGGAAACCTTCGATCAGTGCGTCCGCGCCTGCAAGCAGGTCGAGCACCTGTGCAATAGCGGCCTTGTCCTTCAGATCGAGTTCGATCACCTTGCGGCCGCGCACTGCCACTGCCTTGAGGTTCTTGCCGGCGCCGACGCGGTCGAGCGTCACGACCTCGGCGCCCATGTCGGCGAGCAGCATGCAGGCGAACGGGCCCGGGCCGATGCCGGCGAATTCGACGATGCGAAAACCGGCGAGCGGGCCGGAGGCGCGGGTAGCGGATTGGGCGGCTGGTTTGTCGAGCACTTGTTTTTTCTCCCAAGGAAACGTCTTAATTAGTTGATTAGCTAAATTGTCCCGCCGAAGCGAGACCATGGCAAGTTTTTTTGCCGAGAATCGGACCAAAATGCGAAAGCGGCGCGCATTGCTGCGCGCCGCTCGTGTCATAGTTGCGTTTAGGCGTTATCAGCCCGCGGCCGTCACCGCGCGCTGCGCCATCACCTTGATCAGATTGGCGCGATAGTCCGAAGTTCCGTGGATATCGCTCATCAGGCCGCTGGCGGAAACCTTGACGCTGTCGATCGCCGCAGCCGACCAGTTGGCTTTCAGCGCCGCCTCGATCGCCGACACCCGCATGACGCCGTCTTGCGAGGCGCCGGTCGCCGCGACCCTGACGTCACCTGCCTTGGTCTTGGTCACGAACACGCCGGTCAGCGCGAAACGCGAGGCGGGGTGGCGAAACTTGGCATAGCCTGCCTTTGCCGGGATCGGGAACGACACGGCGGTGATGATCTCGCCATCGTCGAGCGCCGTCGTGAACAGGCCCTTGAAGAAGTCATCCGCCGAAATCGAGCGCTTGTTGGTCTTCACGGTGGCGCCGAGCGAAACCAGCGCGGCGGGAAAATCCGCGGCCGGGTCGTTGTTGGCGATCGAGCCGCCGATCGTGCCGCGATAGCGCACGGCGGGATCGCCGAGCACCGAGGTGAGGTAGGAAATCGCCGGAATCGACTTTTTCACGTCGGCGCTTTGCATGATGTCGAAATAGGTCGTGGCCGCCTTGATGGTCAGCGTGTCGCCCGACACTTCGATGCCGATCAGCTCCTTGATCTTGCCGAGATCGATCACGTCGGACGGCGCGGCCAGTCGCTGTTTCATCACGGGGATCAGGGTGTGGCCGCCGGCGAGATACTTCGCTTCCGTGCCCTTGGCGAAGGCTGCCGCAGCTTCGTCGACCGAGGAGGGACGATGGTAAGTGGTCTGGTACATGGTTCTTGCTCCCTCTTAGCCGTGGATCGCATGCCAGACGCGATCGGGCGTCGCGGGCATTTCGAGCTGGTTGTTGCCGATCGCATCCGTGATGGCGTTGATGACGGCGGCCGATGCGCCGATCGCGCCCGCTTCGCCGCAACCCTTGACGCCGAGCGGATTGCCCGGACACAGCGTCGTGGTGTGCGACAGCTTGAACGAGGGCAGGTCGTCGGACCGCGGCATGGCGTAGTCCATGAACGATGCCGTCAGGAGCTGGCCCGAGCTATCGTAAACCGCGCCCTCCAGCAGCGCCTGCCCGATGCCCTGGGCAAGACCGCCATGGACCTGGCCTTCGACGATCATCGGATTGATCAGCCGTCCGAAATCGTCCGCCGCCACGAAGTTGACGAAGGTGCTCTTGCCGGTGGCGCTATCGACTTCCATTTCGCAGATATAGGCGCCGGCCGGGAAGGTGAAGTTGGTCGGATCGTAGAACGCGCCTTCCTTCAGGCCCGGCTCCATGCCGTCGGGCAGATTGTGCGCGGTGTAGGCGGCGAGTGCGACCATCGGCAGCGCGATCGACTTGTCGGTGCCGGTGACCTTGAACTCGCCGTTCTCGATGACGATGTCGTTTTCGGACGCCTCGAGCTGATGGGCCGCGATCTTCTTGGCCTTGGCTTCGACCTTTTCCATCGCCTTCAGGATCGCGGTGAGGCCGACGGCCGCCGAGCGCGAGCCGTAGGTGCCCATGCCGAACTGCACTTTATCAGTGTCGCCATGGACGATCTGCACCTGGCTGATCGGAATGCCGAGGCGTTCGGCGATGAGCTGGCAGAAGGTCGTCTCATGACCCTGGCCGTGGCTGTGCGATCCGGTCAGCACCTCGATGGTGCCGACCGGATTGACGCGCACTTCCGCCGATTCCCACAGGCCCACGCCGGCGCCGAGACTGCCGACCGCCTTCGAGGGTGCGATACCGCAGGCCTCGATGTAGCAGGAGACGCCGATGCCGCGCAGCTTGCCTTCGGACTTGGCTTTCGCCTTGCGCGCCGGGAAGCCGGCGTAATCGATCGCCTTCATCGCGGAGTCGAGCGAGGCGCTGAAAGTCGCCGATGTCATAGGCCATGATCACGGGCGTCTGGTGCGGGAACTGCGTGATGAAGTTCTTGCGGCGCAGTTCGGTCGGATCGACCTTCAACTGCCGCGCCGCCGTCTCCATCAGCCGTTCCACCACAAAGCTTGCCTCGGGGCGGCCCGCGCCGCGATAGGCGTCGACCGGCACCGTGTTGGTATAGACGCTGATCACTTCGGCGAAGATGTTGGGGATGTTGTACTGGCCCGACAGCAGCGTCGCGTAGAGATAAGTCGGCACGGACGACGAGAACAGCGACATGTAGGCGCCGAGATTGGCGTAGGTTTTTACGCGCAGCCCGGTGACCTTGTTGTCCTTGTCGAACGCCATTTCCGCCTTGGTGAGGTGGTCGCGGCCGTGCGCGTCGGTCAAAAAGGCTTCGGTGCGGTCGCCGGTCCACTTCACCGGACGGCCGACCTTCTTGGAGGCCCACAGCGCCACCATCTCCTCGGGGTAAATGAAGATTTTCGAGCCGAATCCGCCGCCAACGTCGGGCGCCACCACCCGCAGCTTGTGCTCCTGGGCGATGTTGTAGAACGCCGACAGCACGAGGCGGGCGACATGCGGGTTCTGCGACGTCGTGTAGAGCGTAAAGTGCTCTTCAGGCTCGTTATATTCGGCGATCGCCGCGCGCGGCTCCATCGCGTTCGGAACCAGGCGATTGTTGGTGATGTCGAGCGAGACGACGTTGGCCGCGGCCTTGAAGGCCGCGTCGGTCGCGGCTTCCTCGCCGATGGTCCAGTCGTAGATCACGTTGCCCGGGGCTTCCGGGTGCAATTGCGGCGCGCCCGGCTTGATCGCGGCGCGGATGTCCGGAACGGCGGGCAATTCCTCGTAATTGACGACCACGGCCTCGGCCGCGTCCTTGGCCTGGTTCTTGGTCTCGGCGACCACCACCGCGACCGCCTGGCCGACAAAGCGCACGGTTTCCGGCGCCATCGCCGGCCATGCGCCCATCTTCATGCCCGTGCCGTCCTTGGAGGTAATGGCCCAGCCGCAGATCAGATTGCCGATCTTGTCGTCCACGAGTTCCTGACCGGTCAGCACGCCGACCACGCCCGGCATCTTCATCGCCGCCGAGGTGTCGATGCTCTTGACCTTGGCATGCGCATGCGGGCTGCGGATGAAGTGGGCGTGGGTCATGCCCATCAGCTTGATATCGTCGACGTAGCGGCCCTTGCCGGTAATGAAACGGCGGTCTTCCTTGCGCACAACGCTTGCGCCAATGCCTTCAACGCCCATGTCCTGTCCTCCCAACCGGAGTTGTTGTTTCCGCCATTTCCATCGAAACGCGGTGTCGAATTCGAAAAACTGCTGGCCGGTGGCGTCTATTCCGCCGCCTGCGAAACCTTCATGCGGCCGGCCGCATCGAGCACCGCCTTGACGATGTTGTGGTAACCGGTGCAGCGGCAGATGTTGCCCTCGAGTTCCTGCCGGACGGTCTCTTCGTCGAGGTTGCTGCTGTGGCGGTGCACAATATCGATCGCCGACATGATCATGCCCGGGGTGCAGTAGCCGCACTGCAGGCCGTGATTGTCGCGGAACGCCGCCTGCATCGGGTGCAGTTCGTCGCCCTTGGCGATGCCTTCGATGGTGGTGACGTTCGAGCCGGCCGCCTGGCCGGCCAGCACGGTGCAGGATTTGACCGCCCGGCCATCGATATGGACGACGCAGGCGCCGCATTGGCTGGTGTCGCAGCCGACATGGGTGCCGGTCAGGTTGAGATTTTCGCGCAGGAGATGGACCAGAAGCGTCCGGTCCTCGACTTCGGCCGACACGGCTTTGCCGTTCACGGTCAGTTTGACTGTAGACACGCGTGGTACCTCCCCGATGTTTTATAATTATTCCAATTAGAAACAGCGGCGCAGGAACTTGCAACTAGGATTTTGGTCGGCCCGGTCTTTGTGATGACAACGGCGGTGAGTGCAGCGAGTCGCGATGCGAACTTCTCTTACCCTCCCCTGGAGGGGGAGGGTCGCACGCGAAGCGGCGGGGTGGGGTGACGGTCTCTCCACATCCAGCAGTGTCAGCGTGGAGAGATCACCCCACCCCGTCTCGCATTTCGCTGCGCTCATGCGAGCCGACCCTCCCCCTCCAGGGGAGGGTAAGAGGCCCCCTTGCCGCTTTTGCCCGTATTTACGCACCTTTATCCATTCTGCCTTACATTTGCGCAGCGCGTTGGGGTTGGGGCCTCGATGCCTGGTTTCAGAACGAAAACGGGGGGTAACGTGCGATTCCAGAAGCGTAGCGGCTTGTCTTTCCGACTTCCGACCCTGCGATTTCGCTCCAAGATCATGCTCGGCTTTGCCGTGGTGCTGGCGATCTCGGCTGCCAGCATGGGCTTCGCCTATCTCGGCTTCGAGCGGGTTTCCGACGTGGTCGATGCCTACCGGCGCAGCGTGCAGGAGGCCGATGTGGCGCGCGACATCGATCGCGAGCTGATCTCCTACCGCGCGCTGGCCCGCTATTTCGTGGTGACCGGCAAGGAAGAGGACGGCAAGGCCGCGCTGGAGGCCGAAGCTCGCCTGAAGGATGCCATCCTGGCCTCGATGAAGGGCACCACCGACCGGGCGCGGCTCGAGCAGGTCGCAAAGCTGGAGCGGGAATTCCGCACCTTCACCAAGATTTTCGCCGACATGCTCAAGACCAAGGACGAGAGCGCGCGCATCGCGCAGAACCAGCTGGCGCGCACCGGCAACTCGCTGCGCTACAAGCTCGACGATCTCCCGAGCAATGCCGAGGATGAAGAGATGCCCCTGATCACGCTCGGCGCCAAGAAGGTGACCGAGCAGTTTCAGGCCGCCATCGCGCTTGCCAATACCTTCGTGGTCAATTCCGACCAAACGGTCGCCACCAGCGCGCTGGCGCGCCTGAAATTCGTCGAGAACGCGCTGAAGGCGATCTCGACAACCAACGTAAAGATCCTGGACGGCATCAAGGAAGTTTCCGGCATGCTGGAGGAATACCGCCGGTCGCTCGCCATGCTGGTCGGCAATGCCAAGGAGATCGAAGGACTGAGCCAGGAAATGACGGAGACGGCTGCCGAGATCAACAAGGCCTCGGCGGCGATGAAGTCGGACCTGCTGGCGGATCAGAAGCGGCTCGACGCCGATTCGGACGCCGCCATCGTCGAGACCGAACGGCTGATTGTGATGCTGGCGGCGGGCGGCTTTCTGCTCGGCTGCGTCTGGGCCTTCTTCCTCGGCAAGGGCATCTCCCGGCCGATGACGAGGATGTGCAGCGCGATGCGCGAACTGGCTGCCGGCAATTTCGATGTCGTCCTGCCCGGCCTCGGCCGCAAGGACGAAGTCGGCGAGATGGCGAGCGCGGTCGAGGAGTTCAAGGTGCAGGCCGTCACGCGGGCCGAGCGCGACGCCGCCACCCAGGAAGCGCAGAGCAAGGCGGCGAGCGCCGCGCGCCGCGCCGAGTTGATACGTTTTGCCGACGATTTCGAGGCCGCGGTCGGCGCCATCGTCGCCAACGTTTCATCGTCAGCCGTGCAACTCGAAGCCGCGGCGGGCACACTGACCCGAACCGCGGAGACCACCCAGAGCCTGTCGAGCCAGGTCGCCGGCGCCTCGGAAGAGGCCTCCACCAACATGCAGTCGGTGGCATCAGCCACCGAGGAGTTGTCGGCGTCCGTCGACGAGATCGGGCGGCGCGTCAAGGAAAGCAGCCAGATCGCGGAAGCCGCCGTGCGTCAGGCCGAACAGACCGATGGCCGGATCGGAAAACTGTCGCGCGCCGCGCAGGAGATCGGCGACGTCGTCAAGCTGATCACGGCGATTGCCGAGCAGACCAATTTGCTGGCGCTGAACGCGACCATCGAGGCGGCGCGTGCGGGCGATGCCGGTCGCGGCTTTGCGGTCGTGGCGTCCGAGGTCAAATCGCTCGCCAGCCAGACCGCGAAAGCAACCGACGAAATTTCCAATCACATCTCGGGCATGCAGGGCGCGACCCAGGAATCGGTCGCCGCCATCAAGGAGATCGGCGGCACCATCGGAAAAATCTCCGAGATCGCCTCGACGATCGCCAGCGCCGTCGAGCAGCAAAGCTCGGCGACGCAGGAGATCGCGCGCAGCGTCCAGAACGTCGCGCAAGGCACGCACGAGGCCGCCACCAACGTCATGCATGTCAACCGCGGCGCGACCGAAACCGGCTCGGCTTCCGAGGAAGTGCTGAATTCGGCGCGCAGCCTGTCGAGCGAAAGCACGCGGCTGCGCGAAGAGCTCGATCGCTTCATGGCGAATATCAGGGCGGCGTGAGTTGGCGATCTGATCGCGCGAAAAAATCGAAAAAGACGGTGTCATCATCCGCGAAAGCGGATGATCCAGTATTCCAGAGACGGCGATGATTGAACCGAGGGGCCGCGGCGTACTGGATCCCCGCCTGCGCGGGGATGACAGTGGTGGAAGTGTCGCCATTTCCCCGTCGTTGCTGGATAGCTCCGCGCGCCAGCAGCGCGCGCAGCTATGCAAATTCGTCACCCCAAAGCCCGGAACCCCACCCTCTCCGCGGGCGTTATCTCGGCGTCAGACATCAGGTTTGCCGCAATTTGACGTGAAAACCCTGGGGCTGGGGCGTTCCGGGGTGTTTTTCATTGGTCCAATTCGATGGGTGCAACAGCAATACGGCATGGTGCGGCGGTGGATGAGCGTGCGTCCGTCTCCGCAACGGCCAGCCCGAATGATGATGGGGTCGTCGAAACCAGCATTCCTGCGCGGCTTGATAGCCTGCGCTGGGGCGGCTTTCATACCCGCGTCGTGGCCGCGCTCGGCATCACCTGGATTCTGGACGGGCTGGAAGTCACGCTGGCCGGCGCCTTGTCGGGCGCGCTGAAGGAAAGCCCGACGCTGCAGTTTTCGAATTTCGATGTCGGCCTCGCCAACAGCGCCTATCTCGCGGGCGCCGTGCTCGGCGCGCTCGGTTTTGGCTGGCTGACCGACCGGATCGGACGCAAGAAATTGTTCTTCATCACGCTCGCACTCTATCTCACCGCGACCGCGGCGACCGCGCTGTCGTGGAGCGTGACGAGCTATGCACTGTTTCGCTTCCTGACCGGCGCCGGCATCGGCGGTGAATATACCGCGATCAATTCGACGATCCAGGAACTGGTGCCGGCGCGCTATCGCGGCTGGACGGATCTCGTGATCAACGGCAGCTTCTGGATCGGGGCTGCAATCGGCGCGGTCGCCGCCATCGTGCTGCTCGATCCAGGCGTGCTGGCCCCGGATCTTGGCTGGCGAATGGCCTATCTCATCGGCGCCGCTCTCGGCCTGATCGTCCTCGTGATGCGGATGTGGATCCCGGAAAGCCCGCGCTGGCTGATGATCCATGGCCGCCCCGAGGAGGCGCACGCGATCGTCGACGACATCGAGAAAGCATCGACGCGACATCCGGATCATCCGGCCGATGAGGTGTTCCCGAAGATCAGGCTGAAGATGCGCAGCCACACGCCGCTCGGAGAAGTGGCGCATACATTGTTCACGACCTACCGGCAGCGTTCGGTGGTAGGATTGGTGCTGATGGTCGCGCAGGCGTTCTTCTACAACGCCATCTTCTTCACCTTCGCGCTGATACTGACCGATTTCTTCGGTATCCCGTCCAACCATGTCGGCTGGTACATCCTGCCGTTTGCGGCAGGCAATTTCCTCGGACCCCTGCTGCTCGGCCGGCTGTTCGACACGCTGGGCCGGCGCATGATGATCACGGTGACCTATGGCGTCTCGGGCATCCTGCTCGCGCTGTCGGGCTATCTGTTCTCGATCGGCGTTCTGACCGCGCAGACCCAGACCATCGCCTGGATGGTGATCTTCTTCTTTGCCTCGCCGGCGGCGAGTGCGGCCTATCTCACCGTCAGCGAGACGTTTCCGCTGGAGGTGCGCGCGCTCGCCATTGCGCTGTTCTACGCGATCGGAACAGGCATCGGCGGCGTGGCGGGACCGGCGCTGTTCGGCGCCCTGATCGATACCGGATCGCGCAACAGTGTCTTCGCCGGCTACCTGTTCGGGTCGGCATTGATGATCGTCGCCGCCGCCGTCGCGTGGCGGTATGCCATCGCGGCCGAGCGCAAATCGCTCGAATTTGTCGCACGGCCGCTCGCATTTGTGGAGTAGGATGAGATGAACGAGGATCTGCTGGAAATGCCACTGGAAGAAAACATGGCGGAAGAAGATATCGTGCGTGACGACGACGCCGCGCCGGAAACCGTTCCGGTGCCGCGCTCGCTGATTCCGCATCTGAGCGAGACCGCGATCCTGCTCGACATCGACGGCACGCTGCTCGATCTGATGCCGACGCCGCGCGAAGTCTGGGTGCCGCCGGGCCTGGTGAAGACCTTGAACCGCCTGATGGTGCGAACCAACGGCGCGCTGGCGCTGGTCAGCGGCCGCTCGCTCAACGACATCGATTTGATTTTCGCGCCGGATCAATTCCCGGTCGTCGGCGGCCACGGCGCCGAGATGCGGATCGATCCGGACAGCGAGTCGGTGGACGCCCATGCGCCGCCACTGGACAAGGAATTGAAGCGCCGGCTGGCCGCGATCGCAAAGCTGAGCCCGGGAATATTGCTGGAAGACAAGGGCTACTCGCTGGCGCTGCATTATCGCCTCGCGCCGCACGCCGAGAAGGCGATCTATGCCGCGGTGTCGCTGATCAGGGCCGATCTTCCCAACGCGCCGATCGAGGTGCTGCCCGGCAAATGCGTCTGCGAGATCAAGCATTCCGGATTCAGCAAGGCGAGCGGCGTGCACGAGTTGATGAAACGCGAACCCTTCAAGGGCCGCCGCCCGTTCTTCATCGGCGACGACGTCACCGACGAGACCGTCTTTGCGATCATGCCGGATCTCGATGGCCTCGCCTTCTCCGTTGGACGCCGCGCCCAGGGTGTGGCCGGACATTTCGATGCGCCGAGCGACGTGCGTGAGTTCCTCGCGCACCTGCTTGACGATGAAAGTGACGCAACCCTGCCATAATGTTTTTCGTCTCGACGGCTTTCGAACACAGATTTTCGCGCTTGATGCCGAGGTTCACGATAAAATTTATTTTTCGTGAGTTCCGGTGAGTTCCTCCACGCCGCAGCCCGAATTTGGTTTCAATTCGTTGAAAGGGTGATCAGGAACCATAATGATGAATGGTTGTTAACCCGGACGTACCAACGGGAGGGGACCTTTGAACCTCGTCGTCGTATCTAACCGAGTTTCGCGCGGAAAACCCAACGAACCCATGACAGGGGGACTTGCGGCGGCGTTGTTGCCGATCGTCGAAAAGTCGGGCGCTATCTGGGTCGGTTCCTCGGGGCGGGTCCGCGACGGGAACCTGAAGGAACCATTCGCCGAAGTCGAAGCACTGGGTACCGGTGCGCTGGCGATGCTGGATCTGCCGGCCGCGCATTATGGCGGCTACTACGAAGGATTTGCCAATTCCGCATTGTGGCCGGCGTTGCATTCGCGCGCCGATCTGATCCGCGCCACGCAGCAGGACTACCTCAGCTATCGCGAAGTGAACGCCTTCATGGCGCGCGCGCTGCTGCGATTCCGAAAAGCCGACTCCGCGTTCTGGGTTCAGGATTACCATTTCCTCGCGCTCGGCGCGGAGTTGCGCGATCTCGGCGTCACCGAGCCGATCGGCTTCTTCCTGCATACGCCGTGGCCGTCGCGCGCGGTGATATCGGGCGTGCCGCATCATCGCGAGTTGATCGAGGCGATGCTGGCCTATGACCTGATCGGCTTCCAGACCGAGGAAGATTGCGAGAATTTTCTGTCTTACGCGCAGTCCGATCTCGGCCTCATCGGTGCATGACGGCATCGTCATCTCGCGCCATGGCCGGACCCGCGCCTCGGTATTTCCGATCGGAATCGATCCCGGGCAATTCGCCCAGTTGGCGGCGAAGGCGTCCACCCATCCGGACGTCTCGCGGCTGCGGCGCAGCCTGAACGGCGAGAAGCTCGCGATCGGCGTCGACCGGCTGGACTATTCCAAGGGCCTGATCAACCGCATCAAGGCGTTCGACCGGATGTGGACGCTGCATCCGCAGCTCAAGCGCGCGGTGTCGCTGCTGCAGATCGCGACGCCCTCGCGCGGCGCGATCGAGGCCTACGGCAATCTGCAGAGCGAGGTCGCGCAGGCTCGTCAGCGACGTCAACGGCCAGCATGGCGAGGTCGACTGGACGCCGATCCGCTATCTCAACAAGGGCTACGGCCAGGCCGTGCTCGCGGGCCTCTATCGCACCGCGCAGGTCGGCGTGGTGACGCCGTTGCAGGACGGCATGAATCTCGTCGCCAAGGAATATGTCGCCGCGCAAAACCCGGTCGACCCCGGCGTGCTGGTGCTGTCGAAATTCGCCGGCGCCGCCAATGAGCTCGATACCGCGTTGATCGTCAATCCGCACGATATCGACGGCATGGCGCGCACCATCGCAACCGCGCTGTCGATGCCGCTGACCGAACGCCGGATGCGCTGGGAAGCGATGATGGCGAAGCTGCGCGGCCAAACGATCCAGACATGGTTCGCCGACTTCACCGACGCCTTGGGCGAATGTCGGCTCGACAGGGCCGAGTTGGCGCCCGGGATCGCCGAGCCCGTGATATGGCCGCTTCACCCCGCCACCACCGGCGGGGTGCGATACCATTAGTCGCGCCGCGCAAGTTCTGTAGTCGTTCCTCATCCTGAGGAGCCGCGCAAGCGGCGTCTCGAAGGATGAAGGCCCGTCTGTGGCCTCATGGTTCTCCCGGCGATGCGCAGCATCGTCCGGAGACGCGCTACGCGCTCCTCACCATGAGGATTTGAGATAGTCTCCCTGGACTAAGCGATCGCGCCTAATAGCAATACGACACGCCATCCAGCACCGGGCAGCGCGCCTTGCTCGGCGCGCTCGGATTTTCCATCGGCACGTAGCCGCCCTTGCCGTTGCCGGCGAACACGCCGGGACCGATCACGACCGACGACTTGTTGCCGATGATCACGCTCGGATGCGGCGAGACCAGGTTCGATCGCGTGCCGTCCGCCCAGATCAGCGATTCGCCGGCGAAAACCCCGCGCCTGCCGTCGTCGCAGGTCACGTCCACGCCCTGGCGGGTGCAGGACTGCGCCATTGCCGGACCGGCGGCGCCCAACGCGAGCGCCGATACCAGGATGGAGAATTGAAGCGTCCGCGTGATCATCATGCCGTCCTCGACCGATAGGGTTGCCACTTATCGTCGTCGATCGTGGCCGGATTCCGGTTCAAGGCCTGACAGCGCGCCAATTATCCGACGCCGAGGCGACCAGAATTACCGAATAAATTCAATGAATTGGGGAAATTTTGGCGGCCGCGCCCGGCCTCCCTTGCAAAATCAGTCCTGCCCCTTCAAGAGAGGGCCTCCGGAGAGATGGCCGAGTGGCTTAAGGCGCACGCTTGGAAAGCGTGTGTGCGGGAAACCGTACCGTGGGTTCGAATCCCACTCTCTCCGCCAGAACCGTCCCGGTCCAACGCCCGGGACGGACATCCTCTGCGGGAACGCTGGGACAGCTCCGTGGATCATGTCCATCGATTCCGACCTGGCTGTGCGCGAAAAGCCCGCGTGGGGCGGTCGCTCAGCGCTCGGCAAACGCCGCGTCGACCCCGCGATAGATCGGTTTCAAGATGTATTGCAGCAGCGACTTGCTGCCGGAGATGATTTCGGCATCGACCGTCATCCCGGGCTTCAACTGCCATTCCGCCGCGTAGCGGTCGGAGCGTTTCGCGTCGAATCGAACCATGACCTTGTAGTAGGAGCGCTTTTCCTCGTTCTCGGTGGTGGTGGGAGAGATCGCTTTGACCTCTCCCCTGATCTTGCCGTACTTGCTGAAATCATACGCCGTGACCTTGAGCTCGGCCTTGTCGTTGACTTTCACGGCCGCGATATCGTCGGGCTTGACGAAAACTTCCGCCACCAGCGCGTCGTCTTGCGGGACGATCCGGACAATGGTCTCGCCCGGGCGGACAACCTCGCCGGGCGAGCGTTGCAGCACTTGCTGGACCCGGCCCCGCGCCGGCGCGCGCACGACCAGGCGCTCGACCCGATCGGCTTGCTTCTTGACCAACTCCTGCACCTCGGCAAGTTCGACCGAGGTCTTGGTGAGTTCCTCACCCCACAGCCTGTTTGCCTGCGCGTCAAACTCGTCCAGCGCCGCGCGTGTTTCCCGGAGCGCTTCCCGGGTCGTCGACAGCCTGCCTTCGGTCGTCGTCACCAGGCCGCGCGCCTGCTCGAGCAGCGCTTCGGACTCCAGTACCTGCTTCTTGGACACGTTTCCATTGTTCACCAGGGTTTGTCGCATATCGAACTGCTGCTGCTGGATGCCGACCAGTTTATTCTGCACCACGATATCCCGCTCCAGCGCGTCGATTTCGGCTTTGCGCTGGGATACCCGGACCAGCTGCAATTGATGTTCTCTTGCCCGATGGTCGAAGCGCAGCCGATAGACCTGAAGGTGCTCGGCCAACAGGTTGGCATCGACGTCGCTGAAGCCGCTGAGATTGAAGTCGCGGCCCGCGAGCAACGCCGCGACCCTTTCCTTCTGCAGCAGCAGGTTTTGTGCGCGAGATTTCAACCCGGCCAGTTCCGAATCCGCGATCACGGTTTGCAGGCGCAACAACGGCTGATCCTGCTCGACGAGCTGTCCTTCCTGGACCAGAATCTGTTCGACGACGCCTCCCTCGAGATGTTGCACCGGCCGAACCTGGGACACCGGGATGAGCTGGCCGTGGGCCAACGAGAGCTCACGGATCGGGGCCAGCGCGGCCCACGGCAGCGCGCCGAGCACGATCAGAAGCACCAGCCGCATCCTGCTGCGTGAGGCAACAAAGCCCCGCTGTTCTTCAAACTCGATCGGGGTCGCCAGCCAGTCCGGTGTTTCGGGCGGCGAATCCTTGGTGGTCTTGCTGGTCACGCTCATGACTTTCTCTTTCGATCCGGGGCGAGCATCGTCAATCCTGTTTTCGAACCGCGACCCTGCCCGCAGACTCTGTGCTCAGGCCGCGGTAGTGAGCCGCGCCAATATCCTGGGAACGACGACCTCGGGCTTTCCATCGGTTACGATCGCTCCGCCGCGCATCTCGATGACGCGATCGGCCATCCGCATGTGGCTGGGCCGCGCGGTGACCCACAGCACGGTACATTTGCCTCTGAGGACCTCCAGGTGCTTCATGAATGCCGCATCGCCGGCTTGATCGAGACCGTTGCCCGGATCGTCGAGCAGCAGGATGCTGGGCTTCTTGACCAGCGCGCGCGCGATCGAGAGACGGCACAGCCATCCCTGCGACAGCGAGCGCGCGTCCGTTCCACTGATCCGCGTCGCCAACCCGTCGGGAAGGGCGGGATGCGGCAGCGTTACGCCGACGGCGGCCAGCGCGGCGATGATGTCCGCATCGGTCGCATCGGGACAGGCAAACCGGAAGTTCGCGGCAATGCTGCCGTAAAAGAATGCCAGCTGTTGCGATGCAAAGCCGATGGAAGCGCGCGCCTCCGCGGGGTGGAGTTGCCGCAGGTCCAGCCCGCCCAGGCGTATGGTGCCCACATATTGGGGATAGAGCCCGAGGATCACCTTGAGCAGCGTGGATTTCCCGCTTCCGCTCGGTCCGATAATGGCGACGATTTCCCCAGCCTTGACCTTGAGGTTGACGCCACGCAGTTGAGGCTCTTGCCGCTGGCCCAACGACAGATACGCACCCGACACGAAGATCTGCCCGGTGAGGCGTCGAGAGAGGATCGGCGGCGCCTCGCTGGCGTGTTCGTTGCCCATCCGAATGAGGTCATTGATGTGGCGCAAGGTCGTCAGCGTCTGCTTGAGGCGGGCAATATTGAGCGAGAAAATCTGTATCGGTACCAGCACCCGCCACACGATCATCATCGCAGCGATCAACTCGCCCAGCGACATCGCGCCATCCATCACGCGCTGCGCGCCGAAACCCAGCGTCAAAATGCCGGCCAGGGCGACCAGCGAATTGGTGATCGCCTGCAGATGCGAGATGAGCTGCAGATTGCGGAAACGGGATCTCAAATAGGCCGCAAGGCTGTCCGCGTAGCGCGCCAGCCAGATCGTCTCGGCAGAGGCGTTTCGGATTGTCCTGAGCTTGTCCGTCAATTCGAACAACAAGGCATCCGACTTGTGCTTGCTGGCGCTCACCTCGGCGATCGCCGCAACATTGGCCGTGGCGCCCACCGCACAGACAATGACGATGATGAAGGAAAGCCCGATCGGCAGGAAACCCAGCACGCCTCCGATCGAAAACAGCAGGATCAGGAATGTCAACGTGAACGGCAGATCGAACAGCGCCGAGGCAAAATTTCCGGCGAAGAGCTCACGCCCGATCTCGAACTGACGGAAGTGCGACAGCTGCGAGGCGATGGGGGCACGCTCGGTCATGGCCAGCGGCAAATTGAGCAGCGATTTCAGCGCCCGGACCGAAACGACGGCATCCAGGCGGGCCGCAAGATAGGCGATCCGCTTCGATCTGAGCTGGCGGAACCAGAACTCAAAGCCCAGTGCAATCATGGCGGCCGATGCCATGAACGCCAGGGTATCCAGCGAACTGGTGGCAATGACGGTGTCGTAGACCGAAAGCACATAAAACGATAGCAACAGCCCGATCGCGTTGATCGCGACCGAATAGCCGGTGATCTGCGAAATCGGTCCGCGCAATTGCTTGAGCACGTGGCCGACGAAGCCGCCGGCCGGCGCTCTCCGAGGGGCACGTTCGATCTTGCTGGGTCGGATCTGATAGACCGCTTCAGCGGAGCGAAATCGATCGGTGCGACTTCGGGTTCCGCGCAAGCTGTAGATTTCGAATTCGCCCCGGGGTCCGAGCGTGACGAGGTCGCAGGTGTCCCCATCTCCAACCAGCAGGCAGGGAAGATCGTCCTTGGACAGGTCGAATGCGCGCCGATCGAGTGCGATCAGGTTGACATCGAGGCGCGCAAGAACGGTTTGCAGCGTTCGTACGGATGCGATGGGATTCAAATGCGGCAGCGCCTCGAAAACCCGATCCTGCGTGCCTTCCCAACCGACGCACGCCAGGATCTCGCAGAGCATGCCCGCGAACGGCCCGGTTGCCGCCGGCGGTCCGGCCTGATCGTCCTTGGTCGCGCCGAACTCTGCGATCAGCCGTCGCTGCTGCTCGAGCACGGCCTCCCTGGTGATCTCGGGCGTGGCGGGCGCGCGCCCGAAGCTGTCGGGAGAGCGCTTCATGCCACGGCGCCTGCGGTCCGGCCGGGCTGGCTCACGAAATTCTCGCCTTCGAGCTGGCTGAACTTCCCGCTGCTCAGCGTGAACCGGCGGTTGGCGATAGCGGCGAAGGACGGACGATTGGTGATCAGCACCATGGTGATCTGGCCTTTGAGAGAGAGCAGCGCCTCGCCCAGCGCTCGATCGCTTTCGTAGTCAAGCGAGCCATTGGCCTCGTCGAGAACGAGGAGCCGCGGACGACCCGCAATGGCGCGTGCAATCGCGATGCGTTGCAGGAAGCCATCTGGCAGGGTTTCGGTCGCGGACTCGCCAAGCTGAGTGTCGTAGCCCCGCGGCAGCCGATTGATGTCTTCTTCAAGGTTCAGCAGGCGTGCGGCGGCGCGGGCCTGGGCGATCCGCTCGGGACGGAATAAAGTGAGATTGTTGAGCACGGATCCGCGCACCGCGGCATTCTGATGATCGACCAGCGCCGCGGAGCCGCGCGTCTGATCTTCGGCCGTCGAGGCGGCGATTTCATCAATCAACACGTGGCCTGCCTCGGGAACCAGGCGCCCGGCCGCCAGCCGCGCCACTGTGGACTTGCCGATCCTGTCGCGACCGCTGATCGCAATGATCTCGCCGGGCACGACCTCGAGACTGGCATCAGCGAGCGTCGATGCCCGTCCCTCGCCCGGGGTAAACCAGACCTTGTCGAAGACCAGCCGTGCCGGCGACCACTCGCTTGCAGAGGCCGGCACAGTCAGGGGCGCGTTGTTCGGAAGCTCAAAGATCGGTCTGGCGACCTGCTTCGATACGAAGACACCCTGGATCTCATTCCAGGCAGATACCAGGCGCAGCAACGGCTGGATCATGCGCCCGGCCAGCATGGTGCTGCAGGCTACGACACCGATGGAGACTTCGCCGTTGACCGCCAGAACCGCCGCGATCGTGGCTGTGGCGATTTGGGTGATGATCGAAACCATGGACCCGAGACTTTGTGCATCGTCCGCAAGGCGCACGACGTTATAGGTCGAGCCGGCGGCCTGTTCCGTCAGGCGCTCGAAGCGCCGCAGGATCTGCTGTTCCGTCCCCAGCGCCTTGACGGTGGCAATTCCGTTCAGCGTCTCGATCATGAAATCCCGCATCCTGGCCTCGGCGACCATTCGCCTGGCTGTGGTGCGTCTGAGTTCACGTCCGCGCGCGATTGCCGATACGCCGAAGATCAGAAAGATCGCGACGGGAACGGCGGCGATCCAGCCGCCGATGGCGGCGAGGAGTGCGAAGAAGATGACGACGAAAACCAGATCAATGAGCACCAATGGCGCGGGGCTGATGCTGAATTCGCAGATTGCCGCCACGGCCTGCAATCGTTGAATCCACAGCGCGACGGGCTGAGTGTCGATCAGCTTTGCCGGCGCAAAGGCGACCAGGGCGGCGGCGTCGACGTTGGTCTTCCACGCAAGCTTCATGGCGCTCCACGCGATGACGTAGCTACGCGAGATACGCAGGATCGTTTCCAGAATGAGGATGCAGCATATCCCGATCACCAAATAGGCGAGTGTCGACTTTGCCGCCTGGGGAACGATGCGGTCATAAACCTGCAGAATACCCAGCGGGAGAGCAAGGCCGAGCAGATTGATGAAAACCGAAGCCGACAGCACATCGGCCGGAAGGCTCCACAGTGTCTTGGCAAGAAGACTGACGAAGCTGACCGTATCTCGCCTGGTGAGGCGCACGTAGTGCCGTACCCTCGTAGTAATACGGAGGTCGGACACCTGCGCGGCGATGCGTGGACTGCTTGATACGTCGAACGGAGCCATTTGCTATCCAAAATGAAAGCGGCACGTTCGACTATCAACGAAGAGTCTTAAATCTACCGTCAACAGCGTCAAAAGAAAGTTTAGGATTACCGGGAAAAATCCGTGCGGGCCGGCAATGAATTTCAATGATATCGGCGCAGTGTGGTCGCTTGCGCCGGGAAGAATAATTTGTCTCTGCGCCGGAGCTTCACGCACATGTCGATCGACGCCGGTCTTCTGCTACCGCCGAACGAGGATCTCGATGAGTTGATCAGGTCTCTGAAAAAGGCCGGCGACTCGCCGGCTCCATCGCAAGATGAGGAGCAGCAGGCCCAGCATTTTCCAAACACCCACCAGGGAAACAGCAGTCCATTTGTTGACGCGAATGCCCGCGAAACCACAGCCGTTGTAATCGCTGGCGACGCTGAGGTTATTCAAACCGCGCCCGACGGCAGCCCGCCATTGGCGCCCAATCACCAGGGATCCAGCGATGCCTTGGTTGTCAGCACTTCGGTCCCGGAAAATACACCCGTTGGTGCCCATATGGCGGCGCCTGATATCGTTGCTGTTCGGACGGCGGCGTTACCGGGCGCGACCGATGCGGACTCGACCGGAAGTTCTGCTTCTCCGCCGGCCGGCGGTCGGTCCGTCGAGCCCGAGATCGGTGGCAGCCGAGCCGACATCGATGCCGGTGCCGCACCCGATACGGCGCATGCACGCCCGCCGGCCGCCGCGGTCGTTAAGGCGGCGGAGCTGAGCTCCAACGAGACGCTGACCATCGCTGTGACCAATCAGAACGAGGCGCCAAGCGACATCACTGTCGCTGGCGGGTCGGTAGTCGAGAATGCCGCGGCCGGAACCGTGGTGGCAATACTCGGCGCGGTAGACCCCGATGCCGGCGACAGTTTTACTTACACGCTGACCGATTCATCGGGACAATTCGAAATTGTCGGCAATGAAGTGCGGGTGAAAGCGGGCGCCACGCTCGATTTCGAGACGGCGGCCTCGTATGATCTCGGCATCAAGGTCACTGACGCGGCGGGCTTGAGCTACAGCGAAACGCTGACCATCGCGGTGACCAATCAGAATGAGACTCCGATCGACATCACGGTTGCCGGCGGTTCGGTGGTGGAAAATGCCGCGGGCGGAACTGTGGTGGCAACGCTTGGTGCGATCGATCCTGATGCCGGCGACAGCTTTGCTTATACGCTGACCGATTCATCGGGAAAATTCGAAATTGTCGGCAACGAAGTGCGGGTGAAGGCCGGCGCCACGCTCGACTATGAGACGGCGGCCTCGCACGATCTCGGCATCGCGGTCACCGACGCGGCGGGACTAAGCCGCAGCGAGACGCTGACCATCGCGGTGACCAATCAGAACGAGGCGCCAAGCGACATCACTGTCGCTGGCGGGTCGGTAGTCGAGAATGCCGTGGGCGGCACGGTGGTGGCAACGCTCGGCACGGTGGACCCCGATGCCGGCGACAGCTTTGCTTACACATTGACCGATCCATCGGGAAAATTCGAAATTGTCGGCAATGAAGTGCGGGTGAAAGCCGGCGCCACGCTCGACTTCGAGACGGCGGCCTCGCACGATCTCGGCATCGCGGTCACCGACGCGGCGGGCCTGAGCCACAGCGAAACGCTGACCATCGCGGTGACCAATCAGAATGAGACTCCGACCGACATCACGGTTGTCGGCGGGTCGGTAGTCGAGAATGCCGCGGGCGGCACGGTGGTGGCAACGCTCGGCACGGTGGACCCCGATGCCGGCGACAGCTTTGCTTACACATTGACCGATCCATCGGGAAAATTCGAAATTGTCGGCAACGAAGTGCGGGTGAAAGCCGGCGCCACGCTCGACTATGAGACGGCGGCCTCGCACGATCTTGGCATCAAGGTCACCGACGCGGCGGGTCTGAGCCGCAGCGAGACGCTGACCATCGCGGTGACTAATCAGAATGAGGCGCCGACCGACATCACGGTTGTCGGGGGGTCGGTAGTCGAGAATGCCGCGGGCGGCACGGTGGTGGCAACGCTCGGCACGGTGGACCCCGATGCCGGCGACAGCTTTACTTACACATTGACCGATCCATCGGGAAAATTCGAAATTGTCGGCAATGAAGTGCGGGTGAAAGCCGGCGCCACGCTCGACTTCGAGACGGCGAGCTCGCACGATCTCGACCTGACCGTGACCGATGCCGGCGGATTGAGTCGCAGCGAAACACTGACGATCGCGGTCACCAATCAATCCGGTTCCTTCACCGGGACTGCCGCAAACGACGTGCTGACCGGTAGCGGCGAAGAAGACGTCCTGTCAGGTCTTGCCGGTAACGATACCCTGCGGGGCTTTGCGGGCAACGACACGCTCGATGGCGGCGCCGGCAATGACACCATGATCGGTGGTTCCGGCAACGACACCTACGTGGTCGACGCCGCGGGTGATGTGGTCACGGAGCTTGCCGCGGAAGGCACCGACACCGTGCAGAGCAGCATCAGCTACACGCTCGGCGCCAACGTCGAGAACCTGTCACTGACCGGAGCGGCCGCGATCAATGCCACCGGCAATACCCTCAACAATGTGCTCACCGGCAATAGCGGCAACAACATTCTCAACGGCGGTGCCGGCAACGACACCATGATCGGTGGACTGGGCAACGACACCTATGTGGTCGATGCGGTCGGCGATGTCGTCACCGAACTGGCCGGCGAAGGTACCGATACGGTGCAGAGCAGCGTCACTTACGCGCTCAGCGCGGATGTCGAGAACCTGCTGCTGACCGGAACCGCCGCAATCAATGCCACCGGCAATACGTTGGATAACGTGCTGACCGGCAATACCGGCAACAACGTTCTCGACGGCGGCGCCGGTAACGACACCATGGTGGGTGGTCTCGGTAACGACACCTATGTGGTTGACGCCGCGGGCGACGTCGTCACGGAACTGGCCGCGCAAGGCACCGACACGGTGCAGAGCAGCATCAGCTACGTCCTTGGCAGCAATGTCGAGAACCTGCAGTTGACGGGATCCGCCGCGATCAATGCCACCGGCAACACCCTGGCCAATACGCTGACCGGGAACGCCGGTGACAACGTCCTCGACGGCGGCGCCGGCAACGACACCATGATCGGCGGTGCCGGCAACGACATCTATGTGGTCGACGCTGCCAGCGATGTCGTGACCGAACTGGCCGCGCAAGGCACCGACACCGTGCAGAGCAGCGTCAGCTACACGCTCGGCGCCAATGTCGAGAACCTGTCGCTGACCGGGGCGGCCGCGATCAATGCCACCGGCAACACGCTGGACAACGTGCTGACGGGAAATAGCGGTAACAACATCCTCAGTGGCGGCGCCGGCAACGACACCATGATCGGCGGACTAGGCAACGACACCTATGTGGTGGATGCGGTCGGCGATGTCGTCACCGAACTGGCCGGGCAAGGCACCGATACCGTGCAGAGCAGCATCACTTACGCGCTCGGCACCGACGTCGAGAACCTGCTGCTGACCGGAACCGCCGCGATCGATGCCACCGGCAACGCGCTGGCCAACACGCTGACCGGCAACACCGGCAACAACGTGCTCGATGGCGGCCTCGGCAACGACACCATGATCGGCGGCGCCGGCAACGATACCTATGTGGTCGATGCCGCGACCGACGTCGTCACCGAGCTTGCCAGCCAAGGCACCGACACCGTGCAGAGCAGCGTCACTTACACGCTCGGCGCCAATGTCGAGAACCTGTCGCTGACCGGAGCGGCCGCGATCAATGCCACCGGCAATACCCTTAACAACGTGCTCACCGGCAATAGCGGCAACAACATTCTCAGCGGCGGCACCGGCAACGACACCATGATCGGTGGACTAGGCAACGACACCTATGTGGTCGATGCGGCGGGCGATGTCGTCACCGAACTCGCCGGCGAAGGCACCGATACCGTGCAGAGCAGCATCACTTACGCGCTCGGCGCGGATGTCGAGAACCTGCTGCTGACCGGAACCGCCGCGATCAATGCCACCGGCAATACGCTGGATAACGTGCTGACCGGCAACACCGGCAACAACGTCCTCAGCGGCGGCGCCGGCAACGACACCCTGATCGGCGGCACCGGCAATGACACCATGATCGGTGGTTCCGGCAACGACACCTATGTGGTCGACGCCGCGGGTGACGTGGTCACGGAGCTTGCCGCGGAAGGCACCGACACCGTGCAGAGCAGCGTCAGCTACACGCTCGGCGCCAATGTCGAGAACCTGTCGCTGACCGGAGCGGCTGCGATCAATGCCACCGGCAACACGCTCGACAACGTGCTGACCGGCAATAGCGGCAACAACGTGCTCAGCGGCGGCGCTGGCAACGACACCATGATCGGTGGACTAGGCAACGACACCTATGTGGTGGATGCGGCGGGCGACGTGGTCACGGAGTTGGCCGGCGCAGGGCACCGATACCGTGCAGAGCAGCATCACTTACGCGCTCGGCGCCGATGTCGAGAACCTGCTGCTGACCGGAACCGCTGCGATCGATGCCACCGGCAACGCGCTGGCCAACACGCTGACCGGCAACACCGGCAACAACGTGCTCGACGGCGGGCTCGGCAACGACACCATGATCGGCGGTGCCGGCAACGACACCTATGTGGTCGACGCCGCGGGTGACGTGGTCACGGAGCTTGCCGCGGAAGGCACCGACACCGTGCAGAGCAGCATCAGCTACGTCCTTGGCAGCCAATGTCGAGAACCTGCAGTTGACGGGATCCGCCGCGATCAATGCCACCGGCAACACCCTGGCCAATACGCTGACCGGGAACGCCGGTGACAACGTCCTCAACGGCGGCGCCGGCAACGACACCATGGTGGGTGGTGCCGGCAACGACATTTATGTGGTCGACAATGCCAGCGATGTCGTGACGGAACTGGTCGGGCAAGGCACCGACACCGTGCAGAGTAGCGTCAGCTACGTCCTCGGCGCCAATGTCGAGAACCTGTCGCTGACCGGAGCGGCCGCGATCAATGCCACCGGCAACACGCTGGACAACGTGCTGACCGGCAATAGCGGCAACAACATTCTCAGTGGCGGCGCCGGCAACGACACCATGATCGGTGGACTAGGCAACGATACCTATGTGGTGGATGCGATCGGCGATGTCGTCACCGAACTGGCCGGGCAGGGCGCCGATACGGTGCAGAGCAGCATCACTTACGCGCTCGGCACCGATGTCGAGAACCTGCTGCTGACCGGAACCGCCGCGATCGATGCCACCGGCAACGCGCTGGCCAACACGCTGACCGGCAACACCGGCAACAACGTGCTCGATGGCGGCCTCGGCAACGACACCATGATCGGCGGCGCCGGCAACGATACCTATGTGGTCGATGCCGCGACCGACGTCGTCACCGAGCTTGCCAGCCAAGGCACCGACACCGTGCTGAGCAGCGTCACTTACACGCTCGGCGCCAATGTCGAGAACCTGTCGCTGACCGGAGCGGCCGCGATCAACGCCACCGGCAATACCCTGAACAATGTGCTGACCGGCAATAGCGGCAACAACATTCTCAGCGGCGGCACCGGCAACGACACCATGATCGGCGGACTAGGCAACGACACCTATGTGGTGGATGCGGTCGGCGATGTCGTCACCGAACTGGCCGGGCAAGGCACCGATACCGTGCAGAGCAGCATCACTTACGCGCTCGGTGCGGATGTCGAGAACCTGCTGCTGACCGGAACCGCCGCGATCAATGCCACCGGCAATACGCTGGATAACGTGCTGACCGGCAACACCGGCAACAACGTCCTCAGCGGCGGCGCCGGCAACGACACCCTGATCGGCGGCACCGGCAATGACACCATGATCGGTGGTTCCGGCAACGACACCTATGTGGTCGACGCCGCGGGTGACGTGGTCACGGAGCTTGCCGCGGAAGGCACCGACACCGTGCAGAGCAGCGTCAGCTACGTCCTTGGCGCCAATGTCGAGAACCTGTCGCTGACCGGAGCGGCCGCGATCAATGCCACCGGTAACACGCTGGACAACGTGCTGACCGGCAATAGCGGCAACAACGTGCTCAGCGGCGGCGCCGGCGACGACACCATGTCCGGTGGACTAGGCAACGATACCATGATCGGTGGCACCGGTAACGACACCTATGTGGTCGACGCGGCGGGCGACGTGGTCACGGAGCTGGCCGGGCAAGGCACCGACACCGTGCAGAGCAGCGTCAGCTACGCGCTCGGCGCCAATGTCGAGAACCTGTCGCTGACCGGAGTGGCCGCGATCAATGCCACCGGCAACGCGCTGGACAACGTGCTGACCGGCAATAGCGGTAACAACGTGCTCAGTGGCGGCGCCGGCAACGACACCATGTCCGGTGGTCTAGGCAACGACACCATGATCGGCGGCACCGGTAACGACACCTATGTGGTCGATGCGGCGGGCGACGTGGTCACTGAACTGGCCGGGCAAGGCACCGACAACGTGCAGAGCAGCGTCAGCTACGTGCTCGGCGCCAATGTCGAGAACCTGGAACTGACCGGATCGGCCGCCATCAATGCCACCGGCAACGCGCTCGACAACGTCATTACCGGCAACGCCGGCGACAACGTCCTCAACGGCGGCGCCGGTAATGACACCCTGATCGGCGGCGACGGCAATGACGTATTCGTCTACATGAATGGCCACGGGTCTGACGTTGTACATGGCGGAACGGGCGCGAATTGGCTCGACACCATCGACCTCGATCAGAGCCTCGGATCGCTGCAGCCCACGAGTGACTGGACCATCAGCCTGACGTCGGGCAGCATCGTGAGCAGCGGGGCCAACGACATGGTGTTTTCGAACGACGCCAGCGGCGTCATCAATTTCGCCGACGGTTCGAAGATCGATTTTGTCGAAATCGAGCGCGTGCATTGGTAACAGACAAACGACAGGCCGGCTGCGTATCGGCTCGGCCATGGAGTGAATCTGAGACGACGCATCAGAGAGCTTTCTCAAAATAAAAGCAGGTCAGGCGCCGCCGGCTGCTTGGTCGTCATTGTCTCGGCTGCTTCGGTTCGGATCTGCTGAAATCCACTCTTTCGGTAGAATCGATCGGCTGCTTTCTGGATCGGAGCCGTGCTCACTATCATCTTTGTGAATCCAAGTGCGCGCGGCTGTCTGTGCACAGGCGAGCACCCGTTGCGCGTGGGCGCCCGCCTAATTACCAAACCCGACGAATACCGTAGCTTCCTCGACGGACTTTCGCTCCGACACGACCGCATTCGCCGGAAAAGTTTCATCCGGCCAGCCCAGCGCGATACTTTTCATGATGACCTGATCGTCGGCTATTCCCGCGTGCTCGCGCACCACGGGTGATTGCATGATGCCCTGGCTGTTGATCACGGCGCCCAGCCCGCGAGACCAGGCGGCATTGACCAGGGCGGTCGCCACGGCGCCGCAATCGAAGGGCGTATCGTCGCTGCCGTCCAGCACGCGGTCATAGGTGATGATCACGCAGACGGGCGCGTCGAATTGGCGGAAGCCGCGCAGCACCCAGTCCTGGCGCTTGTCCTTGTTGTCGCGCTCGATCCCCATCGCGGAGAACAGTTGCTTGGCGACGCCGACCTGCCGGTCGCGGTGCTTGCCGGCAAAGGCCTGACCCGTGCGGAACTCGCGCGACTGCGGTATGCCCGCCACCATCCGTTCGGTGTTGCCGGCGCGGATTCGATCCAGCGGTTCGCCGGTGATGACGTAGAAATTCCACGGCTGGGTGTTCATCGACGACGGAGCGCGCATCGCCAAACCAATAATTTCCGCAATCAGGGTCTTCGGTACCGGATCGGGTTTGTAACCGCGGATGCTCCGGCGACCGAGAATAACATCATCAAACTGCATCTGTGTGGGATTCCCCTGATAAGTTCTGAAACAGCCTGGATTTTCGCGGTTTCTGCACCCTCGCGCAAGGACGGCGGCGTGTCCTCAACGGTCCAGCCACGCGGAACATGATCGCATCTATTGCGTGCACGCAGTCGTTTAGCGAATTCCGGGATGATGAAATTGTGCCGCTGATTTGCCCGACGTGTCAAGTTTTCGGTCCAAACCGCCGGTTGCGGCGGCCGCCGGCTACTTTGCATGGGGTTGTTTTCGATATTTTTGGTGGGAGCCGCGGCGACCCGGCGCGACGGCGTCGTCCGGCTCTCCGCCCCCGCTATTCCTCATCCGCGTCCGGCGTCTTCCTCAGCATGAAATGTCCGAACGCCGAAGCGATCGGTTTGGCCGGGTCGTCCTGCCATGCCTGCGCTTCGAAGGCGACGACGCGGCGGCCCTGCTTCACGATCGAAACCCTGGCGTAGCTGTCCAGCGCGCGGCCGGAGCGCAGGTAATTGATGGTCAGGCCGATCGGCTTGGGCGGCGCCGATACGCCGAGCTCGCGCGTCACACCCACAATCGCGGTCGTTTCCAGAAAGGCGCCGGTCATGCCGCCGTGGATGGCGGGCAGCATCGGGTTGCCGATGATCTTTGGCGAGAACGGCATGACAAGCGTGTTGTCCTCGCCGAGGCGGATGCCCAGACAGCGCGCAAACGGGCTGTTGGCAAACGGACTTGCCGGGTCCTCCGGGGCTTCGAGCGCCGGAGGCGCGCCATTGTGTATCCGCTCGTCGGTCAGCATGTTGGTCCGGTTCGCGCCGACCATGAAGCAGGCGGTCGCGGTAGCGACCGGATCGTCTTCGGATTCCTGATAGGCGGCGGAGCGTACGAAGGCGATCGAGCGGGTGACGCGATAGCAGAACGAATGCGCCTTGATGTCGAGGCCGGGTGTCGCGGGCTTCTGGTAGTCGATCCGCAGGTCCAGCGTGGCAATCGATCGCGTCCCATCGAGGGCGAGCTGGACAGCCATGCCGCAGCTCTCGTCAAGCATGGCGGTGACGACGCCGCCGTGCAGAACGCCTGTCTCGGTGTCGCCAACGAAGACGGGTCGGTAGGGCAGGCTCGACCAGGCTTCTCCGGGCGCGGCGCGATCGAGCCGAAGCCCGCTGATATATCCATAGACGGAACGGCGCGCTTCGATGGCCTTGGCAAGCTGGTCAAACGGCAGGGGCGCATTCGATGATTTTGTCATGCAGACGTTCTAGACCAACGTCGTGGCATCGGCAAAGGAGACTGTTACTTCCCGGACGCGCGCATTTCCGGGATGAGCGAGGCTCCGGTTCGGCGCTGGCCAATGTGCCGGCAGAGGTTGAGCAAGGGCCGCTCTGCAAGGATGTTGAGCAGCAGGCCAAGCACAACGACGATGCCGCACGTGACAATCACCAGCAACAGGGGCGGAACGACGGGAACCAGGCTTGCGATAGTCGTGCTTGTCAACGACACCGTCTGCACCTGCGCGAGATAGATCGAATAGGACGCATCCCCCAGCCGCGCCAGCGCAAGCTCCGGCCATGACGGATTAATGCGCTTTCGACTGACAAAGGCCGCCGCGGTAACGAGGCAGGCTGAGGGAATGCCGGATACGATGACGCGGTTGGCGGGTTCCGCCACAAACACCGCCGCGACCGCGCAGGCCGCGGCAACGGACATCGGCCAGCTGACCCGGCGATTCACGAATAGGCTGGCCGCGATGACCCCGAGAACGAATTCGAGAATCATTGGATCGACGAAGAACGCATAATTGCCGAGCGTCGCGTCGACACCGGGGATTCGTCCGAGAATCGCGAGCGCAGAAAAAATCATCACGATGTTCCGCCAGACATCGCGCGTCAGCGCCATCAGCAGCGCCACGGCGAGATAAAAATACATCTCGTATTCGAGGGACCAGCCCATATAGACGATCGGCATCTCGCCGTCCGTGAAAGCGATGAACGCCAGCGATTTGAGGATGTGGCGCGGCGTGTACCATCCTTCGGTGCCGAACGTGGCGGGAAGCGTCATGGCCAGGACGATAACGGCGAAGGTCACGACAAAATACAGCGGCGCGATGCGCTCGACGCGACGGCGCAGGAATTCCGCCGGCGTCAATGTCGCGCGGTGGGTCGCATAGAAAATGATGAAGCCTGAAATGACGAAGAAGAGATCCACGCCATGCCCGCCGTGGGACAGGATGAAGGAGATAGCGCTCTCGGGAACCTTGAATCCGTCCGGCGCGACACCCCAGGCATGAAAGGCAACGACGGCGACAGCAGCGAGCAGGCGGAGAATCTGGATATAGACGAGCATCGAGCCTCATTAGCGCGCGGCTGAGCCCACGACCAGCCTCGCCTGCGAAGCTGACGCTGGGATCTACTTCCCTTGTTGAATGGCCGCGTCGTAGGCCTCGATCGTCGCCTTGGCGCGAACAGCGACTTCCGCCGCCGTCATGCCGGGCTTGTAGAGGCTGCTGCCGAGCCCGAATGCAAGAATGCCGGCCTTGACGTAGTCCGCGAAGTTCTTGTCGGAGACGCCACCCACGGCAGCGATCATCAGGTCGGCAGGAAGCACGGCGCGAATGGCGGTGATGCCAGCGGCGCCAAGCACGCTCGCCGGAAAGAATTTGAGGCTGGATGCGCCCGCCTTGGCTGCAAGCAGCGCCTCCGTCGGGGTGAAGACACCGGGCATCGTGACCATGCCGCGCGCCCGGGCCCGGGCAATGATATCAGGATCGACATTGGGGCTTACCAGGAGCCGGCCGCCAACGTCATGCAGCCGCTCGACGGCGTCCAGCGTCAGGACGGTGCCGGCGCCCACCAGGATCCCGGCGGGGGCTTTCTTGACGGCGATCTCGATGGAGCGGAATGGATCCGGCGAGTTGAGCGGGATCTCGATCGCCGTCATGCCGCTTTCGATCAGCGCGCTGACGATATCGCCCGCTTCCTCCGGCTTCACGCCACGCAGGATCGCGACCAGCGGACGCTTCATCGGGGGAAATGGGACAACGCTCATTCAAACACTCCAAAACGATTGCGCGGCCATGGCAAGGCCGCGACGGACCGCATCCTCGGCCCCGATTGATCGGACAGGAACGGACACCGTGTCAAACGCCAGCTGATAAAGCATCTGTAGCCGCCCTGACGCGATCAACGTGATGCCGGTCGCCGGTACGTCTCCGGCAAGCCCGGCCGCCAATTCGAGACCGATCAGGGTCCCCGATATTTTTTCGCGGGCCGAGGCTGGCTTGCCGCCGTAGAGGAGCTGACCCGATCGCACCTGGAACAGCAGATTGGCGGCGAACGCAGGCTTCTCGAACGCGGCCATGACCGCCGATCTGAATGCGTCGGTATCTTCCGCGTCGTCGGCGCCGGTCACCGCGTGCGACAGGATCGTCTGCCGCGACACCACATCGAACAGCTCTCCCGTCATGAACGTGGCGAAGCGTTCGACGGTCGCGCCGCCTGTTCTCACCCACTTCGAATGGGTGCCCGGCATGCAGACGACCGCATCGTCAGCCGCGTCAACCCCGAGCGCACCAAGCAACTGCGTCTCCTCGCCCCGCATGACATCCGGCGCCTTGGGGTCGCGTTGCGCGATGCCGGGGAGAATGCGGATGTCACGGTCCTGTCCCGGCACCGGGACGGCGTGCTCCGGGATCGATGCAAGCCGCGCCGGCGTATCGACATATCCGGCTTCAACCCAGCCCTGCCGGGCGCCGGCCATGCCGCAGACGACAACGGGCAGCCTTGGCGCGGCGCCGACGGCTTCCAGATGCGATTGCAGCACGGTCGCGAAGCCGAGCTTGCCTGCCGCCATCATGCCCTCGTGGCTGCGCCGTTCCCCCAGCACGTCGCCGGCCCGATCGACGAGCCACAGCCGGAAACTGCTGGTGCCCCAATCGACCGCGACATAGGCAGCCTCGCTCATCACAACTCCGTCCCAGTGCCATCTGCGCCTCGGGAAATGGTACCACGCCGGTCTGCCGGCGAGCTACGCTCGCTTTGCAATTGATTTGCGTAACCACAATCAGCATGATCCGCAGTCATGCGGCGCCCCGCTGTTTCCCGCGGTGTGGCGTCGCCAACGAACGCACGTCCGCAACAATGCGGCGCAGCAATAAAAAAGAGAAATCTGGAGGACGCCATCGTGATCAATCTTCTCTATAGAAGCGCCCTGATGGGCCTTGGTCTGCTGGCCGCGGCGCTTGCGCCGCAGGCCCATGCGCAATCGAATCCCAAGACAATAACGCTGGTGGTTCCCTATGCGGCCGGCGGCGGCACCGACACGGTCGCGCGTCTCATCGGCGAGCGGATGTCGCGCACGCTCGGTCAGACCATCATCATCGAGAACGTGGTCGGAGGCGGCAGCACGCTGGCCAACGATCGCGTTGCGCGATCGGCACCCGACGGCTCGACGGTCCTGATCAATCACGTCGGACTGCTCGCGGCGCCCAGCCTGTTCACCAACCTGCGGTACGACACCAAGACGGCGTTCGAGGCGGTCGGCCTCGTCAACAATGCGCCGATGGTCCTGATTGGCCGCAAGTCGATTCCCGGCGAGGGTCCGAAGGACCATGTGGCGTGGATCAAGGCGCAGGGCAACAAAGCGAACTTCGCGCATGGTGGTCTCGGGACGAACAGTCATTTGTGCGCCGTGATGATGGGCAATGTGCTCGGCTTCAAGCCGACGGTCGTGGCTTATCGCGGATCGGCTCCCGCAATCGGCGATCTGCTGGCGGGGCAGATCGACCTTCTGTGGGACCAGGTGACCAATGCGCTGCCGCAGATTCAGGCCGGCACGCTTCACGGCATCGCCATTACGTCGCCGCAACGTCTCGAGCAGTTGAAGGACGTGCCGACCACCGCCGAACTCGGCATGCCCGAAGTCAGCTACTCGATGTGGCATGGGCTCTACGTGGCGAAGGGCACGCCCAAGGAGACCATCGACGCGCTGAATTCGGCGCTCCGCGCGGCGCTGGCTGAGCCGGAGCTGCTGGAAAAGATGAAGCAACTCGGAACCCTGCCGTTCCCCGCAAACGAGTTGACGCCCGAGGCGCACGCGCGCCTGTTCGCCGCCGACCTCCCGCGCGTGGCGACGCTCATCGAAAGCTCGGGAATCAAGGCGAGCGAAGCGAAGTAGGGCGGCTCGCGGCGCGGGAATGGCGGGGCTGAAATCGGCGCGGCTCCGTCACACCAGCAGATCGTGCGACGCGCGCGTAGTGACATCACTGTGGTTCCAAACGGAAATGTCGGACCATTCTGTCACTGAAAGTGCTGGCGATTCACTGGTTCCTGCGGCGTTTTCGGAGGAACTGATCGACGCCGGGACGTCCCGTGCAAGGTCGATGACTTCAGAAGTTCTCACGTCGGACATCTTGTCCTTGAAGTGGAACGTGTCGTCGGCGCCGTTGATGATGATTGTCACCAGCTGCGCGGTGCCGTCGATGGTGGTCACCTTGAAACAGTCGGTCAGCGTGTCGCAGTCGTTGAGCGCCTGCACCTCGCAATTGGCGTTGTCGAGCTTGTAGGTCCAGACTCCATCCGCCGTCATCGTGAAGGTGCCATAGCCGGCCTCGCTCGCCTTCGGCGCGCATACGGCCGTGAACGTATTGGGCGTGTTGTCGACGTCGGTATCGGTGAGGGTGCCGGTCGCGATCGGCGTACCGTATGTGCAGGCGCCAGCTTCGGTCACCGAGCCGGTCGCGGTGCCGCTAATGACGGCGGCGTCGTTGGCGCCGTTGATCGTGATCGTCACCACCTGCGGGGTGCCGTCGATGGTGGTCACCGTAAAGCAGTCGGTCAGCTTGTCGCAGACATTGAGAGCCTGCACTTTGCAGTTGGTGTTATCGAGCGTGTAGGTCCAGACGCCATCGGTCGTCATGGTGAAGGTGCCATAGCCGCCCGTGCTGGCCTGTGGCGTATCGATCGCCGTAAAGGTATTGGGAGTGTTGTCGATGTCAGTGTCGGTGAGCGTGCCGGTCGCGGTTGGTTTGCAAGATGTCGAATTGGCCTTGCCGCCAGCCTCGATGACCGAGCCCTCCTTGGTTCCGCAAATGATGGCGGCGTCGTTGGTGCCGTTGATGGTAACCGTCACCAGCTGCGCGGTGCCGTCCAGGGAGGTCACCTTGAAAGTGTCGGTCAGCGTGTCTCCGACATTGAGTGCCTGCACGGCGCAATTGCCGTCGTCGAGCGTGTAGATCCACACGCCGTCCGCCGTCATCGTGAAGGTGCCATAGCCGGCATCGCTGGCCGTCGGGCAATTGACCGCCGTAAAACCGGGCGCGTTGTCCACGTCGGTAACGGTGAGCGTGCCGGTCGCGGTCGGCAGGTCGCACCTGGTGCCACCGTCCTCGGTCACGGAGCCGGTCGTGGCGCCGGAAATGACTGCCGCATCGTTGGCGCCGTTGATGGTGACGCTCACCACCTGTGGGGTGCCGTCGATGGTGGTCACCGTGAAGGAGTCCGTCAGCTTGTCGCCGACATTGAGTGCCTGCACCGCGCTGTTGGCATCGTTGACCGTGTAGGTCCAGACGCCAGCCGCCGTCATCGTGAAGGTGCCAAAGCCGTGCGCGCTCGCGGTCGGAGTGTCAACCGCCGCAAAAGTATTGGGTGCGTCGTCGACGTCGGTGCTGGTGAGCGTCCCGGTGGCGCTCAGCGCGCGCAGCGCGGTATTGGCGCCGCCGCCGGCCTCGATCGCGGTGCCATTGGTGTTGCCGGAGATCACTGCCGCGTCGTTGGTGCCGTTGATGGCGATCGTAAAGGGTTGATTGGCCGAGAGCGTCCCGTCGGATACCGTGATCGTGAAATCCGTGGTGGTCGGCGCAACAAGCGCATTGATCGCGTCATTGTTCGGAACGAACGTATAGGCGCCGGTCGTGCTATCGACGTAAAGCGTGCCGTAGGGACCAGCCTTGGACACATCGTAGGTTACGCCATCGATGACGGTGCTGCCGGCGGTGCCCCCGTTGACGCCGAAAGTTAGCGTCGCGCCGCTGTTGGGGCTGCTGGCAAGGAAGGTGCCGCTTGTCGCAGTGAAGACGTCAAAGACCGTGGTGTCGATTTCAGTCGGCCCGGGTATCGCATTCAGCGTGGGCGGCGTTGGCGGTGGAGGCGGCAATTTTGCGAAAATGAGGTCCGGGGGAGAGACGAAGATTGACCCGGGCATGGCAGGCAATTCTTGCGCCGGGGAAGAGTCGTCGGTCTGAATGAAATTGATCGGCTGCACCGGTAGCGCGTCGAGGTCGGGAGGCGTGCTCGATCCGGTCGAGCCCAGCCCTTTTTCATAGGTGGAGAGCGCTTCCTGCTGGGCCGCCTGCAATTCGGCCATTCGCGCGGGGGAATTCGTGCTCTGACTGACGCTGACCGAGGAGCCTTGCGAGCGCAGGACGATGGTCTGTCCGGGATCCTCAACGAGCAAGTATCGAGGGATCACCTCCTTGGTGACCAACTCGAACGCGCCATGCTCGAGGTCCTTGTAGGTGATGTTGCCGTCGTCCAAAAATGTGACGTTCGGGTCGGCGGCCCGGACCTCCTTCATCAGCGAGAACGTCACCGCTGTGAGCCACAGCATGCCGAATCCGCCGGCGCGAGCCCGGCCTCGAGGATCGCCGGCCGCGATGGAAGCCTCCGTGCAGGCCGCACGACTGAGGGGGCCGTAACCGGCCGCGGTCTGAAAATTGCCGACAAGACGGGGAAACAGGGCCGCAACGGCCTTACGTTCATCCCCAGTCTCGGCGTGGGACTCGACGGGCATGGCTCAAACCCCGCCCCTGGTGCGAATTGTCGTGGTCGGGCTTTGCCCAGCCCCTGAGGGCAAAATATCCTAGTGCGGCCAGCCGAGGGCTGGCCACCAACAACGTCCAAACTAACCCAATCCAGGGGCGTTAGCTTTAGGCTCAAAAGATATAATACTTTTGAGCGGACGGCCGATGATGCTCTTCCCCGACATCGGGTCTAATATTGGGTCTGATGCCGCCTTGGCCGTCGGGTTCGACGGCAGTGAGCGGTTTCTCGGACAAGATCTTCTCGGGAAAGGGGGGATCATGTGGACGCATGCGGTTGCCGTCGTGGTGACAGGTTTCGTTCTGACGGCGGGCGGGCTTCTCGCCGGGCCGGCTCACGCGCAACGCGATAACGCCAGGCCCGCGGTTCAGGATATTGCAACAAAGCCGATTGGGAAAGTTGTTGTCGCCACTGGATCGGTCACGCTCGAACGCGCGGGTGCGGTGGTCGTCCAGGTGAGTACCACGGCTCAGGCTGGTCAGGCGAAGGTTGGTGATCTCGTCTATCAGGGCGATGCCGTCGCGACCGGCGCCGACGGCAAGGTCGGTATCAACTTCACCGATGGCAGTTCCTTCAATCTGTCGAACAACGCGCGCATGGTTTTGGACGAGTTCGTCTACGATCCAAATAGTACGTCCAATGCGAGCTTGTTCAATCTGACCAAGGGAACCTTCACCTTTGTCGCGGGCAAAGTCGCGAAGACTGGCGACATGAAGGTCGACACCCCGGTCGCGACCATGGGCGTCCGAGGCACCACGCCACGCGTCGAAATCTCGGATGACGGGACAGTGAGATTTTCCACGCTCATTGAAGAGGGCAAGAGCAAGGTTGCGCGAAAGCCGGGAGCGCCGGCGGCGCTGCAGCCCGAGCAGAAGCCTTTTCCCAAGTCGAATCTGAACATCTGTCGAGGGTGCTAGGCCCGTTCGCTGGCGCCAACATTGGAAAGCCTGATATGGAATTGAGTGCGAGCAGGCACATCATCCACGGCTTGACGCCTGCTTTTGCCTTGCTGCTGCTCGGATCACTGGCTGCCGCGCAGAGCCCGAAAAAGAGCGACTATCTCGGCAACATCGCGCTGTGCAACGGCTCCGATCGCATGTCGCTTGCAGCCCGGATCGATGGTTGCACGGCGCTGATCGGTTCCGGCCAGGGCACGACGACGGCCCTTGCCATCGCCCATAACAATCGGGGCAATGCCCTTACGGCGCAGGGAGACCTTGATCGCGCCATCCTGGATTTCGATCAATCGATCAAGCTCGATCCAGCCTACGCCAAGCCCTTCAACAACCGCGGCGCGGCTTACTTGCGGAAAGGCGAATACGACCTCGCCCTCAAAGCTTTCGATCAGGCGATCAAGCTGAACCCGAACTACGGCAGGGCTTTCGTCAACCGTGCCGGAGTCTACCTGAAAAAGAACGAGTACGATCGTGCGGCGCGGGACTACGACGAGGCCATTCGCCTTGAGCCCAATCTGGAAGCCGCGTGGAGCGGACGCTGCTGGACCCGGGCCATTCTCGGCGCGCTGCAAACAGCGCTCGATGACTGCAACAAGGTGCTTCAGTCGTGGCCGAACGACGCCGCCACCTACGATTCGCGTGGACTGATCCATCTGAAGACGGGACAGGCTGACGCGGCGATCAATGATTTCAGTTCCGCGCTGCGGGTAGATCCGAAGCTGGCAAGTGCGCTCTATGGGCGCGGGCTCGCCAGGCTCAGGAACGGCGACAAGGCCGGCGGCGAT
Organism: uncultured Alphaproteobacteria bacterium; assembly: GCA_963840465.1. Taxonomy (GTDB): domain Bacteria; phylum Pseudomonadota; class Alphaproteobacteria; order Rhizobiales; family Xanthobacteraceae; genus Bradyrhizobium. The sequence continues at coordinate 347,200 of CAWIZF010000022.1, read as the reverse complement.
GCCGATATCTCCGCCGCAAAGGCGATCCAGGCCGGAATCGATGACGACTTCATGCGCTATGGCGTGCGCGTGAGCAACTGATCAGCGAGCCTGGCGCGACAAACCCGTCATGAAACGATGCCGCGCCAGCGCGAGCCGGCTAATCAAGCTTCACGTTCGCTTCCGTCACGACCTTGCGCCAGCGCTCGACTTCCGCGGATACCATCTTTGCGAATGCGGGCCCGGTGACGTCGGGGACATCGGAGCCGTTGCGTTCCCAGGCTTCCTTGATGGCGGGCGTCTGCATGGCCGTCTGCAATTCCTTGATCATCTGAGCGACAATCGCCGGCGGCGTATTCTTGGGTGCGAACAGGCCGTACCAGGTCGACACTTCATATCCGGCCAGGCCCGCTTCCGCGGCGGTCGGAAGATCGGGGAAGGCCGGCACGCGCTTCGGCGCGGCCACCGCAAGCGCGCGCAACTGTCCGGCCCGGACCGGCGCGGCCGACGAGCCGAGTCCGTCGAAGACAACAGGCACGTGGCCGGCGATGAGATCCTGCATCGCAGGGCCGGCCCCGCGATAGGGGACGTGCTGGATGTTGGTCTTGGTCAGGATCTTGAACAGTTCGCCCGCGAGATGATGCGTGGTGCCGGCGCCGGCGGAGCCGTAGTTCAATTTGCCCGGATTGGCTTTGGCGTAGGCGATGAACTCGGCGAGCGTCTTGGCGGCGACCTTGTCCGGATTGACGACCACCACCTGCGGCGGCCGCGCGATCAGCGCCACCGCGATAAAATCCTTCTCGATGTTGTAGTCGAGGTTGGGATAGAGCGAGGGGGCGATGGCGTGATGCGCCGCGCCCATGAAGAAGGTGTAGCCGTCGGGCGCGGCCTTTGACGCGCGCGATGCGCCGACGGTGCCGCCGGCGCCGGCGCGGTTTTCGATCAGCACGCGCTTGCCCAATTGTGTATCGAGCTGGGCCGCCAGCGGACGGGCAAAGGCATCGGTGCCGCCGCCGGCCGCGAACGGCACGATGAAGGTGATCGGCTTGTCCGGCCATGTCTGGGCGTGAGCTATGTCTTGGGCCTGGCCGGCCACGACGGAAACGACTGCGATAAGCGCAAACAGGGCGCACCGGACAACTGTTGATTTCACGGCATTTTCCTCCGGCTATTGCAATGCGTCCGCCGTCAGCGGCGCAATGCTTCTTTGCTTCCCGGTTAGATGTTCACCCGGGAAGGGCAGGGCAACCGGCCGTACCGTATGCAAGATGCCAGGTATGATCCATTAAAATGAGCGGCTGGACATGGACCGGCACCGAGACGTTTGGTCGCGCCGTTCGGTTCCCGTTGTCCCCGCGACTGTGCGCAACGGCACCAGGCAGCGAGGATTTTATTGCGCGCGTGCCGAAGCCGAAACTCCCGGACGGAGCAGCAGCACGATCAGCAGGACAGGAAATAGCGGGGCGATCCTGGCCACGGGAAACAGCAGAGGCGGGCTCAGCATCGGCAGCAGCCAGATCATGAATGCCAGAGTCCAGCACCACAGCGGTCGCGGCGCGCTGTGCGCCATCAGCCAGAACGCCGCGGCGATCACCAGCAGCGTCACGTCATAGGGTCCGGAATGCGGCGCGGCGAGGACCGTGGCGGCCAGAAAGACCGCCGTCTTTTCCCGCGTCCCCAACCGCGATCGGAAAGCGACGACGACGGATACCGCGGCGCCGAGCGTGCCGAGCAATTGAATCCACGACGCCAGCCGTTGCGGCGCGCCGAGCAGGACCGCGCAGGTGTAGACGCTGTGGCCCCACATGCGGCCGAACTCGATCCACTTCTCGCTCGGGCTGACGAGATTCTCGATGATGAGCGGAAACCAGCGCAGCCAGAGGTCCCATCCGAAAATCAATCCGCTCGCGAGCATCATCGCGAGCGCGGACAAGCCCGACGCCAACAGCGCGCGCCACTGACCTGCCGCGATCAGGGCGATCGGGACCAGGACGCAGAACTGGGGTTTGAATGTCAGCAGTCCCAGCACCAGGCCGCCGAGATAAGGGCGCCGTTCGAGCAGGCCAAACCCGCCGACGATCAGGGCTGCGACGAGAAATACGGCTTGACCGTCGATCACATTGATGGCCGACGCCGGGCAGGCCAGCGCGGCCACGAGCAGCGCACCCGATGGCAGCGTGGTTTCCGTAACCGATGACCGCAGCGCCGCCGCCAGCAGGGCGCCGGTCACGATCTGAAACGCCACATAGGAGCCGAAGAAGCCCAATGGCGCGAATGGCAGCAGCATCAGCAGAAAGCTCGGCGGATAGGCCCAAGGCCGAAATTCCAGTGGTGAGGAGAGCCAGCCTGCAAAATTCGTGTTGAGGAAGTCGGTGAAGCGATCGCCGTCGAAGATCAGCGTCGCGTTGCCATCGAGGACCGAGCGGATCGCGCCGTAGAACACCATCCAGTCGGTGCCGAGCGTATTGTAGTCGAGCCCGATCTTGCCCGGATATGGAATGGTGGTGACCAGAACCAGCCAGACATAAAATGCCATCACGAGGCCCGGGATCAGCACGACCGCGGGCGGGCGCAGCACGTCCCTCTGCCGGAAATCGTCTCCGCCGTGTGCCAAGTCCATGCGTTGTCCTGCCAGGCGATGAGCTGTTTTGCTGCGGGCGGATGCGAATCGGTGTCGATCTTACGACGATCGAGACGACGTGCCGAATGATCCGGCAAAGAACTTAACGAAGCGCTTCGGCAGTTGGGCCGTCTGCGGGCATGAACGCGCTGCCCGGCCAATTTTTCCGCGTCCTGCAACAGGAAAAATCCAGCCCTCGCGCACGGGCCAAATGGACTCCGGTTGCAAAGATAAATATGCTCACCTTGGGTATGTGGGGAAAAGCTTATGAAATGCCGTGCTGCTGCGGTTGCAGTTTTGTTGAGTATGATTTTTGCCAGTTCGAATGCGGATGCGCGCGGGCCTTACGGTACAATCAGCGTCGGCAACTGGCAGGGTGGGGCCTACACCAATGACCAGACCGGTTCTTTCACGCACTGTGCAGCCGGCGCCCGATACGCCAGCGGCGTCTTCTTTCTCGTGATGATCGACCATGGCGGCGGTTGGAGCCTCGGCTTCATGCACGAACAATGGAAGCTGACGACCGGGGCGGCGTTTCCGCTGACCCTGACATTCGATGGCCAGCAACCGTTCAACGTTCACGGCGTTCCGATCGCGGACAAGCTGGTTCGCGTTCCGATGCCGAGCAATTCCTCGCTCATCGCCCAATTCCGAAAGGCGAAAGCGATGACGGCCTATACGCAAGGCCAGCTCTTCCAGTTCAACCTCGACCAGACCGGGCAGCTATTGCCGGTATTGGCGCATTGCGTGGCCAAGGTCAGGCAATCGGGCGTGGCCAGCGCCGGCGATTTCTCGGTCCTGCCCGCCGCCAAGGCGGTCGCTGCGGCGGCGCCGGATTCAGCGGCGGCCAAGCCCGACAGACTGTTCGACCAGAAGGGCACCGGCTTTCTGGTGAGCACGAACGGGCACCTCGTGACCAATGCGCATGTGGTGCAGGGCTGCGTCGGCGACATCCAGGGCAATCCGTCCGGCGAGGCGCCGGCCAAACTGCGCCTGGTGTCGAGCGACGAGACCAACGATCTCGCCCTGTTGCAGGCCACCGGTCCGTTCAAGGATATCGCCAAAATCCGGGACAAGGCGATCCAGTCCGGCGACAGCGTGGTGGCGATCGGCTACCCCTTCCATGGGCTGCTGACATCCGATTTCACGGTGACGACCGGGATCGTGAGTTCGCTCAGCGGCATCCTGAACGACACGCGCTTTCTGCAGATCAGCGCGGCCATTCAGCCCGGCAACAGCGGCGGGCCGCTATTGGCCTCGAGCGGCGACGTGGTCGGCGTGGTCGCAGCCAAACTGAATGCCATCAAGTTCGTGAGGGCCACGGGCAACATTCCCGAGAACATCAATTTCGCCATCAAGACCGGGGCGTTGCGGGATTTTCTCGACAACAGCGTGGTGCCCTATCAGATCTCCGACGCCAAGGACGAGTTGAAGACCGCCGACATCGCGCGCAATGCGAGGGCGTTTACGTTTCTCATTTCGTGCAAGGCAAAGGCGAAAGAAAAAGAGACCGCCAAGAATTGAGCGCAGCCCTGAAATGAATCACTTTTCTCGTCATGGCCGGGCTTGTCCCGGCCATCCACGTCTTTCGCGCTCTATCGGAGAAGACGTGGATGCCCGGCACAAGGCCGGGCATGACGACTTCCCGCTAAAGAGCCCAATTTCATGAGCTGCTTTTTTTCAGGCTCTTAGAACCTGACCCAGACTTGTTATCGCGGCACCGCCGCGCTTCGGGCCGCCCTACACTACCGCGAACTGCCGCGGCTGTGCGCCGCCTGGGCGTTCCAGCTGCTCCAGCTCACGCTGGCGAGGCTTCGCTGGTCGGTCGCGAGCGGCCGCCGGGTCTGCCGCTCATAGGCGGCGATGATGTGCTGCGACTGCCGGATTTTCTGCTCGAGTTCGGCAACCGCCTTCAGCGTCTTGCCGGTCCTGCTCGACTGCGCAGGCTCGCCCACCGTGAACCTTGAGGTTTCGATGTTCTTCAAGGTCTCGCGAAGCTTCTTGAGCTGGGCGCGGTGCCACGCAATGGCGCTGTCACTGTCTACCGGCATGCAAACCCTCCTGATTCGTGGCCGAATCTAGCACGCATCGGGCAAGTTGGGCCAAGGGGCGGCGGCTGCGGGTCATCGGCGGCCACCGGTTTCGTAAGGTGCGGTCCGGACGTTCCCGATTTCGGCCCTTTTTTGCCATCGAAGCGACCGCGGGCGAGCCTTCAAACAACAAACTTGCATGGCGATCTGTGCTCAGCGCGGTCCCTCTTACCGTCCTGGCGACAGAATGTCGGCCCGGCGCACTGGAGCTGTGATGAGCGAAGTGGAATTCGATCGAATTGTCGATGCCGTGCGGAAGGAAATCGCGCTGGTACCGGCGTTGCATTCGTTGACGGGGTTGCGGGCTTCCGACTGGCGAGTGAAGGCCGCCGGCGACAAGTCAACGTCCCGCCGCCACGCTCCCATGGCCAGGATTCGCCACGTGGGCGAGGGGCGGAAGCGATACAGGTGAAACGATACAGGGTGAGCTAATGGAACGATCAGTGTTCGAAATCGTGAAGGCGCCGCTGGGCTGGTCGGTATTTGCCGACAACGTCAAGATCGGTGGCGTCTACGATTCGCGGGCCGCCGCGCTCGAAGCCGCCGCACTGGCCGCGTCCTATACGATCAGCGACGGAGGCGGCGTTCAGATCAACGTGCCCGGCGCGGAAGAAGAAAAGCCGCGATGGGCGGTCGCGTTTGAAATCGCGGCCGGCATCCTGCCGACGACGGAGCGGGCGCGCGCGAGGCGGCACACGGTAAAGGCCGTGTGAAGGCAATCGCTCGATTTTGACGGATCGCCTCCACGCCCTGGGAGGACTTTCAACGTAGCGTGGGCTTGTCCGCGCAATTGCGAGCCATGCGTGGATCGACCTTGGCCGCCGTCGGTTTTCCGCCGGCGGCCTTTTGTTTCGCATCCCGCCTTCTATTTCACATCGTCGAACGGCGACACCGCTGGGCTGCCGACGCGCATCCGCTTGATGCGGCGCACCGCCATCGGCGTGCCGTCGGACTGGTACTGCAATTCGTATTTCTTGCCGTTCTTGTCGACGGCGGTGCAGGAGATGCTGGAAAGTTCCAGCGTCACGAAATTCGCCGACCTGCTTGCAGAGGCCGGCGGTCGGTTCGATCGACGGCACCGGCAGGCCGTCGACCTTCGGCCGTCCTTGGATTTCAGCAGCATCCGGTCGATCGGCAATTCGTACAGTTGGCGTCCGGCCTTCGTCCGTTGTCGCCGGAGAACGTGATGATGTGGCTGTCGTCCCTGGGATCGTTGATCGCCACGGTGAAATTCGCCCGGCCTTCCTCGGTCTGGAAGAACGCCACGGCCCGGCAGGGCAGATCCCGTCCCGCGACCTTGAACGTGCTGCACTTGCCCGACATCATCGCGAAGATGACGGTATCGGGCTCTGGCCGCGGCAGTTCGTCCTGCGCGGAGCCGGCATTGCAATGAAAATGATGGCAAGGGCGAAAGCCTGCCGGTAAAATTTCATGGTCATGCCCCGGTTGATAGGACATGGCGCGCTGTGTGACCAGAGTCTCGCAGGGTTCCGCAAGGGCGCCACGGTAAGATAGCCCGTTTTGCAGCGCCAAACGGCAATCAGAAATCGAGCGGCGCGTTGTCGACCACTTCCTTCATGACGAAGAAAGTCCGGGTCTGGCGGACGCCCGGCAGCGCGATCAATTGTTCGCCGTGGATTCGGTTGAAATCCTCCATGTCGCCGACCCGGATCTTGAGGAAATAGTCGAAATCGCCGGCCACGAGGTGGCAATCCAGCACGAATTTCAGTTGCGCGATCGCCCGCTCGAAGGCGGCAAAGCTTTCCGGCGTGGAGCGGTCGAGCACGACGCCGACCATGACCAGCGCCCCCTTGCCGACCTTGCGCGGCGCCACCATCGCCCTGACCTGGGCGATGAACCCGTCGTCGAACAGGCGCTGGGTGCGCCGGTGACAGGTCGCGGCGCTGACGCCGGCCGTCTCAGCCAGCTCGGCATTGGTCAGCCGGCCGCTATTCTGCAGCAAACGCAATATCTTAAGGTCGATGCGGTCGAGTCTGCCAGCCATGAAAGAATCTCTCGAAAAGTAACCAAATATCGAATGAAATACTAAGACAATTGCGATATTTTTGCAATATTCAGTGAGAGTTTACGAGCTAATTTAGAGAGCACCTTCCCAGCCTTCGATGATACCGCCATTCCCGGAAATCAGGACCATCAACGGGGATGACGATGCTGGAGAAATTCGAGCGCTATCCGCTCACATTCGGACCCACCCATATCGAGAAGCTGGAGCGGCTCTCGCAGCATCTCGGCGGCCAGGTCGAGCTCTACGCCAAGCGCGAGGACTGCAATTCGGGTCTCGCCTTCGGCGGCAACAAGCTGCGCAAGCTCGAATACATCATCCCCGATGCGATCGCTTCCAATGCCGACACGCTGGTCTCGATTGGCGGGGTGCAGTCCAACCACACCCGCATGGTCGCAGCCGTGGCGGCCAAGATCGGCATGAAGTGCCGCCTGGTGCAGGAAAGCTGGGTGCCGCATGAGGACGCCGTCTACGACCGCGTCGGCAATATCCTGCTCAGCCGGGTCATGGGCGCCGATGTGCAGCTGGTCGATGAAGGTTTCGACATCGGCATTCGCCAAAGCTGGGAAGAGGCGATCGCGGACGTGAAGGCCAAGGGCGGCAAGCCCTATGCGATCCCGGCCGGCGCCTCCGTGCATAAATATGGCGGGCTCGGCTATGTCGGTTTCGCCGAGGAGGTGAGGGCTCAGGAGAAGGAGCTCGGCTTTGCCTTCGATTACATCGTGGTCTGCACGGTCACGGGTTCGACCCATGCCGGCATGCTGGTGGGATTTGCCAAGGACGGCCGCGCGCGCAAGGTGATCGGCATCGACGCCTCCTTCACCCCCGCGCAGACCAAGGCCCAGGTGCTGGACATCGCCCGCAACACCGCCGGCCTCGTCGAACTTGGGCCAGCGAGATCGTCGAGGACGATTGTCGTGCTGATCGAAGACTATGCCTATCCGGCTTACGGCGTTCCGTCAGAGGAGACCAAGGAGGCGATCCGGCTGTCCGCGCGTCTCGAAGGCATGATCACCGATCCCGTCTACGAGGGAAAATCCATGCAGGGCATGATCGACCTCGTGAACAAGGGCTATTTCCCGAAGGGATCGAAGGTGCTCTACGCCCATCTCGGCGGTGCGCCCGCGATCAACGGATACGCCTACACCTTCCGCAATGGATGAGCGGGCTTACGCGTCGGCCGACCGCACCAGCGCGAGCAACTCGTCGCCGTAATGTTCGAGCTTCTTGTCGCCGATCCCGGGGATGTTGCGGAGATCGTTGAGCGTCGAAGGCCGTGCGGCGGCGATGCCGTCGATGGTGGAATCGTGCAGCACGACATAGGCCGGCACGCTGCGCTGGCGCGCGATATCGGCGCGCCATGCCCGCAGCGCCGCCTGCAGGGGCGCATCGGCGGGCCTGGTCTCGGCGCGCGGCGCCAGATCGCCGCGCCTTGATTTGGCGCGGCTGGCGCGAACGCGCGTGCCGGGCGCCGCCTCGCGCAGCATCACCTCGGTCTCGCCTTTCAGGACGCCGCGTGCGCTCTCGGTCAGTTTCAGCGCGCCATAGGCTTCGCTGTCCGCCCGCAGATGGCCCATGGCGACCAACTGGCGGATCACGGCGCGCCATTGCTTTTCGTTGAGATCATTGCCGATGCCGAAAACTGTACAGCTTGTCATGTCCGAACTGCGTGACCTTCTCGGTCAGGCGGCCGACCAGCACGTCGATCAGGTGCATGGCGCCGAAACGTTGGCCGGTGCGGTAGGCGCAGGACAAAAGTTTTTGCGCGGCGACCTTGCCGTCGCGAAGCTGCGGCGGCGACAGGCAGTTGTCGCAATTGCCGCAATTGCTGCCAGTGACTTCCTCGCCGAAATAACCGAGCAGGCGGCCGCGCCGGCAGCCGGCGGTTTCCGCCAGCGCCACCAGCGCATCGAGCTTGCCGATCGACACCCGCTTGAACGCGTCGGAGCCGGTGGATTCGTCGATCATGCGGCGCTGCTGCACGATGTCGGACAGGCCATAGGCCATCCAGGCGCTGGACGGCTTGCCGTCGCGCCCGGCGCGGCCGGTCTCCTGGTAATAGGCTTCGATGCTTTTCGGCAGATCGAGATGCGCCACGAACCGCACGTCCGGCTTGTCGATCCCCATGCCGAACGCGATGGTGGCGACGATGACGACGCCGTCCTCGTTGATGAAGCGATCCTGGTTGCGGGCACGCACGCCTGCATCGAGGCCGGCGTGATAGGGCAGCGCCGGGATGCCGGCGCTGGTCAGTGCCTGCGCGGTGTCCTCGACCTTGGCGCGCGACAGGCAATAGACGATGCCGGCGTCGCCGGCGTGGCGCTCGCTGATGAAGGCCTTGAGCTGGGCCGGGGCGTTCTGTTTCTCGACGATCTCATAACGAATATTCGGACGGTCGAAACTCGCGACGAAGCTTGGTGCACCGGCAAGCCCGAGCCGGGTCGACGATCTCCTTGCGCGTCATCTCGTCGGCGGTCGCCGTCAGCGCGATGCGCGGCACGTTGGGAAAGCGTTCGGCGAGCACGGACAGGCCGATATATTCGGGGCGGAAATCGTGCCCCCATTGCGACACGCAATGCGCCTCGTCGATCGCAAACAGCGCGATCTTGGCTTGCCCGAGCAAGGACAGGCAGCGCGGCGTCAGCAGCCGCTCGGGCGCGACGTAGAGCAGGTCGAGATCGCCGGCGAGCAGCCGCCGCTCGACCTCCGAGGCTTCGTCAAACGACAGCGTCGAGTTCAGCACCGCCGCGTTGACCCCGGCCTCCAGCAATCCCGCGACCTGGTCGCGCATCAGCGCGATCAGCGGCGACACCACGATGCCGCAGCCTTCACGCAGCAGTGAGGGCAGTTGATAGCACAACGACTTGCCGCCGCCGGTCGGCATCAGCACCAGGCAGTTGCCGCCGTCCGTCACGTGCCGGACGATTTCCTCCTGCGCGCCGCGAAAGGCCGGCAGGCCGAACACGGAGTTGAGGACGGACAGCGCATCGCGGACTGCGGTCGGGCGTTCGTGATTGAGGGCTAAATCCATATCGGCTTCAAGCGGGGGCAACAGGCGGCTGATCGCGGCCTTATCGGGGCGAACGCTGCCGGAATCATGAGATTAGAACATGGCATCGCAGCAAACTCAAATCGAGGCGCGGTGTTTGCTGCCGTGAAGGTGGAGCTTTTGCTGGCTCGCCCCAAAAAGATGGAACCCTTGATCCTGCTTCGTAAGCTGATCGCGCGCTATCCGGCTTGATTTGAGCTGCCTATGAACGCCTACTGATAGCTCGCCACGATATCCGACACCGCGCGTTCGAGCTGCTTGGCGGTGGCGCATTGGCGGACCACGGTGCAGAAGGTCGAATAGCGCGGCATTTCGGAATCGCCCCAGCCCCAGGCCATGCGGCCCTCGGGGTTGAGCCAGACCAGCCGCTTCGAGCGCTCGGCGATGCGGCGCAGGATGTCGGCGCGGGGATCGAGATTGTTGCTGCGGGCGTCGCCGAGCACGATCACGGTGGTTTGCGGCGTGATCGCATTCATCCAGCCGTGTTCGAAATCGTCGAACGAGTTGCCGTAATCGGACGAGCCGAAGCCGACCTTGGACATGATCTCGGCCATCGCCTCTTCCGGCGATTTCGATTCCAGGATGTCGCTGACCTCGATCAGATGGCCGGAGAACGCAAACGAGCGGACGTCGTCCACGACCTCGTGCAGGCTGTGGATCAGCAGCAGGAAGAAATCGGACACCCGCGCCACCGAACCCGAGACGTCGCAGAGTGCGACGATCTTCGGCCTGTCGCGGTGCCGCCTTTTCCACGCGGTGAGGAACGGCACGCCGCCCCAGGCGGCGTTGCGGCGGATGGTGCGGCGCACGTCGAGATGGCCGCGGCGCTGCCGCTTGCGCGGCTTGGAGTAGCGCTCGCGCAGGCGGCGCGCGATCTGGCGGATCAGCCGCCGCATCTGCTCGACCTGCCGCGGCTCGATCCGCGACAGCGGCGCGTTGCGCAGGATTTCGTTGCGCAGGTTTTCGGCCTCCTCGCGCCCGTACAGCATCAGCGCCTGCGAGACGGTCTCGCGCACCGTGCCGCGCAACCCGTCCAGCGCGTTGGTCAGCCGTTCCGCCAGCGCAGGGTTGGTCGCCGTCGAGATTGTCGAGATCGTCGCGCAGGCGCTCGATGCCCATCTGGTCGAGGATGCGGCCGGAGAAGATGCCGCGCTGCGTGAAATAGCGGATGTCGGACAGCGAGGCCGCGCTCGCCGCGTTGGCGATGGCCGCCGAAATCTGGTTGCGGTCCTGCGCCAGCAGCATCTGGGCAAGCTGGCCAAGTCCGTCAGCCTGCTCGTCGCCGCCGCTGGCGTCGCCCGGCGAATCGGACGCCGCGTTGGATCCGGACGGCTCCTGCTCGTCGGCCTTGCCGTCCTCGGGCGGTGACTGCGGCTCGGGCTGATCGAAGAACAGATCGAAGCAATCGCCGAGCGCCTTCTTCTCGTCCTGCGTCTTGGCGAGCGTCAGCAGAAAAGTATCGCGCAGGATGGTGCGGTCGGCAAAGCCGACCTTGGAGACGGCCCGCATCGCGTCGATGCTTTCGGCCGGCGAGAGCCTGACGCCTGCGCCCCGCGCCGCACGAAAGAAGCGATGCAGGTTCTCTCTCATCCCCAGTCTATCCGAAGACGTTCTGACGCGAGGCCTTGGCGATGAAGGTGGAGACCTGAGGCATGGTGGCCTCGATATCCGCCTCGTATTTCAGGAGAACGTTCAGCGTGTCCTTGACCACCTCGTGACCGAGCTCGGGCGCCTGCAGCAGCACCAGCACGCGCGCCCAGTCGATGGTTTCGCTGACCGACGGCAGCTTCTTCAGGTCGAGCGTGCGGACCTCGTGGATGAAGCTCACCATCTGCTTGCGCAGCGTCTGCGAAATGCCGGGCACCCGGCTTTCGACGATCCGTTCTTCCAGTTTCTGCTCAGGGAAGCCGATATGCAGATGCAGGCAGCGGCGCTTCAGCGCGTCGCCGAGATCGCGTTCGCTGTTCGATGTCAGGATCACGGTCGGCGCCGCGACGGCGACGATGGTGCCGAGTTCCGGAATCGTGACCTGGAAATCGCTGAGGATTTCCAGCAGTAGCGATTCGAACTCGGCGTCCGACTTGTCGATTTCGTCGATCAGCAACACGCAGCCGGCGGGCTGCTCCAGCGCCTGCAGCAACGGCCGCGGTTCGACGAACTCCTTGGAAAAGAACACGTCGCCGAAATCATGCAGCTGGTTGAGCGCGGCCTCCAGCGTCGGTGCGCCGCCGAGCACTTCGCCGAGCTTGTCCTTCAGGATCTGCGTATACAGAAGCTGCTTGGCGTATTTCCACTCGTAGAGCGCCTTGGCCTCGTCCAGTCCCTCATAGCATTGCAGACGGATCATCTTCAGGCCGCGCCAGGCGGCGATCGCTTTCGCAAGCTCGGTCTTGCCGACGCCGGCGGGGCCTTCGACCAGGATGGGCTTTTCGATCTGCTGCGCCAGATAGACCGCGGTCGCGATCTGGCGGCTTGCAATATAGCCTTGCGCCGCAAGACCGCTTTCCACTGCCTCGATCGAGGCCGACGGCCCATTTTCAGCCACGGGGTTTCAACTCCGAATTCGGTAGATTTCGCAATGTTCTGCCTGCGTTCCCGGCAAAGAACAAGCGCCGTTTGGGCATAGAGCGCGCGCAAATTCGGCTTTTTCCGCCTAGCGCAATGTCAGCCCGGTTGCCGCTTCAAGCTCGCCAATTGCTTGCGCGGCGTTAAGCACCTTGATCGTGGTCATGCCCATCTCGCGCGCCGGCTTCAGGTTGACGCCGAGGTCGTCGAGGTACACGCAGTTCTTGGGATCGACCTTCAGCGTCTCGACCATCAACCGGTAGATGCGCGGGTCGGGCTTTCGCAGGCCGATTTTCGCGGATTCGATGACGTGGTCGAACAGCACCATCACCTCGGCGACATAGAGCGAACGGCCGCTGTGGCTGCCGATGGCGTTGGCCGGAAGGTTGTTGGTGATGCAGCCGGTCTTGAACTGCGCCTTCACGCGCTTGAGCGCCTCGACCATCTCGGGCCGCAGGTCGCCCGACAGCAGCGGCAGCACGTCCTTGCCGCGAACTTCGGCGCCCAGCGCGCGGGATTCGGTCGCGAACAAATCGTCAAAGGCGTGGATGTCGACTTCGGCGCGCTCGAACTTCGCCCAGGCGTTTTCCAGATGGTTGGCGGCGTTGGTGCGCCGGATGATGTCGGCGGGCAGCCCGCGCTCGGTCTCATACCGCGCAAAAGCCTCGAACGGCGAGGTGGTCAGCACGCCGCCGAAATCCCAGATCACTGCTTCGATCATTATTTCCTCGCCTGAAACGAATGTGTTGGCGAGCCGCTAACACGAATTATCAGTTGGAACCAGTGCGATCGGGCGCTTGGCGACATGCGCCGCGCGGGTTATTGCTGCGCCGATGAAGATACCGTCCCGCCTGATCGCCGCCCTTATTGCGAGCCTTGCCCTGCTGCTATCCGGTTCCGCGCACGCCATCGTCGGCGGCGGTGCGCCATCGACGGAAGGCGTGGCGCGCTCAGTCGTTACCATCGTCGGTTCGCGCGGTAATTTTTGCACCGGCGCATTGATCGCTCCGAAACTGGTGCTGACTGCGGCGCATTGCGTGCCATCTGGCGCCGACTACAAGATCGTCGAATATGGTGCGGACCGGCAGCCGTCGCTGCAGGACGTGAAGAGCGTCGTCATTCACCCCGGCTTCAACATGCAGGCCATGCAGGCGCATCGCGCGACGGCTGATGTCGCGTTGCTGCAATTGACGGCGCCGCCCAAAGGCAAGACGCCGTCGGCTCTCGGAATGCCAAACATTCCCATCGTGATCGGCGGCCGCTTCACCATCGCCGGCATCGGCGTGACCGTGCGCGGCGACGGCAAGAGCGGCGGCACCATCCGCGTCGCCGGCCTGGTTGCGACCGGCAAGCCGGGGACGCTGCAGATCCGGCTTGTCGATCCCGTCGGGCAGGGCACGCGTGAAGGGCTCGGCGCCTGCACCGGAGATTCCGGCGCGCCGGTTTTCGAGGACAAGCAGGGCGGGCCGGTAATCGTCGGGGTGGTGAGTTGGTCGACGGGACCGAACGGTTCGGCGGGTTGCGGCGGCATGACCGGCGTCACGCCGCTGACGCTGTATCGCGATTGGGTCGTGCAGACCGCGCAGAAGTGGGGTGCGGGGTTGTAGCGCTCGGTGCCGTAGGGTGGGCAAAGGAGCGTAGCGACGTGCCCACCATCTATCCGCGAACAAGCTGCGAGATGGTGGGCTCGCTTCGCTCAGCCCACCCTACGGCATCTCGTGCATCTTAATGCTTCGCCGCCTTGTTCGCCGCGGCATTGTTCAGCACGATCAGGCCGTCGACGGCGACGCCGAGTTTGCTGTTGATCAAAAACGGATTGACGTCGATCGACGCGATGCGGCTGCCGGCATCGGCCATCAGATTGGACAGGCCGACCAGCGCCTTCACGGCGGAAGCCTCGTGCAGCGCCGGCTTGCCGCGATAGCCCTTCATCTTCACGCCGGCCTTGGTCTTGGCGATCAATTGCTTCGCCTCGGCCTCGTCCAGCGGCGCGCCGGCCAGCGCCACGTCCTTCATCAGTTCGATATCGACGCCGCCGGTGCCGAACAGCACGACGGGACCCATCTCGGCATCGAGCGAAGCGCCGACCACGAGTTCGAGGTCGGCCTTGACCTGCTGCGCGATCAGAATGCCCTCTAATTTCGGCTTGCTCTTGATCTTCTTGACCCGCGCGGTGATGTCGTTGAATGCCTTCTTCACTTCGGCGGCGCTGTTGAGGTTCAGCACCACGCCGCCGATGTCGGACTTGTGCAGGATATCGGCGCTGACCACTTTGGCCACGACGGGAAAGCCGATCTTCTTGGCGATCTTCACCGCTTCCGCGGCGGTCTGCGCGATCTCTTCCTTTGAAACCGGGATGCCATAGGCTTTGAGCAGCTTCTTCGAGGCGACCTCGTCGAGCGCCGCGGCGCCATTGGCGGCCTTGAGCGCCTTTTCCAGCACAGCCCGCGCGGATGCCTTGGAGCTTGATTTGATGTCGGGCACTTCCTTGCGCAGCGAAGAATACTCAATCAGCGACTTGATCGCGCCGACCGCGCGGTCGAGGCCCTGCATGACAGCGATGTTCGGCAGCGACTTGCGCAGCCCCTTGGTGAATTCGGTAAAGCCGATCGACATCGCGCTGATGTAGACCACGGGCTTGCTGGCGGCGCCGGCCATCTCGTTGACGATCCGCAAGTTGCGTTCGCGCAATTCATGCGGCGCCTTCGGCAGTTCGGCATCGATGATGACGATATCGGTATCGGGATCGTCGATCATGATCTGGATCGAGCTCATGTAGACCGAAGGGTCCACGACCGCAGCAAAACCAGCATCGAGCGGGTTGCCGACAATGCTGCCGGGACCTAGCATTTTTGCCAGCTGTCCGGTCGCGTTCGGGCTGAGCGGCGCGAAGTTCATGCCGGCCGAATAGAACGCGTCGATCAGCAGGCCGCGCTTGCCGCCCGACAGCGACACCGCGGCGAGCCGGTTGCCCTTGGGCGGATCGGCATGGACGAAACATTCGGTGGTTTCGATCAATTCGTCGAGCCCGCGGACGCGGATCACGCCTTCGCGCGTCGAGATCGCGTCGAACGTTTCGATCGAGCCGGCGAGCGCACCGGTGTGCGCCATCGCGGCGGCGCGGCCGCCCTCGGAAGCGCCGAGTTTCAGCGCGATGACGGGCTTGCCGGCGGCGCGCGCAGCCTTGCAGGCCTCCCGAAACACCTTTGTGTTCCTGACGCCTTCGAGATAGACCACGATGACGCGGATCGAGGGATCGGCCGCGAAATAGGCCATCAGGTCCGGCGTCTCGAGGCCGGTTTCGTTGCCGGTCGTGACCATGTAGCCGACGCCGACGCCGCGATCTTCCAGCGTCTGGCGGATCGCCATCACGATCGCGCCGGATTGCCCGGCAATCGCCACCGGGCCTGCTTCCATGGTGACGATGCGGTCGTCGATATTGGTGAACAGCTTTTCGCCCGCGCTGAGGTTGCCGAGGCAGTTCGGGCCGGTGACGGCAAGGCCGGTCTCCTTCACGGCTTGCTTCAGTTCTTCGGCCAGCCGCTGGCTGTCCTCGTCCTGCAATTCGCTGAAGCCGGAGGTGACGATGGTGGCGGAGCGTGCGCCGGCGGCTGCGGCGTCACGGATCACCTGCACCGCGAAACGCGCCGGCACCAGCACCAGCACATGATCGGGCTTTTCGGGGAGGCTGGCGAAATCCTTGTAGCAGGGCACGCCCCAGATCGTTTCGCGCTTGGCGTTGACCGGGAACAGCCCGCCTTCGTACTTGTACTTGATCAGGTTATTCCAGATGCGCTCGGCATAGTTGCCGGGCTTGTCGGTGGCGCCGACCAGAACGATGTTACGCGGGTGCAGCATCGCATGGATGCTTTTGACGATGTCGCTGGCGTCAGGCGAAGGCGACCATTTTTCGGCTTGGTGCGATGCGGTGCTTGCCTGAGCGTCCATGGGAATCCCTTAACTCTGTTGTTCCTTTGGCCGATGCGATCGAGGACGAACGCCCGCGCCATGATTTTCGTGTGATTGAGGCCTTTCTATTGGCACTTGGCAAGTGTGGCAACACGCGTTGCGTGCGCAGCGCCATTCGCGCTGCGCACGATATCCCGGCCCGCGGAGAATTCAGCGTGAACCCGGCGCGTCCCCGAGCATCGTGGCGTGCACAAGATAGCGCTCGGGCCCCTGCGTCAGCGCGTCGAACGGCCAGCAGGTCGACAGCACCAGTTCATGCCCGTCAGCGAGTGGATCGATGCCGGAGGCATTGAAGCGCACGACCGAGGTGGCGTCCACCTGATAGCGGAACGTCCGGCCGTCGTGCCTCGTGACATCGATCTCGTCGCCGACGACGACGTTCTTCAGGAAGGCGAAATGCGTATCGCGGTGCGCCGAATAGACGGCGACGCCGCGCTCGCCGGCTTCCGGCGTGCGTTCGACATGCCCCGGACCGAAGGCGAGCGCCTGGCCGCTGCTGCCTGCGAGCACGATGGCGCTGGCATGGAGCCGCTTCACCTCGATGCGGGCGACCGGCCAGGTGTCTGCCCATGACCAGGGCTTTGTCTCGTGACCGGTGGCGATGGTTTTTTCAAAGGCCCGTTCCAGCAGGACCTGTGCAACCAGCGCCTTGGCGTGGATGTAGGCGCCTTGGCCGAACAGAGTGAGGCCGATGACGGCGAGGAGGAGCGGGAGGATGAAGCGTGTAATCTTGGTCATTTGTGCTCCGTCATTCCGGGATGGTGCGTCAGCACCAGACCCGGCAATGCGTCGAAGATTCCGGGTTCACGCTTCGCGTGCCCCGGAATGACAATGCGTGTTTGGAGAAAAGCGGCGCGCGCGGCTCTGGGGGGACGGGTGGAAGCCGCGCGCGCTCTGAAAGAGGAAGTGGGGGGAGCCTCCTCTTTTCAGCCGACGTCAACGCAGTGACATCTGACGTCGAGTAAACACCAACAGGATCAGGCTGAACGTGAGCAGGATCACGCCCGCAATCATCTTCAGCTCGGCATCCGTTGCCGTCTTCGGCAGCGTGACCGTGCTGGGCGCCTGGGTGACGATGGGCTGCACCCGTTTCAGCGCCGCGATCTGAACCTGCGCCTGCTCATTATCCGCGCGCCGTTCCGTCGGCGTCATTGGTGCACGCTGGCGCTCGCCGAACACCTTTTCAAAATCCCAGCCCGCCGGCAGGTTGATCGGCAGCTCCGCGACCTTGAGCGGCGCGCCTTCCGGACGGCTCGGCGTCTTGTCGACCGCGACCAGGCTGGTCAGCCGCGTGACGAGCTGATGCTCGAGCGCAAGCGCCAGGATGGTCTTGTCGGCATCTTCCGGGCTCGCCTGCCGCGTGGTGCGCGCAACTTCGGCGTCCGCGATCTTGCGCCGCGCCCAGAGTTTGGACAGGCCCTTGCCTTCGGCGGCGTTCGCCAGCGGCAGGGTGACGACCCAGGGACGGTCGCCGATGCGGCCCTTGATCTCGACCGAGCCTGACAGCTTGTCGAGCTTTGCCGCCAGAACCAGCGGCTCGTCGCGATAGACGTCGGGGATTGCGACCGGCGTGATATCGGCCGCGGCGTCGGAGAATTTTGCGGTGAGATTGGTCACCGCGGGATTTTCCAGCTTGGCGAACAGGCCGCGCATGCGCTCCTCGACCTGTTCGACCGAGCCGATATGGGTGAAGGTGCCGCGGCCGAGTTCGGCGGCGCGCGTCATCAGGTAGGTGTTCGGCGCCGAGCCGATGCCGACCATGAAGATGCGCGAGCGGCCGCGCAGCGCACTGATGGTTTCGAACAATTGCTGCTCGTTGCCGATGGCGCCGTCGGTCAGGAACACGACCTGGCGGACGTAGCCGGCATCGCTTGCGTTGTCGGACAGCGCCGCGCGCATCGCCGGCACCATTTCGGTGCCGCCATTGGCCTGCAGCGCGTCGACAAAGGAGGTGGCCCGGCCGATATGCTCCCTGTCGGCCGGCACGGCCGCGGGGAACAGCACATCCATGGTGTGATCGAAGCGGATCACGTTGAAGCGGTCGTTCGGCTGCAGGCGGCCGAGGGCGTAAGTGAGGCTCGCCTTGGCCTGGATGATCGAGACGCCGCCCATCGAGCCGGAATTGTCGATCACGAAGATGACCTCGCGCGGCAACGGCTTCTGCTGCGCCTGCTCGACCGAGGGCGGGGTGACGAAGGCGAGCAGGTAATCGCTGTCGCCGACGTGCTCGCGAAACAGCCCGACCGATGGCGCCTTCTCCGCGGCCGGTTTCCAGGTCAGCTCGAAATCGCGGTCGGCCGGCACCGGGCCTTCGGCCAGGCGAATGATGCTCGTGCTGTCGTCGACCTTTTCGGTCTTGATCACGTGGTGATGGCTCTTGACCTCGCCGAGCGGGAAGCCGGCCTGCAGCCGCACGGTGATGCGGGTCGGATTGACCGGGGCGTTGGTCGCGGGGTCGAGCACTTCGGGCGAGATGCGGTCGCGGTCCGGCACGGGATCGGATTTGGCCGAACCCCAGCCGCCGCCATCGGGCCTAAAGTCGACGCTCTGCACGACGGGCGCGGGATTGTAGCGCGGGGCGACCACCATCGGCACCCGCAGCGAGAACTCGTTGCCGGATTGCTGGACCGGTTCCTGGTATTCGATCTGCACCAGCACGGTTTCGCCGGGGCCGATATTGGCGACCGAGTTGGTAAAAATGTTCGGCCGCTCCTGTTCGGTCAGCGCGGCCTTCTGTCCGTTCTGCTTCGCCTGTTCGTAGATGATCTTGGCCTGCTGCCGCTCCTTGATGTCGCCGACCACGACGCGGTCGCCGATCACCATCTTCAGCGTATCGACCGCGCCGCCCGACGGCAGCGGATAGACATAGACCGCCTCGACCCAGTCCTTGGTCGGGTTGCGGAAGATCTGGGTGACGCGGGCGCGGACCGTCGGACCCGAGACGGTGAGATCGACATCGATGCCGAGCCGCGATGCATCGGCGTAACCGTCGTCCGTCTTCAGCAGCAGCGATCCGGAACGCGCGTCGCCGGGCTTGACGAAGGCGGCTTGAATACGCTCCGCCGACCATACCGGCTCGAAGCTCAAGAATAATGCCGCAAACCCGACCAGGATTACGGCAACGCCCTGCATCACGAAGAACAGCACCAGCCTGATCAGGCCGGGCTGTTCGCCGGGTTTGTCGGCCTCAATTTCGTCTGACGTCGTCATGTCGCTCACTCCAAAACGGCGATTTCGCCGTGGGGTGAGGGTGCGGAAAGCCCTGATTTGGCGCGAGCGGAATGATCGGCCTTGTTCGGTCGCCCGCCACCGCGCGCCGCCACGGGCGAGACGGTTTTGTGCGGGTTTGTGATGGATTGTGCGTCTGCTAGACTGGCGCGAATAGAGCAGGGGTGACGATGCCAGCGCCGGACAAGCAGCTTTCCGCCGAGCAAAGCCGGCAGATCGCCGACACCATTCGTGAGGAAATCGCCCGCCGCCGCATCTCCCGGCAATCGCTGGCGGAGCTTGCAAAGCTCAGTCTCTCGACGCTGGAGAAGGTGCTCGGCGGCCGCCGCCCGTTCACGCTCGCCACCACCGTCCGTCTCGAGCAGGCGCTCGGCGTCTCCCTGCGCAAGACGCCGGACGCCCCGGCGCCCGCCGCGCCCAATGGCAACGGCGACGTCGCGCCTGATGGGCTGGGCGCCTATTCGCGCCGCGCGGTGGCCTGGATCGAGGGGACCTATGTCACGGTGCGTCCGTCGTTCGGCGACAAGGACGCGATCTTCGCCTACCGCACCGAGATCGCATGGGACGATGGCGGCGTCTTCCCTCCTGTTTCACGAGAGCGAACGGCAGGACGCGGCCTTCACCCAGTTCGGCGAAGTGGCGGTGCCGAACCAGTCCGGCCACATCTATCTCGTCACCAACCGGCACGGCCAGCACCGCCTGATCACGGTGGCGCGGCCGACCATTTCGGGCGAGATGTACGGCATCATCACCACGCTGCTCGCCGGCCGCGGCTCGCTGTTGACGCCGATCGCAGCCCCGATCGCCTATTTGCCGATCAAGATGGTCGGCAACCCGACCTTTGGCCGGGTCTCGGCCGATGACCCCAATTACGCGCAGTATCGCCAGCATTTGCGGCGGACGACGGAAGAGCCGTTTGCGATGTTCCTGCCGGGATAGGGGATTCAAGCCTTGCATTCCCTGCGAAATAGACTATATGGCTCTTATTCGAATGACCGCTCTGCCTTGTCGACCACGCCGAAACCGGCCCCAATCCCCAAGACATCGTTAAATCGGATCAAGCCCGCGCGGAGGTCGTGCAGGCAAAGCGCTTCGCGCATCTTGGAGATAGTTACATGGCTACCGGAACAGTTAAGTGGTTCAACGCGACCAAGGGTTTTGGCTTCATCCAGCCCGATGATGGCGGCACCGACGTTTTCGTTCACATCAGCGCCGTCGAACGTGCTGGTCTGAGCTCGCTCAATGAAGGCCAGAAGATCTCGTTCGAAGCGAAAAAGGACCCGATGCGCGGCAAGACCAGCGCCGAGAACCTTCGCGTCGACTAAAGGTTGCCGATTTACGGATTTCCACGGATGTACTGGGATCCACTAATCAGCCTCCGATACGAGAGTCCGCCGGTGATGAACCGGCGGGCTTTTTGTTTGTCGCGTGCCGTCGCACGATCATGAAGCAATCGCCGCCTTGTCGGTCGCCTTCGACCGCGTTGAAATTCTTTCGCAGCGTCGGCTTGTGAATCTTCCCCGTCGCGTTGCGCGGCAGCGCATCGACGAACTCGATCAGCTTCGGACATTTGAACCGCGCCAGATTGGCGGCGCAATGGGCGTGAATTTCGGCCGGCGTCAGCGTGTGGCCGGGCTTCACGGCCACGATCGCCATGCCGACCTCGCCCCATTGCTCGTTCGGAACGCCGATGATGGCAGCTTCGGCGATGGCGGTGAGCTGATGCAGCACGCTCTCGACCTCGGCCGGATAGACGTTTTCGCCGCCGGAGATGTACATGTCCTTCCAGCGATCGACGATGTAGTAAAAGCCGTCTTCATCGACGCGCGTGGCGTCGCCGGTGTGCAGCCAGCCATCGGTGAACGACGACGCGTTGGCGTCCGGCCTGTTCCAGTAGCCCGGCGTGACGTTCGGTCCCCTGACCCAGAGTTCGCCGAGCTCGCCGACATCGGCGTCGGTGCCGTCGGGGCGGACGATCCGCACTTCCGTATGCAGCACCGGCTTGCCGGACGAGCCGGCCTTGCGCGCGGCGTCCTCCTTGTCGAGCGTGAGCACGGCCGGGCTGGTCTCGGTCATGCCATAACCTTGTTGAAGCGCGACGCCGCGTTCCTCCCACACCTTCAGCAGCGGCACCGGCATCGGCGCGCCGCCGACACCGCCAATCACCAGCCGGCTGAAGTCGGAGGTGGCGAAGGCCGGATGCTGGGCCATGAACTGATAGATCGAGGGCACGCCGAAAAACTGGTTGATGCCGTATGCCGGATCGCTGATCAGCTGCAGCGCCAGGCCGGGATCGAACGCGCGCATGATCAGCGCCGTGCCGCCGGCATGCAGCACCGGGTTGGTGTAGCAATTGAGCCCGCCGGTATGAAACAGCGGCAGCACGGTGAGCAGCACGCTCGACGGCGAGATATAGGCGGGGCCGCCGAGATTGACGCAATTCCAGAACGTCATGCCATGGGTGATGATCGCGCCCTTGGGCTGACCCGTCGTGCCCGAGGTGTACATGATGGTCGAGATGTCATCGAGCGTGACGATGTCAGCACGATCGAGCGGCTTTGAGCCTGCAATCGCCGCCTCGTAGGAACCATCAGCGCCGAAGCGCAGCGCGGACGAAACGCCGCAGAGCTTTGCGACCGTGAGCGCGACCTCGGCGAGGTCACTGTCGTGGATCATCACTTTCGGCGAGGAATCGCCGACGATGAACTGCAATTCGGGAACCGTGAGCCGCGTGTTCAACGGCAGGAACACCGCGCCGATCCGGAAACAGGCGAACTGCACCTCGAGCGTATCTGTCGTGTTCAGCGCCAGCACGGCGACGCGCTCGCCGCGCGCGACGCCGAGTGTGTCGCGCAAGTGAGTGGCAAGCCGCGAGATGCGCGCGTCCATCTGCGCGTAGGACAACCGGCGTTCGCTGGCGAGGTCGTGGGCTGCGATCTTGTCCGGCGTGCGGCGGCCGAAATGCGCGATCCAGTCGTAATAGCGAACGGACGACATGCTTCCTCCACGATCCAGCGGTCTCGCGCCGCCTGTTTTGCTTGATGGTATTCAATTTAGCAGAAGATGGTTCATGTGGGGACACTGTCTTGCGTGGAGTGGCTGGCGTGGGGAGTGTTGGGTCGTCCAAGGCGTTAGTTGTTCTCTGGTGCCCGCCCACACACAGCTGTCATACCCGCGAAGGCGGGTATCCAGTACGCCGCGGCCTATCAGTTCAATCATTGGCGTCTCTGGAATACTGGATCACCCGCCTTCGCGGGTGATGACGGTGGGGAATGACACGACTTCACGATCTCGCGGCTCGATTTGCCCGAGGCTTGCCATCGAATTTCCTCAACCCTCCAGACAGAGGGCGCAGGGAATGCCGGGTGCACGCTGCACCCGCGGTCTCGTGTGCAATAGGTAGATAGAGGCGCACACGAGCATACAGGGCAGCGGAGGCATCCGACATTCCCTGCGCAATGGCTTTACGGCTTATATCGTGCTCTCCCCGGTCGGGCCGGGCTCGTTGTCACCGTCGCCGGCGGAATTGCTTCCACCGGCTTGACGCCAGCATCGGGGCGTCAGGACCACACGACTTCACCGTACGCATCCGCACCGTTCGTCAAAGGCACATCCGCGTCCACCGCATCCCATCCCGCGCTTGTGACGATCGCGAAACGCCCCTCGTACCGGGACGGGACGAAATCGATATATTGCTGATTTGGGTTTGGCGTCAAGTCAATTTCGGAAAATCAGAAATTGATTGACGCGACCGAGGACATCATTGATGACCGAAAAGAACTAGTACCCGGAATCACAGATCGGTATTGCGGCCATCCTTCGAGACGGCCGCTTCGCGACCTCCTCAGGATGAGGTCCAACTTGTTGAAACACAACAACCTCATGCTGAGAGCGAGCAACGCGAGCGTCTCTTGGAGCCTGTCGAGGTCCTCATCAACCGATAGAGCCATCGGCGTATTCCGCGGCGCATCCGGTACGTCTGCAAGAGGGGTAGCGTAACCAAAGCGGGCCACGCCGCCTCCGCGTCGGCGGCACGGCCGGTACGAATAAGTGACGACAGCCAGACCGCCTTGCAGAAGCCCAGCGCTGGTGTTCGATCCATACATTCGCGGGCAAGACGCAGCGCATTCTCGTAGTCCTGCACGGAATAGCGCAGCCGTGCCGCAGACCGCGTATTGTGGTGGCGTAGGGGCTCCAGGAGATCGCCTTCTCAAAGGCTTCAATCGCTCCTTGGGTTCGACGCTGTGCAGGCACGGCGACGGTGACCCAATTGTCCGGATCGCCAGGCCGAGCTCTATCGCCCGCTCGGCCGCGCTCACGGCTGACTTGCGGTTCTGACCCGCACTCGATTGTCAAGGACAGCACGCCACGAGCTGGCACGCAGCGGGTCAAGCGCAATCGCGTGCTGGACGTCAGCGATCGCCTGCGGCAGTCCTACGACTCAGCCCGATCTGATGGCCAAGATCAGCATTGTCTTCACGAGTCCGAGGTCGGCCAGCGAGCGCAGTTCGGATCAAGGCGGACCGCCATTCGAGTTCCTGCCGCGCCTGGCGGAGGCCATCGGGACTGGCCGCATGATCAACGCAATCGTGCGCAGCACGCGCGGTGCACATGAGCGAGGCTGATCCGTCGTACGCGGCTCGGCCGACTGGCCGGTTGCACCAAGTCAGGAGCTGATCCGCTGAATCAACGCGGTAACGTCGGGCAGGTCTTGCGCCGTGGGCTCGAACGACTGCTCCGACGATCGGCCGTTGCTGGAAGCGATCAGTTGCACGTGGAGCTGCAGCCGGTCGCCGCGCTTCGCGCTGCCATCCACAAGGTAGCGAGCATGGTCATCGCAGCGATCTGCACCGGCGACAGGTTCCGCCAAGCTCGCTGGTGGTGAGGGTCGAGACGATGTGCAGGTCGGGGTTGCGCGCAAGTTCGCTGGCGATCATGTAGGCTAATCCGTTGCCGTCCGGACTGCTTTCGTGAGAGGCGTTAAGCACGCGAAATGGCAGAATTGCAACATCGGCCGCCATCCCGTCGTGTGCCTTGGGACGCCCGGAGCCGGCGCTGAGGAGTGCGAGTTGCCAGACCAGCACGATCGCGACTGCCACCATCGCAAGGGCGGCGGCCATGCGATAGAACCTTCGCACATCGCGTGGCGCCGTTCGGCCGCATCGACGATCAGAAGGTAGCCACGTCGTGGCATCGTCCGCACGACTTGCTGCCTTGTGTCACCGAGCGCGCGCCGGATCTCGACCACGCATTGCACAAGCGAGTCGTCGGTCACCGAAACGCCCGGCCAGACGCTCGCACTTAGATCGAGCTTTGTAACCAGCTCTCCGCGACGGCGCCCCAATTCGAGCAGGACTGCCAGAGCCGAGGCACCCGTCGAAGACCATCGCCCGCGACCGGTCTTATCTTGGCAGCGGGCTACCGCAAATTCTCGCATTCAGCACCAGGCGTGATGCGCCGCATACGATTTCGTCGCGGCGCGCCGTCGATCAGGTACGCAGAAAAAGCCCCGTTCGATTGATCGTCCGTGCCTGAGTCCGACCGCGTGTGGCCCATAGGGCGAGGCGCCGTGATGCCCGCTCCTCCGCCGCTGTTGGGAGATAAGCGGACTCATTGTGCTCACTTTGAGCTTTGTCGCTTCTGACCGACAACAGACTTCAGGAACTGATGTGAATGGCGGTCTCACTTCCCCCAGCGCGACCAGTCTTGGTAACCCTCCATAATCGATCGCGGCTTTGTCACGGTGCATTCAAAAACCTTGTTCGGCCTCACCGGATCGCGCGTAGCGAATATCAAGGTCAGCGATCGGATATCTTCGACCCACGCCGCTTCAGTTTGAACTCGTGGGACCAGGTCCAAAAGTGAACTTGATGACGCCATCCTGTATGCTTGTGATGTTGCCCGACGAGCCCCCGGACAATGTCTCATTCTCTACCACGACAGTTCTTGTGACGCGATCCATAGTGATAAAAAACGGGCCGTAGTTGCCTGGACAACTGAGCGAAAAGGCATCGATGGGATCGCGAAGTTTCGGATCAAACGGCTCCGGCTGATAGAATGTGGAAAGCATCGTTCTGCCAGTAACTCCAGTACAGGTGTGGTGCATCGCGAACCGTCCCAACTCTCCGGCAGGCAATCCCGGCCAAGTTACAATATTGCGCTTGCGATTGAAGGAACAGAAGGATGCGTCCTCCGGTGCCCCTTAGGCGAGTGGTCATTCGCTCAGCCCGATTGTTCGTCATTTGCCGCAGACGTGATTTCACGCCGTTAGCGATGCGTTCTCCCCGGTCGGCGGCTCGTTCAAGACACGACGCGACTTTATTTCGATACTCGAAAGTCACGAAATCAAGGTATCGTAAGCGCTCAGCGAAAGTGCTGGCCATCGCAGCGGACTGACATAGTTCGGCTTTGCCAAGCACACATGGCGGACTTATGAGTGACCGCCCTGGCTCGGTGAGCGAACATCGTCGAACCGATTCCAGGTCCGGCCGTCCATATTCCAGCAGATGCGAGCGAACTCGCCAGGGGTAAAGGCCAGTTCCCAGGTTAACGAAAGACAATACGGAGAGGTTACGCAATTCGACAGTTCGCCCGACCGCCCGCCGCAGGACCGTCATTGATCCCGCGGCGACGCGATAACGTCATGCGACTTCCTGCTTCAGCGACTTCCTGCTGCCGCACCGGCTCGGCCGGCGTCGCAAGCTCCTTGGCAAGCCTGGTCGCGCCGACATAGTCGGTCTTGCCGGAGCCCAGCAGCGGCACGTTGTCGACCACGCGGATATCCGCCGGCACCGCCAGTTCGGACGCGCCGACGGTCTTGGCCTGGCGCTGCATCGCCGGGCGCTCGGCATCCTTCTGCGTGGTCAGGAGCACGATCCGCTCGCCCTTGCGTGCGTCGGGTATCGATACCGCAACCGACATCGCCTGCGGCCACAGCGCTGGCGGCCATGGCTTCGACCGCCGACAGCGAGACCATCTCGCCGGCAATCTTGGCGAAGCGTTTGGCGCGGCCCTTGATGGCGATGAAGCCGGCCGCATCGATGGCGACGATGTCGCCGGTGTCGTGCCAGCCGCCGGCGAGCGGCTCCAGCACGCCGGGGTTTTCCGAACGGAGATATCCGAGCATGACGTTGGGCCCGCGCACCGACAGACGTCCGCCTTCGTCGATGCCGGGGACCGGATCGAGGCGGGCTTCCATCAGCGGCGACAGCCGGCCGACGGTGCCGGGGCGATTTGCCATCGGCGTGTTCATCGCGAGCACGGGCGCGGTCTCGGTGACGCCGTAACCTTCGAGGATACGGATGCCGTAGCGCTCCATGTAGACCTGCCGCGTGCGGTCCTTCACCGCTTCCGCGCCGGCGATCACGAGGCGCAGGGTGCGGAAGTCGTAGGCATGGGCCGAGCGGGCGTAGCCGGTCAGGAACGTATCGGTGCCGAACAGGATGGTGGCGCCGGTCTGGTAGATCAGTTCCGGCACGATCCGGTAATGCAGCGGCGACGGATACATGAAGATCGGAATGCCGGCCAGCATCGGCATCATCATTCCTCCCGTCAGGCCAAAGGAGTGGAACACGGGAAGCACGTTGAACACCTTGTCGTTGGCGTTGGCATCGACGCGCGCCAGCGCCTGCGCCGCATTGGCCAGGATGTTGCGATGGGAGAGCACGACGCCCTTGGGCGTGCCTTCCGATCCCGATGTGAACAGGATCACCGCCGGATCGTCCGCCTTGCGCGCCACGCGCGGCGCGGATCCTGCGAGCAGTCCGCGGACCTTGTCGAGCGAACCGATGCCGGCGCGCACGTCCTCCAGGTACACGACGCTGGCCTGTCCGGCGATGGCTGCATATCAGCTTGTCGAGCTTGCCCTTCTCGATGAACGCCTTCGAGGTCAGCACGGTCTTGACTTGCGCGGCCTGCATCGCCGCCAGCACGTTGACCGGGCCGGCGGAGAAATTGAGCATCGCCGGCACGCGGCCGATGGTCTGCAGCGCCATGAACACGACGGCGACGCCGGCCGAATTCGGCAGCAGCACGCCGACATTCTCGCCGGCCGTCGTGCCGTTCTCGAGCTTGCGGCTCAGCACCTGGGCGCCGAGGATCATCTTGCGATAGGTCAGGCTGGTGCCGAGCGCATCCTCGATGATCGGCTTGCCGGTATCGCGGTCGCGGCGGGCATGGGCCAGCGCTTCGAACAGGGTGTGGTCCAGCATGGCGTTCATGACCACGGCGTCGATCATGACGTCCTGCAGCGCGGCGCCTGCCGCGTTGCGGCGGGTCTTGCCCTTCAACGATGGGTCGACCGACAATTTGACCGGCGGCAGGATCGTGATCGTCACCTTGGGGAACCACGAGCGCTTGATCTCGCCATTCCTCAGGTAGCTCAGACGCGAACGCTGCGCGCCTTCGATGCGGACGGGCACAACGACCGCATCGGCCTTGTCGGCGATCATCGCGGTGCCGTCATAGACCTTCATCAGCGAGCCCGACACCGTGATGCGGCCCTCGGGAAAAATCACCACCGGCTCGCCCGATGCCACCAGCTTGATCAGGTCGCGCGCCGCCAGCGGCTTGCTCGGATCCATGGTGTAATGCTTGATCAGCTTCAGGAACGGTTTTGCCCACCACGCCTTGGAAATCCCGGTGTCGACGGCAAAGCTGGCGTCGATCGGCAGCGTGGCATGCAGCAGCGGGCCATCGATCAGGCTGACATGGTTCGGCGCGATCAGCATGCGGGTGCCGGCCGGCGGCAGATTCTCCATGCCGCGGACCTCGACGCGGAACAGCGCACGAAACAGCAGCGCGCCGAAATCGCGCACGCCTTCGCGGCCCCATTTGTTGAGCACGAACCAGACCGAGCCGAAGCTTGCGATCGCAAGGCCGAAGAAGATCCAGGCGACCGGAAGACCAAGCGCCTGCAGTCCCGCGACGAGCAGCGAGCCGACCACCATGAAGGCCGCCTGCAGCACGTTGCCGGCCGCGATCACGCGGGCCCGTTCCGACGGCGCGGACCATGCCTGGACGGCGGCGAAGGACGGCACCACGAACAAGCCGCCGCCCACGGCGAACAGGAAGAAGTCGGCCAGCATCCGGACGCCGGCGAAGGAGGTGGTGAATGCGGCGGCCGTCACGTCGGTTCCGTGCACGGTGCTTCCGATGGCCCAGGCCAGATCGAGACCGACGATGCCCATCACGATGGCGCCGATCGGCACCAGCGCGAGATTCGGGCGCACGTGGCTGAGCTGCGCGGCAACCAGCGAGCCCGCGGCGATGCCGATCGCGAACACGGCGAGGCAGACCGTCACGACGCCTTCGGTGCCGCCGACGCCGTCCTTGACCAGCGCGGGCAGCAACGACAGCACGATCGCGCCGACCATCCAGAACCAGGACACGATCACCATGCCGTCCCACAGGCGCGGTTCGGCGTAGAGCGACTTCAAGAGGTGAACGGTGGAGGTCCAGGGATTGACCGTGATCGGCAGATCAGGCGCGGATGGCTGGCTCACGGGGATACGGGCCGCGAATGCCCAGGACAGGATCGACAGCCCGACCACGGCCAGGCAAATCCATCCCATATGCGAGGCGCCCGCGATGAACAGACCGCCGGCGATCGTGCCGATCAGGATCGCCATGAAGGTCGCGCCCTCGACAAGGGCGTTGCCGGTTGCGAGTTCGGAAACCTGGAGCTGGTCGGGAAGGATCGCGTATTTCACCGGGCCGAACAGGGCTGCCACCACGCCGAACAGCGCGAGCGCCACGAACAGCAACGGGATCGAATGCATGTAGAAGCCGGCGGCCGCAAAGCAGGCGGCAAATATTTCGGCGAACTTCAGGCGCCGCGCGACGGTCATTTTGACGAATTTGTCGGCCAGTTCGCCGCCGAGCGCCGACAGCACGAAAAACGGAAAGATGAAGACCGCACCGGCCAACGTCACCAGCGGAGCGCCCTCTTCGGCGGCCACGCCATAGAGCAGCATGATGACGAGCGCGTTCTTCAGCACATTGTCGTTCAATGCCGAACAGAATTGCGACCAGAACAACGGGGCGAAGCGGCGAGAGGACAGCAATTCCTTGATCATGATTATTTCCTGTTACTTCGGCCGGGCAATCCCGGATGTGGTCTGCAATCGTGAGCTGCTAATGTGGGCGTCGTCGGTCGCGCGAAAGTTGTGGCCAAGGCGCGAGGTGGTCACCGGGAACGGTTGCATTGAAAGGTTGTACGGAAAGTTATCCGGACATTGTCGCGGGGGACCGGGCGGACGATTTGCCTCGGCATAGTGATCCCTTTCTTACGATGGGAGACACATTTGAACGAAAGCGGCGGCGCCTCAGGTCAGGTAGTGCAGGGAGGCAAACGGTGACAGCGAGCGCTTCCACGGGCTGCGAGGACGATGCGCTTTCATCATCGCGCGCAGGCTGCGCGCCGACTGCCGGCGGGCCAGAACGCCGCCGACGTCGCAGGCATTGGCAATGCGCTCGATCGGCGCGGTGGCGATATGGACGATAATCTTGCCAAATCCCTTCACGAGTTCGATGGCATCGTCGACGAAAGTGGTGGTCAGCTGGGAAACAAGGGTTTGCATCGGGGTAGCCTCCGGGTTAAATGAACATTGTTCAAAATGTATAGGACAAACGTGAGCATTGCTCAAGAAGAATCTTTGCGGGAACGCAAAAAAAAGTTGCGGCGCCATCTCATGATCGAGATCGCACGCGGCTTGATTGCCGCTAACGGCTTGAGATCATTGAAGGTTCGGGATGTCGCGGAGGCCGCCGATTGCTCGATCGGAAGCGTCTATAACGAGTTCGGCGACTTCGACGGCCTGATCCTGACCGTCAATCGGGAGACGGTTCGGGCCCTGACCGCCCGCCTGGCCGCGGTCCCTGCCGAAGACCCGGTCCGCCAGCTCCATGGACTGGCCGCGACCTACCTGTCGTTCGCGGCCGATCACGCCAATCTGTTGCGCTCGCTGTTCGAACACCGGATGGAGGACGACCGGCCTTTCCCGGAAGACATCCTGCTGATGGTGATGCAGGCGTTTGCGCTGATGCACGAGCCGCTGGTCCGGCTGCTGCCCGACCGGAATCCGGAAGAGGTGGCGCTGCTGGCGCGCATGATGTTCTCCGCCGTGCACGGCATCATTTCGCTCGGCCTGGAAGAGCGAATGGTCGCGGTGCCGCCGGAAAAGCTGCGCCAGCAGCTGGCGCAGTTCGTGGATACGCATCTGGCGGGGTTGGGTATCGCTCTCGATAAGACGCGAGACGGCGAGGGCTGACCCGACGCGCGCGCAGGATTTGACGGGACTCAACAAGCTTGATTCCGGTTCTCCCGCGAGATTAGCTCCAGCCGAGCGTTCGGGAAAATCATATGGCGCGCATTGTTGTCCTTGGTGCGGGATTCGCTGGGCTCTGGGCCGCCCTTGGTGCTGCTCGCAAGCGCGACGAAATCGGTGCGCCGGCAGCGGATGTCGAAATAATCGTCGTCGACCGCAACCCCTACCACAACATAAGGGTACGCAACTATGAGGTCGACATTAGCGATGCGGCCATACCGCTTGTCGAACTGCTTGACCCGGTAGGGGTCGATCACAGGGTTGCCGAGGTCCAGGGAATAGATCCCGTCAAGCAACATGTGAGCGTCACAACGAATGGTGGCAGCGAGGTCATGGGATACGATCGGCTGGTGCTGGCGCTCGGCAGCCAATTGGTGCGCCCTGCAATACCCGGGCTGACGTCCAACGGCTTTGACGTGGATACTTACGCGGCGGCCGTTCGGCTCGACGCGCACCTCGCCGGATTGGGCGAGCAAGCGCTTTCGGAAGGCGTTGCCACGGTGGTCATCGTGGGCGCCGGCTTTACGGGCATCGAAGTCGCAACGGAGATGCCAGGCAAGCTCGAAAAGGCGGGCCTCTCCGGCAACCGGCGCGTCATTCTCGTCGATCCAAACCCCGTTGTGGGCGAGACGATCGGAGAACAAGCGCGCCCGATCGTCAGCGAAGCGTTGGCGGCGTTGGGTGTGGAAACGCGCCTCAACGTAACGGTCACGTCCGTCGATGCAAGCAGCGTCACGCTGAGCTCCGGTGAAAGGATCCCGACACGGACGGTCGTGTGGTGCGCGGGCATGAGGGAGAGACCGTCACTCCACCTCGATTCGCATTTAATGCGAACCGATCCTCCCCCTTCAGGGGAGGATGGGCCTCGAAGGCCGCGGCAGGGACGGAGCACACCTCGCAACGTCAATCCCGCCGCGATTTCACGAACCTCGCAGCAATTCGCTGATCACGTTCAACTGGTTGTCGCGAAACTCGACCATATAACCGTCCCTGATCGGACGGTAGTCCGTCGGCGAGGTATTGAGCGTGATGCCGGGCAGCAGCATCGAGAGCGGGACGTTCTTGAGGTTGGCGGCCTGTGCCATGATGTTGGCGCGGCTGAGATCGTTCTTGCACTGCTCCAGCACCACGACCAGCGCCTGCGCGACCATATAGCCGTAGCCCGCGGCGAAGTTACCCAGATCCACATTCGGCAGCCGCGACTTCATGAAGTCGGCGTAGGCGAGGAGTCCGGCGTCCTTGGAATCCTGACTGTAGGTCTTCAGGGCCACGACCGACATGATGCCGGTCGATGCCTCGGCGCCGGCCGGCACGAACACCGTATCCTTGTTGGCACAACCCGAGGAGATGAAGCGCATCGGCCGCCAGCCGGTCTCGTACGCCTTGCGGACCGCCTGTGCGCACGCGCGAGGCGTCACGCTATAGATCAGGAAAACATCGGCCTTGGTGTTGGCAAGCGTGATTATTTGCAAGTCCACGGTGGGATCGGCGACTTCGAAACTCGAGGCCATCGCGATGGCCTTGTCGGCGTCGGGACCAAGCGCTTCCTTCACGCCCCGCAGATAATCCTTTCCGGCGTCGTCGTTCTGGTAAAGGATCGCAAAGCGGGCATTGGGATTCTTGGACCGCGCATAGCGGACTTCGATGCCGGCTTCCTCGACGTAATTGGGCGCCCACGGCAGCGCCATCAGCCAGGGCTGCGTCGCCGGCTCGTTCCATTTCGACGCTGAGCTGATCAGAAACAGATGCGGCACCTTGGCGCCGTTGAGATATTTCGCCGTCGCCGAACTCGGCGCGGTGCCCATGGTTCCGAACATGAAGGCGACGCCGTCATTCTCGACCAGCCGGCGTGTGGCCTCGACCGTCTTCGGCGGCGAAAAGCCGTCGTCGAGCGAGATCATGTTGAGCTTGCGCCCGTTGACGCCGCCCTTCTCGTTGATCATGTCGAAATAGGCAGCAAATACCTTGCCGGTGACACTGAGCGCCGACGCCGGGCCGCTATACGGCATGATATTGCCGAACTTGATCTCGGAGTCGGATATGCCGGGTTGCTGAGCGGTCGCTGTTGTCGCTGCGCCCAGAGCGAGCAGCGCGGAAAAGAAGGCCGGGGCGAACTTGCTCGATCGGATCATGCTTCATCCTCCCCGGCGAATGGCCGACAATGTTGTTATTGGTTTTGAACCAAGGCTAGGGCATGCTCGGCAACCGGTCTTGCGTTCAGTTGCTGGGCACAGCACGCGTCGATTCGCCGGTGCGGCAGGCCGCGTCTGCGCGATCATGCCAGCCGCTCAACGCAAGTTTGCGCGGGCCAAATCGGGGCATCGTAATCCTTCCGGAGGAAACCATGCTGGAGCGCACAACGGTGCAAAGCCCGTTCTATACGGCCGAACACGAGGCCTTCCGCGATGTGATGCGCCGCTTCGTGACGCGCGAGATCGAACCCTATGCCCATGAATGGGACGAAGCCGGCGAGTTTCCGCGCGAGCTTTATCGGAAAGCTTCCGAAATCGGGCTGCTCGGGCTCGGCTTCCCGGAAGAATATGGCGGTGTGGCCGCCGACCAGTTCATGAAGATCGTGGCGTCGCAGGAGCTGGCGCGCGCCGGCGCGGGCGGGATCAGTGCGAGCCTGATGAGCCACACCATCGGCTCGCCGCCGATCGCGCGGGCCGCGCGGCCTGAGGTCAAGGCGAGGGTGCTGCCGCAGGTGCTGTCGGGCGAGAAGATTTCCGCGCTGGCGATCACCGAGCCGAGCGGCGGCTCCGATGTCGCCAATCTCCGTACCAAGGCGCGGCGCGACGGTGACCATTATGTCGTCAGCGGCGAAAAGACCTTTATCACCTCAGGCATGCGGGCCGATTATCTGACGGTTGCGGTGCGCACCGGCGGCGAGGGGCCGGGCGGCGTCAGCATGCTGCTGATCGAAGGCGACACGCCGGGCCTGTCGCGCACGAAACTGAAGAAGATGGGCTGGTGGGCGTCCGATACCGCGACGCTGCATTTCGACGCGTGCCGCGTACGGTGCGAAAACCTGATCGGCGAGGAGGGCCAGGGTTTCAAGATCATCATGCACAATTTCAACAGCGAGCGCATGGGCATGGCGGCGAGCTGCACGGCCTACGCCCGCGTCTGCGTCGAGGAGGCGATTGCCTATGCCAAGGAGCGCAAGACGTTT
The DNA here is from genome assembly GCA_963840465.1 of uncultured Alphaproteobacteria bacterium. Lineage (GTDB taxonomy): Bacteria > Pseudomonadota > Alphaproteobacteria > Rhizobiales > Xanthobacteraceae > Bradyrhizobium. The sequence continues at coordinate 313,178 of CAWIZF010000022.1, read as the reverse complement.
GGCAAGCCGATCGCGCAGCATCAGGTGATCCGCCACAAGCTGGTCGACATGGCGCAGAAGGTCGCGGCGTCGCAGGCGATGCTGGAAATGCTGGCATGGCGGCTCGGGCAGGGCGAGAGCCCGGTCGCCGAAATCTGCATGATGAAGAACCAGGCCACCCAGACCATGGCGTTCTGCGCCTCCGAAGCCGTGCAGATTTTCGGCGGCGCCGGCTTCATGCGCGGCATCAAGGTCGAGCGCATCTACCGCGAGGTCAAGGTCAACGCCATCGGCGGCGGCACCGAGGAGATCATGAAGGATCTCGCATCGAGGCAGATGGGGGTGTGACAATCTCTCTCAGTTCCCGTCATTCCGGGGCGGGAGCGAAGCGAGCGAGCCGCGGAATCGCATTCGGGCCGCGAGCGCTGTAGCGAAATGGATTCCGGGCCTGCGCCTTGCGGCGCATCCCGGAATGACGAGGATAGATTGAACATGCTCTTCACCGCCGACCACGACGAACCTCGTCGCATCCTGCAAAAGTTCATCGCCGCCGAAATCAACCCCTTCGTCGACGAGTGGGAAAAGACGACATTTTCCCCGCGCATGAGCTGTTCAAGAAGCTCGGCGATCTCGGCTTTCTCGGCCTCAACAAGCCGGTCGAATTCGGCGGCCAGGGGCTCGATTACTCCTACGCGCTGATGATGGCCGAAGAACTCGGCGCCATCACATGCGGCGGCGTGCCGATGGCGATCGGGGTGCAGACCGACATGGCGACGCCGGCGCTGGCGCGGTTCGGTTCGGATGAGGTGCGCCGCGAGTTTCTCACGCCCGCTATTGCCGGCGACGCTGTGGCCTGCATCGGCGTCTCCGAGCCCGGCGCCGGCTCCGATGTCGCCTCGATCAAAACCAATGCGCGCTCCGATGGCGACGATTACGTCATCAACGGCGGCAAGATGTGGATCACCAACGGCGTGCAGGCCGACTGGATCTGCCTGCTCGCCAATACCAGCGACGACCAGGTCCATCGCAACAAGTCGCTGATCTGCGTGCCCATGAAGACCAAGGGCGTGCAGGTCGCGCGCAAGCTCGACAAGATGGGCATGCGCTCGTCCGACACCGCGCAGATATTCTTCGACAATGTCCGGGTGCCGAAGCGCAACCGTATCGGCGAGGAGGGCAAGGGCTTTACCTACCAGATGGTGCAGTTCCAGGAGGAGCGGCTGTGGGGCGCGGCGGCCTGCCTCAAGGCGCATGAATTCATCATCGCCGAGACGATCGAATATACCCGCAACCGCAAAGCATTCGGGAAGTCGATCCTCGACAACCAGACCGTCCATTTCAAGCTGGCGGAGATGCAGACCGAGGTCGAACTGCTGCGCGCGCTGATCTATCGTGCCGCCGAGGCGCTGGTCGCGGGCGAGGACGTGACGCGGCTTGCCACCATGGCCAAGCTCAAGGCGGGCCGGTTGGGCCGCGAACTCACCGATGCCTGCCTGCAGTTCTGGGGCGGCATGGGTTTTATGAACGAGACGCCGGTCAGCCGGGCCTATCGCGACAGCCGCCTGACCTCGATCGGCGGCGGCGCCGACGAGGTGATGCTGACGGTGCTGTGCAAGATGATGGGCACACTGCCGAAAAACTAATAAGAACAGATCAGAAGGTAACGATAGGGGAATGCCTGATGATCACGCTCTATCACTGCGACGGCGCACGCTCGTTCCGTCCGCTCTGGATGCTGGAAGAGATGGGGCTGCCGTATGAGCTGAAGATGCTGCCGTTCCCGCCGCGGGTGTTCGCCAAGGAATATCTCGCGATCAATCCGCTCGGCACCATTCCGTTCATGGTCGACGGCGAGACCAAGATGACGGAATCCTCCGGCATCTGCTATTATCTCGGAACCAGACATGGCCCGACGCCGCTGGTGGTCGGGGTCGACGATCCCGCCTATGGCGCGTTCCTGAACTGGATGTATTTCAGCGACGCCACGCTGACCTTTCCGCAAACGCTGGTGCTGAGATACAGCCAGCTCGAACCGGAGGAGCGGCGCAACCCGCAGGTGGCCGGCGATTACGCCAAATGGTTCCTCGGCCGGCTGCGCGCCGTCGAGGCAGCCACCGCGAATGCCGAAACCTTGTGCGCCGGCCGGTTCACCGCCGCCGATATCGTCAACGGCTATGCGTTGCGGCTGGCCGGCAATATCGGCCTCGCCAAGGATTTCGGCCCCAATGTCGCGGCCTATTGGGCCCGGTTGCAGGAACGTGACGGGTACAAGCGCGCGGTTGCGGCGGAACGCAAGGCCGGCGTCGAGCAGAATGTGGCGCCGCGGATCCGGGCTTGAAGGGTGTGTCATTCCGGGGCGATGCGAAGCATCGAACCCGGAATCTCGAGATTCCGGGTTCGCTTCGCGCCCCGGAATGACCGCCTTTGCGATCGATGACAGCTCCCGAATTTCCGCTATGGTTGACCCCGTCGCAGCGGCCAAAGAGCCGCGCGAGGAGGACGAGCCATGGACGACATCGGCCACAAATCCGGCCATCTGATGCTGATCACCCCGGAGCGCGTTTTTTACGCGGGCCTGCTCGGCCGTCCGCGCCAACGCTGCTCGGGTGCGTTCAACATCTATGTCTCGATCGAGGGTGGACTCTGGCTCACGACCGCCGATGGCCGCGAGAGCTATGGCGAGATGGTCGCCGTGCTCCCGAACGTCAGGCACACCATTGCCAGCGACCACCGTTCGGTGCTCAGCATCGTGATCGAGCCGGAGAGTGTTCGTCCCGGCGTGCTCGAAGACCTCGCCAAACGCCTCGCTGGCCCTGAAGGCGAAGCTTTCACCAGCCGCATCCGCGCCGCCTATCGCGAATTGCGCGAACATCACGCCGGCGACGAATTCTCCAGCGCCGAATTCGATACTTTGTGCCTTGGTGAAGCGCTGCCGCGGCGCGAACTCGATGCCCGTGTGGCGCGCGCGATTCTGCAGATCGGAAAATTCTGCCGGCGAGCCGGTGACGGCGGCAAGCTGCGCCGCTGAAGCGGGATTGTCCCCGTCGCGCTTCCTGCATCTGTTCAAGGAAGAGACCGGAATTTCCTTCCGCTCGTTCCGTGCCTGGAAGCGGGCGCGGCATCTGCTGCATTTCGCCAACCAGGACATCAACCTTGCGCATCTGGCGCAGGATATCGGCTATCCCGACTCCACGCATTTCAGCCACTCGATCCGCCGCTTCTACGGCTTGAAGCCGCGCGCGATCTTTTCAGGCTCGCGCGATCTGGCGATCTATAGCCACCGCCGCGCCGCCGCCGACAATAGCGGGTGGACGCAAGAAGCCGGCTGATGCCCGACGCATGATCGCGAAGGATATTTTCGCGACTCCTCGCGTCTCGCATTCGAAGGCTGATCCATGGGCGACAAGGCCGTCATTACCTGCGCGCTGAACGGCGTGCTGACCGATCCGAAGCAGCACAACGTGCCGGTCACGCCGGAGCAGATGGCGCGCGAGGCCAAGGCCGCGTTCGACGCCGGCGCCAGCATCATGCACGTCCATCTGCGCCAGCAGGAGCCGAACAAGGGGCATCTGCCGTCCTGGGACGTCAGCGTCAGCAAGGAAATCCAGCAGGCGATCCGCGAGGCCTGTCCCGGCGTCATCATCAACCACACCACGGGCACCTCGGGCCCGAAGTATCAGGGCGCGCTCGATTGCGTGCGCGAGACCAGGCCCGAGATCGCGGCCTGCAACGCCGGCTCGCTGAACTATCTCAAGGTGAAGTCCGACAACACCTGGGCGTGGCCGCCGATGATGTTCGATAACGCGGTCGAGAAGGTGCAGGACTATCTCGACGTGATGAAGGAAGCGGGCACGATCCCGGAGTTCGAATGCTTCGACGTCGGCATCGTGCGCTGCGTCGGCATGTACCGGCAGACCGGGATGTATTCGGGACCGCTGGAGTACAATTTCGTGATGGGCGTCGCGTCCGGCATGCCGGCCGATCCGGACCTGCTGCCGATCCTGTTGAAGCTGAAATTGCCGGAAGCGCATTGGCAGGTCACCGCGATCGGCCGCGCCGAAATCTGGCCGCTGCACCAGCGCTGCGCCGATCTCGGCGGCCATCTCCGCACCGGGCTCGAAGACACCTTCTATCTCGCCGACGGCACCAAGGTGACCTCGAACGGGCAATTGATCGAGGCGATCGCCGCCTGCGCGCGGCGCGCGGGCCGCGAGATCGCGAGCCCTGCGGAAGCGCGGCAGATTTTTGGGACAAGGCATTGAGCTGTCATTCCGGGGCCGCGAAGCGAACCCGGAATCTCGAGATTCCGGGTCTCGATTGCTTCGCATCGCCCCGGAATGACGGAGTGAAGTTAGTTTATGGCCATCCTCGAATCGACCATCTCCCCCTCCAGCGCCGCCTACAAGGCCAACCGCGACGGCATGCTGGCGCTGATCGCACGCATGCGCGCCCTCGAAGATCGCACGCGGGCCGCATCCGCCGCGGCGAGGGATCGCTTCCACAAGCGCGGGCAGTTGCTGCCGCGCGAGCGCGTCGCGCTGGTGCTCGATCCCGGCTCGCCCTTCATCGAACTGTCGACGCTGGCCGGCTACATGTTCGACGTGCCGGATGCCGACAAGAGCGTGCCCGGCGGCGGCGTCGATTGCCGGCATCGGCTTCGTCTCCGGCATCCGCTGCATGGTCAGCGCCAATGATTCCGGCATCGACGCCGGCGCGCTGCAGCCGTTCGGCCTCGACAAGACGCTGCGGGTGCAGGAACTGGCGCTGGAGAACAAGCTGCCTTACGTGCAACTGGTCGAAAGCGCCGGCGCCAACCTGCTGCGCTACCGCGTCGAGGACTTTATCCGCGGCGGCAACATCTTTCGCAATCTGGCGCGGCTGTCGGCGGCAGGATTGCCTGTCGTCACCGTGACGCATGGTTCGTCGACGGCGGGCGGCGCGTATCAAACCGGGCTGTCCGATTACATCGTGATGGTGCGCGGCCGCACCCGCGCCTTCCTCGCCGGGCCGCCGCTGTTGAAGGCCGCGACCGGAGAGATCGCGACCGAGGAGGAACTCGGCGGCGCCGAGATGCACACCTCGATCTCCGGTCTCGGCGACTATCTGGCCGAAGACGATCGCGACGCGCTGCGTATCGCGCGCGACATCATGGCCAATCTGGAATGGGACCGGCCGAAGCCGGCGGAAGCATCGTTCAAGCCGCCGCGCTACGATGCGGAGGAACTGCTCGGCATCATGCCGATGGACCACAAGCGTCCGGTCGACATGCGCCAGGCGATCGCGCGCTTTGTCGACGATTCCGACTTCACCGAGTTCGGCGCCAATTACGGCCCCGCGACCGTGTGCGGCCATGCCCGCATCGAGGGGCAGGCGATCGGCATCATCACCAATAACGGCCCGCTCGACGTGCCCGGCGCCAACAAGGCGACGCATTTCATCCAGGCCTGCTGCCAGTCGCGCACGCCGATCCTGTATATGAACAACACCACCGGCTACATGGTCGGCAAGGCCTACGAAGAGGCCGGCATGATCAAGCACGGCTCCAAGATGATCCAGGCGGTGACCTCGGCGACCGTGCCGCAGATCACGATCTACTGCGGCGCGTCGTTCGGCGCCGGCAATTACGGCATGTGCGGGCGCGGCTTCCATCCGCGCTTCTGCTTCTCCTGGCCGAACGCCAAGACCGCCGTGATGGGCGGCGAGCAGGCGGCCGAAACCATGGCGATCGTGACCGAGGCCGCGGCGGCACGGCGCGGCAAGCCGATCGAGAAGGAAAAGCTCGACGCCATGAAGGCGCAGATCACGGGCGTGTTCGACGGCCAGATGGACGTGTTCTCGACCAGCGCGCGCGTGCTCGACGACGGCGTGATCGATCCGCGCGATACCCGCAGCGTGCTCGCCGAAGTGCTGTCGATCTGCCGCGAGGCCGAGGCCCGCACGCCGCAGCGCATGCAATTCTCGGTCGCGCGGCCATGAGCGATGCAGCGATGAAGCGGACGCCGTTCTTCAAGGTTCTCGTCGCCAACCGCGGCGAGATCGCGCTGCGGATCATGCGCACCGCGCGCCGGCTCGGCTATGGCGTGGTCGCCGTCTATTCCGATGCCGACCGCGACGCGCTGCATGTGCGCGAGGCCGACCAGGCGGTGCGGATCGGGGAAGCGCTGCCGGCGCAGTCGTACCTGCGGATCGATGCGATCATCGCCGCCGCCAAGGCCAGCGGCGCCAGCGCGGTGCATCCGGGCTATGGCTTCCTCGCCGAGAACGAGGACTTTGCGCAAGCCTGCCGCGATGCCGGGCTGGTGTTCATCGGACCGTCGCCGGAGGCGATCCGGGCGATGGGCAACAAGGCCGGCGCCAAGGACATCATGCAAAAGGCCGGCGTGCCTTGCGTACCCGGCTATCAGGGGGCGGACCAGAGCGACGCCGCGATGCTGGCGGAAGCCAGAAAGATCGGCTTTCCCGTCATGATCAAGGCGGTCGCCGGCGGCGGCGGGCGCGGCATGCGGCTGGTCGCGGACGCCGCGGCATTTCCGGATGCGCTGCGCAGCGCGCGGTCGGAGGCGCAGGGCGCGTTCGGCGATCCCACCGTGATTCTGGAACGCGCCATCGTCGATCCCCGACACATCGAAATCCAGGTGTTTGGCGACCGCTATGGCAACGCCATTCATCTCGGCGAGCGCGATTGCTCGGTGCAGCGCCGGCACCAGAAGCTGATCGAGGAAGCGCCGTCGCCGAAGGTGACGCGAAATTGCGGGCGCGCATGGGCGACGTCGCGGTCGCCGCGGTCAAGTCGACTTCGCTATGAGGGCGCCGGCACGCTGGAATTCCTGCTCGATCCAAGCGGCGAGTTCTATTTCATGGAAATGAACACGCGGCTGCAGGTCGAGCATCCCGTCACCGAGGCGATCACCGGGCTCGATCTGGTCGAACTGCAGTTGCGTATTGCCGGCGGCGAGCCGCTTGGGCTTGTGCAGGAAGACATCAAATTCTCCGGCCACGCCATCGAAGTGCGGCTGTGCTCGGAGGATGCCGCCCATGATTTCATGCCGCAATCGGGCAGGATGGCGCTGTGGCAGATGCCGGATGGCATCCGCGTCGAGCACGCGCTGCAATCCGGCTCGGAGATTCCGCCGTTCTACGATTCGATGATCGCCAAGATCGTCAGCCATGGCGCCGATCGCAACGAGGCGCGCGGCCGGCTGATCTGCGCGCTGGAGCAGACCGCGGCATTCGGCGTCACCACCAATCAGGGATTTCTGATTTCCTGTCTGCGTCATCCCGGTTTTGCCAAGGGCGAAGCGACCACGGCTTTCATCGGCAATCATCGCGACGAATTGCTGGCGCCACGTGCGAACGACAAGGCGGAAGCCGCGCTGGCCGCCTTGCTGCTCTACGTCACCAATCCCCACGCGCCGCCCTGGCGCAGCGGGCGAAGTCTGGCCGCGACGTTTCCGCTGACGATGCGGATCGATCTCGGCCATGGCGCGCAGGAGGTGGACATCGTGCGCGGCCGCGACGGCGGCTATGTCGCCGTCGTCGATGGCAGCGAGCTTCGCTTCGAGATTGACGAGCTTGGTTCGCGATACGATCCGCTTCCGCACCGACGGCATGATGGAATCGGCGAGATTCCTGCGCGATGGCGACCGGCTGTATGTCCTGCATCGCGGCGTCACGATTGCCGTCCGCGATCTGACGCTCGCGGCGCCGGTGTCGGCCGCGGCGGCCGGTGGCGACGGCAAGGTGCGCGCGGCGATGAACGGCCGCGTCGTCGCCGTGCTGGTCAAGCCCGGCGAGCAGGTTGCCGCCGGCCAGCCCGTGATGACGCTGGAAGCGATGAAGATGGAGCACGTGCACACGGCGGGTGTCGCGGGCACGGTGTCGTCGATCGATGTCGCCGAAGGCGAGCAGGTGACGACGGGCAGGATCGTCGTGGAGATCGCGGCGGTGGTCGACTCACCGCTCCTTGAGGGGGCGGGTCGACGCGCGCAACGCGCGGCGAGGCGGGGTGACGGTCTCTCACGTCCAACAGCGTCCGAGTGGAGAGACTGTCACCCCGCCCCGTCTCACATTGCGCTGCGCTCCATGTGAGCCGTACGTTCCTTGCTGCGTAGCCCGCATGAGCGGAGCGATATGCGGGACCGGTCCCCGGGGTCGCTTCGCTCGCCCGGGCTACGACGCCACCCTATGAATTCTCCGGCCGCCCCGTCCCGTCATTCAGCCAGCATGCCACCTGATGCCGCTTCGCCGGCCGCCACCAGCGCCGGCCGCTCCACCTTGCAGCGGTCCATCGCATAGCGGCAGCGGGTGTGGAAGGCGCAGCCCGAGGGCGGGTTGATCGGGCTCGGGACGTCGCCGTCGACCATGGGCGCAAGTCGTCTTTGCCTTGGGATCGGCGATCGGGACCGAGGCCAGCAGCGCCTGCGTGTAGGGATGGCGCGGGTTGGCAAACAATTCGGTCTTGTCGGCGATCTCGACGATGCGCCCGAGATACATCACGGCGACGCGGTGGCTGATATGGGCGACGACGGCGAGATCATGCGCGATGAACAGGTACGAAAAACCGTTCTTGCGCTGCAGGTCGATCAACAAATTGATGACCTGCGCCTGGATCGAGACGTCGAGCGCCGAGACCGGCTCGTCGCACACGATCAGACTCGGCCCGAGCGACAATGCGCGTGCGATGCAGATGCGCTGCCGCTGGCCGCCGGAGAACTGATGCGGATAGTTCTTCATCTGGTCGGCGCGCAGGCCCACCTGCGCGAACAGTTCGGCGACGCGTTCCTGTTGCGCGCGGCCGGTGGCAAGGCCGTGCACGCTGAGCGGTTCGCCGACGATATCGCCCGCGGTCATGCGCGGATTGAGCGAGGCGAACGGGTCCTGGAACACGATCTGCATCGAGCGCCGGTGCGGCCGCATCTCGGCCTTGCTGAGGCCGATGATGTCGGTGCCGTTGAGCTTGATGGCGCCGCTGGACGGCTCCACCAGCCGCAGCACGCTGCGCGCGACCGTCGATTTGCCGCAGCCGGATTCGCCGACCAGCCCGAGCGTCTCGCCCTTGCCGACGGAGAAGCTGACGCCGTCGACGGCATGCACCGTGCCGACGCGCCGGCGCAGGACGCCGCCGCGCACCGCGTAATGCTTGACGAGGTCGGTGACCTCGAGCAGGGGGCGTTGATCGGTCATGGCGCACCCACCAGTTCCGCCGCACGCCAGCACGCCGCGAAATGATCGCCGTCGACTTCCTGCAGCGGCGGGTATTCGGCGCGGCAGCGATCGATGGCGAGGCTGCAGCGCGGCGCAAAGGCGCAGCCCGGCGGCAGGTTGGTCAGCGACGGCACCATGCCGGGAATTTCGTTCAGCCGCGCATCGGTCTTGGCGCCGAACGAAATCACCGCCGGCATCGAGGCCATCAGCCCGCGCGTATAGGGATGCCTCGGATTCGCGAACAGGTCTTCCACGGTCGCTTCCTCGACCTTCTTGCCGGCATACATCACGATGACGCGCTGCGCGGTCTGCGCCACCACGCCGAGGTCGTGCGTGATCAGGATCAGCCCGGTGCCGAGCGTCTTCTGCAGATCGACGATCAGCGCCAGGATCTGCGCCTGGATCGTCACGTCGAGCGCGGTGGTCGGCTCGTCCGCGATCAACAGCACCGGGCGGCACGCCAGCGCCATCGCGATCATCGCGCGCTGCCGCATGCCGCCGGAAAGCTGATGCGGATATTCCTGCGCCCGCCGTTCCGGCTCGGGGATGCGGACCAGACGCAGCATTTCGACCGCCTTCGCCCACGTCTCCTTGGAGGTCATTTCCCGGTGCAGGCGGAGCACTTCGGTGATCTGGTCGCCGATCCGCATCACGGGATTGAGCGAGGTCATCGGCTCCTGAAAAATCATCGAGATCCGGTTGCCGCGGATCTTGCGCATCTCGGCCTCGCCGAGGCCGAGCAGGTCGGTGCCTTCCAGCGTCACCGAGCCGCCGATCACCCGGCCCGGCGGGTCCGGCACCAGCCGCATCACCGACAGCGCGGTCACGCTCTTGCCGCAGCCGGATTCGCCGACGATCGCCAGCGTCTCGCCGCGGCGGACGCTGAACGAAACGTCGTCGACCGCGCGGAACAGCCCCGAATTGGTGAAGAACACCGTCTGCAGGTTCTTCACGTCGAGAACCATGTCGTCCTTCTGCGCCTCGGTCATCAGCCGCGCTGCCTCGGGTCGAGGATGTCGCGCAACGCGTCGCCGAACAGATTGGTGCCGAACACCGCCAGGCTGATCGCAACTCCCGGGAAGATCACCAGCCACGGCGCGGTGCGGACATATTCCGCCGCCGATTCCGACAGCATGCGTCCCCAGGACGGATAGGGCTCGGGAATGCCGAGGCCGAGGAACGACAGCGAGGCTTCGGTGAGAATGGTGGAGCCGAGCTGCGCGGTCGCCAGCACGATCAGCGGCGCCAGCGTGTTGGGCAGCACGTGGCGGAGCGCGATGCGGGTCTCGCTCATGCCGATCGATTTGGCGGCCTCGACGAACGGCAGTTCGCGCAGCGCCAGCGTGTTGGCGCGGATCACGCGGGCGACCGTCGGGATCAGCGGGATCGCAATGGCGATGATCACGTTCGGCAGCGACGGCCCGAGCGCCGCCGTCATCACCAGCGCCAGCACCAGCAGGGGCAGGGCCTGCAGAATATCGGTGACGCGCTGGAACACCAGGTCGACCCAGCCTGACAGATAGCCCGAAGCGAGGCCGACAATGACGCCGAGTGACGATCCGAGCGCGGTGGCGCCGATGCCGACCGCCAGCGATACCCGCGCGCCATGGACGATCCGGCTCCAGACGTCGCGGCCGAATGAATTGGTTCCCATCCAGTGCGCCACGCTGGGTGCGGCCAGCCGTTGCGCGGAATCGACGCTGAGCGGATCGTAACGGCAGATCAGGTCGGCCGAGATCGCCATCCAGACGAACATCACCATGATGACAAGGCCGATCGTGCCGAGCAGATAGCGCTGCGCGAGAAACAGCAGCCGGCGCCAGCCATGCGTCGAATGGGCGCCGGCCCGTCTTAACTCGCTATCGAAGTTGATCGTGGCCAAGCTGTTAATCCCCATACCGGATGCGCGGATCGATCGCGGCGTAAAGCATGTCGACGGTGAAGTTTGCGACCACCACGACCACGGCGATCAGCATCACGAGGTTCTGGACGATCGGGTAATCGCGCCAGCGCAGCGCCTCGACCAGGAAGCGGGCGACGCCGGGAATATTGAACACGGTCTCGGTGACGATCAGCCCGCCGATCAGGAACGCCGCCTCGATGCCGATCACGGTAATGACCGGAAGAATGGCGTTCTTCAGTGCGTGGCGATAATTCACCGAGGTCTCGGAGGCGCCCTTGGCGCGCGCGGTGCGGATGTAGTCCTGCCGCAGGATTTCCAGCATCGAGGAGCGCGTGATGCGCATGGTCAGCGCGGCGCTGCGAAAGCCGACCGCCATGGCCGGAACGGCATAGATCGCGAACGCCTCGGTCCAGGTCTTCGGATTCGGATTGTAGATCGGCATGCTGCCGAACAGCGAGACCGACGCCATCAGGATCAAGAGCCCGAGCCAGAACGAGGGCAGCGACAGCCCGCTCAGGCTGACGATGCGCAAGGCATAGTCGAGCCGCGAGCCCTGATGCACGGCGCTGATGACGCCAAGCGGAATGCCGATCGAGGCGGAGAACAGCAGGGCAAGCGCCGCCAGCCGCGCCGTGATCGGAATGCGCGGCAGGATCTCCTGCAGCGCCGGCTTTTCCGACACGTAGGAATAGCCGAGATCGCCGTGCAGCAGCCCGCCGATCCAGTTCAGATATTGCTGCCAGATCGGCAAATTGAGGCCGAGCTCCTTTTCCAGATTGGCCTTGTCGGTGGGATCGACGAAGCCGGCGGCGTCGAACAGGATGTCGACGATGTTGCCGGGAACGACGCGCAGCAGCACGAAGATGATGATCGAGATCCCGATCAGGGTCACGAGCATCAAGGCGAGGCGTCGCACGATATAAGCAAACACCTAGGCGGTTCTCCCTGGGCAGGCTGGCTTGAGTTCGGTTCTGACTAAATCAGAACCGAACTCCAGTTTTCTTGTTTTGACGCATCTTCTTCACGCGAAGTGGAGCTCACTTCGCTCTAACACGCTATGTTCGGGCCTGAACGGTTACTTGTCCATCCAGACGTCTTCGTAACGATAGCCGTTATAGGAGCTGTTCACCATGATGGTGATGCCCTTGACGTAGGGTTGCCAGCACGAACCCATGCCGGCCGTGGTAGATGATCGGGCGCGCCACGTCCTCCTGCAACTTCTTGTCGATTTCCCAAACCAGCTTCTTGCGCTTCTCCTTGTCGGTCTCGGCGGACTGCTGGTCGAACAGCTTCTCGATCTCCTTGTTGCAGTAATTGGTGTAGTTCCGCTCCGATCCGCAGGAATAGTTCTCGTAGAAGGACTGGTCGGGATCGTCCACGGCATTGCCGGTGAGGTTGAGACCGAGCGCGTAGTCCTTGCGGGCGACCTTCGGGAACCATTGCGCGGTGTCGACGACGTCGAGTTCGGCGTCGATATAGATGCTCTTCAACTGGTCGATCAGGATGACGGCGGGATCGCGATAGACCGGAATGTTGCGCGTCGAAACCTTGACGGCGAGACGCTTGTCCGGCCCGTAACCCGCCTTCTGCATCAGTTTGCGCGCCTCTTCCCGGTTGGCGTTGATGTCGGGGCCATAGCCCGGGATCGATTCCAGCATTTCCTTCGGCATCGCCCAGAGGCCGCCCGGCGCCGGAAGCATCGTGCCGCCGATATCGGCCTGCCCCTCGAACATGATCTGGACGAACGCCTTGCGATCCAGCGCCAGCGCCAGCGCGCGGCGAATGTCGGCATTGTCGAACGGCGGGGAGGACGAGTTGACGATGATGTTGGTCGAGACGTTGATCGGCTCGACCACGCAAACCGCGTTCGGCGCCTGCGCCTTGACCTCCTTGAGCAGCGGGATCGACACTTCGGTCGGGAACGTCATGTCGAATTTTCCGGAGACAAATCCGAGAATCGCGGTCGAGCGGTTGGTAATGATGGTGAATTCGATGCCGTCGAGATGCGGCAGGCCCTTCTTGAAGTAGTCGGGATTTTTGGTGAGCTTGATCAACTCGTTGGCCTTGAACTCGACGAATTTGAACGGGCCGGTGCCGATCGGGTGGGTACGCATCTCGCCCGGCGAGACGTGGCAGGGATAGACCGGCGTATAGCCGGAGGCGAGCAGGGACAACAGCGCCGGCTGCGGTCGCTTCATGTTGAACGACGCTTCGAAATCGCCGTTGACCGTCACGTCGCTGACCTGATCGTACCAGGACTTGCGCGGGTTCTGGCGGAATTTCTGCTGCGACTTGCCCATCAGCATGTCGAAGGTGCATTTGACGTCGGCGGAGGTGAACGGCTTGCCGTCATGCCATTTGACGCCCTGCCGCAGCTTGAAGGTCAGCTTCTTGTTGTCGCTGCTCCAGGCCCAGCTCTCCGCGAGATCCGGGACGATCGAATCGACGCTGTTCTGCGCCACATCCTGCTTGAACATGACGAGGTTGTTGAAAACCGGCATGAAGGGAATGTTGATCGAATAGGTCGCGCCCTCGTGGATCGAGGCGCTGCCCGGGCTGTCGCGGTGATAGACCCTGAGGATGCCGCCCTGTTTCGGCTCACCGGCCGACGCCACGTCAAAAGCCGGCAGCAATAACAATACCGCGACGGCAAGCGCTTGAACGCTCCGCATGATCCCCTCCACATTTTTCGGTCTCAAATGGCCGATTGGTCCGGACGATAGCATGACGCCGCGTCCGGGCAACCAGCCAAGCCGGTGCAGGGATTGGCAATTCGGACTAATACGAAAGTCCGTGTCACGGAACTGCCGGCTGCTTTTCCGCCATTTGCCGAATTCCGCGGGGTTGGTCACCCGCGCTTGCCAAAATGCCTCACCCGAAGATGATGCACCGCACCAACACGCAGCGGCATCACACGATCCGCGAGGTCTTGTTGCCCCAGTAGCGATCGCGCAACAGCCGCTTGTAGAGTTTTCCGGTCGGAAGTCGCGGCAGCTCGGCCTCGAAATCGATCGAACGCGGCACTTTCTGGCGCGACAGCGACTGGCTGCAGAAGGCGATCAGTTCGTCGGCCAGCTCCTGATCAGGCGAAACCCCCGGCATCGGCTGCACCACCGCCTTCACCTCCTCGCCGAGATCCGGATTGGGCACGCCGAACACGGCGGCATCCGCGATCTTGGGATGGGTGATCAACAGGTTCTCGCATTCCTGCGGGTAGATGTTGACGCCACCGGAGATGATCATGAACGTGGCGCGATCGGTCAGATAGAGATAGCCGTCGTCATCGACATAGCCGACATCGCCGACCGTGCTCATGCTGCCGTCGGTCGAACGGGCCTCCTGCGTCTTGCCCGGATCGTTGAAATATTCGAACGGCGTGGCGGTCTTGAACCACACCGTGCCCGCCGTGCCGACCGGGCAGGGCTGCATATTTTCATCGAGGATGTGCAAATCGCCGAGCAGCACCCGGCCCACCGTGCCGCGATGGGCCAGCCATTCCTCGCTGTTGCAGGCGGTAAAGCCGAGCCCTTCGGTGGCGCCGTAATATTCGTGGATGATCGGTCCCCACCATTTGATGATGTCGTCCTTGACCGCCGCCGGGCAGGGCGCGGCGGCGTGAACCGCGATCTCGAGCGACGACAGGTCGTAGCGCTTGCGCACCTCCTCCGGCAGTTTCAGCATCCGCGAGAACATCGTCGGCACCAGCTGGGTGTGGGTGACGCCCCATTTCGGGATCAGCGCGAGATAATGTTCGGGATCGAACCGTTCCATGATGATGGCGGTGCCGCCCATCTTGATCGTGAGGTTGACGGCGGCCTGCGGCGCCGAATGATAGAGCGGCGCCGGCGACAGATAGATCATGCCCTCGCGGTACTGCCAGATCTTCACCAGGAAATCGAACAGCGGCAATTGCTGATCGGCCGGCAGTTCCGGCAGCGGGCGCAGAATTCCCTTCGGGCGGCCGGTGGTGCCGGAGGAATAAAGCATCGCGGTGCCGACGCATTCGTCGGCGATCGGCGTGTGCGGCAAACCAGCCGTTACTTCCTGCAGGCCGACGATGCGATCGCTTTCGCCTTCGCCATCGGCGACGATGCAGAGTTCGACCTTGGGGCATTCCTTCAGCGCCTCGCGCGCGATATCGAGTTTTTCCTTCGACGTGATGAGGATGCGCGACTGGCTGTTGGTCAGGATGTAGGCGAGTTCGCCCGCGGTCAGGTAGGAGTTCACGCAGGTGTAATAGAGGCCCGAGCGTTCGCCGGCGCCGCAGGCTTCGAGATAGCGGCTGTTGTTCTCCATGAAGATCGAATAGTGGTCGAGCCGCTTCAGGCCGCGGTTGCGAAACAGGTGCGCCAGCCGGTTGCTGCGCGCCTCCAGCTCGCGATAGGTGACCGTTTCGCCCGTGCTCGCCATGATGAAGGCGGGCTGAAGCGGACGAAGATGAGCATGCTTGCCGGTGTACATGTTGGCTTTGGTCTCCCTACGCGGCCATATCCAGAATTTCGCGCACCTGCGCCGGTCCCTCGATCTTGCGCGGGTTGCGCGGCACCCAGGGCGTTGCCATTGCCTGGCTGCGCGATGCGGTCGAAATGCTCGGGCCCAACCTTGACCTCGCGCAGGCTGCGCGGCATGCCGAGATCTGCGAATGAAGTCGTCGAGCACGTCGCCGGCGTCCTCGTTCGGATGCCCCATGGCGGCGGCGACCAGCGCCTGCCGCTCGGCATTGGCTGACTTGTTCCAGCGCATCACCGACGGCAGCATCACGCAGGAGGTGTAGCCGTGCGGCACGCCGAACTCCGCGCCGAGCACGTAGCCGATGCCGTGGCTGGCGCCCATCGGCACGCCGGAAGCCAGCGGCCCGGTCGAAAGCCAGGTCCCGATCTGGCAATCCATCCGCGCGTCGAGGTTTTGGGCGTCGGCCTTCACCCGCGGCATACGCCTGCGCCAGCATCGATAGCCCCTGCAGCGCCTGGGCGTCGCCGTAAGGCTGCGCCTCGCGCGAGCAGATGCCCTCGACGCAATGGTCGACGGCGCGGATGCCGGTCGAGAGCCACAGCCATTCCGGCGTGTGCAGGCTGAGCCAGGGATCGAGGATCACGGCCCGCGGCATCAGCAGCGGATGGCGCAAGCGCTTCCTTGACCTTGGTCTTCTCGTTGGTGACGCCGGCCGTGGCGGAAAACTCGCCGCCGGCAATCGTCGTCGGCACGCTGATCTGACGCACCGTCGGCGCCTTGAGTTGCGGCGGAGTGCCGCGCCCTGTCCTGATCCGGTCGATGTCGTCGGGATTGCGGATGTCGTTGGCGAGGCAAAGCTGCACAGCCTTGGCGCCGTCGGTGATCGAGCCGCCGCCGATGGTTACGATCAGGTCGGCCCCGGCGGTGCGGGCCTGGTCTGCCGCGGCAATCACCGCCGCGCGCGGCGTATGCGGCGGCATCGCGTCGAAGGTGCCGACGCAGCGCGGTCCCAGCACGCGGCGAATGTTCTCGATCTCGTCGGTTTCGCGGTTCAGCGTGCCGCTGACCATCAGGAACGCGCGTTTTGCGTCCAGCCGGTTCAGCTGTTCGACAATCGCCTCGGATGCCGGCCGCCCGAACACGACCTCATCCATCGCGCCGAATACGACACGACCTTTATGCACGTCTGTCCTCCCTGGACATTTTTGGCCCTTGTGGCGAGCCTTGACGCCAACGTTAGCGGAGGAAATCCGCGACGTCATGCATGAAGATGATGCTGTCGGCCGCATCGCCCCGTAGGATGGCGGAGCGAAGCGATACCCATCGCGATCCGCACCGGTGTTGATGGGTATCGCTTCGCTCCACCCATCCTACGATGCGGCCTACGACGTCACGTTTTCGTCACCAGCTGGCGGTTAGCTGAGGCGTTCACTGCTATGCGTCTCGCTGCCGTCGCAGTGCGAAAAAGCACGAGATTTGCAGGGCGTTGCCCCCGCGAATGCATAACGATTGGGCTTGATCCCTGCGGCTTCTTGACGAGACTGGGAACCGATCACATCTGTGGCCTCCGCCAAAGTTCCACGGCGGCTTTCATCCATCAGGGATGTCGAGACGGGAGATGGGGTTTGACCGCAACTGAGCAATTGAAGCGTCCGGCGTTAGCCGGCGGGGATCGACCTGCGCTCACCTCACGGCCTCAAATGGCTGACCCCGCTGCTCGCGCTGGCGCTGTCGGCGTGCGGCGACAAGCCGCCGCAACAGCCGGCCGCGGCGGCGCCGCCCGTCACGGTTGCGCAGCCGGTGAAGCGCACCGTGACCGACTGGGATGAATTCACCGGACGGTTCGAAGCGGTCCAGGAAGTCCAGGTTCGCGCCCGCGTCGGCGGCTTCGTGACATCGGTCGAATTCCGCGACGGCTCCATCGTCAAGCACGGGCGATCTGCTTTACGTGATCGACGCCCGTCCGTTCGAGGCGGTCGCCGAGCAGGCCGATGGCCAGTTGTCGGATGCGCGCGCGAAAGCCGAACTCGCCAAGCGCGAACTCGACCGCGCGCTGACGTTGAACCAGACCCAGGCGGTGTCCGATTCCATCGTCGACCAGCGCCGCCAGACCTTGCAGGCGGCGCGCGCCGCGGAAATGCAGGCCGAAGGCGCGCTCAAGGCCGCCAAGCTCAATATCGAGTTCACCCATGTGATGGCGCCGATCACGGGCCGGGTGAGCCGCCATCTGGTCACGCCCGGCAACCTCGTGCAGGGCAGCGAGGGCGGCGCGACGCTGCTGACCTCGATCGTCTCGCTCGATCCGATCTACATCTATTTCGACGTCGATGAGGCGACCTACCTGCGGAACAGCAGGCTCTGGTTCGAAGGCAAGCGCCCGAGTTCGCGCGATACGCCGAACCCGGTCGAGGTGACGCTGACCGGCGAGACCAAGCCCTCGCATGAGGGCAAGATGGATTTCCTCGACAACCGCCTGGACGTCTCGACCGGGACGCTGCGCAGCCGCGCCGTGATCCCGAACAAGGATCTCTCGATCCTGCCCGGCCAGTTCGGCCGGGTCCGGATCATCGGCAGTTCGCCCTACGAAGCGTTGCTGCTGCCGGACACGGCGATCGCGACCGACCAGTCGCGCAAGATCGTTTTCGTCGTCAAGGACGACAACACGGTCGAGGCGAAGCCGGTGACGCTGGGGCCGCTCGACGAAGGCCTGCGCGTGATCCGCGAGGGGCTGAAGCCGGAAGACCGGGTGATTGTCGACGGCCTGCAGCGCGCGCGGGTGGGTGCGAAAGTCACCCCGCACACGGCCGAGGCCAAGCCGGCCGGTGGCAAGACATGAATCTGGGCCGGCTCTCCATCAACCAGCCCATCCTGGCGATGGTGCTGTCGATCGTGCTGCTGATTGTCGGCGCGATCGCCTACACCACGCTGCCGGTCTCGGAATATCCGCAGGTGGTGCCGCCGACGGTGGTGGTCACCACGCAATATCCCGGCGCCTCGGCGCAAACCGTCTCCGATACGGTCGCCGCTCCGATCGAGCAGGAGATCAACGGCGTCGAGGACATGCTGTATCTCTACAGCCAGGCGACCTCGAACGGGCAGTTGACGATCACGGTCACGTTCAAGCTCGGCACCGATCTCGACAAGGCCCAGGTGCTGGTGCAGAACCGCGTCGCGATCGCGCAGCCGCGGCTGCCCGAAGAGGTGCAGCGCAACGGCGTCGTCACCCGCAAGAACAGCCCCGACATCCTGATGGTCGCGTTCATGCTGTCGCCGGACGACACGTTCGACCAGCTCTACATCTCCAACTACGCGCTGCTGCAGGTCCGCGACCAGTTGCTCCGGCTCGACGGCGTCGGCGACATCCAGATGTTCGGCGCGCGCGACTATTCGATGCGGCTGTGGCTCGATCCCGACAAGATCGCCACGCTGGGCCTGACCGCGGCCGAGGTGGTGGCGGCGATCCGCGCGCAAAACGTGCAGATCGCGGGCGGCCAGATCGCGGAACCGCCGATCGCCGACCGCGCTTTCTCGCCGAACCTCACCTTTACCGGCCGTCTGAAGGACCCGAAGCAGTTCGAGGAGATCGTGGTCAAGGCCGGCGCCGACGGGCGCACCGTCAAGCTGCGCGACGTCGCGCGGATCGAACTCGGCGCGCTGGCCTATACCACCAACAGCTTCCTGCTGCGGAAATCCGCCGTCGCCATGCTGGTGACCCAGCGGCCCGGCTCGAACGCGCTGGCGACCGCCAAGAACATTTCGAACACCATGGAGCGGCTGAAGGCGAGCTTTCCGAAGGGGCTCGACTACAACATCGGCTACAACCCGACCGAATTCATCGCGCAGTCCGTCAGCGAACTGATCAAGACGCATCTACGAGGCGATGGCGCTGGTCGTGATCGTGGTGCTGGTGTTCTTGCAGGGCTGGCGTCCGGCCATCATTCCGATCATCGCCATCCCGGTGTCGCTGGTCGGCACCTTTGCGGTGATGGCGGCGCTGGGATTCTCGATCAACAATCTCACCCTGTTCGGGCTCGTGCTCGCGGTCGGCATCGTGGTCGACGACGCGATCGTGGTGGTCGAGAATGTCGAGCGCCATCTCGAGCACGGCATGAGCCGGCGCGATGCCGCGCTGCGCACCATGGAAGAGGTCGGCGGCGCGCTGGTGTCGATCGCGCTGGTGCTGTGCGCGGTGTTCGTGCCGACCGCGTTTCTCGGCGGCATCTCCGGGCAGTTCTTCCAGCAGTTTGCCGTTACCATTGCGGTTGCGACCGCGATTTCCTGCTTCTGTTCGCTGACGCTTTCGCCGGCGCTGGCCTCGCTGATCCTGCAGCCGCATGAGGACAAGCGGCCGCCGGCGAGCTGGAATTTCATCGCGCGCGGCTGGGACGCGTTTACCGGCGTGTTCAATCGCGGCTTCGATCGGCTGTCGCATGGCTATGGCAGCGCCGCCGATTTCGTGATCCGGCATTCCGTTCGTGATGCTGGTGCTCTATGCGGCGCTGATCGGCAGCGCCGGGTGGCTGCTGATGACCACGCCGCAAGGTTTCATTCCGGCGCAGGACCGCGGCTACGTCATCGTCTCGGTGCAGTTGCCGGGCGCGGCGTCGCTGGCGCGCACCACCGAGATCGTGCGTGAGATCGAGCGAATTGCGCTGGATACGCCAGGCATCATTCGCGTGGCGGCATTTGCCGGCTTTTCGGGTGCGACGCGGACGCAGGCGAGCAATGCCGCGGCCTTGTTCCCCGTGTTCGAGGACGCGGAAGAGCGCCACAAGAAGGGACTGTCCGCGCTGGCGGTCACCAACAATCTGCGCATGCGGCTGGCGAGCATCCAGGGCGCCTTCATCATCGTCATCCCGCCGCCCGCGGTGCCCGGCATCGGCACCGGCGGCGGCTTCACCATGCGGATCCAGGACCGTCAGGGCCGCGGCTCGGAAATGCTGGCCGCGGCGACCGACGAACTGGTCGGCGCGGCGCGCAAGGCGCCGGGCCTGACCCAGGTGTTCTCGCCGTTTGCCGCCAACACGCCGCAACTGTTCGTCGACATCGATCGCGTCAAGGCGCAGAAGCTCGGCGTGCCGATTGCCGGGATCACCGACACGATCCAGACCTATTTCGGCTCGTCCTATGTCAACGACTTCAATCTGTTCGGCCGCACCTACCACGTCACGGCGCAGGCCGACCTGCCGTTCCGGAAAGAGACCTCCGATCTGGCGCGCCTGCGCACCCGCAACGCCGCCGGCGACATGGTGATGCTCGGCAGCGTCGTGAGTTTCCGCGATGTCTCAGGGCCCGACCGCGTCGCGCGCTACAATCTCTATCCCGCGTCCGAACTGCAGGGCGACACGCTGCCCGGCACCAGTTCGGCGACCGCCATCAACACCATGAAGAAGCTGGCCGAGGATACGCTGCCGAGCGGCTTCTCGTTCGAATGGACGGATCTGTCCTATCAGCAGGTCACCGGCGGCAACACCGGCCTCTACGTGTTTCCGATCTGCGTGCTGTTCGTCTTCCTGGTGCTGGCGGCGCAATATGGCTCGTGGAGCCTGCCATTCGCGGTCATCCTGATCGTGCCGATGTGTCTGCTGGCCGCCACCATCGGCGTGCGGATCATGGGGCAGGACGTCAACATCCTGACCCAGATCGGTTTCGTCGTGCTGGTGGGGCTGGCGGCCAAGAATGCCATTCTGATCGTCGAGTTCGCGCGCGATATCGAGCTTGAGGGCAAGCCGCGGCTGGAGGCCGTGGTCGAAGCCTGCCGGCTGCGGTTGCGGCCGATCCTGATGACGTCGTTCGCCTTCATCCTCGGCGTGCTGCCGCTGGTGATCTCGACGGGCTCGGGATCGGAGATGCGGCAGGCGGTGGGCGTCGCCGTGTTCTTCGGCATGCTCGGGGTGACGCTGTTCGGCCTGATCTTCACGCCGATCTTCTATGTGATCGTGCGGAACCTGGCGGACGGGAAGAGCGGCAAGAAGCCGGCCGTGGCGTGAGCACGTGACTCGGACTGTCAGCAGTCGTCATTCCGGGATGCGCCGTAGCGCAGCCCGGAATCCATCGGGCCGCACGCTGATCGTGAAATGGATTCCGGGCTCGCGCTTCGCGCGCCCCGGAATGACGGATGACGGCAAGCTCCCCATACTTTTGGCTGATCCGAAATGGATGGGCAGGCGCGGGGTTATTGAATAGTGTTGCCAGGTTCCTCTGACAAAAAATTCCGGGAGAAAAAAATGAAGTCGGGATTGTTGGCCGCCGTTGCGGTGGGTGGTCTTTTGCTCGCCGCGCCGGCATCGGCGCAGGGCGTCAAGATCGGTATTCTGAACGATCAGTCCGGGGTCTACGCCGATTACGGCGGCAAATGGTCGTTCGAGGCCGCCAAGATGGCGGTGGAGGATTTCGGCGGCGAGGTGCTCGGCCACAAGATCGAAGTCATCTCCGCCGACCACCAGAACAAGCCGGATCTCGGCAGCGCCATCGCGCGGCGCTGGTACGACGTCGAAAACGTCGACATGATCACCGAGCTGACGACGTCCTCCGTCGCGCTCGCGATTCACGAGCTTTCGAAGGAGAAGAAGAAGATCGACATCGTCGTCGGCGCGGCGACGTCGCGCCTGACCGGCGACGCCTGTCAGCCCTACGGATTCCACTGGGCCTACGATACGCATGCGCTGGCGTTCGGCACCGGTGGCTCGCTGGTGGAAGCCGGCGGCGATAGCTGGTTCTTCATGACCGCCGACTACGCCTTCGGCTATGCGCTCGAGAAGGACACCAGCGATTTCGTCAAGGCCAAGGGCGGCAAGGTGCTGGGTTCGGTCCGCATTCCCCTCAACACCGCGGACTTCTCCTCCTTCCTGCTGCAGGCGCAAAGCTCGAAAGCCAAGATCATCGGCCTCGCCAATGCCGGCCTCGACACCACCAACTCGATCAAGCAGGCGGCGGAATTCGGCATCGTCAAGAGCGGCCAGAAGCTTGCCGGCCTGTTGCTGACGCTCGCCGAAGTCCACGGCCTCGGGCTCGACGCCGCGCAAGGCCTGGTGCTGACGGAAGGCTACTACTGGGACCGCGACGCCAAGAGCCGCAACCTCGCGCGAACGCTTCTTCAAGCGTACCGGCCGCATGCCGAACATGATCCAGGCCGGCACCTATTCGGCGACGCTGCAATATCTGAAGGCGGTCAAGGCCGCAGGCACCAAGGACACCGAGGCGGTCGCCAAGAAGCTGAAGGAGCTTCCGGTCGACGACGATTTCGCGCAAGGCGGCAAGGTGCTCGAAAACGGCCGCATGGTGCACGACCTCTATCTGTTCGAGGTCAAGAAGCCGTCGGAATCGAAGAAGCCGTGGGATTACTACAAGCAGCTCGCCGTGGTGCCCGGCGACAAGGCGTTCCCGGCGGCGAAGGATTCCGGCTGCCCGCTGGTGAAGTAGGTCGTCTGCTTCCTTTTATTGCGATAACGGCGGGTTGGCGCTCATCCTCCCCTGGAGGCGAGGATCGGTTCGCATGAAATGCGAACCGAGGTGGGGTGACGGTCTCTCCACGTCCAACAGCGTCCGAGTGGATAGTCTGTCGCCCCGCCCGTCTCACATTGCGCTGCGCTCCATGTGAGCCGACCCGCCCCCTCAAGGGGCGGGTGAAGCAGCGAGCCACCCTAATAGCCCGTCATTTCCAGATAGCCCAAGCCGGCATGGCTGCCGGCAAAGCGGATCGGGCCTTCCCAATAGGGAAAGCTGGTGCCCATCCAGCTTCGGGCGTTGAGCGGTGTGCACTCGATCGACAGCGCCATCTTCGGAATGGCGATGCGCCATGCCGTCGGGATCTTTCGTCCCTCGATCTCCGTGACGGTCAGCGGCGTCATGACGATGTCTTCGGTGCCGAGCATTTCGGCCGTGCCGTCGGGCGCGATCCATTTGCCGGAGCCGTAATGCTGGCCGTCGGTCTGGCGCATCCGGTACAGCATCAGTTTGTCGCCGGCGTTGAAATGCAGCGAGAGCCAGTCCCATCCGCTTTGATCGGAGGCCAGCGGCTGGCTGCTCCACTCGCGATCGAGCCAGGCCTGTCCGGTCACGTCGACGGGCTTGTCGTCGATGGTGAGGATGCCCTTCGCCGTGTAATGCGGCTGGCTGTAATAATAGGAGGCCTGTTCGCGCAGCGATTTGCGGCTGTAGCCGCCGTCGCCCTGCAGCACCAGCGGGCGTTCCGCGTCGAGGCGCAGCGCGTAGCTGAAGTCGGCGCCCGATGCTTTCAGCTCACAGGGCGCGATATTGTCGTCGTTGACGGGATCGAGCCCGCGCATCTCCCAGGCATCGATCCAGGCGCGAAACGGCTTTGCGTCGACGCCGGCCTGACCGATGCCGCCGCGCGCGAACGCCTGGCCAAAGCGATGGGTATCGGCGCGGGTGACGGCGGCATGGCCCATCCAGATCTGCTGGTTGGCCCAGCCCTCCTGCGGGCCGCCCGCCGCGATCGCCTGGCGAAACAGCGTCCATTGCGCGCCATAGGCCGTGCCGCGCGCGTCGGCGAGATTGGCCGTCACATACCACCACTCGATGCGGAATTCCGGATGCGGCCCGTGGTCGGCGGGAAATGCGAATGTCCGGCCGGGCACGACCGCCGCAAATCCATCCGCGCTTTCGCCAAGCCCGGCAAAGCCCTGCGCGAGCGCCTTGCCGCCCAGTCCTGCGAGGAGCGCGCCGCCGATGAAGCCGCGGCGGGTAATCAGACCGCTACCGTTCATTGGCAAAAATCCTGATCAGGCTCGCCGGCTGCATGCGCGCCAGCCTGATGACGGGGAGCGCAGACGCGGCGACCGCGGCCGCCATCGCGACGCCTGTCAGCCACAGCAGTTGCATCGGGAAGACGTGAAACGGCAGCCGCCAGCCGAACGCCTTGACGTTGACGACCGCAAGCAGGCACCACGCGACCAGGAGACCGAGCGGAAGCGCGAAGATGGTGGTGATCAGCGCCACCGACATCGTCTTCAGAAGCTCGATCGCCGCGAGCCGCCGCCGCGTGATGCCGATCGCCCATAATGGGGCCAGTTGCGGCAGCCGGGAATTGGCCAGCGTCAGCAGGCTCGTCAACAGCGCGACGCCGGCGACGCCGAGCGTGAAGGCGTTCAGCGCCGCGGTCACCGCAAAGGTGCGGTTGAAGATCCGCTTCGATTCCGCCTTCATCGTCGCCTGATCGGCGACGTTGCGGTCGTCGAGCGCGAATTTTTCCTGCAGCGCCGAGATCAGCGCCGGTATCTTTGGCGGGGCGACCCGCAATCCCATGCGCGTCAGCGGGATTTCCGGAAAGCGCCGCGTCAGCGCGGCGAAATTCACCGCGATCTGGCCCTTGGGGTTGCCGTAATCGGCATAGATGCCGACCACGTCGAGCGGCCAGTTTCCGCCTGACGCGGGCACCTCGATGCGGTCGCCGACCGAAAGGTGCAGGCGCCGCGCCAGTTGTTCGCTGACGAGGGCCGCATTGCCGGGACGTAGCTTGATCCAGGCATTGTCGGCCGACTGCAGCAGCGGCCAGTTGTCGCGATAGGTGGCGTGATCGGGCAGGCCCAGCACCTCGATCGGCGCGCCCGCCAATTGCGTATCGGCGCGGGCGCCGGGCAGGATCGCCTCGACCTCGGGACGCTCGCGCAGCCACGCCTTGATCTCGTGCGCCTGCGTTGTCGTTGGCGGCGTTGACATAGACATCCGCCGCCAGCCGCCCGTCGAGCCAGACCAGAAACGTGCGGCTGAAACTCTCGACCATGGTGGAGACGCCGACATTGACGGCAAGCGCGAGCAACAGCGCCATCAGGGCGAGCGACAGCCCGGAGAGTTGCTGGCGGCTGTCGGCCCAGAACCAGACGCTGACCGGGGCTCGCGCATAGCGCTGACCAAGCGACAGCATGAACTCCAGAAACATCGGCAGGATCAGCGCCGCGCCGAGCATCAGCGCCGCGAGCACGGCAAAACCCGAAATCAGGGAATCGCCGAACCAGAGCAGGCCTGCGGCGGCGGCGAACGCCGCGAGCGCCAGCGCGCTCTGGTAGGTCAGCCAGCGCCGCTGCGCCTGTTGCCACGCGTAGGGCTGGGCGGTGGCGAGCAGCGGCAGCCGCAGCGCCTTGGTCAGGCTGGCGGCGGCTGCAGCGAGCGCGCCCAGAATGCTGATGGCGATGCCCGCGAACCACCATTGCGGCTTGAGCGTCAGATGTCCCGGAATCTGCGCGCCATAGAGCCCGCGCAGCGAGGCCGCGACGTCGGGCAGCAACGCGCCGGCGATGAAGTAGCCGCACACGAGGCCGATCAGTCCCGCGATCAACGCCAGCGACACCAGCTCAAGCACCAGCACGGCGTTGAGCATCCGCGCCGAGACGCCGCAGGCGCGCAAGGTGCGCAGCACCGGCAGCCGCTGCTCGAAGGCCAGCCCGATCGCCGAATTGACGATGAACAGCCCGACAAAGAATGACAGCAGCCCGAACGCGGTCAGGTTCAGGTGAAAACTGTCGGTGAGGCGTTCGAGGTCGGTCTCCGCATCTGGTTCGATCAGGCGAAGCTGGTCGCCCGCTATGCTTTCAAGCGGCGCGCGTTTGCCTGCCGCCTTGCCGATCAGAAGTCGCGAGAGCTGATCCGGCATCTTCAGCAGATCTTGCGCGATGCCGATGTCGACGACCAGCACGCCGGGCACCAGGTTCGGCTGCACGCGCAGCGGCGGCAGCAATGCGCCGCCATTGGCCTGGGCGCGCGCGCCCTCGGCGAGTTTGAGATCGGAAAGCGTTTCCGGCGCCACCAGCATCGTGCCCGGCGGCGTCATGAAGGATTGCAGATCGGCCTTGCCGATCGCAGGCGCATTGCCGACTTCCGCGGGCAGCGTCACCGGCTCGATGCCCAATAGCCGGAACGAACGTCCCTCGATCTGGATCCGGCCTTCGAGCACCGGCGAGACCGGCCAGCCGGCGCGGCGCAAGTCGACGAACAGTTTTTGCGGAAAGCTTGCGCCGTTGCGGGCGGCCAGCATGGCGGTGCGCGTTCCGCCAAAGGTGGCGGCGGCGCGATCGTAGGAGGTGCGCGCCTGCTGATTGAGCGCCTGCACGCCGCTCCACAGCGCGGTCGCCGAGATCAGTCCGATCAGCAGGGTCGCAAGCTGCATCGGATGCCGCCGCCAATGGCTCAGCAACACGGCCAGCGTCCACAGCGCGCGCTTCACGCGATCACCCCGGCATGGAGATTGACCTGCCGGTCGAGCGTGGCGGCGAGCCTTGCGCTGTGCGTCACCATCAGAAAACCGCAGCCGCTGCGCGTCACCAGATCGCGCGCCAGCGCCAGCACCTCGTCCGCGGTGTCCTCGTCGAGATTGCCGGTCGGCTCGTCCGCCAGCAGCAGCAGCGGCTTTACCGCCAGCGCCCGGCCGATCGCGACGCGTTGCTGCTGGCCGCCGGACAATTGCTCGGGATAGCGCTTGAGGAAATTGCCGAGCCCGAGCCGCTCCACCAGTTCGCGGTGCCAGGCCGCGTCGTGACGGCCGGCAATGCGCGACTGGAAAACGAGATTGTCTTCCACCGTGAGACTCGGAATCAGGTTGAATTGCTGAAACACCAGGCCGAGCCGGTCGCGGCGCAATTCCGCGCGCCCGGCATCGCCGAGTTCGCAAACCTGCGCATCCGCCAGCCTGATCTCGCCGCCATCGGCGGCATCGAGGCCTGCGATCAGGTGCAGGAGCGTGCTCTTGCCGCTGCCGGATTCGCCCGTCAGCGCGACGCTCTCGCCGGCAGCGACCGTCAGGTTCACCCCGCGCAGCACGGCAACCTGTTCGCCGGCGGTGCGGTAGCTCTTGGTCAGGCCAGTGACGTGAAGCAGCCGGCCGGTCACGCTGGAATTGCCGTTGGTCATGCGCGACGATGGACCGATCTGACCATGAAAATCCCCTGACGTGATGGCATGCAACATATCAGGGCGCGTGCCCGGGATCACGTCTCAATCGCGCCGCGACGTGATCGTGATCCGGTCGTGCCGCGCGCCGCCGCAGTAGCAGCGGGCAGCGAAAATCCCGGTTGCCTTGCCCGCGAGCCGCCTTGTACCATCGGAACCGGCCGATCTTACAGAGCCAGCAAAGAAAACGGGGAAACCTGCCATGACCGCGCAAGCGACGCCCAAGGGCACGCCAAAGGGTGCCTGGAAAATCACCTTCCTGCTGTTCCTGTTCATGCTGGTGAACTTTGCCGACAAGATCGTGGTCGGCCTCGCCGGCGCGCCGATCATGGACGAGCTGAAGCTCTCGCCGGAGCAGTTCGGCCTGCTTGGCTCCTCGTTCTTCTTCCTGTTTTCGATCTCGGCCATCGTCGTCGGCTTCATCGTCAACCGCATCGACACCCGCTGGGTGCTGCTGGCGATGGCGGTGATCTGGTCGGTGGCGCAGTTTCCGATGGTCGGCACCGTCAGTTTCACCACGCTGCTGATCTGCCGCGTCATCCTCGGCGCGGGCGAGGGGCCGGCCTTTTCGGTGGCGGCGCACGCGATCTACAAGTGGTTTCCCGACGAGAAGCGAACGCTGCCGACCGCCATTCTCTCACAGGGCTCGGCCTTCGGCGTCATCCTGGCGGTGCCGGCGCTGAACTGGATCATCGTCAATCATAGCTGGCACTACGCCTTTGGCGCGCTCGGCGTGGTCGGCCTGATGTGGGCGGCGGCGTGGCTGGTGATGGGCAAGGAGGGCCCGCTGGTTCAGAGCGCTCGCGATAGCCGCGGCCGATCAGCGCGATTCCCTATTTCCAGCTTCTGACCTCGCGAACCTTCATCGGCTGCTGTGCGGCGACCTTCGGCGCCTATTGGGCGCTGTCGCTCGGGTTGACCTGGTTCACGCCCTTCATCGTCAAGGGACTCGGCTTCTCGCAAAAGGATGCGGGCTGGATTTCAGTGCTGCCCTGGGTGTTCGGCGCCACCATCGTGCTGCTGACGGGGTGGATCTCGCAGGTGATGCTGGCGCGCGGCTTCACGACGCGCGCCTCGCGCGGCGTGCTCGGCTCGGTACCGCTGATCGTCGGCGGGCTGATCCTCGCCGTGCTGCCGCATGTCAACGGCGCGGGGCTGCAGATCGCGTTCCTCGTGGTCGGCTCCGGGCTCTGCGGGTCGATCTATGTGGTCTGCCCGCCGATGCTCGGCGAATTTACGCCGGTGCAGCAGCGCGGCGCCGTGATCGCGATCTATGGCGCGATCTATACG
This sequence comes from uncultured Alphaproteobacteria bacterium, assembly GCA_963840465.1. Taxonomy (GTDB): domain Bacteria; phylum Pseudomonadota; class Alphaproteobacteria; order Rhizobiales; family Xanthobacteraceae; genus Bradyrhizobium. The sequence continues at coordinate 284,446 of CAWIZF010000022.1, read as the reverse complement.
CTGGCGGGGATGATTGCCCCTTCGGTAATGGGCGTCGTGATCCAGAATGCGGCGGTGCCGCTCGACGGCTACATGACCGGCTTCACCATCAACGCGGTGGTGATGGTCGGCGTCGGGGCTGCTCGGGTTGTTGCTGCTCTGGCCGAATACGGAGCGCAAGAGGTTGATGGCGCAGATGGCAGGGCAGCCGAAATTCGCGTGAGGCTCGCACAGTGGGCAAGGAGCGAAGCGACGCTTCACCCGCCCCTTGAGGGGGCGGGTCGGCTCACATGGAGCGCAGCGCAATGTGAGACGGGGCGGGGTGACAGTCTCTCAACTCGGACACTGTCGGACGTTGAGAGACTGTCACCCCACCTCGGTTCGCATTTCATGCGAACCGATCCACGAGCGAGCTTCGCTCGTCTCGGACCCCTCCAGGGGAGGATGAAGCTCAGCTCGCCGCTGCGTCCAGCTGCGGCTTCGATCCCTGTGCGCCGCGCACCAGTTTGCCCGGACGTGCGCCGGTGGCCGTGCCGCTGCGCTGCGTCACCACGCCGGAGACGATGGTGGCCTCGTAGCCGTCGACCTGCTGCATCAGGCGGCGGCCGCCGACCGGGAGGTCGTAATGCACCTTCGGCGGATGCAGGTGCAGTTTGTCGTAATCGATCACGTTGACGTCGGCCTTGAAGCCCGGGGCGATCACGCCGCGGTCGTAGAGGCCGACCGACAGCGCGGTCTTGCGCGACTGCGCCGCCACCACGAACGGGATCGACAATTTTTCGCCGCGGCTGCGGTCGCGGGTCCAGTGCGTCAAGAGATAGGTCGGGAAGCTGGCGTCGCAGATGATGCCGCAATGCGCGCCGCCGTCGGAGAGGCCCGGCACGGCGCTGGGTTCGCGCAGCATCTCATGCACGGCGTCGAGATTGCCGTCGGCATAATTGAGGAACGGCACATAGAGCATGCCGCGGCCCTCGTCGGTCAGCATCGCCTCGTAGGCGAGTTCTTCCGGCTGCCGGCCCTGGCGGCGGGCCTGCGGGCCGAGCGCATTCTCCGGCGGCTGCTCGTAATCAGGGGGATTACCGAGCAGATACATCTTGTCGTAGTTCGGCCGGAAGAACAGCGGATCGTCGGTCGCCGTCGCCGTCTCGCTCAGGATGGCCGCGCGCACTTCGGGCCGGCGCAGATGCGTCAGCCGCTCGGCCAGCGGCAGCTTGGCGATCGCGCGGTAGCTCGGATGGGTCTGGAATGGGTTGCGCGACAATTCGAGCCCGAGCAGCAGCCCGACGGGGCGCGCGGCGATCTGGGTCGTGATCGACAGGCCGCGGGCGGCGGCTTCATTGATGGTGTCCATGGTCTGGCGCCAGCGCCGCGGCGCCTTGTCGGCCTGCGCTACCGAGAACGAGATCGGGCATTTGGTATTTTCAGCGACCCGCAGCATCATCGGCAGATCTTCGTGCACGGTGCTCTGGTCGAGCACGAATTGCAGCACGCTGCGGCCGACGCCATGCATCGCCGCCGCAATCGCGGTCAATTCATCTTCGCCCGCTTTCAGCGTCGGCGTGTAGTCGCCGGTCGAGGTGCGGTGGTTGAGGGTGCGCGAGGTCGAGAAGCCCAATGCGCCTGCGCGCACGGCGTCTCCGGCGAGCGCCGCCATCGCCCTGTTGTCCTCAGGCGTTGCGGGATCGCGGCGCGCGCCGCGCTCGCCCATCACGTAGACGCGCAGCGCCGCGTGTGGCAGTTGCGCGCCGATATCCATGTCGAAATTCCGCTTCGACAGCCACTCCATGTAATCCGGAAAGCTTTCCCAGGCCCACGGAATGCCGGCGCTCAGCACCGGCTCGGGGATGTCCTCGACGCCTTCCATGAGCTGGATCAGCCTGAAGTGATCGGCCGGGCGGCACGGCGCGAAGCCGACGCCGCAATTGCCCATGATCGCCGTGGTGACGCCGTTCTGCGACGACGGCGTGATGTCCTGGCTCCAGGTGACCTGGCCGTCATAGTGAGTGTGGACGTCGACAAAGCCGGGCGCGACCAGTTTGCCCTTGGCGTCGATCTCTTCCTTGCCGGTTCGCCGCCACTTTGCCGACTTCGCGTGATGCGGCCGCCGGAGATCGCCACATCGGCTTCGAACAGATTCGCCACCCTTGCCATCGGCAACGGTGCCGCCACGGATTACGAGGTCGGGGGTCGAGGTCATGGCTTCCATCCCGGTTCTGATTTTGTTGCCGCATCATCCGACGTCCCCGGATGCAGTCAACCGCCGGGATTGAGGCTCAGGAATGCATTATGCCCTTGACCGGGCCGTCTGACGGTTCCGCCGGCTTGCGGTCGGTCACCAGCGCCAGCAGCACCGTCAGCACCATGAAGGCGACGGAGGCGCCAAACACCCAATGCGGCATGCTGCTGGTCCATGATCCAGCCGAACAACAATGGGCTGAGGATGCCGCTGAAATTGAAGCCGGTGGAGACGATGCCGAAGGCGCGGCCCGCCGCGCCCGCTGGTGCGGCGTTGCGGACCAGCATGTCGCGCGAGGGCGCGATCACGCCACCGAGGAATCCGGCGATACCCATCGCCGCGGTCAGTATCGACTGACGGCAGCGTGGTCGTCGCAATCACCAGCATGATGACCGCGTTGATGCCAAAGCAGGCCGCGGCGACCTGTCCGTGGCGCGTGGTGCGGTCGGCCAGATAGCCGCCGGCCAGCACGCCGGCAGCGCTTGCGCCGAGAAACGCGGTCAGCGCGATGTTGGCGGCCGAGAAGGTCACGCCATAGCCGCTCATCAACGCAACGACGCCGAAATTGCTGATGCCTGCATTGGACAGGCCGAGCAGCATGAAGAAAAACGTCAGCATGATGATCGCGGGCGTGATGACGCTTTGCTTCGGCGCAGCGGCGCCGTCCTGCTTGCGGTCGGCCGAACTGGCATCGGGAATGCCTGCGGCCATCAACCCCAGCGCCACCACGGGGCCGACTGCGCCGGCCACGATCAGGGCGCCGAGGCCTCCGACCGATGCGACGAGCGCGGCCATGATCGCGGGCGCCACCGCGCCGCCGAGGAAGCCGGCAAAGGTGTGGATCGAGAACGCGCGGCCCATCCGCGCTTCATCCATATGCGTCGACAGGATCGCGTAATCGCAGGGATGATAGACGCTGTTGGCGAGCCCGAGCAGTGCGGCGCAGACGATCAGCGAGGCATAGCTCAGATGCAGGCCGAGCATGATCAGCGCGAAGCCGCCGACGGTGAGGCCGATCAGCAGGACTTTTCGCGCGCCGATATGGTCGGCGAGATAGCCGATCGGCGCCTGCGTCAGGGCGGATACCATGCCGAAAACCGTGAGCGCGAAACCGAGCTCGATATAGCCGACGCCCAGTTGCGCTTTCAGGAACGGGAACAGCATCGGCAGCACGAACAGATGGAAATGGCTGACCCAGTGCGCGACCGAAATCGCCGCGAGCGTACGCAGCGAGGCGTCCGTCTTTAAGTCCGCCTTGGATTGTTGCGGTGCGGCCAGAATATCGACCATGTCGGCTCGGAACCCCGTGATGCTTCAACGCCCGGCAAGGGCCCGGTGAAAATAGAGGCAAGCGGTTATTTGTCCATGAATAGCGGCGCATAGCTGCCCCGGCGGATGCGTAGCGCGCGGCGGCACGCGACGCGATATTGCCAGAGAATGCGTGCGCCTGTTTGGGCGGACCTTACGCCGGCAGCACCGAAGAACTCACGCCGGTGCGATGCGACTGGATCAGCGCGGTGCCATTGGCGATGACGGCGGCATTGCTGCTGGTCTCGCCGAAGTCGGCGATCAAACTCGCGCGCGGTGGATTTGGCACGCACCTGCTGGATTTGAAGAGCATTCGGATGATCGAGGCGTTGCAATTGTAGGGTGGGCAAAGGAGCGTAAGCGACGTGCCCACCATCTATCCTCCACCGTGATGCTGAATGGTGGGCACGCTTCGCTTTGTCGTACTGCGTCATAATTGCCGTCGTGATGTTGGGGCGTTGCTGCCGCAACAAGGACATCGCGGCATGTTTTTGATGAGCGCTTTGATCAACCGCACGCGCAGGGTTGCGATCGAGTTTGGAATGTGGCGTTCAGGCCGCAAGGGGGGATCCTCTGGGTCGATAACCTTCGGGTAATGCAGATGCCCGGAACGGCGCGGGGCGACAAGGTGCTGAGGGGGGAATCGTCTCCTTCTCGGAGACCAGGAAGCCGTAGGCTGCGATGCACATCGTGGCGTGGTGATGGAAGCCGCGCCAGCCGCGCCCTTCGAAGTGCCCGAGCCCTACTTCCTGCTTGAGTTCAAGATAGTCGCGTTCGATACGCCAGCGCAGCTTGGCGAAGTCGACGAGTTCGCGGAAGTCGATGTCGGCCGGCAACGTCGACAGCCAATATTTGGTCGGCTCGGCTTCGTCGGCAGGCCACTCGATCAGCAACCATTCCTCCGATATCAATTCGGGTTTGAGCTGAGTATGTCCGACCCGAACGCGCACGCGGGCAAAGCGCGACGACAACCACTCGGCCGAACCCTCCCGCCACGGGATCGTTTGCCAGGCTTCATTGGGCAGATCGCGTGCAAGGCGTTTGGCCGAGATCAGATCGGGCTCGTCGCGACGCCCCGTATTGTTCAGCGGCCGACCTTTCCGCTTCGGTTCGGTCCCGGGCGGCCACATCAAGAGCTTCGGCTGAATGCCGACGACGTAGCTCACGCCCAACGCCGTTATGCCGGTGCGCAGCCGCGAGTCCACGCCATAGGCGGCGTCCATCAAGGCGACCCCGCGGGGTAGGCCCGCCTCGCATGCCCACCTGATCTGATCGAGCGCGATCTCCGGCTTGGTCTTGAAGCGGATGTCCTTTGGCACGCCGCCTTCTTCCGCCGCACTTTATCCGTGGCCCACTCCTTCGGCAGATACAGCCGATAGGCCACCGGCAGGCTGGCAGAGTGATTGCCGATCGACAGCGACACGGCCACCTGACAATTGCCTCCTTGCCGATACGAATTCTGTGATGCTTCACAACGGCTCGTCATCATTGCCGTGGCTGTCGCGCTTCGGCGTGGCGATGTCGCCGTCCTCGTAGTCTTCATCCTCGACCGGCGCGGGCTCCGGCTTCTTCGGTTTGTCGTCGCCCTTTTTCGGAGGCTCGTTCTTCCCGCCGGTTCCGCCCATGTGATGCCTTTTTCGTCGGATGAATCGACGTTGCTCTGCATGCCGATTCGGAGTATCCGCATGATCTAAATCTGATCGCGTTTGGCCGGCATGTTAGCGCCGGTCTCAAGAACTTTCCTGCCCTTTTTGCGGCGTTCAGTCCAAAAGGGCTTTCACACGGAGCCAGCATGAAGAAGCCCCGCCCTGCGGCGGAAGAGCCGCAGCCGCGCAAAATCATCCGCGCCGACAAGGCCCCGACCACCGGTTACTCGCTGGTGGTGGACGGTCATTTCAAATCGCATCACGAAACGGTCGAGGCCGCCGAAGAGGCGGGCATGGCCCTGAAGAACAGGTTTCAGATGCTTCAGGTGCAGGTCTACGACGCCGAGAACAAGACGCGTTCGATGATCGATTGGCCGGGACCGGCGTAACGCTGCCGGTATCCGACTTTACTTTTCGTCACGGCCGGGACATCGCGCGTGGAGACGCGCTTCGCGCTTTCGCCCGAGCCTCAGGTTCGCCGTCCGCCGTTCTGCTGGTTCGCCAGCCAATCGGACAAGGCCACCGGCTTCTCGTTCGACCGCTTGGTGCCGGCGGACGTTTTTCTTGCGGCTTTCGCGGCGGGAGCAGTTTGCGGCTCGGCCGCCTCGCGCGCGAGCCGCAACGCTTTCAGCTTGGCCATATTGTCGAGCACAGCCTTGGAGCTGGCGTCGCGTTCGGCCTTGCCGGATCTCGCGTCTTGCGTCGCCCTTGCCACCTTGTCAGCGCGGGCCTGGGCGCGATCACGATCATCTTTCGTCATTTCGGGTCAGCCCTTTTTCGCGGCCTTCTTGGCCTTGGTCTTGACCGCCGGTTCCGGCGGGTTTTCACGGTCGGCCGCTTCCTTCGCCAGACGCAGTGCGCGCAACTTCTCGGTCCGCTTCCGGATCGCGACATCGGCGGCCGCGATCTCGGCCATCGCCTTGATGCCTTCGACCTCCTGGGTGCGCTTGCGGTTCAGCCTGATTTCTTTCAGTTCCGCGGCGCTCTTCGGTTCATCGTCCATGTCATACCTCTGAAATCACGACAGATATCGTCGAGCGGTCCTAGGCGCGGTTTATCACGGATCGGGGCGCTGAGGACGTTATTTTCGGTCGAAAAAGCCGAACTTTCTGGTCAAATCAGCCCTCCTGATGAAGGGCCGCCTCGTCGTCGGCTTCGTCGGGGGCCGCCTGATCGAAACTCGCAAGCCAGGCGTTCAGCGCCGCTGACGCATGCCCCTGTGACTTCATCTGCCGCAATGCGATGCGGACGCTGATGCGGCCGTGGCGGTCGCCGGCGACCGCCGTGGGCGGCTCCCCGGCAAGCACCGCCTCCACCACCCGCCGCTTGGTCGCAAGCGCTGCGGAATCGCCGCACGCCGCCATCATTCGCTGAAAGGCGTGATGATGCGTGGCGTCAAACGGCCGGGCCTCGCCCAGCCCGTCCCGCGCCGGATGCGGCGGATAGAGATGCGCGCAGGGAATCCAGCCCTGAGGCACCGGCTCGGTGGCGGGATGGGTTCGCCGGCTTTGCAGCAGCCGCGGCAGTACATGCGTGTGCGGTCCCTCCGGGCTCTTGCCGGACGGCGGCGGGATCGGCTGATACACCTCGATGCGGCCGAGCCGGCTGATGAAGACACGGTGCGGATTGGCCGCGAGGATCATGCACATGGCGGGATTGCCGGGCTCGAACAGGCTGCGGCCGGCATATTCGCGCAGCCGCACGGCGAGGCCGCGATCGCCGATCCGGACGTAGAAATCCGCCTGCAGCGCGCCGAGGCCGAGATCGAACAGGATGGCTTCGCGATCTTCCTCGCGCGGCGCCTGATGATCGGGCCCGATCTCCGTCAGTGCGGCGCGCTGGTTCATGGCGCAATCATCTCGCGGCAGGCAAAGCGCGACCCTTTGATTCCACCCGGTCCTGGTGATGCCCTCCGACGCGAAGGGCCGGATAGCTGGATGAGATTTCAGGGCAATGCCGCCACGCGTCGTCACCGCCGAAACGGCTTCCGCCGAAAGGACGAGCCGCACCGGCTCGTCATGGTCGCGCGAAAATTCGGCGATGGCGCCGAAGGTGCCGAGGCTCCATTGCGTATCGGGGTTGGATATTTCCCGCTGCAGAAGTTCGCTGGCCGCTGCGCTCATGGCAGTTCGCGGAATGAAAGCGCTTTGGGCATGAAAAGGTATTCCCCCGGGGCAATATGCCCGGGAGAATACCGTGTCGTCAGGTCAGGGCAAGCCGGTCCGGCAGGGGCCGGACCGGTCGTATCGCTCAGAACGTCGCGCCGGCTTTCACCATGTAGGTCCGTCCGGGCAGCGGATAGGCCGCGAAGCGACCGGGTGTGAACGAACTGGCGATGGCGTAGTCGTAGTACTGGGCGTCGAACAAATTGATCACGCCGACGGACCAGAAGAAGCGATCGTAGGCGCCGCTCAGTTTCAGATCGACGGTTGCACTCGCCGGGATACGCCGCTGGGTGTTCGCCTGGTCGTTGTCCATGACGCGCTCGCTCCAGGCCCGCACCGTGGCATCGAACACTAGGTAATTCTGCCAGATGTTCCAGGTCACCCCGCCGCTCGCGGTGTAGTGCGAAACCAACGGCACGTCCTTGCCTTCGAACTGGCCCTCGCGAAACACGGCGCGGGTGTAGGCGATGCCGCCGCGCAGCAGCACCGTGTCGGTGACGCGCAACGAAGCGCTGGTCTCCGAACCGTAACGGCGGGTCGGATCGAGGTTGGTGTTGTAGAACAGCACCGGATTGAAATGGATCTCGTTTTCGAGGTCCATGTTGTAAATGCTCGTTTGCATCTGGAAGCCGCCGCTCTTGATGCGGAAGCCGCCCTCGATGTCGTGCGAGGTCTGGGTCTTCAGCCCGAAATCGCCGGGGATCGGAAGGAAGAAGGTGGCGGCCCGAATGCCGGGCCGGAGGAAACGCGCTCGTCGACGGTCGGGGTCCGGAACGCGCGTGCGGCGCGGCCGAATACCGAGAACACGTCATTGAAGCGATGCTCAAGGCCGGCGTGCAGCGCGTATTGCGTTTCGTTGCTGTTCAGCGGGGAAGCTTGAGCGTCGCAATTGAAGAACGCAGCACAGCCGGGCGCGTTGGGGTCGTATCGATCCCGGGCGCTCAGGCTGGTGTTCTGCACTCTGGCGCCGTAGGAGAAATCAGTCGTCGGCAACAGGCCCAAGGTTTGCTGCCAGTAGCCGGCCACCGTCTGTTGCGACAGGTCGTAGGTATGGGTCGCAGCAAGGCCCCGGAACGCGCCGCGCTCCTGATTGAACGTCGCATCATAGTAATCGATGCCGGTGAGGATCTGAGAGGGCAATCCGAAAATCGAGTTCTTCACGCTCAATCGCGGGGTGATCGACCAGGTCTGCAATGCCGCGTCATTATAGGTCGATGAGAAGCTCGGAAGTGGCGAGGCTGCCGGTACCGTGCCGAAGAACGCGCTTTGCGTGTCCTTCTTGCGCACGCCGCCATCGACGATGAGCTCTGCGCCGTTCCACAGCGTCTTGGTGAAGCCGGCGGTAGCGCTGGCGCCTTGCTGGTTGGCGTAGTCGAACGGCGTAGCGGCGCCACGGCGGTTCGTGACCAGTTCGTTGATGCCCTGCGAGGGACTGACGATGCGGCCGCCGGGCAAGCCGAGCTTCTGGTCGTCGCCGGTCACGGTCAGGAACGCCTTGAGGTCAGGCGTGGTGTAGTTGAGGTTACCGACCCCGTTGCGCTGGTCGAGCGCGTTGTTTTCGCGATAGCCGTCGGACTTGATGGCGTTGCCGTAGAACGATGTCGACCAGGGCCCCGAATTCGCGGCCACGGAGACGTTGGCGAGACGCTGGTTGAAGGAACCGTAGCCGGCCTCGGCCCTCATCGCGACGGGCGGACCGCCGACGCCGTTCTTCAGGACGATGTTGATGACGCCGCCGACCGCGTTGTCGCCGTACAGCACCGCGCCGCTGTTGCCGCGGGTGATTTCGATCCGCTCGATCGAAATGAGCGGGATGGTCGAGAGATCGACCTGCGCCATGTCGATGTCATTGAGCCGGCGTCCATTGACCAGAATCAGGGTGTTGGCCGTCGCGAACGCGCCGAAGCCGCGGAGGTCGACCGAAGTCTTGGCGCCGTTCACGCCGCCGAAGAAGCTGGTCAATTGCACGCCCGGCACCTGCGCGATGATCTCGGACAGGGTTTGCGACGGCGAATGCGCGATCTGCTCTGCGGTGATGACAGTCGAAGATGCGCCGACGATGCCGTTGAATTGTCGCACGCCGGTGCCTGTACCGCCGGCATCAGCCGTACCCGGGCTTGCGCCGCCGGAGGCTCCCGTGCCGGCGCCGCGCGAAGGCTGCGCCGTCCGCGCCGGACGCGTCGTGGCGCCGCTACCATCATTGTCCAGCGGACGGGCGCGAGTCTTGTTCGGATCGGTGGGTGCGCTGACCTCGACCGGGGGCAGCGCCGTTGGCGGCGTTTGCGCCAAAGCGAGCGAGCCACTCAGCGCAAGGATGCTGGTGGCGAGCAGCAGCGCGCTACGCCGCTTCGCGGTTTCAATGTTGGAAGACATGGTTTTCGGCCTCGGTATGACGTCAGTGGCACGTCACAGCGAACCAAGTCTCACCATCGCGCTTGCGCGAACCCAGTGAAGCTAATGTCTGTACTCCCCGACCGACATCTTCGCGTGTGACCACGGCTGACGGCAGGTCTCCTGGCTCGCGGGTCGTTACCCCATCGTCGCCTTCCCAGGACCGAGATTCCCAGTGGCATATGACGAAGGATTCGCCGCTTACAGTTGCGGGGGCAGCCGCGGAATTGGGGACTTCCCCGCACCGCATTCCCTTTTGATCCCCAAAGCGGGAACCGTCGGGAACTATGCTAGAAGTTTGTCAAAGTCCGAGTCAATCCGCCTCGGGCGCGTGCGCGGTCCTCACTGGACGAGTGCGCTATTTTTGCCGCATGAGCAGCCCTGCTAGAGCTCCTGTACCGGGGCGGACAAAACTGCTTTAGGACGATCGATGAGTGTCGAGACTGTTGCCGTGACCAACGAGGATGCCGCGCGCCGAAGGATCGGCGCGACCGCGGCGCTTGCCGCGCCTCGTTGTGCTGCTGGTGCTGATCTCGCTCGGTATCGGGCCGGTGCGGCTCTCTCCAGTGGCGGTGGCGGAAGCGCTGTTCGGCGGCGGCAGCGACGTGTCGCAGGTGATCGTGCGGGAAATCCGGCTGCCGCGGACGCTTTTGGCGCTGGCGATCGGCGCCATCCTCGGGCTGTCGGGCGCATCGCTGCAGGGCCTGCTGCGCAATCCGCTGGCCTCGCCCTCGCTGTTCGGCGCGCCGCAATCCGCCGCCTTCGGCGCGGTGCTGGTGATCGCGCTGGGGCTGGCCGACGTGCGCTCCTACGCGCTGCCGGTCGCGGCGATCATCGCGGCGTTCGCTTCCGTGTTCGCGCTGCTCTCGATCGCCGGCCGCAATGCGGGGCTGCTGATCCTCATCCTCTCCGGCCTTGCGATTTCGAGCTTTGCGGGGGCTGCCACCGCGCTGGTGATGAACCTCTCCAGCAACCCCTTCGTGGTGCTGGAGATCGCGTTCTGGCTGCTCGGCTCGCTGGAGGACCGCAGCTTTCAGCATGTCATGCTGGCATTTCCCTTCATCATTGCCGGCGCGATCATGCTGTTCAGCCAGCGCCATGCGTTTCGTGCGCTGAGCCTTGGCGAGGAAACCGCGCAAAGCCTCGGCGTCGATGTCGGACGTCTGCGGCTGTTCGTGATTTCGGGCGTAGCGCTCGGCGTCGGCGGCGCGGTCGCCGTCACCGGCACCATCGGTTTCATCGGGCTGGTCGCGCCGCATCTGATGCGGCCGCTGATCGGGCATGATCCGGGGCGGCTGTTGGTGCCGAGCGCGCTCGCCGGCTCGGCGCTGCTGCTGGCGGCCGATATCGCGGTGCGTATCATCCCCTCGACATCGGACATCAAGGTCGGCGTGCTGACCTCGATCATCGGCGTGCCGTTCTTCCTCTATCTGATCATGCGCGAACGCCGCGCGCTCGGCGGAGGCGTCGCATGAGCGAGGTGGCGCTGCTGACCGCAAGAGGACTAGGCGTGCGGCTCGCCGGCCGCGTCGTGCTGAATGACGTTTCGCTGGCGCTGTCGCCGGGACATCTGGTGGCGCTGGTCGGGCCGAACGGCGCCGGCAAGACCACGCTGCTGCGGGCGCTGGCGGGATTGATCCCGTCCGAGGGCGAGATCGAGATCGGCGGCCAAACGCTGTCCTCGCTGCCGCTGCGCGAGCGCGCAAAACGCTTCGGCTATCTGCCGCAGGGGCATGTCGTGCACTGGCCGCTGCCGGCGCGCGATATCGTGGCGCTCGGCCGCTATCCGCATGGCGCCACCGATCCAGCGCGGCTGTCGCCGAAAGATACGGAGGCGGTGCTGCGCGCGATGCAGGCGGTCGACGTGATCGAGTTCAGCGATCGCCGCGTCACGGAATTATCCGGCGGCGAGCGCAGTCGCGTCGCGCTGGCACGCGCGCTGGCGGTGGAGGCGCCGGTCATCCTGGCCGACGAGCCGACCGCCTCGCTCGACCCGCGGCACCAGATCGACGTCATGAAGAATTTGCGCACGACCGCCGACAAGGGCGTGCTCGTCATCGTGGTGACGCATGATCTGGGATTGGCCGCGCGGTTTGCCGACCATGTGCTGGTGCTGCGCGAAGGCCGCCTGGTGTCGCAGGGCGCGCCGGCAGAAGCGCTGTCCGAGCAGGTGATGGCGGATGTGTTCCGGATCTCGGCCTATCGCGCGGAATTCCAGAGCGAGGCCGTGATCGTGCCGTGGGCGGATATCTGATGCGACGGCGGCTGAAACTTCTGGCCGCGATGATGGCGCTTGCGTTGCCGGGCGGCGTCGCATCGGCCGCCAATCTGCCGCGTCTGGTGTCGATGAATGTCTGCACCGACCAATTGGTGCTGACGCTGGCCGATCCCGAACAGATCCTGGGATTGAGCCGGTTTGCGCGGGACGGCTGGCAATCAAAGGCGGGCGATATCAGCCGCTATCCGGTGTTGTCAGGGGGCGCCGAGGACGTACTGCTGATCCGGCCCGACATCGTCGTCGCCAGCGCGTTTGACAAGCGCTCGACGCGGGAGCTGTTGAAGGCCAACGGGCTTCGTCTCGCCGAACTCACGGTGCCGCGCACCCTCGACGAGGCACGGCAGCAGATCCGCGAGGTTGGCGACATCATCGGGCATCCGGATCGCGCCGCGGCGGAAGTCGCGCGGCTCGATGCGGCGCTGGCGCGCGCCCGCCGCGCGGTCTCGGAGCGGCATTATCGTGTGCTGCCATTGTCGCGGCGCGGCTGGGTGGCGGGCAGCGACAGTTTTGTCGGCTCGCTGCTCGGTGAAACCGGCCTGCGCAGCGCCGCCGGCGATCTCGGCTTTGCCTTCGGCGGATTTGCCTCGCTGGAGGCGATCGTGAACTTGCGGCCCGACTTCATCGTGGTGTCGCAGGCGGGCGACACGGCGAGGGACGACGGCCAGGCGTTCCTGCTGCATCCGGCGCTGGAGCGCTTCTATCCGCCGGAAAAGCGCATCGTGATTCCGGAACGGATGACCGAGTGCGGCGGTGTATTGCTGGCCGATGCGCTGGATGCGCTGACGGCGGAGGTGAAGCGGGTGGGGAAATGAATTCGTAGCCCGGATGGAGCGAAGCGCAATCCGGGAATCTTTTTGCGGCGCCCCGGATTTCGCTTCGCTCCATCCGGGCTACGACGACACTACCCGATCACCACCGGTCCACCCACCTTCTTCCACGCATCGATACCGCCTTCGATATGCGCGGTATTGGCCAGCCCCGCATTCTTCGCCGCGGCCACCGCCATCGCCGAGCGTTCGCCGAAGGCGCAGAAGAACACCACGCGGCGGCCGGTGGCGGCGGCGACTTCGCGCAGCATGCCGCCGGGCTTCAGGCTCTCGGCGATGCCGGGGTAGGGCGCGTGCAGCGCGCCTGAGATCGTGCCGTGCTTGGCGCGCTCGCTGGTCTCGCGCAAATCGACCAGCAGGATGTCGGGCCGGCCGAGGCTGTTGATCGCGTCGCGGGCGGACAGCGCGAGCCCCTGTTTCGCCAGGTCTTCCTGATGCAGGCCGACATGCATGTTGGCAGGCACCGCGACGTCCATCATCTTCGGGTTCGGCAGCTTCAGATTGGCCATCAGCTCGATATATTCGTCGACCGAGCGCACTTGAAGCCGCGGATTGTAACGCCGCTCCTCGCCGATGGTGGAAACCGTGTCGCCCTTGTAGTCGTGGGCGGGGAATACCATGGTTTCGTCGGGCAGCTTCAGCAGCCGGTTGAAGATCGAATTCGTACTGCGCGCGCGAACTTCCGTTCTGGAAATCGGTGCGGCCGGTGCCGCGGATCAGCAGCGTATCGCCGGTGAAGACGCGGTCGCCCATCAGGTAGGAGTAGGAATCGTCGGTGTGGCCGGGCGTGTACATGACGTCGAGGCTCAAGCCCTCGATCATTACCTTGTCGCCGTCGGAAACCCGCATCGATACCACGTCGGCCTTGCTCTGCTCGCCCATGATGGTGATGCACTGGGTGCGGTCGCGCAGTTCGCCGAGGCCGGTGACGTGGTCGGCATGCAGATGGGTGTCGACCGCCTTCACCAGCCGCAGGTCGAGCTCGCGCAACAGTTGGCAGTAGCGGTCGACCTTCTCCAGCACGGGATCGAGGATCAACGCCTCGCCGCCGGCGCGGCTCGCCAGCAGGTAGCTGTAGGTGCCCGAAACGCTGTCGAAAAGCTGACGAAAGATCATGCCTGCTGCCGCGCCCTCAATCTGAGTCTGAAGCAGGATATTATTCTAATTCAGCGGCCTTCTCAAACGACTTTCATCTATAAAAGGCGACCTTGTCGAAGGAGTTTTACTCCTTAAGGCCGGACGTGCCCCCGCTCCCGTCACGGCCTTACCAGCGTATACCCGTTCTCGGTCAGAAACAGAATCTGCGCCACGCCGACCTGCACCGGCGTTGCCGCTGATATGAACTCCGGCCGCTTGCCGCTCTCGCGTTCGAGCGTGTCGACGGTGTTGAGGCAGACGTCGAAACGCGCGCCTTGCGCGACCAGGCTTTCGACCATCTTGCGGTTGGGATTTTCCGGGCGCAGCAGCTCGATGCCGGGGCCGAACGCCACGACCTCGATCGCGACCTTGTCGGGATCGTAATGCTTCATCAGGTTGCTGGCGACGCTGAGCACGAGGCCCTGTTTGCGCGGGTCGTTGTCGGAGAGCTGCAGCACGATCTTGTGCTCGGCAAACGGCTTGTCCTGCAGCGGTACCTGCTGGGCGCGGACATCGGGCGCGGCGGCTGCGATCAGGAGCGCTGCGATCGTCGTGCGAAGGATGGTCGAAAAGCCGTTCATCCCTGTCCCGCAATGCCCGGATTGTCCTCGACGCCTTTCAGCGTGACGCCCGGCGGCGACCGGTTGGGCGGCTTGCCCGACCGCAGATGTTTGGCGACCACGTCCCAGACCGGCGCGCCGCTCTGTTCGTTGACGGAAGCCCAGCCCGCCACCTTGTAGCTCTTGCCGGCTTGCAACGCGTGGCCGTTGTCGAGCTTGAGTTCGGAAATCCGCTTGCCCACGGTCTCGTTCGGGCTGCAGGTGTAGGCGAGGCCGCCGACGCGGACCATGTCGCCGCCCTGCTGGTAATAGGGATCGGTGTTGAAGAGATTGTCGCAGATGTCTTCCAGCACGTCCTTGATCTGGCCGCCGGTCATGGTCTGGACGTAGGTCTCGGGATAGCTGACGGCGGTCTGCGCCATCACGTCCTCCATCGTCAGCGGCTGGCCCGCCAGCGCGGTGGTGCCCCAGCGAAAACCCGGCGACAGCGCGATCTCGGCGTTCAGTTCGCCGAGCAGCGCATCGCAGATCAGTTGATCCATCGTGCCGCTGAAATTGCCGCGGCGATAGAGCAGGCGGTCGGCGGCGGCGATCTTTTCGTCCAGCGCGGCCGCATGCGGCGCGCGCGTCTTGTCGATCAGCGCCTGCATCGTCGGATCGGGCTTCAGCAGTTCCGAAAACACCGGCAGCAGCCGGTAGCGCACGTCCTTGACCTTGCCCTTGGCGAGTTCGAGATCGAGCACGGCGAGAAACTTGCCGTTCGAGCCGGCATTGGTGACGAGCGTGACGCCGCCGGGATTGGTCACCGCGACCGGCTGCGGTACGGCGTCGTGGGTATGGCCGCCGAGAATGACGTCGATGCCGGTGACGCGGCTGGCGAGCTTGAGATCGACGTCCATGCCGTTATGCGAGAGCAGAATGACGGCATCGACCTTGTCGGTGTTGCGACTGACATCGACGAGCTTTTGCAGCTCCTCGTCGCGGATGCCGAATTTCCAGTCCGGCGTGAAACGCTTCGGGTGCGCGATCGGCACGTAGGGGAACGCCTGCCCGATCACGGCGATGCGATACCCGCCGATTTCCTTGATGACGGACGGCTTGAACACGCGGCCCGAGGCCGGATCGAACGCCTTGGCATCGTTGAAGGCGGCTTCCTCGGTGAGGAAGACGTTCTGCGCCAGGAACTCGCCCTTGAAGCGTTCGAGGTTGGCGCGCAGCGCCTTTTCGCCATAGGTGAATTCCCAATGGCCGGTCATCGCCTCGATGCCGAGCAGGTTGGCCGCATCCACCATGTCGGCGCCCTGCAGCGTGTTGGAAAGGCCGCTGCCCTGCCAGAGATCGCCGCCGTCGAGCAGCAGCGCGCGCCCCGCGCCGGCCTCGCTGCGCATCCGGTCGACCAGCGTCTTCAGATGCGCAAAGCCGCCGAGCTTGCCGAATCTCCCGGCGGCCTTCTCGAACTCGATGCAGGTGAAGGCATAGGCGTCAGCGCTGTCGGGACGGATGCCGAAGCGGTCGAGGAAGGCGCGTGCGACCAGATGCGGCGGATTGCCCCGCATCGGTCCGACGCCGAGATTGACGCTCGGCTCGCGAAAAAACACCGGCCGAAGCTGCGCATGGGTATCGGTGATGTGCAGGATGCGCGCATTGCCGAAGCGCTCGAGATCGTAAACGCCTGCATTATTATCGGCGGCCTGCGCACTGAGCCGCGGCAGGCTGCCGGACAGGGTGGCGGCGCCCGCTAGCGTCAGGAAATCGCGGCGGCGGATGGTCATGCGGGTCTCCGCGCGTCGTAAGGCGTCATCCATTGTTCATTGTTGGAGCATGATCTTGGCGGAAAACCGGTTTCCACTTTTCCGGATCATGCTCTAGCGTATTTCCATGTCCTTCCAGCGGGTCTTCTCGCTGGTGGCCTGGAAGATCGAAGCCTTGGCCAGCGCCTCGGCTTCCTTGGCCGACACGGTGGCCTTGTCGAAATCGCCGGCCTCGGCCGACTTCTTCGCCGCCGCCAGCGTCGCCGCCGTGGTGGTCCACTGGTTGCGCAGCTTGCCGGCCTCCTTGTTGGCGGCTTCAGCCGCGGCGTACGCCGCCTTGAACTCGTCCTCGGAGCCTGCGGCGAGCGCGCATGTCGCGCCTGCGGCCAGCAACACCAGAGACAATGCGGATGTAAGCATCTTGATCCTCATGGCCGCGCTCCCGGACCGGAAATCGGCAGCCCGTTGCTGACATAGGACAGGTAGTATTCGACGTTGCGATATTCATCGTCCTGCGGGCTCAGCGGCACGCCGCGGATCTGGCTGTTGCAGGTGGTGAAGCGCCGGCTGGTGGTGCCCATGCCGCTCCATTCCGAGCGATAGATCGGCATCGCGTTGACGATGCCGAGCGCGGGCGCCAGGATTTCGGCGCGGATGCGCTCGCCCGGGCTCTGCACATGGCAGGTGGCGCAGGAGAAATTGAGCTGGCCGCGCCGCGTGTAGAAATATTCCTTGCCGTTCTCGTAGGCCGCGAGCGCGCGCGGATCGTCCGGGATCTTGATGTCCATCGGCTTGCCGCGCGAGGTGAAGGCCATATAGGCGGTCAGCGCCGCCATTTCGTCCCTGACATAGGAATACGGCGGCTCGCCATTGGCCTCGCGGCAGCGGTTCAAGGCCAGTTCGAGCGTGATGACCTTGCCTTCCTTCTCGTCGAAGGTAGGGATAGTTCTGGCGAACGCCGATGCCGCCATTCGGGAAGCAGTCGGCATAGGTCTTGCCGTTCTTGAACGGCTTGGAAAACATTTCCTTGCCCATTTCGAGCGAGAACTCGTAGGGCGGGAATTGCTCCTTCTCCTGCCACTGCCGGTACAGGTCCTCGTTCATCGAATAGGGGCCGTTGACGAAATCTTCCAGCTTCACCTTGGGGAATTTGTCGGTGAAGAATTTTTTGAACGCCTTGGCGTCGGCGACCGGATCGACCTTGTCGGCAGCGCCCGAGGGCAGCGTGCTCGCAAGCGTCAACGCTGCGAATGCAAGCGCGGCGGAAGCCAGATAGATCGCGGAACGCAGCGTCATTGGATCTTTGCCGTGGTGGTGTCGGTCGCGCCCTTGTTGTCGATCCAGCTGACCTTCAGCTCGTCGCCCTTCTTGCCGCCCTTGAAGGCGAACTTGACGTAGGGGTCCTTGGACACGCCGCCGCCCCAGTCGGCCGTGAACACGTTCTTGCCGTCGTACTCGAAGGTGAGTTGCTGGATGAAATGCGGCTGGAATGATCTCGCCCTTGGCGTCCTTGATGAAGCCGGAATCCATCGGGTGCTGGATCAGCGCCTGCACCTCGGTGGTCTCGCCGCTCGAAGTGGCGCGCACGCGAATGGTCGATGCCATCTGAATTCTCCTAGACTATTATTTGGCGCATGATCTCGCCGCAAAACCGGTCCCCGATCATGCGCCCCTAGCCGCCGCAACCGCCGACGGTGACTTTGACTTCCTTGTTGGCGCTATAAAGCTTGCCGCCGGCTTCCACGACCACGATTACGTTGCTGGTCCTCGCCATCTTGATGCGGTTGGCAACGTTTGGAAGCGTGCCGGCCGGAATCTTGTAGGACGCCACCAGTGCGACCGGATTCTCGCTGACCAGGAACGAGATCGAGGTCACGTCGGCCAGCGTCGTCGTCACTGATATCGGAACCACGGCGCCGTTCTCCGCGATTTCAGGCGCGTCCATCTTGACCTTGTCCGAAGGCTCCGCCGTCTTGCCGTAGAGCGCCTTGATCGCATCGGCTTCGCTCTTGGCCTTGAACGCCTCTTCCGGATATTTGTCGTTGGCTGCCAGCGCCGGCGTCAGGCCAAAAGAATGGATTGCCGAGGCCCAAAAGCGCGACCGCGCCTGCACCCTGCAGGATCAGCCGCCGCGTGGCCGAAAATCCGACGTCAGTCATGTCCATCGTCTCCTAAAGCGTGCGCGCGCACGTCACAGCGTCTGCAGGAAATCCACCACCGCTTCGATTTCCTTTTCGGTCAAAATCCGATTCCGTCCGAACGGCGGCATCACGGTCAGCGGATTGCGCAGCGTTTCGTCGGTAATGATGGCGACGAGATCCGCGCGCTTGGGATACTTGCTCTTGATGTCGATCAGCTCCGGCCCGATCGAGCCGGGAAGGTTGCCGCCCTTGATGACATGGCAGGTCAGGCAATTGCCCTTGCCGCGATCGAAGGCGAGCTTCTGACCTTCGGCCGCGGCGGACTGCGCCTGTGCGGCGCCGATGGAAGCGAAAGCGCCGATCGCCAGCGCCAGCGTGAACGCCGGCAGCCTTGCGGATTGCGTCAGGGAATGATCGGTCACAGGCGTTTCCGTAATTTCTATTTCGGTTGCATCGTATCGAGCGGTCCGGTGGTGCGCGGCGTCAGGTTCCGCCCCTCCGCCGTCGACGATAGCCTGACATCGGCGGCGTTGACGCACGCGTTCATGCAAGGAGCTTGGCCATCGTATCGGGGCGCGGGTCGGTCCAGATGAAATTGTCGCGATTGCGCATTTTGACTTTCGGCAGACTGTTGCGATCGGCAACGAAATCAGGGGGAACGAGGTCGTTCAGGTTCAGAATATAGGCGGTCAAAGCATAAACGTCATCCGCTGACAATGTGTGCGGCGCGGCCATCGGCATGGCGCGGTTAATATAGTCCCATAGGGTCGGGCGCGAACGGCCAGTAGCTGCCGACCGTCGGCTCCGGGCGCTCGTCCCGGAGCGATCCGACGCCGCCCACCAGCTTGGGGAAGCGGCCTTCGCCTTCGCCGAAGGTTCCATGGCAGGCGGCGCATTGCTCGGCGTAGACGTCGGCGCCCCGGTCAATCGTGCCCTTGCCGGGCGGCAGGCCTGCGCCGTCCTCGCCGCGCACGTCGATGTCCCAGCCGGCGATCTGCGCCGGCGTCGCCACGCTGCCGTAACCGAACGAGCCGGGCTCTGCCGCGCCGGCGAGGCCTCCGGCCGCAAGCAGGATGGCCGCGATAGTCAGGCCAATCTTACGCGAGCTGCACATTGAACACGCTTCCGTCGGGCTTGACCTGCCAGGTCTGGATCGAATTGTTGTGATAGACCGAGTTCGAGCCGCGCTGTTTTCGCAGCTCCGCAATGGTCGGCTGCACGTAGCCGGTCTCGTCGATGACGCGGGATGCGACCAGCGCCGGGCGGCCGTCCCAGCGCCAGGGCAGGGTGAATTTCGTCAGCGCTTTCGACAGCACCGGCTCATGCAGCCGCGCGCTCTGCCAGTTGATGCCGCCGTCCGTGGAGACGTCGACACGCCTGACCTTGCCGTTGCCGGTCCACGCCAATCCCCTGATCTCATAGAGGCCGGGCCCGTCGAGCGGCTTTTCCGGGCAGGGAAAGGTGACGACCGATTTGGCGTCGATCAGCCAGGTGAAGCCGCGCGAGGTGCCGTCCGGCATCAGGTCGGTGTATTTCGAGGTTTCCTCGCGCGAATGCCATGGCTTTTCGCCGAGCTTGATCCGGCGCAGCCACTTGATGTTGACGTTGCCTTCCCAGCCCGGCACCACCAGCCGCAGCGGATAGCCCTGTTCGGGCCGCAGCGCCTCGCCGTTCTGCGCATAGACCACGAGACAATCGTCGAGACATTTGTCGAGCGGCAGGCTGCGGTTCATATGCGCGCCGTCGGCGCCCTCGACCATCGCCCACTTCGCTTCCTTCTTGACGCCGACCTCTTCCAGCAGCGTCGACAGTCTCACGCCGGTCCATTCGGCGCAACTGACCATGCCGTGGCTGAACTGCAGCGAGTTCATCTGCGCGGCGCGCCAGTTCATGCCGCCATTGGCCGGGCATTCGATGAAATGGACGCGCGTGACCTGCGGGAAGCGCAGGATGTCCTTCATGGTCAGCAGCAGCGGGCGCTCGACCAGTCCATGGATCATGAGCTTGTGCTGCGCCGGATCGATGTCGGGCCGCCCCGCATGATGACGCTCGAAGAACAATCCATTGGGCGTGATGATGCCGTGCAGATCCTGCAACGGCGAAAAGCTCACCGAGGATTCCGCGCTGGCGGTGAGCCAGGGGACGTTGCGCCGGATCACGGAGGCTTCGGTATCCGCGGGCCGGCCATAGGGCCGGTCGACCACGCCCGCGCCGATCGATTGCGACCAGGGGGCGTCCGCGGGAGGAGACCCTGGCGCGGGGTCGGCCATGGCGGCTTTGCCGCCAAGGGCGAGGCTGCCGGTCAGCGCCGCGCCGAGGGTGAGAAAGCGGCGTCGCCCCAAAGGTGCGTCCGCGCCGGCAAGATCGGAGAGAACAGCTTTGCTGCGTAACGGGTCATGCCGCACGTTTTCTTCCCCTCGCGGCCACATCGCCGCATCATTTCTTGCTTTTTTGAACCGGTATCCACATTTGCTAATTTAGTCAATGCTAAATAAAGGCCGGGACGCTAGGGTGTCAGTGTGTGCTTCGCAGGCACGGAAAACCATCCCGGATATGACACTATGAGAGCAGCCGCGGCGGCAGCCAAAGAGACACAATACGCCCCCGGCGCCGACGATGCGGCGGCGCTGAAGAAACTGGCGAAGCAGGCCGGCGAAGCCGCCCAACTCCTGAAAATGCTCGCCAACGAAAAGCGTTTGCTGATCCTCTGCTTTCTGGCCGTGCGCGGCGAGATGACGGTCGGGGAACTCGTCGGCATCGTCAAACTGAGCCAGTCCGCATTGTCGCAGCATCTGGCGAAATTGCGCGCCGATGGCCTGGTCGAATTCCGGCGGACGTCGCAGACGCTGCATTATCGGGTTGCCGACCCGCGCGCGTTGCGTCTGCTGCAGGTGCTGAAAGAAATCTATTGCGGCGAACTGAAGTGACGCCTCCGGCGTTTCAGACCCACGACGATTTTCAGGCGAGGCTGGCAATGGCCGAATATGTGGTGGAATTCGGCAAGGATGGCCGGCCGGTCGAATCGGACGGCCGGCTCGATGCGGCGGCGTTCCATCGCAACCATGAGCCGATCTGGGCGGTGCTGCAAAAATTCCTCGCCGGCAAATCCGGTGACGTCGCTGGAAGTCGGCAGCGGCACCGGTCAGCACGTCGTGCATTTTGCAAAACACACCCCCGGCATCATCTGGTGGCCGAGCGATCTCAACGAGCGGCACCTGAAGAGCATCGAGGCGTGGCGCGCGCATTCCAGCCCTGCCGAACATTCGTCCGCCGCTGCGGATCGATCTCACCGATCCCGCCTGGTGTCCGGCGATGCATGACGGCAGCGGTCCGGCCGAATTGCTGGCGGTGTTCTGCGCCAACGTGATCCACATCGCGCCATGGCGCGTCGCCGAGGGCCTGTTCGCCGGCGCGGGGCGATATCTGCGCGCTGACGGCCGGTTGTTTCTCTACGGTCCGTTCAAGCGCGAGGGCAAGCACACCGCGATGAGCAACGCCGTGTTCGACACCAGCCTGCGCGAGCAGGATGCCGAATGGGGCGTGCGCGACATCGCCGATCTCGAGAAGCTCGCCGCTGGCGTCGGGTCTTGCCTTGATCGAAACCGTGCCAATGCCTGCCAACAACATGATTTTGGTGTTCTGCAGATCGGACATGCCGGCGTAGCGTCTTTCCGCGCCTCAATGATAGGCGAGGCACCAGCCCGGTCCGCGCAGCCAGCAGCGCTCGTCGGAGACGTCCTCGTCTCGATACAATCGTGTGACCTTCTGCCAGCCGCCATGGGCAAAGGCTTCCGCCAGCGCCCGTTCTGAGGCCGCGTCGCGGGCGCCGGCGCAGGGAAAGATCGCAACCGGCGATATCCATTGCGCCAGATAGTTAGCGGCTCTTCGCTCAATTCGGAACACTGCGCCGGCGCTCGCCAGGCGCTCCGGCGTAATGCTGCCAAATCCTTGATCCGACGTCATCGGCATGATCAGGCGGCCACCGTCGGCAAGGCCATCGAGCCAGCGCGTCGCCGGCCGCGTGCAGCCGGCATTGACATAGATAACATCTGCGGGATCGAACGGCACCTGCGTGCCGTCGCCCTCAATCACTGCGACATTTGCATAGGATGCCAGGTTGGCTTTGGCTCGCGCGGCAAGGCCCTCATCATACTCGATTCCCGTTACCCGCCCTGACGGCCCGACGAGATGCGCCAGGATCGCGGTGTAATAGCCCGTGCCAGTCCCGACATGCACCACGTGCTGGCCGGCGGCGGGCAATGCCTGATGGATGAGATGGGCGTGCAACGACGGTTGTCCGTTGTTGACGCGGCGCTCGGGCACGAGCGCGACCAGATCGTCGGTATAGAGATAGACGGGGTCGGCGTCGGGAGTCGAAACATAGTTACCGAGCCACCGCCGCATCAGCCATGGACCGGGGCCCAGAAAATCCTCGCGGGGAATGGCCGCGAACGCCTGCGTGACGCGCGCATCCCTTACGTCGGCGGCGGCAAGGACCTGCTTGGCATAGGCCGCACGGATGATGCGGAGCTCGGTTTGTGCGTCCATTTTGCACTCCATCCCGGGTCATGCTACATTCAATGTGTGATTTAACACACCAATATGTGTGTTAAATAGCATACTCATCGTGGAGAGACCAGATTGAAAAAGCGGCTCTATCCGGCAGTGCTGGAGCGCGGTCCGCGCGGCGCACTCGGCGCGTGGTTTCCCGATTTTCCAGGCTGCGTTGCCGGCGGGCGGTCGCAGGAAGAGGCGATCGAGCGCGCGGAGGGTGCGCTGGCGCGCGCGGTGGACGGCATGGCCGAGCAGGGCAGGCCGCTGCCGGCGGCGACGCCGATCGAGCAGATCGCGTTGCCCAAGGGCGCCGACGTCGTCGCCTATTTCATTGTCGGGGTCGATCCGCCCGATCCGTCCGAGCGCGTGAACGTCTATTTGCCGAAGAGCCTGATTGCGCGGATCGACAGGCGCGCCACGGAGCTCGGCATGAGCCGCTCCAGCTTCTTCGGCTTCGCCGCCACGATTGCGCTTGATTGGAGTCCGCACTTTCCGCGCACCGGTGTCGTGGATCCGCGCTCGAAGGTCCACAAGACCGGTGCCGTGCGCGCCGAAAAGAAATCGGGCAAGAAGCGGCCGTGAAGGGGATTGCGGTCCGCTGAGCGGGATCGGGTCTCAGTCCGCGTGCGCCCTTCGCATAGCGCGCGCCCGCTTGCGCCGGTTGATCGCGTCCTCTCACGTCTTCATAGTGCCCCGCAATGAATCGATGAGGCTCCCCGCCCGGGGCCTGCCGGGCGGGAATGCCGATGCTGGATACGACTAGCCACCGTAGAGGTCACCAATGACGCGCGTGCGCGCGGCAATGTGCTGCGGCTTGCCGCGGCGCAGGCGCTGACCGGCGCCAATTCGGCCGTCATCTTCGCCACCGGCTCGATCGTCGGCGCGACGCTGGCGCCGAGCATCTCGCTCGCCACCGTGCCGATTTCGATGTACGTGCTGGGGCTCGCCGCCGGCACGCTGCCGACCGGCGCGATCTCGCGCGCCTATGGCCGCCGTACCGCCTTCATCATCGGCACGTTCTGCGGCGTGCTGACCGGCGCGCTCGCCGCCGTCGCCGTCCTCTATGCGTCGTTCTGGCTGTTCTGCGGCGCGACGTTCCTCGGCGGTCTCTATGGTGCGGTGGCGCAATCCTATCGCTTCGCCGCGGCCGACGGCGCCAGCGTGGCGTTCCGTCCCAAGGCCCTGTCGTGGGTGATGGCGGGCGGCGTATTCGCCGGCGTGCTCGGTCCGCAGCTCGTGCAGTGGACCATGGATATCTGGCCGCCTTATCTGTTTGCGTTCAGCTTCGTGGTGCAGGCCTTCGTCGCGCTGGTGGCGATGGCGGTGCTGTGGGGTGTCGATGCGCCGAAGCCGGCGCCGTCGGACATGCATGGCGGCCGGCCGCTGTTCGAGATCGCGCGGCAGCCGCGCTTCATCGCGGCGGCGCTGTGCGGGGTGATTGCCTACCCCATGATGAATCTCGTGATGACCTCGGCGCCGCTCGCCATGAAGATGTGCGGGCTGACCGTCAGCGATTCCAATTTCGGCATTCAGTGGCACATCGTGGCGATGTACGGGCCGAGCTTCTTCACGGGCTCGCTGATCGCGCGTTTCGGCGCGCCAAGGATCGTGGCGCTCGGCCTGCTGCTTGGAAGCCGCCGCGGCGGGCATCGGCCTTTCCGGCATCACCGCGATGCATTTCTGGGCGACGCTGATCGTGCTCGGGGTGGGCTGGAACTTTGCCTTCATCGGCGCCTCCGCGCTGGTGCTGGAGACGCATCGGCCGCAGGAACGCAACAAGGTGCAGGCCTTCAACGATTTCCTGGTGTTCGGGATGATGGCGCTGGGCTCGTTCTCGTCCGGCCAGTTGCTGGCGCATTACGGCTGGTCGATGGTAAACATGGTGGTGTTTCCGCCGGTGCTGCTCGGCCTTGCGATGCTGTCGTTTGCGTCATTCGCAAGGCGTCGGGCGAAGCTGCAGGCGGCTGGCGAGATTCCCGGTTCGGGTATCTGATCCCTGATTTGATTGCTGGAGGCCCCATGCCGTCGCGCGCCCGTCTCGATGAGTTCATTGCAGCTGTCGTCTCCGGCGACCATGCCGGCGCGATCGAGCGCTTCTACACCGAGGACGCCAGCATGCAGGAGAACGCCGCCGCGCCGCGGGTCGGCCGCGACGTGCTGGTGGCGCATGAGCGCGCGGTGCTGGAACGCGTGCAAGAGCGTGACGTCGACCTGCGTGACCTCGGTGGTCGAGGGCGATCGTGTCGCGATCAACTGGGTGTTCGAGTTCGTCTACAAGTCCGGCAAGACCGGCCGGTTCGACGAGGTCGCGCTGCAGGAATGGCGCGGCGACAAGGTGTTTCGCGAGCGATTCTTCTACGACCCGTCGAAGCCGGCCGCCTAGCTGCCACCTGCTGACAGTTCGGCGTCGCGTCGAATTGATCAGCCCTTGCTGGCTTTGCTCAGGCTGTTGCCGACATGTGCCGGGCAAGCGCGGCAATGACGCGACAGCAACGAAGAGACATTTGGACGCCCGCAACTACACCCCTGCTGACGAAACCTCGATCCGCTACGACGGCTGGCGCATCGTCGTCGTCTGTTTCCTGCTGGCGACCTTCGGCTGGGCGTTCGGCTTCTATGGCCAGAGCGTCTACGTCGCCGAGTTGCAGCGGCTGCACGGCTGGCCGGCATCGCTGATCTCGTCGGGCACGACGTTCTTCTACCTGTCGGGCGCGGCGCTGGTCGCCTTTGTCAGCGAGGCGATCAAGGGGTTCGGCCCGCGCAACTGCATGATCGCGGGCATCTGCACGATGGCCATGGCCGCGATCGCAATCGGTCAGGTGCGCGAGCCCTGGCAGCTCTATCTCGCCAACGCCGTGCTTGCCTTCGGCTGGGCCGGCACCAGCCTCGGCATGATCACCAACACGCTGGGCCTCTGGTTCGACAAGAAGCGCGGCATGGCGATCAGCCTGGCGCTGAACGGCGCGAGCTTCGGCGGCATCATTGGCGTGCCGCTGCTGGTGGCCGCGATCGGCCATTTCGGCTTTTCCGGCGGGATGACCGCCTCGGCCGTGGTGATGGTCGTGGTGATGGTTCCGGTGATCCTGCTGTTTGTCGGACGTCCGCCGGTTCATGCAAGCGCGAGCGCCGTCGAGGCCGCGGACGCGCCGTCGCCGACGCAGATCCGCGCACGGGCGTTTCGCGATATCGGCTTCCTCTCGGTGTCGGCGGCGTTCGCGCTGGTGCTGTTCGCGCAGGTCGGCTTCATCGTCCACCTGATCTCGTTTCTGGATTCGGTGATCGGACGGCAGCAGGCGGCGATTGCGGTGGCGGTGTTGACCGCGATGGCGGTGGTCGGCCGCGTGCTGTTTTCATTCGTCATCGACCGGATGAACCAGCGGCTGGCGTCTTCACTGTCTTTTGTGAGCCAGGCGATCGCACTGCTGGTCGTCATCAATGTCCATCATGATTACGCGCTGATCGCCGCCTGCGCGCTGTTCGGCTTCTCGGTCGGCAATCTGATCACGCTGCCCGCGCTGATCGTGCAGCGCGAGTTCGACCCGCGTTCATTCGGCGTGCTGGTCAGTTTGATTACCGCGATCAATCAGATCACCTACGCATTCGGCCCCGGCGTGGTCGGCCTGCTGCGAGACATCTCGGGCAGCTACACGCTGCCGTTCTATGGCTGCATCGCGGTGGAACTGACGGCGGCGGTGCTGATCATGATTCGGGGAGGCGGGAGGAAGTAGGGGGCAGGTCTCGCGGCGAGCGATGGCCTCACCCGCCCCTTGAGGGGGCGGGTCGGCACGCATCGCAAGATGCGTGACGGGGCGGGGTGACAGTCTCTCCACTCGGGCGCTGTTGGACGTGGAGAGACCGTCACCCCACCTCGGTTCGCATTGCATGCGAACCGATCCTCCCCCTCCAGGGGAGGATAAGATCCGCGAGGATCATCCTTCCCCCCGCTGCCGCAACAGCCCCTCCAGATCCAGCCTTTTCGTAAACATCGCGAGCGATCCATCCGCCGCGCGCGGCCATTCTTCCTCTGGCCGATCGCGGTAGAGCTCGACGCCGTTCTGGTCGGGATCGCGCAGATACAGCGCCTCGCTGACGCCGTGATCGCTGGCGCCGTCAAGCTCGATGCCGGCCTGGATCACGCGATACAGCGCATCCGCCAGCGCCGGGCGCGTGGGATAGAGAATGGCGGTGTGAAACAGCCCGGTGGTGCCAGGCGGCGGCGGATGGCCGCCTTTGCTCTCCCAGGTGTTGAGGCCGATGTGATGGTGATAGCCGCCGGCGGAAATGAACGCCGCGCTGTCGCCCATCCGCTGCATCACATCGAAGCCGAGCACGCCGCAATAGAAGCCGAGCGCGCGATCGAGATCGGCGACCTTGAGATGAACATGCCCGATCCGGGTGCCGGCGATGATGGGTGGGTTCTGGGGCATGTTGTCTCCGCTTGTTGCTCTTAACCTCGCCCCGCTTGCGGGGAGAGGTCGAACTTTACGTGAAGCGGAAAGTTCGGGTGAGGGGGTGCAGGTCTGTCGTTAGGTCACGTTTCGCGGAGGGAGCCCCTCACCCCGACCCTCTAAGAGCGAGCTTCGCTCGTCTCGACCCCGTGAAGGACGGGGAGAGGGAGCTTAGAGCTCACGCAAGATCCGAGACCTCGCCGTCCGGCAGCCCGAACTCGAACGTGTTCAGCGTCATCGATACCATCGTGTAGTAGCCGCACAGTCCGATCACTTCGACGATGCCGCGTTCGGTGAGCACCTTTACCGCCTCATCGTACAGCGCCTTCGACACGCCCTTGCCCTCATGCAGCGATTTGGCGAGGTCGTAGATCATCTGGCCCTTCGGATCGTCGAACGTCGGCGTGCGGCGGTCGCGGATGTCCTCGATGATCTTCGGGTCCATGCCGCCCTTCAGCGCCAGGCGCTTGTGCGCGAACCATTCGTAATGCGAGGTCCAGTGCCGCGCGGTGACGAGGATCGCGATCTCGGAGAGTTTTGCCGGAAACATCGTGTTGAAACGAAGCTGCTCGCCGAGCCGCGTGGCATGCCGCGCCATGTCCGGGCTGTTGAGCCAGGCCATCATCGGCGCCGGCGGGGCGCCGCGCTTGCCCGATATCGCCTCGTCGTAGGTTTCTTTTTGTTCGGCGCTCATTTCGCCAGGCGAAAGCAATTTCAGCCGCATACCCGTTTCCTCTTGTTTTTCAATCGTTACCGCTCTGCGCTTACACCCGATTCCGGCATCGTGACCACCGCCCCGGCGGCATGGGCTGATGCCAGACATATGTTGAATTCCGCAATGCGCGGCTAAGGTCGATGCAAATATCCAACATGGAAACGCCGATATGTCCGATCTGGAAGCATTCCGCCGTGAAACCCGCGCCTGGCTGGAGGCCAATTGCCCGCCGGAGATGCGGCGTCCGATGACCTCGGAGAACGACACCTATTGGGGCGGGCGCAACGCAAAATTCTCATCCGAGCCGCAGCGCCTCTGGTTCGAGCGGATGCGCGACAAGGGCTGGACCGTGCCGGACTGGCCGAAGGAATATGGCGGCGGAGGGCTCGACCGCGCCGAGCACAAGGTGCTGCGCGAGGAGATGGCGGCGATGGGCGCCCGCGCGCCGTTGTCGAGTTTCGGCATCTGGATGCTCGGGCCGGCGCTGCTGAAGTACGGCAACGAGGCGCAGAAGAAGGAACATCTGCCAAAGATCGCCGCGGGCCTGATCCGCTGGTGCCAGGGCTATTCCGAGCCGAACGCCGGATCGGACCTCGCCTCGCTGCAGACCCGCGCCGAGAGCGACGGCGACGACTACGTCATCAGCGGCCAGAAGATCTGGACTTCCTATGCCAACTACGCCGACTGGATTTTCTGCCTGGTGCGGACCGATCCCACGGCCAAGAAGCATGACGGCATCAGCTTTATCCTGTTCGACATGGCGTCGAAGGGCGTGTCGACCAAGCCGATCCTTTTGATCTCGGGTTATTCGCCGTTCTGCGAAACCTTCTTCGACAATGTCCGCGTGCCGAAATCGCATGTGGTCGGCACCGTCAACCGCGGCTGGGATGTGGCGAAATATCTGCTGCAGCACGAGCGCGCGATGATCTCGGGCATGGGCGAGCGCGGTGTCGGCCGGCCGCTCGGCCAGGTCGCCGCCGATTCCATCGGCGCCGACGCGCAGGGCCGGCTGGAAGATGCGATGCTGCGCAGCCAGATTTCGACCTTCGAAATCGACGAGGCGGCACTTGGCGCGGCGGCCGAACGCGCGGTCGATCTGGCGAAAGCCGGGCAGTCGCATCCGGCGTTTTCCTCGGCGATGAAATATTACGGCACCGAACTCAACAAGCGCCGCCACGAAATCCTGATGTCGGCCGGCGGCATCGACGCGCTGGAATGGGAAAGCGAGCGCTCCAGGGGCGGCGCGCGTCCGCGTGCCTGGCTGCGCACCAAGGCCAATTCGATCGAGGGTGGCACTTCAGGAGGTGATGCTCGGCATCGTCGCCAAGCGCATCCTCGATCTGCCGGGGGCTTAGGAAAAAGTCCTCATCCTGAGGAGCCTGCGAAGCAGGCGTCTCGAAGGATGGGCCGCGGGCCTCATGGTTCGAGACGGCGCAAGAACGCCTCCTCACCATGAGGGTCAACAGCGAAATCAATCGAAGATCAGCGTAACGGAATTGTCCCAATGGCCCTCGTCCTCACCGAAGAACAATCCATGCTGCGCGACAGTGCGCGCGGCCTTATCAGCGACAAGGCGCCGGTGGCGCATCTGCGCAGCCTGCGCGACAGCAAGGACGCCACGGGCTTCTCCCGCGATCTCTGGAAGACGTTTGCCGACATGGGTTTCGCCGGCCTGCTGGTGCCGGAAAATTTCGGCGGCAGCGGGCTCGGCTGCGTCGAAGCCGGCGTGGTGATGGAGGAAATCGGCCGCACGCTGATGCCGTCGCCGTTCCTGTCGACCGCGGTGCTGGCGGCCTCCGCGCTGTCGCGCGGCGGCAGCGAGGCGCAAAAGTCCGCGCATCTGCCGAAGATTGCGGACGGCTCGCTATTGGCCGCGCTTGCCGTTGACGAAGGCGCAAAACATCGCCCGCTGCAGATCAACCTGCAGGCGGTGCGCTCGGGCAACGGCTTCAAGCTCAACGGCGCCAAGGCGCTCGTGGTCGATGGCCACACCGCCGATCTCCTGATCGTCGCCGGCCGCACCGGCGGCGCTGCCGGCGAGCGCAGCGGGCTGACGCTGTTCCTGGTCGATCCCAAGGCCAAGGGCGTCGCGATCGAGCGCACCGTGATGGTCGATGCGCATAACGCCGCGCGAATCGAATTCGCCAATGTCGAGGTCGACGCCGATCACGTGCTCGGCGAAGTCGATCAGGGCGGGGCGCTGCTGGACGGCGTGCTCAATATCGGCCGCGGCGCGGTGGCCTCGGAAATGGTGGGCCTGAGCGAGGAGGTGTTCGGCCGCACCGTCACCTATCTGAAGGAGCGCAAGCAGTTCGGCAAGCTGATCGGCGAATTCCAGGCGCTGCAGCACCGCGCCGCCGAGCTCTATATCGACATCGAGATCACCCGTGCCGCCGTGCTGAAGGCGCTGCAGACCCTTGACGGAGATTTCGATCGCGCCGGCGCTGCCGTCGCAGTCGCCAAGGCCCGCGCCGGCACGACGGCCACGCTGGCGGTGCAGGAGGGCGTGCAGATGCACGGCGGCATGGGCATGACCGACCAGTTCGACATCGGCTTCTTCATGAAGCGCGCGCGGGTCTGCCAGGAATTGTTCGGGGATAGCAATTACCACGCTGATCAGCTGGCGCGGATGAAGAGTTATTGAGTCTTCGTACCGATTCCTGGGCATTGCCCGACAGACCGCTGTCATCGCCCAGCTTGACCGGGCGATCCAGTTCGCCGCGCCTCTCGTTAATCGCTGAGATCTCTGGGTCTGCGCCCTAAGCCGGGCGCACGCCGGAATGACGGCTGGCAGAGCCTTACCTGATCGGCGGCGCGTACTGGATGCCGCCGTTGCTCCAGAGCGAATTCAGTCCGCGCGGGATCTTCAGCTTCGATCCTTCGCCGACATTGCGCTCGTAGATTTCGCCGTAATTGCCGACATGGCGGATGATGCGGGCGGCCCAGTCCTTGCTCAGGCCGAGATCCTCGCCGTAGGCGCCCTCGGTGCCGACCAGCCGCATCACGTCGGGCTTCTTCGATTTCAGCGCCTCGTCGATGTTCTTCGAGGTGATGCCGAGTTCCTCGGCGTTGATCATCGCATACAGCGTCCACTTCACGAGCATCATCCAGTCGTCGTCGCGCTGGCGCACCACGGGCGCGAGCGGCTCCTTGGAGATGACGTCGGGCAGGATGACATGGTCGCTCGGCTGGATCAGGTTCAGGCGCAGCGCGTAGAGCTGGGAGACGTCGGCGGTGAAGGTGTCGCACTTGCCGCCCTCATAGGCCTTGAGCACGTCTTCCAGCTTGGAAAACTTCACCTCCGTGTATTTCATGTTGTTGGCGCGGAAATGGTCGGCGACGTTGAGCACCGTCGTCGTCCCCTCCTGCACGCAAACCTTGCTGTTGTTGAGGTCGAGCGCGGAATCGATGTTGCGCGAGCGCGGCAGCATGAAGCCCTGGCCGTCATAATAGGCGACCGCCGGGAAATAGAGGTCGTAATTGGTTTCGCGCGACATGCTCCAGGTCGAATTGCGGGAGAGAATGTCGACCTTGCGGCTCTGCAATTCCTTGAAGCGTTCGCTGGCGTCGAGCGGCACGAATTTCGCCTTCTTGGGATCGTCGAAAATGGCCGAGGCTACCGCGCGGCAGAAATCGACGTCGAAGCCGGTCCAGTCACCCTTGTCGTCGGGAATCGAGAAGCCGGGCAGGCCCTTGTTGACGCCGCACAGCACTTCGCCGCGGCGGATGGTCCGCTTCAGCGTCTTGGTGTCGTAGCGTTCGTAGGTGATTGCAGCGGCCGCAACGGCGGCTGCGACCGCCAGCCCGATCAGGAGGCCGCCTCGGAATGTCCGTAGCATTTTTTCAACTCACAATTTCAGGGAAATGTATCGGCTCGAAGGACCGCGTCGCAATTACAGTTCCGGCTTTTGCCGGATAATCACCTTGGTGCCGACCGGCACGCGCTCGTAGAGATCGGCGACGTCGGAGTTGACCAGGCGGAAGCAGCCGGAAGAGACGGCGGTGCCGATGGTGTCGGGCCGGTTGGTGCCGTGGATGCGGTAGACGGTGGTGCCGAGATACATCGCGCGCGCACCGAGCGGGTTGCCGGGGCCGCCGGCCATGAAGCGCGGCAGATAGGGCTGGCGCGCGATCATCTCGGGCGGCGGTGTCCAGTCCGGCCACTCCGCCTTGCGCGTGATGTTCACCAGCCCCTGCCACGTGAATCCTTCGCGACCGACGCCGATGCCGTAGCGCAACGCGCGGCCGTTGCCCTGAACCAGATAAAGATGGCGCTCGGCCGTAACCACGATGATGGTGCCCGGCGCTTCACTGGTGCGATAGAGCACCGCCGTCTTCTTGAATTGCGGATCGAGTTCGACGGAGTCGTCCGCGATCAGCCCCGGCTGGTCGCCGACGTCGGGCTGGCGCGTTTTGCGCCTGGCTGTGCGGGAGCCGAGAGGATCAGGCCGCTTGCGGCGATCAACATCCAGATCAGGTGCCGAAACTTCGTCATTGCGGAGCTCTCCTTGTTGGCGCTTCGGCCTAATGGTGGGCGGCTTGGCCAAATTGGCGGAACCATCAAATCTCAGGGCCAGCTTGATGGCAAGTTTAGGGCGAATGAGGCAGATAGGTGACTGAAATGTCTTCAATTTTCGCCAGCCGCCCCATTCATGGGGTGTTCCGGGCTGGCCTATTTCGGCGCGATCCACAGCCGCAGGCAAAACGAAATCAGCGCCACGGTGCCGACGCCGCCAAGCCAGAGGACCACGAACCACAGGAGACGCTGGGCCAGTGGGCGCGGATTTGGTTTGACCTCGATCAATGATACCCGCTTTCAGGCTTGACCTTGCCGCGAAATACCCAATAGGCCCAGGCGGTATAGCCGAGGATCAGCGGGATCAGCACGGCGACGCCGAACAGCATGAAGACCTGGCTGTTCTCCGGCGACGCCGCCTGCCAGATCGTGATGCTCTGCGGCACGATGTAGGGATACATGCTGATGCCGAGCCCGGCATAGGACAGCGCGAACAGCGCCAGCGTCAGGAAGAACGGCTGGTAGTCGTATTTGTTGGCGAGGCTGCGCAGCAGCAACACGGTGACCGCGGCCACCGCGACCGGCACCGGTGCGGTCAGGACGATGTTCGGCCAGGCGAACCAGCGCTGCGTATACTGCACGTGGAGGAACGGGGTCGCGATGCTGACCGCGCCGATGGCCCCGAGCATCGCGAGCAACAGCACCCAGCTCAAATGATAGGCGCGGTCGCGTAGCTCACCCTCGGTCTTCATCACCAGCCATGTCGCGCCGAGCAGCGCATAGCCGATCACCAGCGCCACGCCGGTCACAATGCTGAACGGCGTCAGCCAGTCCCACCAGCCGCCGGCATATTGCCGGCCCGAAACATGGATGCCTTGCAGGATAGCGCCGAGCGCAATGCCCTGCGCCAGCGTCGCCAGCAGCGATCCGCCGGCAAAGGCGATGTCCCACTTGTTCCGCTCCTTTGTCGTGCGCCAGCGGAATTCGAAGGCGACGCCGCGGAACACCAGGCCGAGCAGCATGGCGATCATGGGCGTGTAGAGCGCCGGCATCAGCACCGCATAGGCCAGCGGGAATGCCGCCATCAGGCCGCCGCCGCCGAGCACCAGCCAGGTTTCGTTACCGTCCCAGACCGGCGCGACGCTGTTCATGATGACGTCGCGATCGCGCTTTTCCGGAAACAGTGGAAACAGGATGCCGAGGCCGAGGTCGAAACCGTCCATCACGACATAGACGAACACGGCAAACGCGATGATGAAGGCCCAGATGGTGGGAAGGTCGATCGGGATCATCGGGCGGCTCCCTCGGCTGCCGCGCCTGCGGCGGGCGTGATGCCGGCGGCGCGGGCAGGGACGTCCTTGCTCGGGCCCTGTTCGCCAGGATGCGGCGGCGCCGCCATCAGGCGCAGCAGGTAGATCACGCCGGCCGTGAACACCGCGAAATAGACGATGATGAAGGCGATCAGCGAGGAGGCAACCGCAGGTGCCGCCAGCGGCGAGGCGGATTCAGCCGTGCGCAACAATCCGTACACCGTGAACGGCTGCCGCCCGGTCTCGGTGGTGATCCAGCCCGCAAGCACGGCAATAAAACCGGAGGGGGCCATCGCGACCGCGAACATGTGCAGCAGCCGGGAATCGTACAGCTTGCCCTGCACGCGCATCAGCAGGCTGAACAGGCCGAGCGCCAGCATGAGCAATCCCATGCCGACCATGATGCGGAACGACCAGAACGTGATCGGCACCGGCGGCCAGTTTTCGCGCGGCACCGTGTCGAGGCCGGCCATTGGCGCGTCCGGCGCGTGCTTGAGGATCAGCGAGCCGAGCTTCGGCACTTCGATCGCATAGTCGACCCTGCCGGCCGCCTGGTTGGGCAGACCGAACAGGATCAGCGGCGCGCCGTCCTTGTGGCTCTGGAAGTGACCTTCCATCGCCATGATCTTCACCGGTTGATGTTCCAATGTGTTGAGGCCGTGCTGATCGCCGGCAATGATCTGGATCGGCGCCACCAAAGTGGCCATCCACATCGCCATCGAAAACATCACGCGCGCGCCGGCGAGGTGGCGGTCGCGCAGCAGGTGCCAGGCGCCGACCGCGCCGACCACGAGGGCCGTGGTCAGATAGGCCGCCAGCACCATGTGCACGAGGCGGTAGGGGAATGACGGGTTGAAGATCACTTTCAGCCAGTCGGCGGCGATGAACTGCCCGTCGGCATTGACGGCGTGACCGGTCGGCGTCTGCATCCAGGAATTGGCTGACAGAATCCAGAACGCGGAAATCAGCGTGCCGATCGCAACCATCAGCGTCGCCACAAAATGCAGTCTTGGGCCGACGCGCTGCAGGCCGAACAGCATCACGCCGAGGAAGCCTGCTTCGAGGAAGAACGCGGTCAAGACCTCATAGGCCATCAGCGGCCCGATCACCGGTCCGACCTTGTCTGAAAATGCCGACCAGTTGGTGCCGAACTGGTAGGACATCACGATGCCCGACACCACGCCCATGCCGAACGCGACGGCAAAGATCTTTAGCCAGTAGTTGAACAGGTTGATATAGACCTCGCGTCCGGTCCACAGCCAGAGCGCCTCGAGCACCGCCAGATAGCTGGCGAGCCCGATCGAGAAGGCGGGGAAAATGATGTGGAACGACATCGTGAAAGCAAACTGCGCCCGGGCCAATACGACCGCATCCCAGCCTTCGAACATCAGTACCACCCGTCGCACATTTCGCCGGACGCGAGCTCTTTCGAAAAGGGAATTACAGTTTTCGAAAATTGCGTCCGAACCAGGCTCTTACCTTATCACGTCCCGATGCGGATAGTACCCGCGCCGTGCGCGGAACAGCCGTGCGGCCCTATCCCGCACCCGATCGATCAAGCCTCAGGCGCCTGGTGATTTCGGCCTGCACGGCGCGGGTCTGGTCCTTGCCGACCAGCACCGGGCTGCGGATTTTTCTTCCTGAGTGGAGCCGTATCGCGATCACGTAGTGGGAACCTCGCCGGCCGCCGCTTTCGACATCAATGTACATAACGTCATCGCCGCCGACGGTTATGGCCTCGATCGTACCCTTCAACGCCAGCCGTTCAATCCTGAGGTCGCCATCGCGGACAATCCAGCATCCACTCGCCCGATAGAGGTGCCTGGTCAACAAAAAGGCCACGATCGCGCCGAATGACCCGACAGCGATTCCGAAGCCGGACAATTTGCCGCTCCAGAGCGCGAAGATCAGCGGAATGGCCAGCGAGCAGGCAAGCAGCACGAAGAGAGCCCTGTACGCCTGCACGCGTTTTGAACTGACCGGCTTGCCCAGTCGTATCCCCGCATTGGCGGCGTCGAGCGGATTCTCGATCAGTTCGGGAGCCGGCAACTGCAGCAGCTGCGCAATCTGCACGATGGTTCGTTGCACCTGGGTGACGTCGGGCAGCGGAGGCGAGGTGAGCGTATCTCCCGATCCGGTCTCGAATACGAGAGTGAACTCGACTGATTTGCCGATGCTCCTTCGAAGACGCATCCCCGATAGTTCATCATCCCTGATCGATCTGCGGTGCAGTTTCCCGAAGGGACGCTGTTCGCCGATCAGGATTTCGCCTGGCGTCACGATCCAGACGACGTTGCGATCGAACAGGGCCGCGCCCAGCAAAAGGCACCCGAACAACAGCGCAAACAGCGCGCCGATGCCGAGCCATTGATCATTTGCCAGATGGGCGAGGCCGGGCAGCGCGATCAGGCACACCACGATGGCAATGCCCGCGAGAACCAGCCGCTCGTTGAGCGACGTGCCCTTGCGTAACCTGACTTCATTCTCGCTTGCCGCGGTATCCATCGCCGGCGGCAAGCATCACGACCGCCGTGGCCGCGTCAAGCGGCAAAGTGCACGGCCGTGAGGCGATAAGCCAAAGTTGATTAGTCTCAGCTTGCGGCGTTCAACAGCCGCGCGACGGTACGGTCGATCTCCTCATACTGGCCTTCGCCGTCGTGCTGGAACACGATCTTGCCGCTTTGGTCGACGATATATTGCGCTGGCCAATAGCGGTTACGGTACGCGTTCCAGGTCTGCAAGTCGTTGTCCTGCGCCACCGGATAGGTGATGCCGTGCCGCTTCAGCGCCGTCTGGACATTCGACGCAGAACGTTCGAACGGAAATTCAGGGGTGTGAATGCCGACGACGACGAGACCGCGATCCCTGTATTTGGCGTAGAGCCCGGTGACGTGCGGCAGTGTGTTCACGCAGTTGACACAGCCATAGGTCCAGAAATTCACCAGCACCACCTTGCCGCGGAGATCCGCCAGTTTGAGCGGCGCGGAATTGAACCAGTTGCCGAGGCCGACGAAATCGGGCGCGGTAGCCTGTGTCGCGGCGACGGTGAACGGTGTTTCCGTCGCGCGTGCCGCATCGCCGCAGAAGGCAGGCAGCGCGGAGCCCGCTAGCGAAAGCATGGCGATCGCGGTGGATGCGGCGAGTGAGCGTAGGGTCATGGTGGTCTCCATTGGGATCAGAGGCCGATCTGGCCGTTGGGGTAAAATCCGGTCAGCCACGCCACGATCAGCGTGTCGTACTGGAAGTAGGAAAGAAGTGCGAAGCCGATCACGACGACGCCAAACCCCTGCTGCAGCCGCGGCGCGATGCGCGCGACGCCGCGGACACGGGTGGTGACGGCCTGGCCGCCATAGGCGATCGCGAGCATCGGCAGCGCGGCGCCGATCGCGTAGACGATCAGCTGCAGGCTCGCCCAGGCGGTATCTTTCGATGTCGCGATGACGGTCAGGATCGAGCCGAGCACCGGCCCGGCGCAGGGCGTCCAGACCAGGCCGAGCGTCGTGCCGAGCACGAAGCCGCCGATCGCGCCCTGGCGGGAAGCGGCTGAATGGTCGGTGAAGCCGCCGATCCGGACCGAGAGCCATTCGAACGGCGCCGGCCAGATCATCAGCAATCCAAAGCCGAGCAGCAGGATTGCTGCGGCGTTTCGCAGATGATTCGGATCGAAATCGAACACGCGCGTGATCGCACTCAGCAGCAATGCCACCATCGAGAATGACATCACAAAGCCGAGCGCGATCATCGCCGGCCGCACCTTGCCGGTCTGGCCGACCGATGCCCCGAGGAGGATAGGCAGCATCGGCAGCGTGCAAGGCGCAGCCACGGTGACGACACCTGCGAGCAACGCAAGAACGAGATTGAGCATCGAAAGCGTCCATCACCGGTCCCGGCATGACATTGCCGGGTGCTTGGTGAAATTCGCGGTGATGGGGCAGGGCGTTACGCGAGGGGCGGCCTGGGAGGCGTCACGTCTCTGTGAGACTTTTCCGAACGATGCACACGAAATCGGGCGCCAAACGCAGAGCGACCCGGCTGGGGGGCATCCCGGCCGGGTCGTTGGAGGTTACTTGGGAGGTCTAGGGCTTGGGAGGCTGAGAAATTCAGCGGGGGGTCTCGCTGTCGTAGGAGATCACGCAGACCTCCTTGGGACTCTTGGTGCCGCAATCCACCACCTGTTCACGCACGAACGTCGAACCATGTGTCGCGCTGGGCGCGGGGCTGGACGTTCTGGGCCGAGAGGGTGGCGAGGGTCGCGACGGCGCCGAGCGGGACGATGAAAAGGCGGAAGGACGGCTTCAGCATGTTCGCTCTCCTGTTCGGCGTTGGTGTTCAAGTTGTTGATGATTGGTATAGGGGCTGAGTTTTTCCGGGTGATGTCGCCAATTGTTTCATTTGTTTCGTCGGAGGTAATCTTTGTCCGCCGAAACCGACCCGGTTTTCGTCCCCAATGCCAGTTTAACCTATTGAAATAACTGCGTTTTATGCAGCGAGGCTGTCGACGCCGGCGCCCTTAAGCAACTCGGCCAATTGTTTGCGGGCGTAGAACATCCGGGTCTTCACCGTGCTCTGGGGAATACCGATGATCGCGCCGGCCTCTTCCACCGACTTCTCGTGGTAGTAGACCAGGTTGATGATCTCGCGATGGGCGGGCGACAGCTTGGCGACGCAGGCGCGCAGGATCGCCTTGGTGTTGCTGCGGTCGAGCGAGGCTTCCGGCGTATCGGCCTCATCGGCGATCTCGAGCACGTCTTCCTGCTCGATGTCCTCATGCTTGCGCTGGCGCAGCGCGGTCAGCGCCTTGAAGCGGGCAATCGACAGCAGCCAGGTCGAGACCTGCGAGCGGCCCTCGAACTGGCTGGCGGTCCGCCACACGTCGAGGAACACCTGGCTGACGAGGTCTTCCGCCATCGTGGTATCGCGCACCATGCGCAGCACGAAGCGGTAAACCCGGACGTTATGACGCGAATAAAGCACATGCATCGCCGTGCGGTCGCCCTTGGCAATACTCTGCAGCAGCATTTCGTCGGATGTCGCGCGGGCGGCGGCAATCGACTTCTTGGCTGCGGCGTTGATGGCGACGACGTTCGACA
Organism: uncultured Alphaproteobacteria bacterium; assembly: GCA_963840465.1. Classification (GTDB taxonomy): domain Bacteria; phylum Pseudomonadota; class Alphaproteobacteria; order Rhizobiales; family Xanthobacteraceae; genus Bradyrhizobium. The sequence continues at coordinate 245,394 of CAWIZF010000022.1, read as the reverse complement.
TGACAGGCTCCCAATTCCGACGCCAACAGGCGTTTCGTTGGGAGGATTGTTAATTAGGCTCGGTTTCGGGATGTCTGCACCAAAAGGGGAAAATGGTTTCGTGCAGGGGAGAATTGTTTCGTCGCGGCGTCTGCGACGAAACATTCGGGGCTAAAAGGCCAGTAATTTCAATATGCGGAAAATTGGATGATTTCAGATGCGGAATAGTTCCGCCGGGTGCGAACCTTTTTGCCGTTCCTGCGAACGTCGGGACCCGTAACCACAGCGCGTTGTTGCCTGGAAAGGACGTCTGCCGCAGCGATGCTCAATACGAGCGCCGCGGCGTGCGGGTCCCTGCGTCGCAGGGACGACGGAGAGGCCTAACCCTTCTCGCCGGTCGGCGAGAACAGATAGCCACCGCCTCGGATGGTGCGGATCACGGCGGGCTTGGTCGGGTCGATCTCGATCTTGCGGCGGATGCGCATGATGCGCAGGTCGACCGCGCGGTCGAAGGCTTCGGCGTCGCGCGCATTGGCCAATTCCAGCAGCCGCTCGCGCGACAACACCCGCTTCGGATTGGCCGCGAACACCTTCAACAGGCCGAATTCGGACGCCGTCAGCGGATGCTCGTTGCCTTCGTCGTCGCGCAGCGCCTGGGCTTCGAGGTCGAGCCATTTGGTGCCGAACCGCACCAGCTGTTCCTTCTCCGCCTTCGCCGCCGCAGGCTCCGGCGCGGCAGCCGCCGCCTTGGCCGGCGTGCTGCGGCGAAGCACCGAGCGGATGCGCGCCATCAGTTCGCGCAGCTCGCAGGGTTTTGCGATGTAGTCGTCGGCGCCGAGTTCGAGGCCGACGACGCGGTCGATCGGGCTCGCGGTCGCCGTCAGCATGATGACGGGAACGTTGATGCGGCTCTTCAGGTCGCGAATGATCGAAAGCCCGTCTTCCTCGGGCATGTTGAGGTCGAGCACGACGAGGTCGGGCACGTTGGTCTCGATCACGCTGCGCAGGCTCTTGCCGCCGTCGCACAGCGTGACGCCGAAACCGTGCATCTTGAGGTAATCGCCGACCATCTCGCGGGCCGGCGCCTCGTCGTCGACGATGATGATATGCGGGCTCTGGGTCATGTCGTCTCTGTCGCGGGCAGTGTAACGGTAAACGTCGAGCCCTGTCCGGGGCCGGCGCTCTCCGCGGTCACATGGCCGCCATGCATGTCGATGATACGTTTGACGATCGACAGGCCGAGGCCGGTCGAACTTTCTCCGGCCGTCGGCTTGGCCGAGAGCCGCTGGAAGCGGCCGAACAGCCGGCCGAGATCCTCCGGCGAAAGGCCGGCGCCCTGGTCGGTAATGCGGATCACCGTGTCGCCGCCCTCATGGGTGACGGCCACCGTGATCTTGCCGCCGATCGGCGAGTATTTGATGGCGTTGCTGAACAGGTTGTCGATCGCCTCGCGGATCCGGTCGGTATCGCACATGGTGACGATGTTCGGCGGCGCGGATACGTTGATGGTCTGCTGCTTGTTGACGGCCGAGGGCAGGTTGGAATCGGCGACCTCGGCAACCAGCGCTGCGACATCGACCGGTTCGCGGCGGATGGTGATGTCGAAGGCGTCCGCCATCGCATCCGAAATCAGGTGGTCGACCATCGAGGTCAGGCGCTTGGTGGCGTCGCGGATATGCTCGACCTGGGCGGTGACGTTTTCCTTGGGCGAGCCGGCGCCGATCAGTTCGGTCAGCATTTCGGTGCGGCCGAGGATCACGCCGAGCGGGTTCTTCAAATCGTGCGCGACGGTGCCGAGGATCTCGTTCTTGAAGCCGTTGGCGCGCTGCAGCCGCAGCCACTGCGCCGACAGCCTGCGGTTGGCCTGCATCAGCGCGCGGGTGCGCTGGGCGACGCGGTCCTCGAGCTGGGTATTGGCCTCGTGCAGTTGCCGGTAGAGGATGACGTTGTCGAACGCGATCGACAGCCGGCTGGAGAAAATCTCGACCAGCGCGCGGTCGGTGTCGGAGAGCTGGCGCTCGGCCTGCAGCAGCACCACCACCTCGCGGCCGCTTCCGGTGCGCAAGTAAAGCACGCTGCGGTGGTCGGCGAATTCGTTCTTGCGGCGCATGGAACGCCGCTTCCACCATCGCCCGCAAATCCGGATCGAGCGCCTTGGAGCTGGTGGTGCCGATGAAGCGGCTGTAGCAGCCCGAGCCCGCCAGCACCGAGAATTCGCTCCCCGCGGCGCCGTCGTCGCGCAGCACCAGGATGCCGGCGCAGTCGACATTGAGCAGTGATGCGAGCTGCGTCAGCACGCCTTCCGCCAGCCGCTGCATCGACTTGAAGTCGTACAGCGTCGAGGCGGCGTCGATGATGATTTCAAGCCCGCGCCGGGTCTGCACCATGCGCTCGAGCTGCTGGTAGCTGCGCAGCGCCGCCGTCAGCGAGGTGAACAGCTTGTCGGCCGTCAGCTCCGTCTTGGCCTTGTAGTCGTTGATGTCGTACTGGACGATGACGCGGCGCTCGGGCGCCTGTCCCGGCTGGCCGGTGCGCAGGATGATGCGGACGGTTTCGTTCTTGAGCTCGTTGCGGATGTACTCGACGAGGTCGAGGCCAGCGACGTCGGTTTCCATGATGACGTCGAGCAGCACGGCCGCGACGTCGGGATTGTCGCGCATCAAGGTGCGGCCTTCGGCCGCGGAATAGGCCGACAGGATTTCCAGCGTCGCGCCGTGGAGATTGTAGTCGCTCAGCGCAAAGCGGGTGCCCTCGTGCACGGCGGCATCGTCGTCGATGACGGCGATCTTCCATTTGCGTACGGACGAGTCCTCCGGAACGGTCCCGGTATCGTCGATCAGGTGGAGGACATCGTCCTGTTCGGCCATTGAGAAGTTCCGTCGGCTGCTGTCTGGTCTGTAATCGTAGGTTCGCCTGTTGATCCGCCCTTGGCGACCTTGGGCATGATAATGCGGAATGTGGTGCCTTGTCCCAGCCTTGACTCCAGCATCATCCGGCCGCCGAGCTGTTGAGTGACAAGATTATAGACGATATGCAAGCCCAGTCCGGTGCCGCCCTCGTTGCGGCGCGTCGTAAAGAACGGGTCGAACGCCTGCCGCTGCACGTCCGGCGTCATTCCGGCCCCGTTGTCGGCAAAAATGATCTCGACATCGTCGCTGCCGCGCGCCCGCGCCGAGATCGTGATCGCCCCGGACCGGCCGTCGGCAAAGGCATGGTTGGAGGCGTTGAGGAACAGATTGGTTAATATCTGGCCGTAGGAGCCGGGATAGCCGTCGATGAAAAGTCCTTCCGGCACGTCCACCGACAGCGTGATCGCCGCCTTCTTCAGCACCGGTTTCAGGCTCGCGACGATCTGGTCGGTGGCCTCGCTGAGGTTGAACTGCCGGCGCTCGGCGTGCGAGCGGTCCACCGCCACCTGCTTGAACGACTGAATCAGCTCGCCGGCGCGGTGCAGGTTCGCCACCAGTTGCCCGGCGGCGTCGCGCGAGCTCTTGACGAACTCGTCGAGCTTGGAGCGGCGCAGCGGCTCGGTGCGCAATTCGGCCTCGAACGTCTCGGCCCGGCGCGCAAAGCTCGACGCCACCGTCAGGCTGATGCCGATCGGGTTGTTCACCTCATGGGCGACGCCGGCGACCAGGCCGCCGAGCGCCGCCAGCCGTTCGGCGTCGATCAGGTTCTGCTGCGCGGTGTTGAGTTCGAGCAGCGCGCTTTCGGCCTTTTCCTTCGAGGCGCGCAGCTCGTCCTCGGTCTTGCGCTTGGCGATGGCGTTTTCGCGGAAGACGTCCACCGCGCGCGCCATCGCGCCGACCTCGTCCCTGGCGGTGGTGCCCTGCACGCGGCGATCGTAATTGCCCGACGTGATCGCATGCATCGCCGCCAGGATCTGCTGCAGCGGCAGGCGGATCGAGAGCGCGATCAGGACGCCGGCGGACAGGATGATGCCGAGAAACATCACGGCGATCGACAGCACCCGGCGCGAGATGCCCGCCAGCGTGCGGTCGAACGTCTCCTGCGCCTTTTGCTCGCGCTGGCGCATCTTGACCGACAATTCGTCGATGACGCCGATGGCCTCGGCCTGGCTGGCATCGATGGTGTTGCGCAAGAGCTCGGTCCGGATCGCGAGCTGCTCCGTCAGTTTGGCCATGCCCTCGCGCAGCGCCACCGTCCGCGCCTCCAGCCGCTTCAGCGCCATGCGCTGCAGATCGTTGTCGGCGAGGTCGGCCATCGCGGGGATGGTCTTCTCGATCGTCTCGGTGTTCCTGCGGGCGTCCTCGGCGGTGGCCGAGGCGGGCGACAAATAATAGGCGTTGGCGGCGACCAGCATCGCCGTAAACGCTTCGCGGGATCTTCCGAGCGCTGGCCAGATCTGCGCGTCGCGATGCCCGGTGGCGCCCTCGATGATCGAATACAACCCGGCCATTTCCCGGGCCGGGCCCAGCACCTGCTGCTCATAGGTCTTGGTGATGGTGGCCTGCACGGCGCGCAATTCGCCGAAGCCGTTGAGGAAGCGGTCGGTGACGTGCTCGAGCCGCTCGACCGACCCCGAGAGCATCGGGTCGTTGGCGGCGCGCGTGGTGAGGGTGCCGAGCACCGCTTCGCGCAGCAGCAGGATCTCGGCGAACAGTTCGGGGCTCGGCTGGTTGATGTAGCGATGGATCAGGTTCTGCAGCCGGCTGGTTTCGCTTTCCAGCAGCGCCAGGATCTTGTCGGACTCCCGCACCTGCCGGACGTCGTCCCAGGCCGAACCCAGCACCTTGGAGCCGTTCCAGATCAGCACGGCGAGCACCACGACGACCGCGGAGTTCAATGCCGCGATCGACAGGATGCGCCAGCGGATCGGCACCGCGCGCAGCCACTGCACGACGCGAACACGGCCGCGCACGGCGAGGCTCGCCGGCCGTTCCGCTGCGCCGTATTGTTGCGGTGCGCCGGTCAACTTCGTTTCACTCCGCGAAGGCGCCCGCCGGTCCTGATATGTTCGAGGGTGCCGGTTTCCGCGCCGAGGCTGTGGGAATGGAACGTATCGATCGGATCGCTCCCCAATTGGGGATCGGAGGCGCAAAACTCGCGCGCAAAAGCACCCGTTGAGACCGCCGTAAGCAACAGCGCAACAACAAGTACTAAGGTCCGCCAAAGGTCGGCGCAGCGATACACAGGCGACACATCCCCTTAGAGATTGAGTCTGCGGCGGCGAGAAAAGGTTCAACGCGTTTTTAGCAGAATTTACCGATGCTTGGCTATTGGTGGCTGGATTGGCAGGCCGCATTTGGCGAGTAATCCTCATAATCCTGCTGCAATCTTAAATTGTGTTGTGCGTTGCGGTGGAAGCCGGGCGGATTGAAACCGCGGCCGCAGGGATTTATGAGGGCGCAGCGGGCAGATATTTCGCCGGCGGCAGAGCAGGGTAATCACCAGTGAAATTGGCCTCGAAATTCTTGCAATTCGCAGCGCTCGCCGTCATGGCGCTTGCGTCTCCGGCGCAGGCCGCCACCGAGATCATGTGGTGGCACGCGATGTCGGGGGAGCTCGGCAAGCAGCTGGAAAAGCTGGCGGCCGATTTCAATGCGTCGCAGTCCGACTACCGGATCGTGCCGACCTACAAGGGCAACTACACCGAGACGGTGACGGCGGCGATCTTCGCCTTCCGTTCGCGAAGCCAGCCCGCCATCGTCCAGGTCAACGAGATCGCGACCGCCACCATGATGGCGGCAAAGGGCGCGATCTATCCGGTGTTCGAATTGATGCGCGACCAGTCGGAGCCGTTCTCGCCGGAGGCCTATCTGCCGGCCGTGACCGGCTATTATTCCGACGTCGCCGGCAACATGCTGTCGTTCCCGTTCAATGTCTCGACGCCGATCCTCTACTACAACAAGGACCTGTTCCGCGCCGCGGGTCTCGATCCGGAGGTGGCGCCGAAGACCTGGGCCGAGATCGGCGCTGCTGCGAAGCGCCTGCGCGCGGCCGGCTCGCCCTGCGGGCTTCACCACATCCTGGCCGTCCTGGGTCCATGTCGAGAATTTTTCCGCCTTCCACAATCTGCCGCTGGCCACCCGGGCCAATGGCTTTGGCGGGCTCGATACGGAACTGACCTTCAACAATCCGGACGTGGTGCGGCACATCGCGCAACTGGCGGAATGGCAGGCGACGAAAGTCTTCGACTATAGCGGCCGTGGGCAATCGGCCGAGCCGCGCTTTCAGAAGGGCGAATGCGCCATCTTCATCGGCTCGTTCGGGTACGCGCGCGGACATCAAGGCCAATTCGAAATTCGAGGTCGGCTACGGCATGATTCCGTACCGGCCCGAAATTGCCGGCGCCCCGCAAAATTCCGTCATCGGCGGCGCCACGCTGTGGGTGCTGCGCGACCGGCCGCGCACCGAATATGCCGGCGTCGCGCGGTTCTTCGCCTATCTGTCGAAGCCGGAAGTCCAGGCCGCCTGGCACCAGAACACCGGCTACCTGCCGATCACCCGCGCCGCCTTCGACCTCACCCGCGCGCAGGGCTTCTATGATCGCAATCCCGGTGCGGCGATCGGTATCGAGCAGCTGACTCTGAAGCCGCCGACCGAGAACTCGAAGGGAATCCGGCTTGGGTCCTTTGTGCTGATTCGCGGCGTGATCGAAGAAGAACTCGAGCAGGTTTTCAGCGGCAAGCAGTCCGCACAGGCAGCGCTCGACGTCGCCGTCGAGCGCGGCAACCGCCTGCTGCGCCAGTTCGAGCGGGCCAATCCGGATCGATAGTCTTTCCTCCGTCATTGCGAGCGAAGCGAAGCGCAATCCATCTATCCCCGCGCTGAGGCGTGGATTGCTTCGCTTCGCTCGCAATGACGATAAAAGTGATCAGCGAGACCATGACCGCATCACTGCCGGCCTTCACGACTACGAGCCCTTCCGCGCCTGGCGCGCCGATCCGGCGCAATGGCTGCCGATCGCGCGCGATATCGCCCGCAGCCACGGCCTCGCATGCACCGCGCCGCACGTCTTCGCCACCGGAACCAACCTCGTCCTCGCCCTCGACGAAAAGCTCATCCTGAAGATTTTCCCGCCATTTCTTCGCGCCCAATTCGTCTCGGAACGAAGCACGCTCGCGCAGCTTCGCGGACAGCTTCGGATCGCGATCCCCGAAATCGTCGTTGAAGGCGAGCGCGACGGATGGCCGTATCTCGTCATCACGCGGCTGTCGGGTGTTCTCGGCGCGGACGCGTGGCCGTCCTTGCCGGAAGCAGGACAAGGAGCGCGTGCTGGCCGAGATCGGCGAGACCATTGCGCAGGTGCAGCGCGTCCCGGCCGGGCCGCTCGCGCGGATCGAGCCGGGCTGGGACGTGTTCATGCGCGGACAGATCGCGGGATGCCGCGCACGGCACGAGCGTCTCGGATTGCCGCAGAAATTTCTGGATGGGCTGGACGAACTGCTGCGCGATGCCGGCCGCGTTGATCGCGCTGGACGGGCCGCCGGTGATCCTGACCGGTGAATATATTCCGGAGAATTTCCTGCTGAGCCGCGACGCTTCGGGCTGGCGTCTGTCGGGGCTGATCGATTTCGGCGACGTGATGACGGGCAGGGGCGAATACGACCTGCTTGGTCCGAGCGCGCTTCATGGCCGCCGGCATGCCGCGGCGGGTGCAGAGCCTGTTCGAGGGCTTCGGATATTCAGCTTCGGATATCACGCCCGATCTGAAGCGGCGGCTGATGGCGCTGATGCTGCTGCATCGCTGTCGGCGATCCCGTCAGACAAATCTGCATCGAGGGCTGGCAACAGAAGGCCGCCAATCTCCACGAATTGCAGGATTTGCTCTGGCCGATTTGAGTGCCGCACATCAATGGAGCGCTCAAAATATCTGCATATTTATATGAGCAAATATGCGTCTTTGTATGCAATCTGCCAGGATGTCGCACCCCGTCGCGGAGTGGCAGGCGTGGAGCATATTCACGAGCTAAATCAATGCGGTAAGGCGATATCAAGCCTTTCTTAACGATTGGCACAAACCTTGCGATTCCAGTTCCAAAGCCATTTTCCCTCAGGCGTTTGGAGCATCCCCCATGAAGCGTCGCGATTTCCTGAAATCCGTCACCGGAGTTGCCGCGGGCGCCATGGTGCCCGCGCCGGCGATCTGGTCTGCCGCCAAGGCGCAGTCGCGATCGGAGACGCTGCTGATCGTCTCGGAAGGCGGTCCCAACAACCTCGACATCCACGGCGTCGGCACCAACGTGCCCGGCTATGAGGTGTCGTGGAATTGCTACGACCGCCTGATCACCCACGAGATGAAGAGCGGTCCCGGCGGCGTGCCGTATTACGACCGCGACAAGTTCAAGGGCGAACTCGCCGACGACATGAAGATCGACGACATGTCGGTCACCTTCAAGCTGAAGAAGAACGCCAAATTCCACGACGGCGCGCCGGTCACGGCCAAGGACGTCAAATGGTCGCTCGACCGCGCGGTGTCGGTCGGTGGCTTCCCGACCTTCCAGATGAGCGCGGGCTCGCTGACCAAGGCCGAGCAGTTCGTCGTCGTCGACGACAACACGGTGCGGGTCGATTTCGCCAAGAAGGATCGCCTGACGATTCCCGATCTCGCGGTCATCGTGCCCTGCATCGTCAACTCCGAACTGGTGAAGAAGAACGCCAGCGAGAAGGATCCGTGGGGGCTCGAATACACCAAGCAGCAGACCGCGGGCTCCGGCGCCTACAAGCTGACGAAATGGACCGCCGGCACCGAAGTGATCATGGAGCGCAACGACGAGTGGGTCGGCGGTCCCTTGCCGAAGATCAAGCGCGTGATCTGGCGCATGGTGCCGCAGGCCGGCAACCGCCGCGCGCTGCTGGAACGCGGCGACGCCGATATCTCCTACGAACTGCCGTTCAAGGATTTCCAGGAGATGAAGGCCAGCGGCAAGCTCAACGTCGTGTCGCTGCCGTTCTCCAACGGCATCCAGTATATCGGCATGAACGTCACCAAGCCGCCGTTCGACAATCCCAAGGTGCGCCAGGCGATGGCCTACGCGATACCGTACCAGAAGATCATGGACGCGGTGCTGTTCGGCCTCGCCAATCCGATGTTCGGCGCGGCTGCGGACAAGGCCACCGAGGTCGCGTGGCCGCAGCCGACCAAATATTCCACCGACATGGCCAAGGCCAAGGCGTTGCTGGCGGAAGCCGGCTATCGCCAACGGTTTCGAGACCACGATTTCGTTCGACCTGAATTTCGCCGGCGTCAACGAGCCGCTCTGCGTCCTGGTGCAGGAGAGCCTCGCCCAAATCGGCATCAAGACCACGATCAACAAGATGCCCGGCGCCAACTGGCGCACCGAGCTGAACAAGAAGGAGATGCCGCTCTACACCAACGTGTTCTCGGGCTGGCTCGATTACCCCGAATACTTCTTCTACTGGTGCTATCACGGCAACAATTCCGTCTTCAACACCATGAGCTACAAGTCGCCGGAGATGGACAAGCTGATCGACGGCGCGCGCATGGCCGCCTCGACCGGCGACACCGCGACCTACGACAAGGACGTGAAGGGCTTCGTCGATCTCGCCTTTACCGACATCCCGCGCATCCCGCTGTATCAGCCGTTCGTCAACGTCGCGATGCAGAAGAATATCTCGGGCTATCAGTACTGGTTCCATCGTCGCCTCGACTATCGCGCGCTGGTGAAGGCATAGAGGCGAACGCCATGCTGACCATGATCGGCAAGCGGCTGATGTTTGCGATCCCGTCGCTGATCGGGGTCGTGATCGTCACGTTCCTGCTGACGCGCGCGCTGCCGGGCGATCCGGCGGCGTATTTCGCAGGGCCTGCCGCGACCAAGGAGGCGGTCGAGCAGATCCGCAAGAAGCTCGGCCTCGACAAGCCGCTGATCGAGCAGTTCTTCCGCTACACCAACGATCTCGCGCATGGCGATTTCGGCAATTCGCTGACCACGGGCCAGCCGGTCGCGACCGAAATCCGCAACCGCCTGCCGGCATCGGCCGAGCTGACGCTGCTCGGCCTCGTTCGTGTCGGTCATGATCGCGATTCCGCTCGGCGTGCTGGCCGCCACCCGGCCGGGTTCGTGGATCGATCATCTCTGCCGCATCACGACGACGGCCGGCGTGTCGCTGCCGGTGTTCTTTACCGGGCTGGTGCTGGTCTACGTCTTCTATTTCAGGCTCGGCTGGTCGCCGGCGCCGCTCGGCCGGCTCGACGTGTTCTACAGCGCGCCGCCGACGATGACCGGCTTCTATCTGATCGATACCCTGATCGCGCGCGATTTCGAGACGTTTCGTTCGGCGCTGAGCCAGCTCATCCTGCCGGCGGCGACGCTGGCGATCTTCTCGCTGGCGCCGATCGCGCGCATGACGCGGGCCTCGATGCTGGCGGTGCTGGCGTCCGATTTCGTCCGCACCGCGCGCGCCAGCGGGCTGTCGCCGTCCACCGTGATCGTCACCTACGCGTTTCGCAACGCCATGCTGCCGGTCATCACCACGCTCAGCATGGTGTTCTCGTTCCTGCTCGGCGCCAATGTGCTGGTCGAAAAAGTGTTCGCCTGGCCCGGCATCGGCTCCTACGCGGTGGAAGCGCTGATCTCGTCGGACTTCGCGCCGGTGCAGGGTTTTGTGCTGACCATGGCGGTCATGTACGTGCTGCTCAATCTGATCATCGACATTCTCTACGGCGTGATCGATCCGCGCGTGCGGCTGGAAGGGTGAGGTTGGAACATGAGTAGCGTTGCGCCTGCCGTTGAACCCGCCGGTCCCGCGCGTACCTCGGGACTTGGCCGCGATCTTCGAACACACCCGTTATGTGCTCGGCGAGAACCGCGTCACCGCCTTTGCCTTCGGCCTGCTGGTCATCATCCTGTTCGCCGCGATCTTCGGCCCCTACATCGTGCCCTACGATCCGCTCGCCAGCGATACCGCGGCGGCGTTGAAGCCGCCGTCCGCGGCGCACTGGTTCGGCACCGATCAATTGGGCCGCGACATCTTCAGCCGCGTCGTCGTCGCCACACGGCTCGACACGTTCATCGCGGTCGCCTCCGTGGCGCTGGTGTTCCTGATGGGCGGGCTGGCCGGCATCGCCGCCGGCTATTTCGGCGGCTGGACCGACCGCATCGTCGGCCGCGTCGCCGACACCATCATGGCGTTTCCGCTGTTCGTGCTGGCGATGGGCATCGTCGCGGCGCTCGGCAACACCGTGCAGAACATCATCATCGCGACCGCGATCGTGAACTTTCCGCTCTATGCGCGCGTCGCGCGCGCCGAGGCCAATGTGCGCCGCAACGCCGGTTTCGTGCAGGCGGCGCGGCTGTCGGGCAATGGCGAGTTCCGGATTCTGCTGGTGCACATCCTGCCCAACATCATGCCGATCATGATCGTGCAGATGTCGCTGACCATGGGCTACGCGATCCTCGAACGCCGCCGGTCTTTCCTTCATCGGGCTCGGCGTGCGGCCGCCGACGGCGGAATGGGGCATCATGGTCGCGGAAGGCGCGGGCTTCATGGTGTCGGGCGAATGGTGGATCGCGCTGTTCCCGGGGCTGGCGCTGATGATCGCGGTGTTCTGCTTCAACCTGCTCGGCGACGGCCTGCGCGACATCGTCGATCCGCAGCGGAGGACGTGATGGCCGATTCAAGCTTTGCTCGCCTCGGCCCCTGCACGGGGCGAGGAAATGCGACAGGAGTGCTGACCGTTCTACTTTGCATGGGGTTGTTTTCGATGATTTTTGCGGAGGCCATCATGACCGCGCAGCCCCTGCTCGACGTCAACGACCTCACCGTCGAATTCTCCACCCGGCGCGGCATCGTGAAAGCCGTGCAGCACGTCAATATCTCCGTCGGCCAAGGGCGAGACGCTCGGCATCGTCGGCGAGTCCGGCTCCGGCAAGTCGGTGACGTCCTATGCCGTGATGCGGATCCTCGACCGCGCCGGCAGGATCGCCGAGGGCTCGGTGATGTTTTCCGGCATCGACGTCAAGGCCGCGACCGAGAACCAGATGCGCGATCTGCGCGGCCGCGAAATCTCGATGATCTTCCAGAATCCGCGCGCCGCGCTCAATCCGATCCGGAAAGTGGGCGACCAGATCGAGGACGTGCTGCGCCAGCACGTGCAGCAGTCGACCGGTCACCGACCGCGGCGAGAAGGCGATCGAGGCGCTGGAGCAGGTCAAGATCGCCCGTCCCCGCGAGCGCTATCACGCCTATCCGTTCGAACTTTCGGGCGGCATGTGCCAGCGCGTCGTGATCGCGCTGGCGCTGGCCTGCAATCCGCAGCTTCTGATCGCCGACGAGCCGACCACCGGCCTCGACGTCACCACGCAGAAGGCGGTGATGGACCTGATCGTCGAACTCACCAAGCGCCGCAATATGTCGACCATCCTGATCACGCATGATCTCGGCCTTGCCGCCGCCTATTGCGATCGCGTGGTGGTGATGGAGAAGGGCCACGTGGTCGAGACCGCGAAGTCCGCCGATATCTTTGCGAAGCCCGGGCCACGCCTACACCAAGAAGCTGATGCGCGCGACGCCGCGGCTTGGTGTGTCGTTGCGCGATTTGCTGCCGGAGGAAGAGGCACGCCGCGCATGGCCGGGCTTGACCCGGCCATCCATCGCTTCGCAGTCTCGAAAGCGATGACCCGGGTCGAGCCGGGGGTGACGCAAGCAAGCCGCTGCTCCTCGTCGAAAAGCTCGTCAAGGAATATCCGCGCCAGGGCGCCACCGCCGTGCTCGGCAAACTGTTCTCCCGCAAGCCGCCGGTCGAAGCCGAGCAATTCCGCGCGGTCGACGGCATCAGCTTCACCGTCGGTCACGGCGAGAGCGTCGGCCTGGTCGGTGAATCCGGCTGCGGCAAGTCCACCACGTCGATGATGGTGATGCGGCTGCTGGACCAGACCTCCGGCCGCATCGTGTTCGACGGCGACGAGATCGGCGCCATCTGCCCAATGCCTTTGCGCGGCTGCCGCTGCGCAAGAGCATCCAGATGGTGTTCCAGGACCCGACCGACAGCCTCAACCCGCGCTTCACCGCGGCGCGCGCCATCGTCGACCCGATCATGCAGCTCGGCGACATCAAGGGGCGCGACGCGCTGCGCGCCCGCTGCGAGGAACTCGCCGGCCTGGTCGGCCTTGCCGGTCAACCTGCTCGATCGCTTTCCGCACCAATTATCCGGCGGCCAGAAGGCCCGCGTCGGCATCGCGCGCGCGATCGCGCTGCATCCAAAGCTCGTGATCCTCGACGAGCCGACCGCGGCGCTCGACGTCTCCGTGCAGGCGGTCGTGCTCAATCTGCTGCAGGACCTCAAGCAGTCGATGGGCATGAGCTATTTGTTTGTGTCGCATGATTTGAACGTGGTGCGTTTGCTGTGCGATCGTGTCATCGTGATGCGTGCGGGGCGAATCGTCGAGCAAGGTTCATCCGAGCGCGTGCTCGGCGATCCGCAGGACGCCTATACAAAGGAACTGCTGACGGCGATCCCGCATCCGCCGTTGCCGGTTCATTGAGAAAGCTGAGTGGGAGTGAAATGGCTGCCGAATCCGCTGGACGATTACATCAACGCCGTATCCAAGGCGCTGGCGCTGCCGGTCGAGGAAGCCTGGCGGCCTGCGGTGCGGGCGAACCTCGAAGTGTCGCTGAGGCTGGCGCGGCTGGTCGATGAATTCCCGCTGCCGGACGAAACCGAGCCGGCCAGTGTCTACACAGCCTGATAGCGCCATGACCGTAAACACCGACGGGCTGTCGGCCCAACAAATCGCGCAGGCCGTAACGGACCGCAAGCTTTCCGCGCTCGACGCGACCGAAGCCGCGCTGGCGCGGATCGCCAAACACGATTCCGTGCTGAATTCGTTCACCGACATCACCGCCGACCGCGCGCGTGCGAAAGCCCGCGCGGTCGACGCCGCGATCGCCGCCGGCCAGAAGGTCGGGCCGCTCGCCGGCGTGCCGTTCGCGGTGAAGAATCTGTTCGACGTGAAAGGTCTCGCCACCCGCGCCGGATCGAAGATCAACCGCGATCTCGCGCCGTCGCCGCGCGATGCCACGCTGATCGAGCGCATGGAGGCGGCCGGCGCCGTTTTGGTCGGCGCGCTCAACATGGGCGAATACGCCTACGATTTTACGGGCGAGAACGTGCATGACGGCCCGTCGCGCAATCCGCACGATCCGACGCGGATGACCGGCGGCTCCTCCGGTGGCTCGGGCAGCGCGGTCGGCGGCGCGCTGGTTCCGATCGCGCTGGGATCCGACACCAACGGCTCGATCCGCGTGCCGTCGTCGTTCTGCGGCATCTTTGGCCTGAAGCCGACCTACGGCCGGCTGTCGCGGGCGCGGTCATTTCCCTTTGTCGCAAGCTTCGATCATCTCGGCCCGTTCGCGCGCAATGTCGGCGATCTCGCGCTGGCCTATGACGCCATGCAGGGGCCGGATGCCGATGATGCGGCCTGCACGACGCGCCCGGTTGAACCGGTCACGTCGCTGCTGGCGCAGGGTATCACGGGCCTGCGGGTCGCGGTGGCCGGCGGCTATTTCCAGAAGAACGTCTTTCCCGAAGCGGTCGAGGCCGTGTCGCGCGTCGCCAAGGCGCTGGACGCGGCAACAACGATCGAAATTCCCGAGGCCGCGCGCGCCCGCGCCGCGGCTTACGTGATCTCCACCACCGAAGGCGCATCGCTGCATCTCGATCGCCTGCGCAAGCGCCCGAACGATTTCGATCCGGCGGTGCGCGACCGCCTGATCGCCGGCGCCATGGTCCCGGCGCCGCTGGTCGATCGCGCGCAAAAATTCCGCCGCTGGTATCGCGCCAAGGTGCTGGAGCTGTTCAAATCGGTCGACGTGATCATCGCGCCGGCCACGCCCTGCACCGCGCCGAAACTGGGGCAGGTGAACTTCGTGCTCGACGGCGTCGAACTGCCGGTGCGCGCCAATATCGGCATCCACACCCAGCCGATTTCGTTCATCGGCCTGCCGGTGGTCGCGGTGCCGGTGCCGCTGGAGCCGATGCCGATCGGCGTGCAGATCATCGCAGCACCCTGGCGGGAGGATATCGCGCTGCGCGTTGCGCATGCGCTGGAGCGGATGGGTGTTGCCGCCGCGCCGCCGCCGAGAGGATTGTCATGATGGAGATCGATCTTCCCGACGTGCTGGCCGAAGTGACCGCGCAGTTCGCGCGCTACGAAAAGGCGCTGGTGTCGAACGACGTCGCGGTGCTCGACGAACTGTTCCGCAACGATCCCCGCACGCTGCGCTATGGCATCGCCGAAAATCTCTACGGCTATGATGCGATCATGGCGTTTCGCGCCGCGCGCTCGCCGGTCGGGCTGATGCGGCGGACCGACAAGACCGTGATCACGACCTATGGCCGCGATACTGCGGTCGCCTCGACGCTGTTCTATCGCGACGGCGCTGCCGGGCAAGGTGGGGCGGCAGATGCAGACCTGGGTGCGCTTTCCCGAAGGCTGGAAGATCGTCGCCGCCCATGTCAGCATCATCGCTGATCCCGAGGCTCCCAAGGTGGATTCGAAGTCATGAGTCTTGACGATCTTCCCACGCGAACGCCGCCATCCGGCGCGGAGGCCGAGACGCCGGTTCGCCGCGTCGACCGGCCTTCGCCGCTGCGCGACAAGGTCACGCGCGCGGAAGAACTGCGGCTGCAGCTGGCCGACGAGATCGTGCGCGGCGTGCTGCCGCCGGGATCGGCGCTCGACGAGACCGACATCGCGCGGCGCTTCTCCGTGTCGCGCACGCCGGTCCGCGAGGCGCTGCGCCAACTGGTGGCGAGCGGCCTGGTCGAGGCCCGCGCCCATCGCGGCGCCGTCGTCGCGCAGCCGTCGCTCGACCGTTTGACCGAAATGTTCGAGGCGATGGCGGAACTGGAAGCGCTGTGCGCGGGCCTCGCCGCCGAGCGGATGCCGCCGGGGGATCGCCAGAAGCTGGAAGCGATCCACGAGGAATTGCGCGTGCTCAGTCACGCCGGCAATCCCGAGCGCTTTCACGAGGTCAACGAGCGCTTCCACAACGCGATCTATGCCGGCTCGCAGAACGGCTACATCGCCGAGATGACGCTGGCGACGCGGGTGCGGGTGCAGCCGTTCCGCCGCGCCCAGTTCCGCAATCTCGGGACGGCTGGCGAAATCGCACGCCGAGCACGACCGTGTCGTGGTCGCGATCATGCGCGGCGACAAGGCGGGTGCGGAAGCGGCGATGCGCGCGCATATCGAACTGGTGCGCGGGGAATACGAGCTCTACGCGGTGTCGGTGTAGAAAGGTCTCGTCATTCCGGAGGCGCCGCAACGCGGCGAACCCGGAATCGATTTCGCCGCGCGGACGGTGCGGCTTCTAATGATCAAGACCAGCTTGACGGAGGCATGGATTCCGGGCTCGCGCTTCGCGCGCCCCGAGAATGACGACTCCACGCCTTCTCCGCCATGAACGCGCGCCAGCCGCCGAACGACGAAATATCGCGCGCGCCGTCGATCGCCACCGGCTCCACCACAAAACCCTTCACGCCCCTTCCATCGGCCAGCCGTACCGTGCCGATCCCGAGCGGCGGCGGGATCGCAGCGACGAATTTGCCGAACGCTGCCGCCGACAACGCCCATAGCTCCAGCTTGATCGAACTGTCCCGCGCCCGCGTCGACGCGCAGCATGCCGGGCTTCGGCGGCATCGTGTCCAGCGCATAGAGTTTGTAGTCCGGCGCTGTCGTGGTCGCCTCGAGCAGGCGTCCGCCGAGCGCCTGCAGTTCGCCGTTGAGCGCCATGCCGGAGAGATGCGCGCCGACCACGGCGATGGTGATTTCGTCGCCGCTTGTCGCTGCCGGCAACGCAGCGAGTGCGGGCTGCGTCAGGCCCTTGGCTCCCATCTTCAGTTTGGTGTCGGCATGAAACACGCGGCCGATACTGGCGAGCGCTGCGTCGCGCCCCGCCGGCGCCAGCAGCGTGATGCCGAACGGAATGCCGTCGGCGCGCATCGCGGCCGGCAGCGCCAGGCCGCAGAGGTCGAGCAGATTCACGAAATTGGTGTAGGTGCCGAGCCTGGCTAGTTGAGTTCGATCGGATTGGCCAGCACCTGCGCGGTCGAATAGGCGGTCGGCGCCGTCGGCAGCACCATCGCGTCGAGACCGGCAAAGATGCGCTCGGCCGTGCGCCGCAGCGCCTGCAAGCGATAGAGCGAGGCGAACGTATCGGCCGCCGTCAGCCGCGCGCCGGCGCGCGGTGATCTCGCGCGTCACCGGATGGATCGAATCCGGCGAGGACGCCAGCAGGTCGCGGATCACCAGATAGCGTTCGGCGACCCACGGGCCCTCATAGAGCAGCCGCGCGGTCTCGTAAAACGGCTCCAGATCGAATTCGACCAGCGTGGCGCCGAGCGATGTCCAGCGCTCAAGCGCCTCGCCATAGGCTTTCTCCGCGGCGCGGTCGCCGAAGAAGATCAATTGGCCGTTGCGCGGCACGCCGAGCCGGAGTTTTTCGGGAAACGCGGACAGCGCTCCCAGCGGCCGGTCGCGCGAAAACGGATCGGCGCCGTCAGGTCCGGCCATCGCCGCCAGCGCGGTCATCGCGTCGTCGACGGTGAGCGAGAACACCGAAATGCAGTCCAGCGTCCGGCAGGCCGGCACCAGACCGGCGTTGGAGATCAGCCCGAGGCTCGGCTTCAGCCCGACGATGTTGTTGAGCATCGCGGGCACGCGGCCGGAACCCGCCGTATCGGTGCCGAGCGCCAGCGGCACCAGGCCGGCGGAAACCGCGACCGCCGATCCCGAACTCGATCCGCCCGGAATCAAATCGGCGCGGACCGGATTGACGGGGATGCCGTAGGGCGAGCGGACGCCGACCAGGCCGGTCGCGAACTGGTCGAGATTGGTCTTGCCGATGATGATGGCGCCGGCCGCCCGCAGTTTTGCGACCGCCGTCGAATCCTGCGCGGGCGATGTAGGAGAAGGCCGGGCAGGCCGCCGTGGTCGGCAGACCCTGTGCGTCGATATTGTCTTTCACCGCGACCGGCACGCCGAACAGCGGAAGCTGCGCGGCGTCTTTTGTCGTCAGGCCTTCCGCTTCCGCCAACGCATCTTTTTCATCGCGCAGGCTGATGAACACGGCGGGATCATTGTGGTCGCGGATGCGCTGATAGCTGCGCGCGACGGTTTGCGCGGGCGTGGCGGTCCCGGCGCGGTGCGCCGCTACGATCGCGGCAACGGTTTCAGTCAATTTGTGCCCCGTCCCTGGGTTGGCTGAGGTTCGCCTGATCGGCGTGGCTCAGCAAGGAATACCATCCGGATTGAAGCAAGCGATGTGCCATTGTGTACATAATATGCGCAAATGGAATTGCGTTAGAATTTTATCGCTATTTCAGTTGGTTAGTTCGATTATTGGGAAGCGGCGCAGGCAGCTCTGGCTCAGCCGGCCGTGGTGCATTTGCTCAATGATTGGGCAGTCTGTTCGCAGTCCGGCCATGCCTCGCGATGCGCGGTGGCACATTGCCGGGCCGAGCCGTTCTCGCGTAGAGCAAGCCGCCTGCGACAAAGAGGGCGGCGGAGGAAACCGATGACATTCAGCCACCGCCAGCCGCGACCGGTCCGAAAAGCTGTTCGCGACGCCGGCGATTGTCGCCGACCGCCGCGCCGACGGCAGCATTGTGGTGAAGTCGACCACGCCGCTGCAGCCGGCGGCGCGCTGCATCGGCGACTGGCTGGAGCATTGGGCGCGGCAGGCGCCGGAGCGGATCTTTCTCGCCGATCGTGCGAGCGCCGATGCGCCGTGGACGACGGTCACCTACAAGGACGCCTTGCAACAGGTCCGCTCGGCGGCCGCCTGGATCCTCGCGCAAGGGCTGAGCGTCGAGCGTCCGCTGGTGATCCTGTCCGACAACAGCGTCGAGCACGCGCTGTTCGCGCTCGCGGCCCAGCATGTCGGCGTGCCCTCGGCCGCGATCTCGCCGGCCTATTCGCTGATGTCCAAAGATTTCGACAAGCTCAAGAGCATGGTCACGCTGCTCGGGCCCGGCGCGATCTATGTTTCCGGCACAAAGCCGTTCGCCGCGGCGCTGGCGGCGATCCAGCCGCTGCATTCGGCCACGATCGTCAGCGGCAGTGCCGGCGACGCCGACGCCATCTCGTTTCGCACCATCGCAGCCACGCCGGAAACGCCCGATGTCGAAAAGGCATTCGCCGCGATCACGCCCGATACGATCGCAAAATTCCTGTTCACCTCGGGCTCGACCGGCACGCCAAAGGCCGTGATCAACACCCAGCGCATGCTGACCTCGAGCCAGCAGGCCAAGGCGCAGACCTGGACGTTCCTCGAGGATATCGGCGAGAAGCTCGTCATCCTCGACTGGCTGCCGTGGAGCCACACCTTCGGCGCCAACCACAATTTCAATCTGGTGCTGCGCAACGGCGGCACGCTCTATGTCGACGGCGGCAAGCCGGCGCCCGGACTGTTCGCGACGTCGCTGGCCAACCTGCGCAGCGTGATGCCGACGGTCTATTTCAACGTGCCGCGCGGTTTTGACATGCTGATCGCGGCGCTGCGTAGCGATGAGGAGTTGCGCAAGAAATTCTTCAGCGAGGTGAAATTCGCCTTCTATGCGGGCGCGGCGCTGCCGCAGAATCTCTGGGATGCGCTGGAAGAACTCTCGATCAAGACGGTCGGCCGCGCGCTGCCGATGGTGTCGGCCTGGGGCTCGACCGAGACCTCGCCGCTGGCGACCGACTGCCATTTCCAGGCGAAGCGCTCCGGCAATATCGGCGTGCCGATCCCGGGCACCGAACTGAAGCTGGTGCCGTCGGGCGACAAGCTGGAGGTGCGCGTGCGCGGCCCGAATGTCACGCCCGGCTACTGGAAGGCGCCGGAACTGACCGCGCAGGCGTTCGATAGCGAAGGCTTCTATCTGATCGGCGACGCCGTGACCTTTGCCGATCCGGCGCGTCCCGAACTCGGATTGTTCTTCGACGGTCGCGTCGCCGAAGATTTCAAGCTCAATTCCGGCACCTGGGTCAGCGTCGGCACCTTGCGCGTTGCAGGCATCGCCGCGCTGGCGCCGCTGGCGCAGGATATCGTGGTCACCGGCCATGGCGGCGACGAAGTTCGCTTCCTGGTGTTTCCGAACATCGCAGCCTGCCGGGCCCATGCCGGCCTGCCCGAGAGTGCCGATGTGAAAGACGTGATCGGCCACGACAAGGTCCGCGCGCGCGATCGCGCAGGGCCTTGCCAAGCTGAAGGCGCAAAGCGGCAATTCGTCGGGGCATGCGACGCGGGCGCTGCTGCTGGCCGAGATCGCGTCGGTCGACGGCGGCGAGATCACCGACAAGGGCTACATCAACCAGCGCGCGGTGCTGACGCGGCGCGCGGGCGCGGTGGCGGCGCTGGACGACGACGCGTCGGCCGAATGGATCGGCTGCGCCGGTTGAGCCGGCGGAACTCATTGATCTCGCTCGTCATGCCCGGCTTCGTGCCGGGCATCCACGTTTTTGCTCCAACAAGCAAGAAAGACGTGGATGGCCGGGACAAGCCCGGCCATGACGGAAGTTAAGCCATTTTCTGACGGCCCGATTTTCGCGGACAAACTTGTTGCCAAGGCAACTAAATTGTGAAAACTTCCGTGCTATCGCGCGGTCGATCGACAGAGCAGTTCAACTGCCATGCCGCGCGGGGAGAAAGCGGATGCAAGAGAGGATGGGCCATTCGAGGCCCAGTGCTGCCGTTCGTCCGGCCGCCCGGCGAGGTGCCGCGCTGGCTACGACCGCGCGATCAGGCGCGATTGGATCAGGTGCTGCTCTGGCCGGTCACGGCGCCGAGATTCTCGTGCAGCCGCCGCAGCAGGTCGATCAAGACTTCCCGCTCGTCTTTCTTCAGGCAGGACAACAGCCGCCGTTCGCGCTCCATCGCCGCGACGATCACCTTGTCGTGGATCGCGCGTCCGCGTGCCGTCAGCGAGATCGCGTGGGTGCGGCCGTCGTCGGGCGCGGTGCGGATCGCCACCAGGCCGCGCTTCTGCAGCACCGACAGGTTGCGGCTCACCGGCCCCTTGTCGAAACCGATCACGGAGCAGATGCGCGAGGCGGGGATGCCGGGTTCGATCGCAAGCAGCGACATGATCCGCCATTCCGTGACGCTGACGCCGAAATTGCGCTGATAATGGACGGTCGCGCTGTTCGACAGCTTGTTGGCGATGAAGGTGATGAACGCCGGAACGTAGCGGTTCAGATCGAGCGTCGGGCCGTCATCGGCGTCTGGGATTTCCGCCGGCGCGGACCGGCGCGGTTTCCTGGAAGGGGGACTATGGCTCATGTCTCAAATCATCGCTGCGAAACGGCAATGGAGCAATAGGGACGTGCGACACGGCTTTACAAGAACAAATTTCGGGAGGTCCCGATGACCGCAATAAGCGCTTCCTCGGCCGGCGGCGCGGCCGTGCCGCATCTCTCACTCGATCCGTTCTCGATCGAATACTTCGACGATCTGCATCCCAGCCAGGAGCGGCTGCGCGAGGCCGGGCCGCTGGTCTATCTCGACAAATGGAAGGTCTATGGCGTGGCGCGCTATGCCGAGGTGCATGCCGTGCTGAACGATCCCGCCACGTTCTGTTCGAGCCGCGGCGTCGGCTTGAGCGATTTCTCCAAGGAGAAGCCGTGGCGCCCGCCAAGCATCATCCTCGAGGCCGATCCGCCGGAGCACACCCGCACCCGCGCGGTGCTGAGCCAGGTGCTGTCGCCGACCGCCCTGAAGCAGGTCCGCGATCGCTTCGCCGCCGCGGCCGCCGCCAAGGTCGACGAATTGCTGGAGCGGCGGAGTTTCGACGCCATTGCCGATCTGGCGGAAGCCTATCCGCTGGCGATCTTCCCCGATGCGCTCGGGCTGAAGCAGGAAGGGCGCGAGCATCTGCTGCCCTATGCCGGCGTCGTCTTCAACGCGTTCGGGCCGCCGAACCAGCTGCGACAGGACGCGATCGAACGCTCGGCGCCGCATCAGGCCTATGTCGCCGAGCAGTGCCAGCGCGAAAACCTCGCCCCGGCGGCTTCGGCGCCTGCATCCATGCGCGCGTCGATGCCGGCGACATCACCGCCGGCAGAGGCGCCGCTGCTGGTGCGCTCGCTGCTGTCGGCGGGGCTCGATACGACCGTCAACGGCATCGGCGCCGCGGTCTATTGCCTGGCGCGCTATCCCGACCAGTTGGCGCGGCTGCGGCAGGATCCGTCGCTGGCGCGCAATGCGTTCGAGGAGGCCGTGCGGTTCGAGAGCCCGGTGCAGACCTTCTTCCGCACCACGACGCGGGAAGTCGAGATCGGCGGGCATCGCGTCGGTGAAGGCGAGAAAGTCCTGATGTTCCTGGGCGCAGCCAACCGCGATCCGCGCCGCTGGGAGAATCCCGACAGCTATGACGTGACGCGCCGAACCAGCGGCCATGTCGGCTACGGCTCGGGCATCCATATGTGCGTCGGCCAGCTCGTGGCCCGTCTGGAGGGCGAGACCATGCTGGCGGCGCTGGCGCGCAAGGTCGCCTCCATCGAGATCACGGGGCCGGTGAAGCGTCGCTACAACAACACGCTGCGCGGGCTGGAGAGCCTTCCCGTCACCATCACGCCGGCCTGACGCTGTCGCCGCAAATTGCGCCTTTCAAATACAAAAAAATCCGAGGGGAGAATGGTATGAAGAGTTTTGCAAATCATCTGGCGCTGGCTTTATCCGGCGTGTTGTCGCTGGCCGGCGCGAACGCCGCGCACGCGGAAATTTCCGACAACGTCGTCCGCGTCGGCGTGCTCAACGACATCTCCGGCATCTTCCAGGACACCAACGGCATGGGTTCGGTGGAGGCCGCGCGGATGGCGGCGGAGGATTTCAACGGCGGCGGCAAGGGCATCAAGGTCGAGATCGTCTACGCCGATCACCAGAACAAGGCCGACGTCGGACAGGCGATCGCGCGCAAATGGCTCGATGTCGAAGGCTGTCGACGCCATCGTCGACGTACCGAATTCGGCCGTCGGTCTTTCCATCAATTCGCTGCTGCGGGATTCGCGGATGACGTTCCTGGCGTCGTCGACCGCGAGCTCCGATCTCACCGGCAAGGCCTGTTCGCCCAACACGATCCAGTGGGTCAACGACGCCTGGGCGACCGGCAACACGACGGCGGCGGCGATGATGGCGCGCGGCGGCAAGGACTGGTACTTCGTCACGGTCGACTACGCGCTCGGCAAGGGCATCGAGGCCGAAGCCACCAACTACATCGAAAAGCACGGCGGCAAGGTGCTGGGTTCGAGCAAGCATCCGCTCGGCACCTCGGATTTCGCTTCCTTCCTGCTGCAGGCGCAGAACTCCAAGGCCAAGGTGATCGGCCTCGCCAATGCCGGCGGCGACACCATCAACGCGGTCAAGCAGGCCAACGAGTTCGGCATCCAGCAGAGCGGCCAGACCATGGTGGCGTTCCTGCTGTTCGTCAACGACGTCCACGGCATGGGGCTCAAGGTCGCGCAGGGCCTGCAGCTTCTCGAAGCCTTCTATTGGGACATGGACGACGACACCCGCGCGTTCGCCAAACGCTTCGCGGCGCGGCCGGGCATGAACGGCAAGATGCCGAGCGGCAACCAGGCCGGCGTCTATGCGTCCACGCTCGCCTATCTCAACGCCGTGGCGGCGACCGGCAGCGACCATGCCAAGGACGCCGTGCCGCAGATGAAGAAGTTCAAGGGCAAGGACAAGCTGTTCGGCGACGTCACCATCCGCCAGGACGGCCGCGTCATTCACCCGATGT
Organism: uncultured Alphaproteobacteria bacterium; assembly: GCA_963840465.1. GTDB lineage: Bacteria > Pseudomonadota > Alphaproteobacteria > Rhizobiales > Xanthobacteraceae > Bradyrhizobium. Next base: position 221,705 of record CAWIZF010000022.1, on the reverse strand, counting down.
ATCTGTTCGAGGTGAAGAAGCCGGAAGAGTCGAAATATCCTTACGACTACTACAAGCTGGTCTCGACCATTCCAGCCGACCAGGCGTTCCGCCCGATCGCGGACGGCGGCTGCTCGCTGGTGAAGTGATGCGACGTCCAACTCCGCATCGTCATGGCCGGGCTTGTCCCGGCCATCCACGTTCTTTTACGCGGCGACCAAGACATGGATGCCCGGGACAAGCCCGGGCATGACGAGCTTGTGGCCACCCCTCGCTCTAATTTCGATTGACCTCTGCACGGCGTGAACCATTGTAAGCCCGACGGCCGGCCAAAACGCGGCTGCAAGACAATAGCGGGGGAAACGATGCAACACCTCAAGCTCGATATGCGCGCGTGGGCCCGGTTCGCTGCGCTGGCCGCTGCGACTTCGCTCTTTGCCACGAATGCGATCGCCGCCAAGATGGCCGGCGATCCGGCCACGACCTGTAGCGACCTGATCCGGCCGACCGATAATGCCGTCCGGATCGACTCCGCCACCATGATCGCGCCGACGCCGCTCGCGGTCGCCGAACGAGGACCGACGCCTGCGGCGCGGGTCACGCCGGCCAATCCGGAATTCTGCAGGGTGATCGGCCAGATCGCGCCGCTGGATCCGAATGCGCCGCCGATCAAATTCCAGGTGAACCTGCCGGTCGAGTGGAACGGCCGCTCGCTGCAATATGGCGGCGGCGGCTTCAACGGCGTGCTGATCACCGGGCTCGCGTTGCCGCCGGCCTATCCGTTCGGCGCGCCTTCGCCGCTGGCGCGCGGCTTTGTCACCTATGGCACGGATTCCGGCCATGAAACCAAGCCGGGCGAGCCGCCGCAGGTGTTCGCGCTCAACGACGAGGCGTTCGAGAATTTTGCCCACCGATCCTACAAGCGCGTGCGGGACGCCGCCGTCGCCCTGATGGTGCGCGCCTACGGCAACCCGCCGACAAAGCTGTATTTCATGGGATCGTCGGAAGGCGGCCGCGAGGCGCTGACGATGGCGCAGCGCTACCCTGAGGATTTTGACGGCATCTTTGCCCGCGTGCCCGTCATCAACTGGGTTGGATTGCAGCACGCCGGGACGCGGTCGGGTCTGGCCACGATGGGCGAAGGCTGGATTCGTCCGGCGCAAGTCGAACTCGTCGCCAAGGCGGTGCTGCAGGCCTGCGACAAGGCCGACGGCGCCGAGGATCAGCTCGTTCTGGATCCGGTCGGCTGCAAGGCGAAATTCCAGCCGGAGTCACTGCGCTGCGCGGCGGGCCAAAGCGGCGACGCGTGCCTGAGCGAGGCGCAGATCGCGGCGATCAAGACGCTTCATTCGACCTACAAGTTTTCCTTTGCGCTGGAGAACGGCCTTGATGATTATCCGGGCTGGGGCGTCTCGGGCGAAAACACGCCTGCCTTCGGTCCGACCGGCGGCTGGATCGCCTGGTGGCTCGGCAAGGCGGCGCCGGTGCAGCCGCCGCAGCCTTCCAACGGCATCGCCTGGGTCTACGGCGCGGGCGGCATCCAGTATGTCTTTGCGCGCGACCCCAAGCTCGACGTCACGACTTACAAGCCTGAGGAGCACAAGGAGCGCCTGCTTCAGGTGTCGCGATTGATGGATTCGACCAATCCGGACCTGAGCCGCTTTGCCGCGCGCGGCGGCAAGCTTGTGATCCTCGAAAACATGGCCGACTACGCGCAGAGCCCTTACGCAGGGATACGCTACTTCGAAAACGTGCAGCGTACGCTGGGCAAGGAGAAGACGGCGGCGTTCGCCCGGCTCTACACGGCGCCCGGCGTCGATCATGTCGGCTCCGGCGCGCCCGCCAATGTCGACATGCTGGCCGTGCTGGTCGATTGGGTCGAGAACGGCAAGGCGCCCGGCGACCTCGAAGTGACCGAGCAGAAGGTCGAAGCGCCGGCGTTCGAAACGACGCGCGCGCTGCCCTTGTGCCAGTGGCCGGCATGGCCGCATTACAAATCGGGAGAGGTCAATCGCGCGGCCAGTTTTGCCTGCGCGCCGTGAAGCTGTCGTACGCGTCAACCCTCATCCTGAGGAGCTTGCGCAGCGAGCGTCTCGAAGGATGCAGGCCGCGTCTGTGGCCTCATGGTTCGAGACGCGCCCTCTCGCGGCTCCTCACCATGAGGAACTGGCGACGCAATACGCCTATCCCGTGACCTTGCTCGAGCCCTGCGTGATCAGCCGCGCGGCGCGCTGGTCGCGGGCGTGAATCCACAGCCAGCTCAGCGCGACGCTGAGGCGGTTGCGCAGGCCGATCAGGAAGTAGATGTGGGCGAGGCCCCAGATCCACCAGGCGAGGTGGCCGCGCATCTTGATCCAGCCGAAATCGATCACGGCCTTTTTCTTGCCGATCTGCGCGAGGCTGCCGGCGTGCTTGTAGCGGAACGGCGGCAGCGTGCCGCCGCTCAGGCGCGCCTTGATCAGCGCCGCCACGTAGCGCCCCTGCTGCTTGGCGGCCGGCGCGATGCCCGGCACCGGATTGCCGTCGGGGCCGGCGATCGTCACGGTGTCGCCAACCGCAAAGATATCGGGATGGCCGGGCACGGTAAGATCCGGCTCGACCTTCAAGCGATAGGCGCGGTCGGCGGGCGCGTTCAGCCATTCCGCCGCGCGCGAGGCGCGCACGCCGGCGGCCCAGACGATGGTTCTGGCCTCCAGCTTGTTGCCGCCATAGACGACGCCATCGATGGCGCATTCGGTGACGGGTTGCCCCAGCACCACCTCGACGCCGATCTCCTCCAGCGAGCGCTGCGCATAGGCGGAGAGATCCTCGGGAAAGCCGGCCAGCACGCGCGGGCCGGCCTCGACCAGGACGACGCGGGTCTTGTGGGTGTCGATGCTGCGAAAGTCCGGCGGCAGCGTATCCTTGGCGAGGTCGGCGATGGTGCCGGCCATCTCGACGCCGGTCGGACCGGCGCCGATGATGACGAAGGTCAACAGCGCCGCGCGCCGCACCGGGTCGGTCTCGCGCTCGGCGCGCTCGAAGGCGACGAGGATGCGACGTCTAAGCGTGGTCGCGTCCTCCAGCGTTTTCAGGCCGGGCGCGAACGGCTCCCATTCGTCGTGGCCGAAATAGGCGTGGCGCGCGCCGGTGGCGAGCACCAGCGTGTCGTAGGCGATCGCATCGCCGTCATCGAGCAGCACGCGCTTGCCCGCGGCATCGACGCCGCTGACATTTGCGAACAGCGTCGTCACCTCCTTGCGGTCCGCGCAGGAGATAACGGATCGGCCAGGCGATTTCCGACGTCGCCAGCGACGCGGTCGCGACCTGGTAGAGCAGCGGCTGGAACAGATGGTGGTTGCGGCGGTCGATCAGCGTGATCCTGACCGGCGCACCGGCAAGGCCAAAGGCCGCTTCCAGCCCGCCGAAACCGGCGCCGACGATGACGACATGATGCGGCTGTTTCGGCGCTGTCGTCATGGGATGCGGCCCCGGTTTCGGATCATTCAACACGTTGGATTATGTAATCATTTTCTTCTCTGGTCCAAGGCGCGTTTGCTAATCGGTCGATAGCGAATGCGTATCGCGGAACGCTCGAAAAATGATTTTTCCGAGACCGCATCCTTTGGCCAATCCCAAACGTCCTTGGGATCGAAGCGCTGCCTTCGCAGCCGCCAACGAGGAGAAGCCCATGCGACGGACCGTCATAAGGTACAGGACCAAGCCTGATATGGCCGACAGGAATGCCGAACTGGTCGCGGCGGTGTTTGCGGAACTGAGGGCGGCGCAGCCGGAAGGCCTGCGTTATCTATCGCTGCGGCTGGAGGACGACACCTTCATCCATGTCGTCGAGACCGCGGCCGATGATGGCGCCAGCCCGTTGCCGAAGCTTCCGGCGTTCGCCGCGTTCCAGAACGGCATTCGGGAGCGTTGCGCCGAACCGCCGGTGCCTAAAGGCGCCACCATCGTCGGCAACTATCGTATGCTGGGCGAGAACTGAGCCCGCTTGCCGGAGGCAGAATGAGGTGCCCGAGCCGTCCACAGCCTTTGACATCGAACGCCTGCTGGTGGCGATGCGGCCAAAACTGCATCGCTATTGCGCGCGCATGGTCGGCTCGGTCATCGACGGCGAGGACGTGCTGCAGGACGCGCTGACCAAGGCGATGGAGGCGCAGGCCACCGCCGGCAGCAATCGGCAATCCCGAAGGCTGGCTGTTCCGCATCGCGCACAACACCGCGCTGGATTTCCTGCGCCGGCGCAAGCGCCAGGAGGCGCTGCGGGGAGCAGCGGAGGTGGACATGATGGTTGACCCGCTCGATGCCGTGGAGAGCCGCCAGATCGCCGCCACCTCCTTGCGCACCTTCATGCGGCTGCCGGTGGCGCAGCGCTCAAGCGTGATCCTGATGGACGTGCTCGGCTGCTCGCTCAAGGAAATCTGCGAGGTGATGGATTGCAGCCTGCCGGCGGCCAAGGCCGCGCTGCATCGCGGCCGCACGCAGTTGCGCGAAATCGCCGATGAGCCGGAGGACACGCTGCAAGCAAAACTGTCGGATGCCGACCGCGCGCGGCTCGGGGCCTATGTGGCGCATTTCAACGCGCGCGACTTTGATGCGATCCGCGCCATGATTTCGGACGACGTACGGCTCGATCTCGTCAGCAGGACCCAGATGCGCGGCAAGGCCGAGATTGTCAGCTATTTCGGCAATTACGCCAAGGTGAGCGACTGGCGTCTGGTTCCGGGCCTGGTCGAAGGGCGCCCCGCCATCCTGGTGTTCGATCCGAACGGGCCTGATGCGGGCCCGAAATATTTCGTGCTGCTGGAGTGGGCCGCCGGCAAGGTCACGACTATCCGGGATTTCCGTTACGCGCCTTACGCCATCGATGGCGCGGAATATCTGACGTCCCAAGAGCGGCAGGATTTCGAGAACACCCCGCCGGACTGACCGGCCGGGCCTGATTTGTTATTCGAGTTCTGGCCGCCCGGAATAGCCGCAATAGCCGTGGCTCTCGATGCCGCTTCCGCTGCCCTTCAGGTGCGAAAGATGGAACTGGCGCCAGCCCATGCAGTCGCCGGCAATGCAGTGATACATTTTTTCGGAGTTCTGAAATCCGTCGGTTAACGAATTGTGCAGGCGGTTATTATTGTCGATGCGCACAAAGGGGCACCATTTTTCGCGCGCGACTTTATCACTCATCAGCATGGAAATTTCTCCGGGATCGGTTGCCACTTCTTCCCATCATCCCGTTAAACCGAGGTGAATGAGGCGGGCTCCCGTCTGGATCAAAAATTCAAGGATCGGCGCAACCTTGGATGAGCCTGATCTCCGCGGCGCGCGCTGGGCGGGGAATGTTGCAGGTCGCGCTGCTTCAGCGGCTGCGACAATTGTTGCCCAGGCAACCGGAACTATAGTTCTTGCCATCCCCGCCATCTACGAAATATGGTGCAGACCGCAGGGGTATGAGCCGAAGGTCCAAAGCAGGGCTAGCGGTTCATGCTTGCCGCTGACCGGCCATTTCGCGCACAAAATACCTCACCTGATAATGAGGCGCGCGGGACACGCGTGGTCGCCCGGTTGACCGGGTCTGGTACGATAACGAGGAGGGGAGTGATTATGAAAAAGGCATTCTGGCTGGCGGGCGTGGCAATTTTGGCGCTGGCGCAGCCCGCATCCGCTGGCGACACTATCAAGATCGGCTTTGTCTCGACCTTCAGCGGCCCGACCGCTGTGATCGGCAACGACATGCGCAACTCGTTCGAGCTGGCGCTGGACCATCTCGGCCGCAAGATGGGCGGCAAGCCGGTCGAGGTGATCTATGAGGACGACGGCCAGAAGCCTGATGTCGGCAAGCAGAAGACCGAAAAGCTGATCCAGTCCGACAAGGTCGATTTCATCGCCGGCTATATCTGGTCGAACGTGCTGCTGGCCTCGCTGAAGACCGCGGTCGATTCAAAAACCTTCCTGATCTCGGCCAATGCCGGTCCCTCGCAGCTCGCCGGTGAACTCTGCTCGCCTTACGTGTTCTCGACCTCCTGGCAGAACGACCAGACCCCGCAGGCGGTCGGCACCTACATGAACCAGAAGGGCGTCAAGTCGGTGTTCCTGATCGGCCCGAACTATGCGGCCGGCAAGGACATGCTGGCTGGCGTGAAGAGCACGTTCAAGGGCCAGGTCGTCGGCGAGGAATATACGGTGTGGCCGAGCCAGCTCGACTTCTCCGCCGAACTCACCAAAGCCAAGAACTCCGGAGCCCAATCGATCTTCGTGTTCTATCCGGGCGCTGCCGGCGTGCAGTTCCTCAACCAATATGCCCAGGCCGGCCTCAAGTCGCAGATGCCGCTCTATACGGCGTTCACCATCGACGAATTGTCGCTGCCGCTGCAGAAGGAAAATGCGCTCGGCGTTCCCGGCGCGCAGCAATGGGTCAACGATCTCCCCAACGCCGAGAACAAGAAGTTCGTCGAGGATTACCGCAAGAAGTTTACCGGCCTGCGCCCGACCTTCTACGGCGCGCAGTCCTATGACGCCGCTAACCTGATCAACAGCGCGGTTGTCGCGGTGAAGGGCGACACGTCGAAGAAGGACGAGATGAAGGCCGAGATGAAGAAGGCCAACTTCAAGTCGGTGCGCGGTCCGTTCAAATACGGCAACAACCACATTCCGATCCAGAATTTCTACCTGCAGGACGTGGTCAAGGACGCCGACGGCCAGCTCTCGCTCAAGACGGTGGCCACCATCGTCAAGGACGACCAGGACCGCTTCGCCGACAAATGCCCGATGAAGTGATGGTTGGCATGGCCGGTGCATGATGTCGCGAACCCGCCTCGGGCTTGACCCGGGGACGGTTTGCGACAGATCATCCGCCCAACAAGAAAATGGCGGCGGCGCAGATGTGCTGCCGCTGTTTTGTTAGGCCTAGAGTTTAGGGATCCATGCTCGTCCTCGTAGAACAATCGCTGAACGGCCTGCAGTTCGGCCTGCTGCTGTTCCTGCTGGCGGCCGGCCTGACGCTGGTGTTCGGCATCATGGATTTCGTCAATCTGGCGCACGGCTCGCTCTACATGATGGGCGCCTATTTCGCCGCCACCTTCGTGGCCTGGACCAACAGTTTCGTGCTCGGCATCCTGCTGGCGCTCGGCGCCACGTTGTTGTTGGGCATCGCGCTCGAATTCATCGCGCTCCGGCATCTCTATGGCCGCGACCATCTCGATCAGGTGCTGGCGACCTTCGGGCTGATCCTGTTTTTCAACGACGCGGTGCGGCTGATCTGGGGCCCGGCCGGCCTGTCGCTGCCGCTGCCGGCCTGGCTGACCGTGCCGGTGCAGATCGTCCCCGGCGTGTCCTATCCGGCCTATCGGTTGTCGATCATCGTGGTCGCGCTCGCGGTTGCAGCACTGCTTTATCTCGTCGTCATGCGGACCCGCATCGGCATGCTGATCCGCGCCGGCGCGTCCAACCGCGAAATGATCGGCGCGCTCGGCATCAACATCAAGCTGCTGTTCACGCTGGTGTTCGGGCTCGGCGCCGCGCTCGCCGGCCTCGCCGGGCTGATGCAGGCGCCGATCCTCACCGTGCAGATCGGCATGGGCGAGAACATCCTGATTCTCGCCTTCGTCATCATTGTCATCGGCGGCATCGGCTCGATCCGCGGCGCGTTCCTGGCCGCGATCTTCGTCGGCATGATCGATACGCTCGGCCGCGCCTTCCTGCCGGATCTCCTGCGCATGGTGCTGAGTTCTTCCGCAGCCTCCACCGCGGCGCCGGCATTGTCCTCGATGCTGATCTATCTGCTGATGGCGATTGTGCTTGTCGTGCGGCCGGAGGGGCTGTTTCCGGCCGCCAAGCGATGAAATCCCACATCAACGTCCGCAACGCCGTCGTGGCGCTCGTCGTGCTTGGCCTCACGCTTTTGCCGGTCTATTCCGCGCTATCAGGCAACATCTTCATCCTGACGCTGTTCACCCGCATCGTCATCTTCGCGCTCGCCGCCGCCAGCCTCAACCTCATCATGGGCTATGGCGGCATGATGAGTTTTGGCCACGCCGCCTATCTCGGCATCGGCGGCTATGCGGTCGGCATCCTCGCTTTTGAGGGCATCGGCTCCGGCTTCATCCAGTGGCCGGTGGCGCTGCTGGCGTCGGCGCTGTACGCGCTCGTGATCGGCGCGCTCAGCTTGCGCACCCGCGGCGTCTATTTCATCATGATCACGCTCGCCTTTGCGCAGATGGCCTATTACGTCACGTCGGGGCTGTCGCGTTACGGCGGCGACGACGGCCTCACCATCTACAAGCGCTCTACGTTCGGCGGCCTGATCGACCTGTCGAACCGCGTGCAGTTCTACTACCTCTGCCTTGGTTGTCTGTTCGGCGGCATCTACCTGATCTGGCGCATCATCAATTCGCGGTTCGGCATGGTGGTGCAGGGCATTCGTTCCAACGAGCAGCGCATGCAGGCGATCGGCTATCATGCCAACCGCTATCGGCTGGTCTGCTTCGTCATCTCAGGCACCATCTGCGGCCTCGCCGGCGCGCTGCTGGCGAACAATACCGATTTCGTCAGCCCGGCCGGCATGTACTGGACCCGCTCCGGCGAACTCATGGTGATGGTGGTGTTCGGCGGCATGGGCTCGCTGTTCGGTCCGGTCATCGGCACCATCGTGTTTCTGCTGCTGGAGGAGTTGCTGTCGCAGTTTACCGAATACTGGGCGTTGATCATGGGCCCGCTATTGCTGCTGATCGTGCTGTTCGCGCGCGGCGGCATCATGGGCCTGCTCGGGAGGTTGAGCCGTGGCTAATTCTCTGGCTGATCCCATGCTCCGCGTCGAAAATCTCGTGCGCAGTTTTGGTGGTATCAAGGCCACCGACAATCTGTCGCTTGAGGTCGCCAAGGGCGAACTGCACGCCATCATCGGCCCGAACGGCGCCGGCAAGACCACGCTGATCAGCCAGCTGACCGGGCAGTTGATGCCGAATTCCGGCGCCATTCACTTCGCCGGCCGCGACGTCACCTGGCTGCCGTCCTATCAGCGCAGCCGGCTCGGCCTGGCGCGCTCGTTCCAGATCACCTGCCTGCTGCCTGATTTTACCGCGGCCGACAATGTCGCGCTGGCGGCGCAGGCGCATGATGGCCACTCGTTCCGCTTCTGGGGCGCTGCCCGCAAGGAGAAGCATCTGCGCGACGCGGCGCAGGCCGCGCTGACCCGGGTAGGGCTCGCCAAGCGCGCCGACGTGCCGGTGTCCGAACTGAGCCACGGCGAACAGCGCGAGCTGGAGCTTGCGGTGGCGCTCGCCACAAAACCGCAATTGCTGCTGCTCGACGAGCCGATGGCCGGCCTCGGTGTCACCGAATCCGCGCGCATGGTGGCGCTGTTGAAGGAGCTACGGAAGGAAGTCACGATCGTTCTGGTCGAACACGACATGGAGGCGGTGTTCGCGCTCGCCGACCGCATCACCGTACTGGTCTATGGCCGCGTCATCGCCTCAGGCGATCCCGACGCGATCAGGAGCAACGAGGAAGTCAAGCGCGCCTATCTCGGCGACCAGCACGTGGTGGTCGGTCATGGCTGAAACACTGCTTGAAATCGACGGCATCGAGACCTGCTACGGCCTCAGCCAGGTGCTGTTCGGCCTATCGCTAAAAGTTCAATCCGGCGAGATGGTCGCCCTGATGGGGCGCAATGGCATGGGCAAGACCACGACCATCCGTTCCATCATGGGCATGACGCCGGCCCGATCGGGCAAGGTCCGCTTCGCGGGCGAGGAAGTGCGCAGCCTGCCGTCGTATAAAATCGCAAAACTCGGCATCGGCCTGGTGCCGGAAGGCCGCCAGATCTTTCCGAACCTGACTGTGTACGAAAATCTGGTCGCGGCCTCCGGCAACCGCCTCGGCAATCGCGATCCCTGGACCATCGAAAAGATCCACGCGCTGTTTCCGCGGCTCGCCGAGCGCAGCAGCAACATGGGCGTGACGCTGTCGGGCGGCGAACAGCAGATGCTGGCGATCGGCCGCGCGCTGATGACCAATCCAAAGCTGTTGATCCTGGACGAAGCCACCGAAGGCCTCGCGCCGCTGATCCGCGAGGAAATCTGGAACTGCCTGTCGATGCTGAAGGGCCGCGGCCAGTCGGTGCTGGTCATCGACAAGAACGTCGCCAACCTCTCCCGCATCGCCGACCGCCACTACATCATCGAACGCGGCCGCACGGTGTGGACGGGGACGAGCGAGCAGTTGATCGCCGAGCCGGATCTGCAGCATAGGTATCTGGGGATTTGAGGAGATCCCGTAGGGTGGGCAAAGGAGCGCAAGCGACGTGCCCACCATCCATCACCGAGCACGCTGCGAGATGGTGGGCACGCTTCGCTTTGCCCACCCTACAAGTCCGAGTTTTTTCGACGGCAGTCCGTCCGCCGTCATTGCGAGCGTAGCGAAGCAATCCATCTTTCCGCTCGCTGAGGCATGGATTGCTTCGTCGCTGCGCTCCTCGCAATGACGACGAGAGGGGGCCGTGCCCCTCAAAACATCTCGAAATATTCGCGGTGCTCCCAGTCCGACACTTCGGCCTGGAACCGCTCGATCTCGGCATTCTTGATGTGAACGTAATAATCCACGAACTCCGCGCCCCAGCGCCTGCCGGAAGAACGGATCGTCGTTCAGCGCGAACACAGCCTCGCGCAGGCTCTTCGGCAGCAGCGCGGCCTTCGTCTCGTACGGCGTATCCGCCGACGGTCCCGGATCGAGCTTTCGATCGACGCCATCGAGCCCGGAGAGAATCTGCGAGGCCATGTAGAGATAGGGATTGGCGGCCGGCTCGCCGATGCGGTTTTCCAGCCGCGTTGCGCTGATCGCCCGGGCCGCCGAGCACGCGGATCATGACGCCGCGGTTGTCGCGGCCCCAGATCGCGCGGTCCGGCGCCAGCGAGTAGGAGCGGTAGCGCTTGTAGCCGTTGATGGTCGGCGTCGTGAACACGGTGGAAGCGCGGGCGTGCTCCAGCAGTCCAGCGAGATAGGCTTTCGCGAACGGGCTTAGCGGCTCGCCGCCATCCTTCGCCATGAAGGCATTTTCGCCGCTGGCGCGCGAGACGATCGATTGATGTAGGTGCCAGCCGGAGGCGAACACGTTCGGCAGTTTCGGCCGGCACATGAAGGTGGCGTGAAAACCGTGGCGGCGGGCGATCTGCTTCACGGCGCTACGAAACAGCACCATGTTGTCGGCGGGCGTCAGCCCCTTGGTCGGCGCGAAGGTGAATTCGCACTGGCTCGGGCCGAACTCGACCTCGACCGATCGCAAGGGCAGGCCGAGCGCCAGCACGTCGCGGCGGATGATTTCCAGCGCCGGCTCCATCTGGTCGTAACGCTGCTCTGTGAGATATTGGTAGCCGTGCGACAGCAGGCTGACGGATGGCGGACGTCCAGGCTGGCCGGCGTCTTCCGGCGCCATGTGGGCGTCGTCGAGCTTGAAGAGGTGGAATTCGACTTCGAGCCCGGCGACGAAATCGTAGCCGCGACTTCCCAGCTGATCGATCACCTGGCGATAGAGATGCCGGGTTGCGAACGGCACCGGGCGGCCGTCGTTGAAGTAGAGATCGCACAGCAGCCAGCCTGTGGTCGGCGCCCACGGCAGCACGCGAAAGGTGGTCGGGTCGGCCACCATCAACACGTCGGCCGCGCCTTCCATTTCCTTCATGCCGAAACCGCCGCCCGACGTGAACACCGGGAACACCGTCTTGTGCGAGGTGTCCTTGGCCAGCATCGTGGTGGTGATGGAGCAGCCGCTCTCCAGCGAGGCAATCGCTTCGCTCGCGACCAGCGTCTTGCCGCGCAGGATGCCGTGCTGGTCGGGGAATGACAGCCGGATGACTTCGAGATTTTTCTCTTCGACGATCTTGCGCAGGCGGCTGGCGGCGTCCTGCTGCTCTTTCGACCAGAGACCGTGACGTTCGACGAAACTCAACGCGTAATTCCCCCGCCGCATTCCACTCAGGCCGCCGCGAACCTGAATTCCGGGTTCGATGCTTCGCTCCCCGGAATGACGTGCACAACTCACTCCGCTGCCGACAGATGCCGGATCTTGCCGGCGATCTCGCTCGGCACCGGTGCGGCCCACGGCGCGCCGCGGCGGCGTTTGACGTCGACTTCCATCCAGTAGATTTCCCAGCCCTGCGTCGGGCCGATGCCGTCCATGGTCGCCGGGCCCTGGATGCTGCGCGCGTGGGCGGCATCCAGAAACAGCATCGGCTTCTCGCCGCCGGAGACCTTTTCGATCTCCTGCCGCAGCAGGCGGCGATACTGCACGATCGCCTTGTCCGAGGTGCCGAGATGCTCGTTGGTGCGGTCCTGGATCGCGCCCATCGATTCCACCGCCCACTGATCGTGGACGTTGATGTCGTTGCCCATGCCGGTATAGGTCTCGGTCGCCTGTTCGTGCGGATCGAAACCGTAATCGTTGCTCTTGTTCTTGCGCGATTTGTAATCCGGCAACTCGTACAGTTCGAGCCGCTGGTCGCGCATCTTCTTCTTGTCGACCGGTGCCGTGTAGCTGGTGAAGATCGCGTACCAGTAGCAGTTCTCGTCATCGACCGGCACATGCCACTGCGTGATCGTCATCTCCTGGCTCATCGGGATGACGAAGCCGTGCGGGAAGAGCTGATTGGTGACCCGGACATGCGTCCGCTCCGCATCCAGCTCGCGCAACGCGATCAGGCGCAGGCCATATTCGGTGTGCTCGACATTGATGATCGGATTGTCGTACTCGCGCAAAATCTTCGTCATCGGCATGTCGCTTCCGGCGGAAGCGCCGCGGAACTGCTTGCCGTAGGCGGTGGATGTATCCTCGTCCTCGAAGAAGCGATGCAGGAAGGAGGCGTGCGCCGGATCGATGCCGACTTCCAGCGCCTGCAGCCAGTTGCAATTGATGTGGCCCTTGAACGCAAAGGTATGGCTGTCGGGCGCGACGAAGCAGTCGATCTCGGGAAACGCCGGCGGTTCGCCTTCGCCGAGATAAGCCCAGAGGATGCCGCGCTTCTCGACCACGGGATAGGAACGCTGCTTGATGCCCTGGCACAGCTTGGAGTCCTTCGGTTCAGCCGGTGTTTCCAGGCACTGGCCTGAGACGTCGAACAGCCAGCCATGAAAGGCGCAGCGCAGCCCGCCATTTTCGAGACGGCCGAACGCGAGATCGGCGCCGCGATGCGCGCAGTGGCGGTCGATCAGGCCGTAGCGGCCTTCCTCGTCGCGAAACAGCACGAGGTTCTCGCCGAGCAGTTTGACGGGGCGCACCGGCCGCGGCCCCTGCAACTCGTCGACCAGCGCCGCCGGCTGCCAGTACATCCGCATCAGCTTGCCGCAGGGGTCTTTGCGCCCGGTGCGGGTGATCAGGTCGTTCGCTTCCTGGCTCATCATGGCGAGGGTCTCCGTGAGATTTGTTCGCCTATTGAACTTTTGTGCGATTTTAACGTAGGCTTGGATCTTAGGCAAGCGGATTTTGGAGGCAGCGATGCCGAAGCTTAAGCGCGCGGGCGACGCAGACAACCGCGGCGCGACCGATTTCATCGAAAGCCTCGACCGCGGCCTGCGCGTGCTGGAGGTGTTCGGCGGCAGCCACCAGCCCATGACATTGAGCGACCTAGCCAAGGCGGCCGACCTGCCGCGCGCCACCGCGCGGCGGATTCTCTTCACGCTCGAACGCGCCGGCTTCGTCGCCACCGACGGCAAGCTGTTCCGCCTGATGCCGCGCGTGCTGGTGCTGGCCTCCAGCTATCTCGCTTCCAATCATGTCGTCTCGGTGCTGCAGCCTGCGCTGGATAAGCTGTCGGGCGCGGCGCAGGAAATTTCGTCAATGGCGATCCTCGACGGCAACGACGTCGTCTTCATCGCCCGCGCCAGCCCGACGCGGATATTTTCCGCAGGCATCGACATCGGCTACCGGCTGCCGGCCTTCTGCACCTCGGTCGGCCGCGTGCTGCTGTCGCAGCTGTCCGACGACGAACTGGCCGAAGCGCTCGACGCGATGGACCTCGCGCCGCTGACGCCGTTCACGGTGACCGACAAGAAGCTGTTGTTGAAGGCGATCATCGCCGATCGCGCGAAAGGTTATTCGCTGGTCGATCGCGAAGCCGAGCCGGGCTTCCGCTCGATCTCGGTGCCGGTCCGCCGTTATGACGGCGTCATCGTCGCCGCCATCAACATGGGCGCGCATGTCGACCGCGTGTCGTCAGCCGAGATGATCGAACGCTTCCTGCCGCGCTTGCGCGAGACGGCGGCTTCGGTCAAGTCGCTGCTGGTGTGACGAATGATGGTCCGACCTGAAACGCCCGGCGACGTTGCGGCGATCCGTGCCGTTGAAGAAGAAGCGTTCGGGCGGTCCGCCGAAGCGCAATTGGTTGACGATCTGCGCGATGCCGGCGATTCGGTTTTCTCGCTGGTCGCGGTCGAGGCCGAGACCGTCATTGGCCATGCCATGTTCTCGCGGCTGCAGGCGCCGTTTCCGGCGCTGGCGCTCGGCCCGGTCGCGGTGCTGCCGGGCCGCCAGCGGATGAGTGTTGGCAGCCGGCTGATCCGTGAAGGGATCGCCCGCAGCGAGGCCGCCGAGTGGGCGGAGTTTTCGTCCTCGGCGATCCCGCCTTCTACGGGCGTTTTGGATTCGATGAAGGCAAGGCCGGCGGCTTCACTTCGCCCGCTACGCCGGGCCGCATTGGATGGCCCTTTCGATTGGACGCGACGACAGAACCTTCCGACAGATGCGGGAAGCATTCAGCATGCTCCCGCCTTTGCAAAGCTCGGATAGGGCGAAGCGTGGTAACTGCGCCTTAAGCGTCGAGCCCGAAATGATCGACGATTTTCTGCGCGGTCACATTCCGCCGTGGCAGCGCCGGTATCCAGCTTCAGGCAATCGGCCCGCGGCGCCGCGGTGAAATTGTTGCTGTCGAGATAGTTCGCCAACGCTTCGCCTGACGCCATCTTCCGCCGTTCGACCCGGTCGGGATTGCCGACCCGCCGCATCGCTTCCTCCCGGGAGCAATGCAGGAAGACAGGCAGCAGCTCCCCGCCGCGCCGCTGCATGATCGCCTCGAACTTGCCGAACTGATCGCGATCTTCCGGCTCGGCGTAGCAGAAGGTCGTGACCAGCAGCGGAACGCCGTTCGCCGCGGCGGCGTCGAGGGCTGAATATCTGACATCATGGATCAGCGGCCAGAAGCCGGGCGTATCGAAGTCGAAAACGGTTCGCACAAAATCAATGGCGGCGTGATTGTCCATCAGCCGCCCCGGCACGATCCGGAGCAGCGCTTTGGCGACCGTCAACTTGCCGACCGCGGGCGAACCATGGAGGAAAAGCAGTTTCATGCGGTCAGGTCTCTCGATCGGCGATGGTCCCCGGGTTGCGCTTCGCTCCACCCGGGCTACGAAGGCCGCAATGACGTCATGGCATTGCCAATTACCGCGACGGCAATCGCCTGAACGCGGCCTCGATCGCCTCGAACTGGGCGACGACCTGCGGCGTCACCAGATAGTGAAGCGTTGCCGCGACCGACAGGCCGACGATGGTCGCGATGATCACGTATTGCGTCGTCAGCGCCAGCAATATCCTGCGCAGCGGGCGCCGTCGTACCTTCTGCGGCGTGGCGACGGCGAGGGCGGCGTCTTCGCCTTCAACCGCGCTCATGCGATCTAGAGTTCGGTTAGAAACTGATCGAGGCGCGACTGGAGCTGCCGGTTTGCCCGTTCGGTCGCGCGCAGCTTGCGCGCCAGGTCCAGCGGAATGACGTCGCTCGTCTCTCGGACGGTTTCCTGCACATTTGAAAACGCCAGGCCGGCCGCGTTGCGGTCGCGCCAGACGAGGTGGGCCCGGCACGAAAGGCCCCTGCGCTCGATCTCGAAATCAACCCGGTCGGGCACCATGGCCGAATTCTCGAATTCGATCTTGGCGCCGCGTTGGCTGAAATTGCGCACGACGCAGGCGAGCGTCGAATTGCGCGCGTTGAACGCGACCATTCCGCCGTAATAGACGCGGTTTCTGGGCTGCTGACGCCGGTCCAGCATGATGTGTCCTCCATACAATTAACGAATTGGTAACACACTTGGAGGGTGTATTGCAGCGGGCGCTCGCATGTAACTTGCGCGGTGGTTAACGGCGGCCCGCCCCGTTGCAGGCGGTCTTCCGCCGAAATGCTCAGGAGACCGCGCTGCGCAGCCCGAACGCGTGCTTGTCGTGCAGCACCGGCGCCACCGCATCGTTCAGCCGCGCCGCCGCCGCGTCGACCGAAAGCCCCGCGGTATCGACCACGGCGGAAGCACGGGCGTAGAGCGGTTCGCGGCTGAACAGAATGTTGCGCAGCTCCGCCATCGCCGAACGATCATCCGCCATCGGCCGCAGATCGCCCTGGCCGCGGACGCGGGCCATGTGCTCTTCCGGTTCGGCCTTGAGCCAGATGGTGTAGAACGACGACAGGATCAGGTCGAACGTCAACGGCTCGGAGACGATGCCGCCGCCGGTCGCCAGCACCATCAACTCTTTTCGCGCCAGCAACTGGCTCAGCGCCGCCTGCTCCATGCGGCGAAAGCCTTCCTGGCCGTAGAGCGCGATGATCTCAGCGACGGACAATCCGTTCTGCGCCTCGACCTCCTTGTTGAGCTCGACGAACTTCCAGCCGATCTTCTTCGCCAGCATCCTGCCGAGCGTGGATTTGCCGGCGCCGCGCAGGCCGATCAAGGCGATGCCGGCGAACGAGATCCGCCGCTGCGCCGAAGGGCCGGCGCCGGAGAGCGCGTCCTTGGCCTGCGCGACCTGGGCCGGCGTTGCCTTGCGCAAGAGGTCGCGGATGATGGCCCAGTCGGGCGCAGGCTCGGTTGCGGGAATGAGATCTTCGAGATGCGCGCCCATCGCGTTCGACACGCGCCGCAGCAATACAATCGAGACATTGCCCTTGCCGCTTTCGAGCTGCGCGATATAGCGCTCGGAAATCCCCGACACTTTTGCGAGCACCTTGCGCGACATGCCGCGCAGCGCCCGCATGGTGCGCACACGCTGGCCGAGCTGCTCGAGAAAGCCGGTTTCGGGGTCGCTGGCCTCGGTCATTTCCCTCGTTCGGCTTTGCATGCGGGGGTGAACGGATTTCGGAAACATAGTGCCGATGAGGATTGACAGCAAGCGAGGCTGGTGTCTTTCTATGAATTATAATGCTTAAAACCTGGGGAGAAGCGTCGTGGGCGGCACGTCCGGTTCGTACAATGCGGTGACCTGGCTGCTCGATCGCAATGTCGACGAGGGCCGCGGGGCCAAGCTCGCCTTCACCGATACCGTCTCCGAGCTCAGCTATGGCGATCTGCAGAAGCAGAGCCGCCGCGTCGCCAACATGCTGCGCCGGCTCGGTGTCCGCCGCGAAGAGCGCGTGGCGATGATCATGCTCGACACGGTCGATTTTCCTTCCGTCTTTCTCGGCGCGATCCGCGCCGGCATCGTGCCGGTGCCGCTCAACACGCTGCTGACGTCGGATCAATATGCCTATGTGCTGGCCGACAGCCGCGCGCGCGTGCTGTTCGTGTCAGAGGCGCTGTATCCCGTCGTGAAGGACATCGTCGGCCGGATGCCGGACCTCGAACATATCGTGGTGTCCGGCAGCAACGCGTTCGGCCACAAGAAGCTCTCCGATGAACTCGCAAGCGAGAACGATACGTTCGCCACCGCGCCGACGCATGCGGAGGAGCCCGCCTTCTGGCTCTATTCGTCCGGATCGACCGGCATGCCCAAGGGCGTGCGGCATCTGCATTCCAGCCTGCAGGCGACCGCGGATACCTATGCCAGCCAGGTGCTCGGGATCCGCGAGAACGATGTCTGCCTGTCCGCGGCGAAATTGTTTTTTGCCTATGGGCTCGGCAACGCGCTGACGTTCCCGATGTCGGTCGGCGCCAGCACCATTCTCAACGCCGACCGGCCGACGCCGGCGCGGATGTTCGAACTGCTGAACAAGTATAACCCGACCATCTTCTATGGCGTCCCGACGCTGTTTTCCTCGATGCTCAACGACGAGACGCAAAAGAACGCGCGCGCCGGTGCGCGGCTGCGCATCTGCACCTCGGCCGGCGAGGCGCTGCCGGAATCGGTCGGCAATGCCTGGAAGGCGCGCTTCGGCGCCGACATTCTCGACGGCGTCGGCTCGACGGAGCTGTTGCACATCTTTCTCTCCAACGCGCCCGGCGATATCAAATACGGCTCGTCCGGCCGTCCGGTGCCCGGCTACAGGGTGCGGCTGGTCAATGAAGCCGGCAGCGAAGTGCCCGACGGCGAAGTCGGCGAATTGCTGGTCGAGGCGCCGTCGGCCGCCGAAGGCTACTGGAACCAGCGCAGCAAGAGCCGCCAGACCTTTCAGGGCCACTGGACCTACACCGGCGACAAATACACGCGCGACGCCGAGGGCCGCTATACCTTCTGCGGCCGCAGCGATGACATGTTCAAGGTCTCCGGCATCTGGGTCTCGCCGTTCGAAGTCGAGAGTGCGCTGATCACCCACCCGGCCGTGCTGGAGGCCGCCGTCGTGCCCGAGGCCGATCCGGAAGGACTTTTGAAGCCGAAGGCCTTCGTCGTGCTGCGCGCCGACAGCCAAACCGACGGCCTGCATGAGTCGCTGAAGGAGCACGTCAAGCAGAAGATCGGCCCGTGGAAATATCCGCGCTGGATCGACGTGGTGGACAGTCTGCCGAAGACGGCGACGGGGAAGATTCAACGGTTCAAGTTGCGGGATAGCGCATAACTAGAATCGTCGTCATGCCCGGGCTTGTCCCGGGCATGCGGAACGTCCTCTGTGCTGAGAAGCAAGACGTGGATCGGCCGGCGACGATCAGCCCGGCCATGACGGAGCAAGTGGATACTACGACATGACCACCCTTTCCCCCTCCGGCTTCCTCACCGTCGGCGCGGCCCATCTCGAATACCGCATGATCGGGCCGCCGCCCGAGAACGCGCCTGTCATCGTGATGCTGCATGAGGGGCTCGGATCGGCCGGGCTGTGGGGCGACTTTCCTGAAAAACTTCAGGCCGCGACCGGCGCTGGCGTATTCGCCTATTCGCGCGCCGGTTACGGTCATTCGACGCCGGCGAAACTGCCGCGGCCGCTCGACTACATGCATGTCGAGGCGCTCGACGTGCTGCCGAAACTGCTCGACAAGATCGGCCTTCGCCGCGGCCTTTTGCTCGGACATTCCGACGGCGCCTCGATCGCGGCGATCTATGCCGGTTCGCATCAGGATCACCGCGTGCAGGGCCTCGCGCTGATCGCCCCGCATTTCATCGTCGAGGACATTTCGGTGACCTCGATTGCGCAGATCCGGGACGCCTACGCGACCACCAACCTGAAGGAGAAGCTTTCGCGCTGGCACAAGGATGTCGACAACGCCTTCCATGGCTGGAACGGCGCGTGGCTCGATCCTGATTTCCGCAACTGGGATATTTCCGAATACCTCGCCTATATCCGCGTACCAGTGGCGATCCTGCAGGGCGTGGACGACCAGTATGGGACCATGCGGCAGGTCGAGATCGCGCAGGAAGAGTGTTACTGCCCGGTCGATGTGACAATGATCCCGGGGGCGGGACATCAGCCGCATCGTGAAGCGCCGGGGCCGACGCTCGATGCCATTTCGGAATTCGCAAACGCGGTGTTGCATGCCGATGACGGCCCGCAGGGACGGGCCGCGTAACGCTCTTTCTTTCAGGGCCCCGCCCGATGACCAGGCCGCCGCTAGCCGCAAATCCGCCGCTGCCGCGATGGGGACCGATTGGACAGCATCAGCGGCCCGAACATGAAGCAAAATGCATGTTCCTGCGTTTTTGGCTAGACGCGCTCAAAAACATGCATTATTGTGCATCTAACGAACCAAGCAAATCCTGAGAAAACGACAGAGGGTGGCTCATGGCCGGCGAAGATCGCGTCCTCGCAGGCGGCGCGAAATACATCGATTTTCAAACCGACCCGTCGCGCTACCGGCACTGGAAGCTGGCCGTCGAGGGCGACGTCGCGACGCTCACCATGGACGTCGACGAGAATGGCGGCCTGTTCGAGGGCTATCAGCTCAAGCTGAATTCCTACGATCTCGGGGTCGACATCGAACTCGCCGACGCCGTGCAGCGGCTGCGCTTCGAGCATCCCGAGGTGAAGGCGGTGGTGGTCCGCTCCGGCAAGAACCGCGTGTTCTGCGCCGGCGCCAATATCCGCATGCTGGCGGGCGCCACCCACGCCCACAAGGTCAATTTCTGCAAATTCACCAATGAGACCCGCAACGGCCTGGAAGACTCTTCCGAAAATTCCGGACAGCGCTTCATCACCGTCGTCAATGGCACCGCGGCCGGCGGCGGCTACGAGCTGGCGCTGGCGACCGATCACATCATCATGGCGGATGACGGCGCCGCCGCCGTGTCGCTGCCGGAAGTGCCGCTGCTTGCGGTGCTGCCGGGCACCGGCGGGCTGACGCGCGTGGTCGACAAGCGCAAGGTGCGCCGCGACCATGCCGACTTCTTCTGCACCATCGAGGAAGGCATCAAGGGCAAGCGCGCCGTCGCATGGCGGCTGGTCGACGAGATCGTCCCCAACAGCAAGCTCGAAGGCAAAGTCGCCGATCGCGCGAAAGAATTTGCCGCCGCCTCGAAGCGCAACGGCTCAGGCCAGGGCATCACGCTTTCCCCGCTCAGCCGCACCATCGACGACAGCGGCATCCGCTACGGTTTTGTCAATGTCGACATCGACCGCGCCGCGCGGATCGCGACGATTTCGATCAAGGCGCCGGAGACGGCCGCCGCCCGCCGATATCGACGGCCTGATCGCGCAGGGCGCGTCGTTCTGGCCGCTGCAGGTGGCGCGCGAGCTCGACGATGCGATCCTTCATCTGCGCATCAACGAACTCGAAACCGCGATGCTGCTGTTCAAGAGCCACGGCGATGCCGCCAATGTGGTGGCCTGCGACGCCTTCCTCGAAGCCAACAAGGCGCACTGGCTGGTCAACGAGATCAGGCATTACTGGAAACGGGTGTTGAAGCGCATCGACGTCACCTCGCGCACGCTGGTGACGCTGGTCGAGCCCGGCTCCTGCTTCGCCGGCACGCTCGCCGAACTCGTGTTCGCCGCCGACCGCTCCTACATGCTGATCGGCTCGCGGCAGGGCGACAACCGCCAGCCTCCCGCGATCCAGTTGACCGCGATGAATTTCGGCCCCTATCCGATGTGCCACGGCCTGACCCGGCTGCAATCGCGCTTCCAGGCCGATCCGGCCGATCTGGAGCGCGCGGAAGCCACCATCGGCACGACCCTCGATGCCGAAGAGGCCGAAGAACTCGGCCTCGTCACCTTCGCGCTCGACGACATCGATTGGGACGACGAGGTGCGGGTGTTCCTGGAGGAACGCACGTCGTTCTCGCCCGACGGCCTCACCGGCATGGAAGCGAATTTGCGCTTCGTCGGGCCCGAGACCATGGAATCGAAAATCTTCTCGCGCCTGACGGCGTGGCAGAACTGGATCTTCCAGCGCCCCAACGCGGTCGGCGAAGACGGCGCGCTGCGCCGCTACGGCACCGGCCAGAAGGCGCAATTCGATATGACGAGAGTTTAGAGGGCGAATAGGGAGTGGCGAATGGCGAATAGTTCTTCCGCCATTAGCTACTCGCCATTCGCTATTCGCTTAGCCGGAGGCTGCCATGAACTTCATGAACGTCGACTACTCGACCAAGATTCCCAACAACGTGAATCTCAGCGAAGACCGCCAGGTGCTGAAAGCCCTCGAAGGCTGGCATCCCGGTTACATGGACTGGTGGGGCGACATGGGGCCGGAAGGCTTTCAGCAGTCGCTGGTCTATCTGCGCACCGCCTATTCGGTCGATCCGCGCGGCTGGGCCAAGTTCGATTACGTCAAGATGCCGGAATATCGCTGGGGCATTCTGCTGGCGCCGCAGGAAGAGAACCGCGTCATTCCCTTCGGCGAGAACTACGGCAAGCCTGCCTGGCAGGAAGTCCCCGGCGAGCACCGCGCCACGCTGCGCCGCCTGATCGTGATCCAGGGCGACACCGAGCCTGCTTCCGTCGAGCAGCAGCGCCATCTCGGCAAGACCG
Organism: uncultured Alphaproteobacteria bacterium; assembly: GCA_963840465.1. GTDB lineage: Bacteria > Pseudomonadota > Alphaproteobacteria > Rhizobiales > Xanthobacteraceae > Bradyrhizobium. The sequence continues at coordinate 199,662 of CAWIZF010000022.1, read as the reverse complement.
CGCCCTCGCTCTATGATCTGCGCAACCTGTTCCAGGTCAACGTCGAGGAAGGCCGCCACCTCTGGGCGATGGTCTACCTGCTGCAGAAATATTTCGGCCGTGACGGCCGCGAGGAAGCCGACGATTTGTTGCGCCGCCGTTCCGGCGATGCGGACTCACCGCGGATGTTGGGCGCCTTCAACGAGGCGACGCCGGACTGGCTGTCGTTCTTCATGTTCACCTACTTCACCGACCGCGACGGCAAGATGCAGCTGCACAGCCTCGCGCAATCCGGCTTCGATCCGCTATCGCGCACCTGCCGCTTCATGCTGACCGAAGAGGCGCATCACATGTTCGTCGGCGAGACCGGCATCAGCCGCGTCGTGCAGCGCACCTGCGAGGCGATGAAGGAAGCCGGCATCACCGATCCCACCGATATCGCCAAGGTGCGCGCGCTCGGCGTCATCGACCTGCCGACCATCCAGAAGAAGCTGCATTTGCATTATTCGCTGTCGCTTGATCTGTTCGGCTCCGAAGTCTCGACCAACGCGGCGAATGCCTTCAACGCCGGCATCAAGGGCCGCTACAAGGAAACCCAGATCGACGACGACCATCAGCTCAAGAACGCCATTTATCCGGTGCTCAAGCTGGTCGACGGCGTGATCAAGCGCGTCGACGAGCCGGCGCTGACCGCGCTGAACATGCGGCTGCGCGACGACTACACGCAGGATTGCGTCAAGGGCCTGCTGCGCTGGAACAAGGTGATCTCGACCGCGGGCTATCAGTACAAGCTGACGCTGCCAAACGTCGCGTTCCACCGCCAGATCGGCGAGTTCAGGGATATCCACGCCACGCCCGAGGGCGTCCTGATCGACGACGCCACCTGGAACGCCCGCAAGAGCGAATGGCTGCCCTCGACCCAGGACGGCGACTTCATCGCTTCGCTGATGAAGCCGGTCACCGAAGCCGGCGTCTACGCCAACTGGATCTCGCCGCCGAAGGTCGGCATCGACAACAAGCCCGGCGATTTCGAGTACGTGAAGATCGAGACGTGAGGTAGTTGGCGAATGGCGAGTAGCGAATAGTGTTTCCTTCGCTATTCGCCATTCGCCCACCCGCTCTTACCCCGCGATCTCAAGCCCCGCATTCGCATAGACCACGCCGCCATCCACCGCGATGGTATTGCCGACCACGTAATCGCCCGCGCGCGAGGCGAGATAGATTGCGATACCCGCCATATCCTCGTCGGTCCCGATCCGCTTCGATGGAATCCGCTGCGCCACTTCGTCCGAATGGTCGCGTGCGGCGCGGTTCATGTCCGACTTGAACGCGCCCGGCGCGATCGCGGTGACATTGATATTGTCCTTGATCAGTTTCGTCGCCATGCGCCGCGTCAGGTGGATCACGGCGGCCTTGCTCGCGGCGTAGGAATAGGTCTCGCCGGGATTGACGAAGATGCCGTCGACGGAGGCGATGTTGATGACCTTGGCGGGCCGTTCGTGCGAGGCCGCGGCGCGCAGCGGTTTTGCCAGCGCCTTGGTCAGGAAGAACACCGACTTGACGTTGAGGTCCATCACCTTGTCCCAGCCGCTTTCGGGGAATTCGTCGAACTCCGCGCCCCAGGCCGCGCCTGCATTGTTGACGAGGATGTCGAGCTTCGGCTCCAGCCTGATGATTTCGGCGGCCAGCTTGTCGCAGCCCGCGACCGTGGAGATGTCGATCGGCAGCGCGATGCATTCGCCGTCATAGGCGGCTGAAAGTTCTTTCGCGGTCGCTTCGCAGGGACCTGCCTTTCGTGCCGTGATGTAGACCTTGGCGGCGCCTTGCGCGAGAAAACCGGCTGCGATCATCTTGCCGATGCCGCGCGAGCCGCCCGTCACCAGCGCGACGCGGCCGTTAAGCGAAAACAGATCCTTGAACATGCGTTCCTCCATTGCTTTGCCGCCGGTTTTGGGCGGTGGCGCGGTGCGAGTCAAGGAAGGGAATGGACCTGTAGCCCGGATGGAGCGCAGCGCAATCCGGGGAAGTCTGCCGGCTTGTGAGACCGCCCCGGATTACGCTGCGCTCCATCCGGGCTACGACAGTAAACTACGCCGCGTCGATGCGGCGGAAGCCGTTCCACATCGCGGTGGCGGCGCCGGAGGTCAGCACCGGGAGGATGCGTTCATCCTGGTAATTGCCGTTGAGCGAAACCCGCTGCAGCGCGGTCAGGTGATCGGCGCTTTTAGGGAAGATCATGCCCGGCCGCGTCGTGACGGCCGTCTTGAATCCGGCCGCCTTCGCCAGGCGGAATTCGCGCTGGCCCGCCGCGATCCGGTCGCCATAGGGATAGGCGAGATGAAGCACCGGTCGCTGCAATGCTGTTTCGATCCGCGCGCGGCTGGTGGCCAGTTCGAACGAAGCGGTCTCCTCGCTCTGCCGCGCCAGATTGCAATGCGTGATCGTATGCGCGCCGATCGTCACCAAGGAATCGTCCGCGAACGCTTTCAATTCCTCCCAGGACATGCAGAGCTCGCGGGCGATCGAAGTCTCGTCCACCTCATATCGCGTGCAGAGCGCGGAGATTTCACGCTGCATGTCGTGTTCGGTCGGCAACGCACGCAGCCAGCAGCACATGCGGTCGAACGCCACCTGCTTCGCCGCCGGCGTCGAGGCATCGAGGCGGGTTTTGACGCCGCCGATCGCGACGTCGATCGAGGACGCCTTTGCGATCGCCCGCTCGAGCGCGACCCACCACAGCCGGCCGGTGCCTTCGGCGAAATCGCTCGTGACGTAGACGGTGAGGGGGGCGTCATATTCACGCATCACCGGGAGGGCGAAATCGCGGTTGTCGCGATAGCCGTCGTCGAGGGTGAAGCACGCGAAGCGCCGCGCGAATTTGCGCTCCTGCAGTCGCTGATGCACCTCGTCCATGGTGACGATATCGACGTCGAGGCCGCGAAGATGCGCCAGCATCGCCCGCAGGAACTCCGGCTCGACCTCGAGATGATGATTGGGCTGAAACCCGCCATCGCGGCGGGGACGGACGTGGTGCAGCATGAAAATGACGCCGACACCTGCGAGGATTGGTCGCAGCAGGTGATGCGCTCCGGAGAAGTACAGCGCTTCCAGTCCGGCGCGGATGACGGCGTTGCGAAGCGGTTTCATCGAGATGCAGGGCTGCCCGGTTATTTACGGAGCGAAATTAGCTAAAGACCGCTGAAGAAACAGTTAGCCGGACCTATTTCAGGGCCTTTTGGCCCCTGTGGCATTTCGGGTTTGACAGCCCCGCAAGGGTTTGTTTTCTCTGCGTTCCAGACCCCGCGGGAACTCGAATGCACGGACTTTTCAGGTGGAGTGGCAAATGGTGGCCGGGCGTCATTCCTTTGGTCATCTTTTGGGCTATCGCGGCCTGGACAAGCACCGAACCGCTTGAAGCCGACCTGGCGCAGCGTTCGACCACAGCCCTCAAGGACACCATCCTCGACAAGCGCCGAATCTCGGTCGCTGGCCGCGACGTGACGCTTGCGGCGGATGCTTTCTCGGCAGACGGCCGGCAGAGTGCGGTGGCGTCGGTGGAAGCGGTGCCGGGCGTGCGGCTGGTTAATGATGAAACAAGGCTTGTTCCCGAAGCCGCGCCGTTCGTCTGGTCGGCTGAACGCGACGTCCTGCGGGTGACGCTGTCGGGCAGTTCGCCCCTGCCGGCGATCAAGGGCCGCTTGATGGAGGCGGCCCGCGCCAATCTCGGCGGCGTCGAAGTGGCCGACCGGATGAATCTGTCGCGCGGAGCGCCGCCGCGTTTCGACAATGCCGCGCTGCTGCTGCTCGACCAGATCGGCAAGCTGAAGGAAGGCAAGATCACACTGTCGGATACCAAGGTCAGCCTGTCCGGCATGGCGCGCGAACTCGGCGGCCGGGAAGCCATCGCCGCCGCGCTGAAAAATCTGCCCGAGGGCTTTTCGGTGGCGGCCAACGAGATCAAGGCGCCGCCTTACATTTTCCAGGCCTACAAGGACCCGGTCGCGGTAACGCTGACGCTGACCGGCAATGCGCCCGACAGCAACACCCACGCCGCGCTGGCGGCGGCGGCGGGACGCAAGTTTTTCAGCGAAAAGGTCGTCGACAACCTAAAGGAGAGTATCGGCGCCCCCTCAGGCTTCGCCAGCGCGGTGGTGCCTGCGCTTGGTGCGCTGTCGCGGCTGTCGACCGGGACGCTCGTGGTCTCCGACCGGGAGGTCAAGCTGTCGGGCGATGCACTTTATGAAGCCGCCGCCGGTGAGATCCGCGCCGGCCTCGGCAAGGACTTTCCGCAGGGCTGGCAGTTCAAGCCGGAAATCTCGGTCAAACCGGCCGCGGCGCCGGTGGATGCGACCGTCTGCCAGCAATTATTCTCCGAACTGCTCGGCAAGGCCCGGATCCGCTTCGAATCCGGCAAGGCCGATATTGCCGCGGATTCCGCAGGGCTGCTCGACCGCCTGATCGAAACCGCGCTGCGCTGCCCGACCGCCAATATCGAGATATCAGGACATACCGATACCGACGGCGACGAGGCGGCCAACCAGGGGCTGTCGGAGAGGCGTGCCCAGGCGGTTGCCGACTTCCTGGTCAAGGCGGGACTGCCGGCCAACCGGTTCAGCGCGGTCGGCTATGGCTCGACGCAGCCGATTGCGGGTAACGATACCGACCAGGGCAAGGCGCAGAACCGGCGCATCGATTTCGTGGTGAAGTGAGCATGGCCTATCTGACCACATTCTACTGGGGCTGGTTGCTGGCATCGGTGCTGCTCGGCTTCGCCATGGGCTGGATATCCGTGGTTCAGCACGGCGAAGGCGTCGTGGGGAAGCTGCGCTGGGTGCTTTCGGCTTTGGTCGCGGCGCTGATCGGAGTCGCACTCGCGCGGGTTGTGCCCGGCCGTTTCGGCTACTGGCTCGACCTCGGGCTGATCATGTTCGCGCTTTATCTCTGTGGCTGTGTGGTCGGAGCATGGTTGCGCGACTGGGTGGTCTCGCGCAGCGCGCCGTCGGCCTGACGCGCCATGAGCCGGCCAGCTTCACCGCCATCATTGTCACGGGTTGTTGACCGGCCCCGGTTATGGTCCGGAACCCCCATCGGGCGGCGGGAATACGGAAAAACCGTGCCACCACCGTCATCGACTACGCCTAATATGTTGAAGAAGCGTGTTTTATTGTCGTCATGCGAATTCCACTCCGGCTCAAAACGCGCTACCAGAGGGGCAAGGGAGCAGCGTAGCGCCGGCGGGGTTCACGCCATTACCGTCGTCGCATAAGCGCAATTCGAGGTGTAGATGCTGGAAGCAATACGCAGGGCGATCTCGTTTCTGCGCCAGAAGCAGGTCCTGCACAAGCTCGGGGTCTTGATCAGCATCACGGTCATCGCCGTTGCGTGCTACGTCCTCTATCACATGCTCCGCGGCATCGAGACCGATGAGGTGATCGACGCCATCAAGAGCACCGAGCCGCGCCAGATCGCGCTCGCGGCCCTGTTCGTGACGGCGGGCTATTTCACGCTGACCTTCTACGACTGGTTCGCGGTCCGCGCGATCGGCCAGGGCCACATTCCCTACCGCGTCAACGCGCTTGCCGCCTTCACCTCCTATTCGATCGGACACAATGTCGGCGCCAGCGTCTTCACCGGCGGCGCGGTGCGCTACCGGATCTATTCGGCCTGGGGGCTGAACGCGATCGATGTCGCCAAAATCTGTTTCCTCGCCGGGCTGACCTTCTGGCTCGGCAACGCCGCCGTGCTGGGGCTGGGCATCGCCTATCACCCGGAAGCCGCCGCCTCGATCGATCAACTCCCGGTCTGGCTCAACCGTGTGGCGGCGTTCGGCATCCTTCTCGGACTGATCAGCTATGTGGCCTGGGTTTGGGCGCAGCCGCGAAGCGTCGGCCGCGGGCCGTGGACGGTCACGCTGCCGGGCGGCCCGCTGACGCTGCTGCAGATCGCCATAGGCATCGTCGATCTCGGCTTCTGTGCGCTGGCGATGTATGTGCTGGTGCCGGACGAGCCCAATCTGGGCTTTGTCGTTGTCGCTGTCATTTTCGTCTCGGCCACGCTGCTGGGGTTTGCCAGCCATTCGCCGGGCGGGCTCGGCGTGTTCGATGCCGCCATGCTGGTCGGGCTCTGGCAGATGGACCGCGAGGAACTGCTCGCCGGCATGCTGCTGTTCCGTGTGCTGTATTATATCGGGCCGTTTGTCATATCTGTAATCTTGCTGACGCTTCGGGAGATTATCATCGGCGCGCGATCGAAGCGCCTGCGCCAATTGGCGGCGAGCGCCGACGCCGAGCCGACGAGGCATGAGGCCGCCGTCTATGTGCGCGAGCGTGGAGACAAGGGCGCCTGATGACGCGGCGGGGGCTTCGCGATTAGAGGGAAAAGAGCCTGCGCCATGGCGATCGACAATTCCAGCTCTGCCTCCATCTTTGCACCGTGGCCGGACCGGTTGCGGCATTCGGCCATCATCCTGCTCGCCGCCGGGCTCGCGCTTTGCGCGCTCGTGGTGCTGGCCGATCTGTCGCTGGCGCGCGCCGTGGCGGTTTTCATCTGTATCGCCGCCGCAGCGCTGGTGCCGTGGCGGCTGCATCATGTGGTGGCCTCCCGTGACGACGCCCGCGCCGTCACCCCGGTCGAGTCTGCCGCCGTCAGCGCCGTCGTTGCCGGCATGCCGGATCCGGCCGTGCTGCTCGACCGCGCCGGGCGTGTCATCCATCTCAACGCGGCGGCCGCCCAGCTCGCGCCCGCTTTGCGCAAGAACGAGCTCGCGCAGTTCGCGCTGCGCTCGCCCGAGATCATCACCGCGTTGCGCGAGGCGATCGCGACCTCCGAATCCCGCCGGACGACCTATCTGGACCAGGTGCCGGTCGACCGCTGGATGGAGCTGATCATCACGCCGGTGCCTGTGCCGACGCTGTTCGGCGGCACCGAGAAATGCATGCTGATGACCTTCCACGACCAGACGCCGCTGCGGCGGGTCGAGGAAATGCGCGCCGATTTCGTCGCCAATGCCAGCCACGAGCTGCGGACGCCGCTCGCGGCGTTGTCCGGCTTCATCGATACGCTGCAGGGGCCGGCCAAGGAGGATGCCAAGGCGCGCGAACGCTTTCTCGGCATCATGCATACGCAGGCGACGCGAATGGCGCGGCTGATCGACGATCTGCTGTCGCTGTCGCGGGTCGAATTGTCGGCCCATGTCCGGCCCGACGCGTCGGTCGATATCGTGCCGATCATTCGCCAGGTCGCCGACGGGCTGGAGCCGCTGGCCCGGGAACGCCAGGTCGAAATCGAGATCGACCTGCCGGCCGCGCCGGTGACGATCGCGGGCGACCGCGAGGAGCTGCTGCGGCTGTTCGAGAACCTGATCGAGAACGCGCTCAAATATGGCGCGTCCGGCGGGCGGGTGATCGTCTCCCTGATCCAGGCGACCTCGGGCGAGGGCGCTCCGGAAGTGCGCGTCATGGTCCGCGATTTCGGCCCCGGCATCGCGCCGGAGCACCTTCCGCGGTTGACCGAGCGCTTCTACCGGGTCGATGTTGGCGACAGCCGCGCACAGGGCGGAACCGGGCTCGGTTTATCCTTGGTGAAACATATTCTTAACCGCCATCGCGGCCGGCTTTTGATCGAAAGCGTGCCGAAAAACGGCGCGGTCTTTACCGCCTGTTTTCCCCAGCCGAAGGCCCCGACATCGGCGTAAATACAAGCAATTTCAATTGGTTGCTTTTGTCATCCAACTGTCATCGAACCTTCGTAAAAGCTCTATCGACCGCTCCTAGATGGAGCGGCAAGTGAGCGCTATCGGGCGCAACGGCGCTTCGCTCACCAGATGGAGACCACCATGAATTTCCTCAGGACAATCGTCGTTGCCGGCGTGGTCGCCGCGTCGACGTCGGCCTTCGCTGCCGACATTACCGGCGCGGGCGCCACCTTCCCCTTCCCGATCTATTCGAAGTGGGCCGACGCCTACAAGAAGGAGACCGGCAACGGTCTGAACTACCAGTCGATCGGCTCCGGCGCCGGCATCAAGCAGATCCAGGCCAAGACCGTGACCTTCGGCGCCACCGACGCGCCGCTCAAGCATGAGCAGCTCGAGAAGGACGGTCTGGTGCAGTGGCCGATGGTGATGGGCGCGATCGTGCCGGTCGTGAACCTCGAAGGCATCAAGCCTGGCGAACTGGTGCTGTCGGGCGAAGTGCTCGGCGACATCTATCTCGGCAAGATCAAGAAGTGGGACGATGCCGCGATCGCCAAGCTCAATCCGAAGCTGAAGCTGCCTGCTGACGCCATCACCGTGGTCCGCCGCTCGGACGGTTCGGGCACCACCTTCAACTTCACCGACTATCTCTCGAAGTCGAACGCCGAATGGAAAGCCAAGGCTGGCACCGGCACCGCGGTCGAATGGCCGACCGGCGTCGGCGCCAAGGGCAATGAAGGCGTTGCCGGCAATGTTGGCCAGACCAAGAACGCGATCGGTTACGTTGAATATGCCTACGCCAAGCAGAACAAGCTGACCTACGCGGCGATGATCAACAAGGCCGGCAAGACCGTGCAGCCGACCATCGCAGCGTTCCAGGCGGCCGCTTCCAACGCCGACTGGGCCAAGGCGCCCGGCTATTACGTGATCCTCACCGACCAGCCCGGCGAAGCCTCGTGGCCGATCACGGCGGCGACCTTCATCCTGATGCACAAGGATGCGACCGACAAGGCGGCCTCCCAGGAAGCCATCAAGTTCTTCAAATGGTCGTTCGAGAAGGGCGACAAGATGGCCGAAGAGCTCGACTACATCCCGATGCCGGAACTCGGTCGTCAAGCTGATCGAGAAGACCTGGTCGGCCGAGATCAAGAGCTGATCTGGCGGGCGCATCGCAAAACGATCGCTCAACCCGGGACACCGGGTTGAGCACCCCTCTCAGGACAGGAGAGGCAAGAACAATGCGCGAGCCGAAAAAGCCGTGCACCGAAGTCCGGGTCATTGGGCTATAAGTACAGGGGATTGGCGTGGCGGAAATGGCGGTCGAAAGCGACGTAATGGATGCTGCCGGACCTTATGATCGCGCAAAGGCTCTCAGCGCGTTCAAGCTCGGCGATGTCACCTTCTACTGGATCACGCGCGCCTGCGCGATCTCGGTTCTCCTCATCCTCGGCGGCATCATCCTTTCCCTGATCGCCGGCGCCTGGCCCGCGATCAGGGAATACGGCCTCGCCTTCCTGTGGACGCAGCGCTGGGCGCCGTCGGCCGATCCGCCGGTGCTGGGTGCGCTCGGCCCGATCTACGGCACGCTGATCACCTCCGTGATCGCGATGATGATCGCCATTCCCGTCGGCCTGGGCATCGCGATTTTCCTCACCGAGATCTGCCCGATCTGGCTGCGCCGTCCGATCGGGCTTGCCATCGAACTGCTCGCCGGCATTCCCTCCATCATTTACGGCATGTGGGGCTTCTTCGTGCTGGGGCCGTTCCTGGCCAACACGTTCCAGCCGTTCATGATCAGCGTGTTCGACGGCGTTCCCGTGCTCGGGACGATCTTTGCCGGTCCGCCTTCCTATCTCAGTCTGTTCAACGCCGCACTGATCCTGGCGATCATGGTGCTGCCGTTCATCACTGCGATCTCGGTCGACGTCTTCAAGACGGTGCCTCCGGTACTGAAAGAGGCCGCCTACGGCGTCGGCTGCACCAACTGGGAAGTCGTCCGCAACGTCGTCATTCCCTACACCCGGGTCGGCGTGATCGGCGGCATCATGCTGGCGCTCGGCCGCGCGCTCGGCGAGACCATGGCGGTGACCTTCATCATCGGCAATTCGTTCAAGATCCAGTCCTCGATTTTCGCGCCCGGCACCACGATCTCTGCGGCCATCGCTTCCGAATTCGCCGAGAGCGACGGGCTGCATCAGTCCGGCCTGATCCTGCTTGGCCTGCTTCTGTTCGTGCTGACATTCTTCGTTCTTGCTGCCGCAAGGCTGATGCTGATGCGGCTGGAAAAGAAGGCGGGGAACTGAGATCATGAACCCGATTTACGCATCCCGCCGCCGCAACAACATCATCATCAAGTTCCTGTGCCTGGGCGCTGCGCTGTTCGGCGTGACCTGGCTGGCGCTGATCCTGTTCACGCTGTTCTACAACGGCCTTGCCGGCATCAACCTCGCCGTCTTCACCCAGGATACGCCGCCGCCGGGTTCGACCGATGGCGGCCTGCGCAACGCCATTGTCGGCTCGATCATGATGACCGTGATCGGCGTCGGCATCGGCGCGCCGCTCGGCCTGTTTGCGGGAACGTATCTCGCCGAATACGGCAAGCACGACAGGCTCACCTCGGTGATCCGCTTCATCAACGACATCCTGTTGAGCGCACCCTCGATCATCATCGGCCTGTTCATCTATGGCGCCATCGTGGTGCCGATGGGCGGCTTCTCGGCCTTTGCCGGCTGTCTGGCGCTCGCCGTGATCGTGATCCCCGTGGTGGTCCGCACCACCGAGGACATGCTGGGGCTGGTACCCAATCCCTTGCGCGAGGCGGCGTCCGCGCTCGGCCTGCCGCGCTCGCTGGTGATCCGGCGGATCGCCTACCGCGCCGCGCGCTCGGGCCTGATCACCGGCGTCCTGCTCGCCACCGCCCGCGTCGCCGGCGAGACCGCGCCGCTGCTGTTCACCGCGCTGTCGAACCAGTTCTTCAGCCTCGACATGACCAAGACGATGGCGAACCTGCCGGTCACCATCAACAACTTCGTGCAGAGCCCCTATGCCTACTGGAAGCAGCTCGCCTGGAGCGGGGCGCTGCTGATCACGCTCACCGTATTGGCCCTGAATATTGGCGCGCGCATTCTCGGCGCCGAGAGGACATCCAAATGACCGAACTCTCCGTATCCGTGAGTAACGCCAGCGGGCCAGTTCCGCAGGTGACGCTGCCCGAGGCCGCGCCCAAGGTGACCGCCCGCGGCCTGAACTTCTATTATGGCGAACATCACGCGCTGAAGAACATCAACCTGACGCTCGGCACCAACCGCGTCACCGCCTTCATCGGCCCGTCCGGCTGCGGCAAGTCCACGCTGCTGCGCATCTTCAACCGGATGTACGACCTCTATCCCGGCCAGAAGGCGACCGGCCAGCTGATGCTCGACCAGACCAACATCCTCGATCCCAAGCTCGACCTCAATCTGCTGCGCGCCCGCGTCGGCATGGTGTTTCAGAAGCCGACGCCGTTCCCGATGACGATCTACGAAAACATCGCCTTCGGCATCCGTCTCTATGAGAAGATCTCCAAGTCCGAGATGGACGGCCGGGTCGAGAAGGCGCTGCGTGGCGGCGCGCTGTGGAACGAGGTCAAGGACAAGCTGAACGCAAGCGGCCTGTCGCTGTCCGGCGGCCAGCAGCAGCGGCTCTGCATCGCGCGCACGGTAGCTGTCAGGCCCGAGGTGATTTTGTTCGACGAGCCCTGTTCGGCGCTGGACCCGATCTCGACCGCCAAGATCGAGGAGCTGATCCAGGAACTGGCGGAGGACTACACCATCGCCATCGTCACCCATAACATGCAGCAGGCGGCGCGCGTCTCCGACAAGACCGCCTTCATGTATCTCGGCGAGCTGATCGAGTTCGACGACACCAACAAGATTTTCACCTCGCCGAGCGATCGACGCACCCAGGACTACATCACCGGCCGGTTCGGTTGAGGAGAGAAAAGATGGCTTCTGAACATACCGCCAAGGCATTCGACAGCGATCTCCAGGAACTGACCCGTCTCGTCGCCGAGATGGGCGGTCTGGCTGAGCGCATGATCACCGAATCCGTCGACGCGCTGGTCCGCCGCGACGTCGCGCTCGGCAAGCGCGTCGTCGCGGCCGACGTCGAAATCGACCGCCTGCAGCATCTGATCGAGGAACGCGCGGTGCTGACGATCGCGCGGCGCCAGCCGATGGCGATCGATCTGCGCGAAATCGTCGGCGCCATGCGGGTCGCCACCGATCTGGAACGGATCGGCGACCTCGCCAAGAACATGGGCAAGCGCGTCGCGGCGCTGGAGAACGATTTCCAGCCGCTGAAGCTGATCCGCGGCCTCGAGCACATGACCGATCTGGTGCAGTCGCAGGTCAAGTCGGTGCTGGACGCCTATGCGGCGCACGACCTGCCGTCGGCGATGGCGGTCTGGAAGGGCGACGAGGAAGTCGACGCCATCTGCACCTCGCTGTTCCGCGAACTGCTGACCTACATGATGGAAGACCCGCGCAACATCTCGTTCTGCATTCATTTGATGTTCTGCGCCAAGAACATCGAGCGGATCGGCGATCACGCTACAAATATCGCCGAAACCGTGTTCTACATGATCGAGGGACAGCAGATGCTCGACAAGCGCCCGAAGGGCGACATGACGACGTTTGCCACCACGATACCCAATACTTGAGGACAGCAGAATGAGCGCGCGCATAATGGTGGTCGAGGACGAGGAAGCGCTGACCACGCTGTTGCGCTATAACCTCGACGCCGAAGGTTATGATGTCGAAACCGTCGCCCGCGGCGACGATGCGGACACGCGGCTGAAGGAGCGCGTGCCCGATCTCGTCGTGCTCGACTGGATGCTGCCGGGGCTGTCAGGCATCGAACTGTGCCGTCGCCTGCGCGCCCGGCCGGAGACCAAGCAGTTGCCGATCATCATGCTCACGGCGCGCGGCGAGGAGAGCGAGCGGGTGCGGGGGCTGGCGACCGGCGCCGACGATTACATCGTAAAACCGTTCTCGGTGCCGGAACTGCTGGCGCGGGTGAAGGGCCTGTTGCGGCGGGCAAGCCCCGAGCGGCTCGCCACCGTGCTGACCTTTGGCGACATCGAACTCGACCGCGAGAAGCGCCGCGTCGCGCGTTCGGGCCGCTCGATCGATCTCGGTCCGACCGAGTATCGCCTCTTGGAGTTTTTCCTGGAGCATCCCGGCCGCGTCTTCAGCCGCGAGCAATTGCTCGACAGCGTCTGGGGCCGCGACATCTATATCGACGAGCGAACCGTCGACGTCCACATCGGCCGCCTGCGCAAACTGCTCAATCCGGGTCGGGAGCAGGATCCCATCCGCACCGTGCGCGGCGCGGGCTACGCGCTGGATGATCGGTTTGCGAAGGTGGAGCCGTAGCGCTCCAGCAACGGCGCGTCTCCGTCGCCCGCGAATGACGGCGTCAAGACCGGTCGATTGAAGTCGGTGGAACGCGTAGCCCGGGTGGAGCGCAGCGCAACCCGGGAAATCTTAGCCCGTAGCGAGACCGTCCCGGATTGCGCTGCGCTCCATCCGGGCTACGATAAACCGCGCTTACCGCGTCGGCTTCGGCGCCGCCGCGGCGATCGGAGGCCGGCTGATACGCCACGCGCGAGTGATGCGCGCAATAGGGCAGGCCCGCGAGCGCCTTGCCGCCGCAGAAGAAGAATTCCGGGCTCGAGGGATCGCCGACCGGCCAGTGGCAGGTGGCTTCGTTCAGTTCGAGCAGCGACAGCCGCTGGCTCATCGGCACCACGTTGTCGAAGGCGATCGGATCGGCCTCCATCTCGACCTCGAAGGCGTGCGCCAGCGCGGTGTTGCCGCGCGAGACCGGGCGCGACACCCGCATCATCTGCTGGGCCGGGCGTGCCTTGCGCTGCCGCGGGGCGGCCGAGGAGGGGCTCTTGGCGCGGCCGGACAGGCCGAGCCGGTGCACTTTGCCGATCACAGCGTTTCGCGTCACATTTCCGAGTTCCGCGGCGATCTGGCTGGCCGATAATCCGGCTTCCCAGAGCTTCTTCAGCTGCTCGACGCGATCGTCGGACCAGGTCAAAACCGTCATCGTATTCTTCCCTTCGCTTCGCGCCGGCCAATCAGGGGCCGCGCTGGCGACGTCATTCGTCTCAAAAATCCCTGCGGTCAGAATCCCTTAGCCCTCGCCGGGCGCGAAAACCGCACCCGAACGTGTACGCTGTACAAAATGGACTCTTAGGGATCAGAACTGCCGCACGAGATGTCGTACCCGACAGCCCAAACGCTACAATATGGCGTGACTCGGGCGCAAGAGTTCGGGCCCATGCGTCCACATGTTCCGAACATCTAGGCATTGCAGTGCGTGTTTTCCACCACACCGCAATCCTACGGATTTAGCGCATCTTGCACTGCAGGAAAGGCTGTTCCAGTGGCGTGTTGACAGCGCTCCGCGCCCACATAGAATACCTCTTACGTGCCGCCCTTAAGAGGCGGCACGTTTCGTTTCGCAAGACCGGCTGTTGCCGCGCTCGCGCCAATGCACGCATGTGCTCCGCGGCAGGTCTTGAAAACAGGCCTCGAACATCAAGTGATTGCCATGACCCATAGCGCCACGTCGCATCTGCTCCCCGTCTTCGCCAGGGTCGATCTCGGCTTCGAGCGCGGCGAGGGCTGCTGGCTGACCGCAACCAATGGCGATCGCTATCTCGACTTCACCTCGGGCGTCGCGGTGAACGCGCTGGGCCACTGCCATCCGCATCTGATCGCGGCGCTGCAGGAGCAGGCGACCAAGCTCTGGCACATGTCGAACCTGTTCAAGAGCCCGGACGGCGAGAAGCTTGCCGCGCGGCTCTGCGAGCAGAGCTTTGCCGACATGGTGTTCTTCTGCAATTCCGGCGCCGAAGCGATGGAAGGCGTGATCAAGGTCGTGCGCCGCTATCAGTTCTCCAAGGGCCATCCCGAGCGCTATCGCATCATCACCTTCGAGGGCGCGTTCCATGGCCGCACCCTGGGCACGCTCGCCGCGACCGGCTCCGCCAAATATCTCGAAGGCTTTGGGCCGCCGATGGACGGTTTCGACCAGGTGCCGCATGGCGATCTCGAAGCGGTGAAAAAGGCGATCGGCCCGCACACCGCGGGCATCCTGATCGAGCCGGTGCAGGGCGAGGGCGGCGTGCGCTCCGCGCCGCAGTCCTTCTTCAAGGCGCTGCGCCAGCTCTGCGACGAGCACGGCCTGCTGCTGGCGTTCGACGAGGTGCAGACCGGCATGGGCCGCACCGGCGATCTCTTTGCCTACAAGCGCGTCGGCGTGACGCCGGATGTGATGTCGCTGGCGAAAGCGCTCGGCGGCGGTTTTCCGATCGGCGCCGTGCTGGCCACCGCCGAAGCCGCCTCCGGCATGACGCCGGGCTCGCACGGCTCGACCTTCGGCGGCAATCCGCTGGCGATCGCTGCGGCCAATGCCGTGCTCGACGTGATGCTCAAGCCCGGCTTCTTCGACCACGTGCAGAAGATGTCGCTGCTGCTGAAACAGAAACTGGCCTCCGTGGTCGACCGCTATCCCACCGTGCTCTCGGAAGTGCGCGGCGAGGGGCTTTTGGTCGGCGTCAAGGCCGTGGTGCCCTCCGGCGATCTCGTCAATGCGCTGCGCGGCGAGAAACTGCTCACCGTCGGCGCCGGCGACAATGTGGTGCGGTTCCTGGCGCCGTTGATCGTGACCGAGGCCGAGATCGACGAGTCCGTTCAGATGCTCGAGCGCGCCTGCGTCGCGCTGTCGGGCAATCAGTTGAAGAAGGCGGCGGGGTGATGAGCAAATCCGTCCGTCACTTCCTCGACATCAACGAATTGCCGCCGAAGGAGTTGCGCAACATGCTGGCGCTGGGCGCCGACATGAAGGCGAAGCTCAAGGCGCACGAGAAAGCCGGGAAGCCGCTCGAAGGCAAGACGCTGGCGATGATCTTCGAGCGTCCCTCGACCCGCACGCGGGTGTCGTTCGATGTCGGCATGCGCCAGCTCGGCGGCGAATCCATCATGCTGACGGGTGCGGAGATGCAGCTCGGCCGCGGCGAGACCATCGCCGACACCGCGCGCGTGCTGTCGCGCTATGTCGATGCGATCATGATCCGCATCCTCAACCACGACGCGCTGCTGGAATTGGCCGCGCATGCCACCGTGCCCGTGATCAACGGGCTGACGCGGCGCTCGCATCCCTGCCAGGTGATGGCCGACCTGATGACCTTCGAGGAGCATCGCGGGCCGATCGAGGGCAAGACCGTGGCCTGGACCGGCGACGACAACAACGTGCTGGCGTCATGGGCGCACGCGGCGGAGCGTTTCAAGTTCCAGCTCAATGTCGCGACCCCGCCGCAGCTCGCGCCGAACAAGGCGATGAAGGACTGGATCAAGGCGACGCAGGCGCCCGATCGTGCTCGGCAACGATCCCGAAGCCGCCGTCCGCGGCGTCGACTGCGTCGTCACCGACACGTGGGTGTCGATGGGCGACAAGGACGGCGAACACCGCCACAACGTGCTCAAGCCCTATCAGGTCAATGAGAAGCTGATGTCGCTGGCGAAGACGGACGCGATCTTCATGCACTGCCTGCCGGCCCATCGCGGCGAGGAGGTCACCGACGAGGTGATCGACGGTCCGCAATCGGTGGTGTTCGACGAAGCCGAAAACCGCCTGCACGCGCAAAAGGGCATATTGGCCTGGTGTTTTAACGAAGTGGCGTAGGACTCTCCGTCGTCCCTGCGGTACGTTGCGTAGCCCGGATGCGAGCGAAGCGAAATCCGGGAAACGTGCAAGCGGCCGTGAGCGGTCCCGGATTGCGCTGCGCTCCATCCGGGCTACTGGACGACTCGTGGCGACGGGTTCGCGCTCTTCAACCCCTTCAATTTTCCCTCTCCGACCCCAGATAAAGCGCCATGGATTCACAATCAGACGCAAAAATCACGACCGAGGCGCCCGTTCGCGCGCCGTCGTCCGTTCCTGTCGATGACGCGGTGCTGCCGTTCGAGGTCGCCGAGCTCGACCTGCGCGGCCGGCTGACCCGGCTCGGCCCCGCGCTCGACGACATCCTGACCAAGCACGATTATCCAGCACCGGTCGGCAAGCTGCTCGGCGAGGCGATCGTGCTGGCGACGCTGCTCGGCTCGGCGCTGAAATTCGACGGCCGCTTCATCCTGCAGACCCAGACCGACGGTCCGGTGTCGTTCCTGATCGTGGATTTCCAGTCGCCCGACCGCCTGCGCGCCTATGCGCGCTATGACGCGAAGCGGCTGAAGGACGGCCAGGATTCAGGCGCGCTGCTCGGCAAGGGTCATCTCGCGATGACCATCGACCAGGGCGCGGACATGAGCCGCTATCAGGGCCTGGTGGCGCTCGACGGCGGCAGCCTGGAAGACGCCGCGCATGAATATTTCCTGCGCTCCGAGCAGATCCCGACCCGCGTGCGGCTCGCGGTCGGCGAGGAATGGCGCGGCGGCGACGGCGGAAAGCACCGCTGGCGCGCCGGCGGCATGCTGCTGCAATTCCTGCCCAAGGCGCCGGAGCGGGCGCGGCAGGCCGACCTGCATCCCGGCGATGCGCCTGATGGCGCGGTGACGCATGCCGTTGCCGAGGACGACGCCTGGGTCGAGGGCCAGTCGCTGATCGGCACCGTCGAGGATGTCGAACTGATCGATCCCGATCTGTCGGGCGAGCGCCTGCTGTACCGGCTGTTTCACGAGCGCGGCGTGCGCGTGTTCACGCCGCTGCCGCTGCGCGCGCAATGCTCCTGCTCGCGCGACGCGGTGTCCGCGATGCTGAAGAGCTTTGCGCCGAAAGACCGCGCCGAGATGGTCAAGGACGACAAGGTGGTGGTGACCTGCGAGTTCTGCTCCTCGGTCTACCAGTTCACCCCGCACGAAGCGGGCGTGGAGGAGTAGCGCGCCGTTTTCGTAGGGTGGGCAAAGCGTAGCGTGCCCACCATCTATCCGCGAAATTGCTGCTGAATGGTGGGCACGCTGCGCTTTGCCCACCCTACTATTTCGCTGGGTATCTAGCTCAACAACGTGCGGACCTTGGTGGCGGCATCATAGATTTCGATCTGGAGCATCGGATAAGCCGACTTCAGCTTCCGGCCCGCTGCCTCGGCAGCCTCGGCAGCTGTCAAACTCTGACTTGAAGTGGCCGTCGACAACCGTCACGAAGCCCTCGGTAGGAGGCCGGTCGGCTCGCGGTGCCTTTTTCGGCTCCGGCTCTTCAAGTGAAAGAACGGGTTTTTTCATCATTGGTCCTTTTGGAGGGGCGCGGCGATAACACCGAGCCCGGTCGTCGGCTCAATTCGTAGCAGTCCGAACGAATGTTAGCACGATTTGGCGTCCGCACTGCCCGAATACGCGCTTATCGCCGCCGAAGTCAGGGAAGCCATCGGCACGTCGAACGCGTAGACGAACCCGGTCGGCTCATAGGTCAGCCGCACGTCGCCCCGGAGTTGCCTGCCGAGCGTCTCGATCAGCCGTGTGCCGAAGCTGCGCTTTTGGGGCGGGCGGACGGCCGCACCATTCCTCTCGGTCCATGTGAGGTGCAGGCGCTGCGCCTGTTGATCCAGCGTCCAGTTGATGTCGACGCGCCCTTGCGGGACCGACAGGGCGCCAAACTTCGTGGTGTTGGTGCAAAGCTCGTTGAGCGTCATCGCGATGGCGATGACGGCGCCCGATATCATCCGGATATCGGGTCCCGAAATCGAGAATTTAGGCTCGTCGGGATTATCGAAGGCTTCGGTGGCGCTGCGGACGATCGTGCCGAGGTTCGCGCTGGTCCATCTTGCCTGCAAAAGCAGGTCGTGTGCCCGCCCGAGCGCGAGCAGCCGGCCCTCGATGGCATGCTGCGCGTGCTCGGCGCCTGGCACGTCGCGCAGGCTCTGCGAGACGATGGCGCCGACGGTCGCGAGCGTATTCTTGATGCGGTGGTGCAACTCCTCGAGGATCAGCTTCTGCAGCTTGTCGGCCGCCTCGCGCTCCCTGGCGTCGATGCCGGCCGTGGCCAGCAAACTCTGCGCATTGATCTCGGCCTGCGCGAGCAGAAGCCGCAGGCTGACATTTTCTGCCGCCAGTTCGTCCTGGTGCTGTGTTGCGCTGCCTGCGGGACGCGGTTCGGTTCGGAGATCGGCTTCAGACATCGCCGATTGTATCATCATAGGCTGGGTACCGCACTGATCTTCGGGGGCTCGGTTTTTGCCGTAATCGCGCGCTTTGGGCCGGTATTCGGCGTGAAACCGCTGGCGTCTCAGGCGTGGCCGATCATGTCGCGCATCTCGGCTATCACTTCCCCGGCATCGAGTGGCTTGCCGAGAAACCTGCTGTGGGGCGGAAGATCGAGGTTCTGCTGCTTCAATTGCCCCGATACCACGATGATCCTGATCGCCGGCCAGCGCGCATGCACGGCATGCGCAAGTCCCACGCCGTCCATTTGGCCCGGCATCTGGATATCGGTACAGATCAGCGCGACGTCGGATCGGGATTCCAGGATGGTGACCGCTTCGGCGGCGTCCAGCGCCTCGAGCGGCGTGTATCCAGCGTCTTCCACCATGTCGACCGCGCGCATGCGCAGCATCATATCGTCCTCGACAATGAGAACGACGGCGGGAATGCATGAATGATCAAGTACCATCATATGGGAGCTCGCGGGGGACGGCGATCGGCTTGGGAAGGTGGTCATCTGGGACAAGCATCTCGCTGTCCAAATGATCCCCACCGATTCAACAATGACGAAATAAAGTCGCCGCCAACAGACTAAGCTCGCAGCCCGCGGAATCCATTTGTCGGATGCAAGCGGTAGATTGCCTGCTGCTGCGTGTCGCCCGCTTGGCAGGTCTCATGCCAGCGCCCTCATCACAGATCCGATCCGCCGTGCTTGCGCGCCAGAAGTTGCTGAAGCTCTGCAGCATTTCGTAAGGCCATTGCTTTGTGCATCGCCTCGGTGCGCTCATCCCCCGGCGGCATCTCGCGAGCCTTGTCCAGGGCGGCGACCGCGCCGGTGTTCAGATCTTGAGCCAGCGTCGATGGGCTTTGTTTCTGCCGCGAAACTGCGTGACGCGCGGGTTACCATTGAATAACCATCGCAGCGGCGACCAGCAGCACAAGAAAGATCGGCATCAATACCGGGGGCACCAACCACTCACGAAGGTCGAATCTGGAATTTGGCATATGACCGCCTTTGATTCAGGCGGGAGCGCAAAGCTCTCAGTCACCGATAACAGCCAGGGGGCGCGCGATGATATCGACCATATAGCGATCGTCTGCCGAATAGCGAGAAGAATCGCAGTTTGTTTTCGGTACGGGACCTGACAAGCCTTGTAATGCGACACCGAGTAGCCAGTTCAAAGAGAGCGCGATCGTATTGCCTCAGCATCCCCTTTGCGGCAGCGCAGAATTTTAACCACGTCAAATCTTGTCAATGACACTGACCAACCGCACGTCGCATCGACGTGCGCGTCACCGGTCAGGGCAACCCGTGGCCATCGACCATGCCGCGGTGCGGGTCGTGAAAAGGCCGGCACGGCGTGTGGTTCGCCGGCGAGAGTTTGATCGGTCCCCATCTCATGATTGAGTTTCCAAATCATAGCCGCTCATATGACCAGACCCGGCGAGCCGTACGGTTCTGGGGGCACGACAGTGCGCTGGAAGCTACATTCTTCATCGACGAGAGCGCATTGAGGCGAATTCAGCCAGATGCCCGCTCCGACGAGTCCGGCTTCCTGAACGCGTTCGATTGCAACCGCGATTTGATATGCGCCGCGGCTGCAAAGGTTTACGTCCGTGGAGGGCGCGGCTCTTACGATCTGGTCGCGGCGGATTTTCGAAAATGAATGTTTGATCTGATCAGCGAGGCGACGTGGCAGACCGGGCGGGCGCCCCGTTAGTCGCGACCATAAACCTGCAAGCGCTCGGAGGATGCCATGGATAGCAGTTCAGTGCCGACGTTTCTTGCCTGCGGAGGGTTTTTCGTTCTCTCGTTCGTTACGATCTGGGTTTTCTGGTACGTGGAGCGACTGCGCGGAGCAAACGCTCCTCACGTGTGAATGCCGGCCAAGGTGAGCGCCGCGTGTCGGAGTGCGGGCTCGATTTCGGGCTGACCGCCCACAGGCTTCTTGGCTTCGAAAGGGAAAAGCCGCGGATTTCTCCGCGGCTTTGCTCGTATTCAGATCAGACTGTTGTCGACTCGTTCAGTAGCGATCGGTACCGATTCCGACGCTGACGCCGGGTGCGCGGATGCCGATGCCGCCACGTTCCTCATAGCCGCGGCGCTCGATATAACGCTCGCGGCGGGGGGCATATCCGTATGAATCACCTTGCTCGCGGATGATGACGCGGCGTTCACCACGTTGGCGCCAGCACTGGCCGGCTTCGTTGCAAACCATGCGGACGTTTTGAATGTTGCTCTCCGGCGCGACTGCACCATTCAGGGCAAGCGGTGCGGCGGAAGCGGCCGTCACGAGAAGGGCGCTTGCGCCGGCTGCCAGATAGATCGCGAGATTTTTCATGATGTCTCTTTCCAAAGATAATTGTGTCAGGGAGCCAATAGACTCGCGAGGCAATGGTTCCCGCAGCCGGCAACTAATCGTCACCAATCGCACGTGATGAGATCTCGCGATGCTGAAATCCTTGCGCCGGAAGGCCGTGCCGAGATGGTTAATGGTGACAAAGTGGTGTGACTTGCGCGTTCTGCTCGTCGGTGTACGAGTTCACCCCGCACGAAGCCGGCGTGGTTTCGTAGGGTGGGCAGAGCGAAGCGTGCCCACCATTTCAAGACAAGCTCGACGATAGACGGTGGGCACGCTGTCGCTTTGCCCACCCTACGGCCTGCGAACTGATTTGCTTTGCGCACAAGCGCAACTTCGTGCAGCAGCATGCGACACGATGGCACGACGTCACTTCTGAATTTCCGAAATCGTGTCAAGCTCGGGATTGCTCCGCCTGTCTCACGGCGGATGAGGGGCGCTCGCGATCGTCACGAACGCGCGGTGAGATGCGATGGACGTGGATGGCGCGATAGACGTACGCGCCGGACGCGTACGGCGAAGTCGTGTGGTTCGGGCGCCGCGGTGCTGGCGCTAAGTCGGCGGGATTCGTCTCGTGGGCGACGGAGGCAAAAGAGCCGTTCTCCGAGGAGAGCACGAAGTAAGCCGTAAAGCCATTGCGCAGGGAAGGCCGGAGTGTTCCCGCTGCCCTGTATGCTCGTGTGCCCTTTTGTTTGCGCAAATCGCACGCGAGACCGCGGGTGCAGCAAGCACCCGGTCTTCCCTGCGCCCTCCCAACAAGAGGGCGGGACGTTCGATAGCAAACCTCGGGCGAATTGCGCTGCGAGATCGCGAAGTCATATTCAGTCGTCATCACCCGCCTTGTGCGCAATTGCGCACTGGGGCGGGTGATCCAGTATCCCAGAGACAGCATTGATTGGACCGATAAGTCTCGGCGTACTGGATCCCCCGCCTTCGCGGGGGACGACGATCGTGTGGTGCTGCAGCATTTTTCCGTCATTGCGAGCGCAGCGAAGCAATCCATTGTCACCCCATGCACGGAAAGATGGATTGCTTCGCTGCGCTTGCAATGAGTTGCCCACCCAAACCGAAAGGCCCGTAGCCCGGATGAGCGCAGCGAGATCCGGGACCGGTGCTGGCCACATTCCCGGATATCGCTGCGCTCATCCCGGCTACGACGAGAGAGCTACAGAGGAAGCCGCAATGCCCCTAGTTCAACACCCGCCTGTTGTCAGGGCTGTCCAGCGAGAACGTCGGCACGTCGATCTCGAACCGCTCGCCGCTGGCGCTGACCATCTGGTAGCGCCCGGTCATGAAGCCCGACGCGGTCGGCAGCGGAACGCCGGAGGTGTATTCGAAGCGCTCGCCCGGCGCGAGCACCGGCTGCTCGCCGACCACGCCTTCGCCGCGGACTTCCTGCTTGTGGCCGGTGGCGTCGGTGATGGTCCAGTGCCGGGTGCGCAGCTGCACGGTCTCGGCGCCGGTGTTGGTGATGACGATGGTGTAGGACCAGAAATACTGGCCGCGATCGACCGACGAACGCTCGGGCAGGAAGTTCGGCTCGACGGTAACTTCGATCTGGCGGGTGACGGCGCGGTACATGCTGGCAAGCTTCCGGAAATCCTGTGCCGCATCATAGCCAAGAATGCCGCGGGAACAATCGCCAGCCTGCAGGGATTGCCGTTTGTTTGATCGCGGTTTCAACATAGTTCCACTCTAGAGCGCACCCGCGCGCGGTCCGGCCCCGTATCTGCTTGCGTATCTTGTGTGCAGGTTGCGGGCCGATATTATCGTTTCCCGGACCGTGCACGCGTAAAAGCCAAACCAACGGTGCCAGATGTCGTCCATTGCCGATCCAGTTGCCGCAACGCCTCTCAGCGATAGCAAGGCCGCGGCGGCTGCCGCGCCGGCGATTACGCTGCCGGTGGCCGGCGAGCGCGAATTGCGGCTCGACCTGTTTCGCGGCATGGCGCTGTGGCTGATCTTCGTCGATCATCTGCCGGCCAATATCCTGACCTGGTTCACGATCCGCAATTACGGATTTTCCGACGCCACCGAAATCTTCATCTTCATCTCCGGCTACACCGCCGCCTTTGTCTACGGCCGCGCGATGCTGCAGGCCGGCTTCGTGGTGGCGACCGCGCGGATCATGCGCCGGGTCTGGCAGATCTACGTCGCGCATGTGTTCCTGTTCACGATCTTCCTCGCCGAAATCTCCTACGTCGCCACCCGTTTCGAGAACCCGCTCTACAGCGAAGAAATGGGCATCATGGACTTTCTCAAGCAGCCTGACGTCACCATCGTCCAGGCGCTGCTGTTGCGCTTCCGTCCCGTCAACATGGACGTGCTGCCGCTCTACATCGTGCTGATGCTGTTTCTGCCGATCATCCTGTGGCTGATGAAATGGCGGCCTGACGTGTCGCTCGGCCTGTCGGTGCTGCTGTACGCGCTGACCTGGCAATTCGACTGGTATCTGACGGCCTATCCCGGCGGCTTCTGGATCTTCAACCCGTTCGCCTGGCAGTTGCTGTTCGTGTTCGGCGCCTGGTGCGCGCTGGGCGGCGCCGCGCGGATGTCGCGGATCCTGTCGTCGCCGGTGACGATGTGGATTTGCGTTGCCTATCTGCTGTTTTCATTCTTCGTCACGTTGACCTGGCACATCCCGCAGCTCAGCTTTCTGATGCCGAAGCGGCTCGAACAGTGGATGTACCCGATCACCAAGACCGATCTGGACGTGCTGCGGTTTGCCCATTTTCTGGCGCTGGCGGCGCTCACGGTGCGCTTTCTGCCCAAGGATTGGTCTGGCCTCAAATCGCCCTGGCTGCGACCATTGATCCTGTGTGGCCAGCATTCACTTGAGATATTCTGTCTGGGCGTCTTCCTGGCCTTCGCGGGGCATTTCGTGCTGGCCGAGGTTTCCGGCGGTGCCTTCATGCACGCCCTGGTCAGCCTTTCCGGAATCCTCATCATGTGGGGCGTGGCGTGGGTGATTTCGTGGTACAAGCATTCGGCCGACAAAGATGCGTCCAAGACCAAGCGCACGGGCGGCAATGCCGATATGGCTGGAGGCAGCGTATGAGGCCCGGTTCTGGAGCCGTACTAGCCCTGTGCCTGCTCGCCGGCCTTGTGGCTACCGGTTTGGCGCGCGCCGAGGATGCTCCTCAAGGCTCACCTCTAGCCGCACCCCAGGCGTGCGAAGTGCCGGCCTATCTTCTGAGCACCGACAGCCTGCTGCCAAAGGTCACCGAGGCCGTCAAGAACGGCCGGCCGCTGACCATCCTCGTCGTGGGCAGCCGTTCCTCGACCATCACCGCTTCGGCCGACAGCGCCTATCCCGCCAAATTGCAGGCCGCCCTGAAGGAGAAACTGCCCTCGATCGAGATTAATTTATCCGTAGAACTACAGCCCGGGAAAACCGCGGAGGAGACCGACACCACCCTCGTTAAGCTGGTGGAAGCAAAAAGGCCTACTTTGGTGATCTGGCAAACCGGAACCGTCGATGCCATGCGATCCGTCGATCCCGACGATTTTCGCGGCGCCGTCGGCGACGGGATTGCTGCGCTGCAAAATGCGGGGGCCGATGTGGTTCTGATCAATCTGCAATACAGCCCGCGCACGGAAACGATGATTTCCGTGCCGCCATACCTTGATAATATGCGTGTGGCCGCGCAGCAGCATGATGTTCCGCTGTTCGACCGGTTTGGCATCATGCGTCACTGGAATGACGCCGGAGATTTCGACCTGTTCAGTACCGTTCATGGCCCCGAAATGGCCAAACGGGTTCATGCTTGTCTCGGCCGCGCGCTGTCGAAATTTGTACTCGATGCGGCCCGCCTCGATCAGGCGCAGCAGAATTAGGGAATTAGCCTTAATGAGCCGTCACTACCCTTTTTGTTTGTCGACTTTTCCGACCGTCTGCGCCGTGACCCTGGCGCTATGGATGCCTGCCGCGGTGTCGCCGCTGCTTGCCCAGACGGCCCCACAACAGACCGCCCAGCAGGCGGCGCTGTCCGATAACGCCAAATCTGGAAACAAGACCGAGCAGAAGCCCTTGGCTGAAAGCGCCGTTCCGCTGCCTGCCGCCAATCCGGCCGCGCAGAAGGGCATCACCGGCAAGGCAATCGACAAGGTGAAGGAAGTGGCCAAATCGGCCGGCGACATCTTCAGCCGTGTGCCGTGTCTGCCGTCAAAGGGCGCGAAATCGATGGGATCGCTGCCGCATGTCGCGAGCAAGCTTGTCGCGGGCCAGCCGGTGGTCATCGTCGCGTTCGGATCGTCGTCGACCGCCGGCTACGGCGCGACCTCGCCGGATTTCAACTACCCGAACCGGCTCGCCGCGCAATTGCGCCGGCAATATCCGACGGCCGACATCTCCGTCATCAATGCCGGCAAAGGCGGTGAGGATGCGCCGGAAATGATGAAGCGGCTGCAGACCTCCGTCATCGACATGCACCCGGACCTCGTGATCTGGCAGGTCGGCACCAATGCGGTGCTGCGCAACCTCGATCCGGGTGAGACGGCAAAACTCGTCGAGCAAGGCATCTCGCAGATTCAGGCTGTTGGCGCCGATGTGGTGCTGATCGATCCGCAATATTCGCCGCGGGTCAACGAGCACGCCGAAAGTGCCGGCAAGATGATGACGCTGCTGAACAAGACTGCCGAGCTTCGCAAGGTCGGAATTTTCCCGCGCTTTGCCGTCATGAAGGACTGGCACGAGAAGCAGGCGATCCCGATCGAGAATTTCGTGATCTCCGACGGCCTGCACATGAGCGACTGGGGCTACGCCTGCTTTGCCCAACTGCTCGGCGACGACATCATCAAGTCGGTCGGCCAGATCAAGCTCGGCGTCAACGTGCCCGCCGACGTGCGGGCGTACCGGCCGATGTAATGAGGTGAGTAGGGTGGGCAAAGGCGCGCTAGCGCCGTGCCCACCATCCTATCCGGATACGAGCTGCGAGATGGTGGGCACGCTGCGCTTTGCCCACCCTACACATCTACGTGTGCACCTACCTCACGCCTTCTCCAGCGCCTGCGCAAGATCCTCGATCAGATCGTCGGCATGCTCGAGCCCGGCCGAGAAGCGAATAAATCCTTCGCTGATGCCGAGTTCGGCGCGCGCCTCCGGCGTCAGCCGTTGATGCGTCGTGGTTGCCGGATGGGTGACGAGGCTCTTGGCGTCGCCGAGATTGTTCGAGATGCGCGAGATCTGCAGCGCGTTGAGGCAGCGGAATGCGCCAGCCTTGCCGCCCTTGACCTCGAAGCCGATCAGGGTCGAGCCGGCGCGCATCTGCTTCTTCACCAGCGCCGCCTGCGGATGATCCGATCGCCCGGGGTAGATCAGCCGCGAGATCTTCGGATGCTTGGCGAGGCTGTCCGCCACCTTCGCCGCCGTCTCGGTCTGCGCGCGGACGCGCACCGCCAGCGTCTCCAGCCCCTTCAGCAGCACCCAGGCATTGAACGGCGACATCGACGGGCCGGTCTGGCGCATGAAATTGTGGATGTGCTCGGCGATGAAGGCTTCCGACGACAGGATGATACCGCCGAGGCAGCGGCCCTGGCCGTCGATGTGCTTGGTGGCGGAATAGATCACGACGTCGGCGCCGAGCGACAGCGGGCTCTGCCAGATCGGGGTGGCGAACACATTGTCGACGATCAGCCGCGCGCCGCCCTTGTGGGCGATCTCGGCGATCGACTGGATGTCCAGCACGTCGAGCGTCGGGTTGGTCGGGCTCTCCAGGAAGCACGTCTTGGTGTTCGGCTGCATCGCCTTCCGCCACTGGTCGAGGTCGAGCCCATCGACGAGGGTGGACTGGATGCCGTAGCGCGGCAGCAAATCCTCCACCACATAGCGGCAGGAGCCGAACATCGCCTTCGCCGCCACCACATGGTCGCCGGCCTTCAGCGGCGCGAGGATGGCAGTGGTCACCGCCGCCATCCCGGTCGCGGTCGCGCGCGCGGCTTCGGCGCCTTCGAGCTCGATCATGCGGCGCTCGAACATCGAGATGTTGGGATTGGAAAAGCGCGAATAGAGAAAGCCGGGATCCTCGCCCTTGAACCGCGCCTCGCATTGCTCGGCGGTGTCGTAGATGAAGCCTTGCGTCAGGAACAGCGCCTCGGATGTTTCGCCGAATTGCGAGCGCAGGGCGCCGGCATGCACCAGCTTGGTTTCGGGACGGTAGTGCTTGGTAGAAGCAGTCTCAGACATGTGACCTCCGTCGTGACCACCTTGGAAAATGGTCACAAAAAACCGGCCTGGAAAAATTTCCACAGGCCGGGATCACACGTGTCCCCGGCCTGTTTAGCGACTTATTTAACGTGGCTGCAAGCCGGCCGGCTCAAATCACCACGGGATAAGTCATTCTGATATTACCTCCCGCCCTTCCCGTCAAGGCGGCCATCGGATAACCCCTAAAAGCCCATATTTAAGAGGTTTGGATGATTTTTGGGCCGTATTGAGGATCGCGCCGTGCCGTTCAAGCTTCCGCCCGACGCCAACGGAATTCTGCCCGACCGCATGATCGCGGCGATGACGGATGCGGGCCTGATCCTGCCGGAATATCCCTTTGTCGAAAGCCAGATCCAGCCGGCGAGCCTCGATTTGCGGCTGGGCAACATCGCCTACCGGGTGCGCGCGAGTTTCCTGCCCGGCCCCGGCTCAACCGTCGCCGAGCGCATCGACGAGCTGAAGCTGCACGAGATCGACCTCTCCGACGGCGCGGTGCTGGAGACCAACTGCGTCTACATCGTGCCGCTGCTGGAAAGCCTGGCGTTGCCGCCGTCGATCGTGGCGGCCGCCAATCCGAAGAGCTCCACCGGGCGGCTCGACGTGTTCACCCGCGTGATCGCCGACGGCACCCGCCGCTTTGACATGATCGGCGCCGGCTATCACGGCCCGCTCTATGCCGAGATCAGCCCGAAGACGTTTCCGGTGCTGCTGCGCGAGGGCTCGCGGCTCTCTCAGGTGCGCTTCCGCACCGGAGACGCCATCCTCAACGCCGACGAACTCGACGCGCTACATGATGCCGAGCGGCTGGTCGATATCGACGACGCCGACCTCGCTAACGGCGTGGCGCTGTCGGTCGATCTCTCCGGCAAGAACACATCAGGCTTCGTCGGCTACCGCGCCAAGCGCCACACCGGCGTGGTCGATATCGACCGCCGCAGCGGCTATGCGGTCGACGAATTCTGGGAGCCGATCCCGGCGCGTCCCGACGGCAGCCTCATTCTCGATCCCGGCGAGTTCTACATCCTGGCCTCGAAGGAAGCCGTGCAGGTGCCGCCGGACTACGCCGCCGAGATGGTGCCGTTCGATCCCCTGGTCGGCGAATTCCGCGTGCACTACGCAGGCTTCTTCGATCCCGGGTTCGGCTATGCCGGCGCCGGCGGGCAGGGCTCGCGCGCCGTGCTCGAAGTGCGCTCGCGCGAGGTGCCGTTCATCCTCGAGCACGGCCAGATCGTCGGCCGCCTGGTCTACGAGAAAATGCTGTCGCGCCCCGACGCCATGTACGGCCAGCGCATCGGCTCGAACTACCAGGCGCAGGGCTTGAAGCTCTCCAAGCATTTCAGAGTCTAGACGGCGGACAGGCGATTACATCAGCACTGTGCCGGCCCACGCCGCGCCGGCAACCAGGATCAAGCCCGGGATCAGGCGCAACGCGAACGACCGGCTGCCGCTGCTCCAGGCGAATATGATCTTGCTGATCGTATTGGTGGAGAACGCGGCGAGGATAGGAAACACGGCGTCGGCAGCGGTCATCTTTCCGGATGCAACCAGCGAAGCAATCGCGATGGCGGGGGAATGCGTGTCGACGAAGCCGGCCGCCGCCGCCGCTACAATGACTCCGGTCTCGCCGAACCATTCCCGTAGCGCGGCAGAGGCGATGAGCACCGCGGAAAGGGTCAGGGCGAATGCCAGCGCGACCGGGAGGCTGAACGCGTGTCCCGGCTGAGGTTCGCCCGCGTCTCGTTCGCGCAAGGCCCGGACTGTGAAGCCGGCACCGTAGGCCGCGGCAGCGATGCCGGCGCAAATCAGCGGCGCGGACATCGCGCGCAAGGTGACCGGGCTGGTGGCGGCCAGCACCAGGCACATCTGAATTACCGTGGCGACTGTCGAGAGAGCCGCGCCCGCGACGGCGGCGCTGACGACATCCGGACTCTTCTGAGCCCGCGCGCCCATGGCGCCGATCGTGGCGGCGCTCGAAATGAAGCCGGACGCGAAACCTGCGAGCGGAAGTCCAAACCGCGCGCCGAGTAACCGAACGAGAACATATCCCGCGGCGCTGATGGCCATCACCAGAATGACGACGATCCAGATCGACCGCGGATTGAGTGCGCCATAGGGTCCGAGCGCCTGATTGGGCAGCAACGGAAGCACCACCAAAGTCGCGCCCGCGAAGATCACTGCGTCGTTCACCTCACGCTCGGTGAGCACGGAACGGACGAAATGATGCAGAGGGGTTCGCGCCGCGAGCAGGGCGGCAACGCCGACGGCCATGCCCGCCGCCAGAGCCGGCTGCTGCATCGCCAGGCCGCCCAGCAGCGCGGTCACGATCAGGGCGATCTCGGTCGTAAGGCCGGGATCGTCGCTGCGGGATCGCAAGTATGCGATCGCGGTCAGCACCGCCACGCCTGTGACCGTGACCGCCAGCATGCCTGCGCCGCCCGCCATGACGCTGGCTGCACCGGCGAGCGAGGCGATGGTGAAGGTGCGTATTCCCGCCGGCGAGCGCGCCGGTCCTCCTCCCTTGCGGCGCTCCCGCTCGGCGCCGATCAGCAGTCCGATGCCGAGCGCTGCCACGAGGTTCAGGATCACGGAAGGGAGATCGGGCATGTTCTTCCTGTTCGCGGGAACATCTTGGCGCCCTCGGGAGGCCGCCGCCGCAGCTTCGTTAGATGTCGATCATGACGGCCATCGTCTGATATTGACTCAGATCATTGCCGAACGCCCGACGCTTTGGGAAGCTACTGAGCTCGTCGATGGCGGTTAAAGCGCCGGCCCGTTCGACAGGAAGATCAATCAATGAGTCGCCTTCACCGCGAGAATCACCTTGTTGAGCGCATCGGCTGGCTGAGAGCAGCCGTGCTCGGCGCCAACGACGGGATCATATCGACCGCCAGCCTGATATTGGGCGTGGCGTCCGCGGCGGCATCCCGCAACGATATTCTGTTGACCGGCGTGGCCGGGCTTGTTGCCGGCGCCATGTCGATGGCGGCTGGCGAGTATGTCTCGGTCAGTTCGCAGTCCGATACCGAGCATGCCGACCTCGCGCGTGAAAAACGTGAGCTTGCCGACGACCCCGTGTTCGAGAGGGAAGAACTCGCTCAGGTCTATGTCGCGCGTGGCGTCGAGGAGGGGCTCGCTCGCGAAGTTGCCAAGCAATTGATGGTCAAGGACGCCTTGGGCGCGCATGCGCGGGATGAATTGGGCATTTCGGAGATCAGCACTGCCCGTCCAGTGCAGGCGGCGTTGGCATCGGCTGCGACCTTTTCCGTTGGAGCGGCAGCGCCCCTCGTGCTGGTTCTGGTCTCGCCGTCCAACGTACTGATCCCGATCGTCTCGGTGGGGTCGCTGCTGTTCCTGTCGCTGCTCGGTGCGATTGGTGCGAAAGCCGGCGGCGCCGGCCTGTTGAAGCCGACCATCCGCGTGACATTTTGGGGTGCTTTCGCGATGGGGCTGACCGCCGGAATTGGCGCGGTTTTCGGTAAGGTCGTCTGAACGTCGACCGTCCTACCGCGCCGCCGATTTCGCCGCGGGCGTCACGCGCCAGATCGTGTTGCCGACGTCGTCGGCGACCAGGAGCGCGCCCTGCTTGTCGAGCCGTACGCCGACAGGGCGGCCCTGCGCCTCGCCCTTTTCGTTGAGGAAGCCCGTCAGCACGTCCTGCGGCGCGCCTGAAGGCTTGCCGTCCTTGAACGGATACGAAGATCACCTTGTAGCCGGCGCGGGGCTTGCGATTCCATGAGCCGTGCTGGCCGATGAAGGCGCCGCCTTCCATCTCCGGCGGAAACAGTTTTCCGGTGTTGAAGACGAGACCCAGCGAAGCCGTATGCGCGCCGAGCGCATAATCCGGCGCCATCGCCTTCTGCACCAGGTCAGGCCGCCGCGGCTCGACGCGCGTGTCGACGTGATCGCCGTAATAGCTGTACGGCCAGCCATAGAACGCGCCGTCCTTCACCGAGGTCATGTAGTCGGGAACGAGATCGTTGCCGAGTTCGTCGCGCTCGTTGACCACGACCCAGAGCTCTCCGGTTTTCGGATTCCATGACGGACCGTTCGGGTTGCGCAAGCCCGAGGCAAACACACGCCATTGGCCGCTGGCGCGGTCGACTTCCAGCACCGCGGCGCGATCCTTCTCGGCCTCGATTCCATTCTCGCCGACATTGCTGTTGGAGCCGACCGTTGCATAGAGCTTCGTGCCGTCGGCACTGGCGGTGAGGTCCTTGGTCCAGTGGTGATTGAGGGTGCCGGCGGGCAGGTCCGCAAGCTTGACGCCGGGCGCGCTGATCCTGGTGTCGCCGGACGAATAATGGAATTTCATGATCGCATCGGAGTTGGCGACATAGAAATCCTCCCCGACCAGCACCATGCCGAACGGCGAATTCAACCCGCTGAGGAAAATGCTGCGCGTTTCGGCGACGCCATCGCCGTCGGCATCGCGCAACAGCGTGATGCGGTTGGCGCTCGGCACCCCTGCGCCCGCCCATTTCTGCGCCTGCCGGTAGACAAAACCCTTGATGCCCTTGCCGTCGTCCGGTTTCGGCGGCGCGTTGCTCTCGGCGACCAGCACGTCGCCGTTCGGCAGCCCATAGACCGTGCGCGGATGCTCGAGCCCGGTCGCGAAGGCCGTGACCGTCATGCCGTTGGCGGCGATCGGTTTGGCGCCGTCGGGCCAGCGGTTGACCGATGCGATATCCACCGTCGGGATCCACGAATGTTCCGGCGGCGGCAGGTTGGGCGAAGGACCGTAGCTCTGCGTCACGGTCGCGGCGCCGGTCGCAGTTTCCTTGGGGTCGTTACAGGCCGCAAGCGGCAGCGCCAGCGCGGCGACGCATGTTGCGAAGAGGATGTTGTTGCGCATGGCGGGTTTCCCTGAGGTGTCGTCTTACCAATGCGGTGCCGGCCCAAACGTTCGTAAGGGCGACATGAATTCCCCGTGAAAGGGCTGCCGGGGCGCACCTCGCGTTCAAGGGGAGGGCAGAGCAAGACCCGCCTGCAATCGCGCAGGCCCCCATTGCGCCTTTCGCACGTGGAATCTCCCCCCGCCATGCTAGGAAACAGCCGCGCCGCGGCTCCAAGTCCGCGCGCGGGGAGCTGAAATGTCCGACCTCGGCGTTGCCGAAATTCCTGTAGACGAGAAGGAGCGCCCGCTTCCGCCGCCGCCAGCGCCGTTGAAGAACGCGCTGGTCGACGGCCCGATCCTGCGCACGCTGTTGTGGCTGGCCTGGCCGAACGTGATCGCGCTGACCGCCGGCACCTGCGTCGTGATCGCGGAGACCTCCTATATCGGCCGGCTGGGCGTGGAATTGCTGGCCGCGATGGCGCTGGTGTTTCCTACCGTGATCCTGACCATGACCATGTCGGGTGGCGCGATGGGCGGCGGCGTGGCGTCGGCGATTGCGCGTGCGCTCGGTGCCGGCGACATCGACCGCGCTTCGACGCTGGCTTCGCATGCGCTGCTGATCGGCTTCTGCTTCGGGCTCGTCTTCATGCTGGGCATGCTGATTTTCGGCCCCGCGCTGCTGGAACTGCTCGGCGGCCGCGGCAATGTGCTGGCGCAGGCCGTCGCCTATACGCAGATATTTTTCGGTGGTGCGATCATCCCGTGGCTGATGAACACCATGGCCGGCATTTTGCGCGGCACCGGCAATATGAAGCTGCCGTCGCTCATGATGCTTTCGTCCGCCGTCTGCCAGATCATTCTCGGCGGCACGCTCGGGCTGGGTTTGGGCCCGATCCCGCAATTCGGCATGCGTGGTGTGGCCGCCGGTTCGTTGACCGCCTACATCATCAGCATCTCCGTAATGTCCTGGTATCTGTTCTCAGGCCGGGCGCGCGTCGTTCCGAAGATCCGCGGCCTTCGCATTCGCATGCCGATGTTCATCGACATCCTGAAGGTCGGCGCGATCGCCTGTTTCTCGCCGCTGCAGTCGGTTCTGACCATCAGCATCTTCACCCACATGCTGGCGGGCTTCGGCACCGAAATCCTCGCCGGCTATGGCATCGGCGCGCGGCTCGAATTCATGCTGACATCGATCGCATTTGCAGTGGGCATTGCCTCGGTGCCGATGGTCGGCATGGCCATCGGCGCGCAGCGCATCGCGCGCGCCCGCAGGATCTGCTGGATCGCGGGGGTCGTCGCGTTCGCTTCGGTCGGCGCGGTCGCGAGCTTCATCGCCGATATTCCCCGACATCTGGGTCAATCTCTTCACCGACGATGCGAGCGTGCGCGCCGCCAGCCGGCAGTATCTGTCTACGGCGGCGCCGATGTATGCTTTCCTCGGCCTCGCCACGACATGCTATTTTTCATCGCAAGGCGCGGCCAAGGTAATCGGCCCTGTGCTGGCGCAGACCGCGCGGCTGTTGTTCATCGGCGCTGGAGGGTGGTGGCTGTCGACGCATGACGCGACCGCACAGAATTTCTTCATGCTCGCGGCGGCGTCGATGATGCTGCTCGGCGTGCTGTCCTGCGTGAGCGTGATGCTGACCCGATGGGGGCCGAAGCAGCCTGTGCCGGTGGTCCGGCCGGCGCTGTCGTGATGCTCGTCATTGCGAGCCACCGGGTCGCGCGAAGGCGCGCCCGATGACAGGCTCAGCGAA
This sequence comes from uncultured Alphaproteobacteria bacterium, assembly GCA_963840465.1. Lineage (GTDB taxonomy): Bacteria > Pseudomonadota > Alphaproteobacteria > Rhizobiales > Xanthobacteraceae > Bradyrhizobium. The sequence goes on along the minus strand of CAWIZF010000022.1, from coordinate 165,648 downwards.
GCAATCCATTACGCGGTACCGGAGATGGATTGCTTCCGCCTTCGCTCTTCGAGCTACGGCGGACAAGTCGTCGCCGCGCTTCTCGCAATGATGGAAATGAACTACCGCCGCCGGTGACGCCGGCCGTGGCGGCCGCCGCCGACATTGGCCATCGCGCATCAGTTGCGGGACCATGCTCATCAGCTCGCCGCCGCCGACGCCGCCGAGTTCATGCCGGCGGTGTTCACGCCGTAGCCCTCGGCGCATAGCCGCCGCCGAAGCTGCCGGGAAATCCGCCGCCGCCCATCATGCCGCCAAGACCGCTGAGCGCCGCCGCCGCCTTCCGTCATGCGGCTCATCATCGGGCCCATGGTCTGCATCAACGCGGCGAAGCGGCGCTTGCCCATCTTCGCCTTCATCATTTCAAGCATCGGCGCCATCTGCGTCATCATGTCTTGGCCGCCGCCTCCGCCGCCGAATTGCGCCTTGGCCGGCGTCAAGGTCAGGGTGAACAGCAAAAGCAACGCGGCCGCCTGACAGACTATCTTGTCAGCTCCAGTCATGGTTCGACTCCTCATGCGCGGGCGGCCGCGGGCGCGGCGCCATTCGGACGCACGAGCCGAGGCTAGGAGCGAGTGGGGAACCGATCTGTGAGAAAGATCACGCGTCCCTGCGGCGGGCGGTGAACTCGGTGACGACACGCCATGTTGCGCCGTTGTCGGCCGACACTTCGCCGCGCCAGAGGAATGAATTGGCGGCGATGTCTCTAAAACTCCAGCGGGCCAGTTGTCCGTCCGGTCGTGTGCCCAGCTGCACGATGTCGCGGCCCTCCGCGCGGCCGATCATCTGCAAAAAATTCCGCGTCACCGGGTCGGTCCACTGGATGCGCCAGGCATCGATATCGGGATCGTAGACCCGCAGCGTGGTGCCGTACGAATTGAAACTGGCGGCGGCATCGCCGCGTCGCAGCTCTCCGCGAGGCGGCACGATCCAGACATCCTGGATCGCGCGGCCTTCCAGCGCCCAGCCAAAATGCCATTCGCCGGCGCGGCGCCGCTCGCCGCCGTCTTCGGAAAATTGCCTGACATCGAGATCCCAGGAGCCGACGAAGCGGCCGTAGAGATCCATCTTGCCGGCGCGGTCGGCCGAGGGGCCGTCCGCGCCGAGGGCGTCGAGAAACGCTGATATCATGCGGCGCTGCGTCCCAATGCCTTCTGCATGGCGTGCAGGCCCAGATCCATCTGCGCGTCCATATAGGGCGCGATCTCGTTCGGCAGCACGTCGGCGATCCACACGAAGCGGGTGCGTCCGTCGCTTTCGGCGAACACCTGCGCGGAGGCGCTGTGCTGCTTGATGCGCTCGCTGACGATGGCATAGGCCAGCCGCCGCTTCGCATCATCGCAATCGACCAGGATTTCGCGCGCCACCGTGCCGTTGGCGAACGTCACGATGCGGGCGTCGCCGTCGAGCCTGGTGTCGGTTACGAAGCCCGGCGCCAGCCGCGTATGCAGCGCGCCGAAATCGCGCAGCGCGTCCCAGACATGATCGGGGGAAGCGTCGATGAGGATTTCCTTGTGGATGGAGGCCATGGGTAAGTCCTTGTTGAAAGAAGATGAACGTTCAGTGTCGTAGGGTGGGCAAAGGCGCGCTTTGCGCCGTGCCCACCATCTCTCCGGGATTGTTGATTTGATTGGTGGGCACGCTTCCGCCTTCGCTCTGCGAGCTACGGCGGACAAGTCGCTTTGCCCACCCTACGGACCCTTACGTACAAACCGCCTCGACATTGTTGCCGTCGGGATCGATCAGGAACGCCGCGTAATAGGTCGGGCTGTAATCGGCGCGCGGCCCGGCGCCGCCATTGTCGCGGCCTCCGGCTTTCAGGCCTTCGGCATGAAATTGCTTGATCGCCGCGTGGTCCTTGGCGCGGAACGCGACATGCGCGGCTGACCCCGCCGATCCCTTGTGCAGATGCAGCCAGAGCGCCGGCGCTCCCTTCGGGCCGAAGCCTGCGCCGGAATCGTCCCGCGAGCACAGCACGAAGCCGAGCGGGGCGAGCGCCGCTGTATAGAAGCGCACGCTGGCGTCGAGATCGCCGACGCGTAATCCGATGTGGTCGTACATGAGTTTCTCCAGTTGGAAGCGCGCGAAGCCGCGCGGCCTGGAGAAAGCCTAGCTAGTGGAGGGCCAGCCGTTCTTGGAAAATCTTGCGGTCGCCCCGCGAGGCCTGGCGGAATTTCAGCGGCGAGACGCCGGCGGCGCGGCCGAACGTGCGCACGAAATTGGACAAGTCTGCGAAGCCGACATCGTAGGCGATATCGGTGACCGGGCTGTCATCGTCGGCGAGCCGCCGCGCCGCATGGCGCAACCGCGAGCGCACCAGATACTGGTGCGGGGTGACGCCGAGCACTACCGAGAACAGCCGCAGGAAGTGGAACGGGCTGATCCCGGCTTGGGCTGCGGCATCTTCCAGATTGATCTGGTGGTGCGAGTTGGCGTCGATCCACAGCGCGGTCTCCACCGCGCGGCGGCGGTCGCGCGCGGCGTCAGGGCCGGATTTGCGCTGGCTACCGGAAACCACCTCGACAAAGCGGCTCGCCAGCACCTGACCGATCTCGTCGAGACCGATGTCGCTGCTGCCATCTGCTGCCGCTTGCGCCAGTTCGCCCAGCACCACCAGTTCCGGCAATGGCGGCGCGGACCCGACCTGCCAGGGCGCCCCGCTGTCGCCGATCGCTTCCACGAGTTCGGGCGCCAGGAAGAACGACAGGCACTCGTCGCCGCAGACGTGCTCGTGGGTGCAGGTATACTCGTCGCCGGGATGGCCGATCAGCACCGAACCCGCCACCAGCTCGCTGAACCGGCCGCGGCAATGCAGGCCAAAACTGCCCTTGCGGACGTAGGAGATCGAGTGGTGGCAATGCTGCTCCGCAAACGGCTTGTCGCCCGGCCCCGCGGTGCAGCGGAAGTCGGAAACGGAAATCGATTTGCGTTCGAGCAGCCTGGTGGATGTCATGCCGCAGATTTAGGGATGCGCGCGCGGCGGCGCAACCGGCAGCAGCACGGCGCCTATCTGGAATTTAGGAAGTTAACAGTGAGGCGAGAAGGGAGATGGAACGGCTTGGCGGATGGCGCGAGGTCGGCTAATCATAGGGACGATCGCGGGCGTAGTTCAATGGTAGAACGGCAGCTTCCCAAGCTGCATACGAGGGTTCAATTCCCTTCGCCCGCTCCAAACCACCTGCACCCCAAAGTTGTTTCTCCACAGCGTAGGATTTTGAATAGAGCCGCGGTCGTAGCTTATTTTGGACATCGCGCGCGTTGCGAGAAATCTGTAGAGCGGGCGATCAATTGGTATCTAACGCAGTTCGTGAGAAAGATCGGCTTGTCCGCGAAAGTCTGCTGCCGTGCAGCGAATTGCCGAGCTGAATAGAATGCTGGGTGTGTAGTCGCTACCGTTGGCGATTGATTGATGGAGGCAACGAATGGCCGACGAGGACGAGAGGGCGCGTTTAGAACGCATAGTAGCCATCGCCTGTGATCACGGCGGCTTTGCCCTCAAGGAATCTCTGAAAGTCGCTTTGCCGGATGTGAAGTGGCTGGACTTGGGTACAAATAACGCCGATTCCGTCGACTATCCCGATTTCGCCGGCAAGCTGGCCGATGCCATCAAGGCCGGCAAGGCCGGACGCGGCATTCTGATCTGCGGATCGGGCATCGGCATTTCGATCGCCGCCAACCGCCATGCGCATATCCGTTGCGCGCTCGCACATGATGTCACGGGCGCGCGGCTGTGCCGCCAGCATAATGACGCGAATGTTTTGGCGATGGGCGGACGAATGATCGGCGAAGCGGTGGCGAAAGAATGCGTCGAAGTGTTCTTGAACACGAAATTCGACGGCGGTCGCCATCAAAGGCGCGTCGATAAACTGGGTTCTTGTTAGGACTGCAGAGTTCGGGTGCGTCAGCCTTGCGCCAGTTCTGTTCAGCGCCGCTGCTAGTCGGAAACCCTTCGGGGTGATGAGTTATTAGCGCTCAGCGTGAATGCGACGATGCGTGCAGTCTGCATTTCAGCTTCCCCCGTGATTCTACGGTTAGGAACTCGCTCGACGGTCACCCGGCGCGCTGACGAAGAACGCCGAGAGTTTCTTCGCTGCACCAGCAGGAACTTCGACGTCGTCCCGCACAAACGGGAAAGCAACAGTACTGCTTAAAAAAGCATGCAGCTCAGAAAAGAGGCTCCCAATTTTTTTTGGAATCTGGCCTCATTGGTTTGCCGGAGAGTTCGTGTGATTCGCGAATTGATGACAGTCCACAACGGAGGCTGCCATGAAAGCGTTCGGTCGCGTGCTGACGACGTTCGGTATTCTTCTGCTGTCTTTTCGTGCTGACGCTCACGATGCGTCGATGCCGCATCACGAGTGGTTCAACGCGCAGGAAATGAACCCGGCCGCACGGCAGCGGCTCGGCGTCCCCTGGAAGTCATGTTGCGATAACGGCGACGTATTCAAAACCCGCTTCAGGGTGGGTGAAGATCGCTCAGACCAGTGGCAATACCTGAAGGATGGGCAGTGGAAAATCATCCCGCCTGATATCATCAAGGAAGAGGATACGCCGGACCATCAGCCCGTGCTGTTCATCAATAAGCACACGGGAATGGAACTCTGCTTCTTCGTGCCGAAGGGTGGATTGTGATGCCTTAGGCCTGTCGCCAGCTCGACCCGTCGACCACGGGCAACAGAAGCCTATCTTTCGCGAGCGATCACGCGTAGGGTTGCTTCGTCGCAAGACGATGGCGCTGAACCTTAGAGTGGACTGCGGGCAGACCCGGGGGCAGTACCCGGCGCCTCCACCTTAGCAGCTTGAGCTTAAAGGTCTCATCTCGGTGAGATCGATTCTGCCGGAAGGCCGAATCCCAGGGCTGCTAGGGCGGGGGCGAACCAGGATCGATGGTCGCAAAGAAACTCTGAATTGTGCTCGGCATGATACCGCCGTTATCGGGTCAAAAACCTAAATGCAAACGATAACGTTGCATTGAACGAAGTGCGCCTCGCGGCGTAACCTGTTCGGGGTTGGTCCACCTGGCAACAGAACGGCCATCGCCGCGTCAACCTTCGGGTTGGCGCGGCTTTTATTTGTGCCCGGCTCTCGCCTCGCCCGTTGCCTTCAATTTCCGCTGCTGCCGTGCTAGGCGTTGCACTGGCCGTAACAAGGAGTGAGCGTTGACCCAGACGATCGCTTCCACCGACACCTCCCGCAACAACCTGCTCATGGTCGCCGCCGGCGGCATCATCTCCGGCATCCTCACGCCGCTGTTGCCAACGCTGATCGACCATATCGTAGGCCTGCCCGGCCAGCTTCGCATTTCGCTGATCGCGGTGCCGTTTGCCGTGCTCGTCTTCGTTCTGGTGCGGCGCTTCAGCGCCAATCCGCTTTGGGCGGCGGTGCTTGCCGCGATCGTCACCATGATCGCATTCGTCTGCGCGGTGAACGCGGCCATCTTTATCGAGGGACAGACCGCGGGCGCTGCCGCGGTCATGCGCTATCTGCTCGCCGGATTGACCGGCGGGCTGGTCGGTGCGGCCGTGATGGCGCTGGGGATCGGCCTGCTGCCGGCGGGGCCGCGTGCGGCCGCCGCGTGGTGGCCGATGCTGATCACGGGCACGCTCGCCGGCACGCTGCTGGCGCTCGACAATGCGCTCGGCCTCGACCAGATCTCGTTCCTCTATCCGGTCTGGCAGGCGGGCGTCGCGGTGCGGCTGGTGATGGCGCTGCGGTCCTGACGGGCCAGAGCCGCGTGCGCCCCGTAGTTCTACCGGCCCGCATTTAAGCCTGCATTAAGGCTGCCTTAGCCGAGTTCCGCATACGTTGGCCGCTTCCTCACGCAACGGAATCACAACATGCGGATCGGTCGTCTCTTTGCGGTATCGATGCTTTCGGTGACGGTCCTGGCGGTCGTCCTTGGCGCCGGGGTTCTCGTCCCGCAATACCGTACCTTTGCCAGCAAGAGCGAGGCGATCAAGGCGGTGGAAGCCTACGGCACGGTGCTGGCGGTTGGCCAGCAGGTCGCCGGTTACCGCGCGCCTTATGTCGGTCCGTTGTTTCAGGAAGGCGCCGCGACGCAGGCCCAGCTCGATGTGGCCGCGAAGGCCGTGCAGACGGCAGATGCCGCGTTCGCAAAGGCGCGGACCGCCGTCGGCGCGCTCAGCGATGGCGCGGCGATCGTCCAGGGCCTCAATCAGGCGGCGGCCAAACTGGCCGAAGTTCGCGCAGCGAGCGATCGCGCGATGGGCTTGCCGATGAGCGCGCGCGATCAGGCAGCGATCAAGGGCTTCCTGCCGGGCATTGCCGCGGTTGTCGGGATTCTCGAACCGCTGTTGAACCGCCTTGAAAATCAGGTCGCGATGGCGGACGCATCGTTGACGGCGCTGTTGAATGTCGCCCGCACGTCGCAGGATTTGCGGATCTCGGCCGGCGGCCGGGCTGCTACGGCATCGCTTGCGATCAGCACCCGCCGTCCGCTGACGGCGGCTGAAATATCCAGCATGGACCGCGCCCAGGGGCGCGTCGATCTCGACCGCGAGCGGATCGAGGCCGGTGTGGACCAGATCGGCAGCCCGCCGCGTCTTGCGAAGGCGATGAACGACGCCATCGAAGCCTATTTCGGCAAGGCCGCGCCATGGCTTGAAAAGGAAATGGCGGCCGGACGCAACGACGGCAAGTTCGCCATAAACTCCGATCAACTCGCCGGGACGATCGTGCCGGCGGTGCAGGCCTTCTTCGCGGTGCGCGATGCCGCGCTGGCGGAAGCGGGAGAACGCGCAGGCGCCGCGCGCGACGGGGCGCTGACGATGCTGGCGCTGGCCGGCCTTGCCGTTATGGCGCTGCTCGGCGTGCTCGCCGGCGTCACCATGATGCTGCGCCGGCGCGTGATCACGCCGCTGGCGACCTTGACCGGCGTGGTCGGCGATCTCGCCGCCGGCCGGCATGACGTCACGATCCCGACCATCGGGCGCGCCGACGAAATCGGCGCGATGGCGGGCTCGCTGCAGGTCTTCAAGGACGCGCTTATTGCCAAGAAGGCTGCTGACGCGGCCGCTGCCGTGGAAGCGGATGCCAAGATCCAGCGTGGACAGCGCGTCGACCGGATCACTGGCGATTTCGAAGCGATGATCGGCCAGATCGTCGAGATCGTGTCGTCGGCCTCGACCGAGCTGGAAGCCTCGGCCGGCACGTTGACGGCAACCGCGGAGCGTTCGGAGGAGCTTGCCACCACGGTTGCGGCGGCGTCCGAGGAAGCCTCCACCAATGTGCAATCGGTCGCATCCGCCACCGAAGAGATGGCGTCGTCAGTCAACGAGATCAGCCGGCAAGTCCAGGGCTCGGCGCGGATCGCCGGTGAGGCGGTGGAGCAGGCGCAGAAGACCAATGACCGCGTCGCCGAACTCGCCAAGGCCGCCGCCCGGATCGGCGACGTGGTGGAGCTGATCAACACTATCGCCGGCCAGACCAACCTGCTGGCGCTCAATGCCACCATCGAGGCGGCGCGGGCTGGCGAAGCGGGGCGCGGTTTTGCGGTCGTGGCGTCCGAAGTGAAGGCGCTGGCCGAACAGACGGCGAAAGCGACCGGCGAGATCAGCCAGCAGATATCGGGGATCCAGGCGGCGACCCAGGAATCGGTCGCGGCCATCAAGGAGATCGGCGACACGATCGGACGGATGTCGGAGATCGCCTCCACTATCGCCGCCGCGGTCGAGGAGCAGGGGGCGGCGACCCAGGAAATTTCCCGCAACGTGCAGCAGGCCGCGCACGGCACGCAGCAGGTTTCTGCCAACATCGCCGACGTGCAGCGTGGCGCCAGCGAGACGGGCTCTGCCTCCGCCCAGGTGCTGACTGCGGCAAAGTCATTGTCCGGCGAGAGCGACCGGCTCAAGCGCGAGGTCGGCAAATTCCTCAGTTCGGTGCGGGCGGCCTGAGCCGCCGGCGGCGGATCGAGGCTGAGGGGAACACGGCACGGGCGGCGTAGAGGCCGCAGCTGTGGCAGTGTTGCTCTCTAATCATGAGAGCAGGACCATTGATCGGGCTGGGGCCTGCGCCGGATTTGGCGTACAAGCTGATCTCGACCTCGCTGGTTTTGATCGGAGTCAAAGCTTGGGCCCTTGCCGTCCTCACATGGTGGGACGGTCGATCGGTGAATCGCCATGGCAGAACAGACCAAGACGCCGGAGCAGCACGCGGGCGCCGACTGGGCGCAGCAGGTCTGGCTGTGGCCGCTGGAAGCCACGAAATTGGCGCTGCACAGCTACGCGCAATGGTTCGCCGATCCGAAGACCGCGCCTTCCCGCGCGCCGGACCAGGAGCCGCTGGCCTGGACCACGCCAAACGCGGAGATGCTGCAGCTTCCGTCGATGCGATTGCGGGAGTTTTCGCGAGGGAATCCGACGCAGCAGCCGGTTGTCGTCTGCGCGCCCTATGCGCTGCACGGTGCGCTGATCGCGGACTTCGCACCTGGCCATAGTCTGGTGGAGGCGCTGCAGAAAGACGGCGTGAACCGGATCTATCTCCCGGACTGGCGCTCGGCTGCGCCGGACATGCGCTATCTGTCGATCGACAATTATCTCGCCGATCTCAATGTCGCGATCGACGAGATCGGCGCGCCGGTCGATCTGGTCGGCCTGTGCCAGGGCGGATGGTTGTCGCTGGTCTATGCCGCCCGTTTTCCCGGCAAGGTGCGGCGGCTCGTGCTCGCCGGCGCGCCTGTCGATATTTCCACGCCGTCAGAACTCTCGAAGATGGTGGCCGCAATTCCGCAGCAAGCCTTCGAGCAGATGGTGCAGCAGGGCGACGGCCTCGTCAGCGGCGAGCACATGCTCAGGCTCTGGAACCCTCCGTTCAGCCAGCAGGACGTGGAAGCCGTGCTGCAACGGAATCTCGGCGACGGATCGGACGAGGCGAGGATGCTGCTGGATCGTTTCGAGCGCTGGGACCGCGCGACGCTGGATCTGCCGGGGACCTATTATCTCGAGGTGACCGACCGGGTTTTCCGGCAGAACCAGATCGCGGAAGGCCGCTTTGTCGCGCTCGGCCGCAGGATCGATCTCGCCGAGGTGCGCGTGCCGGTCTTCCTGCTGGCGGGAGCGGACGACATCGTTGTCCCGCGCGATCAGGCGTTCGCCACCGCAGGGCTGTTGGGCACGCCGCCGGCGTGGCTGGAGCGGGCCTGCGAGCCGTGCGGTCACCTCAGCCTTTTCATGGGGCGCAACGCCCTCGGCCATTCCTGGCGCCGGATCGCCCGATGGCTTCAGGCCGACATCGGCGATGTCGCCGGCGCCAGGATCAGCGCGTGAGATCCAAATGAAAATGCCCCGGACTGCGCGTGCAATCCGGGGCGAGACTCCTTGCGGCAGATGGCCTTACTTCGCCGCGACCACCATGATCTCGACATTGTACTGCGGCGCGGCGAGCTTGGCCTCGACGGTGGCGCGCGCCGGCGTGTTGCCCGCCGACACCCAGCCGTCCCACACCGCGTTCATGTCGGGGAACGTCTTCATGTCGGTGATGTAGATCGTGGCCGACAGCAGCTTCGACTTGTCGGTGCCGGCCTTGGCGAGATGGCCGTCGATGATCGCAAGAATGTCCTGCGTCTGCTCGGTCACGCTCTTGCCGGCGGCCTTGCCGGCGACGACGCCCGCGAGATAGACGGTGTTGCCGTGGACGACGACCTGGCTCATGCGAGGTCCGGTTTCGAAGCGCTGGATGGTCATGTTTTTCTCCTGATGAGGGGCGGCGGCTTCTTAGCGTGCTCAGGTCCTGCGCGCCACTGCGTTCTAGGTGTCCGTCATGCCCGGGCACAGGCGAGCGGAAGCGACGCCGTCCTTTTGACGGCTATGACGAGGGGAAATCACCCCGCCGCCTTCGCCGCCGCGCGTCCTGCATTCCGCCCCGAGAACAGGCAGCCGCCGAGAAAGGTGCCTTCCAGCGAGCGGTAGCCGTGCACGCCGCCGCCGCCGAAGCCGGCGGCTTCGCCTGCGGCATAAAGTCCCCGGATGATCTCGCCGTTGTTGCCGAACACGCGCGAGTCGAGATCGGTCTCGAAGCCGCCCAGCGTCTTGCGCGTCAGGATGTTGAGCTTGACCGCGATCAGCGGGCCGTGCTCGGGATCGAGAATCCGGTGCGGCTTTGCCGTGCGGATCAGCCTGTCGCCGATGTAGCGCCGCGCATTGTGGATGTTCATCACCTGCGCGTCCTTGACGTAGGGGTTTGACGATCTCGCGGTCGCGCGCCTCGATCTGCGCCTTGATGTGATCGTGCTGGAGCAGATTGTCGCCGGACAGCGCGTTCATCGCGCTGACGAGGTCGGCGAGATTGTCGCGCACGATGAAATCGGCGCCATTCTTCTTGAACGCTTCCACCGGCGCGGGTGCGCCCTTGTTGGTGGCGCGCTTGATGGTCATGCGCCAGCTTTTTCCCGTGAGGTCGGGGTTTTGCTCGGAGCCGGAGAGTGCAAACTCCTTCTTGATGATGCTCTGGGTCAGGATGAACCAGGAATAATCGTAGCCGGTCGCACATGATGTAGTGCGAGCTGGCCGAGCGTGTCGGAGCCCGGGAACAGCGGCGCGGGCAGCCGCTTGCCCGTGGCGTCGAACCACATCGAGGACGGGCCGGGCAGGATGCGGATGCCGTGGCGCGGCCAGATCGGATTCCAGTTTCGGATGCCCTCGACATAGTGCCACATCCGGTCGCGGTTGATCAGCCGCGCGCCGGCGGCTTCGGTGATGCCGATCATGCGGCCGTCGACATGTTCGGGCACGCCGGAGATCATGAATTTCGGCGGCTCGCCCAGCCGCTTCGGCCAGTTCTGCCGGACCATGTCGTGATTGCCGCCGATGCCGCCGGAGGCGACGATCACCGCCTGCGCGCGCAAGCTGAAATCGCCGACCACCTTGCGCGATGAACTCTTGCCGCGCTCGACGCTGTCAGGTTCGAGCACCGCCCCACTAATGCCCTCGACCGCACCGTTCGTCATCACGAGTGTGTCGACGCGGTGGCGAAATCTGAACGTGAGCCGGCCATTTTTTTGCGCTTCGCGTGCGCGGCGTTCGAACGGCTCGACGATGCCGGGGCCGGTGCCCCAGGTGACGTGAAAGCGCGGCACCGAATTGCCGTGGCCCATCGCGTCATAGCCGCCGCGCTCGGCCCAGCCGACCACCGGAAAGATGCGGTGGCCCATCGCGCGCAGCCAGTCGCGCTTCTCGCCGGCCGCGAACGCGACATAGGCTTCCGCCCATCGCTTCGGCCAATGGTCGTCGTCGCGGTCGAAGCCCGCGGTCCCCATCCAGTCCTGCAGGGCGAGATCGTGGGAATCCTTGATGCCGAGCCGGCGCTGCTCGGGCGAGTCCACCAGGAACAATCCGCCGAACGACCAAAAGGCTTGTCCGCCAAGGCTTTGTTCGCCTTCCTGGTCGACGACGATGACGCGCTTGCCGGCTGTCTGCGATTTCCGTTGCCGCGACCAGCCCCGCCAGGCCGCCGCCGACCACGATTACGTCTGCGTCTTCAGCCATCGTTTCCTCCCCCGTGCCGTTTTTGATTCAAGCCCGCGTCCTCGCGCGCGGTCAACGGCAAATGGGGTCTTGTCTGTGACCTCGGCGACAGATCGGTAAGGTTGCGTGTTCCAGTTTGGGACCTGTCCGCGCGAAGGGTGCAGCGGCGCGGCAACACTTGATTTGAATTTGATTGGAGTGGCCTTCGCTGCCTAGACAAAATCACGATCTCAAACGACGTTACATCCTGTCTTGCATCACTGAGACGATCAGATTCGGTTTCGACATTCTTCGACTGGGGCTGGGAAATGAAGCTGCTGACGGGGTTGCTTGCCGCGGTGCTGCTGCTGGCGGGAGTAGGGGCGAGCCAGGCGGTGGTGCGGATTGCCGACGACCGCGGCGGCCGGATCGGCACCTATGTCGACAAGTACCAGGGCCTGCGCACCTCGGGCGAAACCGTCATCATCGACGGCCTGTGCGCCTCGGCCTGCACCATCGTGCTCGGCGCGGTTCCCCATGACCGGATCTGCGTCACCTCGCACGCCAATCTCGGCTTCCATGCCGCCTGGGATTTCGGCTCCAACGGCCGCGCCGTCACCAACACCGAAGCCACCCACATGCTGTATTCGATGTATCCGCCGGTGGTCCGCAAATGGATTGCCGCGCGCGGCGGCCTGACCCCGCGCATGATCTTCCTGCGCGGCAAGCAACTGCAGATCGATGTACAAGCCCTGCTACCTCGACGCGCAAGCCTCCACCAACAAGCCGGCATCGCGCTGAGCCAGCGAGCCTTTTCCCCCAAATTCATGGTTCGAGACGCGCGGCGTTGCCGCGCTCCTCACCATGAGGACCGAGCCAGACCTCATCCTGAGGAGCGGCGCCTTCGCCGCGTCTCGAAGGATGAAGCCATTGCTATCTCCGGCTTTCCTGCTCCGCATGACGTGATGTCGGGCGCGGCCATTCCGCTTGCCTGCCCCGGGAACTGGCCCTATCTGAAGCGCATGGCGCAGCCGGTTTCCACCCACCAGGACATGATGGCGACTCGGTCGCAGGGCAGGGTGGCGTCCATGATCGTTTGGAGCGCCGCCGGCATCAGTGCGCTGGCCGTGCTCGGCGCGGCGGCATTGTGGTTCCATTACGGCACCGCGGTGTTCTTCGAGATGATCGCCGCCGGCATCTCGGCCTGCTTCTGATACGGCACAAAGGAAATCCACAATGGACCGGACGATCCGCCCGCTGGTGATCATCGCTGCCTTCGCCGCGAGCCTCGTGGTCGGGCTGGTGATCATGCTGTGGGCGATGGGCGGCTTGCGCACCGTGACCGCGCCGGCCGCGATCGGCGGGCCGTTTCAACTGACCGACCAGGCCGGCCAGGCCGTCACCGAGCAGAATTTGAAGGGCAAGCCGACGCTGATCTTCTTCGGCTTTACCCATTGCCCGGATGTCTGCCCGACCTCGCTGTTCGAGATCTCGGAAGTGCTGAAGGCGATGGGCACGGACGCCGACAAGGTCAATGCGTGGTTCGTGTCCGTCGATCCCGAGCGCGACACGGCTGCCGCGATGAAGGATTACCTCTCCAGCTTCGATCCGCATTTGAAGGGCCTGACCGGCGAGCCTGCGGCGGTCGCCAAGGTGATTTCGGCCTACCGGGTCTATGCCAAGAAGGTCCCGCTCAAGGACGGCGACTACACCATGGATCATACCGCGCTGATCTACCTGATGGACCGCGACGGCCATTTCGTATCGCCGTTCAACCTGAAACGGACGCCGGAGGAAGCCGCCAAGGATTTGAAGCGGTATCTCTGAGCCGGCAACGCCGGCCAAAGCCGAAAACGGCCCTCGCATCGCGGGCCGGATGGTCTATAAGGCCGTGAAATTCCGCAAGCATTGCCGAAGATGCCATATCCTAACGCCCCGTTAACCATTGCAAGACCGCATCGAACCGTCCGCGCCTGGCTGGCCGGATTGTCGATCGCAGCCGCGTTGATGACGGTTGGAGAGCTGCGGCGCAGGCGCAAACCCAACCCCGCCCGGCGGTCGAGGCGGCCCCGCAGGCGGTGCCCGGCTTCTGGGACCCGCGGCGGCGTCCGGATCGGCCGGACATGTCGCGCCTCACCGTGATCCGGTTCCTGACCGAGACCGATTACCCGCCGTTCAACTTCACCGGCGCGGACGGCAATCCGGCCGGCTTCAACGTCGATCTGGCGCGCGCGCTGTGCGACGAGATCAAGATTTCCTGCACCGTGCAGATGCGCCGGTTCGAGACGCTGGTCGACGCCATCACCAGCAATCGCGGCGACGCCATCATCGCCTCCATGGCGGTGACGCCGGCCCTGCGCGCCAGGCTCGATTTCACCGATCCCTATTACCGCGCGCCGGCGCGCTTCGTGTCGCGGCGCGACGCCGTGATGCCGGAGGTCCGCCCGGAATATCTCGAAGGCAAGAAGGTCGGCGTCATCGCCGGCACCTCGCACGAGGCCTATCTGAAGGCGATGTTCACCGACGCCGAGATCAAGTCCTATGCCAATGACGACGCGCTGCGGCTGGCGCTGCGGCGAAGCGAGGTCGACTTCATCTTCGGCGACGCGATCTCGCTGGCGTTCTGGATCAACGGCACCGATTCAGGCGAATGCTGCGCCTTCTCCGGCGGGCCCTTTGTCGAGAGCCGCTATTTCGGCGAAGGCATCGGCATCGCCGTCCGCAAGGGCAACGATCTGCTGCGGACGTCGCTGAACTGGGCGCTGTTCAGGATCTGGGAAAAAGGCCGCTTCACGGATCTGTGGCTGCGGTATTTTTCGATCAGCCCGTTTTGACGCAGCTTCGTAGGGTGGGCAAAGCGAAGCGTGCCCACCATGAGCGCTGCACGGAACGGCGAGAGATGGTGGGCACGTCGCGTGCGCTCTTTGCCCACCCTACGGCGGTTTCGCCGTCATTTTGCATTTTGCCGCGGAAGCGCTAGTTTCCGCGGCCCCCGGAGAGAGCCTTTAAAGATGTCCACCATCGACCTTGCCTTTAGCCCGAGCGATCTGCGTTCGCTCGCCGAACAATCCAACGCCTGGCCGTTCGAGCAGGCCAAGGCGATTGTCGCGCGGCTGAAGAAAAGCCCGAAGGACGAGGTGCTGTTCGAGACCGGCTACGGTCCGTCGGGCCTGCCGCATATCGGCACCTTCGGCGAGGTCGCGCGCACCACCATGGTGCGCCACGCCTTCCGCGTGCTCACCGAGGACAAGATCAAGACGCGGCTGCTCGCGTTCTCCGACGACATGGACGGCCTGCGCAAGGTGCCGGACAACGTGCCGAACAAGGAGATGCTGGAGAAGCATCTCGGCCGTCCGCTGACGCGCGTGCCCGATCCGTTCGGTACCCACGATAGCTTCGGCGCGCACAACAATGCGCGGCTGCGCGCGTTCCTTGATACTTTCGGCTTCGACTACGAATTTGCGAGTTCGACCGACTACTACACGTCAGGCCGTTTCGATGCCGCGCTGCTGCGTATGCTGGAGCGGCTCGATCCTGTGATGAAGATCATGCTGCCCTCGCTTCGCGAGGAGCGCGCCGCGAGCTACTCGCCGTTCCTTCCCATCTGTCCGCGCACCGGCATGGTGCTGTACGTGCCCGTCACCGCGCATGACGCAAAGGCCGGCACGATCTCCTATGAGGATCCAGAGACGAAGGAGCGCGGTCACCGTTCCAGTCACCGGCGGGCATTGCAAGCTGCAATGGAAGCCGGACTGGGCGATGCGCTGGTTCGCGCTCGGTGTCGACTACGAAATGGCCGGCAAGGACCTGATCGACTCGGTCAAGCTGTCCGGCAAGATCTGTTCGGCGCTCGGCGGTACGCCGCCGGAGGGCTTTAACTACGAGCTGTTCCTCGACGACAAGGGCCAGAAGATTTCGAAGTCGAAGGGCAATGGCCTGACCATCGACGAATGGCTGCGCTACGCCTCGCCGGAATCGCTGTCGCTGTTCATGTACCGCGAGCCGAAGGCGGCGAAGCGGCTGTACTTCGACGTCATCCCGCGCAATGTCGACGACTACCAACAGTTCCTCGACGGATTCACGCGGCAGGATGCCAAGCAGCAACTCGCCAATCCGGTCTGGCACATCCATTCCGGCAAGCCGCCGAAGGCCGACATGCCCGTCACCTTCCAGCTTCTGCTGACGCTGGTGTCGTCATCGAACGCGGAAAATGCCGCGACGCTGTGGGGCTTCATCGGCCGCTATCGTCCCGGCGTGACGCCGCAGACGCATCCGAAGCTGGACGCGATGGTCGGCTATGCCATCAATTACTATCGCGACTTCGTGGCGCCGACGAAAAAATTCCGCGAGCCGACCGACGGCGAGCGCGCTGCGCTGCAGGACCTGCGCGACGCGCTGTCGCAACTGCCGGCGGGATCAAGCGCGGAGGACATCCAGAACGTGGTCTACGAGATCGGCCGCCGCGAGCCGTTCCTGGACCAGGTGAAGAAGGGCAAGGACGGCCGGCCGGGCGTCTCGCTCGACTGGTTCAACATGCTCTACCAGGTGCTGCTCGGCCAGGAGAAGGGCCCGCGCTTCGGCTCGTTCGTCGCGGTGTATGGCGTGACGAATGCGGTGGCGATGATTGACGGCGCGCTGGCGCGGAGCGCGTAGTCTCTCTTTCCTTCTCCTCTTGTGGGAGAAGGTGGCGCGAAGCGCCGGATGAGGGGTTATCTCAACGAGCAAGAATTGCGGAGACGACCCCTCATCCGGCTCGCCGTCGCTTCGCGCCGTCGATCCACCTTCTCCCACAAGGGGAGAAGGGAAGAAGGCGCGACAAATTGAGATAGCAGGCCCGCTGCATTTTCAGCCATGGCTGCTCCGGATTGAGCTACACTGTTTTCCATAACAGCCGTCAAGCAGGCATCACAGCGGGAGAAAGCGTATGCAGTTCAGGGTTTCGCCGCAATCGCTCGAGAACTACAGCACCGAGGAATGGCAGGCGCGGGTCGACCTCGCCGCCGCGCACCGGCTGGCGTTCAACCAGGGTTTTTCCGAAGGCATCTTCAACCATCTGACCTTCGCGGTGCCGGGCCGCAGCGATCGCTACTACCAGATCCCGTTCGGCACGCATTGGTCCGAGGTCACGGCGTCCTGCTTCATGGAAGTCGGCATCGACGACGGCGAGGTCAAGCGCGGCGAAGGCGAGGTGGAGCGCTCCTGCTATTGCATCCACGCCCCGATCCACAAGGCGCTGCCGCAGGCGAAGGCGGTGTTTCACACCCACATGCCCTATGCCAGCGCGCTGACCCGGCTCGAAGATCCCCGCATCAAGGAGATCGGCCAGACTGAAGTCGGCCTTTCCGGCGCCATTGCCTATGACGACGAGTATACCGGCCCGGCGCTCGACCCGGCCGAAGGTGCGCGTCTGGCCGGCGTGATCGGCGACAAGTCCGTGCTGTTCATGGCCAATCACGGCATCTCCACCGTCGGCGCGACCGTCGCGGACGCCTATGACATGCTGTATTACGTCGAGCGCGCCGCCCAGGTGCAGATCTACGCGATGTGGACCGGCCAGAAGCTGAAGCAGCTTCCGGCGCCCGTGGTGGAGAAAACCAAGCGCGATTACAAGGACGAGCATCTCTACAAGGGACCGACCCCGGCCCAGCGGCACTTCGATGCGCTGAAGCGGATGCTGGACCGCAAGGAGCCGGACTACGCGACGTAGCGCGGTCGCTCGCGCGAACAGCAGTGCTCTTCTTCCCCTTCTCCCACAAGGGGAGAAGGGAAGTCAGCCCGCCGCTCGCACCTCATCCGCAAACTGCTGCCAGATTTCCGGCCGCCAGCTTCCATTGGCGGCGCCCGAGGTCGACGGCAATATCCACACCCTGGTGTCGCCGATCGGCTCTGACTGCTCGCCATAGTCCCGCTTGCCGTCGAAGAATTTCTGTCCGGCGGTCTTGCTGGTGAAGGCGAGGAACTGCGGACGAAAGGTCGCGATGGCCTTGCGCAACCGGGCGCGATCCGCCGCCGTCAGTTTGGGAAGCGTGGCGCGATCCATTCCGGCGCCCGCTTTCACGAGATCAGTCAGCCCGATCCCATGTTGCAGCAGGCTGCGATATTGATGCGGCTGCAGCAGCTCCGGCGTGAGCCGGGTCTCGTGCAAAATCTTCCAGAACTTGTTTTGCCGGTGCGCGTAGTAGGCCCGCTCGGCGGCGGACGTCGTCCCGGCGGCGGTTCCGCACAACACGATGCGAAGGGAATGTTGCAGCAGGTCGCTCAGCACATCCGTCACGGCGCGACAATCCTACTGGCTCGCCCACACGATCCTTGCGATCCAGGCGACATCGTCGGCGTCCAGCGTGCGGTCGGCCTGGGCCGGGTTGAGCGAGGCCAGTTCCAGCGTCCTGGTCGTGCGGCGCTTCAATTCCTTGACCATCACCTCGCCGTCAGACGTTTTGAGCACCACGCGGTCGCCGCGCCGGATCGGCGTTCCCGGCGACACCACGATGATGTCGCCGTCGCGATAAGCGGGCTTCATCGCATCGCCCGAGATCTCAAGCGCATAGACGTGCTCGTCGCTGGCCGCCGGCAGCGCCACCTCGTCCCAGCCACGGCCGGCGGGAAGGCCGTTGTCGTCGAAATGGCCGCCGCCGCCGGCTTGCGCCAGTCCAAGCAGCGGCACCGATTGCAGGCTGCGCGCGCCGTCGCCGATCAACTGCACAAAGGTGTCGATCGACGAATTGGTCGCGGCCAGCGCCTTGGAAACCGATTCGGTCGAAGGCCAGCGCTCGCGGCCGTCGGCGGTGATGCGCTTGGATTTGTTGAAGGTGGTGGGGTCGAGGCCTGAGCGTTTGGCAAGGCCGGACGGCGACATCCCGGCGCGTTCGGCCAGCCGGTCGAGCGCGGTCCAGACCTGGCTGTGGGTCAGAATCCGTTGCGCCTTGGATTGCCTCGCCATGGAACATCTCTGAATCGCCTAGGAATTATTGCCTCATTCCGCTCCATTGCGCAAATCTTCGTCCTGCGCCTGATGCGGCAGCGCTTGAGTTGGCGGGCTGCCGCCTTTACGGTCGGCCGCCACCCGGCCATTTTCCGGGAAAATCCCGACCGTCTCAACGACAAGCCCGGAAAGCCGTGCGCACGATCTATAAAATCACTCCCGCCTCGGCCTGGCGCGAGGCCGAACGGCAGGGCGTCTATCGGGGCAGCCCCGACGATCTGCGCGACGGCTATCATTCATTTCTCCACGGCCTCCCAGGTCGCCGAGACGGCGCGAAAGCATTATTTCGGTCAGACCGGCCTGTTCCTGGTCGCAGTCGATGCGGACGCGCTGGGCGCCGCGCTGCGCTGGGAGCCCTCGCGCAACGACGAACTGTTTCCGCATCTCTATGGCGAACTCGATCTCGGCGCGGTGACCGCCGTCCTCGACATGCGCGCGCGGTCCGACGGCACTCACGACATTCCGGAGCTCATCCCGTGATCCGCGCCTTCGACGCCTTTTCGCTGCCGCTGCTGCGCTGGTTCGATCCGGAGGACGCGCATCGCATGGCGATCCAGGGCCTGCGGCTGCTGCCGCCGGTCAAGCCGCGCGCCGACGACCACAAGCTGGCGGTGCGGGCCTTCGGCCTGAACTTTCCCAATCCGATCGGCATGGCCGCGGGCTTCGACAAGAGCGCGGAGGTGCCCGACGCGCTGCTGCGGCTCGGCTTCGGCTTTGTCGAAATCGGCACGGTGACGCCGAAGCCGCAGGGCGGCAATCCGCGGCCGCGGCTGTTTCGGCTGGAGCGCGATGAAGCCGTGATCAACCGCATGGGCTTCAACAATGACGGCGCCGAGATCGTGCTGCGCCGGCTTGCGGCGCGCGCCCATCATGGCGGCATCGTCGGCGTCAATGTCGGGGCCAACAAGGATTCGTCGGACCGCGTCGCCGACTACGTCACGCTGATCGAGACGTTCGCGCCGGTCGCGAGCTATTTCACCGTCAACGTCTCCTCGCCGAACACGCCGGGCCTGCGCAACCTGCAGCAGTCGGCGGCGCTCGACGACCTGCTCGCCAAGGTCATCGATGCGCGCGAGCGGGTGCGCAAGAATGCCGGCGATTCGCCGGTGCTGCTCAAGATCGCGCCGGATCTGAGTTTGACCGAACTCGACGACGTCGTGCACATCGCGCGCTCGCGCCGGGTCGACGGCATGATCGTCGCCAACACCACGCTGGCGCGTCCCTCGGCGTTGCGCGAACAGTCGCGCGCGAAAGAGCAGGGCGGATTGTCCGGGCGGCCGCTGTTCCGATTGTCGACGCGCATGGTGGCCGAGACCTATGTCCGCACCGAGGGCGCGTTTCCATTGATCGGCGTCGGCGGCATCGATTCCGGCGGCGCGGCGCTGACCAAGATCCGCGCCGGCGCCAGCCTGATCCAGCTCTACTCGTCGCTGGTCTACAAGGGCCTTGGCCTGGTCGACGACATCAAGAACGATCTGGCCTCGACCTTGCTGCGCACCGGGCGCGACTCGCTGTCGGAGATCGTCGGCGCGGATGCCGCGACGATCACGGCCGAGGACTGGCCGGTGAAGTGATCGCATTCGTGTAGCCCGGATGGAGCGCAGCGCAATCCGGGATATCTCACCACGGCGACGGCCCCGGATTGCGCTCCGCTCCATCCGGGCTACGGTCCGAACGACTTCCTCAACAGCGCCGGATACCTCAGCGCCTCCAGCCCGCCGCGGGCGGCGTAATGCACCAGTAGCGCACCCCACAGCCCGGCATTGCCGAATGACCGCAGCGCAAACCATGCGGTGAGGAAGATCACCAGCGAGGCCATCATCAGATTGCGCATGTCGCGCGCCCAGGTCGCGCCGATATAGATGCCGTCGAAGGCAAAGGCGAACACGCCAAGCAGCGGCGCAAAAATCACGAACGGCAGATAATCGCGCGCGATGCGCCGCACCTCCGCGCTTGCCGTCATGATGTCGATAAACGCAGGCCCGAACAGCAGGAAACAGGCGGCGACCGCGAGCGCGAAGCCAAAGCCCCACATGACGACGAGCTTCACGGCGCCTGCGAAGGCCGCCTTGTCGCGTGCGCCATAGGCGCGGCCGCAGAGCTGCTCGGCGGCGTTGGCGAGGCCGTCGAGGAAAAAGGCGCCGAACAGCAGAAAATTGTTGAGTACGGCATTGGCGGCGAGCGTCATGTCGCCGGCACGCGCGCCCTGCGCGGTGAAGAACAGGAACGCCGCGATCAGCGACGCGGTGCGGATCATGATGTCGCGGTTGACCGCGAGCATGCGCATCAGCTTGGGGCGGTCGAACAGCAACGCGCGGGAAGCCGCGAACTGCCCTTGCGAAAGGTGGCGCGCGATCAGCAAGCCGAGCAGGAGGCCGGCGGCCTCCGCGATCAGCGCCGCGATGGCAGCGCCGGCGATGCCGAAGTCGAACACCAGCACCAGCACGACGGTTGCCGCCACGTTGATGAGATTGATTGATATCTGCATCGCCGAGCGCCAATTTGGCGCGGGCCTGTCCGATCAACCAGCCCAGCACGACATAATTGCCGAGCGCCAGCGGTGAAGACCAGATCCGGATGATGAAGTAGGTCTTGGCCGCGCGCGTGACGCCCTCGCTGCCGCCCATCGCGCTGAGCAGAATCGTGGCGAGCGGTATCTGCAGCGCGATCAGCGCAGCGCCAACCAGCGCCGCGACGATCAGCCCGCGCACCAGGATCGCGCGCAATTCCTGCGTCTCGCCGGCGCCGAGCGACTGTGCCGTGAAGGCGACCGTGCTCATGCGCAGGAAGCCGAACAGCCAGAACAGGCAGTCGAACAGCACCGAGGCCATCGCCACGCCGCCGAGCAGCGTGGCGTCGCCGAGCCGGCCGATCGCCGTGGTCGAGACGATGCCGATCAGCGGCGTGGTCAGGTTCGCGACCATCGCGGGACCGGCGATGGCAAACACCTGTGCCGTCGTGACCCGGGATGGAGTTAAAGGCGAATGCATGCCTAGAGCTCGACGGTCATGCCGTCATGGGCGGTCATGTAGGGCAGTTCGTCCAGGCGGGCGAGCATGTCGTCGCTCATATGCGTCAGCACCAGCCGCTTGGCGTTGATCTCAGGCAGGTGCGCTTCCAGCGTCTTCAGGCTGAGATGGTTCTTGACGATCTTGTCGTAGTAATAGGCCTCGGCAATGAACAGGTCCGCGCCGCGCGCCGCCGGGATCAGCGTATCCGTCCATTCGGTATCGGCGCTGTAGGTGATGACGCGCCCCTCGGCCTCGATGCGATAGGCCAGGAACGGTCCGCCGGATTCGCCGTGAACCACCGGATACGGCGTCACCTTGACGTCGCCGAACGTCCGGGTCTGCTCGGGTTCAAGTGCGACGACGGAAAGATCGAAGCGCTGCTTTGTCTTCGAGGAATGCTCGAACAGCGCTTCCATCAGGTTAGTGAGCTTCGTCTCGATGCCCTGCGGGCCGGCAACCACAAGCGGCCGGGTGCGGCGCGTGAACTGTGCGTCCAGTAGCAGGAACGGCAAGCCGCCAAAATGGTCGCCATGGAAATGCGTGATCAGGATCAGGTCGATGTCGTCGCGCGCGATGCCGAGACGCTTCAGCGCGGGCAGCGACGACGCCCCGCAATCGATCAGGAAATTGACGTGGGTGCCGGTGACGTGGAAGCAGGTGTTGAACCTGCCGCCGGAACCGAGCGCGTCGCCGCAGCCGACAAATCGCAATTGCATCGGCTGCAGCCTTACGCGTTGGATTTATCGCCCGCGGGGGCTGCCGAACAGCCGCGACAGCAGCCAGATCGGGATCACGATCACGGCGCCGAGCAGGAAGTAGCGCCACAGCCAGTTGACGGCGTCGAAGCCGAGATCCCACAGCCGCCGGAACAGGGTCTGGATGCTGTGCAGGATATTCCAGGGATCGAAGCCGATCGCGGCGAGCACCACGCCGACCAGGATCGACAGCAGGATCAGCCGGAACGCCACCGCCAGCGGCGAGCCGCCGAGGAAGCGGTACAGGCCGTCATTGCTGGCCGGCAGGTCTCTGACGTCGTTCGGCATCGGTTTCTCCCGCGGAAGGTCTCCGCACAGTATAGGACACGGCGGGGCACATGGGGAACCCGCTCGTATCAGTCAATGGCCGCCATGCGCGTCCAGAATGTTAATTTGCCGTCACGTCCTTCAGCATCCGCTCCAGCGTTTCCAGCCGGTCGGCCTCGCGCGGCGGCTTGTCCCAGCGCAGCCGGCTGATGCGGGGAAACCGCATCGCCACGCCGGATTTGTGCCGTGGCGAGCGCGCCAGCCCCTCGAAGGCGACTTCCAGCACCAGGCCCTGGTCCGGCTCATGCACGACATGGCGCACGGGGCCGAACTTTTCCGTGGTGTTGCGGCGGACGAAACGGTCGATCTGCAGCAGTTCCTCGTCGGTGAAGCCGAAATAGGCCTTTCCGACCGGCACCAGCTGCTCGCCGTCCTCGCCCGAGGTCCAGACGCCGAAGGTGTAGTCCGAATAAAAGGACGAGCGCTTGCCATGGCCGCGCTGCGCATACATCAGCACGGCGTCGATGATGTGCGGGTCGCGCTTCCATTTCCACCACTGGCCCTTGGGCCGGCCCGGCAGGTAGGGCGCGTCGCGCCGCTTCAGCATCACGCCTTCGACGGCTTCGGCATCCTCGCCCGCGCCGGCGCTTGAGGGATCGGCACGCGCCGCCATCAGCGCCTCCCAGCTATCGAAGGCAATGGTCGGCGACAGGTCGATGCGCGGATCGCCGAGCTTCCGGATGAATTTCTCGAGATGCGCGCGGCGCTCGACGAACGGCAGTTCGCGCAGATCGTTCTCATCGTCGCCGAGCAGGTCGTAGGCGCGCAGATGAATCGGGAATTCCTTGATCAATTTCGGCGAAACGATCTTTCGGTTCAGCCGCTGCTGCAGCACGTTGAAGGTCTGCACGCGGCCCTCGCGCAGCACCAAAAGCTCGCCGTCGATGGCGCCGGGCAGATGCAGCGACGGCACCAGGTCGGGAAAGCTTTTGGTGATGTCCTCGCCGGTGCGCGAATAGAGCCGTGCCTGCATGTGGCCGCGCTCGTCGCGGCCCGAGACCGCCTGCACGCGAATGCCGTCCCATTTCCATTCCGCGATGAAGTCCACGGGATCGAGACCGGCGAAATCCGTATCCTCGATCGCATGCGCCAGCATGACCGGGCCGGAACGGCGCGGGATCGCTGTTGACGGGTTTTTCACCGCGGCCTTCCAGCCATGCGAACAGGTCGAGATAGGGCGGCGACAGTCCCGGCCAGATCAGTTCGATCTCATGCGGGTCCTTGTCGCCGAGCGCGGCCGCGGCGGTTTTCGCCAGCCGCGCCGAAATACCGATCCGCATCGCGCCGGTGACGAGTTTCAGCAGCGCCCAGCGGCCGGTCTCGTCGAGTTCGTCGAGCCAGCGCGCGAGCTGTTTTGGCAGCTCGGTCTTGCCGAGGGTGCGCAGGGTGGTGACGACCTCAGTGAGGGTCGGCGGCGGCGGGTTGTTGTGGCCGGGCAGCGCGGCCTTCGGCCACATCAGCGCGACCGTCTCGGATAGATCGCCGACATAATCATACGACAGTCCGAACAACACCGGATCGGTGCGATCCATGATCAAATCGCGGATCAGCCCCGGCTTGGCGTGCTTGAACGACAGCGCGCCGGTCAGCGCCGCCAGCGCGTAGCCGCGGTCGGGATCGGAGGTGTCGCGAAGATAGGCCGTGAGCAGCCGCAGCTTGTTGTTGCGGCCGGGCTCATAGGCGAGGCGGTCGAGCAGTTCGGCAAAACGATTCATGCCTCGGCCTCGTCGGCCGCGACCGCCTCGTGCTCTTCCTCGTCGCCATAGCCGACGAGATCGAGCGGCCGTGCGGCAAGCCCGCGCGACTTGCACCAATGCACCAGCGCGTCTTCCTGCCCATGCGTGACCCAGACCTCGCCGGCGCCGGTGGCGGCGATGGTCGCGGTCAGGCCGTCCCAGTCGGCATGGTCCGAGATCACCAGCGGCAATTCGATGCCGCGCTGGCGGGCGCGCGCCCGCACCCGCATCCAGCCCGAGGCGAATGCCGTGACCGGATCGGGGAAACGTCGCGTCCAGATGTCCGAGGTGGCCGACGGCGGCGCCAGCGTGATGGTGCCGGCGAGATCGGCCTTCTTCACGCCCTTGACCGGACGCAACTCGCCAAGCGCGATGCCGCGGCTTTCATAGTAATGCGTGATCTTTTCCATCGCGCCATGCAGATAGATCGGCGCGTCATAGCCCTGCGCGCGCAGCAGCGCGATCACCCGCTGCGCCTTGCCGAGCGAATAGGCCCCGACCAGATGCGCGCGCTCCGGAAACAGCGCGACCGACGCCAGCAGCTTCTGCACCTCGTCCGCCGCATCGCCATGGCGAAACACCGGCAGGCCAAACGTCGCCTCGGTGATGAAGACGTCGCAGGGCACCACCTCGAACGGCGTGCAGGTCGGGTCGGCGGCGTCCTTGTAGTCGCCGGAGGCGACGATGCAGGTGTCCTTGCAGGTCACCGCGATCTGCGCCGAGCCCAGCACATGGCCCGCGGGATGGAATTTGACCTTGACGTCGCCGAGCCGTAATTTCTTCGCCATAGCGCACGGCCTGCGTGCTGCGGGCAAAATTGTCGCCATAGCGCAGCCGCATCATGTCGAGCGTTTCCTGCGTGGCGAGCACGGCGCCGTGGCCCGGCCGGGCATGATCGGAATGGCCGTGCGTGATCACGGCGCGCTCCACCGGGCGCACCGGATCGATATGGAAGCCGCCGGGCTTGCAAGCCAGGCCGGCGGGAACGGGCATCAGGATGTCTTGCGGGCGCATGCTGGGGCATATAGGAGGTCTTGCGTCGAATTTTACCCGTCATGCGCGGGCCTGACCCGCGCAATTGGAACCCATGCCTGCCCGCCTTTTTCTCTCCTCCGGCGATCTGATGGCCGACCGCCGGTTCGATTTCGCCCGCGACCTGCAATTGAAGGGCGATCTGGCCGCCGCCGCCGATCTGCTGATGCAGGCGATCGAGCTGGCGCCGGATTTCACGTCCGCCTGGTTCACGCTCGCCGATATCCGCGAACAACTCGGCGAGCATGACGCGGCGGTTGCGGCGTTTCGACAGGCGCAGGCCAGCGATCCCGATGATCGCCACGGCGCCGGGCTTCGATTGATGCGGCTCGGCGCCGAACCCTTGTCCGGCATGCCGCAGGCCTATGTGCAAACCCTGTTCGACCAATATGCGCCGCGATTCGAAGCCTCGCTGGTCGACGACCTCGGCTATCGCGGCCCGGCGCTGCTGTTCAAGGCGGTGCTGTCGGTGCGATCGGCCGCGCGCAAGCCGGCGTTTTTCAAGCGCGCCATCGACCTCGGCTGCGGCACCGGGCTGGCGGCGGCAGCGTTTGCAAACGGGGTCGATCACTTCATCGGCATCGATCTGTCGCCGCGCATGATCGAGCGGTCCCGCGCCACCGGCCTCTACGCCGAGCTTGATGTCGCCGACATGTTGCAGGGCCTGCGGGCGCGGCCGGACGCCAGCGCCGATCTCATTCTCGCCGCGGACGCCATGGTGTACGTCGCCGAACTCGCGCCGGTTCTCGCGGAGGCCGCCCGCGTGCTGGCGGCCGGCGGGCTGTTCGCCTTCACCACCGAAACCCATGACGGCGAAGGCGTCGTCATCGGCCAGGGGCTGCGCTATGCCCATGCTGCGGCCTACGTCCGCGCGACGGTCGAATCCGCCGGCCTCAAATTGCCCCTGCTGGAAGATCGCTCCGCCCGCAACGAGGACAACACTCCCGTACCGGGCCTCGTCGCCGTCGCCGCGAAAACTTGAGTCTAGACGCTACGCGCTCGCCGAATGGCGGCATTGCGTGCGGCATGTCAGCTATTGCCACTGACGCCGGAATGCCGGATCAAGGCTCCCATAAGGGAGAGACAACAATGAACAAGAAGCAAACCCGGCGCGAATTCGGCGCCACCGCGCTCGCTACCGTCCTCGCATCCGCGATGCCCGCGCCCTTCGTCTGGGCGGCGGAGAAGAAATACGATCCGGGCGCCAGCGACACCGAAATCAAGCTCGGGCAGACCGTGCCGCATTCCGGTCCCGGATCGCTCTACGGCGTGCTGGGCCGGGTCGGCGAGGCCTATTTCCAGATGCTCAACGAAAAGGGCGGCATCAACGGACGCAAGGTCAAATTCTTCTCGCATGGACGACGCCTACAGCGCGCCGAAATGCGTCGAGGCGACGCGGCGGCTGGTCGAGCAGGAGGAAGTGCTGGCGCTGTACGGCTCGCTCGGCACCGCGCCGCAGACCGCCGTGCATAAATATCTCAACTCGAAGGGCGTGCCGCAGCTCCTGCTCAACACCGGCGCGTCGAAATGGAACGATCCGAAGAACTTCAAATGGACCATGGCGGGCCTGCCGCTCTATCCGACCGAAGCGCGCATCCTCGCCAAGCATGTCATCGGGCGTAAAGCCGAACGCCAAGGTCGGCATCCTCTACCAGAACGACGATTTCGGCCGCGATTTCCTCGGCCCCTTCAAGAAGGTGCTGGCCGATGCCGGCGGCACCGCCAAGGTGATCATGGAGCAGACCTACGATCTGACCGAGCCGACGGTCGATTCGCAGCTCATCAATCTCTCCAAGTCCGGCGCGGATGTCTTCTACAACATCTCGACCGGCAAGGCGTCGTCGCAGTCGATCCGCAAGGTCGCCGAACTCGGCTGGAAGCCGCTGCATCTGTTGTCCGCGGGATCGACGGGCCGTTCGATCCTCAGCGCCGCCGGTCTCGAGAACTGCTACCGGCATCGTCGCGATCCGCTACGCCAAGGAAGTCGGCGTGCCGCGCTTCGAGAAGGATCCGGACGTGATGGCGTTCGAGGAACTGCGCAAGAAATATCTGCCCAATGTCGATCCGGATAACACCATCGCCTTTGCCGGCTATGGCCAGGTCGCGTCGATGGCGGAAATCCTGCGCCGCTGCGGCGACGATCTCACCCGCGCCAACGTGCTGAAGCAGGCGACGACGCTGGCGGGCTTCCACTCGCCCTACTTCCTCGACGGCGTCAATTTCAGCTACACGCCCGACGACTACACGCCGATGAAGACGCTCTACATCTCGGAGTTCAACGGCAAGGACTGGGATATTTCCGACAAGCCGGTGACGGAGTAGGCGGGGCGGCGCCCCTCTCTTTCCGCTCTGCTCTCGTAGGGTGGGCAAAGGAGCGCAAGCGACGTGCCCACCATCCATCACCGAGCAAGCTGCGGGATGGTGGGCTCGCTCCGCTCAGCCCACCCTACGGTAGCGAATCGTGCCCATGGCACCTCGACGAACCCGGTCCGACGGCTTACCTCTTTTCGGTGCCGTCGCCCGCATCCCTTACCCTTCGCGCCGCTCGGAAACGGCCGACCTGCTGCCGCGACCGCTTTCGCGACTGGTTCGCCGCGCGCGGCTGGTCGCCGCGCGAGCATCAGTTGGCGCTGCTGGAAAAAGCCGGCGATGACCGCTCCGCGCTGCTGATTGCCCCGACCGGCGCCGGCAAGACGCTGGCCGGATTTCTGCCGACGCTGGTGGAGCTTTCTGCGGTTCCAAAGGGCGCGGGCGAGAAGAGCCTCATCTCCACCGGCCGCACCGTGAAGCGCACCGGTGGCCTCCACACCCTCTACATCTCGCCGCTGAAGGCGCTCGCGGTCGACATCGCGCGCAATCTGGAGACGCCGATCGCCGAGATGGGCCTGCCGATCAAGGTCGAGACCCGCACCGGCGACACGCCGGTGTCGCGGCGGCAGCGGCAGCGGCGCTATCCGCCGGACATCCTGCTCACCACGCCGGAGCAACTGGCGCTGCTACTGTCGTCCGACGATGCGCCGTTCCTGTTCTCCTCGCTCAAGCGTATCGTGCTTGACGAGCTGCATGCGCTCGTCACCTCCAAGCGCGGCGATCTGCTGTCGCTTGGCCTGGCGCGGCTGTGGCGGCTGGCGCCGGAGATGCGCGCGATCGGCCTTTCCGCGACGGTGGCCGAGCCGGAATCGCTGGCGCGGTTTCTGGTGCCGCAGCGTGACGGCAAGGAAGTCTCCGCCGATATCGTCGTGGCCGGCGGCGCGGCGGCGCCCGTGGTCGAGATGCTCGATACCAAGGAGCGCCTGCCTTGGGCCGGCCATACCGCGCGTCATGCGCTCGGCGAAATGTATGACCTGATCAAGCGCAACAAGACCACGCTGATCTTCGTCAACACCCGCAGCCAGGCCGAAATGCTGTTCCAGGATTTCTGGCGCATGAACGACGACGGCCTCGCGATTGCGCTGCATCACGGCTCGCTCGACGTCGCCCAGCGCCGCAAGGTCGAGGACGCGATGGCGGCCGGAAAACTGCGCGGCGTGGTCTGCACGTCCTCGCTCGACCTCGGCATCGACTGGGGCGACATCGATCTCGTCATCAATGTCGGCGCGCCCAAGGGTTCCTCGCGCCTGATGCAACGCATCGGCCGCGCCAACCATCGGCTCGACGAACCCTCGCGCGCCGTGCTGATCCCGGCCAACCGTTTCGAGGTGCTGGAATGCCGCGTCGCGATCGATGCGATCGCGGAGAACGCGCAGGACACGCCGCCGCTGCGCACCGGCGCGCTCGACGTGCTGGCGCAGCACGTGCTCGGCTGCGCCTGCGGCGAGCCGTTTCTTTCCGACGAACTCTACGCGGAAGTGCTGACATCGGCGCCGTATGCCGCGCTGACGCGAACCGATTTCGACGACGTCGTCGATTTTGTCGCCACCGGCGGCTACGCGCTGAAGACCTACGAACGCTTCGCGCGCATCAAGCAGGACAAGCAGGGCCGCTGGCGCGTCACCAATCCGCGGGTGCGGCAGAGCTACCGGCTCAATGTCGGCACCATTGTCGAAGAGCCCATGCTGAAGGTGCGCCTGGTGCGCGGGCGCGGCGGCGGTTCGGGGGCGACCGGCGCTGCTCGGGCGCGGTGGACGGATGCTCGGTGAAATCGAGGAATATTTCATCGAGGGGCTGGTGGTCGGCGACACCTTTGTGTTCGGCGGCGAAGTGGTGCGCTACGAAGCACTCGCGGAAGATCAGGTCTACGTCTCGCGCGCCAACGACATGGACGCAAAGGTGCCGTCCTATATGGGCGGCAAGTTTCCGCTCTCGACCTATCTCGCCGAGCGGGTCCGAAAGCTTCTCGACGACCGGCGTGCATGGAATGCGCTGCCGGATCAGGTGCGCGACTGGCTGTCGCTGCAAAAGAACTTTTCAACTGTTCCGGCAGTGCGGGAATTGCTGATCGAGACCTTTCCCCGCGGCAACAAGCATTACCTCGTCTGCTATCCCTTCGAGGGACGGCTGGCGCACCAGACGCTCGGCATGCTCTTGACGCGGCGGATGGAGCGCGCCCGGGTGCGGCCGCTCGGCTTCGTCGCCAATGAATATGCGCTCGCGGTGTGGGGCCTCGGCGACATGTCGTTCATGATCAGGCATGGCAAGCTCGATCTCAACGCGCTGTTCGATCCCGATATGCTCGGTGACGATCTCGAGGCGTGGCTCGCCGAATCCGCGCTGATGAAACGCACCTTCCGGACCTGCGCGCGTGATCTCCGGCCTGATCGCGCGGCGCTTCACCGGCGAGGAAAAAAGCCGCCGGCAAGTGCTGTTCTCGACCGACCTGATCTACGACGTCTTGCGCAAGCACCAGGCCGATCACGTGCTGCTGCGCGCCGCGCGCGCCGACGCCGCCACCGGCCTGCTCGATCTCAAGCGATTGGGTGATATGCTCTCGCGCATTCAGGGGCGAATCACCCATCGGGAACTCGAACATGTTTCGCCGCTCGCAGTCCCCGTGATGCTGGAAATCGGCCGCGAGTCAGTTTATGGCGAAGCAGCGGACGAGTTGCTGGCGGAAGCCGCCGATGAACTCGTCAAAGAGGCGATGGGGTAGATACGTGACGGCAGGGGCGCAATCTTCGGGAGACGATCAAGAGATGCGCGCCTCCAGGGTCATGGTTGCCGACGTCACGTTCCTCGCCGACCTCTCCGGCGCGCTGTTCTGGCAGGAGCAGCGCCTGCTCGTGGTCTCCGACCTGCATCTGGAAAAAGGTTCCAGCTTCGCCATGCGCGGCGTGCTGCTGCCACCCTATGACACCGTGGCGACGCTCGGCCGTCTCGCCGCCGTGATCGCGCGGCACGACCCGCGCATGGTGATTGCGCTCGGTGACAGTTTTCACGATCGCACCGCGCATGCGCGGCTGACGGCGCCCGACCGTGAGGCGCTGACGGCGATGCAGGCGCGGCGCGACTGGATCTGGATCTCGGGCAATCACGATCCGGCGCTGCCGTCCGATCTCGGCGGCGTGGTGGCGAGCGAAGTCGCGATCGGCCCGATCGTGTTCCGCCATGAGCCGACCGGGGCCATGGGTGAAATCGCCGGCCATCTGCATCCCAAGGCGCGCGTCGCCACAAGGGGACGATCGATGGAGCGGCGATGCTTTGCGAGCGATGGCGAGCGCGCGGTGATGCCCGCGTTCGGCGCCTATACCGGCGGCTTGAGCATCCGCGATGTCGCGTTTTCAAAAATCTTTGGCGCGCCCGTCTTCATGGCGCATGTGCTCGGTGACAACCGCGTGCACGCGATCGCCGCCTCGCGGTGCTATTGAACAACGGCGCGCGAAGCGCTTTGGAGGCGGCGTGGTGCTACCGTTGGCCGCCGCCGCCCAGACCCGCGGTCGGTTCCGGCGCCAAACTCATCCCGACGCGCGCTCACACGCCAGGCGGTCCGAACAACGCGCGAAACTTTGCCCGCGCGCCCGCGGCCTTTCGGACGTCGTGCAGCATCGCGATCCATTCGCCGAGCGCGATCCGCACCGGGTTGAAGGACCGCTTGCCGCCGACCAGTCCGTAGCGGAGCGGCTCGTCAGCGGGCGCGTGCGCGAACGTGCCGAACAGGCGATCGAAGATGATCAGGATGCCGCCGTAATTCTTGTCGAGGCAGGGCTCGTTCGACGCGTGATGCACGCGATGGTGCGCCGGCGTGTTGAGCACGAATTCGAGCGGACCCAGCCGCGGTGCAAGTTCGGTATGAATGAAGAATTGATAGGTCAGGTTGACGCCGAGCATCGCGATGACGGCAAACGGATGAAATCCGATCCAGATCAGCGGCAGGAAGAACAGGAAGTTGCCGGAGATGTTGCCGGTCCAGCCGAGCCGGATGGCGGCCGTCAGGTTGAATTTGGTCGGCGAATGATGGACCCGATGTGTCGCCCACATCCAGCGAATCCGGTGCGAGGCGCGGTGCTGCCAGTAATAGAAGAGCTCGCTGCCAAGAAACAGCCCGAGCATGGCCGGCGCGCTGGTCGCGGAGAAGTCGAACAGACGGTGTTGATAGAGGAACGCGAACGGTATCGCGACAATGCCGGCCTCGATGAGGCGGACGAGGTTCTGCACGACCGCGACGCCAAGCGTCGCGGCACTCTCCCGCCAATCATGCGTTTCGCGATGCACGAGGCGGCCGAGCCCGTATTCCAGCGCCATGAAGCCGAGCGCCGTCACCAGGATCAGGCCGCGGAAGTAGGGGCTGGGGAATAACGACTCCATGGCGTCCACGCTCCTGCTACTTCGGCATCACGCCGGCGGCGGCCGCGCTATCCCTTGAGCGCCTGGGCGCGCGGCATGGCTTGTCCGCAGGCGGCGCTGAGTTGGTTCGTGTGGCTTCTGGAGACAGGCAAGCACCCGTCCGCCGCCGGGCGCACGCCGGCGCACAGCCGGTCGTAATCGCCGCGGCAAACCTGCATCAGCGCGATCGCTTCGCCACGCATTTGCGGCGATACCTGCGCCTGCGCCGAACAAGCCAGGGAGAGTACGGTTGATACAGCAGCCAGACTGGTCCACGCGAGAGCCGGTATCGAAGAAACGGAAAACCTGGGCATGGTCGTCTCCTGAAAGTTAGGGGGCGGGGTGCGATCGCCCGGGCAAGGGGATCCCCGAGCGATCGCCGCTGCCGTCAGTAACGCGTGACCGTGCCCTGACGGGTGTAGGTGTTGCCGGCCGGGCCGGTGCGGGTCACCGAGCGCGAGCAGGAGCCGTTCGCGCATGACCCCGTGGCCTGCACGCTCGACGTCCCGCGCGGGCCGGTCGAGGTCCCGGAGCGGGTCCAGGCGCTGGCGTCGGCGACGGCAGCGATCGAAAGGGCGCCGGCAAGCGTGGACATGGCGATGAGTTTCTTCATGGTCGCGGTCTCCTTGATGGATGAAGGCTGCCGTTGCGGTAGCCATGCGAGGAGACTGGCGGGCGCCGTGTCAGCCCGATATTGCTGCGGAGAAACGGCTGATATCGTTTTGTCGATGGAATGTAACAGTGTGTAACAACGGCGCCTCCGGCCTTGCACGGCGCGCGACCTTGTTCAAAATGCGGCCATGACTGCGCCCCTGGCCTCGCTCCTGATCGTGGAAGACGACCCCGAAATCAGCCGGCTGCTTGCCGACTTTCTGCAGCGGGAGGGCTTTGAAGTCGAATGCGCCGACAGCGGCAAGGCGATGGACGCCGTGCTGCAGCGGATGCGGCCGGATCTGCTGGTGCTCGATCTGATGCTGCCGGGCGAGGACGGGCTTTCGATCTGCCGGCGGCTTGCGCGCGGACGACAATATCCCGATCCTGATGCTGACGGCGAAGAGCGACGAGATCGACCGCGTGGTCGGTCTGGAAATGGGCGCCGACGATTATCTGACCAAGCCGTTCGCGCCGCGCGAATTGCTGGCGCGGGTTCGCGCCATCCTTCGTCGCGCCAATGCGGCGCCGGCAAAACTTCCGGTACGGCGCTACGCGTTCGACCGGTTTGTGATCGATCTCGATTCGCGCAGCATCGAGTTCGGCGATTCCGAGCGAGGATGCCCTGCAGCTCACCAGCGCGGAATTCGACCTGCTCGGCTGCTTCGTGCTGCGGCCGCGCCGGGTGCTGACGCGCGACCAGATCCTCGACTGGACCCGTGGACGTTCGGCCGAGCCGTTCGATCGCACCGTCGACATGCTGATCTCGCGGCTGCGCAAGAAGCTCGATGCCGCAAGCCCGGGATCCGGCCTGATCACGACCGTGCGCAACGGCGGCTATCTGTTCACGCCAACCGTGAAGCAGGTGTCGTGATGCTGCGCGTGACGCTGGCGACCCGCCTCGCGCTGATCGTGATCGTCGCATTTTCGGCGATCAGCATCACCATCATCGCGGTGTTCTATCGGACGTCGGTCCGGGAAAACGAATCTGGCACGGCCTTCGCCGGGCCGGCTGGCGGCCATTGCGGAAATGGTCGAGCAGTCCGATCCGGGCGACGCGCAGCGTGCTTCTTGAGGCCGTCTCATCGCCGCAATTCGCGGTCCGCGTCGAGGCTGCCGGTGCTACTGCCGGTTCGCCGCCGCGTGTCCTGCGAAATCAGCAAGCCAGGCTTGACGAGATCTATTCCACCGCGCTTCCCGGGCGTGAGGTCACGGTTGTGCCGACAACGGCTGCGACCCACGACCGCTGGTTTCCGCGGTTGGCGAGAGCGATGTCGAACGCGGTCGAGCTCAGGATCGGATTGCATACCGGCGAAACGCTGGTCGTCGACGCAACGACCCGCCTGCCGGTGACGCCGTTCGGTCTGCCGGTCGGCCTCGGCGCCGGATTGTTCGGCACCATCGTTGCGCTGCTGGCCTTGCTGGTGATGCAGCGCGAGACCCGGCCGCTGGCACAACTCGCCGCCGCCGTCGACCGGGTCGATCTGTCGGCAGATCCGCCGCCGCTGCCCGAGGCACGCCGCAGCGCGCCGGAGATCCGCGCGGTCATCGCCGCGTTCAACCGCCTGCAGACGCGGCTGAGCGAGATGATGCGGTCACGCATGACCCTGATCGGCGGCATCGCCCATGACGTCAGGACCTTTGCCACGCGCCTGCGGCTGCGCGTCGAGAAAATTCCTGACGCGGCCGAACAGCAGCGGGCCATCGCCGATATCGACGACATGATCCGCCTGCTCGACGATGCGCTGCTGTCGAGCAGAGTCGGCGCCGGGCAACTCTCCCAGGAGATGGTGGACTTCGCGGCGTTGGTCCGCATCGAAGCCGATGACCGTCGTGCTCAAGGAAGTCACGTCGAACTCGCGGCAGACGAGGCCACGCGCGATGTCATCGTGCTCGGCGATCGGTTGGCACTGCGGCGCATCATCGCCAACATCATCGACAACGCCGTCAAATACGGTCGCGTCGCCCGCCTGCGGCTTCAACTGGAAAATCCCGCCATCATCCTGATCGTCGATGACGAAGGGCCTGGGATTCCTGCGGACCGGCGTCAGGCGATGCTGGAGCCGTTCAATCGCCTTGAGACCTCGCGCAACCGCGCAACGGGCGGCGCGGGGCTCGGATTGGCGGTCGTGCGCAGCCTGGTGGAGGCGCATGACGGAACGATCGGTCTGATGGAGGCGCCGGGCGGCGGCACGCGCGTGCGCATCGGATTGCCGGTGTTCCGTCCCGGCGCCTGACTGTCGTGTTGCTCAACGGCGTGAGCGCGAAAGGTGTGAGAGGCCGTCCGGGAAACAAGTAAGCCACACCCACCGACCTCATCCTGAGGAGCCGCACAGCGGCGTCTCGAAGGATGCGAGCAGGCGAGAGCCGGGCCTCATGGTTCGAGACGCCGCTACGCGGCTCCTCACCATAAGGGATCAAACTAATCCTTCCGGAACACGATCGACGCCATCCATCCCGTCATCAGCGCCATGAAGGCGGTGATCAGCCCGTAGACGAAGCCGTGCTGCTGCGCCGTGGTGGCGACGAACTGCTCGAAGCCGACCTTGACGATTTCGAACGCGGTGTCGGTCTTGGCCACCAGCGCGCCGTCGGCGAACAGCTTGATCTCGACGTTATAGAGGCCGATCGGCACTTCCGCGGGCAGGGGAATGCCGGTGCGGAACAGCGTCGGCGTCAGGAACGTCACCGCCGAGGTCTCCTCGCGATAGAGGCCGTGCTGCCGGCGCAGCCGCACGAAGGCGCTGCGGAACACGTCGTCGGGCACCACGTCGGCGTAATCGCCGCTAACGCGCTGGGTCAGCAGGACGTTGTTCAGCCCAAGCTGCTGCCGCCGCTGCACCTCGGGCGAGGCGATGGCGTCGATCGGCCGGTTGGAGAACAGCGCCAGATAGGTCGGCACTTTCAGGAATTGCCGGGAGTTGGTATTGATCCAGATCCCGAACCGGCGTTCCTTGCGGCGCGTCACCATGTCGGCCCGCGGGCCGGCAACCGTCACCACCAGATCGTAAGTGCGATTGGCTGGCGTATCGGCGTCCTTCTCCACCGAGCCGAACAGCACGAGTTCCTCGCCGGAGTAATTCGGCGTCACGGTGACGCGGTGGTTCGACACCGACACGATCAGCCGCTCGGCCTGCGCGGGCGAGGCCGCGAGCGCTATGCCCAGCAGCAAGCCAACCAGCGTGAGCGGGACGCGCGCGATCATCCAGTCACCCCGGTTTCGCGGATGGTGAAGAGATCCTCGGGCCGGAGCACCAGTTCGACGGCAAAGCGGACGCCGACGGCGAGCACCAGCAGGCCGAGCAGCAGGCGCAGATGTTCGCCGCGGATTTTCTGGCCCGCACGCGCGCCGAACTGCGCCCCGGTGACGCCGCCGATCATCAGGATCAGCGCCAGCACGGCATCGACCAGATGATTGGTGACGGCGTGCAGCATGGTGGCGAACACCATCGTGACCAGGGTCAGCACCATCGAGGTGCCGATCACGGTCGAGGTCGGCACCCGCAGCACGTAGATCAACAGCGGCACCAGGATGAAGCCGCCGCCGATGCCCATCACGGCGCCGATGAAGCCGATCACCAGGCCGATCACCACGATGGGGATGACGGACAGATAGATTTTCGAGCGCTTGAAGCGCATCTTCAGCGGCAGGCCATGGATCCAGACATGGCTGCCCGGGCGGCGCATCGTGACCGGACCGCCGCGGCGGGCCCGCAGCAGCGCCCGCAGGCCTTCCCAGAACATCAGGCCGCCGACGGTGGTCAGCAGGATCACATAGGACGTCGCGATCATCAGATCGAGCTGACCCAGCGAGCGCAGCAGCGTGAAGGTCCAGACCCCCAGCGCCGTGCCCATACTGCCGCCAATCAACAGCACCGCCGCCAGCAGCGGATCGATGGCGCGCCGCCGCCAATAGGACAGCGCGCCGGAGAACGAGGAAGCGGCGATGTGGCTGGCGACGGAGGCGACCGCGACCGCCGGCGCAATGCCGACGAAGATCAACAGCGGCGTCATCAGGAAACCGCCGCCGATCCCGAACATGCCGGACACGAACCCAACCGCCGCGCCCATCGCCAGGATGAGGAAAACATTGACGGGAATGTCGGCGATCGGGAGGTAGAGCTGCACGCGCGTCTGCTTTTTTAAGCTTTGCCGCAAGAGACGGCCGGGTGGCCGCTCCGGGCTTGGTTTCTGTTGTATTTGCCGGCAGTGGAAGCCGGTTCGCGCATGCAGCTTTGCGTACGCAGGGCCGGTTCCCGCGTCTTTGCATAACTGAATTCGAAGGGATGAGGCACTAAAAATGCCCGGGAAGGCAAATTTTTGCCTGACCTGCCCACGCGTAGGTCAGTGCGTTGAAACGCTGTTACAAATCCGCGAGGCGAAGGCGCGGCTCGCGCGCCCGGCGACTGGCCGGCTCAGGGTTTTCCGAGCGGATCGGTGACGAGGTTCATCGCCAGCGCCTGTTTGGGGCTGAGCCAGCGAATGTCCCGCGTCTCGGACATCGCTTCCACGATTGTAGACGAGACCCCCATTTTGGTCATGTAGCCCAGCACGGCGCCGGCAATCCGCTGCGCCTCCGCGACGGGGTCGTCCACGGGCCTGGTTGTGACAAACCGATGAACGCCCAGTGCCGAGCCCAGGACGCCGAAGCGGGTCTTGCCCCCGGCATAGATGAGCACGCAGGCGCTGGCGCAGTAGGCCGGCTTGACGCGGCCCGAGGCGTCGGGGCTGCCGACCGCGGTCGCCAGCGCGCGCTGATCGAATGATCTCGCCCATGATCGTGGCCTGGCTCAAATCGCCGCCGGGCGAGGCCAGCAGGACGATGTCGCCCGCCGCGAGATTGGCCTCGTCGAGCCTGGTCGCGAAACCGACTTCGCGGCGGCGGGCCCGATCGTCCCGCTGACGAAGAGCGCACGCCGGCCCTGGCCGGCACCACCAAGATCGGAGCGTGTCGATCACCTGCGATGTCAGGCTCGGCGAGACGTACTGGTCTTTCCAGTAGTCCCACGCGTCCGGCTGCGACAGGTCCTGGTAGGCGCGAATGCAGACGCCGGACACCAGCAGGACGAAGATGGCGACTGACCAGAAATTCCGCTTGCGGCGGGGCGCTTGAACCGGCGGCGGCGCCGGAGGCTGATCGGAGCGGAATGCGTGGCGGTACGACCGCGGGGCCTGTCGGCGACCTGCGGAAGTCGATTCTTCCCGCCCTGGCTATTCTTCGGTCGACAATCGATCCTCTTCGCAAGCCGAGCCAATTGGGGATCGAGCTGGTCCGATCCGTTACACCAATTTATGGCCGAGGAGATGGCGGCATGCCAGCCGGCTGGCCGCGACTTACGTAATCTTAATGAACGGCGGCGGTGCGCTTGCTCGCAGCCGGCTTGGCGCCGGGCTTGCCCGTGGCGGGCGCCGGTGCTGAATCCCAACCACCGGCGGGTGCCGCCACGTTGACGGCGTCGTCGGGCTGCGGCTCCGGCGTAAAGGTCTGGATCGCGAGCCTGGCCGCCGCCTGCGACTGGACGTCGAGGCGCTTGGCGATATCGTCGCGCTTGCGCCCCGCGTCCGCGTCGCCCTGGGCTGCCGCGAGGCTGAACCATTTGAAGGATTCGGCGAGGTTCTGTTCGACACCGATGCCGCGGGCATAGAGGATGCCGAGGTTGAACTGGCTGTCGGCGACGCCGCGATCGGCGGCCTTGCGGAACCAGATCGACGCGCTCTTGTAATTGGCGCCCTTGCCGCCGCCATCGGCGTCGAGCACGGCCAGATTATGCATCGCCTTGGCGCTGCCGCGCTCGGCGGCCTGCGCATAATAGCGCCGCGCGATATCGACGTCCTTCTTCACGCTCAGGCCCTTCTCGTAGAAGGTCCCGAGCCGGAAGATGGCGGGCACCACGCCGGCCTGCGCCGCGCGGTCGTACCATTTCGCGGCCTGATCGAGATCCGCAGTAACGCCCTTGCCTTCGGCAAAGCGCACGCCGACCTCGTAAGCCGCGGCCGGGTCGCCCTTCAGCGCGGCGGCGCGCAATACCGGGCCGCCGATGCCGTCAGGCAGCCGCTCGGTCGGCGGCACCGCGATCATGGCCAGCTTGCCGCCGGTGGTCGGGATCGTCGTGATCGCACCGGTAATGTCGTTGATTGCAGCCGGGGGCGGCGCGGCCTGCGGCGGCACCGCGGTCCGCGTGCTATCCAGCGTGTTCGGTGCGGAGAAATTGTTCGACTGCTTCTCGACCGGCGTCGGCGAGATCATCAAGGGCGCGGGCGCAGGCGCTGCGGGCGTTGCCGGCATGGTGCTGCTCTCCGCCGGCGCGGGGGCCTTCACCGGTGCGGCCGGCCCGCCGGGCTGTTCCATCATCGGCAGTTGCAGCACGCTGCCGGTGTCGAGCAGCGTCATCGCCATCTTGAACGTGCCGAGCACGATCACGACCACGCTCGCGCCGACCAGCAGCGAGCGGATCTTGGAGGAAATGTTCGAGGGGGTCTTGTCGTCCGCCTTGGCCTTGTCGCCGCCCTTGTCCTTTGGCGCGGCCTTCGAACGTCCCGCCTTCTCAGGGGGCGGCGCGGCGGCCGCGGCCTGCGCGGCGCGGCGCGCGGCGGCAATGAAGCTCGACGAACTGACCGGCTCCTTCGGCCCGGCAGCGATCTCGCTGATGGCGTTTTCGGAAGCTGCGATCCGTTCCGACGGCGAAGACATGCGCCCGGGCGGCCGGGTGCCCGGCTCGAGCGGATGATCCGGCGGCAATTCCGGCGCGATCGCGGCGCGGGGTGCTGCGGCATGCGGCTCCAGGATTTCGCTGATTGCGCGTGGCGGCAAGGGCGGCGCGGCTGGCGCGACCGGCGGTGCGGCCTGGAATTCGCGCGGCGCGGCGGAAAAATGTTCTTGCGGGCCAGCTTGCAGCGCGGCGGGGTTCGGCAACTCCGGCTTCGACTGCTGCGGCCAGGTCTGCAGCGGCGTCATCGGGCGCGGCGCTTCTTCGAGCACGTCAATCGGCGGTGGAGAAGATTGGGGCGCAGCCGGCGGCGCGGTGCGAACCGTGCGCAGATCGCCTTCGATCGTGGACAGGCGATCGACCACGTGGCCGAGCGTGCTGTGAACGGTCTCCAGCGAGTCCTGCGTGCGGCGGTCGGTCTCCGACTGGCTGAAGCGGATGTCGGACAGCTCGCGCTTGACCAGATCGACGATGCCGGTGTCCACCGGCGGGCCGTGTCGCTGGCGCTGCGGTTGGAATCGGCGAGCGCGACCAGGCTGGCGTGCTGGCGTTCGAGCGAACGCAGAATATCGTGCAGCCCTTCCTCGACCCGTCCGAGATCGACGGCGGGTGCGGCGGACCGGTCGTTGTTGGAAGCTTCCAGGCGCTCCAGCAGATAGGACACGCGTTGCTCGAGATGGGCAAAGGCCGACGCGTTGTCGTTGCCGACCGGGAGGCGATCGAGCCGTTCCGACAGCGAGCGCACCGCGTTTTCGAGCAATTCCGAATGCTCGCTGGCAGCCGGCGGCTGCCTTGCTTCCAGCGTCGAGGTCAGTGCGGCCAGACGCTGCTCGAGCATGCCGAAGGCATCGCTGTTGCCGTCAAAGCGGGGAAGCTGGTCGACCTTGGCCGACAGCGTGTGCACGTCGTCGGCGAGCCGGGCCAGCGCGTCATTGGAGGCGACGTTGGCGACGATGCCGCGCAGTGCCGTGATCGCGCTTTCGAGCTGCTGCACGGTCGAGGGGTCGTCGTTCGAGCGCAGGATCAGGTCGAGCTTGGCGCCGAGATTGCGGATCGCCTCGTCGTAGCCGGTGAGCTGCTCGGCCGGCGTCAGCGAGCGCAGCACCTCGCGGATTTCGCCGAGCGCGTGCTCGATGCCGGCCAGGGTCTGGCCGTCGCTGCCGTGCTGGCGGTTTTCGTCGATGCGGCGGGACAGCGAGCGGATTTCGTTCTCGAGCGATTCGATTTCCCGGCGCGGCACCGCCTCGGTGATGGCCTGGCGGATTTCGGCGAGTTCGCTGCGGAACGCGGCGATCGATTCCTCGATATGATCGGGGCGCTGCAGCGCCTCGATCTGGCTCGTGATCTTGAGCAGGTGCCGCTCGAGCGACGAAAAGTCCGGACCGGCGGGCGCGGCCTGCGCCGGACCGGCCGCCGGCGCCGATTGGCGTGGCGGTGTCTGCCGCGGCGGCGGACCGTCGAGCTCGTTCTGGCGCGCGGCGATTTCGGCGATCGCAAAATCCATCGAGGCCGGGCTGAGCGGCGGTGAGGGGCGATAGACCTGGGCAGCGGCACGCTCGACCAGGTCGGACTGGCGCTGCTTTTCCTGCATCTGGGCCTGCCGGGTCGGCGCGGGGTTGGAAATCTGCGACAGCCGCGCGTCGAGGCGCGAAATGGCCTCGTTGAGCTGTCGGGCCACCGTCGGCTCGCTACGGGCGGCGTCGCCGCGCGAAATGTCGCCGCGCGGCGTGGCGGGCCGTGAAATCTGCTCGATCTGCCGGGTGATTGAATCCAGCCGCTGGTGAATGTCAGCCACGTCGGGCATTTGCCGCGACATCGCCGGCCGCGGCTCGGAAGGCGCGCCGAAACTGGGCGAGGCTGGTTCGCCGACGGTCGAATTGAGCCAGTCGTTCAACGTCATGCCGGCGCGGCGCGCTGCCGCCTCGGCCCTTTCGCGGACGGAGGGATCAATGCCGTCAACACTCCACGATACGCGCGAATTCATGC
Organism: uncultured Alphaproteobacteria bacterium; assembly: GCA_963840465.1. Lineage (GTDB taxonomy): Bacteria > Pseudomonadota > Alphaproteobacteria > Rhizobiales > Xanthobacteraceae > Bradyrhizobium. Next base: position 124,204 of record CAWIZF010000022.1, on the reverse strand, counting down.
TCTCGTCCGGTTTCGCTTCGGCGCCCCACCAGCGCCATCAGCCTCCCCGCGCGTCCCACAGAAGAGACAATCTTATTTCCGCGCAGGTCGCCTGCCTCGGATCTGACTTTTGTTCCTTACGGTAAAGAACGGGTTAAGGAATGGAACGGACGGCCGCAAAAGTTAGCGGGCGTCACATCGGCTGTGGCCGTTCCAATTCAATCGGAACGCAACCCGCAGGGCCTAAAAGCAAAATCGCGAAAACAACCCCATGCAAAGTAGAATGGGCACCGGCTCTTAAGCCCTCTTGCCGCTTGCGTCCGGGGTGCGGGATGGTCCGTCGTCACGGCTCACCCTGATCTCATCGCGCTCTAGCCGCTATTTTCGCGCTGGCCGTCCTCAAGAGGCACGACGTTGGTCCGCTCCGCACCGGAAGTGAGAGCCGACAGCGCCTCGATCGCTTCTTCGCACCACTCCGCCACGGCGCGCTCGTGACTGAGGCCGATGCGAAGTCCGAGCAGCTTGCCGACATCGGCCCGCGGCGCTGTACCATCCGGGAATCGTTTGTTGAGCAGGCGCTCGTAGCGGGCGCAACGGTCGCGGTGATGTTCCAGCCGCGCCATCAGGTCGGTGCGCAACGGTTCGACGTCGACGCTGTCGAGCGCGTAGAGCCGCACCAGGAGGTCGTCCTTGATCGAGGCCGGCACGCTCGGCCGCGCGGCCCAATGCCGGAGCGCGGCGCGTCCTTCCGGCGTCAGCGTATAGACCAGCTTGTTCGGCTTGCCGGACTGCACCACCTCGCGGCCCTGGATATGGCCGCGGTCGCGAAGTTTGGTCAGTTCCCGATAAATTTGCTGGTGGTCGGCCTTCCAGAAGAATCCAATGGAATTGTCGAACGTCTTGGCGAGCTCGTAGCCCGTCATCGGACGTTCGGTCAGGCAGGCAAGGATTGCGTCACCAAGCGCCACGACGCCGGTCTCCGGATGAACGGTAATTGACATTATGCATAAAGTTGCATATGCGTCAATGCGCATAAGTTCCGGAGAAGCCCATTCCCCGGCGCCAGCCCGTCATTGCCCGCCAGAACTGCCCGTCAGAGGAGAGACATGATGACCATGAGCGGCCTCGACAAGTGGTACGGCTACATGAAGTCCCATGACACGGCGGCGTTGTGGGACCTGCTGCACCCGGATGCGGTGTTCGAAAGCCCCGTCGTCCACACGCCGCAGCGCGGGCGCGACATCACCTTCAAATATCTGGCGAGCGCCGAGAAGGTGCTTGGCGGCCCCGGCTTCAAATATACCGGCGAATGGCGCAGCGAGAACGGCGCGGTCCTCGAATTCGAAAACGAGATCGAGGGCATCAAGATCAACGGCGTCGACATCATCACCTTCAGCGATGACGGTAAGATCACGCATTTCAAGGTGATGGTGCGTCCGCTGAAGGGAATCAATCTGCTGCACCGTTTGATGGGGGAGCAACTCGCGAGGCAGTGAGGTTTGCGCGATCATGCCCGTCGCCGTTTATGTCGCATGGCTGACGAGATATTTGCCGGCCTGCTCACTCCCTAGAATCTCCGGAACCGGATAAGGTCCAAATCCGGATCGCCACGACGAATTCATTTCAAGCGCCTTCGCCACTCTTTGCCCCTGCCGGGAGAACATCATGCCGATCTACAAAGCCCCCGTGGAAGACGTCACCTTCCTGCTCAACGACGTGTTCCAGATCGATCGCTACGACAATCTGCCCGGTTTCACCGACGCCTCCGCCGATGTGCGCGAGGCGATCTTGGGCGAGGCCGCAAAGCTCTCCGAAGAGGTCTTGCAGCCGCTCAATCGTGTCGGCGATCTTGAAGGCTGCAAGCGGCATGACGACGGTTCGGTGACGACGCCGAAGGGATTCAAGGAAGCCTTCAAGCAGGTCGCCGAAGGCGGCTGGCTCGGTCTGTCGGCGCCGGCGGAATATGGCGGGCAGGGGCTGCCGGTGACGCTGAGCCAGGTCGTCACCGAATTCCAGAGCGCGGCCAACATGGCGTTCTCGATGTATGGCGGCCTGACCATGGGCGCGACCGCGGCGCTGATGGTGCACGGCAAGCCCGAGCAGAAGAAGATGTTCGTGCCGAAGATGGTGGCGGGCGAGTGGACCGGCACCATGAACCTCACCGAGCCGCAATGCGGCACGGATCTCGGCCTCCTTGCGCACCAAGGCGGTCAAGCAGGCCGACGGCAGCTACAAGATCTCGGGCACCAAGATCTTCATCTCGGCCGGCGAGCACGATCTCGCCGACAACATCATCCATCTGGTGCTGGCGCGCATCGAAGGCGCGCCAGCCGGCATCAAGGGCGTGTCGCTGTTCGTGGTGCCGAAGGTGCTGGTCAATGCCGACGGCTCGCTCGGCGCCCGCAACGGCGTGTCCTGCGGCTCGATCGAGCACAAGATGGGCATCCACGGCAATTCCACCTGCGTGATGAACTACGACAGCGCCACCGGCTGGCTGATCGGCGAAGAGAACAAGGGCATGCAGGGCATGTTCGTGATGATGAACGAGGCCCGCCTCGGCGTCGCCGTGCAGGGCCTGGCGCAGTCCGAGGTCGCCTATCAGAACGCCGTCCAGTATGCGCGCGAGCGCCTGCAGGGCCGTTCGCTGACCGGCGCAAAGGAGCCGGACAAGGCGGCCGATCCGATCATCGTGCATCCCGACGTGCGCCGCGTGCTGCTCACCATCCGCGCCTTCAACGAGGCGGCGCGCGCCATGGTGGTGTGGACCGCGCTGAAGAGCGACGTCGCCCACCGCTCCACCGACCCGAAGGACCGTCAGGAGGCCGACGACCACATGGGCCTGATGACGCCGGTCATGAAGGGCGTGATGACCGATGTCGGATTCTCCAATTCGGTGCTGGCGCAGCAGATGTATGGCGGCCACGGCTATATCGCCGAGCACGGCATGGAGCAGTTCGTGCGCGATGCGCGCATCGCCATGCTGTACGAGGGCGCCAACGGCATTCAGGCGCTCGATCTGGTCGGCCGCAAACTGCCGCGCGACGGCGGCCGCGCCGTGATGGCGTTCTTCGGCGAAGTCGGCGCGTTCGCCAAGGAGCATGGCGGCGACGAGGCGATGAAGCCGTTCGTCACCCCGCTCTCGGCAGCCCTCGGCCATCTGCAGCAGGCCACCGGCTGGCTGATGCAGAACGCGATGACCAAGCCCGACAATGCGGGTGCGGCCGCCACCGACTACATGCAATTGTTCGGCCTCGTCACCTTCGGCTATATGTGGGCGCGGATGGCCAAGGTGGCGCAGGACAAGATTGCGAGCAGTGGCGCCACGCCCTACCTCTCCACCAAGCTGGTGACCGGCCGCTTCTTCATGGAGCGGATGCTGCCGGAAACCCACGTCCATCTTGCGCGCATCCAGACCGGCTGCGCGACCACCATGGAATTGGCGGCGGAAGCGTTCTGAGATTTTTCGCCACTTCCCCGTCCCTTCGCCTATAATATTATGATCCTCATACCAGGAGGGCGTCATGCCTGAGGCATATATCTACGATCACGTTCGTACCCCGCGCGGCCGCGGCAAGGCCGACGGCGCGCTCCATGAAGTCACCGCGCTGGCGCTCGCCGCCGTGCCGCTGCAGGCGCTGAAGGAACGCAACAATCTCGCCGAGGACGTGGTCGATGACGTCATCCTCGGCGTGGTCGATCCGGTCGGCGAGGCCGGCAGCGACATCGCGCGCTTCGCGGCGCTGAAGGCGGGGCTCGGCGAATCCGTCCCCGGCGTGCAGATCAGCCGCTTCTGCGCCTCGGGCCTCGATGCCGTGAACTTTGCCGCGGCCCAGATCATGGCCGGCCAGCATGAACTCGTGATCGGCGGCGGCGCCGAGTTCATGAGCCGCGTCGGCATCGGCGCGTCCGGCGGCGCCTGGCCGATGGATCCCTCGATGGCGGTTCCGTCCTATTTCATGCCGCAGGGCGTCTCGGCCGACCTGATCGCGACCAAGTATGGCTTCTCGCGCGACGACGTCGACGCCTACGCGGTGCAGAGCCAGCAGCGTGCGGCAAAGGCCTGGGACGAGGGCCGCTTCAACAAGTCGGTGGTGCCGGTCAAGGACATCAACGGCCTCACCATCCTGGCCAAGGACGAGCACATGCGTCCGACCACGACCATGCAGTCGCTCGGCCAGTTGCAGCCGTCATTCGTCGTCATGGGCCAGATGGGCGGCTTCGACGCGGTGGCGATCCAGTCGCATCCCGAAGTCGAGAAGATCAACTATGTGCACCACGCCGGCAATTCCTCCGGGATCGTCGATGGCGCCGGCGCAGTACTGCTCGGCAGCAAGGAAGCGGGCGGCAAGCACGGCCTGAAGCCGCGTGCAAAAATCCGCGCCTTTGCCAATATCGGCTCGGAGCCCGCGATGATGCTGACCGGTCCGGTCGACGTCACCGAAAAGCTGTTCGAGCGTTCCGGCATGAAGAAGTCGGACATCGATCTGTTCGAACTGAACGAGGCCTTTGCCTCGGTCGTGCTGCGCTACATGCAGGCCTTCGACATCGATCCTTCGAAGATCAACGTCAATGGCGGCGCGATCGCGCTTGGCCATCCGCTCGGCGCGACGGGGGCGATGATCCTCGGCACCGTGCTGGACGAGCTGGAGCGGACGAACAAGTCCACCGCGCTGGTGACGCTTGTGCATCGGCGGCGGCATGGGGACGGCGACGATCATCGAAAGAGTGTAGGTGCCGTAGGGTGGGCAAAGCGCAGCGTGCCCACCATTCCCAGCGGAGTCCGCGGATGGTGGGCACGGCGCAGCGCTTTGCCCACCCTACGAAACTACGAGACCGACGAAAACTAATTCAACCGCCGCGCCTGACATCGGCTGCCGGCATCGAGGGAGCAACCAACATGGCCTTCAAGAATTTCAAGCTAGAGACCGACGCCGACGGCATTGCGCTTGCCACCTGGGACATCCCCGGACGTTCGATGAACGTGCTGGACGAGACCTCGACCACCGAACTCGAGGAGATATTGAAGCAGACCACGGCCGACGCCGCGGTGAAGGGCGTCGTCATCACCTCCAGCAAGGAAGCCTTCTGCGCCGGCGCCGATCTTTCCATGCTCGAGGGCATGAACGTCGCCTATGCCAAGATGCTGAAGGAGAAGGGCGAGGAAGCGGCCAACCAGATGCTGTTCGAGCAGAGCCGCCGCTTCTCGCTGGTGCTGCGCGGCATCGAAACCTGCGGCAAGCCATGGGCGGCGGCGATCAACGGGCTGGCGCTCGGCGGTGGTTTCGAGGTGACGCTGTCCTGCCACTACCGCGTCGCGGCTGAAAATCCCAAAACGCGCCTCGGCCTGCCCGAGGTGAAGGTCGGCCTGTTCCCCGGCGCCGGCGGCACCCAGCGCGTGCCGCGTCTCGTGCCGCCGCAGGATGCCATGACGATCCTGCTCAAGGGCGATCCCGTCACGGTCGAGAAGGCCAAGGCGCTGAATCTCATCCACGCCGTCGTGCCGGCGGCCGACCTGGTCAAGGCGGCCAAGGACTGGATCAAGGGCGGCGGCAAGGCCGTCGCGCCCTGGGACGAAAAGGGTTTCAAGCTGCCGGGCGGGCCGGTGTTCTCCAAGGCCGGCATGATGATGTTCCCGGCCGGCAACGCCATCTACCGCCGCGAGACCTACGACAATTATCCGGCCGCGCGCGCCATCATGAGCTGCGTCTATGAGGGCCTGCAGTTGCCGATCGACGCCGCGCTGCGCGTCGAGTCGCGTTACTTCACCAAGGTGCTGCGCTCGAAGGAAGCGGCGGCGATGATCCGCAGCCTGTTCCTGTCGATGCAGGAACTGAACAAGGGCGCGCGGCGTCCGCAGAACGTGCCGCCGACCAGGATCAAGAAGGTCGCCGTGATCGGCGCCGGCTTCATGGGCGCCAGCGTCGGATACGTCTCCGCGCGTGCCGGCCTCGACGTCGTCCTGATCGACCGCGACCAGGAAAGCGCCGACAAGGGCAAGGCCCACGCCAAGAGCGTCATCGACGGTCTCATCGCCAAGGGCCGCGCCAAGCCGGCCGAGGCCGACGCCATCATGTCGCGCATCACGCCGACCGCCGACTATGCCGCATTGAAGGATTGCGACCTCGTCATCGAGGCCGTGTTCGAGGACCGCAAGGTCAAGGCGGATACCTTTGCCAAGGCGCAGCAATACCTCAAGCCGGACGCGGTCTTCGCGTCCAACACCTCGACGCTGCCGATCACCTCGCTGGCCGAAAGCTTCAAGGACCAGGGCAAGTTCGTCGGCATCCATTTCTTCTCGCCGGTCGAGAAGATGATGCTGGTCGAAATCATCCTCGGCAAGAACACCGGTGACGTAGCCCTCGCCGCCGCGCTCGACTATGTGCGCGTGATCGGCAAGACGCCGATCGTCGTCAATGACTCGCGCGGCTTCTACGCCAACCGCTGCGTCGGCCGTTACATCGCCGAAGGCAACGAGATGTTCCTGGAAGGCGTGCCGCCGGCGATGATCGAGAACTGCGCCAAGATGGCCGGCATGCCGGTTGGTCCGCTGTCGCTGTCGGATGAAGTCGCTCTCGACCTCGGCCTCAAGGTCATCAAGGCGACGGAAACCGACCTCGGTCCCAACTCGATCAACCCGGACCAGAAGAAGCTGATGGTGGAGCTGGTCGAAAAGCAGGGCCGCCTGGGGCGCAAGAACAGCAAGGGCTTTTACGACTATCCCGAGAAGGGCAAGGGCCAGAAGAGCCTGTGGCCGGGACTATCCGCGCTGCAGCCCAAGCAGCTCGATCCGGATACGCTCGACATCGAGGAATTGAAGCAGCGTTTCCTGGTGGTGCAGGCGGTGGAAGCCGCGCGCACGGTGGAGGACCACGTCATCACCGATCCGCGCGAGGCCGATGTCGGCTCGATCCTCGGCTTCGGCTTTGCGCCGTTCACCGGCGGCACGCTGTCCTATATCGACTTCATGGGCACGCGGAAGTTCGTCGAACTCTGCCATAAGTTAGAGGCCAAATACGGCTCGCGCTTCAGCCCGCCGAAACTGCTGGAAGACATGGCGGCGCGGGGCGAGACCTTCTACGGCCGCTTCCCGCCGAAGAAGCAGGCGGCGTAGGCTCTCTTTCGTCATTCCGGGGCGATGCGAAGCATCGAACCCGGAATCTCGAGCGGCTGGTAGCCCGGATGGAGCGAAGCGAAATCCGGGGCCGGTCCCTCCGTTGAATAAAGCTTCCCGGATTGCGCTGCACTCCATCCGGGCTACAGCTCATCGCTGCGTTCGCAGAGACTTCAAACCGACCTCGCACGCACGATCAGACCGTTCAACTCGTCGCGGCTCTGTTGCTTGACGAACTTGACGGCAAATCCGTCAGGGGTGTGCCGGATGACGCGGCCGACGCAGGCGCCGATGGCGAGCGGCGTCCCGATCGGCGGCTGCAGTTCCGACGCCACGGCGACGCCTGACTGCGAGGCGTCGACGACGAAGCATTCGTGAACCGCACCGTCGGCAAGCGTCAGGATGGAGCGCGAGGCCTTCGGAACGAAGCGCGGCGTTTTCCGGACATCGACGATACCGACTGGATCCTGGGTCTTTTTTTCCAGCCAGGTGAGCTTTTCCGCGAGCTTCGCGCGCATCGCCTGCGTCATCTCGAGTTCAAGCAGGACACCGCCCCTCGCCGTGTCGCTGATCGTGCCCTCGAAGTTGCCGATATCCCGGAAGTAGGAGGTGAGGTTGTCGCCGACCTTGCCGACCACCGGCATGTCCACCATCATCCGGAACGGCGAAACCCGCGTGGCGCGGCAGGCGAAGGTGCGGAGCTTGCCCTGCGGGTCGTACCAGTTCGAAAGCACATAGGTGCCCTCCATCACGATATCGACGGCGCGCTGCTTCATGAAACGCTCGATAGACACGACCAAGCCTCACCGAATACTGCACCGCTTCAGCGAACTGCGACCGATCGAACGTCGTGGTGAATTCCTGAGCGACCCAAACGCGACGTCGGGCGTATGCGACATCCCCGCGCGTACTCCAGGAATTTACGGGGTAGTCTATAAGAAATTGTAATGCGTAGTGCGTACTTCTACAGAGCATCCACGACTGAGCATCCGCGCGATTTGTGCGTGCCGATCTGGCGATCGTACAATCGAGAATTGCCGGCGACGCGGCGCGCGTCAGCATATCCACGAAATCAAACGGGCGAGGAAACGCGTCTTCAGCATTTCCTCGCCCGATTCCAACTCGTACCATATCGTCGCTATAAGAAACGACGATGATGCCGGCGGCTTACGCCGCCTTCATCAGCCCTTCCTTGGTCAGCGCTTCCTGCACCTTCGGGCGGGCGCCGACGCGGGCCTTGTAGGCCAAAAGGTTCGGCATGGCGGACAGGTCGAATTTCATCCGTTCCGCCCAGGACAACATCGTGAACAGGTAGCCGTCGGCGACGGTGAACTGGCTGCCCATCAGATAGTCGCGGCCGGCGAGCTGGCTGTCGATATACTTGAACTTGCCCATCACGCGGTCCTTGAAGAACGCCTTGGCCTCGTCGGCCAGCACCGGCGAGAACATCGGGCCGAAATTCTTGTGTAGTTCCGCGGTGATGAAGTTGAGCCACTCCAGCAGCTTGTAGCGGTCGGCGCTGTCGCGGGCGGGTGCGAGGTTCTTTCCCGCGGCCTTGTCGGCGATCATCTGGACGATGACCGGTCCCTCGGTGATCAATTCGCCCGAATCGAGCGCCAGCGCCGGTACCTGGCCCTTCGGGTTGATCTTCAAAAAGTCGTCGCCATTCTCCAGCTTCTTGGCGCGCAGGTCGACCTTTACCAGGTCATAGGGCAGACCGGCCTCGAGAAGTGCGATATGGGGGGATAGCGAGCAGGCGCCCGGGGAATAATACAGTTTCATCGGCTTTTCCTTCCCTCGTAATTTATTGACGGGCTGACTAAATGCATCTGCATGAAATAGTCAAGATTGATGCAGCTGCATTTAGTGCGGTACACTGATCCGTGACAGATACGGACCCGATTATGAAACGCAAACCATCGACCGAGGCGACCGCCGCCTGGATCCGCCTGATGCGGGTGCAGAGCCGGGTGCTCGATGCCGTCGAGCAGGATCTGAAGAAAGCGGGCTTTCCGCCGCTGGCCTGGTATGACGCGCTGCTTGAACTGTCGCGCGCGCCGTCCGGCGAGATGCGCCCGGTGGAACTGGAAAAGCAGATGCTGATCCCGCAATATTCCACCTCGCGGCTGATCGACCGCCTGGTTGACGAGGGTCTGGCGGCGCGGCGCGAATGCAAGATCGACAAGCGCGGCCAGTTCGTGGAGATCACCGAGGCCGGGCGCGAGTTGCAGAAGAAAATGTGGAGCGCCTATTCGGCGGCGATCGAAAAGTACGTCGGCTCCAAACTGTCCGATGCCGACGCCGCGAAGCTTTGCGGACTGCTCGACCGGCTGGGCTGCTCCTGCTCCGACGTCAAGCCGGCCGCCGCCCGCGACGGCGTGCCGGCGCGATGAGCGCCCTGATATATTTCGTTGTTGCGGACGACGCCGTCTGCATTCCCTTGGCCACACGGCGCGTTCGGTCGAATCGCCAGATACCCGGATTTTTTCATGGCGCGTGACCAGATCGATATGACGCCGCTGCAATCGCGTGACGAACTCGTCGCGTGGTTCGAGGCCGGCAGCAAGCCGCCGTCCGAATTCCGCATCGGCACCGAACACGAGAAGACCCCGTTCACGCTGGAGGGCCATCAGCCCGTGCCCTACGAAGGCGCACGCGGCATCGGCGCGCTGCTCGAGGGCATGCAGCTGCTGCTCGGCTGGGAGCCGATCATGGAGCGCGGCAACATCATCGGGCTCTACGACGTCACCGGCGGCGGCGCGATTTCGCTGGAGCCGGGCGGCCAGTTCGAATTATCAGGCGCGCCGGTCGAGACCGTGCACCAGACCCAGTCCGAGCTGATGGCGCACCTGGCGCAGGTCCGCGAGATCGCAACGCCCCTGGGGATCGGCTTTCTCGGGCTCGGCATGACGCCGTCCTGGTCGCGGTCGCAGATCCCTGTCATGCCCAAGGGCCGCTACAAGATCATGAGCAACTACATGCCGAAGGTCGGGCAATACGGCATCGACATGATGTACCGGACCTGTACGGTGCAGACCAATCTCGACTTCTCCTCCGAAGCCGACATGGTCAAGAAGCTGCGCGTCTCGGTCGCGCTGCAGCCGGTCGCGACCGCATTGTTCGCCAATTCACCGTTCACCGAAGGCAAGCCGAACGGATACCTGTCGTTCCGCTCCGAGATCTGGCGCGACACGGACAATGCGCGATCGGGCATGATCCCGTGGGCGTTCGAACACGGCATGGGGTTCGAACGCTGGGTCGATTATGCGCTGGACGTGCCGATGTATTTCATCAAGCGCGGCGACGCCTATATCGACGTCTCCGGTTCCTCGTTCCGCGATTTCTTCCACGGCAAGAATACCGCGTTCCCCGGCGAGCGTCCGACGCTGTCGGACTGGGCCAATCACCTCTCGACGATTTTCCCGGAAGTCCGCCTCAAGCGTTATCTGGAAATGCGCGGCGCCGATGGCGTGCCGTGGGGCCGGCTGCCGGCGCTGCCGGCGTTCTGGGTCGGGCTGCTGTATGACGACGAAAGCCTGAACGCGGCCTGGGATCTGGTCAGCCACTGGACCGCGCAGGAGCGTCAGGCATTGCGTGACGACGTTCCGCGCTTCGGCTTCAAGGCCCGGATCAGGGATCGCTATTTGTTCGAGATCGCCCGGGAGTGCCTGACGCTGTCGCATGCCGGCCTGCGGCGGCGCGGCCGCATCGACCAACTGGGTCGCGACGAGAGCCGCTACCTCGAACCGCTGGAGCGCATCCTCGAATTCGGGCCGCACGCCCGCGGAAGAGATGCTGGACAAGTTCAACCGCGAGTGGGGCGGTTCCGTGGAACCCGCTTATCAAGAATACGCGTTTTAACCCAACGGTTTGCCTGACTTTTGGGCCGTTCATCCACCGTACAGGTTGATGGCGCTCAAATGGCGGCCCGACGGAGTTTGATCTCCGCGCAAACAAAGGTCTGGAGCGGGAGAGCTTTGCCATCCCGCGCCGGAAACGCGTACTCGAAAGCAACCTGCGGATGGGGACTGTTCGCCTGCTCAGGGCGTGTCTGGTGATGCTCGCCTTGTTGGCGGCGGCGGCATCCGCGCGCCCGGCGCTGGCGCAGGCCAATTTCGACCGTCCCGGCGGCGACTATCTCAGTGCGCCCGTGACCTCGGGCGATCCGGCGGAATGTGCGCTGGTGTGCGAGCGCGACCGCCGCTGCCGGGCCTGGACCTTCAGCTATCCGACCGACCTCGCCAACCGCGCAGTGTGCTGGCTCAAGAGCAACGTGCCGGCGCGCGTGCAAAGCGATTGCTGTGTTTCCGGCGTGCGCGGTGCCGGCGTGGTCGAACGGCGCAACGACGCCATCGAGACCTCGATCGACCGCTTCGGCGGCGACTACAAGAGCTTTGATCTCAAGAGCGGCGACGGCGACGACGCCTGCAAGGCCGCCTGCGCCGCCGACAACAAATGCCGCGCCTGGACCTATGCCCGGCCGGGCTATGCCGGCAAGGAGGCGCAATGCTTCCTGAAGAAGGACATCAAGCCGCCGCGACGCAAGGCGGGGTTTACCTCGGGCGTGGTGAGGTAGCGGTCGTCGTGATCCTGTAGGGCGGGCAATGGCGCGCTTGCGCCGTGCCCACCAAACTCTCCAATGGTTGCATAAGCGATAGAATGGTGGGCTCGCTTCGCTCAGCCCACCCTACGAAACTGCGTTCGCGGGGACGATGGTTGTTACAACGCATCCGCCGGCAGCACCGTGATCTCCGGCCACAGCGCCTTCCAGCGCGGAGCCTTCGCCTCGTAATTCGCCGCCGAAAAGTTCGCGCTCCGATTGGGCCGCACGATCAGTGCGGCGACATCGTCGTAGCCGTTCGGCGCGTACACGCTCATAGCCGTCGCGCGTGCGCCGGATTCCGATCTGCGTATTCTTCGTCAGAAAGCGGTCGATGCCTTCTGTCGAACAACGCAGCTCCGGATAGGGCAGGCCGTGCTTTTCGGGGTACCAGAGATGCACGCGCGCCTGGTTGCGCGCCTCGACTGCGATGCCGCGGCCGGCAAGCCGCTCCGTCAGCGTGCGGATGATCTCGTCCTCCGCTTCCCATGATGTATCGGGATCGAAATAGAACACGTCGTAATCGTTGATGCCGTAATCGACCGCGCGGCCCGTCAGTACGTTCCACACCGTCTGCACCAGGCATCCGGAAACCAGCCACGCGTCCGGCAGCGTCAGCCGATACAATTCCTCGGCAATGATTTGGTTGGCGGGATTTTGCAGGGCGGCGGTGAGAAACTGGTCTTTATCCATTGGCACGCCGCCGCAGGTGGGCACGGCGCTTGCGCGCCACAGCCTACAACGTTGAACCTCACTGCACCGAGGTGAAAAACCGCGCCAGCCGGAAACCCGACAGCCACGTATATACCGGCTGGCTGCGCATGCCGAGATCCCAGGAGCCGACCACGGCATCGGCGCGGCCGATCAGATTATCGATCGGCAGCAATCCGACGCCGCCGTCGCGCACGGCGACGCGGCTGTCGGCGGAATTGTCCCTGTTGTCGCCGAGCACGAACAGTTGGCCCGGCGGCACCGTCACTTCGGGCGTGTTGTCGAGGCGGCCATTGTCGCGCATCTTGAAGATCGCGTGGCTGACGCCGTTCGGCAGCGTTTCGACGAAGCGATAGGCCCGCTCGGTGTTGCCGCGATCGTCTTCCGCTTGGCCCATCCCGTCCGGCTTCAACGCGGCGGCATGGTCGTTGATGAAGAGCTGGCCCTGCCGCAACTGGATGCGGTCGCCCGGCAATCCGACCACGCGCTTGACCCAGGCCTGCGAGCGGTCGCCCGGCCAGCGGAACACGACGACGTCGCCGCGCTTGGGCGTATCGCCGAACAGCCGGCCGGTTTCCGGCAGCGTGATCTGGATCGGCAGCGACGCCGCGCCGTAGCCGTAAGGGAATTTCGACGCCACCAGCGCGTCGCCGATCAGAAGCGTCGGCTCCATCGAGCCGGACGGCACGTAAAACGGCTCGGCGATCGCGCCCTTGGCGACGAACACCACGGCCACGATCGCAGCGAGCTGCACGGCCTGCGCGCGCCAGCTCACCGGCTTGGCGATCGGGCCTTCCTTCCGGCTGCTCACCGTTTTCTCGTCGCTCACTAGCCCGTTCCTCCGACCGTGATCTTTTCCATCCGCAGCGTCGGCTGGCCGACGCCGACCGGCACGCCCTGGCCGTTCTTGCCGCAGGTGCCGATGCCGGTGTCGAGCGCCAGATCGTTGCCGACCATGGTGATCCTGTGCAGGTCGGTCGGCCCGTTGCCGATCAGCATCGCGCCCTTCAAGGGGGCGCCGAGCTTGCCGTTCTCGATCTTGTAGGCCTCGGTGCACTGGAACACGTATTTGCCCGAGGTGATGTCGACCTGGCCGCCGCCGAAATTGGCGGCGTAGATGCCGTTCTTCACCGAGGCCAGAATTTCCGCCGGGTCGCGCTGTCCCGCCAGCATGTAGGTGTTGGTCATGCGCGGCATCGGCACATGGGCGTAGCTCTGGCGCCGGCCGTTGCCGGTCGGCTTCATGTTCATCAGCCGCGCGTTCTGCCGGTCCTGCATGTAGCCGACCAGAATACCGTCCTCGATCAGCACGGTGCGGTTGGTCGGCGTGCCCTCGTCGTCAATGGAAAGAGAACCACGCCGCGACGCCATGGTGCCGTCATCGACGACGGTGACGCCCTTGGCCGCGACCTGCTTGCCCATCAGGCCTGCGAAGGCCGAGGTCTGCTTGCGGTTGAAGTCGCCTTCGAGGCCGTGGCCGACCGCCTCATGCAGCATCACGCCGGGCCAGCCAGCGCCCAGCACCACGTCCATCTCGCCGGCGGGGGCGGGGACCGATTCCAGGTTGACCAGCGCCTCGCGGATCGCACCGTCGGCCGCCTCGCGCCACGCCTTGGTTTCGATGAAGCGCGCATAACCCTCGCGGCCGCCATAACCCTTGCTGCCGCTCTCCTGCCGGTCGCCCTGGCCGGCGACCACGGAAATATTGACCCGCACCAGCGGGCGGATGTCGCGATAGCTCTCGCCGTCGGGGCGGAGGATTTCGACCACCTGCCAGGTGGCCCCCAGGCTGATGGAAGCCTGCCGCACCCGCGGGTCCTTGTCGCGCACATAGGCGTCGATCTCGGCCAGCAGTTTGACCTTGGCCTCAAAACCCGGCGCATCCAGCGGATTGTCGTCGCCATAGAGCCGCACATTGGTATGCGCCGGCGCCGCGGCAAGATTGCCGCTGTAGCCGCCGCGCACGGCCGACACCGCATCGGCCGCGCGGATCAGCGCCGGCAGGGACACGTCGGAGGAATGCGCGTAGCCGACCACATCGTCCTTCACCGCACGCAGGCCGAATCCCTGGCTGGTGTCGTAGGTCGCCTGCTTCAGCCGGCCATTGTCGAAGCCCAAAGCTTCGGTCTGGCCATACTCCAGAAACAGCTCGCCATCGTCGGCCCCCTCAAGCCCCCGTGTGATCTCGCGACGGACGGCATCGCGGTCGAGATTGGCGCGGTCGAGAAGGGAGGTCGTAGCGGGATTGGTCATGCAGGCTCCGATTCAGCGCAAGTGCCGCGTCGTCCCCGCGTTCGCCGGGACCACGATGGGTCGAAGATAGTCATGAGCGCAGCGAAAGGGGAGGCCCCTCACGGCAGCTTGTCATACCCCTCGCCGATCCCGTTCAGGCTGAGCGGAAAGCCAATTCCCTCTTCGGGCGTCTCAAAAATGATAAAAGTCGCCGTCTTGGCGGTCCGAAGCTGCCCGAGCAGCTTTTCGTCCATCACCACCTCGGCGACGCAGCCATTGGGCAGGCAACGGACAAAGCCGGCGCGGCCGACGTCCTGGTTGTCGAGTTTCAGGCCGAGGCCGGAGGGGAGCAGCACGCCCAAGGGCGCGACCACCCGCATCAGCTTGCTCTTCTGGTCGGCCGTCTTGAGCACGATCACGGTGAGGCCGGCGTTGGAGCGGTCCTCGGCGACCACGCTCTGGATCAGGGCGCATTGTTCGCCCTGGGCGCCCGGCGGGGTGTCGCAGCGGATCTGCCAGTCGCCATGGACCGAGCGCACCGCGCCCTGGGCGCTCGCCGCCTGGGTCAGGCCGAGCAGGAACGCCGCTGCCAGCAGGCCGCCGAGCCAGCGGGCCGGTTCCAGGCCAAATCCCACCTGATGTTTCGAACGCCCCATTTGGGTCGATCCTCTTGCGATTTCCGGCAGCGCCGGCGACATTTCCGGCCCGGGCCGGCAGCATACACTGTAATTGGACTTACCCGGACTGATACGCAATGACGGCGCCTTAAAGGCGGCCCGCGGCCAATCCACGCCGTCCAGGACTTATCCGGCCCCTGCGCGAATCAGGTCGCTCGGGAGCGCTGTGACTGTGCCTACATCCGGCAATCGGGCTGTCAAGCGTCGGGGCCGCGCAAAGCGGCGCGTTTTGCCTGAATTGCCTGGAAAATCCGACATCCGGCGAATAGCAGGTGACGCATGGCTTTGTGCCCTACTACTGCATTGCGAGAGCCTTGGAATTATGGTTTGAGAGGCTGGATTTCGACGCGTTCTAACGATCTGGCCCGAATACTTTTGAAGCTGGACTTCCAAAGTACCTCCGGTAGGCCGTTTGTGAGGGCGGATCGTGCGGCATTTTTCGCCATTCGGCGGGAGTGCTTTGGGGACTTATTCAAGGGAGCGCGAGCGGCATGAAGATGTCGAGTGGCCAGATGGGCCGGCGATTGCTGGGGTTGATGGTGGCGGGCATGGCGCTCGCCGCCGGCGGGGCGGCTTTTGGCGGCACAGCCCAAGCCGTGGGAAATCACGCTGCAGGACGCCGCCACCCCGGTGATGGAAAACATCATCAGCTTCCATAATTTGCTGCTGTGGATCATCACGATCATCACCCTGTTCGTGCTGGCGCTTCTGGTCATCGTGGTGGTGAAGTTCAACGCCAAGGCCAATCCGGTCCCCTCCAAGACCACCCACAACACGCTGATCGAGGTGGCCTGGACGCTGATCCCGGTGCTGATCCTGGTCGCCATCGCGGTGCCGTCGTTCCGCCTGCTGTTCCAGCAGCTCGACATTCCCAAGGCCGACCTCACGGTGAAGGTCACCGGCAAGCAGTGGTACTGGAGCTACGCCTATCCCGATAACGGCAAGTTCGAGTTCGATTCGCTGATGGCGGCCGACAAGCAGCCGCGCCTGCTCGGCGTCGACAACGAGATGGTGGTGCCGGTCAACAAGGTGATCCGCGTCCAGACCACCGGCGCCGACGTCATTCACGCGTTCGCGGTGCCGTCGTTCGGCATCAAGATCGACTCGATCCCCGGCCGCCTGAACGAAACCTGGTTCAAGGCCACCAAGGTCGGCATGTATTACGGCCAGTGCTCCGAACTGTGCGGCAAGGACCACGCCTTCATGCCGATCGCGGTGCGGGTGGTGAACGATCAGGAATTCGCGGCCTGGGTTGAGGCGGCGAAGAAGAAATATGCGACCAACCCGGCGAACACGTTCGCCGCGGCTGGTGGTCAGGCCGCGCAGTAAGGCGCGGCCAAGCGACACGCTAAGGGACAAGGGCGACGGGACCTGAAAAGGTCCGAAACGGGACTGCAAGGCAGGATTTCAAAATGGCAACGAGCGCAGCGACACACCACGATCACGCCCATGATGACCACGGCCATGCCAATCCGACCGGATGGCGGCGCTGGGTCTATTCGACGAACCATAAGGACATCGGCACGATGTACCTTATCTTCGCGATCATCGCGGGCTGCATCGGGGCGGCGATGTCGATCGCGATCCGCATCGAGCTGATGTATCCCGGCGTGCAGTTCTTCCACGAATCCCACACCTACAATGTGTTCGTGACCTCGCACGGCCTGATCATGATCTTCTTCATGGTGATGCCGGCGATGATCGGCGGCTTCGGCAACTGGTTCGTGCCGCTGATGATCGGCGCGCCCGACATGGCGTTCCCGCGCATGAACAACATCTCGTTCTGGCTGCTGCCGGCCTCCTTTGCGCTGCTGCTTGATGTCGACCTTCGTCGAGGGCGAGCCGGGCGCCAACGGCGTCGGCGCGGGCTGGACCATCTACGCGCCGCTGTCGACCTCGGGCCATCCGGGACCGGCGGTGGATTTCGCGATCCTGTCGCTGCATCTGGCCGGCGCCTCGTCGATCCTCGGCGCCATCAACTTCATCACCACGATCTTCAACATGCGCGCGCCGGGCATGACCCTGCACAAGATGCCGCTGTTCGTCTGGTCGATCCTGGTGACGGTGTTCCTGCTCCTGCTGTCGCTGCCGGTGCTCGCCGGCGCCATCACCATGCTGCTCACCGACCGTAACTTCGGCACCACCTTCTTCTCCGCCGACGGCGGCGGCGATCCGGTGCTGTTCCAGCATCTGTTCTGGTTCTTCGGCCACCCCGAAGTGTACATCCTGATCCTGCCCGGCTTCGGCATGATCAGCCAGATCGTCTCCACCTTCTCGAAGAAGCCCGTGTTCGGCTATCTCGGCATGGCCTACGCCATGGTCGCGATCGGCGGCATCGGCTTCGTGGTGTGGGCGCACCACATGTACACGGTCGGCATGTCGTCGGCGACGCAGGCCTATTTCGTCGCCGCCACCATGGTGATCGCGGTGCCGACCGGCGTGAAGATCTTCTCCTGGATCGCCACGATGTGGGGCGGCTCGATCGAGTTCAAGACGCCGATGCTGTGGGCGATCGGCTTCATCTTCCTGTTCACGCTCGGCGGCGTCACCGGCGTCGTGCTGGCGAATGCCGGCGTCGATCGCGTGCTGCAGGAAACCTATTACGTGGTCGCGCACTTCCACTACGTGCTGTCGCTCGGCGCCGTGTTCGCGATCTTCGCCGGCTGGTACTACTGGTTCCCGAAAATGTCGGGCTACATGTACTCGGAGGCCATCGGCAAGGCTGCACTTCTGGGTCACCTTCATCGGCGTCAACCTGGTGTTCTTCCCGCAGCACTTCCTCGGCCTGTCGGGCATGCCGCGCCGCTATGTCGACTATCCGGATGCGTTCGCGGGCTGGAACCTGGTGTCCTCGCTCGGCTCCTACATTTCGGGCTTCGGCGTGCTGATCTTCATCTACGGCGTGGTCGACGCCTTCGCGAAGAAGCGGGTCGCCGAGGCCAATCCGTGGGGCGCCGGCGCCACCACGCTGGAATGGACGCTGCCGTCGCCGCCGCCCTTCCACCAGTTCGAAGTGCTGCCGCGCGTCCAGTAAACGGCTATTCGCGGCGCGCAGCCGTTGCGCGCCGCGGCTTTAGTGAAGCGAGATAAATCTTGTCGGTAGTCGATCACAACGCCATCGATGCTCTCCCCCGGATTTCCGAGGCGGAGGTCGGTGATTACCTCGCGCTGCTGAAGCCGCGGGTGATGTCGCTCGTGATCTTCACCGCGCTGGTCGGCCTCGTCATCGCGCCCGGCCATGTCCATCCGGTGCTGGCGTTCACCGCCATCCTCTGCATCGCGGTCGGGGCCGGCGCCTCGGGCGCGATGAACATGGCCTATGAGGGCGACATCGACGCGTTGATGTCGCGCACCGCCAACCGGCCGATCCCGCGCGGACGCATCACGTCGGGCGAAGCGATGGCGTTCGGCCTGATCCTGGCGTTCTTCTCGGTGCTGACGCTCGGCATCCTCGTCAATCTGCTGGCCGGCGCGCTGCTGGCGTTCACGATCTTCTTCTACGTCGTGATCTACACCATGTGGCTGAAGCGCTGGACCGCGCAGAACATCGTGATCGGCGGCGCCGCGGGCGCGCTGCCGCCGGTCGTGGCGTGGGCCGCGGCCACCGGCTCGCTGTCGATGGAGCCGCTGCTGCTGTTCCTCATCATCTTCTTCTGGACCCCGCCGCATTTCTGGGCGCTGGCGCTGTTCCGCAGCGACGACTATGCCCGCGCCGGCGTTCCGATGCTGCCCGTCGTCGCCGGGCCCGATGCGACGCGGCTGCAGATCCTGCTGTACACCATCGTGCTGGTCGCGATCGCCGTCGCGCCCTGGCCGCTCGGCTATTTCGACGCGATCTACGGCGTCACCTCGCTGGTGCTCGGCGCCGGCATGATGTGGCTGGCGATCGAGGTCTATCGCCACCGCGAGGGCAAGCCGGCCGCTCGCGCGACGCGCCGGCTGTTTGCCTTCTCGATCCTTTATCTGTTCGCGCTGTTTGCGACCCTGCTGCTCGAGGTCGTGGTCCGCGCGGCCGCACCTCTTCTCGGGTAGGGGGCGCATGGAACGCGAATGGACGACAATCGCAAGCCAGATGGAATCGTCCTCACCGAGGCGCAGAAAAGAAGCCGCCGCCAGCGCTCGATCGCCATCGCGCTCGCGCTCGGCGTCCTCGTCGTGCTGTTCTTCGCGGTCACCATGGTCAAGGGGCCGGCCGTTCTCGTCCGGCCCATGTAATCCCGGATGTAGCTGAGATGGAAAACGAACCGCAGATGCGCGAGGGAGTGACGGGGAGCGGCAAGACCGCTTCGCGCCGTACGCTGACGCGCGATGCGGTCGTCGCCTCGATCTGCGGCTTCGTCGTGGTGTTCATGGTCGGCGCGTCCTATGCCGCCGTGCCCTTCTACGACTGGTTCTGCCGCGCCACCGGTTTCAACGGCACCACCCAGGTCGCGACCTCGGCGCCGTCGGACGCGCCGCTGGCGCGCAAGATTTCCGTGCGGTTCGACGCCAATGTCGGCCCCGGCCTGCCCTGGAAGTTCGAGCCCGAGCAGAACGAGATCGAGGTCCGGATCGGCGAAGTCGTCACCGTGTTCTATACCGTGACCAACCAGGCCGCGCGCGCCACCACCGGCGTTGCGGCCTACAACGTCGCGCCGCTGACGGTCGGCGCCTATTTCCAGAAGATCAACTGCTTCTGCTTCACCGAACAGACCATGGGCCCGGGCGAGAAGCGCGAGATGCCCGTGGTGTTCTACGTCGATCCGGCGCTTGCCAAGGACAGCGAGAACGACGGCCTGAACACGATCACGCTATCCTATACCTTCTATCCCGTGCGCGATACCGCGCCGAAGCCGCTTGCGGCCGGCGAAGGCGACAAGCGCAAGGGGAACCTTTGACCTCGGCGAATTCCGCGTAAGCGGAATTTCGGCGATATGTTGAGACGAATACGTGCCGAAGGGAACGGCACACCTAACGGAGAGACCGCAATGGCTACGGCGCACGCGAAGCACCACGACTACCATCTCGTCGATCCGAGCCCGTGGCCGGTGGTCGGCTCGATCTCGGCCTTCATCATGGCCGTGGGCGCGATCACCTGGATGCATCACATGTTCGCCGCCGCGCCGGTCATCTTCGGCATCGGCACCATCGGCGTGCTCTACACCATGGCGAGCTGGTGGGGCGACGTGATCCGCGAAGCCCAGTACAAGGGCGACCACACCCGCGTGGTGCAGATCAGCCACCGCTACGGCATGATCCTGTTCATCGCCTCCGAGGTGATGTTCTTCGTCGCCTGGTTCTGGGCGTTCTTCAACTCCGCGCTGTTCCCCGCCGACGCGGTCCACGCCACCCGCGACGCCGTGTTCGGCTGCGGTCCGGGCACCGCGATGGGCGCCTGCAGCGTGCCGGGCACCTGGCCGCCGAAGGGTATCGAGACCTTCGACCCCTGGCATCTGCCGCTGCTCAACACGCTCTTGCTGCTGACCTCGGGCACAACCGTCACCTGGGCGCATCACGCGCTGCTCGAGAACGACCGCCAGGGCCTGAAATACGGCCTGATCCTCACCGTGTTGTTGGGGGCCGCCTTCACCTGCGTGCAGGCCTATGAATACGCCCACGCCACCTTCCACTTCTCCGGCAACGTCTACGGTGCGACCTTCTTCATGGCGACCGGCTTCCATGGCTTCCATGTGCTGGTCGGCACCGTGTTCCTGCTGGTCTGCCTGATCCGCACCTATGCCGGCCACTTCACGCCCACCCAGCATCTCGGCTTCGAATTCGCGGCCTGGTACTGGCACTTCGTCGACGTGGTGTGGCTGTTCCTGTTCATCTGCATCTACGTCTGGTTCCGCGGCGCGGGGGCCGTGGCCGGCGGACACTGATGCAGGCTTGACGTGCTACAAGGGGGCGGTCGGAAGGACCGCCCCTTTTTGCTTTTCCCTTCTCCCCTTGTGGGAGAAGGTGGCGCGAAGCGCCGGATGAGGAGTTCTATCCGCGGAGACAGACCCCTCACCCGTCTCGAATGAGCTGACGCTCATTCGATCCACCCTCTCCCACAAGGGGAGAGGGGAAGGACAGATCATGACAGATGATGCGCCCCCCACCGTCACCCAGAGCGCGATGCGCGGCATCGCCTGCCGCTGCCCGCGTTGCGGCAAGGGCAAGCTCTATGCGGGCTTCCTCGACCTGCGCCCGAATTGCGAAGCATGCGGGCTCGACTACGCCTTTATCGACGCCGGCGACGGGCCTGCGATCTTCATCATCATGCTGGCGGGCGCCATCGTCGTCACCGCCGCCCTGATTGTCGAAATCAAGTATCAGCCGCCGTTCTGGCTGCATGCGGCGCTGTGGCTGCCGCTGATCTTGGCGACCACGCTGTTGCCACTGCGCTCGATGAAGTCGCTGCTGATCGCGCTGCAGTTCCATCACAAGGCGGCGCCCGGCCGGCTGATCGACCGCGAGCCGAAATGACCGGTCTCTCGTCACGGCGACCGGCGGTGACCGGTTTCGCCATCTTCACGCTTGTCATGGTGGCGGCCTTCGCCGGCCTTGGCATCTGGCAATTGCAGCGCCGGGTCGAAAAGCACGCGCTGATCGCGATGCTGAACGAGCGCCTCGCGGCCGAGCCTGCGGCGCTGCCGGCGCGAACGCAATGGAATGCGCTGACGCCGGCCAAAGACGAATTCCGCCGTGTCCGCTTTACCGCGACCTACGCGCCGGTGCCCGATGCGATGGTCTACAGCGCCGGCTCCGCGGTTCGCGGCGACGTCTCCGGCCCCGGCACCTGGGCGTTCCTGCCGGCGCAACTCGCCGACGGCAACACCATCGTGGTCAATACCGGCTTCGTCCAGAACACGATGCAGGATCGCAATCAGCAGGATCGCGCCGTAGGCCGGTTGATCACCGGTGATCCTGCTGACCTCACCGGCTATATCCGGTTTCCCGAAAGCGCCGGCACGTTGACGCCTTCGGAGAGCCTGGCGAAACGGCTCTGGTTCACCCGCGATCATCTCGCGATGGCGCGCGCGCTGGGCTGGGGCGAGGCCGGCAAGGCCGTCGCGCCGTTCTATGTCGATCTGGAAACGCCCGCGCCCGAGAGCAGCATTCCCAAACCCGGCCCGCTTTCGGTGCAGCTCAAGGACGATCACCTGCAATACGCCATCACCTGGTTTACGCTGGCATTTGCGGTCGTCATCGCCTTCGGGGTGTGGTGGCGCGGGCAGCGCCGCGCGTGAATTCCGGCCGTCCCCGTATTCAACCGGACTGGTTGCAGGAACCTTTGTTCCGCACAATTGTTCGGGTTTCCATGGTGCGTACCGGACAACAGGCCGTTCAGTGTCCATTCACGACGATCGCCAGACTCCGTCAGCCGCGTCAGCGCTCGGGACAAAGTATATCGACGTGGATGGGGTCGCGGATTTGGCGGATGATTTCGATCAGGTTGCGTTGGTGGTCGACTGGCTGGACGCGTGCCGGAATCGCGACCTGGCGGCGTTGCTCGACCTCTATGCCGACGACGCGAAGCTTGAATGCCAGTGCGGCGAGGTCAGGGTGAGCGAAGGCCGCGCCGAACTCGAAGTCCTACTGGCGGCCGCGCCTCAATGGCCTCGTACCCACCGCCTTCGGGCTGGAGGAAGTCACGCCGACCGCCGAGGGCGTCGTGCTCGATTATCTGAGCCACGAAGGCAAGCCGGTCCGCATCCTCTTCACCTTTTCGCGCGACGCCAAGATCCAGCGCACCGCCTGCGCGCCTGCATTGCAGCCGTCGCATCACCGTTAGCTTTGTTCTGCGCCTCGCGCACGCGCGGCGGAATCTCCCGCCGGAAGCCGGCAACGCACGCAGGTGCTGCCTTCGTTCGCGCAGCAGCTCAAGTGTCCCGCTCAGCGCCCGCGCCCGCTCCAGCATTCCCGTCAATCCCCGGCCGAACATGCGGTCCGCGGGAAAGCCTATGCCGTCGTCGGATATTTCCACGATCACTTCGCGGCCCTTGATGCCGGCCGCGACGTGCATCGCGTTTGCCCTGGCGTGACGAAGCACGTTTGTCACCGCCTCCTGGATCACGCGATAGATCGTCTGTGACAGCAAGCCGTCGACCTCGTTCAGCGTCGTGTCGATGTTCGACGTCACTTTGAGGCGGGGCGCCTGTGCCTTCGCGTTCTGCAGCAACGTCTGAATGCTCCGCTCCAGGCCGAGCTCCTGGATGTAGAGCGGCCGCAGCCGGTCGAGGATGCGGCGGTTGGTCTGCTGCAACGTTTCGACCGACTGCAAAATGCTCTCGGCGGCGCCCCTCGACTTCGATCTGGGCGGACGGGATCGATTCCAGCAGCGCCACCGTGTTGGCGCGGATCCCGAACAGCAGCGGCCCGAGTTCGTCGTGAAGCTCGCGCGCCATATCCTGCCGCTCGTCGTCCTGCAACGACACGATCTGCCGCAGCAATCTTCGGTTGTCCTGGCTGAGGCGATTGAGAGTGCGGGCGAGTTCGTTGGCTTCCTCAGCGCTCTTGCGAATCTCGGGCGGGCCGGAGGGAGCAATCGGCTGCTCGTAGTCGCCCGATCGCATTCGGGTCAGGCCGTCGCCCAGGTTTTGCAGCGGTCGCAATGCAGAGCGCGCGGTGAAATGGGCAATGGCCCCCGTCAACAGCATCAGGCTAATTCCGGAGCAGGCGATCGCGAGAAATCCAATCCACTTCTCGTAGACGTCGGCGGACATGTCCGGCGCAAAGACGATGTCGCCGACCTGCTTTCCCTCAATCATGACGGGGAAGGTGGTTTTGAATTCGGGCAGGACGAGGAGGCGGACGAACCACTCAGGCACCGTCCCCAGAGGGGTCTGCACCTCGGGCGGGTGAACATCGAGGCCGCTCCCCAGGCGTCGAAACCGGATTGCTTCGGAGGCGCCGAGCGATTGCACGAACGCGTCCAGCGTCGGTTGCGGATTATCGGAGGTTTGAAGCGCAGCGTTGAGCGCAGCCGCGACGGCCTTGGCCGAGCGAGCGGCCGGTTCGGTTTCCTCCATAAGTTGCGTCGTGGCAAAGATCTGGAGCGAAACGCCTCCGGCCAGCAGAGCCGCCGCGAACATCAAGCCGAGCGGCAGCAACAACCGCGCGCGCAGAGAAAGTCTTTCCCATATTTGGATCAATATAGCCCTCACAACCCAAGATTTCTCTTTTAAAAAATCGCCAACGGCCTATTTAATCCCGAAGGGGATGGGTTGATGCAGAATATTACCAGATCGGCAACGAAGGTGTTGATCGTCGACGACCATCCGGTGGTCCTGTCGGGTTGCCGGTCACTGTTCGCGTCAGACAATACAGTGCGTATCGAAGAGGCCGCCGACGCCAAGTCCGGCCACCGCGCCTACGTGGCGAAGCGGCCCGACGTCACGGTGATCGATATCAAGCTTCCGGACGTCTCCGGCTTCGAACTGATGCGGCGCATCCGCAAGGACGATCCAAACGCCAAGATCATCATGTTCAGCATGAATGACGATCCGGCGTTCGTGGTGCGCGCCATCGAGATGGGCGCGCAGGGCTATGTCTCGAAGAGCGACGATCCGAGGATGCTGGTGAAGGCCGTGCGCAAGGTGGCGGCGGGAGACAATTTCATTTCACCGCAACTGGCGGAAGCGGTGACGTTTTCCGGCGCGTCGATCAAGGCCAATCCGGCGTCGCAAATGACGGCGCGTGAGCTGGAAATCCTGCGGTTATTGGGCCGCGGCGACAAGATCGTCGAAGTCGCCGATGCGCTGGAGATTTCCTACAAGACGGTCGCCAACACCACCTCGCTGCTCAAGCAGAAGCTCGGCGCCAAGAATCACTCGGATCTGATCCGGATCGCGGTGGAGATGGAGCTCGGCTGAGCGCCATCGGCGTTTGGGAGGCTGAACCGGCCGCGCCGCGTGGCGCGACCCGTTCTTGCCGCGGCAATTCGCGTTCGCCCGGGCAATGGAATGGCGAACGTGAATCCAGCGAAGGTTTATCGGTGATGGCGGTGACCGCGGCCCCTGGACCATCCGTAATGATGACCACGGCCTCTGCCCCAGCCGTAGTGGTGACCACGCCCGCCGCGGCCCATGTGTCCGTGACCATGCCCGTGGCCGCCCCTAACCTGAATCAGGGAGCTGTCCACCGCGGGCGAGGGCGCCATGCCCAGCCGGGCCGAAGCAGACGCGGTCATTGCCAGCAGCGCAAGACCGATCAGGGCGATACGTCTCATTTAATTTCCTCCCGTCGCGCTATTGCGACGTCATGCACAAGCTCCCTGCGGGACGTTTGTTCCGGCGCGCTTGAAGTAAACGGCAAAGGGGGTGTTCGAGCCGTTCGTCTTTGGCGCTCTGCGTGTTCGCAGCCCGATCCGGCATGGCGGGAATATGGCGGTGGATGAAGATTGTTGAGCGAAGCGAGCGCTCGAATCGGTGCAAAAACGCGCTAGAGTGGCGCCATGGAGAAAGTCCGTCGCCCCCTGCCGTTCTCGGCGTTTGAATGGCTGCTGTCCGGGCGCTACTTGCGGGCGCGCCGCAAGGAAGGCTTCATTTCCGTCATTGCCGGCTTCTCGTTCCTCGGCATCATGCTCGGCGTTGCGACGCTGATTATCGTGATGGCCGTCATGAACGGCTTTCGCAAGGAATTGATCGACAAGATCGTCGGCATGAACGGCCATCTTGTGCTGCAACCAATCGAGTCGCCGCTGACCGATTGGCAAGACGTCACTG
This sequence comes from uncultured Alphaproteobacteria bacterium, assembly GCA_963840465.1. Lineage (GTDB taxonomy): Bacteria > Pseudomonadota > Alphaproteobacteria > Rhizobiales > Xanthobacteraceae > Bradyrhizobium. The sequence continues at coordinate 98,203 of CAWIZF010000022.1, read as the reverse complement.
AGCGCATCCGTCAGGTTTCGGGCATACGGCTTGTCGTTCCCGTGGTGGACGGTCCGGCGCTGGCGTCGTCGGCGCAGAATGCCTCGGGGGTACTCATTCGCGGCATTCGCGCCGATGATCTCAACAAGCTCGCCTCGGTCGCCAGCAATATTCAGCAGGGTTCGCTGGAAGCATTCGAGCAGGGGCAGGGAGTCGCCATCGGACGCCGCCTGGCCGAACAATTGTCGCTGCGTGCCGGCGACCAGATCACGCTGGTCGCGCCCGGCGAAAACGTGACGTCGAAGGCCATTACGCCGCGCATCAAGCCTTTCAAGGTTGCGGCGGTGTTCAGCACCGACATGTCGGAATACGACTCCGTGATGGTCTTCCTGCCGCTCGCCGAGGCGCAGGCCTATTTCAATCGGGCTGATGACGTGAGCGCGATCGAAATTTTCATCGAAGCCAGGCCGGACAGGGTCGACGACTTCCGAAGGCCGGTGGCAGACGCCGCCGGGCGGCCGGTATTCCTTGTCGACTGGCGGCGGCGGACCTCGGCCTTTTTCGCGGCCCTTCAGGTCGAGCGCAACGTCATGTTTCTGATCCTGACCCTGATCGTGCTGGTCGCCGCGCTGAACATCGTTTCGGGCCTGATCATGCTCGTAAAGGACAAGGGCAGCGACATCGCCATTCTGCGCACCGTGGGCGCCTCGCGAGGATCGATCATGCGGGTGTTCCTGATCGCGGGTGCTGCGATCGGCGTGGTCGGCACGCTGACCGGGCTTGTCGTCGGCATGCTGGTTTGCGTGAATATCGAATCGATCCGGCAATTTCTTTCGTGGCTCACCAATACCGAATTGTTTCCGCCAAAACTCTACTTCCTGTCGAAGCTGCCGGCGGAGATCGATTTTGGCGAGACCGCCGGCGTTGTGATCATGGCGCTGACGCTGTCATTCCTCGCCACGCTCTATCCATCATGGCGCGCGGCGCGGCTCGATCCGGTTGAGGCATTTCGATACGGATAGTTGGAAGCGCCCGGGCCTTCGCATGGGAACGATGGTCCATCGTCGTCCCTGCCTCCACCCCATTTTTTCACCCCATCCCCATTTCCCCTTGGCCTCAAAACGCTTTATGGTGCTTCCTTGCTTCGCGGTTGGCGAAATAGAAATCATGATCAATATCAAAGGCTTGGCAAAGGGCTAACGCCTTTGGAGGGTGGTTTGACGCGCTATATTTCGACGCGGGGGGAGGCCCCCGTCCTGGGTTTTTGCGATGTGATGCTGACCGGGCTTGCCCGCGACGGCGGCCTCTATGTGCCCGAGGTCTGGCCGCAGCTCTCTGCCGAGACCATCGCGGGCTTTTTCGGCCGGCCGTATTGGGAAGTCGCGGTCGACGTGATCAGGCCGTTCACCGCGGGTGAAATCTCCGACGCCGATCTCGGCCGCATGGCGAACGAGGCCTACGCCACCTTCCGCCATCCTGCGGTGGTGCCGCTCGATCAGATCGGGCCCAATCAATTCGTGCTGGAGCTGTTTCACGGCCCGACGCTGGCGTTCAAGGACGTCGCGATGCAGCTGATCTCGCGGCTGATGGATCACGTGCTGGCCAAGCGCAATCAGCGCACCACCATCGTGGTCGCGACGTCGGGCGATACCGGCGGCGCGGCGGTCGATGCGTTCGCGGGTCTCGACAATGTCGATCTGGTCGTGCTGTTTCCGAACGGGCGCATCTCCGGCGTACAGCGGCGGATGATGACGACGTCGGGCGCGTGCCAACGTGCATGCGCTCGCGATCGAAGGCACCTTCGACGATTGCCAGGCGATCGTGAAGGCGATGTTCAACCATCACGGCTTTCGCGATGCGGTCTCGCTGTCGGGCGTCAACTCGATCAACTGGGCGCGGATCGTAGCCCAGGTGGTGTATTACTTCACCTCAGCGGTCGCGCTCGGCGCGCCCGCGCGCATGGTGGATTTCACCGTGCCGACCGGCAATTTCGGCGATATCTTTGCGGGCTATGTCGCCAAGAAAATGGGGCTGCCGGTCCGCTGGCTGCGCATCGCCTCCAATGTCAACGACATCCTGCCGCGCACGCTCAAGACCGGCATCTACGAGGTGAAGCGAAGTTCACGCCTCCGCTTCGCCCTCGATGGACATCCAGATCTCCTCGAATTTCGAGCGGCTGCTGTTCGAGGCGAGCGGCCGTGACGCCGACAGCGTTCGCCGGCTGATGGGCTCGCTGAAACAGTCCGGCCGTTTCGTGCTGCCCGATGCCATGCTGGCTGCGATCCGCGAGGAGTTCGACGCCGGCCGCGCCGACGAGACCGAGACGTCGGCTGCGATCCGCGCCGCCTGGCGCGAGGCCGGCGACCTCGTCGATCCCCATACCGCGGTGGCGTTGGCGGTGGCCGATCGCGACACCTCGGATTTTGGGATACCCAACATCGTGCTGTCGACCGCGCATCCGGCCAAGTTTCCCGATGCGGTGGAAGCCGCCTGCGGCGTGCGGCCGCAACTGCCGGCCTGGCTCGACGGCCTGATGACCAAATCGGAACATATCACGGTGATGAAAAACGATTCAGCCGAAGTGGAGCGATTCGTGCGCTCGGTGAGCCGTGCCGCGAAGCAGGGAGTTGCCGGATGAGCGTTGACGTAACCAAGCTGCGTCCGGCCTGACCATCGTCACCGACACCATGCCGCATCTGGAAACGGCCGCGCTCGGCGTCTGGGCCGGCGTCGGCGGCCGCGACGAGAAGCCGAACGAGCACGGCATCTCGCATCTCCTCGAACACATGGCCTTCAAGGGCACGACGCGGCGCTCCTCGCGCGAGATCGTCGAGGAAATCGAGGCGGTCGGCGGCGATCTCAACGCAGGCACTTCGACCGAAACCACCGCCTATTATGCGCGGGTGATGAAGGCCGACGTGCCGCTCGCGCTCGACGTGCTCTCCGACATCCTGGCCAATCCGTCCTTCGTGCCTGACGAGCTCGAGCGCGAGAAGAGCGTCATCGTGCAGGAAATCGGCGCGGCGCAGGATACGCCCGATGACGTCGTGTTCGAGCACCTCAACGAACTCTGCTTTCCGGACCAGCCGATGGGCCGTTCGCTGCTGGGCACCGCGAAGACGCTGAAGAATTTCGATCGCGACATGCTGCGCGGCTATCTCTCGACGCACTACCGCGGCCCCGACATGGTGGTGGCGGCCGCGGGCGCGGTCGACCACACGCGCGTGGTGGAGGAAGTGGCGCAACGATTTGCCAGCTTCGACGCCTCGCCGGCGCCGAAGCCGGTGCCTGCGATGTTCGGCAAGGGCGGCTCGCGCGTGGTGCACCGTGACCTCGAACAGGCGCATCTGACGCTGGCGCTCGAAGGCGTGCCGCAGACCGATCTATCGCTGTTCTCGCTGCAGGTCTTCACCAACACGCTCGGCGGCGGAATGTCGTCGCGGCTGTTCCAGGAAGTGCGCGAGAAGCGCGGCCTGTGCTACTCGATCTACACCTTCCACGCGCCCTATTCCGACACCGGCTTTTTCGGCCTCTATACCGGCACCGATCCCGCCGACGCGCCCGAGATGATGGAAGTGATCGTCGACGTCATCAACGATGCCGTGGAAACCCTGACCGAAGCCGAGATCGCCCGCGCCAAGGCGCAGATGAAGGCGGGGCTTCTGATGGCGCTGGAAAGCTGCTCCTCCCGGGCCGAACAGCTGGCGCGGCACGTGCTGGCCTATGGCCGGCCGCAGACGGTGGAAGAGCTGGTCGCCAGGATAGATGCGGTCAGCGTCGAATCGACCCGCAACGCCGCGCATGCGCTGCTGTCCCGCAGCCGGCCGGCGGTCGTAGCCCTCGGCAGCGGCAGGGGGCTGGACACGGCGGTGTCTTTTGCGGAAGGATTGACGAGGTCGAAGGCGAAGACGCTGCTGCATTAGAGCATGGTACCGGACAAGTGGGCTCCGGTTTTCCGTAAGGATCATGCTCTGATAGTTTGAGAGCGGGGAGTAGAGGGCATGGCCCTGTTTCGTTTGCCAACCAGCGGACCGGCCGCGCTTGTGCCGCGCGGCCACGGGCTTCTGCTGCGCGCCCCGCAAATGTCGGACTTCCTGCAATGGGCGCAATTGCGCGAACAAAGCCGCGCCTACCTCACGCCGTGGGAGCCGATCTGGCCGTCGGACGATCTGACCCGCGCCGGTTTTCGCCGCCGTTTGCGCCGCTATGCCGAAGATATCGCCGCCGACCGCTCCTATCCGTTCATCGTCTTCCGCGCGTCTGACGGCGCCATGATCGGCGGCATCACGCTCGCCAATGTCCGCCGCGGCATCGTGCAGGCCGGCACGATCGGCTATTGGGTCGGCGAGCCCCATGCCGGCCGCGGCTACATGACCGCGGCGCTCCGGGTGCTGCTGCCGACGCTGTTCGGCGAGCTCAACCTGCACCGCATCGAGGCCGCCTGCATTCCCTCCAATTCGCCCTCGATCCGGGTGCTGGAGAAATGCGGCTTCACCCGCGAGGGGCTGGCGCGGCGCTATCTCTGCATCAACGGCGTCTGGCAGGACCATCTGCTGTTCGGCCTGCTGCATGAGGATTTCCGCGGCTGAACCGTTGATTTCCAGGCCCTCAGGGTGCCTTGGGTTCGCCGCCATTGGGCTGCTATAAGGCCGCCGGGAACAATGACGTGGAATGATGGGATCAGGGACGTCGCATGGGTGACAATCGTTTGGCCAGGGTGATGGCGGCTGCGGCGGTCGCGGGCGGGCTGGCCTGCCTGGTGGCGGCGCCGGCATCGGCGCAATCGATCACGGATCGCTTCAAGAGCCTGTTTGGCGGCAAATCGGACGAGGAGCCGGCGACGAGTGCGCCGGGAGCGGCGGTGCCCCAGGACACCGGCGATCTGACCTGTCCGCCGGTCACGGTCAGGGCCGGCGCGTCCACCTACGCCGTCGCGGCGCCCGGCAAGCAGCCGGTCGGCAACGACCTGCGCTTTCAGGCGACGATCTCCAAAATGGCCCGCGAATGCACCGTCAATGGCGGCGTGATCACGGCGCGGATCGGCATTCAGGGCCGCGTCATTGCCGGGCCCGCCGGCGCCCCGTCGTCGGTCCAGGTTCCGATTCGTGTCGCGGTGGTGCAGGGCGGCGTATCCGAAAAAACCATCGCCACCAAGGCCTACCAGACCACGGTCACCATGACGGAAGGCGGCAGCGAGCCGTTCACGCTGGTGGCCGAGGATCTCACCTATCCGGCGCCGCCCGGCGCCGTCGGCGACAGCTACATCTTCTATATCGGCTTCGACCCGCAGTCCCTGAAGCCCGAACGCCCGGCGCCGAAAAAGAAGAAGCAATAAAGCATGATGGTACTTAACCTCTCCCGCTTACGGGGGAGGTCGGCGCGAAGCACCGGGTGGGGGCTCTCTCCATTCAGGCAGTTTCACCGTGGAGAGACCCCCACCCCCGCAAGCGGGAGAGGGAGCGCACCTGCCTCGTGGTCGCAAATAAAAAAGCCGGCGCGATTGTCTCGCGCCGGCTTTTTGTTGGGTTTGAAAGCGCTCAGTTCAGCTTGGCGCGAACCTCGGCAATGCCCTTGGCGAGCAGGTCGTCGGCGACCGAGCCCTTGACCGACTGCGACAGGATGGTCGAGGCGGCTTCGACCGCGGCGTTGGCGGCGGCGGCGCGGACGTCGGCCAGCGCCTGGGCTTCGGCCAGCGCGATCTTGCTCTCGGCAGTCTTGGTGCGGCGGGCGACGAAGTCTTCCATCTTGGCCTTGGCCTCGACCGCGATGCGTTCGGCTTCGGCCTTGGCGTTGGCGATGATTTCTCTCGGCCTCGCGCTCGGCGCTGGCGCGGCGGGTCTGGTACTCGCCGAGCAGCTTGGCGGCCTCTTCCTTGAGACGTTGGGCGTCGTCAAGTTCGGCCTTGATGCGCTCGGCGCGATGATCGAGCGCCGTCAGCACCGTCTTGTGGATGCCGAGATAGGCAAAGAGCACCATGAGGATGACGAAGGCGATCGCGACCCAGGTTTCCGGTTGGGTGAACATCCCTCTATCCCTTCAACGTGGCATCGACGGCGCTGCTGACGGTTTTGCCGTCGGGCAGCACGCCGGTGAGGCGTTGCACGATCGCGCCGGCCGCATCGGCGGCGATGCCGCGGACGTTGCTCATCGCGGTCTCACGCGTCGCCGCGATCTGCTTCTCGGCGGCGGCAAGCTTGACGGTCAGCTGGTCTTCCAGCTTCTTGCGCTCGGCTTCCGCGGTGGCGTTCAGCTTCTCGCGGGTCTCGTTGCCGATGGCCTGCGCGCGGGAGCGCGCCGAAGCGAGTTCCGTTTCATACGCCCTCAGCGCAGCGTCGGACTCGTCCTTCAGCTTCTGCGCCTGCGGCCAGATCGCCCTCGATCGCGTTCTGACGTGCATCGATCACGCTTTCGACGCGCGGCAGCGCAAAGCGGGATACGATCACATAGAGCGCGACGAACGCGATAGCGAGCGACACCAGCTGCGAAGCAAACGTGCTCGACTCGAACGGAGGAAATCCTCCGCCGTGTCCGCCGTCGGCTTCGGTGTGGGCGCCGGTACCATGACTTTTTTCAGCCACGGGGTTCTCCTCTTGCTGTCAGGCGCGCCGCCGGGAGGCGGCGCGGGAAGGTGCAGCTCAGAGCGGAACGAACAGCAGCAGCAGCGCGATCAGCAGCGAGAAGATGCCCAGCGCTTCGGTCACGGCGAAGCCGAAGATCAGGTTGCCGAACTGGCCCTGCGCTGCCGAAGGATTGCGCACCGCTGCGGCGAGGTAGTTGCCGAAGATGATGCCCACGCCGACGCCCGCGCCGCCCATGCCGATGCATGCGATGCCCGCGCCGATAAGTTTTGCTGCTGCCGGTTCCATTTTCTTGAGCTCCTTGAGAGATAAGACAGAGTGAGGGTGGAAATTCCCCGGACGCTTAGTGTCCCGGATGAATGGCGTCGTTGAGGTAGATGCAGGTGAGGATCGCGAACACGTAGGCCTGCAGGAATGCGACCAGCAGTTCGAGCGCGGTCAGCGCCACCGTGAGTGCCAGCGGCAGCATGCCGCCGGCCCAGCCGAGAGCGCCGAGCGCGACGCCGAGCATGGCGACGAAGCCCGCGAACACCTTCAGCGCGATGTGACCGGCCAGCATGTTGGCGAACAGACGCACGCTGTGCGAGACCGGCCGCAGGAAGAACGACAGGATTTCGATGAACATGACCAGCGGCAGGATGTACATCGGAACGCCGGTAGGGCACGAAAATCTTGAAGAACTTGAGGCCGTTCTTGTAGATGCCGTAGATCAGGACCGTGAAGAAGACCAGGAGCGCCAGCGCCACGGTGACGATGATGTGGCTCGAAACCGTAAACGTATAGGGAATGATGCCGATCAGGTTCGAGACGCAGATGAACATGAACAGCGAGAAGATCAGCGGGAAGAACTTCATGCCTTCCGAGCCGGCGGTAGAGCGGATCGTCGAGGCGACGAACTCGTAGCTGATTTCGGCGATCGACTGCAGTCGCCCGGGAATCAGTTGCCCTCTCGCCATGCCGCCGATCATCAGCAGCGAGATCACCGCCACCGTGATGAACATGTAGAGCGACGAGTTGGTGAAGGCGATCGTGTGCTTGCCGATATGGCCGATCGTGAAGAGGGGTTCGATATTGAACTGGTGGATCGGGTCGATTTTCATCCGCGCGGCTCTTTATCCACCGGCCTGGCCGGCAATCGAATTTCAAATGTCGTGACTTCCCGTCGACGCTCAGCGCCTGCCTGGACCTGCGCCTGCGGTTCTCACCACGTTGACCACGCCGGCGACGAAGCCGAGCAGGAGAAACACGATGAAACCGAACGGCGACGTCGACAATAAACGGTCGAACCCCCAGCCAATCGCCGCCCCGACGACAACGCCCGCGACCAATTCCGAGGAAAGCCGGAAACCAAGCGCCATGGCAGAAGTTCTGGCAGCTCTGTCTCCGCTTTCAGTTCCGGGTTGATCAGTCCTGATTTTGCGGCTGTCACGAATTTCGGACAACCGGTGATCCAGACTTCCGAGCCTTGCGGAAAGCGCAGCTTCGTCGGAAGACGGCTGATCGCGATTTCCACTTGCGTTGTCGTTCTTGTCCTGGGCCATGCCCAAGACACTTAAACGATGCCAACGGTTGATGGAAATTACGCCCGTCACCCTTGAAAGCCGCGCGGACCATACTTAGCGCGTCTAATCAAGTCAAGATTAGGCCGTAACCAGTTATTTCATTGATTTCATTGGATTTATTCAGTTGATGCCTGCGACACTGTGGACCCGGGATCGCAGTGCAGCAGTATTGCCACACGGATCAATCTTGCGCCCGTTGGAACGCTCTGTTGGGATGTCCGAAGCGAAGTGAAAATCCCCCATGCCGGAGCCCGCATGCCGCGTCAGGTCGACTACTATTTCTCGCTGCAATCGCCCTGGGCCTATATCGGGCATCAGTCCTTTCGCCGTCTGGTAAGTACTTATGATCTCAAGGTAAATCACAAGCCGGTGGTGCTGGTCGATCTGTTTTCGGAGACCGGCGGCCTGCCCTTGATGAAGCGCCACCCGGTGCGGCAGCGCTACCGGATGGTCGAACTGCAACGCTGGCGCGACAAGCGCGGACTGAAATTTCATCTGCAGCCGGCGAACTGGCCGTTCAATGCACGGCTGGCCGATGGCGTCGTGATCGCGGCGCTCGAGGCCGGCCACGATCCCGACCGCTATTTGCGCCGCGCCTTTGCCGCCGTCTGGGAAGATCAGCTCAATCTCGCCGATCCCGCGACGATCGCGAAACTGGCCGATGAATCGGGGCTGCCCGGCAAGCAATTGGTCGAGCGCTCCGGCGCGGAGGAAATCAGCGCCGCGTATGAGCAGAACCGGCAGGACGCGCTGGCCGCCGACGTGTTCGGCTCGCCGGTCTACGTGCTGGAGGGTGAGGTGTTCTGGGGACAGGACCGCCTCGAATTGCTGGAAGATGCGTTGAAGTCCGGCCGCGCGCCCTATAGCTCAAAGGTCTAGGGGCGCGCCTTGAAAGCGCCCCGGCGGTCGAGGAAACCGGTAACTCCTGAGGCGGGAGCAAGCCCATGCGCACAGCGAAATCGTCCTCGAAATTCTCCACTATTATCGTGCTGGCCTTTTGTCTCGCCGGCGCCGGTCAGGCGTTCGCAGGCCCGATGCCGGAGACCGAGAACGGCCGCTACGCGCTGTCGCCGACAGGCGATGGCGTGCTCCGGCTCGACACCAGCACCGGTGCGGTCTCGACCTGCAACAATTCGGGCGCGGGCTGGGCCTGCTACGCCGTACCCGACGAGCGCGCGGCGATGGACGCGGAAATCGGCCGTCTGCAAGCCGACATTGTCCGGCTGCAGGCCGACAATGAAAGGCTCAAGGCGGACCTCGCCTCGCGCGAGCCGACGGTCCCCGGCAAGATCGAAGAGCCGCTGCCGAAATCGGATTCGCTGAAGAAGAGCGAGCCGAAGGTGACTGAGGGCGAGCGCAAGATCGAAATCCCGCTGCCGAGCGACCGTGACATGGATCGCATGATGTCGTTCCTGGAGCGGGCCTGGCGGCGCCTGATCGAGATGGCCAACCGGGTGCAGCGGGACGTCAACGGCAAGATTTGACAATAGGCCTCATGGTGAGGAGCGCGTCTTCGCGCGTCTCGAACCATGAGTTTGTATGGCTTTGGTGCCCCAAACACATCCTTCGAGACGGCGCTTCGCGCCTTCGCAGGATGAGGACCGTGCAATGAATTGAGGCTTCATGACATCACCCAAATCCCTCTCTCGCTCCGCGCCGTCCGACCGTCACCGCCAACACCATCGTGTCCTCGCTGCTGACGGTGCAGACATCAGGCGCAGGCTTTACCGACCTCACGGCCGAGGTCGCGAAATTCGTGCGGAGGCGCGGGCGCGCGAAGGCGCGGTGACGCTGTTCATCCGTCACACCTCGGCGTCGCTGACGATCCAGGAAAATGCCGATCCGACCGTGCTCGTCGATTTGACGACCGCGCTGAACCGGCTCGCGCCCGAGAATGCCGGATGGCGCCACGACACCGAGGGGCCGGACGACATGCCGGCGCATATCAAGACCATGCTGACCGCGACCTCGCTGCACGTCCCGGTGCTGCAGGGCGCGCTCGCGCTGGGCACATGGCAGGCGATCTATCTGGTCGAGCACCGCGCGCGGCCGCACCGGCGCGAGATCGTGCTGCAGTTCATCGGCAAGACGGATTGAGGCACTTCGCAAAAGCAAACCGGCCGCGGATCGCTCCGCGGCCGGTTCGTTGTCGCCGTCCGGCTACCGCCGGACGGGTCGATTACTTCGTGATGTCGACGTCCTTGGTTTCCGGCAGGAAGAAGAAGCCGACGACCGCGGTGATCGACGCGAAGATGATCGGATACCAGAGACCCGCGTAGATATCGCCGGTCGAAGCCACGATCGCGAACGCGGTCGCGGGCAGCAATCCGCCGAACCAGCCGTTGCCGATGTGATAGGGCAGCGACATCGAGGTGTAGCGGATCTTGGTCGGGAACAGTTCGACCAGCATCGCCGCGATCGGCCCGTACACCATGGTGACGTAGATCACCAGGATGAACAGCAGTCCGATCACCGCTGCGACCTGCGGTCGGAAGATGTCGAATGGATGCGACATCTTCACGATCTGGGCGTCGCCGGCCTTCGGGTAGCCTGCGGCCTGCACCGCCGCCAGCACCGCCGGATTCGATGTCTTGGCATCCGTATAGGGCACGTCCTTGCCGTTGACGACGACCTTCACGCCGGAGCCTGCCGCGCCGTAGGTGGTCGAATACTTGACCGACTGCTGCGCGAGGTAGGCGCGGGCCGTGTCGCAAGGTGCGGTGAACACGCGGGTGCCGACCGGGTTGAACAGATCGCCGCACAGCGCGGGATCCGAGACCACCTCGACCTTCACGCGATTCGATGGCCTTCTCCAGCGCCGGGTTGGCGTTGGTGGTGATCATCCTGAAGATCGGGAAGAAGGTCAGCGCCGCGATCAGGCAGCCCGCCAGAATGATCGGCTTGCGGCCGATCTTGTCGGACAGCGCGCCGAACACGACGAAGAAGCCGGTGCCGAACAGCAGCGACCAGGCGATCAGCAGGTTGGCGGTGTAGCCGTCGACCTTGAGGATCGATTGCATGAAGAACAGCGCGTAGAACTGGCCGGTGTACCAGACCACGCCCTGGCCCATCACGCCGCCGATCAGCGCGATGATCACGATCTTGGCGTTGCTCCAGTTGGCGAAGGCTTCGGTCAGCGGAGCCTTCGAGCTCTTGCCCTCGTCCTTCATCTTCTGGAACACCGGCGATTCATTGAGCCGCAACCGGATCCAGACCGAGATGCCGAGCAGCAGCACCGAGACCAGGAACGGAATGCGCCAGCCCCACTTCGCGAATTCGGCTTCGCCGAGCGCCGTACGGGTGAACAGAATCACCAGCAGCGACAGGAACAGGCCGAGCGTTGCCGTGGTCTGGATGAACGAGGTGTAGTATCCGCGTTTGCCCATCGGGGCATGTTCGGCCACATAGGTCGCCGCACCGCCATATTCGCCGCCGAGCGCGAGGCCCTGCAGCAGGCGCAACGCGATCAGGATGATCGGCGCCGCGATGCCGATGGTGGCGGCGTTGGGCAGGATGCCGACGATGAAGGTCGACAGGCCCATGATCAGGATGGTGACGAGGAAGGTGTATTTGCGGCCGACGATGTCGCCGACGCGGCCGAACACGATGGCGCCGAACGGACGGACGATAAAGCCCGCGGCGAACGCCAGCAGCGCGAAGATGTCGCGCGTGGCCTGGTTGAACATCGGCTGATTTGTTGCGGGATCGATGACGCCGAAGAACTGCGCGCCGATGATGCTGGCGAGCGAGCCGAACAGATAGAAGTCATACCATTCGAAGACGGTGCCGAGCGAGGAAGCGAGAATGACGAAACGTTCGTCTTTCGTCATTCCTGCGGCCTTGCCGGATGTGGCAGTCATAGTGGACATTTGCAGCTTGCTCCCCTTGTTTTCCTGCTCACAAACACGTGCGTTGCGTCAGATCGACGCTTATTATTTAGGGCTTCCTACATGTTCGCGAAGCTTGGCCCAATAGTACTTTCGGCTGGCGTTGAACTTCCATGCGCGAAATCCGACGCTGATCCTGCTTCTGCCCTGCATGATGGACCTGCGAAATCAGTAGGCAGTCGCTGATTTCCGCGAACGCGAAACGCCTTGGCATTCAGGCTCGTTCTCGACTGCTTTGGCCTGGCCGGCATTCGGCCGTGTCGATCAAGCTGAACAGCCGGGAACTGCGCCGCGCCGCGTCGGAACGTCCGCCGGTTGGCGCAGCCTCGGACTAAAGTCCAATAAGGGAGAAAAAAAGCGCGATGGTCCACATCACGATGGAGATGATCGCGGTCCAGCGCGCGAACAGCAGATAGGTCTCGCGCATGACGCGTTGAAATCGTCTTCTGCGCTGAAGCCTGGGCGGACGGCTTTCCTTGGGGAGATAGAGCCACATCTCGGTCCGGCGGTGGTCCTTGGTCCGGGCCTCGTGGGCCTTCAGCATCAGCACGAGCGTCATCATCATGCTGAGAAAGCCTCCCGCCTGGAACGCCGAGCGCGGCAGGAAGGACAGGCCGATCATGACGCAGAAGATGGCGAGCGACGCGAATCCGCAGGCGCGAAGCACGGTTTCATAGGCAATACGGCGCATCTCTTCCATGATCCGCCACTCCGTCGATCGGAAGGGAATATCGTCGGATCACAGGTCGGCCACAGGGTAGCGGCTGCGCGACGTGCCCTCAACACCGCACAGCTGCCGGTTACAGCCCGATCTTGAGAAAATTGCCGGCGGCGGGCAAGCGCCGAGAATCGCGGTTCCGGCGAGCCATATCCAGAGCGACGCGTCGTTTGATTCCGAGGCGCCGGTGACCCGCTCGTAGATCGCCGCCGGAATCCCGCCGAGAATGACGGTGGCGGTCGAGACCATCAGCGATGCGAACATCAGCGTCAGCGACAGGCTGCCGAACAGCAGCGGGCCGGCGAGCATCTGGACGTACAGCAGCGCGAAAATCAGCGCGAGCTGGTTGAAGATGCCGTTGATCATCCCGAAAAACGCAATTCCGATGAAATAGAAATTGCGGTTCATGACGCCGCTCCGCCGAGCCGGGGCGCGAGATTGAGCAACAGCAACGTGTAGTGAAGCGCGACGCGCAGCCAGAACAGCCAGACGAAGCCGAACAGCCAAAGCAGCACCGGAGGGGTCACCTTCGGCGTCACCGTCGCGACAGCCGCGACGACGGGATCGGTGATCCGGCAGAAAAATCGCCAGATGTAGTTCGGCGAGTTCGCATCCACCATCAGGCCGAGCAGGACGCGGCCGAGCAACGTGTACATCAAGCGCCGCCAGAATGAAATTGGCAGATGGAAGTACCAATAGCGCCGAACGAGCTTGCGATATCCAAAGACGTTTTCTCCTCGCAGCGCTGACGACATCGCGATGAGACGAACCGCCCGGTCCGTGCAACCAACGCCGTGCTCGGGCCAACAATGGCAAGAGCGCGGTGTCCGGGCAAGGCGAGATCATGGCTGCGACAAACAAAGACGGGGCCCGAAGGCCCCGTCCGCCGATCTCCAGTCTCGAGAAGTCCCTAGGTGGTTTTCTCCTCGAGCACCGTCCTGCCCGCGGCTTGCGGATGTCGTCGACGTAGGCCTGCATTTCCTTCGACGGCTCCTTGCCGAGCAGGCTGACGACGTAGATGACCAGCGAAGCCGAGCGGCGTTCCCAACAACCCGCAGGCGATGTTGGTCAGGTTGAACCAGCCGACCTTGTTGGCCAGCGGATGCGCGAGCGTCGGGAAGCTTTCCATGGCGTTGGGCAACGCCATGGCCTTCGCGATATCGACCAGCGGCGCTCCCGTCAGCGGGTTGAGCAGCGACGTCATGCCGAAGTACTTCACGCCGGCGCCCGGGAAGTACCGGGTCGTCACCAGGTAGAACAGGCACAGCCCGAAGCCGGCGATGATGCCGCAGACCGCGCCCGTCGCCGTCGTGCGCTTCCACCAGACGCCCATCACGAGCGCCGGGAAGTTGCCGGCCATCGCGAGCGAGAACGCCCAGCCGACCATGGCCAGGATGTCCGCCGGCTTGGTTGCCGCCGTCGCGGCCGCGATCACGGCGACGACCAGCAGCAGCACGCGCGCGACCGTCAGCCGGCGCACGGTCGGCGCGTTGGGATCGATCATCTTGTAGTAGACGTCGTGCGACAGCGCGTTGGCGATGGCGAGCAGCAGCCCGTCAGCGGTCGACAGCGCGGCGGCGAGACCGCCGGCGGCGACCAGACCCGAGATCACATAGGGAAGTCCCGCGATCTCCGGGGTGGAGAGCACGATCACGTCCGTGTTGATCACGAAGTCCTGCAGCCTGACGACGCCGGGATGACCGGCGATCGCCTTGCACGCTGCGACGATCGCGTCGATGCTGCCTGCGTTCTTGCCGCAGATCTGGATCAGCCCGAGTTCGCCCCAGTTGAACAATCCAGGGTCGAATGGCCGTCAGATCCCGCCCGATGATGTTGGTGTAGACCTCCAGCTTCGAGAACGCCGCGTAGGCCGGCGCCGAGAAGTACAGCAGGAAGATGAACAGCAGCGACCATGCCACCGACTGGCGTGCCTCACGCACCGACGGGGTGGTGAAGTAGCGCATCAGGATGTGCGGCAACGAAGCCGTGCCGACCATCATGCACATGATGATCGCGAAGAAGTTCAGCGGGCGTGTAGTTGATGAACGGCTGGATATGCGGCTTCAGGCTGCGACCGTCGCCAGACCGGTCGCCAGCATCTGCTGCTCCCGCGCCGTGATATCCGCGATCGCCTGTCCGTAGGTGAGTTCGCGGAATCGGAATTCCGTACTTCTTGGTGGACAGGATCACGATCGGGCGTCAGATAGGCGATGATCAGCACGACGTACTGCGCCACCTGGGTCCAGGTCACCGCCCGCATGCCGCCCAGCATCGCGCAGACGCAGGATGCCGACAAGTCCCGGCAAACACCGCGATTTCGAACTGCATCCCGAGGAAGCGCGAGGCAATCAGGCCGGTGCCGTAGATCTGCGCCGTCACATAGGTGAAGGAGCAGGCGACCAGCACGATCACGCCGAGCGCGCGGGCGAAGTTGCCGCCGTACCGGAACGACAGGAAGTCAGGCACCGTATAGGCGCCGAACTTGCGCAGGTATGGTCCGATCAGGATCGACACCAGCACGAATCCGCCGGTCCATCCGAGCACCCATGCGAGGCCGTCGTAGCCGAGCAGGAACAGGGTGCCGGCCATGCCGACGAAGGACGCCGCCGACATCCAGTCGGCGCCGGTCGCCATGCCGTTGTAGAAGGCCGGCACGCTCCGGCCGGCGACGTAATACTCCGAGACCTCCGCGGTTCGCGTCATCACGCCGATGATGGCGTAGACCGCGAGCGTGAAGAACACGAACAGGTAGCCGAGGATCTTGTTCGGAACGCCCACCTGCTCGAGAACCGCGAGCAGAATGATGAACGCGATAAAGCCGCCGGTATAGGTGCCGTACATCTCGCCCAGATTGCTTGATGAAGTCCGAGCTGCTGGCAGAGGTTTCTGTAGCCATGGTCTCGTTCCTCCCTCAATCTTCCTCGGCAAAGCCGAATTCGCGGTCGATCTTGTCCTGCTGCTTCGCGAACATGAACAGCATGACCACGAACACGATGAGCGAGCCCTGCGCGGCCATGTAGAAGCCGAGCGGGAAGTCGAGGATCGGAATCGTGATCTTGTTGAGCGGCACCACGAACATGTGGATGACGTAGCCGAAGAAGAACCAGACGCCGAGATGCGTGAACATCAGACGCGAGGTCTTTGCCCAGTGGGCTTCTTCTCTTTGCTTTCATGATCTTGTAGAGTCAGCCATGGGTTGCATTTCCTCCCTCAAAGCACCGGTCAGCAAGTACGCCGGGATTGAATGATCGAGGGGAATGCAAATCCCTTCAGTGCGGCGCCCCCCTTGCCGCTGCTCCAACCGGTCTTGTGCCGGTTTGGAGACAACGAAGGCTAACACTACGAATGGTCAGGTCTTCATTATACTTTCGGGGGTATTAATTGTTGCAATTGCGAACGGGAGTGAGGCGTCAGAACGGAAATTGCCGCAGCTGCTAACGGCGCGGCGTTGAGAACATTGAACTTGGCAGGGACCGGATAAGGTAAGCTGACGAAGTCACCTGGGTCGATCTGGCAGGATGAGACCGCGATGAAGCTGTTCGAAAAATTGTTTCGCTCCCGTCCGCCGATTCGCGACCGGGAGGAGCTTGCGGACTTCATCGACGCGCAATCGGCCTTCATCGTGCAAAAGGGCATCTACGAATACTCGCGCGCCCGTGCGGGTCACTACGCCAAGGTTCTGTTTGCCGAAGAGGGATTTGCGCAATCCGTCGAGCACGCTCGCTGGCAGGCCTTTCCGCTGGGCCTTTCGATGGTGGGCGAAATGATCGACGGGGTGCTGCGCTTCTCATGCCGCCGGGATGCCGCGCCGGGCAGATGCTCGACCAGCTGATCGCTCAGTCGTCCTTTCGGTTTTCGACCGCTATCCGGTTCCGCCGTCGATCGGCGAGGACGCCTGGCTCGAAGCGCGCCGCGACCTGCGCATCGGCTCGATCTGGTCGGAGGGCATGCGCCCAAGCGCGTGATGGACATCCCCGAACCGCTGGCGGAAGCCTATTTCGCCATGATGCCGATCCACGAAAAGCTGCGCGGCCGGGATTTCCAGACCACGCGCAATTATCTCCGCGTCAGCCTGTGCAATATCCACGACGAACTGGTCGCGCGCATCGACGCGCCGCGCTGGAACGGGCGTTGATCGCGGGTGCCGACGGCATAATTCTTCGATCGAGCCGCGTGCGGCCGCCGGCAGGGAGGGGCGATGGACAGGACGAGTGGCGGCGCCCCGCTTTTGTCGCTCGACGCCGTTGTCATCGATACCGAAACCACCGGGCTCGATCCACGCAAGGCGCGGGTGATCGAGCTTGCCGGCGTGCGGCTCTTGGCCGGAAAGCTGGTTGCCGGCGATTCGTTCCGTCAATTGCTGCGGCCAGCCGACGAATCGATTCCCGCCGAGACGACGCGCATTCACGGCATCGACGATGCGATGGTCGCCGGCGTCGCCGCTGTTCGCGGATGTCTGGCCGCGCTTTCAGCGCGTTTCTCGGCCAGACGCTGGTGATCGGGCACGCGGTCGGGTTCGACCTTGCGGTGCTGAAGCGTGAATGCGATCTCGCCGGCCTGCCGTGGACGACGGCCGCGCACGCTCGACACGCGGCTGCTGGCGCAGATCGCCGCGCCGGAACTGGCCGGCTACGCGCTGGACGAAGCTCGCCGCCTGGCTCGGCGTCGACGTCGCCGACCGGCATTCCGCGCTCGGCGACGCGATCAACGACGGCGCGCGTGTTTCTGGCGCTGGTGCCGAAGCTGCGCGACCACGGCATCCGCACCGTCGCCGAAGCCGAACGGGCCTGCCTCGCGCTCACCTCCGTGCTCGACGATCAGGCGCGAAGCCGGCTGGATCGAGGCCGTCGACGCGCCGGCACGCGCCGATGCCGAGCGGACCCTGAAACGCTTCGACAGCTACGCCTTTCGGCACCGCATTCGCGACATCATGCGGACGCCGCCGATCTTCGTGGCATCCGGCATTTCGGTCCACGACGCCCTCGCGCGGCTGGCGAGCGAGAGAATATCGGCGCGTCTATGTCGGCGCCGGACGCTGCTTCCGGCGGACGTGAAGGCGGCTGATGCGGGCATTGTCACGGAGCGCGACGTGCTGCGCGCGATCGCCCGGCTCGGCGCCGCCGCGCTCGACTTGCCGGTCGGGCAGATCATGAGCCGGCCGCTCGCGTCGGTTCCTGCGGACGCGTTTGTCTATCGCGCCATCGGCCGCATGAACCGTCTCAAGACCCGCCATCTCGGCGTCATCGATGAAGCCGGCCGCGTGGTCGGGGCATTGTCGGCGCGCGACCTGCTGCGCCTGCGCGCCGGGGAGGCCATTTCGCTCGGCGACGAGATCGACGATGCCGCGGACGCGCACGCGTCTGGCGGTCGCCTGGGCGAAGCTGCCGCAGGTCGCGGAATCGCTGCTGGCGGAAGGACTTGTCCGGCCGCGACATCGCGGAAGTGATTTCCCGCGAACTCGGCGCGCTCACCAGGCAGGCCGCCGTGATCGCCGAGCGGATGATGCGGGAGCGCGGCCAGGGCGAGCCGCCGTGCGGCTATGCCATGATCGTGCTCGGATCGGCCGGCCGCGGCGAAAGCCTGCTGGCGATGGACCAGGACAATGCCGTGATTTTCGAACGCGGCGAGCCGGACGGCGCGGAGGATCGCTGGTTCGCGGCGCTCGGGACGCATGTCGCCGATATCCTGCACGAGGTCGGCGTGCCCTATTGCAAGGGCGGCGTCATGGCGAAAAACGCGCCCTGGCGCGGCTCGGTCGCGACGTGGCAGAACGCGGATCGACCGCTGGATCACGCGCTCCAATCCTGAGGATCTGTTGTCCGTCGACATCTTCTTCGACTTGCGCGCCGTTCACGGCGACGGCAGCCTTGCCGTCTCGGTGCGGCAGGCGGCCTTCGCGGCGGCGGAGGGCCAAGTCGCGTTCGCCAAGCTTGCTGGTCGAGGATGTCAGCGTTCCATCGAGCCTGACATTTCTCGGCGGCATCCGCACCGAAGGCCGGCCGTATCGATCTCAAGACGGCCGGACTGTTCGGCCTGGTCGCCGCGGCGCGCGCCCTGGCGATCCGCTACCACGTGATGGAACGATCGACGCCGGCGCGACTGGCCGCCGTGAAGGCGCTTGTCCATGTCAGCGAGAGGATCTCGACGCGCTCGCGAGCGCAGGCGTCTTTCTCGATCTGATCGTGTCGCAGCAGGTTGAGGACATCGCCCACGGCATCCGCCTCCAACGCGTCTCGGTGAAGCGGCTGTCAGCCCGCGACCGCGATCGGCTGCGGGCGGCGCTTGAAGCGGTGGCGTCGTCGACGATTGGCTCGCGACCTCCTGTTCAAGGACTGATGCAGCGTGAGCGATTGTCCGGGCACACGCTTGGCGCGAGCCGCGCCGGCGAGTCGATTGTGCACGCACAACGGCGGTTAACCGCTTTGCGCGAGCGATATTGCCTTGCAGACGCCCGGCGGGACATCAAATCGCCGACAGCGCGAGTCGCAACCTCGCGCAAGAAAGATGACGACCGCTGCCAATACCCACCTCGTCATCGCCGATGACCATCCGCTGTTCCGCGACGCGTTGCGTCAGGCGGTCGGCAGCGTCGTGGCGTCGGCCGTCATCAGCGAGGCCGGATCGTTCGACGATCTCACCGCGCTGCTGGAACGGGATTCCGACGTCGATCTGATCCTGCTCGATCTCACCATGCCGGGGATCTCGGGATTCTCCGGCCTGATCTACCTGCGCGCGCAGTACCCGGCGATCCCGGTGGTCATCGTGTCCGCCAGCGACGATGCCGGCACGATCCGCCGCTCGCTGGATTTCGGCGCCTCCGGCTTCATCCCCAAGCGCTTCGGCGTCGAAACGCTGCGCGACGCCATCATGAAGGTGATGGAGGGCGACGTCTGGGTTCCGCCGGACACCGATCTCACCTCGGCCGACGACCCCGACATGTCGCGCCTGCGCGACCGTCTGGTCACGCTGACGCCGCAGCAGGTGCGGGTGCTGATGATGCTGTCGGAGGGGCTGCTCAACAAGCAGATCGCCTACGAGCTCGGCGTGTCGGAAGCGACCATCAAGGCGCATGTTTCGGCGATCCTGCAGAAACTCGGCGTCGAGAGCCGGACCCAGGCCGTGATCGCCGCCGCGAAGATCGCCGGCGGCCAGTGGCGCCAGGGCACGCCGACGGGGTGATCGCCGGCGTCGATCCGGGGAGCGCGACGATAGTCGCGAGCTTTCCGGAACGCAGTGACAGCATCCTGTCCTGAGCGATGTGGCCGATGGCATGTCGGCGAGGGCATCGAACGCGGCAGGGATGGGTATCGCGCGCTCCGCCGATGACGGCTCTGCTCTGCATGACGATCTCGCCGCCACCATCTGTTGCGCCCGCCACTGGCCGAGCAAGGCGCGGAGCGAGGCCGGTTTGACCGGCTTGTTGAGGATCGCGATGTTTTCCTCGCGCGCGGCGGCGCGGACGTTCGGGCTGCGATCCGCCGTGATCAGGATGGCCGGAATATTCTCGCCGAAGCGGCGGCGGATCTCGCGGATCGCGGCGACGCCGTTGCCGCGGTCGAGATGGTAGTCGACCAGAAGGCCGGTCACGCTGCTGCCGGAGGATTCGATCGCCGCGATCGCGGCGTCGGGATCGGCCACCGCGATCACCTCGGCGTTCCACGCCGTCAGCAGCGTCTTCATGCCGTCGAGGATCGCCGGATCGTTCTCGATGCAGACGATCAGGGCGCCGCTCATCGGCGTCCTGGAAAGCGGCGTCGCGCTGGTGACCGCGGCGGTATGGTTGATCGCCGTGGCAACCGGCACCGTCACCGAAAACACCGAACCGCCGCTGGCCGTGCCGTCGATCGCGATGCCATGGTTGAGCACGCGCGCCAGCCGTTCGACGATCGATAGTCCGAGGCCAAGGCCGCGGGCGATCCGCGCGCCCTGTTCCAGGCGGTGAAACTCCTTGAAGATCTCGCCGCGCTTCGTCACGGGAATGCCGACGCCGGTGTCGTAGACGCCGATCTGCAGCGATTGTCCGTGGCGGCGGCAACCGACCAGCACGCGCCCGCGCGGGGTGTATTTGATGGCGTTGGAGATGAAGTTCTGCAGCAGCCGTCGCAGCAGCGAGCGGTCGGATTGCACCGGCAGCGAGCAGGGCACGAAAGTCAGCTCCAGCCCCTTGGCGCGGGCGATCGGCGCGAACTCGATTTCGAGCGAGCGCATCAGGTCGGCCATCTTGAAGCTCGAGATCGAGGTCGTCATCGCGCCAGCATCGAGCCGCGAGATGTCCAGCAGCGCGCCGAGGATCTCCTCGATCGCCTCCAGCGAGTCGTCGATGTTCTCCACCAGCCGCGAATCCTCGCCGCCGCCGTTCTGCCGCTCGACGAGGCTCGTCACATAGAGCCGCGCCGCGTTGAGCGGCTGCAGGATGTCGTGGCTGGCGGCCGCCAGAAAGCGGGTCTTCGAGATGTTGGCGTCCTCGGCGGTGCTCTTGGCCTGCGCCAGCTCGGAGTTCAGCCGCGTCAGTTCCTCGGTGCGGTCGCGGACGCGCTTCTCCAGCGTCGCATTGGCGCGCTCCAGCGCTTCGGCGGCCTCGAAGCTCGGCGTGACGTCGGAGAAGGTGATGACGAAGCCGCCGCCCGGCATCCGGTTGGAGCGGACCTCGATCACCATGTGGCGGTCCGGCAGGCGCTCCAGATAGGGCTCGCCCTCGGTGGTGTAGGCCTCCAGCCGCCGCTGCAGCAACCCATCGGGGTCGCCGTAGTCGGCCGGGCTGACGGCGCCCATGAATTCGAGGATTTCCTGCAGGGGGATGCCGAGCTGCACGAGATGCGGCGGCAGCGCGAGAATTTCGCCGAACTGGGCGTTCGAGCAGATCAGCTGCAAATCCGCATCGAACACCGCGATGCCCTGGCGCACATGGTTCAGCGCGGTTTGCAGGATCTCGCGGTTGAAATGCAGCGCGGCGTGGGAATCGTCGAGCAGTTTCAGCGCGGCCTTGGCGGAGACGGTCCGTTTGCGCAACAGGAGCGACATCACGAGGCGCGAGGAGGCGGCCCCGATCGAGGAGGCGATCAGGCGTTCGGCGTGCTGCAGCAATTCGAAATCGGCGGGCGCGGCCGGATCGAGATTGCCGGGATGGCCGACGGCAAAGGCCTCGAAGGCCTGGGCGGCGCGCTCGGGGCCGAGATATTGCGCCACCGTGCTCTGGATGTCCTGCACGGTCACGGTCGTGCGCCAGCGCCGGAACGTCGGCGCGATCGGCGTCAGCGTGTTGGGCACGAACAGATCCGCCTGCAGCCGTTCGATCGACGAAGGCCGCTGCGCGAGCGACATCACGATGTAGGTCAGGATGTTGAGCGAGAGCGACCACAGCACGCCATGCATCAGCGGCGGCAGATCGGCGCCGAACAACGCCCGCGGCCGCAGCGCCTCGATGCCGAACGGTCCGTGTTGCAGCAGCAGGAGGCCGGCGGTACTGCCCTCCAGGAAGCTCGGCAGGAACAGCGTATAGGCCCACACCGCGAAGCCGACCAGCATGCCGGTCATGGCGCCGCGGGCGGTTCCCTCGCGCCAGAACAGGCCGCCGAAGAAGGCCGGCGCCAGCTGGGCAAGGGCTGCGAACGACAGCAGGCCGATCGCCGCCAGTTGCGTATTGCCGAGCGCGCGATAGTAGAAATACGCCATCACCATGATGGCGAAGATGGCAAAGCGCCGGATCCTGAGCAGGAAGTCGCCGAAATCCTTGCTGCCGTCGCGCGTCGCGGGGCTGCGCTGCAGCACCAGCGGCAGCACGATGTCGTTGGAGACCATGATGGAGAGCGCGACGCATTCCACGATCACCATCGCGGTCGCGGCCGACAGGCCGCCGACGAAGACGGCAATGCTGAGCAGCGGAGAATTCGCCTCGATCGGCAGCGCCAATACGTACATGTCGCTGTCGACGGCGCCGAACGGAAAGGTGACGAGGCCGGCGAGCGCGATCGGAATCACGAACAGGTTGATGGCGACCAGATAGAGCGGAAACAGCCAGCGCGCGCGGTTGACCTCCGCGGGGCTGGAGTTCTCGACCACGCTGACGTGAAACTGCCGCGGCAGCAGCATGATCGCGCAGAACGACAGCAGCGTCATGGTGAGGAAATTGCCGATCGACGGCACGTAGTCGATGGCGCGCACCGCCTCCGGGGTCTTCATCGCGCGTTCGATCAGCTCGACGGGCGTGAACATCCAGAAGGTGACGAAGGCGCCGGCGGCGAGAAAGGCCACCAGCTTGACGATGGATTCGGTGGCGACCGCCAGCATCAGGCCGTGCTGGTGCTCGGTGGCGTCGGTCTGGCGGGTGCCGAACAACACCGCGAACGCCGCCATCGCCAGCGTCACCACCAGCGCGATGTCGCCGATGATCGGGATCGAGGAGAACAGCTTGTCCTCGCTCAGGATCGTCTCCAGCGAGGACGCCACCGCCTTGAGCTGGAGCGCGATGTAAGGCACCGAACCCGACGATCGCGATCACTGCCACCGTGGCGGCGACCGCCTGGCTCTTGCCGTAGCGCGCCGCGATGAAGTCGGCGATCGAGGTGATGTTCTGCGACTTGGCGAGCTGGATCACGCGCCGCAGCAGCGGCGTGCACAGCCCGATCATCAGGATCGGGCCGACATAGATCGCGAGAAAATCGAAGCTGGTGCGGGTGGCGAATCCGACCGAGCCGAAGAAGGTCCACGAGGTGCAGTAGATCGCCAGCGACAGCGGATAGATCAGCATGCTGGCGCGGCCGCGCTGGCTCGGCGACAGCCGGTCGCCATAGCTGGCGACGCCGAACAGCAGGCCGATATAGGCGAATGCGGCGGCGATAACGCCCCAGTCGTGCAGCATCGCTGCTTGTCTCCCTCTCCGATCGGACGCGCGCAAGCGCCGAGGCTGCAACGCATGGCCGGAAGCGGTGAGTATAAACGCTTTGGGCCGGCAGCGCATCGCGCTACCGGCCCAATTTGCGAGGGTCAGGAGAGTAGGGTTACTCGGCCGCCAGCGATTTCTGCTTCACCGGCAGGCCGAGACGATCCCAGACCTGCAGCAGCGCTTCGGCGAGCCGGTCGATCAGGCCGTCGTCATGGTAGGGCGAGGGCGTGATCCTCAAGCGCTCGGTTCCCTTGGCGACCGTCGGATAGTTAATCGGCTGGATGTAGATGCCGTGCTCCTCCAGCAGCATGTCGCAGGCCTGCTTGCACTTCTCGGGGTCGCCGACGAACAGCGGCACGATATGGGTGTCGCTCGACATCACAGGCAGGCCCGCGGCATTGAGGATCGCCTTGACGCGGGCGGCGCGGTCCTGGTGGCGCTCACGCTCCCAGTTCGAGGCCTTCAGATGCCGGATCGCGGCGGTCGCGGCCGAGCAGATCGCCGGCGGCAGCGCGGTCGTGAAGATGAAGCCCGGCGCGTAGGAGCGGACGCAGTCGATGATCTCGGCGCTGGCAGCGATGTAGCCGCCGAGGCAGCCGAAGGCCTTGGCGAGCGTGCCTTCCAGCACGTCGATGCGGTGCATGACGCCGTCGCGCTCGGCGATGCCGCCGCCGCGCGGGCCGTACATGCCGACCGCATGGACCTCGTCGACATAGGTCATGGCGCCGTACTTCTCGGCGAGATCGCAGATCTTCGAGAGCGGCGCGACGTCACCGTCCATCGAATAGAGGCTCTCGCAGGCGATCAGCTTCGGCCGATCGGGACCCGCCGCGATCAGGAGCTCTTCCAGATGCGCCATGTCGTTGTGGCGGAAGATCTGGCGTTCGCAGCCGGCCTGGCGCACGCCTTCGATCATCGAATTGTGGTTCAGCGCGTCAGACAGAATGAGGCAGTTCGGAATCAGTTTTGCGATCGTCGAGATGCCGGTCTGGTTCGAGACGTAACCCGAGGTGAACAGCAGCGAGGCCTGCTTGCCGTGCAGGTCGGCCAGTTCCTGTTCGAGTTGCACCAGCGGATGATGGGTGCCGGCGATGTTGCGGGTGCCGCCGGCGCCGGTGCCGACCCGTGTGGCGGTCTCGACCATGGCGCCGACCACTTTCGGATGCTGGCCCATGCCGAGATAGTCGTTGGAACACCAGATCACGACGTTGCGCGGGCCCTTCGGCGAGTGCCAGACCGCGTGCGGGAAGCGGCCGGCGATCCGTTCGAGGTCGGCGAAAACGCGGTAGCGCCGCTCGTCATGCAGGCGGTTGAGGGCGGCACTGGAAGAATTTGCTGTAATCCATCACAAGACCTGGAACCGGAACCGGCCGGATTGGCTTCGTGCCTTTTTAGAGCCTTTCCAGCTTTGGTGTCTACGCGAAATCCCACATTTGGGTGGGGCTCCGGGATGCTACCTAGGCGGGGGAAATCTTGATCTCGATCAACGCGCTAGGAGCGCTTTTCTGTCCGGGTCTTTTCGCCGCGCAGCCGAAACCGTGACCCGCCCGCGGGGGCGACCCAAATCCGGCTAAACGTCCAATTCCCTGATGGCCCGATTGGCGGCGATGATGGCGTCCGACGCTGCACGCGATGCGCAAATGCGTCGAAGCTGCCCGAGCGTAGCCCCCGCCGATATCACGACGCAGTTCCTCAGACTTGCTGTCTTCCGCCGTCACAAAGCCCCGGATCGCCTCACCTCGCCTGATCGTGGCGGCGCTGAACAATCGGCGTCATGTTGGCGCGCCAAAGTCCGGGTTGCCGTTGAAAGCGTAATCCGATGTCTGTAGTCAGACGCTTTGGCCATTGCAGTCCTTTTGCGGTCGTCCTTTCGCGCCAGCGGCGCCAAGGCGGAACGATCGCGCTTTTCCAGGGGTTCAACAACCGCGACAAATATTCTTCAGTTTGGCGGTGGTTCGGGCGAGCTCCGCGAGGTAGGGGTCCTATTCGGGTCGCGAGGTGTCTTTCTAGCCGCTTTGGGCTTTTCTGTTTTCGGAGGCGCGCGGCGTCGTAGCAGGCGATGGCGGCCGCGCCTTGCTCGGCTCGAACAGTAATCCCGGCACTCGGTGTCCGAGCTGGCGCCCGATGCGAAGATGTCGCACTCGAAATCCGGTCAGGTGATCTCCTGGTGTCCGAGCTGCTACGTCCAGTTCACCGAGGTGAATATTCCGGCCATTAGCGCCAAGGCGGCGCGCAACCGTTCATGACGCCTTTCCTTTGCGTGTGGCATTGCCCGAGGGCCAGGAAGTCACCTCGATGAATAGCGAACCGCACTTTTCAGAGCGCCATCGATCTCGTCAGCCAATTCGGCCTCACCGATCGCATGAAGCGCGGACGCCATCGTCGATGCCTGCACCGCGCTCATCGAAAGCGGCTCGCTCGCCTCATAGCTGAACGATCCCCGAATTCCGCCCGGGTTGAGGTGCGGACAAGCAACGGAAGAGCTCAGGCAGCCATCTAAAAAGCCGGGCCGACCGCGTCGCATCTATCATGCCGAGTCATCGAAAACTTGCGCGCGGAAACGCGTCTGGCGTTCCGCTCATCAATGTGCTCGAAGTGTCGGCGCGAGCATGGGCCTGCACCGCCACGACCGCTGCAAGAGCCATGTGATGCAGGATGCCGACCAGATTGTCGCCGAATGCAAGGTACGACGAGCACTCGCGAAGTCACCCAGGCCCGCGTCATTGACCAAGGGATGCCGGACAGCCGCTCCCTGAATTAGCCGCCGACTCGCCGATTCAGCCTGCCCGCTGTCAGGTGGTCCGGAACCGCAGCACGCCGTCGGTCACTTCCGAGGTCAGGCGGCCTTCGTTGAGCATGTAATTGACGTGGGCGATCAGCTCGCCGGAAGCAAAGCCCATCTGGTGCACATCGAGCGGGTACTTGTTGAACACGACCGGCACCAGTTCCCTCGACGTCTGCGGCACTTCGCGGCAGGCTTCCGCGATCAGGCGGCAGCGGTCCTCGTGATGGTCGGCGAGCTGCTTGATGCGGGTCTTGAGGCCGTAAAACGGCACGCCGTGGCCGGGCAGTACCATGACGTCGTAGGGCAGGGTGGTGGTCAGGCTGGCGAGCGAGGCCAGATATTCACCCAGCGAGTTCTGGTCGGGCTCGACGGCCCAGACGCTGACATTGGGCGAGATCTTGCTCAAGACCTGGTCGGCGGAGAGAAACAGCTTGTCGGCCGCGCAATACAGCATCACCTGGTCGAGGGCGTGGCCGCCGCCGGTGATGACCTTGAAGCGGCGGGTGCCGATCACGACCTCGTCGCCGTGGGAGACGCGGTGGTAGGCCGGCGGCAGCACCGAGACGCGTTTCAGATAATCCTGGCCGCGGCCGAGCAGTTTGTCGGTCAGGTCCTCGTCCATGCCGTGACGGCGGAAGAACAGGCGCTGCGCGTTTTTCCGCTCTTCGGTGCCGCGGTTCTGGTGATAGACCGATTGCAGATATTCGACCTGCGACATCTGCAGCGGGCAGTCGAAGCGCTCCGTGATCCAGCCGGCAAGGCCGACGTGATCGGGATGCGAATGGGTGACGATCAGCCGCGTGACCTTCACATGCCGGAGCGGGCCCTCGAACAGCGTCGTCCAGGCCGCGATGGATTCCTCATTGCCGAATCCGGAATCGACCATCGCCCAGCCGTCGCCGTCGGCCAGCAGGTAGATGTTCACGTGATTGAGCCGGAACGGCAGCTTCAGGCGGACCCAAAGCACGCCGGGCATCACCTCGACGACCTGATCGTGGCCGGGGTGGTTTTCCCAGGGGTATCGCAGTGCCTCGGCCGAGGACTGCACGGTGTCGGTTTTCGAATGCATGGTACCGGCTTAGCGGCAGAGGCGGCGCTGCGCTAGCCGAAAAAAGCGGGTAGGGGATCGGGCAACGGGCATGGGTTGCCGGCAAGTAGCCTGGATGGAGCGCAGCGCAATCCGGGGCAGGTCGCGGAGCGGAGAAATTCCCGGATTACGCTGCGCTCCATCCGGGCTGACATTTTGACTAACATTTAAGCCGCTCGGATGTTCGACAGGAACGCGTCGATTTCCTCGCGCAGCACGTCGGCCTCGCGGCGCAGGGCGTCGGAGGCGGTCAGCACCTCGCTGGCGGTGGTTCCGGCTTGCGCCGAAGCGCTGGAGACGCCGACGATGTTGGTGGAAACCTCGCTGGTGCCGCTGGCGGCGTGCTGGATGTTGCGCGCGATTTCGCGCGTCGCCGCACCCTGCTCCTCGACCGCGGCCGCGATCGCGGTGGTCACCTCGTTGATCTCGGCGATCGTGCTGCTGATGTTGCGGATCGCGGAGACCGCGGTCTCCGTCACCGTCTGCATGCTGCCGATCTGCTGGCGGATCTCGTCGGTGGCCTTCGCGGTCTGGTTGGCGAGGCTCTTCACTTCGGAGGCGACCACGGCAAAGCCGCGGCCGGCGTCGCCGGCGCGTGCCGCCTCGATGGTGGCGTTCAGCGCCAGCAGGTTGGTCTGCGAGGCGATGGTCTGGATCAGGTCGACCACGACGCTGATCCGCGCGGCGTTGTCCGCAAGTCCCTGCATGGTGGCGTCGGTCGCGCCGGCGTCTTCGACCGCCTTGCGGGCGATTTCCGACGAGGTGACGACCTGACGGCCGATCTCCTCGATCGAGGAGGACAATTCCTCGGTGCCCGACGACACGGTCTGCACGTTGGCCGAGGTCTGCTCGGCGGCGGTCGCCACCGTGGTCACCAGCGCGCTGGACTTGTCGGCGGTCGCCGACATGGTCTTTGCGGTCGACTGCATCGAGCCCGCGGCCGTCGACAGGCTGTCGAGCGCGGTGCGAACGGTGGCTTCGAACTCGACGATACGCGCTTCCATGCGGCTGGCGCGTTCGCCCTTGGCGATGCGGTCCTTGTCCTGCTCGGCGGAGAGCGCGCGGCTCTGGATCATGCTCTCGCGGAACACCTGCAGCGAATCCGCCATGACGCCGATCTCGTCCTGGTGGTGGGTCTGATAGACCTCCGATTCGAGGTCGCCGCTGGACAGCACCTGCATCGAGTGCTGCAGATTGCTGATCCGCCGCAGGATGTTGCGGCCGACATAGAGCCAGACGAACAGGATCGAACCGACCAGCGTCGACAAGCCGAGGGCGAGCATGACCATGGTGCCGAACGAGATCTCCTGACGCGCCTGCCAGGCCGCGGCGTCGGTTTCCTTCTGCACGGCGTCGACCAGCTGCTGCACGCTGATGCCGAGGCCGACATTGAGCTTGCGGGTTTCCTCCAGAATGGTCTGGCCGTAATCGTCCGCATCCAGTTCCTGCTGGCGGACCTTGAAGACGCCGGTCTTGCCGTCGGCAAGCGCCAGCAGGCTCAGGGTCGTGTTTTGAACCGACCGCATCGCCGTGGTCTTGGGCAGCGCTTCGAGATTCGCCTTCACGCGCGCCTGCGCGGTGCGGAAATCCCTGCCGGTCGCTTCGAGCACGTCGCTGCTGTTGGTCGAAAGCGCGGCGATCATGTCGAACGCCATGAGATTGCCGCTGGCGGCGATGTCGGCGAGCTGGTCGGCCGTCTTGTGTGCCCGGATGGCTTCGGCCTGCGAGAAGTTGGGGGCAGCGTAGATGCTGTAGAGTTCGGTCTGCGCGTCGATTGCCGCAGGCCCGGCAGCGGCCACGAAACGCCGCTGCGCCTTGCGCACCGCGTCGTAGAGTTTTTCGTGCTGGGCGCCCAGTTCGAGCCGCTCGCGCGCCGCCGAGCCGAGGCTCTTGATCACCTCGTCGATGTTCTTCATATTCTCGGTGAGCGCCGCGACGACCGCCTTGTCGGCACCGAGTTCGACGATCTCGCCGAGCTTCTGCAGCGCGACCGCCTGGGTTTCCTTCATTTTCCTGGTTCGATCGTTCAGCGCCTCTTCGCTGCGTGCGGCCAGCAGCGCCGGGCCTTGGCTGGCGAGGCTGGCGCTCTGCGCGGATAGCTGCAGGCTGGCGGCAAGACGGGGGATATCCCGGCCGCTCAGGTCGACCATGGTCCCGCCGAGCCGCCCGAGCATCAGGCCGGCGCCGGCGGAGATGACGACCGCCATGCCGGCGATGACGGCGAAGGCGGCAAACAGACTGCCCCTGACGCCGAAGCGATAACCCTTGGATTTGACTTGTGCCGCCATTTGCCCGCCCCGTCCACGCTACCTTGAGATGTTTCCTCGCGCGGCAGTATCCCCGTACCCGGTTAACAAGTTTGGAATTGGAAGGCTTTTCGCCGCATTTTTGACAAGCGAATTACGCGCATTTGACGGATTTTTTCCGCGAACCGGAAAACGGTGACCAAAAACAAAAGGCCGGCGTGAAAGCCGGCCTTCCGCAATTCGCAGTTGAAAGCGCTCAGTAGCGTGCCACCACCGGGCTTGCGAAGTTGAAGCGATAATTGACGCCGAGCTTCAGCGTGTGGTCGTCGGTGTGGAAGCTTCCGAACGGGGCCAGCGGGGCAGGGGTCACGAAGCGGGTGCTGCCGAAGTCGTAATACATGTACTCGCCTTTGACCGACCAGTTCGGGGCGACCAGGTATTCGACGCCGGTGCCGACGGTCCAGCCGTTGCTGTGGTTGCCATTGAGCAGGAAGGCGGTCGGAACGCCGCCCAGGGTCACCCGCTCGCTATTGTCGGAATAGGCGTAACCGCCTTTGACATAGAGCAGGCCGGGACCCCAGGTGTAGCCGACGCGGGCCGTGATCGAGCCGAGGCCGCGCTGATCGTTGGTGTAGATGTAGCCGCCGGGGAAGGTGGCGGTGAGGTTGCTCTTGCCGAGCCAGGAATACTGGCCCTCGGTGCCGAGCACCCAGTTCGGCGCGAATTGCCAATCGAGGCCGGCCTGAATGCCGCCCAGCAGCCGGGTGCTGGAACTCGCTCAGCACCGCACCACCGAAGTCGTTGCTGCTGCTGAAGGCGCCGCCGAGATGGCCGCCGAGATAGAAGCCGGTCCAGTTGTAGAGCGGCGCCGCAAAAACGGGCGCCTGTTTGTAGTAGGAGCGCCCGCCGAGATCGGCGCCGAGGGCGGGCGCGGCGGCGGTGATGGCGGCGATGGCCACGAGGGCTGCGAGGATCTTCTTCATTGTGTTGGTCTCCGAAAACCGTTCGGCGACACCCTCGTGCGGGGCGCCTTCCATGCCCACGCAATTAGACTGCATTTATCTAAAATGCTGTCACTTGGAGGTGACAGCGGGTACTAACCCAACCCATTGGCAGACAAACGTTTTTTGTACTTAATGAAGGCCTAATCAAAGGTTAGGAAAGGCTTAATTTTCGCGTTTCCCGAAGCCTCCCGGCAAGCTTTGCTTAACCAATGCGGCGCCGCACGTCGCTGCGCATCTGTTCGCGGAAGGCCTGCCGGCGGGCGGGGCGGTCTTTCGCGGCGACGTCGTGGCGGTCAAACACGTTGAACATTTCCAGGATCGGATAGTGGTCGCTGGCCATCGCCAGGATCCGCAGCAGCTCCGCCACCGGCCCGGTCGGGCCGGTGACCTCCCACTTGCGGATGGTGTCGGCGCCATCGGAAGCCGGCAGCCCGCAGAGTTTGGCCATGTCGGCTACCGACAGCGGCTGGCCGATGGCCTCGCCGAGATGCGCGCGAAGTTTCTTTAATTCCGCTCCGGTCACGGGTTTCTCCGTTCAAATCGACTTCTGTGAAGTGCGTCACATACCGGGTGTGACTTGCGGCGTATACGCAACGCATAAGGTTTCCTGATGAGGAGGCAACCATGCGCCGATTACTTGAAAGCCTGACCCCCGATGCCCGCCGGATCTACTGGCAATGGGTCGGCGGCATGTTCGCACTTTATGTCGTGCTGTTGCTCACCGCGGCAGGCGTGTTCGTCGGTCACGAATCATCGCGCAAGCTGGCGCAGGAACCGGTCACGACTGTGGCAATTCAGGGCAAGCAGCGCTCGATCTCCGAGGTCTCGGTGCCGCTGCGGCAGGCCGCGCGGTTTGATTGAGCGCCGGGCACGGGCGGCCTAGGTTGCCGAGGGCTGGCGAGGAACGATAGCGATCGGGGTGAAGGTATAGACGGCCTCGGCGTTCTGATTGAACACAGTCCATTTCACCAGCGCGATGCCTTGCGGCTTTGTTCGCGATGGCGTGAGGCCAACGACTTCTCCTTCAAGATGGAGCGTATCGCCGGGTCGCACCGGCGCCATCCAGCGTAGCTCGTCGACACCCATCCCGATCAGGGGATGGGGACCGAACGGCCGAATCTGGACGGCGAGGTTCATGGCGATCGCAGCCGTATGCCAGCCCGAAGCCGCGAGACCCTTGAATACCGTTTTTGCGGCAGCGGCGTCGTCCAGATGCATCGGTTGCGGATCGTATTCCGCGGCGAAACGTTTGATGTCGGCTTCGGTGATCTGGACGTCTTCGCCCTTGAAACGCATCCCCAACGCAAGATCGTCGAACCACTCGATCATCATGTGCTCCCCTTCAAACGGATATGCATAGGGTGTTTGGACGGAAATGAATAGCGCTGCTCAGACGCCGATCGCATTGCGCGCCACCACGTCGCGATAGAAGGCGACGCTGAGTTTCGGCGTCCGGCGCTGCGTCTCGAAGTCGACGTGGTAGAGCCCGAAGCGCTTCTCGTAGCCGAATATCCATTCGAAATTGTCCATCAGGCTCCAGAGGAAATAGCCGCGGACCGGTACGCCCTCCGACGTCGCGCGCTGCAATTGCCTGAGATAATTGCGCAGGTACATGATGCGATCGAGGTCGTAGACCTGGCCGTCGGCGTGAACCTTGTCTTCCGACGAGGTGCCGTTCTCGCTGATGTAGATGGTCTCGATGTTCCAGACTTTTGCCGCCAGCCGCGGCGCCCAGTAGATCGTCTCCGGCCCCACGCGCAGCCATTCCGAATTCATGTGCGGGAACGAGGCGGGGAACGGCAGCACGCTCCAGCCCGGCGCCTTGTCGGAAGCGGCGATGTAGAATTGCGGCGCGTAGATGTTGAGGCCGACGAAATCATTGGGCGAGGAAATGATCTTCAATTCCGTCATCGGTGAATTTCGGCGCTGCCGGGCCTGCGTACTGCAGAAAGCCGTCGGTGTATTTGCCTTCCAGAATCACGCCGAGGAAGCCTGAGTTCAATTCGCGCGTCGCCATCTCGGCGGCGCGAACGTTCTCCGGCGTGTCGAATGCCGGCACGCAGGCCGCGATGTTTTCGGCCGGACCCACTCTGGTGCCCGCGCGCCCATGCGCGCGGATCGCCTGCACGGCGAGGCCGTGCGCCAGCGCCACATGGTGGCGGACCTGGTTGACGTCGGCGTCCGGCAGTTTGAGGCCGGGGGCGTCGATGCCCCAGCCATAGCCGAAATTCACGAACCTTCCGGCTTCGTTGATCGTGAAGATCGACCTGACGCGATCGCTGATGCGCGCCGCCACATGGCCGGCATAATCGCCGAACGCTTTCGAGGTTTCGCTGGATCGCCAGCCGCCGACCTTGTCCTCGAGCGCCTGCGGCAGATCCCAGTGATAGAGCGTCGCGTATGGCTCGATGCCGTGCTTGAGCAGTTCGTCGATGAGGCGGTCGTAGAAGTCGAGGCCCTTGGGGTTCGGCTTGCCCGTTCCTTCCGGAAACACCCGCGGCCACGCGATCGAAAACCGGTAGGCCCTGGCGCCCAATTCGCGGATCAGGCCGATGTCTTCCTTGTAACGGTGGTAGTGTTCGTTGGCGCGATCGCCGGTAGTGTGATCCTCGATCTTGCCCGGCGTGTGCGAAAAAGTGTCCCAGATCGAGCGGCCGCGGCCGTCCTCGTTCACGGCGCCCTCGATCTGATAGGCCGAGGTGGCGGTGCCCCACACGAAGTCTTTCGGAAAACTTGCCGCCGCAGCGCCCCGGCCGTTCGGATGCTGCTTGCGCGGCGGCGTCGGCCGGCGCCGTCGCGCTGCCGAGCGCGGACAGGCCTGCAAGCTTTGCAAAATGCCGGCGCGATAATTTTCCGAACATCGTCATCTCCGGTCAGCGTTCGTCGATCTGGTAGGCGGATATCCTGTCGATCTCGAATGCGACAATATTGGGAGATTCGCCGTCGACGAATCCCACGCCCTCGAAAGTCTTCGATCCCATCGCAAGGTTGACGATCATGTACATGGGATCGTTGAAGCCGACGGGGACCTTGATCTCGGATACCGGCCGGCGGTCGATGAAATAGGTGATGCGATCCGGCTGCCAAAGCACGCCGTAGTTGTGAAAGGTGGTCGCCGCGTCCGCCACCCGGAAGTCGAACCCGCAGCGTTCCACGCGCTGCGTTTCCGGTATTCGCCAATGCGTCGTCATCGCGAGGTCGCCCGGCCGCTGCCCGCGGCCCTCCATGATATCGACCTCCGGCGGCCAGCCGCCATTATCGGCGAGCATCC
Organism: uncultured Alphaproteobacteria bacterium; assembly: GCA_963840465.1. Lineage (GTDB taxonomy): Bacteria > Pseudomonadota > Alphaproteobacteria > Rhizobiales > Xanthobacteraceae > Bradyrhizobium. Next base: position 64,204 of record CAWIZF010000022.1, on the reverse strand, counting down.
AGAACGCCGGCCATACGCCGATGCCGACCGGTATCTTGGCGCGCATTTCGAAATAGCCGTACTTCTGGGAGAACCGGCCCTGCGTCGTCAGGATGCCCGAGGCATATTCATTGTTGAAGAGAACGGTCTTCAGTGTCGGCGGGATGCGGCTGGCGACGATCGAGAGAATGCCGTCCTTGACCTTGAACGGATCGAGGCCGAGCGGCGTTGTTTCCCGTCCGCCATAGCGCGGATCGACATAGATCTGCTGCTCGCCGTTCCAACTGGTCTTGCGCCTGAAGTCGGAGCCGTCGCCGCCCCAATAGCGCGCTTCCGGCCAGGTGGCGCCGCCGGCGTAATGCGGCGCCCATCTGTTGTTCAACAGGGGATGGCTGTCGAAATCATCGTGGAAGGTTCGGTGCAGTGATACCGAAGCCAGCGACGCGGGATCCGGCGCTTCGATGCGGCGGCATTTTTCGCCGAGGATGGCGGTCGCGACCTGCAGCGTGAGTTTGCTCGTCGCACCGGCGAGGTCGGCCTGCGCGAACGCCGGGACGGCGGCGAACAGGCAGCCGAGCGAGACCAGGGCGCGCAGCGTCAATCTGTCGGTCTCCGGCTCGCTTCGACACGACGGGAGATCATTCACTGACGATGCCCTCGATCTGACGATCCTTCGGAGCCCGACCGGCACGTTCACCTGTTTGAGAGTCCGTAGTTATACGGGGTGGCAAGCTTAACGGCAAGGTAGCCAAATCTGATGTTGACTAAAATGCTTGCGATGTACGCGAGTGCGGGGCTCGGTCGTCCGGACCACCGGCAAGAAGTTCATTTTCTTTTCAGTGCTTCAATTTTGAAGGGCCACTACCTCAATACTACTTGCGTACGGATGTTCTTGGATGCTCGTCTACTTTGTCACAGACGAACCGACGAAGTTGCCGGCGATTCGTGCCATGCTCGAACCGCAACACGCCGTGGTGCCCTGGGTACTGGACGGCGACGGCACCGGGATCAGGTCGCACGGCGTGCTGATGGTCGACATCGACCTGCGGCAGATGGCGCGCGTCGATCAGGTCCGGTTCGTCATGCAAGAGCTTGCCGACATTCCCGAAAAGCTGTTCGTCGTTCACAATCTCTCCCGTTCGATGGTTGCGCAGGCCTATGCGCTCGGTGCGACCGCGGTCATTTCACGCCCCAAGGAAGCAATTCTCAAGGTCGCGCAGATCGAAGAGGCGGAAGCGGCCAAGGAAGATGACGCTGCAGAGCCGGCAGTGGAGATGGACGAAGGTGTGGCGGTCTTCGCCTCGATGTTTTCGAATGTGCGCCATGGCAGGCCGCTGAAGCTTGTCGATGCCCAGCGTGCAACGTCGAAGATCATCAACCGCGTCGGCAAGGACGGGCTTTCGACATGGCTCGACGAGGTGCGGCGCTATCACGAGGGCACGTTTCAGCACTGCCTGCTCGTGACCGGTGTTGCGGTCGCCTTTGGGCTGGACGTCGGATTCTCCGGCGGAGACGTCTCGCGGCTCGGCATCGCGGCGACCCTCCACGACATCGGAAAGGCGCGTATCCCGCTGTCGATCCTGGACAAGCCGGGCCGTCTCGATCCCGAGGAGGAGGAGATCATCCGGCGCCATCCCGCGATCGGATATGATCTGTTGAAGGGCGTATCGGGCATCAGCCCCGAAATTCTGGATGGCGTCAGGCATCATCACGAATATCTTGACGGCTCCGGCTATCCGGACGGGCTGTCAGGCTCGCAGATTTCCGATCTGGTCAGATTGCTGACGATCTCGGACATCTTTGCAGCACTGGTCGAGGCCAGGCCATACAAGCCGCCAATGCCCCGGCAGGACGCCTACCAGATCCTCTGCGGCATGGAGGGCAAGCTGGAGGGGGCGTTGCTCCGGGCGTTCCGCAAGGTCGCGCTTGCGGCGTGATGAACCTGCGGGCCAGCCGGGCACACTGATTTCCTGAGCAAAGTTGCCATCGTGCCCGCCGATCGGTTCGTCGGCGCAAATCGGCGCATGGGCATGGCCTATCCGCAACCACAGGATTTCAGTCCGTGTGGAACGGGTTGGCGATGCCCGTTATCATTCCGCGATCGAGAGCCGAAGCCGTGAATGTCAGCGCCCAGGACATCAATCAAACGCTGGAATACAGGTCGACCGCGGCCATCGTCAGGCTGCTTCCCACCGGCCTTCTGCTGATTTTTCTCGGTCTCCTCCTGTTGGCACTTGTCGATTCCGATCGGAAGGTCTGGGCATTGATCGTGATCGTCCTCAGTCTGGCGGTTGGCGTTGCCCTGGTCGGACTTACGCTCTGGCGACGCTGGAATTCCGGCAAGCCGCTATTCACATTGTCGCCTGCTGGGATCCATTACCGGGTTCCCATGGTCAAGGAGGTCTTGATCCCATGGCAGGAAATTCAGGGTGTCGACACCATCGATATTGAAGCGGGGTATTGGTCGATGCGGTCCGCGCTGTACCCGATCCCGAGTTACAATACGTGGGTCGTCCGCGATGTCACCGTCATCCTGCTGCCGAAGCCGTTCTACGATCGCCGAATTTTCGTCGATTCATTTTTGCTGCGAGGCCCCGGCTGGAACGCCAACTTCATTGTCAAAGGCGCGCTGGTCCAGATGGCGTTGCACCACGCACTCGTTTCGGTCGAGCCGCGACCGCTCCGCGAAGCGGTTGAAGCGCGCTGGCTTGCATTTCGCGACAGGCCTGCCGTCGCGCCTGCGCGAACCAGCGTGCCAAGTGTGGCGGCAGCGCGCGGTTCGAACACGTCCGTCGGCGCGTTGTCCCACGGCGCGCCGACGTCAGGCACTGTGGCGATGGGAGATGACCCGAAGGCCATGTCGCCGTGGGAGGTTACAAAGGTCATCGTCCCGCTGATCGGCATCGCCGTCGTGCTCGCCAATCTCATTGGACTTTGGGATTTGCCAGGCCAGGACAAGGTGCGCGAAGTACGCGCCAAGGCGCGCGAAGAACGAAAATATTGGGATGACGCCGCCAAGCGGCGGAAGGAAGAAAGCCGAAAGCTCGAGGCGGAGCAGAAGGAGTTGCGAAGGCAGCTCGACGAGGATATGCGCCGCATGTTCAGCCGATAGTTGTCGGCTGTGGCTGCTATGGCCGAATACGCCGTTCGTCGCAGAAGAGATTGCTGCGATTTAACTGGCTGACTTCTCCGGGGCGGGCGATAGCAGCCCGCGCGGCCAGCACCGGCCCGCTAACATTTCGAGAGCGATGCCGGAGATCGAAATCACCGAGGAGTGCCGCGCCCTGATTGCGGCCGAGTTCCCGTTCGAGGAGACCGTGCGGCGCCTGCGAAACGGCGAGTGGCAGATGCAGATCGATGCGGAAACGTGGCAGCGGTTGCAGAAGGTGCGGCGGCACGGCGAAACCATATCCGACTGCATCATCCGCGTTATAATCGTCAGCCAGCACAGACGCGGCTTGCGATAATTGCCCTCGGGGCCGGGCGTCGGTTACTTCGATGAGGACTTCATCGTCTCCGCCCGCGGACATGCGGAGCATGACCTGCCGCCCTGCGTGAATGTGCGCGCGCATCACCGCCACGGCCCAATCGGCATTGCGGCCATCGATGGCCTCGACCAGATCGTAATGATGGCTGACGCTACGCGCCAATTCCTGTCGGTCGAAGCGCGTGAAAGTGCGCACCACGAGCGGGATTTCGACGAGCTGGACAACGAGGCTGACGAGGCGCTGGTTGGCGGCCGCAGCGACGATCAGGGCGTGGAAGCGATTGTTCAGCTCGGTTATCCGGACATAGTCCGGCTCCGGTCCGCCGAAAGCGGCTTTCTCGATCTGCCCCGCGAGCTCGCGTAGCTCGGCCACCTGCGCCGGGGTGGCATGGCGCGCCGCTTGTCCCGCCGCGTAGCTTTCCAGCTCGACGCGCAGCGCAAAAATCTCCTCGATGTCGTGATTGGACCAGCCAGGCACCCGGACGCCGAGATGCGGCTCGAACGAGACCAGCTGTTCGCTGGCAAGCTTGCGCAGCGCCTCGCGCACCGGCGTGCGGCTGATACCCAGTTCGGCAGCGAGTTCGCTTTCGCGCAGATGCGAACCGGGTGCCCAGCGGCCGGCCGCCAGACCCTGACGGATCGAGCTGTAAGCGACATCGGAGGCGCGCAGGCGCTCAGGTCGATTCATGGCCTTATCTTCCCGCTGGACAAGAAGCGCTCATTGTATACAATATGATTGGAGAAAAACAGGGCGTGTCGGCGATATAGCCGCATATTTGTCGGATTAAGCTGATCCGACAATCATTCCGGGTGGAGGAACGATCATGAGCATTGTGTACAAATTGGTCCTGGGTTGCGTTTTGACCCTGGCGGCATGGGCCGCGCCGCGTCCAGCCGTCGCCGAACAGATCACGGTCACGCATTGGGGCGTGCTGATGTACGGCGCGCCCTACGCGATCGCGATCGAGAAGGGCTATTACAAGGAGGCCGGCCTCGACATCGACGGCGTGCTCACCTCCAAGGGTGGCGGCACCACGATGCGCAATGTGATGGCCTCCAGCCTGCCCTATGGCGAGGTGGCGTTGTCGGCAGCGCTTGCCGCCATGAAGCAGGGCATCGATCTGAAGATCATCCATACCGGCGTGCGCACCGCCGGTGAGATTCTCTGGGTCACCATGCCGGATTCCGGCATCTCGTCGGTCAAGGACCTCGCCGGCAAGAAGGTCGCCTTCACGTCGCCGAAGTCGGTCACCGACATGCTGCTGACGATGGTGAGCGACAAGCACGGCATCAAGTCGGAAACCGTCGCGGCCGGCGGCATCGGCGCCGGGCTGACGATGGTCGAGCAGAAGGCCGTGGTCGCGGCGCCTGTGATGGATCCGATCTGGTCCAAGGTATCGGCCAAGTTCAAGCCGGTATTTTTCGTCAAGGACGAATTGCCGCCGATGGTGCAGACGGTCGGCGTCACGACTTCAGAATACGCCAAGGCCAACAAGGACAAATTGCGCAAGCTGGTGCAGGCGCGCGCCAAAGCGGTGGCCTTCCTCTACGCCAACCCGGAGGAGACGGCCAGGATCGTGGCGAAGCATTATGAGACCGACGAGAAGACCATTCTCGCCGCGGTCAACAATTTGATAGCGATGAAATACTGGAGCGACGGCGCATTCGAGTACGACGCCATGGATCACATGGTGAAAGGGCTGCAAATCGTCGGCGAGATCGACGGCAAGGTCGAGTGGAGCAAGGTCGTCGACGAAAGCTACCTGAAATGAGCGCCGCCGCGCGCACGATGGACGGTGCGGTGCGCAAGCCTTCCGGGGACGACCTGCACGCCGAAATGCGCGGCGTCACCCGCGTCTATGCCGGCGGCATCCACGCGCTCGCCGCCACCGAGCTGCGGTTGCGGCGGGGCGAATTCTATTCGGTGATCGGCCCGTCCGGCTGCGGGAAGTCGACGCTGCTCGACGTGCTCGCCGGCCTGTCGCAACCGACCAGCGGAGAGGTGCTGTTCGAGGGCCGCCCGCTCGATGGCCGCGTGCCCGAGGGCGTCGGCGTCGTGTTCCAGGAAGATGCGTCCTTTGCCTGGCTCAACGTCGCCGACAACATCGTGTTCGGCCTGCGCCGCGACGGGGTCGATGCATCGGAGATCGCGCGCCGGCTCGACGATGCGCTGCGGCTGATGGGGCTGGTCGATTTCGCCAAGGCCTATCCGGCGCAGCTTTCAGGCGGCATGCGCCAGCGCGTCTGCATCGCGCGGACGCTGGTGATGCAGCCGCGCATGATCCTGCTCGACGAGCCCTTTGGCGCGCTCGACGCGCAAACGCGGTTGATCATGGGTGACGAACTGCTGAAGGTCTGGCGGGCCACCGGCGCGACCGTACTGTTGATCACGCATGCCCTCGACGAGGCCGCGATGCTGTCCGACCGGATCGGTCTGATGTCGGCGCGGCCGGGGCGGATCATCGAGGAACTGGAAACCGGCTGGCCGCGCGAACGGGATTCGCGCGTCGCGGCCGATCCGGCCTTCGGCGCGATTACCGCACGGCTGTGGTCGGTGCTACGCGAGGAATCGCTGAAGACGATGCAGCAAGGCAAGCCGTCATGAGCCGGGTCGGCCTGATCCGCCTGCTCGTGGTCGGCGGCTTCATCGCAGCACTCGAGCTGTTGTGCCGAACCGGCGCGATCAGCCCGCGCGTGCTGCTGGCGCCGTCGGACATGGCGCTGCGGCTGGCAAGACTGCTCGCCTCCGGCAAGGCCACCGCCGACATTGTCGAGACGCTCGGCAATGTCGCGATCTCGCTGGTGCTGTCGGTGACCGGCGGCTTTGCCATCGGCGCGCTGATCCACGGCTTTCCGCGGCTGCGTGCGGCCATCGATCCCTTCCTCGCCAGCTATTACGCATTGCCGTTCTTTGCTTTCTATCCGCTGTTCATCGTGCTGTTCGGCCTCGGACGCGGCGCCATCGTGGCGATCGGCTTCCTGTTCGGCGTGGTCGCGATGATCATCGCCACGCTCAACGGTTTCGATCGCATCCCGCGCGTGCTGCTGCGCACCGCCGCCGTCCACCACATGAGCCCCGCAGCCACCGCCTTGCTGATCAAGCTGCCGAGCGCCGTGCCGTATCTGTTCACCGGCATCAAGCTGGCCATCGCCTATTGCTTCATCGGCGTCATCGCGGCCGAGTTCATCATGGCCTCTTCCGGGCTTGGTTATGCCATCTCCTATGCCTTCAACAATTTCGACAACGGGACGATGTATGCGCTGATGCTGTTCGTCATCGTGCTGGTGACGATCGTCAACGCGCTGTTCTACAGCTATGAGCGGCGCCTGCTGCGTCGCTGGGGGCGCTGACATGAGGCGCGCCCTCGATACCGTGCTGCTGATGCTCGCCGGCCTCGCCATCTGGCAGGCGATGCATTGGGCGGCGCCGTTTGCGCTGACCTCGCCGGCCGGCACCGCTGATCGAGCCTGGCAGATGCTGTCGAGCGCCAATTTCTGGCCGCACGCCGCCGAGACCGCGCGCGCGTTTGCCTGGGCGCTGCTGCTGGCCGTCGTCGGTGGCCTCGCGCTGGGTTTCAGTCTCGGCCTCAACCGCACCAGCGCCGAAGTGGCCGAGCCGATCCTGGTCTCGGTCTACAGCCTGCCCAAGGTGACGCTGTATCCGCTGATCCTGCTGGTGTTCGGGCTCGGCGTCCCCGCCAAGATCGCCTTCGGCACCCTGCACGGCATCATCCCGATCGCGATCTTCGCGATGAACGCCGTGCGCAACGTCGCCGCCGTCCATTTCAAGACCGCCCGGGTGATGCGCCTGTCGCGCCGTCAGACGCTGCTGACCATCGTGATCCCTGGCGCCATGCCCGAGATCGTATCGGGCCTGCGCATCGGCTTCTCGCTCACTTTGCTCGGCGTGCTGATCGGCGAAATGTTCGCGTCACAGCGCGGGCTCGGCTACCTCATCATGAACGCCATCGGCCTGCATGATGTGCCCACCATCATGGCGACGATCCTTCTGCTCGCGATCGTTGCCGTATCTGCCAGCGCCTTGCTGCTCTGGCTCGACCGTCGCTTGCACCACCGCGTCGCCTGAAGGCGCCCGACAAAACTGGAAGTATAGGATCGATGACGCAAAGCCTCTCCGCCCGCTTGAAACAGCCCGGCCTGATCTCGGCGCCCGGCGTGTTCGAAATGATTTCCGCGCGCATCGCCGACACCATGGGATTCGATGCGCTCTATATGACCGGCTATGGCGTGGTCGCCTCCCATCTCGGCCTGCCGGATGCGGGCCTGGCGAGCTACACCGAGATGGTCGGCCGCGTGCACCAGATCGCCTCGGGCACGTCCACGCCGCTGATTGCCGATGGCGACACCGGCTATGGCGGACTCCTCAACGTCGATCACACCGTGCGCGGCTATGAGAAAGCCGGCGCGCAGGCGATCCAGATCGAGGACCAGGAATATCCCAAGAAATGCGGGCATACGCCCGGCCGCCGGGTGGTGCCGATCGCCGACGCCGCGCGCCGCATCAAGGTCGCGGTCGAAGCGCGTGCGTCGAAGGATTTCCTCGTCATCGCCCGCACCGATGCCCGCACCGCGCTCGGCCTCGACGAGGCGCTGCGCCGCGGCGAAGCCTTTCTCGAGGCCGGCGCCGACCTGCTGTTCATCGAATCGCCGGAGAGCGAGGCGGAACTGGCGAAGATCGGCCAGACCTTCGCCGGAGTGCCGCTGGTCGCCAACATGGTGGAAGGCGGCCGCACGCCTATACTCTCTCGGGCGGAGCTGGAAGCCTTCGGGTTCAAGCTCGCGATTTTCCCCACCGCCGGATTCCTGGCCGCTGGTGCTGCGCTACGCTCCGTCTACGGTGAGATCCAGTCCAGCGGCTCCAGCAAGGCGTGGAGCGGAGAACTCTACCCGTTCGACGACTTCTCCCGCCTGATGGGATTCGAGCGGGTCTGGGCGTTTGAACGCGAGCACATCGAAGGCTGAGGTTTTCGCGAAGGAAGAACTGGTGCTGCCAGACAGGATTGAACTGTCGACCTCTCCATTACCAATTAGATGGTCGGCGATTTCTCGAGATTACTTTAGATTTCCGAACGGGCAGAAACCCTCTTGCTACAACGATTTCTTGCCTTACCGTTGTTTCCGGTGATTGCTCGTATTCCCCATCCGGTGGTTACGCGGTAGAGGGCCGCGAACGGTATCTGGCGACGCCGGAGTTGGCGCGGATGGGGGAAGCGACCCGGGAGGCCGAGACAGTCGGACGACCCTGCTTGATGTAGATCAATGCCATCGCGCAACTGCCACCAAGGATGGCGCATGGCACTCGATCCAAGACAGGCTTCCATCATCGACATAGCCAGGATTGCGACTGGCACTTGTGTCGCTCTGATGGGTTACCTTGCCTATGTCCTGATTTCCATTCTGGCGACAGCATGAAGGCCGGGACGGAGCGCGTTGGATTGGAGGCGGCGCATGAAAAACATCGTGGACGAAGACGGCGAGATCATCGCGAAAGCAACGGATGACCATACGCTGATCGGCGGCCACCACCGGCTCGCGGTGGCCGCTAGTCTCGGTAAAAAACTGTTCTGGAAAGATACCGGCGAACCTGTGCGGCTTGATCCCTTCTTCAAGGGAAGTTCCAATCGACATACAGCTTGATGCGGAGGCAACGCTATGCGACTGGCCGAGCATCTGGTCCAGCCGCATCACGCGTATGCCGGCGGGTTCATGCACCTGACGACCGCTAGCATTGAAAGAACCCAGATCCTCCATTCGCGTTGAACGAATAAAGTTCTGACCTTGATCTACATCAATCGTTCGAGCGCGCAGCGCCGAAAGCTATCGCTGCTTAAACACACAAAAGCCGGACCGTCACCTGCCTCGAGAGGTCGGAGTGAATGGACGGCAAGGGAGGAGCACAATGATTAAGTTGGTTGTTATTGCGGGCTTCGCCTTATCGATTGCAGTATCCGCGCAAGCGATGACACCAGCACCTATTCCTCAGCCGGAGAGCATGATCACGGAAGTCGCTGCTGCCTGCGGCGCGGGTAGGACACGGGTTAACGGAGTGTGCGTGGCAAGAACCACCGTCCGCCAGACCCGCCGGGCCGTGCGCAGATGCGCGACCGGAATGACTTGCTAGTGCTGATGCTTCCAAATTTCGGATTGCAGGCGCTGCTGGCGGTCTGAGCACCGGGCTGCGAAGCCCAGACGGAAGCCGATATCCGACCGCGTGAGGAGTACCTGTCATGCGCCTTCATTCATATCGCGACGAAAGCCACTCCCGGCACTTCGATTTGATCGGCGGAGGCGGCCACCCTTGGTCAATTGACCTAGTCTCAATCATAGCTTCGGGCATTTTGGTCGTGGGCTTCGCCTGTGCGCTCATGGTCCATTGGGTCCACTAAATCCTCGTAGGCATCAGCAGGCTTCGGTCGGAGGGCCGCGTGGGTCCGAAGGCTCGCTCCCTGCGGCTGCCCCTTTCGATGGACTAAGCCCCCTCCGTCGGAAGGGTAAGGGCGGTGAAGTCCCCCAGCTTCACCGCCGCTTTTTTCGATTGATCAATTGCGCGGGGGCTGACCAGTCAGTCCAGACTCCTGCGCGAGCAAATGGAACCACTGCTGATGGCGGACCAATGCTTGTTTCCCATCCTCGCCCCTTGATTTGGACCTCGGCAGGCCGGGGGTATTATCGAGGATACGGATACGGTGCGGCGGCGGTAGGAGCGGCGGCGGTTGGTGCCGCAGCCTATGGCGCCCCTTACAACAACTGCTACGATGCGTACGGCAATTGGATCTGTTCCAATCAATATCAATATTGATACGCGCCGAGCGCATGCCGACGGCGGTTGGGTCCTCCTTACCGCCGTCCCTGATTTCAATGGGATGAATGGTGCTGCCAGACAGGATTGAACTGTCGACCTCTCCATTACCAATGGAGTGCTCTACCACTGAGCTACGGCAGCATGCCCGGTATTGGGGGAATCGGCCTAAATGGCCGCCCACTAGGCGGCCGGTTCTTGCCACAAGGGCCCCTCTGGCGCAAGCACGCGGGCAGGCCGGAAAGGGCCCAAAATCGTCAAAAAACGGCGCTTGTTGCCGACAAGCTCCTGCAAATGCGGCCAACCCCCGGGACCCGATCCGGTTCCCGACCATCCGTGGCAGCGTCCGGTGCCGCCGAATCATGACCTCGCGTTGCCTTGCGGCGGCGGTGCGGGTCATTGCGGCGAGGGGTGGCGAAATCCACTATGCTCTGACGGTCAGCGCTGCGGATGGCGTGGTGCCGTTCGATCAAGGCATATTCGGCGGACGGACGATGAAGGGCGATCAAGGCAAGGGCGCGGGAAAGAACGACGCGGATGTGAAGGATTCACGACGCGACCGGCTGAAGCTGGCGCTGCGCGAAAATCTCAAGCGGCGGAAGTCGCAGGCGCGCGGGCGCAGCGAGGCGAGCGCATCTTCCGAAAGCGCCGATGCCTCCCTAGATACCGCCAGCGGAGAAAAGCCGTAGCCAGCAGCGCAGAGGGAAATCCCGCTTCGCTCGCCGGGTGGCATGGCGCGCTCTTTGCACGGTTCTGGTTCTTTTGTAGGCGGCGACAATGAGTGCAGACATCACGGCCGATCCGGCGATCGGCGCAACTTCCATCGCGTTTCCCCGCCATGAGCAGACCTTTCCGACGCTGACGCATTCCGAAATCGAGCGGATGCGCCGGTTCGGGGAGCTTCGCACCTACCGGCACGGCGACGCCCTGTTCGAAACCGGCAAGGTCGGTCCCGGCATGTTCGTGGTGCTGTCGGGCACCGTCTCGATCACCCAGCGCGACGGCCTTGGCCATGTCACCCCGGTCATCGACCAGGGGCCGGGACAGTTTCTGGCCGAGATCGGCCAGCTTTCCGGCCGCCTCGCGCTGGTCGACGGCCATGCCGAGGGCGACGTCGAAACGCTGCTGATTCCGCCGGATCAATTGCGCGCGCTGCTGGTCGCGGAGGCCGAACTCGGCGAGCGCATCATGCGCGCGCTGATCCTGCGCCGGGTCAATCTGATCCAGGGCGGCGACCGGCGGTCTGGTGCTGATCGGCCCGGCGTCGCTCGGCGACATGGCGCGGCTGCAGAATTTCCTGGCGCGCAACGGCCAGCCGCACCATGTGCTCGATCCCGCCACCGACAAGGACGCCGCCGATCTCGTCGCGCGCTATGTCACCGCGCGCGCCGACCTGCCGCTGGTGGTCTGCCCGGACGGCCGGGTGCTGCGCAATCCGACGGAGGCGGCGATCGCCTACGCGATCGGCATGATCGGCGACCACGACCATGAGAAACTCTATGACGTCGCGGTGGTCGGCAGCGGGCCGGCGGGGCTCGCCACCGCCGTCTATGCGGCCTCCGAAGGATTGTCGGTCGCCGTGTTCGACGCGCGCTCGTTCGGCGGCCAGGCCGGCGCCAGCGCCAGGATCGAAAACTATCTGGGCTTTCCGACCGGCATTTCCGGCCAGGCGCTGGCCGGGCGCGCCTTCAACCAGGCGCAGAAGTTCGGCGCCAATATGCTGATCCCGGTCTCGATCCAGTCGCTCGATTGCAGCCGCGCCGACGGCGCCTTTTACCTGGCGACCGACTGCGGAAAGAACATGCGGGCCAAATCCGTCGTGGTGGCGAGCGGGGCGCGCTATCGCCGGCCCGAGATCGCAAATCTCGAGACATTCGAGGGGCGCGGCGTCTGGTACTGGGCTTCGCCGATCGAGGCCAAGCTGTGCACCGGCCAGGATGTCGTGCTGGTCGGCGGCGGCAATTCGGCAGGGCAGGCCGCGGTGTTCCTGTCCGGCCATGCCCGCAAGGTCTACATGGTCATTCGCGGCGGCGGGCTCGGGGCCAGCATGTCGCGCTATCTGATCGAGCGCATCGAGGCGACGGACAACATCGAACTGATGTTCAACGCCGAAGTGGTTGGCCTCGAAAGCGATGACGACGCTGCGCTGGCGCGCGTGCGCTGGCGCAGCCGCCTCGCGCCGGACGATGTGCAGACCCTGGATATCCGCAATCTCTTCCTGTTCGTCGGCGCCGATCCCGCCACCGACTGGCTGGCCGGCTGCGGCGTCATGGTCGATCGCGGCGGCTTCGTCGTCACCGGTGCACAATGCAAGCAGAAGGACGGGCAACAGGCGTCGCCGCTGGAAACGTCGGTGCCCGGCGTGTTCGCGGTCGGCGACGTGCGCTCCGGCTCGGTCAAGCGCGTCGGCGGCGCGATCGGCGAGGGTGCGCAGGTGGTGGCGGCGCTGCACGGCTTTCTCGCCGACGCCATGAAGCCGTCGCTCTAGGGAGAGGATGCCAGAATGTCCAAAGGCTGCAGCCATATCGCCGGCATTCAAACAGTGACGCCGAGCGCGCTTGGCTGCGAGGAGTGCCTGAAAAGCGGAAGCGAGTGGCTGCATTTGCGGATATGCCGTAGCTGCGGCCATGTCGGCTGCTGCGACAATTCGCCGAACAAGCACGCCACCGCACACTTCCATGCCACCGGCCATCCCGTGATCGAAGGCTACGATCCGCCGGAGGGCTGGGGCTGGTGCTATGTCGACAACGTTCTGTTCGATCTGTCGAACCGAAAAACTCCACACAACGGACCGATACCACGCTACTACTGATTTTCTTTCAACGAAGAATGAGGAAACTCACGTGCCATGCATACCGCGAACGCTACGCGCCATCGCTTCCGTCATGTGGATGGCATTATCGGTCGCATTAATCTCTTCGAGCAGTTCGTTCGCACAGGCGCCTCAGAGCAAATTTGCCGAAATCAACGGCGTCAAACTGCACTATCTGGTTGCCGGCAAGGGTGATCCCGTCGTGCTGCTGCATGGCTTTGCCGAAACCAGCCATATGTGGCGGCCACTGATCGCAAAACTTTCCGACAAGCACACCGTGATCGCACCCGATCTGCGCGGCTTCGGCCAGTCATCGGCGCCGGAGGCCGGATATACCAAGAAGGCGATGGCGCAAGACATCCATGCATTGGTGAAAAGCCTCAAATACGACCGTATCAGGCTGGTCGGTCATGATATCGGACTGATGGTCGCCTACGCCTACGCGGCGCAGTACCCGAACGAAGTCGACCGGATCGTGCTGATGGAAGCGTTCCTGCCCGGCGTTGGCGAATGGAATAACGTCTTTCTGCTGCGCGATCTCTGGCACTTCCACTTCTTCGGCAAGACGCCGCTGGCGCTGGTCACCGGCCGCGAGCGCATTTATCTCGAACATTTCTGGAACGACTTTGCCGCCGATGCCACGAAATCCGTCTCCGAGGCCGACCGTCAATTCTATGCCAAGGAGTATGCCAGACCCGGCCACATGAAGGCGGGGATGGAGGTTTTCCGCGCCTTCCCGCAGGACGCCGTCGAGTTTGCGGACCTTGCGAAGACCAAATTGTCGATGCCGATGCTGGTGCTGTCAGGCGAGAAGGCCGGCGGTCCGTTCCTGATCGAGCAAGGCAAAATGGTCGCGACCAATGTCGAGGGCGTGCTGGTGCAGGGACGGGGACACTGGCTGATGGAAGAGGCGCCCGATCAGGTGATTCCCAAGCTGGTCGAATTTCTCAATCGCTGAAATTCGAGAAGAGCTTTGCGGAGTTTTGCCGTCGTTTGTGACATCCGTGCAAATATTTCGTGCATCATACAACTTTCGTTGATGTGTCTTCATTCACGCACATGCCTGCATTGCCGACGTCCGCACGTCGATGCGTGTGGAAATTTTCCCTGCTGCGTCGTAACCTTTAGAAAGTTTCCAACGGAGGGGGCGCATCATGATTTTGGGTATGAGTTTGGCGACGTTTGTTCTGGTGCATGTCGTCATCAGTTTGATTGCAATCGTCGCGGGCCTGATCGTGATGTTCGGAATGCTCGGCTCCAACCGTCTGCCGGGTCTCACCGCGATCTTTCTGCTGTTCACCATCCTGACCAGCGCCACAGGCTTTCCGATTCCGCCGCTGTTGACCGAAAAGCTGCTGCCCTCGCACATCATCGGCATTCTGTCGCTGGCGCTGCTGGCGATCGCCTGCATCGCGCTGTACGCCATGAATCTCGCCGGCTCATGGCGCTGGATCTATGTGCTGACCGCGCTGATCTCGCTGTACCTCAACACGTTCGTGCTGGTGATCCAGAGCTTCCTCAAGATCCCCGCGTTGACGGCGCTGGCGCCGGGCAACCCGCCCTCCGGACCGGTGTTCGCGGTCGTCCAGGGCATCGTGCTGGTGTTTTTCGTCCTCATGATCATCGGCGCCTGGCGGCGCTTCCGCCCGGTGTGAGGCTTGCTAACCGCTCGTGTCATTACGGTGCGCGAATATGCGTATCCCGGAATGACAGCGTAACCGCGTAACAGAAGGATCTATTCCATGCCCACCATCACGACAAAGGACGGCGTCGAGATCTTCTACAAGGATTGGGGCAAGGGTCAGCCGATCGTGTTCAGCCATGGCTGGCCGTTGTCGGCCGACGACTGGGACACCCAGATGATCTTCTTCGCCAATAACGGCTTCCGGGTCATCGCCCACGACCGCCGCGGCCACGGGCGCTCCAGCCAGGTCAGCGACGGCCATGACATGGACCATTACGCCGACGACCTCGCGGCCGTCACCGCGCATCTCGACCTGAAGAACGCCGTTCACGTCGGCCATTCCACCGGCGGCGGCGAGGTGGTGCATTATATCGCCCGCCATGGCGAGAGCCGGGTGGCGAAGGCCGCGATCCTCAGCGCCGTGCCGCCGCTGATGGTGCAGACGCCAGCCAATCCGGGTGGCCTGCCCAAGGAAGTCTTTGACGGACTTCAGGCGCAGCTCGCGGCCAGCCGCACGCAATTCTATCGCGATCTCCCGACCGGCCCGTTCTATGGCTACAACCGGCCGGGCGCCAAGCCGTCCGAAGCCGTCATCCAGAACTGGTGGCGTCAGGGCATGATGGGCGGCGCGAAAGCGCATTACGACGGCATCGTCGCCTTCTCGCAGACCGACTTCACCGAAGACCTGAAGAAGATCACCGTGCCGGTGCTGGTGATGCATGGCGACGACGACCAGATCGTTCCTTACGCCGACTCGGCGCCGTTGTCGGCCAAGCTTTTGAAGAACGGCACGCTGAAGACCTACAAGGGCTTTCCGCACGGCATGCCCACCACGGAAGCGGCCACCATCAACGCCGACCTGCTCGCGTTCATCAAGGGATGAGCGGAGCTCACCCTGACATGAAAGTCATTCTGTTCGGCGCCACCGGCATGGTCGGGCAGGGCGTGTTGCGCGAATGCCTCGTCGATGCCAGTGTCACGGAAGTACTGTCGGTCGGGCGCGGTCCGACCGGGGTGCAGAACGCCAAGCTGCATGAAATCCTGCACGACGATTTCACGGACTTCTCGAAGATCGAATCCCGGTTGGCAGGATATGACGCCTGCCTGTTCTGCCTCGGCGTTTCCTCGATCGGCATGGATCCGGAGCGCTACCGGCATCTGACCTACGACGTCACCATGGCCGCGGCGAAAACATTGGCGCGGCTCAACCCCGGCATGGTGTTCACCTATGTCACCGGCAAGGGCACCGACTCAACCGAGCAAGGCTCGCTCCGATGGGCGCGGGTCAAGGGCAAGACCGAGAACGACCTGCTGAAACTGCCGTTCAAGGCGGCCTACATGTTCCGGCCCTCCGGCATCCAGCCGCTGCACGGCGTCCGGTCGAAGACCGGCTGGATCAACGTGGTCTACGCCGTCACCGCGCCGCTGCTGTCCTGGATGGTGCGCGCCGTGCCGAGCCAGATGACGACCAGCGAGCAACTCGGCCGCGCCATGATCAAGGTGGCGCGCGACGGCTATCCGAAGCCGATCCTGGAGAGCGAGGATATCAACCGCATCTGAGTCACTCGTCATTCTCTGCCGTCATTCCGGGGCAGCCCGCAGGGCTGAGCTTTGATGTGCAATTGCACATCAGAGAATCCATCGGGCGACAATGGCGGTTGCGAAATGGATTCCGGGCTCGCGCTTCGCGCGCCCCGGAATGACGGCTGTTCATAGGTCTCCCGCCCCATCAAATCGCCGCAAATGTCGCCGCTTCTGCCTTGGAGGCGCAGGCTCTACAAGCGCATCGCAAGGGGGGTGGCATGGACCGCATTCGTATTGTCGGCGGCAGCAAGCTCAATGGCACCATCGCGATTTCAGGCGCGAAGAACGCCGCGCTGCCGCTGATGATCGCAGCACTCCTGACCGAGGAAACCCTCATCCTCGACAACGTGCCGCGGCTTGCCGACGTCGCGCAGTTGCAGCGCATCCTCGGCAATCATGGCGTCGACATCACCTCAGTGGGCAAGCGCACCGGCGACCGCCAGTATCAGGGCCAGACCCTGCACATTTCCGCGGCCGACATCATCGACACCACGGCGCCCTATGATCTGGTGTCGCGGATGCGCGCCAGCTTCTGGGTGATCGCGCCGCTTCTGGCGCGGATGCACGAGGCAAAAGTCTCGCTGCCGGGCGGCTGCGCCATCGGCACCCGGCCGGTCGATCTCCTGATCATGGCGCTGGAAAAACTCGGCGCCGAGCTCACCATCGACGGCGGCTATGTGGTGGCCAAAGCGCCCGGCGGTCTGCGCGGCGCTGAAATCGATTTTCCCAAGGTGACGGTGAGCGGCACCCATGTCGCGCTGATGGCGGCGACGCTGGCGAAGGGCACGACCATCATCACCAATGCCGCCTGCGAACCTGAAATCGCCGACGTCGCCGATTGCCTGAACAAGATGGGCGCGCGCATTACGGGCGCCGGCACGCCGCGGATCGTGGTCGAGGGCGTCGCGAAGCTGCACGGCGCGCGGCATACCGTGCTGCCCGACCGGATCGAGACCGGCACCTATGCGATGGCGGTCGCCATGACCGGCGGCGACGTGCAGCTTTCCGGCGCGCGTCCCGAATTGCTGCAGTCGGCGCTCGACGTGCTGACGGAGGCCGGCGCCGTCATCTCCGTCAATAATGACGGCATCCGGGTGGCCAGGAACGGCGCCGGGATCCGGCCGGTGACGGTGTCGACCGCGCCGTTCCCGGGCTTTCCGACCGATCTGCAGGCGCAATTGATGGCGCTGATGGCCTGCGCCGGCGGTTCCTCGCAGATCACCGAGACGATTTTCGAGAACCGTTTCATGCATGTGCAGGAACTGGCGCGGTTCGGCGCGCGTATATCGCTGGACGGCGAGACCGCGACCATCGACGGCACCGCCAGGCTGCGCGGCGCGCCTGTCATGGCGACGGACCTGCGGGCCTCGGTGTCGCTGGTCATCGCGGGGCTTGCCGCCGAGGGCGAAACCATGGTCAACCGTATCTATCATCTGGACCGCGGTTTCGAACGGCTTGAGGAAAAACTCTCAGGCTGCGGCGCGTCGATCCAGCGCATCAGCGATTAAGGATTATCGAGGATTTCTTGAGAATGCCGGCAGACCCGCTCAAACTGATAGCGCTCGATGCCGACGATCTCGCCGTCATATCGGCCCATGTGCAGGACGCCCGCGTCCAGGCCTCCGACATCGTCTGGCGGCAGGACGAAAAGCGGCTGGTGGTCGGCATCGACCGGCTGGACTGGGAGCAGACGCTGTCGGGCGGAACCGAGCCGCGGCGTTCGATCGCAGCGCTGCGCTTCGACCGCGTTCTGGCCTGCAAGTCGCGCAACATCGATCTGGCGCAGCCCGAGGCGGTGCTGGAACTGGTCGGGATCGAATTCCATCCGGGCGAAGCCCCCGGCGGCAGCGCGCTTTTGTTGTTCAGCCATGGCGAGGCGCTGCGGCTGGACGTCGAATGCCTGGAATGCGAGCTGACCGACCTTGGCACCGACGACCTCGGCGCCAGCGACCTCGCTACCGCGCCGGAGGGGTGAAGGGCTGAATCCGGTGCTGTAGGGTGGGCAAAGCGCAGCGTGCCCACCATCTTACGTCGCCCGCGGGCCTTTTATGGTGGGCTCGCTTCGCTCAGCCCACCCTACGGGCGCTATTTCCGGGCGAGCAAGGGTTGACGGCCCTTGGCCGCCGCGCCATTGAGCAGGGGCCTTCGCCGTCTCTCAGAAAGCCGCCATGCCCGTTCGCCTGGATACCAGCAGCGCCGATTTCGGCCAGCGATTCAAGCAATTCCTCGCCGCCAAGCGCGAGGTGTCGGCCGATGTCGAGCGCGCCACCCGCGCCATCGTCGATGACGTGGCCGCGCGCGGCGACGCTGCCCTGCTCGAGGCGACCAGGAAGTTCGACCGGCTCGACATCGACGCCGCCGGCCTGCGCGTGACCGCGGCCGAGATCGAGGCCGCCGTAAAGGCCTGCGACGCCGCCACCGCTCGATGCCCTGAAATTCGCCCGCGACCGGATCGAATTGTTCCACCAGCGGCAATTGCCGAAGGACGAGCGCTTTACCGATGCGCTGGGCGTCGAACTCGGCTGGCGCTGGAGCGCGGTCGATGCGGTCGGGCTCTACGTGCCCGGCGGCACCGCGGCCTATCCGTCCTCGGTGCTGATGAACGCGGTGCCGGCCAGCGTTGCCGGCGTGCCGCGGGTCGTCATGGTGGTGCCGTCGCCGGACGGCAAGCTCAACCCGCTGGTGCTGGCCGCGGCACAGTCTCGGCGGCGTGTCCGAAATCTATCGCGTCGGCGGCGCGCAGGCGGTGGCGGCGCTGGCCTACGGCACGGCGACGATCGCGCCGGTGGCGAAAATCGTCGGCCCGGGCAATGCCTATGTCGCCGCCGCCAAGCGGCAGGTGTTCGGCAAGGTCGGCATCGACATGATCGCCGGCCCCTCGGAAGTGCTTGTCATTGCCGACGACACCGGCAATGCCGGCTGGATCGCCGCCGATCTGCTGGCGCAGGCCGAGCACGATGCCAGCGCGCAGTCGATCCTGATCACGGACAGCGCAGGCCTTGCCGCGGAGGTCGAACGCGCGGTGGAATCGCAGCTCGCCACGCTGCCCCGCGCCGACATCGCGCGCGCTTCGTGGAACGATTTCGGCGCCATCATCATGGTCAAACACCTCGACGAGGCGGTGGAGCTGGCGAACGCCATCGCCGCCGAACATCTGGAAATCATGACCGCGGATCCGGAAGGCCTGTCGGCCAAAGTCCGCAACGCCGGCGCGATCTTCCTCGGGCCCCATACGCCGGAGGCGATCGGCGACTACGTCGGCGGCTCCAACCACGTGCTGCCGACGGCGCGTTCGGCGCGGTTTTCGTCCGGGCTCGGCGTGCTAGACTTCATGAAGCGCACCTCGATTCTCAAATGCGGGCCGGACCAGTTGCGCGCGCTGGGGCCTGCCGCGATGACCTTGGGCAAGGCCGAAGGTCTGGACGCCCATTCACGCTCCGTCGGATTGCGCCTCAATTTGCCATGAACAAGCCGCCACCAGACGATGACCAGCACAACCGCATCGTCGCGGTGACGCTCGACGAGGAATCGATCGGGCGTTCCGGGCCCGACATCGAGCATGAGCGCGCGATCGCGATCTACGACCTGATCGAGCAGAATTTGTTTGCGCCGGAAGGGGCCGGCGAGGGCCCGTTCACGCTGCATCTGGCGATTACCGGCAACCGGCTGATGTTCGACATCCGCCGCGAGGACGGCACGCCTGTCGTCGCGCATCTGCTGTCGCTGACGCCGTTCCGGCGGATCGTGAAGGATTATTTCATGATCTGCGACAGCTACTACCAGGCGATCCGCACCGCCACGACCGACAAGATCGAGGCGATCGACATGGGCCGCCGCGGCATCCATGACGAAGGCTCGCGCACGCTGCAGGAGCGGCTGAGCGGCAAGGTGAGAATCGATTTCGAAACGTCCCGCCGGCTGTTCACGCTGATCTGTGTGCTGCACTGGAAGGGGCAGGACGCATGACGCCGAAAAGTGCGAAGCGGTTTTCGGATCACGTCATGCGTAAAATGCTGACGGCATAGAGGTCTCGCCTCAAACAAGAGAAGCCTGACCGCATGGATGCGCCGCCGCGTGCGCGCAATCCGCAGGCCGTGCTGTTCGCATGCGGCCTGAACAGCGTGCGTTCGCCGATGGCCGAGAGCCTGCTGCGGCAGATGTTCCCGCAGGCGCTCTATGTGAAATCCGCCGGCGTGAAGAAGGGCGAACTCGATCCGTTCGCGGTCTCCGTGATGGCGGAACTCGGCCAGGATATTTCCGGCCACAAGCCGATGACGTTCGAGGAGCTCGAGGATTGGGAAGGGCTCAATTTCGATCTCATCATCACGCTGTCGCCGGAAGCGCATCACAAGGCGCTGGCACTGACGCACACCCTGGCGGCCGATGTCGAATACTGGCCGACGCCTGATCCCACCGACACGGAAGGCAGCCGCGAGCAGAAGCTGCAGGCCTATCGCGAAGTCTGCGACGGACTGATGATGCGCATCCGCCGGCGGTTTTCGAAGGCAGGCGCGGCGAGCGGGTAGACTGTCGTTCCTGCGAACGCAGGAACCCCGAGCGTGAGCGCAATGCGCTCATCGCGGCGCCGCGGCCGGCGGAGGAGGCACGTTGCAAGACGCCTTCGATTCAGCCAGCGACCGCGAGTCGTTGAGTCATTTGAGACCGCGCGCTCTCGATGGATCACGCGGTATGGGTCCCTGCGTTCGCAGGGACGACGGAGATATTGGAGCTACAACAATCACTTGTTCCCCGGTTGTGGAATGGAGTGCCTTCCGATAGGTTCCGCGCGCGCGACCCCTCCGAATCCCTTTCCCGCGACAAACCCCGCATGCTTGGCCGTCCCAAAATCGTTCTCGCTTCCGGTTCGCCGCGACGGCTCAGCCTGCTCAACCAGGCCGGCATCGAGCCCGATGCGCTGCGCCCGGCCGATGTCGACGAGACCCCGAAGCGGGGCGAGCTGCCGCGCGCCTGCGCCAACCGTCTCGCCCGCGCCAAGGCCGACGCGGCGCTGAAATCCGTCCAGCTCGACGACGAGCTGCGCGGCTCCTTCATCCTCGCCGCCGATACGGTGGTCGCGGTCGGCCGCCGCATCCTGCCCAAGGCCAATCTGGTGGATGAAGCCGCGCAGTGCCTGCGGCTGCTCTCGGGCCGCAATCACCGCGTCTACACCGCGATTTGCCTGGTGACGCCGAAGGAGGCGTTCCGCCAGCGCCTGATCGAAACCCGCGTGCGCTTCAAGCGGCTCAGCGAGGACGACATCCAGGCCTATATCGGCTCCGGCGAATGGCGCGGCAAAGCCGGCGGCTACGCCGTGCAGGGCATCGCCGGATCGTTCGTGGTCAAGATGGTCGGCTCCTACACCAACGTCGTCGGCCTGCCGCTCTATGAGACGGTCACGCTGCTCGGCGGCGAGGGTTTTCCGATCCGCTTCGGCTGGCTCAATGCCAGCTAAGCCCCCCGCCGAATGCCGGGGAATCCAAGGGCGGATCAAAACCCTGCCCGGAATGCGGCAAGCCGTCGAACCCGGCAACCGCCCCATTCTGCTCCCCCCGCTGCCGCGACGTCGACCTGAACCGCTGGCTCTCCGGCAAGTACGTCATCCCCGGCCGCGAGACCGACCCCGAAGACGCCGAATAAGCGTGATATTCGCCAATTATTTGGGGAGAGCGCCGGAAGGCGGGCCGCGCCCAGCGAAGCCAAAGGCGAAGCTGGGTGGACACAGCCCTCCGACCTCTCTATAAACCGCCCGCTCGCCTAGGCCTTTGGGCCGTCCGAGTATGCCCAGGTAGCTCAGTTGGTAGAGCATGCGACTGAAAATCGCAGTGTCGGTGGTTCGATCCCGCCCCTGGGCACCACTAAGACCCCAGAAATAAAGACCTTTATTGTTGCCCATGAGTTAGCTGTTGTGGCCGCGCCGATAGGGGCACGCCGGGGCACAGCTTGCAGCCTTACCCAGCCGATAGCGCCAGCGCGAACCTCAGACTTATACCTGCCGAAAAATCAGGCCGGGTTCCTCGACCGGCATTAGTACCCGCCTTTGCTGCCTTTGGCGATCGCCCGATCGGCGAGGTGGCGGGCCATTGAGGGCTACAGCGGGCAGCCGACAACCCGGCTCGCCCTCCGGCTCTCGGCCCTGCTTCGTCCGCCCCGGCGAACTGCGGCTTGCGCGCTGGAAGGAGATTGATTTCGAGAGGCGGCGCGGATCGTGCCGGCCGCCACCATGGAGATGAAGCGACCGCATCGCGTGCCGCTGGCGCGCCAGGCAATCGTCATCGCGCGATCTGAAGGAGGCTAAGACCTTACTCGATGGGCGCTCGTGATTGAGAACCACCCACCACTTCCGAACTCTTCACGCGAAGAATTTTTCAAACGCAAAACTGGTGGCTTTCCGGCCCACCGTTCTTCGCTGGGCATCGAGCGGCAACACCCCACTGGCTGATGATGTGGAGCAACTTTTCGAGCACGCCATTGGCGTCCTGGCCGATGCAATGACCCTCGATCGCAAGTTGTTCGATACTTCGCGCGCGGCCGCGACCTCATATGCCGCTAATGCAAGCCATCGCCCGCGCGGCCTTGCCGGCTAGGCTTTCTGTCGGCGCGGCGGCGTGCTTTGCACCTCCGAAATTCCTCGCCGACGAAAGGGCCCGCGCCGATCTGGCCGATCGCCTGGACATGTTTTGTCCTGCGAGACCAGGACATTCGACCTACCGCAGGCTTCGCGACGATCTCTTCGGGCATGTAGCATTTTTGCCGTTTGTAGTCCTCCTTGAGGTCTAACATACGTCAAATCCGATCACTTCCAGCAGGTGGATAAGTGTGGCATTCGCAAGGACCGGCAGGATATCATAAATTCCGACATTCGCGTTCAGGAATAATGATCCGAACGGACACATTCGGCGCGGCTCCTGGCGCGGTTGATTCTATCCAAGGGAGACCAGCGTGGGCACAGCGATTCGCAGCAGCGGAATGATCCGCGAGGCCTCTAGGCTCGCCGCAGCCGGCGAGCTCGGAAATTCGGATGTCATTCGACTCTTGCAGATTCCTCATAGCAAAGAAGACGTTCAAGAAGTCCTTCACACCTTCGAGCAGCAACTGTCCCGAGAAGCGAAGAGCAAGTTGACTTTGGACGCGTTCGTGCCGCCACCGTCCGATGTCGATAATGAGCGGTACGAACCACTCTTCGACAAGTACATCATCACGGGCAAGACCTATACGACCGCCAGCGGCGCAGTCGTGCCGAATGAGCTTCAGTATTATAACGGTCAAATGGTGCACCTCTACGGCGAGTGCTCCAATGTCCCTCTCGTGAATGCCGCATTGGCCGGCAGTGGCTACAGGCCGATAACCTTGAAGTACGCGGACGGCAGGCACGCGGCTGTCGCACAGCTCTGGTCGAATAAGTTCACCGACACCTCGATCCGGCCGTATGCCGCCATGTTCATAGTGGTTGCTGCCGTGGCGGACGACGCTCCCGAAAGCCAGGCGTCCCTGAGGGCGGCCTCCAACGGCGCATCGAGCGTGCTTGTGATGCTTGATGGATCGTTCGATCCCGCAACAGCGGTGTATGAGAACGAAGCGCGGATGTACATGTTCCGACTGCTCGATACAACCCAGGTTGCGATCGACGTCGGCCGCGAGCGCATGGGTACCGACAAGCGGCCCGGGACCATCGACATGGCGTGCAACGGACGCCGGCTTCACTTGTCGATCAAAGACCAGCACAGACGTGGCGTCGTCCAGGGAGACCTGGAGCTTACCAGGGATCCGACGGCATACGGGTCCGTGGTAGCACAGGCGGCCAAAACAGCCGGCATCACGCTGCAGGCGCTTCCGCGCGGTACCGAATGCGTCTACCCGGCGGTCGCGCGCATCGGGCAGGGGCCGGTCGTTTGCTGGCAGTGGCGAAGCGATGTCGCCCCTCGGCTGCAGCCGGTGATGCCAGGATCTTTGCTCTTCGACCGGAGCTCGGAAGAAGGTCGGACCCTTCTCGCATGGGGCTTCACGCCCAAAGTGCTGGGCTTTTTCCCCAAGGTGCGGGGGCGTGATCACCGGCCTGGTCGGATCAGACGCCGCGTCGCGCCCGCGACAGTTCGGCCGCGTACGGGGGATGGCGAACGCCGGCTCGCGCCCTCGTTCGAGGGCATCCGAAGAGGCCGCCTCTGCTCCATCCCGCTTGGCTTGGAATACGAGCTTCCTCGGATCATTGAAGGTGGTGCTCCGCAAAGAATTGGTCGGCCCGATGTCCGACGGCCTCCGGGTCAATTGGCACATCACGGAAGGGACCTTCGTTGGGCCGGGTCACGATGCAGTCGTGTTACCCGGCGCGGCGGACTGGATGCATATCCGCCCGGATGGAATTGCGATCGTCAACGTCCGGGCGTGTTTCGAGACGCGGGAACGTGTTCGCGTGTACGGCGCCTACGGCGGGGTCGCCGATTTTGGTCCCGACGGCTACGCTCGGGCGCTGCGCGACGAGTATGATCGGCAAATCCTGGCTGTGGTCACACCGACGTATGAGACTGCGGATCCGCGGCTCGAATGGCTCAACCGCGTCCAGTGCATCGGCGTGGGGAAGGTGGACATGACCGCGCTTCGCGCTCGAGTTTGACATGTACGTGGTGCGGGTGGGGGAGCGAGCACAAGAGGCGTCCAGCGCGGCGGCACAGTCACCGATACCGGAGCAGATCATCACCGCGATTGAACGTTTTCGCGCCGCGATTCCTGCCAATTTCGATCCGACCTATGTCGAGAAAGTCGTCATACCGTTTTTCCTGACGAACGTTTACGAAGGCGAGCGGCCGCTGCTGCCAATGATCGACCTTAATTTCAGTAAGGAGAATGCACTACCTCCGATGTTTTTGGCCTCATCTATCGCGACTGGAAACCGACCCCTGAGGAGGGCGTGATGGTTTTTCTGCAAGGTCTCGAAAAGCGGGGCGAGAATAATCTTCGCAAGCGAATTTACTTTTCGGCGGTGACGCCCGATCTCTATAAGCCGATGTACCGCGCCAAAGTTACAGCTTTTTTCGACAAGCTCTTGGATCAGCAATTCGCCAACAAGCCATTCATGCGGCATTACCTCGACCACTATTTCGACCTCTATTGGGACCTTCATCTTGGAGTCATCGGCGGCGATATTCCCCGTGAGGTTCGTGCAATCGGAGAGGCGTTCAATACAGTTCTTGCGTATCGGAATCCCTCTGCTGCCAATTACCTACCACAACTATATGAAGGTTCGCGAGCTTCAGGATTTTCTCAAATCATGGATCGACGAACGCATCGGCGATATCCAATCGGGCAAAACCAAAAATCCCGAAAAACCATGGCCTGGCATTGGCTGAAGAATGCCCAGGACGGCGGTCATTTCAGCAAGAAGGACATCGTCGTTGAGTGCCTCCACGATTTCGTCGCGCTGAGCCAATGGGGCAATACGATTTTCCGGGTCATGTCGCTCTTGTCGGAAGACGGCGGCGATCAGGCCGTGCGAGCGTCATTTCAGAAGACAATGAGCGGAAATTTCGACGCTGCCGGCGGCGCGCCTTTCTCGCCACTTGAGCTATTCGTCATGGAATTGTTCCGCGTGATTTCGCCGAACGGTGGCAGCGTCTCCGCCATCCATGATGCGAGATCAAGCGTCCACGGGGCGTCTCCGCAGCAAAAGTTCGGCCTGCCGTTTGAACGGCACAGCTATGTAGCACACGCCGCATACCAGCACCAGCCTCGATCCGGTTCACTGGACGGATCCAACTACGTTCGATCCGCAACGGTATCTTCGCGTCCCGACCAGCGCGCAGATCAACGATGACAAATGTCGGCAAATCGGCCTGGCACGGTGCCCGTTCGACATCACCAATTTCAAGGTCAAGGACGGACGAAACGCCCATATTACAAATAGCGGCTTCGGCACCGTATTTGTCGTTGCGGACGAACGAAGCTACCCGGTTTGTGACTATGCCGGCTTTGCTCCGTTCGGCTTTGGATACCGGCGATGTGCAGGTGAACAACTGACAATTCTCGTATTTGAGGATTTTTTGCGAAAGGTCTGGCGCGACAAGATCGTGTTTCGGAAGCTTGATCTGGCAAATCCGGCTCGCGTGCCAGTCGGACTGAACGCCGTGATCCAAGACGATATCGGGTTCAACAGATCCGCTTTGCGATAGGGCATCGCGCCGCTGGCAAGCGATTTTTCGCCGTCGCAAGCGGGCTGGCGCCGGCGTGGGGAAATCCAGCAGGTCGCCAACTACCGGCAGCAGCCCCTGTCCTGTACACGCAATACAATGTAGTCTAATAGACAGAACCAGAATGCGAAGTCGGTCGAGCAAATGCAAGGCAAATGCTATGGATCGAAAAGCGCGGTCGAGGAACTCGGGGGTCTCTCCCCCGGGGGCGTCGCCGCTGTCGCGTTTACCGGGACTTGCCGATGCGGCTGGCGTCCAAACCGGGGCGGCCCAAAAGCGCGGCCTTCTTTGCGAACCCTTTGACGCGCCTCGATCAGCACCCCAAAATGCTGCGCGCTTGGGAGAACTCCTCGGTGCGCCAGGCGCCCCTCCTAATGACCGATCCCAGCGATCTCATCGCGCGCGCACTCGAAATCCTCGCCGAGGAAGACGAGGCATGGCGGGCGCGCCGGGGCCTCGATCTCACGCCGCGGAGCGTCCGGTGAACTCCCCGTCGTGCGGATCCGTCAATAAACGGCCGCACGTTTTCGCGGAAGCTGCGGCAAAGCCCTCACCGATTCCGGCGTGTGACCGGTGTCTTCCAGCGCCTTCCCTGACGCTGCAAACGGATGAAGCTCCAGCTACGGCAGCTTGCACGCCTTCGATGCAGCGCGCGCGGGACGGCTCGGAGCTGCGATGGGGCGAGGCGGATACGCCTGTGCCCGCTGCAGTGATTTCTCCGGGAACCCCAGCATCGGTCACGGTAGCGGTCTCTCCAGTGCGGCCGGGTCACGCTGTCACGGTGGAGTACCGGGTGAACGGAGGCCCGGTCCGCCAGGCAATCGGGCAATCCGCGCCGCGCGTCCACGGTGCGAACGGGCAGGTATTTCGGGCGCTCCTGCCGGGCCAATCCGGCGGAACGGTGGAGTTTCTGCCGGTGCTTCGCTTTGCCGGCCAGCCGATCTCTCCGCGCCTACGGGAGTCCGCCGAATGTCCCCGGTATCAGGTGGGTTGCGGAGCGGCACCGGTCGAGACCGCTGGTCTATCTGCAGGCGAGCCTCGCTGGGACTGGGATGCCACGTTCCTCTGGGCCGGCACGGTGGCCATCCGTAAGGAGGTGATAGGCGTTATGCCGGATGGACTGCGGATCAACTTGCACGTCACGGAAGGACGCTTCGTTGGGCCGCGCTTCGAGGGGGTCGTCCGGCCCGGCGGGGCCAACTGGCTGCGCATCCGCAAGGACGGTGTTGGAATAGTCAACGTGACGGAGTGTCTGCAGACGCGGTCTGGTGCGCGGATCGACTGCTTGTATGATGGCATCCTTGACCTAGGTGCGGACGGCTACGCACGTGCCATCCGCGGCGACTTAGGTATACTGCCGCCGTTCGTTCTTGCTCCGACCTTCGCGACCGCTGACAAAGAACTCGCTTGGCTCAACCGCGCCCAGTGTATTGGCGTTGGCAGGGTGGACATGAAGAAGCTGCGCGCCGCGTACGACATATACGTCGTAACAGCGGGGGCCGCAAAACATGTAGAGTGAGGAGCCGCACTTGTGGAGGCGCACCAACGGCGCTTCAAGCTTGAGACATTTGCATACGTTCGTGCGCAAAGCACTGCTAAACAAACGGCATTTCATTCCCGATGTACCCAACTATGGGGGCCTCTGAGATGACAACCGATAACGCGCAAGTGCCTTGGACCGACGAGCAGTGGGCTCGCGTCAACAAAGCCGTTCAAGAGGAAGCTAGCCGCGCACGGATCGCGGCGACGTTCCTTCCGTTGCTTGGACCGCTGCCCGGGGATACCGACTTCGTGAGGCGGGAACTTATCCCGCCGGATGCGATAATTATTCAGGACAGGGATGTCATCCAGTTGGCGACGTTACAGGTAAGAGTGCACGTGCGCGGTGCGCAGATGGCCGATCCGGAGATGACCAGCGCGCTGGCCTTATTCCGGCGCGCTGCCAACGTACTGGCTCGTCTTGAGGACGCCGTCGTCTTCAGGGGGTTAGAGCAAGACCCAGCATACAAAAAATTCCCGGGACAGAATAGATTTGCCCCCCCTATAGATGTCGGCCCTCCGTCCCCGCAAAGGGTCTGGGAAATCACCGGCGGGCAGCTAAGCCATGGACTTTGGAGAAACCTCATCGGCGCAGCAGCTTGTTAATGTTCCATTGCTGCCGCCAGCGCCTAGACCTGGTGGGCGCGATAGCCGAAGCCATTGGCCGCCTGGAAGAGCAGGGCCATTTCGGACCGTTCGCGGTGGTGCTTGACCAGAATTTGTTTCTTGTCGCTCAGACTCCAACGGCGGTTCTTGTATTGCCGCAAGATCGCATCCTCCCGTTTCTGGGCGGCGGTCCGCTGCTCCGCTCGTCCACGCTTGACGTCGCTAACAGGCGTGGGGTCCGGCGTGGTTGTGGCACTTGGCGGCGAGCCAGTCGAGCTGGTCATCGCCACAGACGTATGCGTCCAGTTCCTGCAAGTCACAGATGAGCCGAATTTCGTCTTCCGTGTGTGCGAGAAGATGGCGCTCCGCATCAAGGAAGCCGAAGCGATCATACCGCTGAGGGCACTACCGTAGCGATTGACATTTCCGGCGATCGCGGCGTGTGCGGACAAATGTGTCGGGGCTAAGCTCACTTGATCCCTACTCACCTCGGTACAAAACTAGGAGGAGATACAAATGAAAATCCCAATAGACATTGAAGTTTGAAATCTGTCGGTTCGATGACGGAGGACGTGGCCCCGCAGATAACTGACGAAACCACAAAAGTGATAATCAAGGGGAAGACAATCACGTGAAACCGGAAAACCAAAGAATAACTGTGGAAGTGCCGACCGACCTCGGTGGCGGTCCATTGGTCATTGTCTTAGTGAACAAAGACGGGAATCTCGAAACCAATTGGAGAGATCTCAATGACCAAAGCTGCGGAAAAGGAGCTGGCGGACTTGCGCGAGCAGGTAGCGGCCCAGCAAAGGGGAGCTGGATGCGCTAAGGGCCAAGGTGGAAGGTATGCCTGAGGCACGAAAACGACGATCAGTCGGAACTGGCCGCGCCAGAGGCAAAAGGAAGGCGTGGTAGGCCAATCGAAGTAGACGCTGAAGATTTGAAATCTGTCCGTGCGATGACCGGAAAGACGCCCAGCAGAAAATTGTGCAAACCAAAAGAGTGAAGATCAATGTGGCCGGTAAGATCACGCAGAGGAAGCGACACTGGAAAACCAAAAAATAACTGTGCCAGCGCCGACCAACCTCGGTGAAGATCAATTGGTTGTCATTGACTTAATTAACAAAGACGGAGGGAAAATCATTACCCTCGCATATGAGTGAAAACCACGCAGGGACTCGAACTGCGCAATGCTGCTTCGCAAAAAAAATTCCGTCAGCAAGAAGAAGAAAAATAACTCCTGCCACGGATCGCTTCGAGCTTTTCTACTTGGTCAAATACAGATGGCCGCTGGCGTACGTTTGGCAACTTTGGGCGAATGAAGCTCATGCTTGAAAGTGCTCGTGAGATCGTCGAGAATGATCCGATGTATCGCGTCCCGCGCGCTCGGTGACGCCTCCAAAACTGGCTAAAAGTCGGACTAAGTGGTCATGGCTCGGTGAAGCATGCCTACTAGGGTCATCGTCTTGGGCGGCGGTGTCGCCGGCATGAGTGCCGCGCACGAATTGATCGAGCGCGGCTTCGAGGTCGTGGTGCTCGAGAGCGGCGATATTGCGGGAGGCAAGGCCCGCAGCATTCCCGTCATCCACGAGGGCGAGGACACCAGCGGACATCAGCTCGCCGATACGGCGCTGGGGCGTCGATCGAGCACCGGGTGCCCGGCGAGCACGGGTTTCGATTCTTCCCCGGCTTCTACAAGCACGTCATCGACACCATGCGCCGCATACCGTCGTTTGACGGGCGCAAGGTGGCGGATCACCTGGTGCCGACGACACGCGACTGGATTCACGCAATACGACAAGCCCACGTTTGTCGTACCGGCGGGCTTTCCGCGCTCGCCCCGCGATGCCGGCACCATGTTGCGCGACATCCTGCTGGCGTTCGGACCAGTCCACTGGCCTCACTCCCGACGATCTGGCGTTCTTCGGCGCGCGCTTCTGGCAGATCCTCACCTCGTGCGAAGAGCGCCGGCTCGGCGAGTACGAGCGGACGAGCTGGTGGGAGTTCGTCGGCGCCGAGCAGCGGTCGGCGTCATACCAGAAGTTCCTCGCCACCGGCATTACGCGCTCGCTGGTGGCCTCCAAGGCGCGCAAGGCCAGTGCGCGCACCATCGGCGACATCTTCGTGCAGCTGATGCTCACGATCCTCGAATCCGATCGGCGGGATCGACTGATCGCGTGCTCGACGGGCCGACGAATCTCGTCTGGATCGATCCGTGGCTTGCAGCTATCTCGAATCGAGAGGGGTGCAGTACGTCAAGAACGCGCGAGGTCGAGGAGATCCTGTGCGAGAACGGACGGATCACCGGCGTCGTCGCTCGCCAGCAAGGACAGCGCACGTGGTGCATGGCGACCACTACGTGGCGGCGCTCCCGCTCGAGCGCATCGCCCCCCTGGTGAACGACCGCCTGGCGGCAGCCGACCCGACGCTCGCCAACCTGCGCGCGCTGGCGCCGAACCTGGAGTGGATGAACGGCGTGCAGTTCTATCTGCACCGCGAGGTGCCGTCGGCGCACGGGCACGTGATTCACATCGACACCGAATGGGCGCTCACGAGCATCTCGCAGCTTCAGTTCTGGCGTAGCATGTGCCGTCCGAGCAGTTCGGAGACAGCGACGTGCACGGCATCCTCTCGGTCGATCTTTCCGACTGGACGGCGCCGGGATCGAACGGACGCCCCGCCATGCAGTGCTCGCGCGAAGAGGTGATGCGCGAGACATGGAAGCAGCTCAAGCGCTCGCTCAACGATCGACCGGAGAAGTGCTGCGCGACGAGGATTTGCATTCGTGGTTCCTCGATCCCGAACATTCGAGAACGATCCCGCGCGCCCGGGCTGGCTGACGCAATTCCGAGCCGCTGCTGGTGAACCTCGTCGACACCTGGGCGCTGCGTCCCGAGGCGACCACCGCCATTCCGAATCTGTTTCTGGCGTCGGACTATGTTCGCACCCACACCGACCTCGCGACGATGGAGGGAGCCAACGAGGCGGCGCGGCGCGCGGTCAACGGGCTGCTCGACGCCGTGAAATTCGACGGACCGCGCTGTGAGCTGTGGCCGCTGCACGAACCCGAAATCCTTGCTGCCGTGGCGGCTGCACGATGCCGCGCGCTACCAGGCCGGTCTGCCGTGGGACGATTCACTCGCGCAGGTAGCTGCCCACGCCTTACGCGGTGCGTCGCCGCTGCTTGAGCAGGTGACGTCCGCTGCTCGAGCAGGTGGCGCCGTTCACGCTATGCCGTCGCCGACACGCTCGACCCGCACAGTGCCGCCGCGGATGATGTCGGCGCGCTTGATACGGTCGACCCGGCGACGATGGCGCGCCGCTTGGTTGATGTGCCCACGCTGCAGGATGCGTTGATCAAGGTCGCGGACACTGTGCCATTGGCCGGCGATATCGTGGGCCCGGCCGGCTTCCTGGAGCGGCTGGGCTGGTATCGCGAGATGCTCGCCGACACGCTCGCGGCCAGGCGTGCCGACGTGGGAACCGCAGCGGCACCTGTATGGGCTCGTGAAGGATTTCATCGACCGATCGGGCAAAGGCCTTGCGGCCGGCGCTCTGCATCGCGACCGCGCGCGCGCTGGGCGGCCGCGCGGAGGATGCGTTTCCTGTCGGCCGCCGGCCTCGAAATGCTGCACAACGCCTTTCTCGTGCACGACGACATTGAAGACGGCAGCGACTCGCGGCGTGGCGTCGCCACCATGCATCGCCGCGCCGGGGTGCCCATTGCCGTGAACACCGGCGACGCCATGAACGCACTCGCCATGCGCCTTTTCCGCAAGACGCGGCGAGCGGCTCGGACCCGGCGGTGGCGCTGCGCATCCTCGACGAAGTCGATCACATGCTCGTCGAGACGCTTGGAGGGGCAGGCCATCGAACTGGGATGGGTGCGCGACAATGATCTCACGGTCCGGCCAGACGATTATCTGCGGCTCGTGCTCAAGAAGACCGCCTGGTACAGCTTCATTCACCCGATGCGGATCGGCGCGCTCGTCGCCAACGGCGACGACCAGAATCTCGATCGATTCGATCGGTTCGGCTATCTGCTTGGGCTGGCGTTTCCAGATCACCGACGACGTCCTTAACCTCATCGGCGACATTGCGCGATACGGCAAGGAGATCGACGGCGATCTCTGGGAAGGCAAACGGACGCTTCTGCTCGCGCACGCCCTCGGCCAGGCGAATCCCACTGACCGTGCGTGGATCAGCACCTTTCTGGCGCGGCCCCGCGAGCGACGTTTGCCGCGCGAAGTGCTGCAGGCTACATCAGATCATCGCGAGACGGCGGCAGCATCCCGTGGGCGCAGCGAGCGGCAGCCGCATTTGCAGAGGCTGCAGCGCGCGAATTCCACAACTCGGCGTTCGCCGGTGTGCCTGCAGGTCCCGACCTCGAATGGCTGCGCACTTGCATAAACTTCCTGACCCAGCGCGACGCGTAATCGGGTTCAGGTTGGAATGGATGGGGACATCGTAACCCGATTGCTCTTAGATCCCTTGATTGAGTCCCGCCAGGAAAGCTGCGTCTGCGCGTGTGCGCTATTTTAGTCGTCCGTCAAGAAGCCCATTAAGCCCCTTGATCGTCGCATGGACCAGCTTGGCGTCGGTCGGGAAGGTGATGGCCTTGGATTGGACAGTGAATTTCACCGTTACCCGCTTTACGATGCGCGCGACCGCGGCACAGCCGTCCTACTGCAATTTTCCAGGGTTATAGTAGGCTGTCGCGGAACGTCTGCGCGACAACATTCGGCAGCACCGGAGAATTGTATGCAGCACCTCAGCAAGCCAATCGATGCGGACATCCCGTTGCTTGAGAAAAGCGCCGATCAGTTCGGCTACGTGGTCCCCGATTTCGAGCAAGCCATCAAGGGCTGGATCGACCAGGGTGTCGGGCCCTGGCTCACGGTCGGTCCAGTGGTGGTCACTGATAACAAGTATCTGGAGAGGCCCTCACGCCCGCTGATCATGTTCGGATTCTGTCAGGTCGGCGGGGTGCAGCTGGAGCTTATTCAGCCGCTCGACGATGAGCCGTCAAGCTGGCGCGCCTTCCTTGCGGCCGGAAGGAGCGGTCTTCAGCACTGCGGTTTTTGCGTCGAGCCGCACGATTACCAGCGGTCCGTCGCGCAGGCCAAGGCGTCTGGCGCGACGATCCAGCAGATGATGTCTTTTTCGGGCGCCCGCTTCGCCTATTTTTCCCTGCCTGCTCGCGCCGGTCCTCCGATGGAACGAATTCGTCTTGGAGAGGTGGCGCCTGAAAAAGCAAATGCAGTGCGCAATTCCGTCGCCGGGGGTTGCGAGATCGTAGAACTGATCGAGTTCCAGCCCCGTATCCGCGAGATGTTCGCAAAAGTTACGCAAGCAGCGGCCACTTGGGACGGCAAGGCCAGGCCCGTTCGTCACCTGATAGGGCCTGTCGGAAAGGCAGCAATTGGTTCGCGCTTGCTGCGCACTATGCGATTCCGGTGATGTATTTTTCGTGGCGGCGCGACGCATGGTATGTGGCGGCATGCTCGCCTTTGACGGCGGCGCATTGGCCTTGATCGCGATCCGCTGCACCGGCATCGCGCCGAACGAGCGCGGCCGGTTTGCGAGAATTGGCGGCCAAGCTCGATCCGCCGACATCGCGCGGCGATCCTTTGAAATCGATGGTTGCGGTCATGGCGGCATCGATGCGCGCGCCTGTTCGAGCGATCAATTCCGACGTTCCGCTGCTCTCGCTCATGCCTTGAGCTGCTCCAGCAGCGATTTGGCCTCCTTCAAGTCCAGCGTGTCGAAACCCTCGGTGAACCAACCATAGACCGGGGCGAGAAGATCGTGGGCCTGCTGTCGTTTGCCCTGATCGTACCACAGCCGCGCCATGCTCACAGCCGCACGCAGTTCCCAGGACTTTGCCTGCTGCTGACGAGCGACCGCCAGCGCATGTTCGAAATATTCTTCCGCTTTCGTTGCGTTTGGGTTGGGCGACAATAGCTCGATTTCGCCTGCCATGCGCTTGATCTCGGCCTCAAACCAACTTTCCTTGGTTGTTTCTACCTGGGTCATCGCTTCGCGAATGCAGTCCCGTGCATCATCGAAGTGGTCGAGTTCAGCATGAGCGCCCGCCAGATACGACAAGCAGAATGGCACTAGCGCTGTTGCCGCCGTTGACCGACGTGCGATGATACCCGAGTCGATCACATGGACCGCGTCTGAGGCCTTCCCAGTGAGGGCCAAGACGCAACCTTGGACCACCATTCCGAGCGACCCCCAAAACAATGAACCTCTTTCGTCTGCCAGGGGGACAAGTTCATTAGCTTCGGCGCTTGCTGCCGCATAGTTTCCGCAGCAGATATGGGTAAAGGATGTATGGAACAGGGCATACATCAAAGTGGCTGCTTGGCCGATCTCGCGCGCTTCCTTGAGCGCCTGTTCAGCGTCTCTGCCTGCAGCCTCGGGGAAGCCAAGAAGCCACAGAGCCCAGGACCGATAGGATAGGGCTGCGACCCTAATGTCCTGGCCAAATCGAGCCGCCAGCGCACGATGCTCGGCGGGTTCGTAGATCGCGATCGCCTGATCGTAATGTGCCAGACTTTCCGCGAGGACGCCCGTACACATCAGAGACGTACCCATCATACGATGCCCAAGCATGAGCGGAACCATTGTTCCCTGCTTCTCGGCAAGCGCCAAGCACTCTGTCGCAAGGTCGAGGAGAGCGTCGCTTTTGAACTTTATATAGTTCGTGACCCAGAACCCATAGAGGACTGAAAACAGGAGCAACGGGTCTTCAGGGGGCTCTCCGAGTGACTCCGCTTGCTCGATGAAGGCGCGGGCTCGATCGAGAGATGCGATAGTCTCAGGGGCCGCGTGGCCCTTGGTGTGCATCAAAGCATTCACAAGCGCGACCTCCAGTTTGATCTGGTCGCCACGCAGCGCTGGTGTGCCCGGCAGCGTCGCAATCTGTGAAAGAGCGCGGATTAGCTGAACCGTCGCCTCTACTAGCGCTGAACGCGCTAGCGACCGCTGTCCCGCCTTGCCCCATAAGGCCGCCGCCCTCTCGATCAACCCGGCCTCAGTGCAGTGATGTGCCAGCAACTCCGGCCGGCTCTCGGCTGTCTCGGCGAATTGGCTTTCAACTGCTTCGGCAATGCGTGCATGAAGCGCGCGGCGGGGCTCGCGCAGCAACGTGCCATAGGACGCGTCCCGCACCAAGGCATGCTTGAATAGGTAAGTCGCATTCGGCGGTAAGCCCAACCTGAAAAGCAAACCAGTCTGTATGAGACGGTCTAGCGCTGATCCCAGTTCCACCTCTGGCATGCGCACCACCGCCGCCAGGAGAGCATGCGAAAACTTCCGGCCGATCGTCGCGCCAATCTGTGCCACTTCTTTGGCGGGGCCGAGCCGGTCGAGCCGCGCCATCAATGAGAGCGTGCAAACTTGCGGGGACTGCCAAGGCCGGGGACGGAACGACGGCAATCGTGCGTTCGACCGCGCCCTGGCCCTCCGCCTCCAGCACTGCCTTCGTCATCTCCTCCACGAACAGGGGGATGCCATCCGTACGTTCGACGATGTCCTGCCTGATGCCCGCCGGCAGCAGCTTGTTGCCGACTACGCCGTCGATCATGGCGTCGACTTGGCGTTCCGTCAGCCGATTGATCGTCATGGCGGTCACGTGCGGCTGCCCGATCCAGGGCGGATCGAATTCCGGGCGGAATGTCACAATCATTAGCGCGCGAAGGGTCTGAAACCTGGCCACGTCCCGGTCGAAAACTTCTAGGCTCGTAGGATCGGTCCAATGCGCATCCTCAAAGATTATCAAGACTGGGCTTTGCCGTGTAAGCGCTTCTACTTGTGAGATGAGCGCTTCGAATGTTCTCTGCCTGTGCTGCTGCGGGGTCAATTTGAGGGCGGGATAGCGTCCATCATTCGGAAGCGACAGCATCTCGGCAAAGAGCGAAGCGTCCCCGATCGAGGTCGAGGTCTGCGCGAGCAGGGTATCAAGCTTGTCGAGCCTCGCTTGCAGTGTATCGTCGTGCGCCAGCCCGGCGGCACGTTCCATCTGCCCGATGATCGGATATAGCGCGCTGTCGGTGTGCTGCGGCGAGCAGAAATAGCGCAAACGCGTATGCGGCTCTCCGGCGAGGCGTTCCAGAAGCGCGGCCGTGAGCCGCGACTTGCCGATCCCAGCCTCACCGGCGATCAGGACCACTTGGCCTTCACCTGTCTTTGCCCTGGCCCAACGCCGTAGGAGCAATTCGAGTTCTTCCTCCCGCCCGACGAGGGCAGTTAGGCCAGTTGCGTGTAGCGCCTCGAAGCGGCTCTCCACGGAACTCGCCCGCAACGCCACCCAGGCCCGCGTTGGCGCGGCGATGCCCTTGAGGTCCTTCGGCCGGAGGTCTTGTAGTTCGAAGAGGTTGCCGAGGAGCCTTCGAGTGCCTTCGGCGATGACAACCGTGTTCGGCTCAGCGATCCCCTGCAGACGAGACGCCAGGTTCGGCGTCTCGCCCACCACCCCGCGTTCCTGGGCCTCGCCGGCACCAACGAGATCGCCGACCACGACCAAGCCCGTCGCGACCCCGATGCGCACCTGGAGCGGCTCCTGGATACCCAGCTTGCCGATCGCCTCGATGATCGCCAGTCCCGCCCGGACGGCACGCTCGGCATCATCCTCATGGGCGTGGGGATAGCCGAAATAGATGAGCACCCCATCGCCCATGTACCTGGCCACGAAGCCGTCGAACCGGGCGACCGTCTCCGCGACGCACTTATGATAGGCGCCGATTACCGAACGCAGATCCTCTGGGTCGAGCGTGGTCGAGAGCGCGGTCGAGCCAACGAGGTCGGTGAACATCACCGTCAGTTGGCGACGCTCGGCGTCGTCTCGCCGAGTTGGCTCGATATCCACGAGTGCAGAAGGTGCCGTTACGGCAGCCGAGACGTTGCTGAGATCGTGGATCGCATGCAGCA
Source organism: uncultured Alphaproteobacteria bacterium (assembly GCA_963840465.1). GTDB lineage: Bacteria > Pseudomonadota > Alphaproteobacteria > Rhizobiales > Xanthobacteraceae > Bradyrhizobium. The sequence goes on along the minus strand of CAWIZF010000022.1, from coordinate 26,578 downwards.
TTTTTAACCGGTGGCCGAGCGAAACGCCAAGGTCTTTGAGATGTTGGTCGGTCAAGTCGGGGAGAACGGCCATATCAATGTCGTTCTCGGCGAACCTCTGCGCGTACTCGGACATGCCGAGCTTTTTGAGCCAGTCCGCAATTTGTTGCACCGCGGTCACCGTGATCCGTGCGTCGCCTATCTAAGTGTTGGCCCGACGACTACAGAAAGAGATTACACAAGAAAGACCGCGAAAGCACGTCCTCACGGGCGCGGAATCGCGATACCAAGGGCGGGACATCATAGGTTTTGAAAGATCGATCTTGAGTCTTGTCGGCGACGGTGACGTTGACCAGGCCGAAGCAAAGCTTGATGAAACTCGCGTCATCCCTTTGGGGGGCGGCGGCTCGCGCGCCGCGAAGAGGCGAGGCAAAGCGCCTAGCGCAATGCCCTTGTCGGCGGAGTTCGCACGTGCGCTCCTCGCAAAATCGTCCGCTTCCAAAGCACCAAGTCGCATTCCGCATCGTCGTGTGCCAATGCGCTCGGCCGACCTGAGCGTGTTAGTGTCAGACCAGAACGCTATCGACGTTGGCACACCGCGGTGGTACACAATCCATTAAGAGGTATTCTCTAAGGGATTGATTTCTCTGGTGTTGTTGGCGTTGGTCGACAACCCGCCCCTGGGCACCAGCACTTTCTACCCACAAAATGTCGGTAGTTCGATTCCCGGTCTGACGCACTATGTAGCGCTGTGACGAGTCGTAACCGTGCCTCACCTGGGCAGAAATCTGGGTAGCGAGCAAAACCGAACTGGTGTCCTACCCATCCGATTTGTCCGTGGTTCGATTCCCACCTTTGACAATTCACACGATCCGTTGCAGCTGCGCTTGCGCGTTTCAGGGCGCGTGAGACAATCAATACATATTAGCTAGCCCGTTCGTGTGTGCGCCTTGCGGCTAGCGGGCGCACATACGAGCGCAAGTGTTATGGAGAAGATTGAGCAGAAAATTATTCGCGAGACGTTTAAGAACAAAGAGTTTGCCGATGCTGTCGCGCAGGCCATCGGACAAAACATCGTCGAGGCTAAACGTGAGATCGACGACTGGAACCTCTCATACGAAATGAAGAACTTGATGTCTGAAGCTCTCTTCACTGATGAGTTTCGAGACGAGATAAAGAGTTATGCTACGGCCTATATCGAAGAAAATAAGGACGACATAAAGCTGTTAGTGAAAGACAAGGTCAGCAGCGTCATCACTAACGGCATCACCGAAGCCGCAGCCAAAATAGGCGAACTCCTCGTCGGCAAGATAAAGGACATAAGCAAGATTTATTGAGTGAGGCGAGTGGTCGAAGCTGCGACCAAACGAAAAAGGCACCTTGGAAAACCAAGGTGCCTCTCTTCGTCAGATGAACCGCGATAGTGCGGCCGAGCGTTATTTGCACTCCGTGATCGGATACTGCAGTCCCATCGAGACGCCGATGAAGACCTTGTTGCCGGCCTTGCAGCGGGCGATACAGCGACCGACCTCGGCGTTGCACTTGGCACTGAAGTGCGCGGCCTGGGCACCCTGGCCGGCAGCCCAGCCGCGGCATTCGCCGCCCTGCTGAGTGCAGGAAACGGCGAACGCCGACGTGGACGCAAGGAAAACTGACGACGCAAGGGCCGTCGCTGCAATGAGCTTTTTCACAATCACCTCTCGATTCGATAAGGCGCCTTTCAGAACGAAAAGGGCGAGCAGGCATCTGCCGTTCGCAATGTAACATCACTGCATATATCGGGTAAATTGCCGTGCACTGTACTCCGTGGCAGCCCACACCTTGATGGGTAGGAGTTTGGGTAGGTAATTTTCGTTCGTTTGAATTACAAAGCGTTAGCGATAGCTTAGGTGGTCAGATATGGTCCGCCCCTGGGCACCATTTCATCTGTTCGACTCCCAGTTCGTCGGATCTCAGGGCGCTATATGCCTCCGTGAGGCGCCGCGGCTCGACCAATCACGAGTAATCCCGCGACCCGTTGGCTCGTGCGGGCTACTTGCTGTCTTGTCGTCGCCGATGTGGCTTGGGTTTCGGGGGGTCTGTTCCGGTAATGGCCCGATACCACGCGGCGTCTGATTGCGCGAGCGCTCTGTCAGCGGCAAGATCCGATTGCGCACGATAGAACTGACTTAGATTACAGTTGCTTTTTTGATTTGAGGTGAGCGCGTTGAGCGGCAGCCTGGTGAGCTCTGCGCCAGAAAGACCATGCGATGATGTGTGCGGGTTGAACACGCTGTCGAGCGAGTCTGATGGCAATGCGACGGATTTCCTGGATTGACCAACGGATCAGGGGCGGCGTGGTTATGCTTTGGCTTTTGCCGGGGGACGACGTTTTGTTTTTTTGGGCGGTGGCGGATTAGCGCGATGCCGGATCGCGGCCATCATGGCGAAGGCGAGCATCACCAGGGACACGTGGCGGTGCCAGCCATGCCAGGATCTGCTCTCGTTGTGATCGAGCCCGAACTCGTTTTTCGCGGTTTCAAAGCTGTCCTCGATCGCCCATCGATGGCCTTCGACCGCGACCAGCGTTTCAATGGATGTTCCCGCCGGGCACCAGGTGGTGAAGAAGGCGAGGTCATCATCGGCGATGCGACGACGGATCAGTAGACCGCGCGTCCACAAACCATCATTTGCACTGTTGAATTGCTCGGCCTCGAGATCGGCCAATTCGAGATAACACCAATCGTGCAGCCGCGGTCCTTTGGTTCCGGCTCCCGCCGACAGGCGCTTCCAGTCGGATGAGCGCCGCGTCTGGGCGATGTCGGCGGCCGTACCGGCGACCGGCGGTCGTTTGCCCCAGGATCGAAACACATGAGCGCTGCTGACCCCAAGCACGTAGCCTTTGCCTGCCCGACGTAGTTGCTGTTCGATGTCGCCAACTCCGTAGACCGTATCACCGGCAACCCACTTGAATGGCACAGAGGCGGCTATCGCGCGTGCGATCATTCTCGTCGCAAGCTTTGGTTTGGTCGCAAAGCCGACATCGGCAGGCACATATGCGGCCTCCAGACGATCTGGATCGTCGCTCCATTCCTTCGGAAGATACAGCGCGCGATCGATGAACGCATGACCATGATGCGAAACGTAGGTAGCGAAGACTCCGATCTGGCAGTTCGTAATCTTCCCTGCCGAACCAGTGTATTGCCGCGCTACTCCGCATGACGCTTTGCCCTGTTTGAGAAAGCCGGTCTCGTCGATCACCAGCACCGCATCGTCATCCGCCAAATGCTCGATGACATAGTCGCGCACGATATCGCGCAGGGCATCAGCGTCCCAATCCCCACGACCCAGAATTGCCTGCTGCCGCCATGGGCCAGGATCGCCAGCCGCCTCCGCGCGCATCCAACCGGTCTTGCGCTGCTCATCTCCGAGCAGACCTTCCAGGAACATGCCTGCATTCGTCGCAACACGCTCTTCGTGAACAACGGACGTATCGTTTCTTGATTCTCGAAGCGACGCCGCCCACAACGCAAGCGTCTCCTCAATCGACGCTCTCCCGCCGAGGTAGCAATCGGTGCGTGCCGGTCCGCGAGGTATCGCCTCGCAATTCGGTTGCGCGTCCGCAACGGCAGGCGAGGCCACCAGCAGTACTGCGACGAGACTTGCGGTCCAGGGTCTCATACTGCCTCCAAGCGCGCCGCACGGGCAAGCCATCGGATTCAGTAATAACTATGTCGGCGCATGTTCGCGTTGATCATGCATTTGATCACTTGGCGGTCGCAGCGCCAACATTTGTCCAGGCGTCCCCAGTCGCTTACCCCTGCCGCCCTGTCGGTGCACCTGCCCAAGCAATTCGCGGCTCTGTCTTCACATCGCCAATGCTGTGCTTCGGAAGGTGAGTTGAGGAGCACTCCGGTGCCTATGAGCGCAATCGCGAAAAAAAGGTGCCTTGTCATGATCGGACCTCCTGAGAAAGGCGCGGGCCGCCCTAAATTCTAACCTCTCGCCGGGGCTAAATCCAGCAAGGCCATCGCTTCGGCCAGCGGCACTTGCATCGGCGGTATGTAGCATGGGTGTGCGTGCCGGTTTGGCGGTATCGCGCCGCAGTCCACCTATGTAACGACGCCCGTGTAGCTCTATGGCCACACTGGAGCGGCTTCACCGGGTAAGTGTCGGACAGCGTGCAGACGCGCCCCACCTGATTGGGAATGGTGTTCCTGTGGGGTAGTAAGGCGGCGGCGGTTGCGAACTCGTTGGGGAAATCCTCCAAGCCTCGAACGAGTCCGCAAGGCGCTGGCCTAAATGGACTGACCTGACTGGCCACCCAGCACGTCATAACAGCGCGAAGGCCGCCGGGATTGCAGGCCAGCGCTGCTGATGTCGGGAGCTATTTCGTTCCTTCTGTTCAATGCACATGAGACCGCGGGTGCAGCGTGCACCGGCTTTCCCTGCGCCCTTCGCCTTAAGTGGAGGACGGAAGCTGCGCAAAGCTCGGGCGCATTATGCCGCGAGAACACGGATGCATACCCTCCCGCTGGTCCCAACTGGGACTGCAGCCATCTCCGTGATCTTACGGGCGTTTAGACATAAACCTTGCGCCTGCGCGAAACCAAAACTTAAGGCTGGGAACCCTACCTTCGAGGAATTGCAAGCTCTCGGCCTTGCCGGGCCGCTCCATGCTGAATTCGGGCGGTTCAGGCGGAGATAGTTGGTGTCATATTTGACGGCGTTGCCATGTTCCGAGAGCGTCGCTCTGCGGCTCCGGCCTGCGAGGAATCGCCAGCCGTGATTTCACGCCCGCAGATTGGTCCGCAAAGCCGCAAAAACAATCCTGCGAAATGCCCCGCTGCAGATCGCGCTGTTCTTCTTGCCGCTGGTGTGGATCGGCTATTTTGCGATCACGTCTACGGAACGGACGGAAGCGCTGCAGCAGGCGCGGGCGCACGGAAACAGTGTCGCCGAACTGTTTGAGGAAAATACCGAGCGGATATTCGAACGGGTCGATCAGTCGCTGCTGGTCGCGCGCGCGCTTTACGCGCAGGATCCGGCCGCCTTCAGCCTGAAATTCTGGGCCGAGAAAGCGCAGATGGCCAGCGGCGACGTGGTTCAGTTCGCGCTGATCGGACCGGATGGCTACTTGCTCGATACATCGGCCGGCTATTCCGGCCCGCCGATGTATCTCGGTGATCGGGAGCACTTCATCAAAACGATGGAGCTGACCGAAGACCGGCTCTATGTCGCAAAGCCGGTGCTCGGGCGGGCGTCGAACAAATGGACCATCCAGCTCGCACGAAAGCTGTTCGACCACGGGAAAAATCCGGCGGGCATCGTCGTGGGCTCGATCAGTGTGGACGTGATCGGCAGGTTCTACGACACCGCAAAGCTCGGTGTCGGAGGAACCCTTGTTCTCAGAAATGCCGACTATATCGTGCTCGCAGCGCGGGGAATAAACCAAGGCGCAGTGATAGGACAGCGCAGTCCGGGCCACGTTGAAGGCGAGTTACGGGACGGCTTCTATAGCCAATATTGGAGCGAAGGTCGCCCGAACCGGAGCAACAGGTTGATCACCGTGCGCAAATCACGCGCATTTCCGCTGATCTTCACAGCCGGCATTTCGGAGCAGGAGATCTATTCGCGCGCGCGAGCCAGGCAGAAAATCTATCTCGGCGGCGCGCTTCTGCTCACCTTCATCATCCTGATGGCGACCGCGCTGCACTGGCGAAGGCAGAAGGCGCTCGACAGCGCACAGCGCGAACTGCGCTACTCCGTGAGCAAGTTCGAGGACGCGCTGCGAAACCTGCCGCAAGGGCTCAGCATGTTCGATGGTCAGGATCGCCTGATCGCGTTCAATCGGCAATGGCTCGACGCCTATCAGCTTTCGCCTGACAACATTCGGATCGGGATGAATTTCCGGGAGGTGTTTGCCAACCAGGAGGCCGTGCGCGATCTCGACGCCTATCTGGCCGACCTGAAGGACCGGCTCGCCACATCGGAGCAGACCTCGAACACGGTGCAGTTTCCGGACGGGCGCGTCATCTATATTTCCTATGGACGGCGCGAGAGCGGCGGCTGGGTTGCGACGCATGAAGACATCACCGAACGCAAGGCTTCCGAGGACCGGATCGAGCGGCTGGCGCACTATGACAGCCTCACCGGCCTTGCGAATCGTAACCTGTTCAAGGGGTCGCTCGACGAAGCGCTGGACAAGTATCTTCTGCACAAGGCGCCGTTTGCCGTGCTCCTGATGGATCTCGACAAGTTCAAGTCCGTCAACGACGCCCTCGGTCACCAATGCGGCGATGCGCTCCTCAAGCAAGTCGCTGCTCGAAATCAAGGCGCAGGTCCGCACCGTCGATACGGCGGCCCGGATCGGCGGTGACGAGTTTGCGCTGATCGTGGTGCCGGGGCTTTCCGCGCTGCAGGACGACGCCGCAACACTCGCCGCGCGGTTGGTCCAGGCAATTGCCGAACCCTATGAAATAGACGGCCACCCGGTCGTGATCGGATGCAGCATCGGTGTCGCCGTGGTGCCCGAGCATGGCACGCGCAGCGATGAAATTCTTCGCAATGCCGATCTGGCGCTCTACAAGTCGAAGAATGCCGGTCGAAACTGTTACACTCTCTATTTGCCGGAGCTCAAGGCCGAAGCCGACCAGCGCGACATCCTTGAAATCGAGCTGCGCGAGGCGATCTGGCGCGAAGAGATCGAGGTCTTCTATCAGCCGGTGTTCGAGCTCTCCACGGGCCGCGCGACGTCGGTTGAGGCCCTGGCGCGCTGGCGCCACAAGAGCAGAGGCTTGATCCCTCCCGCTGAATTCATTCCGGTGGCGGAAGAGGGGGGACTGATCGGCGAACTCGGCAAGCTGGTGCTCGCCGCGGCGTGCCGCCATGCCGTGATGCTGCCCGACGATATCAAGGTTGCGGTCAACCTGTCTGCTCTGCAATTCGCAAGCGGCGACCTCGTCGATTCCGTGATGGTCGCGTTGGCCGATAGCGGACTTGCGGAAACACGGCTGGAGCTCGAAATCACCGAGAGCGTCTTTCTGGCTGACAGCCAGGAAAATCTCAAGACGCTCGAACGCCTGAAGCGGCTTGGCGTTTCCATTGCGCTCGACGATTTCGGCGTCGGCTATTCGTCACTGTCTTATCTGACCGCGTTTCCGTTCGACGAGGTCAAGATCGACAAGTCCTTCATCGACAGGATCGATCGCTCCGAGACCGTCGCCGTCCTCGGATCGATCGTCCAGCTTGCGAAGACGCTGAACCTCTCGATCGTCGCCGAAGGCGTCGAAACCTGCGAACAGGTCGAAAAGATCCGCTCGCTCGGAATTACCCTGGGCCAGGGCTATTTCTTCAGCAAGCCCGTGCCGTTCAGCGAATTGTTGCTGCAAGTCCTTTCCGAGAGCGAGCGGCAAGCCGTAGCCTAGCAAGTTCACCAAAGTCGGCGTAGCCCGGATGAGCGAAGCGACATCCGGGTCTTGAGAGTTGGTACCGTTCCCGCATGTCACTTCGCTCATGCGGGCTACCGGCTGCCTCTGCTGCCGGCTGATTTGCCTGAACCGCAAGCGCAAATTGCTGCTCGGGGCATGCGACCCATTGGCACGACGGGCAAATCAGTAAAACCTGTCCAGCCCCTGCACAAAAAATATTCCGCTTCACGCGCAACCCAAATCAACGCCATAACTCCGCGCATCTCATCCACCAAAGGGGCGTTGGCCACGTCACGAACGCGCGGTGAGATGCGGTGGACGCGAATGGCGAAGCTGACGTTTGCGCCTGACGCGGACGGCGAAGTCGTGTGGTTCTGACGCCGCGGTGCTGGCGTCAAGTTCTTGAGAAGCAAGCTTCTTGGGGATGACGGTGGCAAGAGAGCCGTTCGCCGGGGAGAGCACGAAGTAAGCCGTAACCCATCGCGCAGGGAAAGCCGGGATGCCTCCGCTGGACCTGTATGCTCGTGTGCACGTTCTCTGCGCAAATTGCACACGAGACCGCGGGTGCAGCGTGCACCCGGCTTTCCCTGCGCCCTTTGCTTCTGTGGAGGGCGGAAGCTTAAGCAAAGCTCGGGCTTTTTTGCCGCGAGAACGCGGACGCATACCCTCTCGCTGTTTGACAGTTGAATCCGAACAATGACCGATGACGAGGGGGTCGCGTCGGTCGCCGCACGATCTGCGCGGCGGACCTAAAATCCGAACAGACCAAAAATTGCCCCGAAGATCGCAGAGATCACAGCCAGCACGCCGAAGACGACGGTAGCCACCGCATCGAGCAGCATGTCGAACAGATCCGACAGGGAGCTTGCTGCAACGATGACGACGCAGCAGCCGGATCCGATCAAGAGCGACGTGACCATGTTGAACATCATGATCCATAGCACGACAAACACCAGCCCGCTCAGGATCACTGCCACGGCGATGCGGCGGGCAGGGCTGCTGTTCGATGCCGGCCGGACGGCGGGCTCTGGCGGATTCATGACGGGCAATTCCCTATCGCGCTGATGCGGATTTTGTCGTCGCGGGGCCGGAAAGGGTTCAACCCTTCTTGCCGAGCACGAGATCGACCGTGTGTGCGGCGATGTTCCGAAGCTGGGCTTCATCGCCGAAGGCGCGTTCCAGCACGGCCAATCCGCGCGTCACGGTGACGAGGTGTAACGCCGCGCTCTCGGGGTCTCCGTTGAACTCGCCTCGCGTGGCGCCCTCGGACAGAGCCTCCTGAACCAGAGCGGTGATGCGCGCCACCAGATCCGCAAAAGCCTTGCGCGCGTTCTCGTCCAGCCCTTCGCCTTCGACCGACGTCAGCTCCATCAGTCCCCGCGTGGTCGGACACCCGCGCGGCGGCGAACCGGAACGAAAATTCTTGATTGTCAGGTCGAAAAACGCGGTGAGGCGCTCGCGCAAGGTCCCCGCGCCGAGTGACTTTTGAAGCGCGCTCACATATTCGCCGGCATAGCGCTCATAGGCGCAGAGAAACAGCGCCTCCTTGCTGCCGAAGGCATTGTAGAGACTGCCGCGCTGAACGCCCGCGTCGCGCGCAATGTCCGAGAGCTGTGTGCCCCGCACCCCCTTGCGCCAGAATTGATCGAACGCGATGCGCAGGACGTCGTCATGGTCAAACTCGCGCGGCCTCACGTTTCCCTCCGCTGCACGCCATCGGTTCAATCCAACCGCCTGACGCCGGCCAAAAGTATTTGACACAGCGTCAAAAATGCGGGTATCATTTTTCGACAGCGTGTCAAAAACTATCGATAGCCCATTTCGCCAACGGGGTGAACCCACCCCTGCGGGAGCCGCCACGGCGCGCGCCCGCCTCACCGGCTTCAGATAAGGATCCGCGATGCCGCTCATTCACATCTCACTGCGCGCCGGAAAGCCGGAAGCCTACCGGCAGGCGATCTTCGACAGTCTCTACCGCGCGATGCGCGAAACGCTCGACGTGCCCGAAGACGACCAGTTCATGACCATCAGAGAGCATGACGCTGCGAACTTCCGCTACAGCGCGTCCTGCTATGGCGTCAGCCGGAGTGAGGATGTCGTGTACATCCAGATCACCGTGTTCGACACCCGCACCGCCGAACAGAAGAAAGCGCTGTTCCGGCGGACCGCGGAGTTGCTCGGCGAAAATCCCGGCATCCGGCCGGAGAACGTGTTCGTGAACGTTCTCGAATCCGCGAAAGAGAATTGGTCCGTCGGCCACGGCCTCGCGCAATTCGCGTGAGGCGAGGCGACTACATTTGAATATCGGGCCTGAACAGGGCCCGCACCGTCCACTTCATCCGCGGCTGACTTTGTCTGATACAAAAACGGCCGTCGACCACGGGCACCTTGATAATCGAAGAAGGCTTGTTGCCGCAGCAATGCTGGAGACTGTCCGGAAAACCCGGCTGGTAGATGTAGAAGCGGGCATAGAAGGGTTCGACGGTGACCATCAGGTCGATCGAATTTTGGCCCCGCGGAATCTTGTCGCGCAGGTCTACCAGGCGGTCGCCGGGATTGCAGGCTAAAGCGGCCATGATCCGGAGCCAGTTCATCCCGCCAGAGTAAGCCATTTCGTGCCGAGCAAAAGACCACCCAAAGGCGGGCTCTCTGCGGTTCTGTAAGGGACGCCGCAGGGATCACAGTGGTGTATGCTCATGTCCGCACTTGCCGGCAATCACGCATCTGTTTCCGGGCCATGGGCCAGGAGGTGTTCGATGACGGAATGGTATTTTGTCTGGGTCGAAGGCCTGCGCGGGCCCGTGCCGCAGAAATGGTCGTCGGATGGGCTCTGGGGGCAGGTCGGTCGTCAGGACGTCATTGTCCGTTTCACGCTGAGCGATGCGGAAGCGCATCTGCCGCTCGACGAACTGGCGAGGCTGCATCCCATTCCCGACGGCAGATAGCCGGCCGCGCCGTTAGCCACCGCGTTCCGCAGGGTTCCGCGCGGCCGTCGCAGGATTCCGAACATGGCTTTCTGCGGAACATTGCGAATTTAATTTCGTTGCCGGGTTGAACGGGCGCAAAGAGGCACCACTGTCCCGTGTTCAATTCGCGATGCGCGGATTGATGAGAAACTTGCGAACCAGCGCGCTGTGCTGGTGGGACGAGCGATCAGGATCCGACACCCTTGACGCCTTTCGTATCCTTCGCAGGAAACAGCCGCGTGCGGCCTTAGCCGCTCACGCGGTCCTCAACCAACCAAGAAGCCAGCTAAGGAGTCGTGCATGAAATTGAACTCGGCACAGGTAGAACGCGCGTTGAAGCAATTCGAGGCCCAGGCGCTTCCGGAGGATCATCCGGTGGTCCCGCAACTGGCGAGCATGTTCGGCGATCACACGTTCTTCCTCGACAGCGGTGGCCTCAATGTCCTGGAACCGACCGAGGCTTCCGAGCCGGAAGCGCCGGTCGGCATGATCGTAAACCTGGCCTATTGGAGCGATGAGACGCTGACGAAACTGTCGCCGCACGAGCCCGAGCCCACCGGCGTTATCGTCAGCCTCCAATCCAGACACTGACGCTTTGGGCTGCGGGAGCGATCAGTTCGCGGCGGGTCGGGTCACGGCGTATCAGGCCGGTCCCGCTGCGATCCGCGCGGTTCGCCTCCGATGCTGCGACGGCGCCGGTCAGATTTCGAAATGAACCCCGATCCGCTTCTCTTTGCGCCAGATAACGCGGCACGGCACATGGATGTGATCGGCTTCGATCACCAGCATGAAGCGTTCGGGAATGCCGACGGGGGAGGTCACCTCGAGTGCGGCGCCGGTTTCGGAAAGATTGCGGACCGTGCAATCGAAGGCGGCGCCGCCGCCAAACGCGATCCTGCCCGCCTTCAACAGCCGCCGGCGTGGAGCTTCTCTGTGCTCGTCCACCACATGGACGTCCGCCTGAACCGGCAATTTCGAGGGTTGAGATTACTATCCCGTTACCGTAGGTTCAGCCCTGATGCAACGAAAGGTAGCAGGTTCCACAGGGCGGACCCCGCCAGGCTCATCGGGGATGGCCAGCCGTCCGGGCCTGCCGCCCCTCGATCGGATAGGCCGGGTCGTTGAACCCCGGCGTCGAGGGGTGGCCGCTCACCACCAGCCGGTCGATCAGCGCCTCGTCCTCCGCCGTGAAGCGATAATCGAGCGCCTTCAGGTAATCGTCCCATTGTTCCTCGGTGCGGGGACCTGCGATCACCGCCGAGACGAACGACGAGTTCAGCACCCATGAAACCGCGAACTGCCCGGCGGTGATGCCGCGAGCCTCGGCGTGCCGCTTGATCTCCTGGGCGAGCTGCAGCGATTCCGGCCGCCATTCGGTCTGCATCATGCGCTTGTCGGCGCGCCCGGCGCGCGTGTCCTTGTCGGGCGCGGCATCCGGCCTGTACTTGCCGGTCAGCACGCCGCGCGCCAGGGGGCTGTAGGGCACGATGCCGAGGCCGTAATAGCCGCAGGCCGGAAAATGCTCGACCTCGGGCATGCGGTTCATGGCGTTGTAATAGGGCTGGCTGACGATCGGGCGGTCGATGCCGTTGTTGTCGCAGATGTTGCAGATCTCGGCGACGCGCCAGGCGCGGTAGTTCGAAACGCCGAAATAGCGGATCTTGCCCTGGCGCATCAGGTCGCCGATCGCGCGCACCGTCTCCTCCAGCGGCGTCGCGTGGTCCTCCTTGTGCAAATAGTAGATGTCGATGAATCGGTGCCGAGCCGTTTCAGGCTTTCGTCCGCCGCCTGCAGCACCCAGCGCCGCGACAGCCCGCCGCGATTGGGATCGTCGCCGATCTGGTTGGCGAGCTTTGTCGCCAGGATCCAGTTGTGCCTGTTGTTGGAGATGGCGCGGCCGACCACCTGCTCGGACTGGCCGCCATTATAGGCGTCCGCCGAGTCGATGAAGTTGATGCCGGCCTCGCGTGCCTTCGCGACGATGCGCGACGACGTCGCCTCGTCGGTGGGGCCGCCGAACATCATGGTGCCCAGGCAAATCGGCGAAATCTTCAGGCCGCTGCGGCCGAGGTTGCGGTATTGCATCGGGTGATTCCTCGCAGACTCGCATTCCGGGCATCTGCTCCCCGCCCCGCACTTGCGGGCGAGACCTCGGTACCATCCCGAAAGGCGGCCTCAACTCTCGCTCTTCAATATCTTGAACACGCCGCTCGCCATCGCGATACAGCGTTTGTCGACGGTGACCTCAGTCGTGATGAAAATGAGGCTGCGGGTGGAGCGCACCACGTGCGGCTTCGACACCAGAACCTCGCCGATCTTGCCGGCTTCGACGAAGTGCGTATCGAGCTGCACGGTCGCCAGCGTCGGCTTGCCCGAGACGAAGCGGGCGGTCATGCCGCAAGTCCGATCGGCGAAGGTCATGATCACGCCGCCCTGCACCAGGCCGCGGCGGTTGTGGTGCTTGTCCTCGGTAGCAAGCGCGTATTCGTGCGTGCCGTCGACCACGCGCTGCCATAGCGGGCCGATCAGGTGCAGGAAGCCGCTGGTTTCGACGATCTTCCAGCCGTCGGATTTGAGTTTGTCCGCGGCCTTGGCTGTCATGTCGTGCTTTCCATTTCCTGCGGGCTGTCATGCGTCCGGGTCATTTCATCTGATGCGCTGGTGTTGTAGTCAAGCGGGATGGCCCGGTCATTTGACGATACCACCCGGCGGAATATCGCAAGCCTCTGCGCGGCATTCACGCGGACGCCCGTCGGCGAGGCGGAGCCTGAGCTGAAGCGCGCCGCGGTGGCCATTGCGCTGACGGAAGCCGAGGCCGGCGGGGGGACGACGTTTCTGCTGACCCGCCGCGCCGCGACCTTGCGTTCGCACGCCGCCCAATGGGCGCTGCCCGGCGGGCGCTGCGACCACGGCGAGACGCAGGCGCAGGCCGCGCTGCGCGAGCTTCACGAAGAACTCGGCGTCGGGCTTGGGCGAGGGCGATGTGCTCGGCCTGCTCGACGATTACCCGACGCGATCGGGCTATCTCATCACGCCTGTGGTGGTCTGGGTGAGCACCAGCGCCGATGTCGTGCCCAACCCCGCGGAGGTCGCCTCGGTGCATCGCGTCGCGCTCGACGATATCGAGCGCGGGGACGCCTTCAGCTTCACCACGATTCCTGAAAGCACGCGGCGCGTGATCCGCTTCCGCCATGCCGGCCAGCATATCCACGCGCCGACGGCGGCGCTGATCTATCAGTTTGCCGAAGTGCTGGCTGGAAGAAACACCCGCGTCGCGGAACTGGAACAGCCGGTATTTGCGTGGAGGTAGGATCGCGCATTCATCTCACGCATGTGAGATATGCAGTGACGACGTGAGCGTCTCATTCGGAAGTCAGCTTGCGAATGCGGATCGTTTCAGCGACCATGGCCGCGCCAACAATAAGAACAGTCCTGGGAGCGCGCTCATCATGTCCATTTGGATCAAGAGCTTTTGTGTCGTCGCCGCACTGCTCGGTGTGAGCGTAGCCGTCGATTTAGCTCAAGCGCAAACCTATCCCGCCCGCGCGCATCACGCTGGTCATTCCATTCGCGCCCGGCGGCAGCACCTCGATCGTCGGCCGCGCCATTGCCGACAAGATAAGCGAACTGCTCGGCGAGAAGGTGGTGGTCGACAATCGCCCCGGCGCCGGCGGCACGGTCGGCACCAAGGCCGTCGCCAAAAGCGATCCCGACGGCTACACGCTGCTGCTGGGTTACACCGGCACGCTGGCGATCGGCCCCTCGCTGTACAAGAACCCCGGCTACGATCCGCGCAAGGATTTTGCGCCGATCGGCCTGATCGGCAACGCGCCGAATTCGCTGGTCGTGCATCCGTCATTCCCAGCGAAAACCGTTGCCGAACTGATCGCCTATGCGAAGGCCAATCCCGACAAGGTCAATTTCGGCTCGGCCGGCGCCGGTACCGCGAGCCACATCACCGGCGAATATTTCGCGCGCGCCGCCGGCATCAAGCTGGTGCACATCCCCTACAAGGGCACCGGCCCGGCGCTGACCGATCTCCTCGGCGGCCACATCCCGATGGCATTCGCGCCGATCCCGGCCTCGCACCCCAATGTCTCCGCCGGCAAGCTGCGCGCGCTCGCGGTCACCAGCATCGCCCGTTCGGGCCTGCTGCCCGACGTGCCGACGATGATTGAAGCGGGCCTGTCCGGCTTCGACGCTTCGCTCTATTACGGCCTCGTCGCGCCAGCCGGTACGCCGCGGCCGATCGTCGACAAGCTCAACAAGGCGCTGCGTGACGCGCTCGGCTCCGACGAGGTGAAGAAGCAGTTGGGCAATGACGGCACCGAGATCACGCCCGGCACGCCGGAAGACTATGCCGATTTCATCGACAAGGATGAAAAGAAGTGGTCGCAGCTCGTGAAGGCCAGCGGCGTCGAGCAGGAGTAGGCGGTGAAGTTCTCCCCTTCTCCCCTTGTGGGAGAAGGTGCCTTCACGAAGTGAAGGCGGATGAGGGGTTCTCTCCGCGGAGACAGACCCCTCATCCGTCTCGCTGCCGCTACGCGCCAGCGATCCACCTTCTCCCACAAGGGGAGAAGGAAGAGACCCGCCGCCAAAAGTCGCGCCTTTCGGGGCTGACTTCGTGGGCACGCTTGCTACAACCGTGCCATGCGCCTGCAATTGATTCGCATGGGTTCCGGATTCGTTACGCTCGCGCTGTTCGCGGGTGCGCCTGCAATGGCGATAGACGGGAGCACGCGACCTCCCTCTGCTGCCGATGCGATGGCGCAAGCGGCCTCGCCGCAGGCGATCGCCGAATATCGCCGCAAGCTGAAAGAGTATCAGGAAGCGCGCGCTGCGTTCGAGGAGGAGGCGGGGGCTTATTGGTCTTCGATCTCGGAGAAACGAAAGGGCCGCAACGCCAAGCGGCGGGAACGCCAGACCATCGCGCTCGACGATTATGTGCTGACGCAGCCGCCGGTCTACAGCGGTCCGAAACGGCCGGTTAATCCGGAGCCGGAGGAAGAGAAGCCGCCGCGCGAGCGCAAGCCGCTGCCGGTGGTTGCGGATTTCCTGAAAGCCGCCGCGGAGCAGTTCCAGTTCACGCCGCATCGGCCGGCCGCCGAAGTCGACTTCAAGCGCGCCTATGCCCGCTACGCGCTGGCTGCAGGCCTGACGCGCGAGCAGGCGGTGCGGGTCTACTCGTTCGAGACCGGCGGCAGCGGCAACTATGACATGCAGTCGGGCTTGAGCGCTTCGCGCCCCGGCTCCCGCGCGATCTCGACCGCGATCGGCTACAACCAGTTGCTCACCACCAACAGCGTCGAATTGCTGGCGGAACAGGGCCACGAATTCATCAGGGAATTGACGGCAAGGGCCGCAAATTTGTCGGGTGCGCCGCGCAAGGCGATGGATCACAAGCTTGCCGTGCTGAAAAAGATGGTGGCGTTCACGCGCACTGTGCCGGACACATGGTCCGAGCATGAGAAGCTCGCCAATACGGCGCAGGGCTGGGCCGTGCACGCCATGGTGCTCGATATCGACGTTGGGCCGATGCTGCAGACCCACAAGCTCTTGACATCGGTGATCTTCGCGCGCGCCAAGGGCTACAATCGCCCGCTCTCGGCCGCCGAACTCGAAATGATGAACCTGACCGGCGACGGCACCGGCCTCGACATGGTGACCATGCCGCAGGCGATGCGCGAACAGGTGCCGACCTCGAATTTCTTCCAGCGCGGCGGCTATGAGCGCAACCCGGTCGCGATCCGCCATAACACCGTGGCGAAATTGCTGGCGGTGACCGACGAGCGCATGGATTTCAATAGTAGCAAGCCCGGCGCGAAGGAGCTGGCGTCGGCGTTTTAGTCGTGCCACGACCCCGAATCGTCATGCCCCGCGAAGGCGGGGCATCCAGTAATCGGCACTATCAGAGTAAAGTCGCGGACGGCGCGGCGTACTGGATCATCCGCTTTCGCGGATGATGACATCCTGCCTGTGGCTGATCGCCCCTCAATTCGACCCGAACATGAACCTGCCGTCGCCCTCGAGATAGGGGCCGGTCCGCATGTAGAGCTGTCCATTCTCACCGATGAAGAACAAGGTGCCCTTCGGCACCTTCTTGGCGCCCTTGAGCAACAGACCGGCATTGTTGGTGCCCATCTTGTAGGACAGTGTCTTGCCGTCCTTGCCGTAGGCGTAGCCCATGTCGGACTTCAGCTCCCAGGGCGTTGGCGCCGCAGCTTGCGCGAATGCCGATGTCGCCAGCCCCGTCAGTAGGGCCGCCATCAAAACTGATTTTGTCGAAACGCTCGTCATCGTCATCCTCCCAGCGGCCTTAAGCGGCTTCGGTCCCACGCTTTGAACAAATCACGAACGGTATTATCCCGTCAATTGGCACCTTCGACGCATCACGCCACCCTTGAGACTTTGTGATTTCCCGCGTTCGACTTCGCGACTATGTTCGCCTTTCCGGCTACAAGCATGCATTGCGAAAAACGTCTTAGGGATGGTCAGGATGAACCACGTCATGAAGATCGGTCTTGGTGTTGCGCTGTCGTTCATGACGCTGGCCCAGGCGGCACAGGCCGACGATTTCAGGCTCTCCAACAACCAGCGGATCGCCTGCAGCCGCGGCTTGAGCGCGGGCAAGCTCAACACCGCGACCTGCAAATCCTATGCTTACGTGTTCAACGTCAAGACCTCGGAATATTTCCGCTGTCAGGTCTCGCTGGCGCTGACGCGGGACAACAAGGAGGTCATCAACGTGCAGGCCGACGGCGGCTGCACGAAGAAGCCGCGTATCTTCGATGCCGATTCGAACTATTCGTTCGATGCCACCGAGACCGAAGCGCCGAACACCAATTCGTTCTTCGGACCCGGCGGCTATGCGGTGTGGGCCAGCGACAACAATGCGCCGAAGGTGCGCGGCTGCATCATCATCTCGTCCGGCCTCGGCTCCGACATCGCCAAATGCATCGATATGAAGTTCGAGTGAGCCTGGCTCAGGGCGGATTGTCGGAGCCGGATGCGAGCTGAGGGCGCGAGCGGGCAAATTTCCGCACCGCCACCGGCTTGCCGAACAGGTAGCCCTGAACCTGATCGAACCCCATGTCGTGCGCGGCGAGAAAATCGGCGCGGGTCTCCACGCCCTGGGCGATGGCGCGGGCGCCGTTGTCCCGGGCCAGCTCGACAATGCGCCGGCATACTGTCTGCTTCAGCCGGTCATCCGCGCAGCCATTGATGTATTGCTGGTCGACCTTCAGCTCGGCGAACGGAAAACTCCGAAGCTCCAGCAGAGACGGCCATTCCGCGCCGACATTGTCGATGGCGATCGCGATATTGTGCAGCCGCAGACGTCTCGCGGCATCCACCGCCACGTCCGGATGCTCGATCACCTCGCTGCTGTTGATTTCGATCAGGAGTCCAGCGAATGCCGGGTGGGCTGGCATGGCGCGGCACAGCTCGCGCACCGCCGCCGCATTGCCGAAGAACGATATCGGCAGGTTGATCGAAAGGTCGACCGGACCCTGGCTCTCCAGGAGATAGCGCCAGTCCTCGATGGCGCGGCCGACCACGAATTCGGACAGCTTACGAAAATGCGGATCCTTGTCGTCGGGAATGAAATAGGCCGGCGGCACCACGCCCCACGCGGGATGCCGCATCCGGACCAGCGCCTCCGCGCCGCTCGGCACCAGCGTGCGGGTGTTGATCTTCTGCTGGTACCACAGTTCGAGCCAGCCGGCCTTCAACGCCTCGGCGACGTCGACAGCGGGGCTCGGCGCCGGCTCGGCCGGCAGCAGCTCGGCGACGCTGGCGCGCAGGCTCGCCGCGCCGAACGGCGTCTGCAGCGAGGGCAGCATGGCAATATTGTATTCCTCGCCAATTTGCCTGACGGCCTTAACCATGATCGAGTTGGGTTGACCGATGACGAGGACCTTGCCGCCGAAATTTTTCCGGACAATTGCCTCGAGAATTTCGCCGACATTGATCCCGTCGACGCACACGCTGAGCACGATCAGGTCCGGCTGCTCCACCTGCAGCACGCCTGCCAGATCGCCGGCCTGACCGCATTCGCAGGTCACGAAGCCAAGATCCTCGAGAGCGTCGGAAAGGAACAAACGAAGGTGCTTTTTGCTGTCGACGACGCAGGCCCTCGGCGTCAGCTTCCGATGCCCGAAGTGCGTTGCGCGTAAGTGCTCGCTAAAGTTGACCTGCTCCATGGCCGCCCCTCCGACAGATACCCTGACGCCATTGGTACATCCGCCTTGAGGTCGCAATGATGGAATTTTGCGGGAGGTCACATGATTACTTCAGTAGGGTTAAAGCCGCCGACACGAATAAAATTTTAGGAGATCGTGCTGGCTCAGCGGTCCCCTGCCGAAGGCCGGATAAGCCCATCCATTTCATGGGCTTTCAGTGAGCTGATGTCTTGCCTGTGCAAAATCTGATCGGCCTCACGCGTTAACACCTGTGTCGCTCGTCGGCGCCGCTATGTTCGCGGCTTTCGTATCGTCTTCCGCCTTTTTTTCGCAGGAGCAGCAATGACGCAACGCACAACTCATCTGTCAGCAAAAAAATGACCGCGGTCGTTGGCAGACCGCGGTCACTGTAACCAACGTTCGGACAGCGCTTCCGCGCCATCCGAACGGCGAATATCGAAGCCTAGCCGCCGATACCCTTCTCCTTGAAGTATTTCAGCGCGCCGGGATGGAACGGGATTGGCGAACGCTCCTGCACCTGGTTGTCGAGCGAAAAACTCTCGGCTTCCTTGTGCACGGCGACGATGTCGGCCTTCTTCTCCACCAGCGTCTTGACGATGCTGTAGGCGTCCTCGTTGCTCATCTTGTCGCCCGTGACGATCAGGTTCCAGACCTCGGTGATCGAATTGTCCTTGTCGTAGCCGGGATACGAGCCCGCCTTGATCTTGCTCGGCGCATAGAGCTTGCCGTATTTGGCATTCATCTTCTCGGCCAGGTCGCCATGGTCGATCAGCTTCATCTTGACGCCGGGCGTCGCTGCGAGATCGGTCACTGCGGCGGTCGGGATGCCGCCGACCCAGAAGAACGCATCGATCTTGCGATCCTTGACCGCGTTGACGGATTCGGCAACGCCGAGCCGTTCGCGTTTCATGTCCTTGTCCTTGTCGAGGCCGGCGGCCTCGATGACGCGGAACGCCATCACTTCGGTAGCGCTGCCGGGCGACCCCGTCGAGACGCGCTTGCCCTTCAGGTCCGCCATGGTCTGGATGCCCGTGCCTTCCACCGTCACCACATGCATGCGGTTCGGATAGACCACGAGCAGCGCCTGCAACGGCAGCTTGCCGCTCTTGAACTTGTCCTCGCCCTTGAGCGCATCGAGCGCGGCGTCGGCCATGGTGAAGCCCATTTCGCTTTTTCCGGCGCCGATCAGCTTGAGATTGTCGACCGAGCCGCCGGTGACTTCCGCAGTGGCCTGCACGTTAGGCAGGCTCTTCGAGAGCACGTTGGCGACGGCGCCGCCGAGCGGATAGTAGACGCCGCCGGTGCCGCCGGTTCCGATCGCCATGGTCTTCTGCTGGGCGTGGGCCGCGCCCGCGAAGGCGAGACCAGCGGAAATCGTCATGGCCAGTATGGCTACGGTCTTTTTCATTTTTTTCATCCTCAATCGTTTCCTGACTAAGTTGTGAGCGCCGGTCGCGTTGGCGACCGCGTTCTGGCCTGCCACAACACCACGCCGAGACCGATGATCAGGCCCGGCACGTAGGTGTAGCTGATATCGCGGCCGATGATCCATTCGACGATCGCCTCGATCAGGCTTGGGAACACCAGCAGCAACCCCGATAGCAGAAGCAGGCCGCGCTCGATCGGCGTATTTTGTCGCAGCGCCCAGTTCTGGGCAAAGGCTGCCAGTGCCAACAGGCCGAAGGTGGTCTTGATCGTGATCTCGACAATATCGACCCACGAGCCGCCCTTCGGGATCGACAACAGCAGCCCGACGCCCTGCGGGTCGAGTACGAACACGAACGGCACCAGGAACGCCGGCAGCGTGTATTTCCAGGATTGCAGCGTGGTCTTGTAGGGATCGCCGCCGGTGATGGCGGCGGCGGCGAATGGCGAAAGCGCCGTCGGCGGCGACACCTCGGAGAGAACTGCATAATAGAAGATGAACATGTGCGCGGCGTAATCGGGCACGCCGAGCTTGATCAGCGCGGGCGCCGCGATCACCGCGCAGATGATGTAGGAGGCGGTCACCGGCACCGCGAGGCCGATGATCCAGACGATCAGCGAGGTATAGATCGCGGTCAACAACAGGCTGCCGCCGGCATAGCTGATCACGATCGACGAGAATTTCAGGCCAAGGCCCGTCAGCGTCACGACGCCGACGACGATACCGGCGCAGGCGCAGGTGGTCGCGGCATTGAGCGCGCCGATCGAGCCGTCGGCCAGCGCCTTCACCAGCTTGGTCGGCACCAGCGCGGTTTCCCGGCGCAGGAAGCTCAATGCAAAGGTGACGACGGTCGCATAGAACACCGACAGCGTCGGCGAGTAGCCGATCACCATGAAGACGACGACGGCGAGCAGCGAGACGAAGTGGAAGCCGTAGCGCCGGGTCATCTGGCCGAGCGACATTTCCGGCTTGAAGGTGACATCCTTCGCGTGGAATTTCTTGGCGTCCAGTTCGACCATGAACAAGAGCGACATGTAATAGAGACAGGTCGGGATGGTCGCCATCCAGATCACGTCGAGATAGCTGATCTTGAGAAACTCGGCGATCAGGAACGCGGCCGCGCCGAGCACCGGCGGCGACAGGATCGCGCCCAATCCGCCGGCTGCGAGCAATCCTCCCGCGGCGTTCTTCTCGAAGCCGGCTTTGGCCATCATCGGATAGGCCACGGTGCCGATCATGACGGTCGTGGCGACGCCCGATCCGGAGGGGCCGCCGAGCAGGAATGACGACAGCACCACGGTGCGCCCGGCGCTGTTCGGCTTTCCGCCCATCAGCGCCAGCGAGAAATCGATGAAGAACTTGCCGGCGCCGGATTGCTGCAGAAACGCGCCATAGATGGTGAACAGGATGATCAGCGTCGCCGACACGTCGACCGCGACGCCGAAAATGCCTTCCAGCGTAATGAAGAGGTGGCCGACCAGGCGGGCCACGTCGTAGCCGCGATGGGTCCAGGGCGCCGGCAAATACGGACCGAGCATCGCATAGGCGATGAACAGCAGCGACACCACGGGCATGATCGCGCCGGTGGTGCGCCGCGTCGCCTCCAGCAGCAACACGATGAAGACGATGCCGACGATGATGTCCCAGCGGTCGGGCATGGTGGCGCGGTCGGTGAAATCGTCGCCGCCCCACAGCGCATAGACGATGGTCGCGACCGCGACTATCCCGGGAACGATGTCCCACCAGCGCACGCGGTTGCGAAAGCGCGTCGCCAGCGGAAACAGCAGGAAGCTCAGCACCAGCGTGAAGGCGACGTGGATGTAGCGCAGTTCCTGGGTCGGAACGATCGCATAGGCCGCGTAGAGGTGGAACAGGCTCATGACCACGGCAATCGTGGTCGAAATTTTCCCGGCCCACCCCATCAGGCGGTTGGCCGCGCCTTCTTCCGCCTCGACGAAGGATTCCGCCTTCTGCAGCGCTTCGTCGGATACCGCAACGACCTCGTCATTGGGCGGCGTTGTCTTGTCTTCTGCCATGCTTTCCCCGGGGACCCGTTAACTCCCAGACCCGGTGTCCCCCGGGCCTTTCGCGGGCGCATTCAGTCCAATTTGGGTAACCGTGGCAAGGGCCTTGTAGGCGTATGCCGGGCGCATCGCTTTAGCTTATCGGACGGGTTGACCCGGCGCCGCCGCCGTCCAATCCGTAGCCCGGATGGAGCGAAGCGAAATCCGGGAAACTGCCGCACGAAATTCCCGGGTTGCGCTTCGCTTCACCCGGGCTACAAGAAAACGAGAACCGCACAGGGAGAAGAAGTCGATGGAACGGCTCAAGGGCAAGACGGCGATGGTGGTGGGCGCGGGCTCGATCGGTCCCGGCTGGGGCAACGGCAAGGCGACCGCCGTGACCTTTGCGCGCGAGGGCGCGCAGGTGTTTTGCGTCGACCGCAACGCGGCGGCAGCCAAGGAGACCGTCGACATCATCACCGGCGAGGGCGGCAAGGCGACCGCTTTCACCGCCGACGTTTCGCGCGAAACCGAGGTCGAGGCGATGGTGGCGGCGTGCCTGAAGGCCTATGGCCGCATCGACGTGCTCGACAACAATGTCGGCATCGCCGAGGTCGGCAGCGTCGTCGAGGTGAGCGAAGCGAGCTGGGATCACGTCTTCGCGGTCAATCTCAAGAGCGCCTATTTCGCCATGAAGCACGTCATTCCGGTGATGGCCAAGCAGGGCGGCGGCTCGATCATCAACATCTCCTCGATCGCCTCGATCCGCCATGTCGGCATTTCCTATGTCAGCTACAATGCGAGCAAGGCGGCGATGAACCAGATGACGCGCACCACCGCGGTCGAATTCGCGCGAAAGCATGTGCGCGTGAACGCGATCCTGCCGGGGCTGATGAAGACGCCGATGGTCGAGCATTCGGCAGGTCTCGCGCAGAGCTACGCCAAGGGCGATGTCGAAGCGATGTGGCGGGCGCGCGACGCGCAGGTGCCGATGGGGCACATGGGCGACGCCTGGGACGTCGCCAATGCGGCGCTGTTTCTCGCCTCCGATGAATCGAAATACGTCACCGGGATCGAGCTCGTGGTCGATGGCGGTATCACGAGCAAATCGGTGACCTCGACCCCGAGAGCGCGCTGACGCGCTACGCGTACGCCTGTGCGCTCAATTCGGCGCGGTCGAGCTCTTCTTCCACCTGGTGAAAGGCGTCGTCGCCGATCTCCTCGAGCTGGCGCATCTTCAGCAGTGCCTCTCGTGCGGCGCCGATGGCGCGGCGACGCAGCGGATCGGCCGGCAGCTCGCTGCTCGCGATGCCGACTCGGGTTCGGTTTCGGCGCGCAGCAGCACGGCGCGGTATTCGAGCCGCAGGATCTCGGCCTCCTCGGACGGATCGGCCTCGATCGCCTCGAGCGCGGCGCGATAGGCGATGCAGCGGGCTTGGGCGGCCTCACGCGCGACCGGATCGTCCTCCTCGAATTTCAACGCGAGGATCAACGGCCGCAGCGTCAGGCCCTGGATCACGAGCGATCCCCAGCACCACGGCAAAGGCCGTCAGCAGGATGAGATCGCGATACGGGAAAGTTCTCGGGCAGCGCGAAGGCAGCCGCCAGCGTAACGATGCCGCGCATCCCGCACCAGGACACGATGATGCCGCGTCCGCACCGTCGGTACCGCGGGAGACACATGCGCAGGAAGCAGGCCGTGCGCGTTCAAGGCGCGCAGGAAGGCGCCATATGGCATCACCCAGGCGATGCGGGCGAGGACCACGACGGCAAGGATCGCGGCGGCAAAGCTGCAATACTTGAACCGCACCTCGTCATCGAGCCCGGACCAGATCGGGTTGAGCTGCATGCCGATCAGAATGAACGCCAGCACGTTGAGCACGAACACGACGGTTTCCCACACCGCATAGGAGGCCACGCGCAGCCGCGCCGGCGTGCGCTCGGGCGCGGTGCGGGCGATCGTGATCGCATAGGCGACGATGGTGAGAATGCCGGACAGCCCGATATGCTCGGCGACGATCCACACCATGAACGTGCCGGCGAATTGCGTGATGATGGCGCTCGGCGCCTCGGTGATGCGGCGCGTGATCTGCGCCCAGACCCGCGCGAACAGGAAGCCGGCAATGAGGCTTCCGAACAGCGCCAGCGCAATGGACGGCGCGAACTCGTGCACCTTCATGTGCTCGGCGGCAACCAGGCCGACCGCGACGCGGTAGATCAGCAGTGCGCTGGCGTCGTTGAGCAGGCTTTCGCCCTCGAGGATCTTCTGGATGCGGTAAGGCAGGTTGACCTGGCGCAGGATCGCGGTGGCCGCCGCGGCGTCGGGCGGTGCCACGATGGCGCCGAGCGCGATCGCGACCGCCCATGGCATGTCCGGGCGAAGCCAGTGCGCGACGACAGCGACGGCGCCGGTCGTGACCCCGACCGCGACCAGCACCAGTGTCGATACCGGCAGCCAGTTGTTCCTGAGGTCGCGCAGCGAGGTATCGAAAGCCGCATCCAGCAGCACCGGCGCCACGAACAGCGCCAGCGCCAGCTCAGGCTCCAGCGTCCACGACGGAGCCCCGGGCACGAAGGCCAGCAACATGCCGCCGATCGCGAGAAATGTCGGATAGGGCACCTTGAGCCGCCGCGCCAGCGCGGACAGCAGCACCGCGCCAAGCAGCAGCCCGATGATCCATTCGAATGCTAGCAAATCCGGAATTCCCGCCTGCCGAGATCGATGTCGCCATCAATCTAGCACAAAGCCGGCGGGTCTTCCTGACTGGAAAAATCTTGCGGACTGGAAAAGTGGATTCTGGTGTAAGGCCAAGCCCGTTGCTATTGCGCCATCGCCAATATGCCGCCGGCGAAGGAATGCCAGAGTGGCGTGACGCTGATCGGCCAGTTCAGAAGTTTTACCGCGATCAGTGCAATGCCGCCGTAGACATAGACCGGATGCGGCCGGCCGCGCGTGCGCCAGTCGAAGACCATGGCGACCACCAGCAGCAGATAGGCCACCAAGGCCGGCGGAATCGTCACCGGGACCGGCGGCGGACCGAGCGGCCCGGGAGGCGCCAGGAAGGTCAGAAACCAGCGCGCGACCGCGGCGTCCAGCAGCGAGATGCCGGCCAGCAGCATCAGCCGCTTGTGCGTCTCGGGCTTGCGGATGGCGGCAATGGCCAGCGTGAACACCACGGCGAAGAACAAAATTCCGCTTAGCGGAACGATCGCGAAGGCGATGCCTTCATCGGTCAATCCGGCCGCAGCCGAGCGCTTCATTGCATTGACAGCCACCAGGAAGCCGAAGATCGTCATCGCGGTCGCCAGCGATACGCCGATCATGCCGATCGTGCGGTGCCAGGCGACCTTGCCGGACGCGGCAAGCCAGCTCTGGAATGCGAAATAGAGCGACCAGGCGAAGAACAATAGTCCGTGAAAATGGACGACCGGGCGAAGCCGAAAATGAGCGATTGGCCAGCGGCAGCCAATAGGTCGGCGCGAAGCCGATAAAGGCGACGGCCGTGCAGGCCAGCGCCATGTAGAAATAGAAGTAGCCGGTTTGGGATTGCGCAATCGTGCGCGGCGGATTGAAATCTGTGATTGTGGTCATGGATGTTGAGTCCACGACACCTGCGAAAGGTTCAAAACAAATTTGTGATCGAACCTATCCATTCGCGTGCGTATGATGGTGTTTTCGCGCGTGTCACGTTTCGGCCAGAATCTGTCCCCGTACGAAAACGGATACGCGCACGCGCCCGTTGTCGAAAAAGCGCGCGGCTTGCTAGGATCGCGCGTTCATTCAAGACTTCCGGATACATGGCTTTCCGGATCACAAGGCTTCCCGGATCAATTGATGCGTTTCCATTCCGACATCCGCAAACTGGGCGCGGCTTCCTTGCTATGGATCGCGTTTGCGCAGGGCGTATCGGCGACCGGTGTCGAACCGGCCAAGGATTTGCGCGTCGATCCCGCGCTCTGCCTGGCCGCCTCCCTCGCGCGTGACGACGACAAGACGGTCGCGGCCTGCGGCGTGCTGATCGACAACGCCAAGACGGAAAAGGCCGACCGCATCAAGGCGCTGATCGCGCGTGGCGCCGCCTATGAGCGCAAGGAGATGACTGAGCGCGCCATCGCCGACTATGACGGCGCGCTGCGGCTCGATCCCTCGCTCGCCGATATCCACAACACGCGCGGCGAACTCTGGCGCAAGAAGGGCGACCTGCCGAAGGCGGTGGCGGATTTTGCCGCGGCGATCAAGCTGAACCCGGACCACGTTACGGCCAGAGCCAACCACCGCGCGCTGGCGCAGGAGCTGGAGCGGCTGGGCGCGCTGAAGGCGATCGCCGGCAAGCCGAGCTTCAACTGCGCCACCGCCCGCCGCAAGGTGGAAAAGGCGATCTGCGCCAATCCCGAACTCGCCGATCTCGATCGCCAGGTCCAGGGGTCGTATGTCAGGGCGGTCGCCGAGAAGATGACGCCACAGCAGGCGCGCAAGCTGCGGCGGGAGCAGGAGGAATATATCTCCCGTCGCAACGCGGAATACGGCCGGCCCGGCTACGATCTGAAAAAAGCGATGCGCGGTCGCCTGCAACAGATCAACGGAATCGACGGG
>CAWIZF010000021.1:0-57105 GCA_963840465.1 uncultured Alphaproteobacteria bacterium | reverse complement strand
GTCGGGAAACCCAGCGCCTTCAGCGCCGCGATCTGTTCGCGCTGCGCCGCAACCAACCGGCTCAATGCTCCGTTCAGAAGGAACGCCGCGACACCAAAGAATATAAAGGGGATGGTGATGGACATCACCTTTTGCTGGTTCAGTTCGTCTTCGAGGAACCTGTTGGACGATTGATCGCGCCGCTCGATGGCGCCGACCGATCCATATGGCTCCAGCAGACGATCTAGTTCAGCAATCACAGGCTTGGGATCAGCACCTAGCGCCAGCGAGACAACGACGTCGTTGAAGGCGCCTTTCATGTCGAAGGCCGCCTCCGCCGCGCTGCGGTCAACCCAAAGGACCGCATAAAGACGGTCGTCGGGAATTGGCAGACCCGGCTTTACCGCATAGACGTATTCCGGCGACAGCGCGATGCCGGAGATGTTGAAGGTCTGGACACGCCCGTTGAGAACCACGCGGATATCCCAGCCGGGCTTTATCCCGTTGGCCTCGGCAAAGGCCTCGTTGATCGCAGCGCTACCTACGATGCCAGGTTCTGGCGCGGCCCCGCGCCGCAGGTGCAGTCGCGCAAGCGACTCGTCACCCGCGTGGACGAGCGAGACCATGCGCGCCGATACCGGTAGATTTGAGGACGGCAAATCCACAATGACGTCACGCACAATGCGTGGTTCGACAGCGGCAACCCCGGGGACCGCATTCAGTCGAGGCAATATCGAGAGCGGTGCCCGCTTCAGGGTGACAAAGACCTGCGGAAATCGCGCCTCCTGATAGTACTGCTCGCTACCGGCGCGCAGCGACTGATAAGTCGACACCGAACCTACAAATACAGCTACCCCCGACGCCACCAGCAACGCGATGGTAATAACCTGCGCACGCATGGCATTGAGATCGCGCAGGAGTTTTCGATCCAGCAAACTCACCACTGCACCTCA
The DNA here is from genome assembly GCA_963840465.1 of uncultured Alphaproteobacteria bacterium. Taxonomy (GTDB): domain Bacteria; phylum Pseudomonadota; class Alphaproteobacteria; order Rhizobiales; family Xanthobacteraceae; genus Bradyrhizobium. The sequence goes on along the minus strand of CAWIZF010000021.1, from coordinate 56,173 downwards.
TCAGGCGATAGACGACGCACATTGCGTTCTTCGCCAACGATGCGCCCGCCGCCGAGCCGGAGCACGCGGTCAGCCATGCCAGCAATCGCCGCATTGTGGGTGATGATGATCGTTGTGGTGCCGAGCCGCTCGTTTGCGCGCACAATGGCGGCAAGCACGACCTTGCCGGTTTCGTAGTCCAGTGCGCCGGTGGGCTCATCGCACAGCAATACGTCCGGCGATTTGACGATCGCGCGAGCCACCGCAACGCGCTGCTGCTCTCCGCCGGAAAGCTGCGAAGGAAAGTGGTCGAGCCGTCCTTCAAGTCCGACCAGGGAAAGGACTTCGCGTGGGTCGAGCGGCTTTTCAGCAATCTCGTTTACGAGCGCCACGTTTTCCAGCACAGTCAGGCTGGGGATGAGGTTGTAGAACTGAAAGACAAAACCGACATGTTCACGCCGATAGCGCGTGAGCTCGGCGTCGTCGGCCCCGACCAAGTTATGATCGCGCCAGCGGGCCTCGCCTGAGGTTGGGGCATCCAGACCACCGAGAATGTTCAGCAGGGTCGATTTCCCCGAACCAGAAGGCCCCAGCAGCACGACAAACTCGCCTTCAACGATATCGAGATCGACGTCACGGAGCGCATGGACCTCGACGTCCCCCATGCGATAGGTCTTGGACAGACCGCGGGCATGAAATACCGGGCTGACCTTGGCTGCCTGGACGGCGGTCGGTCCAATCATAACGGCCCCTCGAAACTCCTCTGTATCTTTTCCGGGTACGCTTCGCTTGTTGCGTTAGTGCGGCCTAGCCAACCTCGACCCGCTTCCGGAGTCGACGTCAACGTCACGCGTGTCATCGACGGCGCCACGCTGGATAGGTCAATGTGAAAACAAAATCGGCACCGGGGGCTTCGACAACATGCTTTGGGTCGCTCCGCCGAGGATGAATTCCCGCAATCGAGAGTGTCCATATGCACCCATCACAAGCAGGTCTGCGCTGCAGGAAGCGGCATGCGTTTCAAGGACTTCCCCAATTGACCGCCCCGACGCGTCCACGTTCTCGAGGATCACGTCAATGCCGTGCCGCGACAGGTTCTTGGCGAGCTCTTCGCCTGAGTGTTTGGTATCGAGGACTTTCTCATTCGCGACCGTTACGATCCGGACTTCCTTTGCTTTTTCCAGGACCGGAATCGCGTCCGCAATCGCGCGCGCCGCTGCGCGGCTGAAATCCCATGCAACCACCGCGGTATTAAGTTTGAACGGTTTCGTCCGCGGTCCTTCCGGCAGGACCAAGGTTGGCTTCCCTGTTCCGAATATAACCGCCTCCGCATACCATTGGTCATAGGCTTCCGGGACTGGCACGATCATCAGGTCGCGAAGCCGCCCATATTCCACAAACACGTCCGGTACTTTGTGCGTCAAACATTTTTCCAGTATTCTCTCGTGCGATAAGCCAGCCCTATCCGCAATCGAATCAAATGCAGCCAGCAGGGCCTCTGCTCCTTTCCTGCTTTTGTTTGCCTCACTGGCAGCCAATCCCGCGACATTCACGAGCGAACTTGAGAGAAAGCTTCCGGGAACCTGGATATGGACCTCGCACGCGAGGGCCGCGATGTGACAACCCAAAGATGACGCAAACGACACGGCGTTCTCTACGACCGAGACGGGTGTCGGCTCAGGGTAGCTGGTCAAAGCTAGAAGAACGTCCCTAATGGCCATTGAGCCCTCCTGCTGAAAGTCTGACCTTATTAGCTGCTCAATTCGAGGCGGAATTGATCTATCGCAGAACTCGCCTGGGGGCGACGCCCCAGGCGCAAGGAGCCTTGGTCGCCTGTTTGCGGCACGGTTGATCCACCTCAACGAGACATCGAGAGAACCTCATAAAGAGAATACTTCCGTTCGTTCGAGTGATCGCGCGAACTGCGACAATCTAGGCCTCGATCGAGGGATTAGAAGCAATGGAGGATCATTCCGTGCTCAAATTCCATCAACTCGCTGCAGTCGCTTCCGTATCGCTCGCAATCGCAATGTTTTCCGGGGGTGCCAACGCACAACCTTACGGGCCCGGGGCGCATGGCTGGGGACAAGGCATGATGGGCCCCGGCATGATGATGGGTCCGGGAATGATGGGCCGAGGCGGATTCGGAGGCCTGTGTAGCCCTGCTGCCGCTGGCTTTTCCGGATGGCGAATCGACCGACTTGAGCAGGTTATCAAACCAACCGATGCGCAACGTGCCAAGTTTGATGAATTGAAGGCGGCATCTAACAAAGCCTCCGAGGCCCTGCGCCTCGCCTGCCCGACCGAAATACCAACCACCGCGATCGGTCGAATGGAGTTCATGGAAAAGCGCATGGACGCAATGCTACAGTCCATCAAAACCATGCGACCCGCGTTCGAGGCCTTCTACACTACTCTCAGCGACGATCAGAAGAGCCGACTGGATTCGCCTTCGGGCCGGGGTCGTTTTTGGCGGAACCTTTGGTAGATCAATCGGTGCGGCGCCGACGACGGGCCTCCGGATTTTTGTTCAAGTTGCGGTCAAGGCCTGAAGTAGGCTGACCAGGAGGAATCCCAGAATGAGCTACTATTTCAGCAAGACCTTGCCGGTCGGGTTCGACGAAGCCGTGCGGCGCGCCACCGAAGCTCTAAAGCAGGGAGGCTTCGGAATCATTACGGAAACCGATGTCAAGCGAACGTTCAAAGAAAAGCTCGGGGTCGATTTCCGAAACTATCGTATCCTTGGGGCATGCAATCCGACGCTCGCCTACGAAGCACTTCAGCTTGAGGACAAGGTCGGCACCATGCTGCCGTGCAACGTCGTCGTTCAGGAGATCGCTCAAGATCGTACCGAGATCGCTGCCATTGATCCCGTCGCGTCGATGCAAGCAATTGAAAATCCTAGGCTCAAGTCATCGGCTGAGCATGTCCAGGCCCTGCTCCGAAACGTCATCGACGGTTTATAGCACGCACCGTAAATCCATCGAGAGGTTGACCTGCCTCAACACCGCGCAGATCCGACGTGGTCTATTGATTCTATGTCCGGATACATCAGGTCCTTCCTCGAGATCGGATTGGGCGACGTCGGGCTGGTCGGCGGCAAGACCGCTTCGCTCGGCGAATTGTATTCGGTTCTCGCGTCCCAAGGGGTTGCCGTCCCCAATGGCTTTGCGATCACGGCAGACGCTTATCGCGATGCGCTATCGCGGGGCGGTGTCGCGGGCGAGCTTCATCGGCTTCTCGACGGGATCGACAAGAGCAAGATCAGGCAGCTTGCGAGCAAAGCCGCCAAGGCCCGCGAGATCATATACAGGGCAATGGACACGCCGCTTCTCCGCGAACAGATCTTGGAAGCGTACCGGCAGCTTGAACGCGATGCCGGGACCGGAGTCGCTGTCGCCGTACGAAGCTCTGCGACGGCGGAGGATCTGCCGACAGCGAGTTTTGCGGGCCAGCACGAAAGCTTCCTTAACGTTCGCGGCCCCAAGGATTTGTTCGAGGCTTGCCGGCGCTGCTTTGCCTCGATTTTCACCGATCGCGCAATCTCCTACCGTGTCGACAACGGCTTCGATCATTTCAAGGTCGCGCTCTCCGTCGCCGTGATGAAAATGGTCCGCTCGGATCTGGCGGCAAGCGGCGTCGTCTTCACGCTCGATACCGAGTCCGGCTTGCGTGACGTGGTCTTTGTCACAGGTTGTTACGGTCTCGGTGAAACCATCGTGCAGGGCCAGGTCGATCCTGACGAATTCTATGTCCACAAGCCTACCCTGAGCCAGGGGTTTCGCCGGGTGCTGCGGCGCCGGCTCGGGGCGAAACAGATACGTATGATTTACGGCAAGCGTGGGGGCAGCCATGCGACACTCACCAGGAATGTGCCTGATGCCGAACGGCAAATATTCTGCATTTCCGACGCGGAGGTGCTGAGCCTTGCCGAGATCGCCGTAAGGATCGAAGCCCACTATTCGAAACATGCCGGTGTTCCGATGCCGATGGATATCGAATGGGCCAAGGATGGCGCTGACAGCAAGCTTTACATCATTCAGGCGCGGCCCGAGACCGTTGCCTCGCAGCGCTCGGCGGACTTCTACGAGACCTACAACCTCAAGGGACGCGGGTCCGTGATCGTCACCGGTCGCGCGGTAGGAGAGAAGATCGCTTCCGGGCGTACGCGCCATATTGCGACCGCACGCGACCTTGCAGCCTTCAAGCCGGGCGAGATCCTGGTGGCGCCGGCCACCAGTCCGGATTGGGAGCCGGTCATGAAGATCGCTGCCGGCATCATCACCGATAAGGGCGGCCGCACCTGCCATGCTGCCATCGTGGCGCGGGAACTGGGTATCCCCGCCGTGATAGGCGCCACGCACGCGACCGAAAAGATCAAGACCGGGACCGATGTTACGATCTCCTGCGCCGAGGGCGATATCGGAAACGTCTATCAGGGAACGGTCGCCTTCCAAGTCACCAAAACGTCGGTGAGCGAACTCCGGCAGCCGCGCACGGCCATCATGGTCAATGTCGGAACCCCGGAAATGGCGTTCCGCACAGCGATGCAGCCGCAGGCCGGGGTTGGCCTCGCCCGCATGGAGTTCATCATCAGCGAACATATCGGCGTGCACCCGATGGCGCTTCTCAAGCCGGACAAAATCACGTCAACCAAGGCGCGGACCGCGATCGCACGCCTGGTGAAGGGCTTCAAGAGCCCGGCCGACTTCTTTGTTCAAAGACTGGCGGAAGGCGTCGGCACCATCGCCGCAGCATTCTATCCGAAGCCAGTGATTGTGCGACTTTCCGACTTCAAGACCAATGAGTATGCCAGCCTGCTGGGCGGCGAAGGCTTCGAGCCCAAGGAAGAGAATCCGATGCTGGGATTCCGGGGCGCGGCTCGTTACAGCCACCCCGCTTACGCCGAAGGGTTCGCGCTGGAATGCGCGGCACTGCGCCGGGTGCGCGAGGAAATGGGATTCTCGAATTTGCGTATCATGGTGCCGTTCTGCCGGACCGTCGAGGAAGGCCGACGCGTGCTCGCGACGATGGCGGCCAATGGACTGAAGCGCGGCGAGAGCGGGCTTGAGATCTACGTCATGTGCGAGATTCCGAACAATGTCATTCAGATCGACGCATTCTCGGAGCTGTTCGACGGCTTTTCGATCGGCTCGAATGACCTCACCCAGCTCACGCTGGGGGTCGACCGGGATTCCGATATCGTCGCCTTCGATTTCGACGAGCGCGATCCGGGAATGCTGGAGATGTTCCGACAGGCCGTGGTGGGCGCCAAGCGTAACGGTCGCCATGTCGGTATCTGCGGCGAGGCACCTGCGAATTACCCGGAGATTGCGCGCTATCTAACGGGACTCGGCATCGATTCGATCAGCGTCAACCCATCGAGCGTGTTTCGCACAATGGCCGTGGTGCTCGATGCCGAGACCAATCCGGTCAAAATCAGGGCTTAGCTGCTTCGGCCATCACGACGATCGGATATCGGCGGGCGCGCCGCCTGCGTGAATTTGCTCAGCGGCGGCGTTGACCCTGGTCATCGCTTCAGTTAGCTCGCCACGGCGTAGCTCAGCGAAAGCATGTCCCGGCATGCCAAAAGCGGAAACAGCGATTCGGGTACCTGATCCAATCCCAACACTTGGCTGCTAGGCGGAAGATTTAGGCGCCGCTTCAAAAAGCTGGAGAGCAGATCCCCCGCCATCGCGACACCCGCCACCAAAGCACCGAACTCAGGATTTAGGCCTAGGAAAAGCCCACCGATTGCCGTCACAACGACCGAAGCGATGACACCGCGAATGGTCTTCGAAGGCCCGAACACGGGCCGGCCATCGAAAAGCAAGATGCCTGCATCTAACGGAAACGCAAAGTGGGGCCCGAAGACCTTCTTGGCCACGACCGGTGTTCCGTTTGCGAGCGTCAATAGCAGAACCGCCTGAAGAATTGGCACCGCGTGCATCTATCGTCTGCGTTGAAGCTGAAGCGGCCTTAAACGTACCCGGCGGCCGCCCCTCTCCAATCATGAACACTTCCCGTAAATCGACATCGAATTCCGTCCCCATTATTCTTCGGAATGAGGCAGCATGCGAACGAGCGTGCGGTCTCGAAATATCCAGTGATGGATTAGCGCAGCGGCAGCGTGGAAAGCCGCGAGAACCACCAGTGCATGGGCGAGAATTTCATGCACCTCTTTCACATTATGGGCGAAGGCACGGTCCTCGAGCCAGGGCGACGAAATTTCGGCAATACCAAACAGTGGCAAGGCATCGCCCCGCGCAAACTGAAGCACGATGCCAGCGACAGGAACCGCTACCAGCAGCGCATAAAGGGCATAGTGCGCAATCTGGGCGACAGGATCCAGCCACTTTCCCATCCATGCGCCAAATTCGGTTGCTTCGGGCGGCGGAGACGAATCGACCGACCGCCATGTTAGGCGTGCCACTAGAAGGGCGAGAATCGCGATACCGGCGGAAACGTGAACGAACAGGCCGGATTGACGAGGACCGCCTTTGGGCAGCACATCGTCGAAGGTCCCAAGCGCCCAGGCAAGAGCAACGAGGAAGACCGTCAGCCAATGCATCGCCTGCGGAATAGCGCCGTAGTCCTTGGCTGAATTAAGTAACCGCATGTTGGAACCTTTTTAAAACTATATTCAGGGCGCGGTTGGAGTTCGTTGATATGGATCAAGTTGTCGCCGAGGCCTCCTCGACGGCATCAACCTTCATGCTTTTCACGAGTACGCTGATCTACAGCTCCGTATTTGAATAATGCTTCCTGAAGCTGACTGCTGCCTCAAAGGATCTCTACTCAAATTCCAGCTTTGTCTTGATCGTCATCAATCACGCCAAACTCCATGACCGGCATGATCCAATATACGAGTCTGGTTCCTGCGAATGCCGTCTTGAGCCGGGCGAGCAATCGTGCGGCATCTTGCCTTTCCAGAATTGTCCGAACCAGCACCTCGTCGGCGTGACCTTTGACCTGCTCGGCCGTGGTCTGCAACTGTACGGCCGGGCCGTGACCGGCACCATCAGATGCCGTGAAACCGGATACCAGGTCGCGCTGCTCGCTGAGATAATCGAACAGCTCCTCGCGAAGCTTGCGAGCGGCGATCAGTGTCAGGCAAACCGGTTCACCTGTCATTTGGCCCCCTTCGCTACGCCGCCAAACCGGCGATAGAGGATTGGCAGAAGTATCAGGGTCAAGAGCGTCGACGACAGCAACCCGCCGATTACCACGATGGCCAGCGGCTTCTGAATTTCCGATCCGGGACCGGAAGCGAACAACAGCGGGACAAGTCCGAGCGCGGTAATGCTGGCGGTCATCAGCACCGGCCGAAGCCGGCGCTTGGCGCCCTCCACGACAATGCGCGCCTCCGGGACGCCGTGCGCGCGCAACTGATTGAAGTACGAGACGAGCACAACGCCGTTCAGCACGGCGATGCCGAGCAGCGCGATGAATCCGACCGAAGCCGGAACGGACAGATACTCGCCCGTCAGCACAAGCGCAAAGACACCGCCGATGAGAGCGAAGGGGATATTTACCAGGACCATCAGCGCCTGGCGGATTGAGCCGAAAGTGGTGAAAAGCAGAACGAAGATCAGTCCAATTGCAACGGGCACGACGACCGACAAGCGCGCGGCGGCGCGTTGCTGGTTTTCGAACTGGCCGCCCCAGGTGAGCCGATAGCCCTGCGGCAACGCAAGGTCCGCGGCCACCTTCTGCTGCGCAGCCTGGACAAAGCCCACCATGTCGCGGCCTCGAACATTGGATCGAACCACGCTCATACGGCCGCCGTCCTCGCGGTCTATTTTGACGGGACCGTCAACCCGGTGAATGCGGGCCACCTGAGAGAGCGCCACGTGCTGCCCGGACGCAAGCGTCAGGGGCAGGTTGGCCAATAAGGTAGGCGCCTCACGGGTCTTCTCGCTTCCACGGAGCAGTATCGGGGTGCGGCGTCCCTCTTCCAGGGCCGTGCCGATGGTCCGTCCCTCGATCTGGGTGCGCAGCGAGGCGGCAATCGTGTCTACCGCCAGACCGAGACGACCCGCCTCCAGCCGGTTCACCGAGACCGTATAGTACTGCGCGCCTTCGTTGAGCGTCGTGTACACGTCCTCAGCGCCATCGATGCCGGACAGGATCGCCGACAGCTTGCTTGCTATCTCATTGAGCTTCGTAATGTCAGGACCAAAGATTTTCACCGCGACGTCGCCGCGCACGCCGCTGATCATCTCCTGGACGCGCATGTCGATCGGCTGCGTGAAGCCGAGTGACAGTCCCGGAAAGTCGGCGAGCACTTGACGGAGCTGCTGGAGGAGAGCGGACTTGTCGGCCGTCTTTCTCTCCTCCGGCGGCTTCAAGACCAGAAACGTGTCGGTCTGATTGAGCCCCATCGGATCGAGGCCGAGCTCGTCCGATCCGGTACGAGCAACGATTCCCGCGACGTCAGGCACGCGCGCGAGAATGGCAGCCTGAAGCCTCGCATTGATCGCATTTGCCTGATCGAGATTGACCGACGGAATTGCCTCGACGCTGACGATGATGTCGCCTTCGTCCATGGTTGGCATGAATGTCTTGCCGAGTTGGGTGTAGGCAAAGCCGGCCGCAACGAGGGCCGCCACTGCCGCGACCATCACCTTGCGCTCATTGGCCAGTGCCCAGCCAAGCGCAGGCGCATAGCCTCGTGAAGCGAGTCTGATCAGCCATGGTTCCCGGTGCGGGGCCGCCTTGAGCAGAAACGAGGTCGCTACCGGAATAACCGTGAGCGCCAGCAACAGCGAGGCGGCGAGCGCAAAGATGATTGCGAGCGCTACGGGGGTGAACAGCTTTCCCTCGAGGCCCTGCAGCGCAAGCAGCGGCACGAAAACGATGATGATGATGAGCACGCCCGTTGAAACCGGCTCCAGCACCTCGCAGACCGACCGGAACACAGTGTGGACGAGCGGCGTCGTCTTCCCTTCCTGATCCTTGCTGAGATTTCCCACGATATTTTCGACGACGACCACCAGGGCGTCGATCAGCATGCCGATGGCGATCGCCAGGCCACCGAGACTCATCAGATTGGCCGACATGCCGACCGCGCGCATGACGATCAGCGCGATCATGATCGCAAGCGGCAGGCTCAGGGCGATCACCAGCGAGGCTCGCCAGTTGCCGAGAAACAGCAGCAGCAGGACGATGACCAGAACCGTGGCTTCACCCAATGCCCGCACGACGGTTCCGACCGCGCGGCCGACCAGCCGGCTCCGGTCATAAAACACGTTGATGGTAACGCTCTTCGGCAGCGCAGGCTGCAGTTCCTGCAGGCGCTGGCGGACGTCGCGCACGAGTTGGCCGGCATTGGCGCCGCGCAAGCCAAGCACGAGTCCTTCCACCGTTTCGCCGCGACCGTCGACCGTGACGGCGCCATAGCGCGTCAGCGAACCGACCTGAACGCGTGCAACATCGTTGACCCGGATCGGAATGCCGTCCCTGGTGTCAACCACGATGGCCTTGATGTCGTCGATCGAGCGAATGCTGCCTTCGATGCGGACAAGGGCGCTGTCTTCTCCCTGGTTGACGCGGCCGGCGCCGTCGTTGCGGCTATTGGTCTCGATCGCCCGCCGAAACAGGTCATACGAAATGCCGCGTGCCGCAAGGGCATCGCTGATCGGCACGATCTCGAAGGCCCGGACATGACCGCCAAGCGAGTTGACGTCGGCGACCCCCGGAACGGTTCGCAGCGCCGGGCGGATCACCCAATCGAGCAGACTTCGCCGCTCGGCCAGCGAGAGATCGGGACTGTCGATCGTGAACATGAACATTTCGCCGAGAGGGCTCGTGATCGGGGCGAGGCCACCGGTCACGCCTTCCGGAAGATCGCGCGCGATATTGGACAACCGTTCCGAGACCTGGTTGCGCGCCCAATAGATGTCGGTGCCGTCTTCAAAATCGACGGTAATGTCGGCGAGCGCGTATTTTGTCGTCGAGCGAAGGATCTTCTTGTTGGGCAATCCAAGCAGTTCGAGCTCGATTGGAACCGTGATCCGTTGTTCAACCTCCTCGGGGGTGAGACCCGACGCCTTCATGATGACTTTGACCTGAACGGGTGAGACGTCAGGAAACGCGTCGATCGGCAGACTAGGCAGAACAACAATGCCCGCGCCGATGAGCAGAAGGACGCTCAAGGCGACAAACAGGCGCTGCGACAGCGCGAAGGCGACCAAACGCTCGAGCATTACTCGGCTCCGAGCCGCAGCAATATCCCTCGCAGGGCGGTGATGCCGCTGACGGCCACTTCGTCCTTGTCCGTGATCGCGCCCGACACCACGACGTGGTCCTGGTCCTCGGCGAGGAGCGTCACAGGCTCCAGACGAAATCCGCCCTCGATTGCAACAAATACCGCCGCCTTGTCTCCGCGTCGGACAAGCGCGCTGTAGGGGACCTCCCAGGCACTTTCACCGGAGGAAAGAAAGCTGATCCGTACTGCGGCGGTTTGCCCGGGGCGTAGTTCACCCGTATTCGGCACTTCGGCTCGCACCAAAATAGTCTGGGTCGCCGCATCCGTTGTTTCCGACACCAGTACGACCTGGCCAGGGGACGCGTAGCCGTCGATTTCCACTCTCGCTCCCGGTCGGATGGCGCGGATGCTCGATGCCGGAATCGCAATCTCGGCCCATAAGGTCGACAATCGTGCGAGCTTGACGAGCGGCGCCGCCTGCTCAACCCGCTGGCCCGGGGAAACCATGATTTCAACCACGGTTGCCTGCTGAGGCGCAGCTGACCGAAACTGTCGCCGTAATCGCCGTCTCGCTGGTCAGGAGCGAAATGGCTGCGTCGGAGAGACCGCTGAGCCGAAGCATTTGCCGTCGTTCCGCCACGGCGATGCTTGCCTGCCGGGCTTCGGCCTGGCTGGTCTCCAGAACGCGTTGCGGCACCGCCTTCCCTTCAAAGAGGTCGGTGTTCCGTTTGAGCTGCTGGGCGGCAAGTACGTCCTGCGCGAAGGCATGCAGGTAGTCACGTTGAAGCGACACAAAGCTCGGGCTCTCAAGCGTGACGAGCGGCTGGCCGGAGTTGACCCGGTCGCCTCGTGCAACCGACAGACCATTGACCATGCCGGCCACGGGGGCGCTCACGACCCACAACTGAGGCGTGGGGATAACAATCTGGGCGGGATAGGGCAGTGTCTGGTCGGTTCGGCTCGAGACGGGATGTACGACGCGAACGCCCAGGGTTTGTGCCTGCGCAGGACTGACCTTCACCTCGTCCTCGGCTAACGACATGGTTGCGGGGCCAATCAGGGCGAGCGCAAGCGAGGCTCGAGTCAACCTCCGCCATGAGCAAAGACTTAGGATCGCCTGAGCGAGATTCATCGGCAAGAAACCATATGATCCGGTGGCGCCGCCAAGTCGCGCGTTCCGTTGAACTTGAGTAGTCCGTCCGGGCTCCCGTGCCTTGATTTGTGTCAAGCGATATATGCGCTGGATGATCTGACCGAGTATCGACTTTTCAGGCGCCGCAATCTGTCGGGTTCATTCATCTCGATCCGTCGGGTGTGCAATTGCGACGTGTTCGCATTTGGGAGATCGAGAGACTGTTTTCTGGGTTGATTTGCATCAATCACCTCCCCGCGATGGATGCGAGAATTCAACTATGTCCTACTCAATGCTTGGGGAGCGGCCGTGAATTCAAGTCGGCTCATTTCGACGATTGCAGTCGCGCTTCTCTGCTTGTCGGGAATATTTCAGCCTGCGTTTTCGCACAGTGGGGTAGCCCAGGATCGTTGGAATCCCGCCCATCTTCGGAATCTGCCGCCTGAAATCCGTGCTGTTGTACAAAAATGGGAAGCCGCCTGCGGCGGACCGATTGCAGCCGCGCAGCAGTTTGCGCTTTATCTCACCGTTCCCGGAGCTGAATTCGTCGCTCTTCATTTTGATGATTTCCGCTGCGGCAACAAATCAGTCCATTGCGGCACCACAGGATGTCTGCACGAAGTATATGTCGCTAATAAAGGACGGTATCGTCGAGTCCTTACAGTGCACGCCCGCGATATCCGGCTGCTTCGCGATCAGAATGCGGCCGTGGTCGAGATATCCGGCGTAAATGGTGAGATTAGAGCACTCCGATGGAATGGCCGCCGATTTGTCGAGTGACAAGAAGTTCGGACGGCGTCGGGTGGGCCGTTGTGGTCCATCATACTGATTTGGGCGCCCGGCATCTTGGTCAGGCATTGGTCCATCCGTTGTGCCCGCGGCGCTGGATCCTGATCACACGCGTCGGCCGAACAAGAGGATCGCGCCAATCGGGAGGATGACGCCAAGCACGGCCGCAATAATCAACAGCGGACCCAGCTCCGAGTACTCGCCACGCTGGACGACGAAAACTTGATTGAGATATTTGGTCTGCAGTTGGCCTGCGACAAGCGCTAAATTCATCAGCGAGGCCATGAGGGCGAACCAGGTTGCGCGATGGCCTGCCGGCGCGTAAAAGGCGATCAGCGTGAGCAGTGGGATCATACTGAGCTGCGCGAAGGGCGAGGCCGCGGCCGCATCAATTACAGCGATGGCGCGGGCGCCGAACCCGAATGTCTCCTCCGTCCAGTGATGAAGGCCGTAGAACAGGCTGATATTGGGCAGCGACAAGATTGCTCCGGCGAGAGCAAGCCAGAATAAAACCTTGCTCACGGAATATTCCGTCAGTTGCTTGCTGAAAGTCCACATCGCAACAATGGCGATGATGGCCGCGGTCTGACGAAGGCTGCCGTAGAAGGCCTCGTCGAACTTGAGCACGTCGAGCGTCCACCAGAAATAGCCGTCTCCAACGGATGGCGTGGCTCGGAAGGCGAAGATGATGATGCTCGCGAATAGAATGGCGCGCCTGGTCTTCGCGTCGAGTTCGCGGGTCACGAAGAACAACATCGTGCAAACTACCAGCATCGACAGGACGAAGATCAACTCCTGCCCAAATGGCAGACCGCCGAGGGCGACAGCAAGGACGATGAGCCCAAAGCCGATGCCGCCGCCGAGGATGCGCCAGTCTAGCGGCCGTCGCTCACTCGATTCCGATCGGATCAGCAGCACGCCAAGAGCTGAGATGGCGGGAATGACAAGGCCGAGAAGAAATACCGTTTCACGGAGGAAAAACTGCGCAAGCCATCCGGATAGTCCTGCCACCGCAAGAATTCCGATACCGAGCGCAAGGCGGCCGAGGACCTGAACCATGCCCAACTCGGTTCGGATCTCGTCCTCCGAACGGGCATTCCCAGCCAGGTCCACGCGGGAGACGACCTCGGTTGACATCGCGTCCGCAACGACGTCCTGGATCACGGTCCCGACCACGATCAGCACCGCGCCGAGGATGTAAAGGCGGTCGGCCCGGGCGAACGCGATCCATCCGCCGGCCGTGCCGGCCAGCGTGAACAACCCGCAGGCGGTAAAAGCGGCCCCGATCAAGATGTAGGACCGCCGCTGCGAGCCGAAGATCGGAACGCTGTCGACGAGCTGGCCGAACACCATTTTCACCGTCCATGGCAAGCTGAGCCAGACGCCTATTGCGGCGAGTTCTGCCGGGGCGAGAGTCAGACGCTCCTTGATCCACATGTCGCGGCTCACGTCGATGATGCCGAGGGCGCCGTACGCAAAATAGACCATCAGCAGCGGCAGGTAGGTGCGGCGCAAGCCGAGGATAGGTCGCATGAGGCTGGGCAACCGTGTCGTAGCAGCCTCGACGATCGTTTCACGCAGTGACCCTCGCGGCTGCGGCCCGTCCATGAGTTGGCTCATAAAGATGAGGTCCTTGACGCGAATCAAATGCGCTCGCGAATAAGAATGTAGTGGAAAGACGCGCGTCGCTACCTGCCGGTCGGTACCACTTGGCGGCTCCCCGTCGCCGCCCGCGAATACAGTTTGCGCCGATATCAACGTCTTGCCCCCGAATTATGGCATACTTTAGCAGCTATCTTCCATGAGGCATCCCGGCTGGACCGAGCGAGGAGAACGTTAGATGTCTGTCCGGTCTGTAGCAACGCAGGAGGCGTCGCCGCGCCTTGTCCGCTCACTCACGTTGACGCACGCGGTGCTCTATGGGCTTGGCGTAACCATCGGCGCAGGCATCTACGTCCTTGTCGGTCTTGCCGCAGGACGCAGCGGCATGCATGCGCCGCTTGCCTTCATGGGGGCGGCGCTCGTCATGGCCTTCAGTGCGGCATCGTTTGCCGAATTGGGAACGCGCATGCCGGTGAGCGCCAGCGAGGCGGCCTATGTGCAAGCAGCGTTCCGGCTTGATTGGCTCAGTCTCGGCGTCGGACTTCTCGTGGTCACGACGGCAATAGTCTCGGCCGCGACGATCAGCGTCGGTAGCGCGGGCTATGTTGCGGTTTTTCTGCCCGTCCCGGCGCCGTGGATAATTTCCGTGGTAGTTCTTGCGATGGGGGGCGTGGCATGTCTCGCCACGGTTCAGTCGGTCACCTTCGCCGCGATTATGACGCTCGTCGAAGTGGGCGGTCTCGTGCTGATCATTATTGCCGGCTTGGGTCACGGAACCGACGTTGTCACACGCCTTCCTGAAATCTGGCCGTCTTCCGGTGATTCGACGGCATGGATCGGAATAGCCGGAACGGCACTCATCGCGGTCTTTGCCTTCATTGGCTTCGAGCATCTGGTCAACGTTGCCGAAGAGATGAAGGAACCAAGTCGCACCCTGCCCCGCGCGTTGTTCCTGACCCTCGGTTTGACCGCGCTTGTCTACGCGCTGGTCGTGTGGATCGCCGTGACCGCGGTGCCTCCACAGGAACTCGCGCGCTCATCGGCGCCCCTTGCTCTCGTCTTCGAGCGGCTTACAGGCCTGCCACTCGTCACCTTGAGCGCAATCGCCGTGGTAGCGACGCTGAACGGCATCATTGTTCACATGATCATGATTGGCCGCGTTATCTATGGTCTTGCCGACCAGGGTAACTTGCCAAAGGTGCTTGCAAGATTGAATTCGGTGACGCACACGCCTCTCCTGGCGACGGCCATTGGCGTTGGAGCTATTTTGGCGCTCGCACTGGCAGTACCTCTCGCGGGCCTCGCAGATCTGACGGCACGCTTCACTCTCATTGTTTTCGCGACCATCAATCTGGCGCTGATCCGGATAAAAAGCAGAAATGAGGTGGCACCCTTGGGCGCATTCATTTGCCCGCGCTGGGTGCCGTTTGCAGGCCTCGTCTCCAGCGTCCTGCTTCTCGTGGTAGATCTAGTTGTATGAGGTGTCGCGAGATTATCTGGCGGACTGACTTGGCGGCAGTCGCCAACGGCCGCTTTGCGCCAGATTCGGACTCGTGCGCTGCAGCAAATGGCATGTCGATCCGAACCTCATCGGCTAGGCACATCAATACCCCAACGCCGCGACCAATGTCCGACTAGTCATGACGATCAAAATTAAAGAGCCCGCGGTCCAAAGGGTGGCACGTGTGTCATGGGTCCGCGCGGTAAAATAGGCGGCAAAGTGCAGTAACCGCGATGCTACGTAACCATAAAGAAGCCAACGCGCGAGCAGCAGCGACGGCTCAGTCAGAACGAAAAGTAGGCCGGCGATGAGAAAGAACGGTACGTTTTCGAGGTCGTTCAACTGAATACGCCGAATCCGCTCGACGCGTTCGTTGGGCTCAAGCTGCTTCGGATTTGGATCGGGGTTGAGGGCTGTCTTCTTCATATCTTCCGGAGATCGGAATCCGCCCTTCACTTGCATCATCCGAACCACAGTCAACCAAGACATGCTGACGGCTTTGAGTATCATAATCGTGGCTGCGATGACGTAGGTAGCGAACAACGGATTTTGCAGACTGAGCTTGTCCATACTTCTTTCCTCGCCGATCGCAGGTTCGAGCCTATCTTTGCAGGGGACGCAGGATACGGCAATCTCAATGACCCAGCTTTCGCGGCCCGCTCGGCATTCCGCCTGACGCTCCCATTGTCTGAGCCAAGTCAACCGCGCCGTTTGAGCCTCTGCCAGGCCACTGACGGTCTACACCGAGAAACGGTCATGGCAGACCAGCCCGGCAGGTCCGGTTCATGACCAGAAGCAGAAATTAACCGAAGTTTTAGCAACGAAAGGACCGTCGTGCCGCGCACGACCTTGATGTTCTATTTGAACGCGATCAGTGGGCATAACCAACTAGGCAAATGTATCCCGAGACTTTCGCAACAAATGCGATTTTCTGGACGGGTGTTTTATCCGCTCCCGGACGCGGCGACAGATAGCTGACCTCAGAGAGAACTCCTTCTTGGGCCTTGGCCAGTTCTCACCATAGGGCTTTCCTGAAGCGTCCTGGCTATCTTTTTGAACAATGCCAAGACGCGCTGGATTTGGGTTTGCAACCATTTTTCCATCCGGACTAGCACAGGTGGAGTTGGGTCAAAATGCGACTTCAGCCCGCCGGTGTGCCATGTCGGTTCTACCGCCAGGAGCGGATACATGCCCGTGACCGGCCGCTTCGCGCCAGAACCAGACGTTGCCGGGCGGTCGGTTTTGACCACATGCGACCTGAAGTGACGCTGAGCGTTCAAGTTGATCAGGATCAATTCCACTGTTTCAGCCGCACGTAACCTTAATGCTGGGCCGGTCCGAAGCGCGTCAGCGCGTTGACGTACACAATCGCAGGAACGCTGCGCCCAGGATTCCAGAGAGGACACCCCATGTCATCTTTCACCCATTCTGTTGCCATGTCCGTGCCCTTCGCCCGCTCGGTTGCGACCGCGGCGCTGATGGGCTCCACGATGTTCGCCAGCCCGCCGACCGCGGCTCGCGCCGAGACCGCCCCTGACGCGGCAATCCAGTTGGTGCAGGCCGATACGAGCCGGGCCGCCGCGGGGGCCACCGAGGCAAAGGGAGAGACCGTCGAGCAACGGATCAGGACTCTCCAGAGAGCGCTGAAAATCACGCCCGACCAAGAGCCGATGTGGGGCGCCGTTGCGCAGGCGATGCGCGAGAATGCCATAAACATGGACACCTTAATTGCGGAAAACCGGAGGACGCCCCCACAAGCCATGACCGCAGTGGACGATCTGAAAAGCTATCAGAAATATGCACAGGCGCATGTCGACGGGCTGAAGAACCTGATTGCATCGTTCGCGACGCTTTACGACGCGATGCCCGACGACCAGAAAAGAATCGCCGACGACGTTTTCAGGACCTCCGAACGTGAACGCTCTCCTGCGCCGGAATTTTACGGTCCGTTCTTTCCGTTCTTTCCGTATTTTCCATTCAGCCGGTAGTGCCAGCGAAAAGGCTCACCGCGGGGCACGTATTCGACGATCGGCAAAAGCGATCAAGCCGCGCAGAGCTCGATCGGTTCTGGAAACCCTTGAGCTGGTACACTTCGGCCTCGCTGCGCGAAAACTTCGGCTGGGCGTACTGGTTGACCTCCCGGGTGAGAAGAATTTGGTCGGCGCCGACCAGGAAGGCGGTGTTGATGACGGTTCCGATCGCGGTGAGGTCGCAATGGGACCAGCCGCACTCACCGAAGGAGAGTTCGCGGGCGTGAATGCCGATGCCTATGCCGAGGTCGCAGCCGGCGAGGCCCAAGCCTTCGACCCGACTATGCGAGGAATGAGCGGCGAGACAGAACGACGGAACGACGGCGCTATCGAAATGTGGGGCGCTCGGAAACCGGCTCACCCTCGCGTGCCGTCGTCATTTTGGTGAGCTTGCATCCGACCCTCTCAGGCCATGCGGCGTGAAATGGAAAACGCGCTTCGCGCTTTCGATCAGGGGGCGCCTTCTCCCAGTATTGGGGCAGGCGCGCCGGCAATCAGTGTGGCTGAGACCAAGGATGCCTTCGAAGTGACAGCCGAACTTCCCAGCGTGGACGAAAACGATATCAAAGTCAGCCTGGACGGCAACCAGCTGGTCATCTCCGGCGAGAAGAAGGCGGAGAGCACGAAAGATGAAAAGAACTGGCATGTCGAGCAGCGCAGCTACGGCTCATTCTATCGATCGATGTTTCTGCCGTTCGAGCCGGAAGAGAGAGCCGTCGAAGCTCATTTCGACAAGGGCGTGCTGCATCTCGCTATCAAGAAGCCCGCCAAGGCCGTGAAGACCACCAAGACAATCGATATCAAGACAGGCGCTCCACCGAGCGCGAGCCCAGTATCGAACAAGGCCGCTGCGCCGGGCAAGGCTGCCTAGTCCTGTACAGTCGCCGCAACAAACCGGAGATCCGAACCAGATGAGCTGATTGCAGTCTCCGGATTTTGTCATTCACCTTTTGCAATGCCGCGATCAAACGCGATTTCGGTGTGGTGCCGCTTACGGTCTTAAGAGGCCGCTTGTTACGCTTTTGCGATAAGATGAGAGCTCCGATGCCAGTTCGCTCAGTTGACGAGCCTGAGCATCGAAATGTCGGCGCCAGCGGAATGTCCCACCACTGTCAGGCGGTCATAGTCTGCACTTGGCTGGACCTTCTTCATTTCCTCGACAGCAAACTTTATGTTCGCAATGCCGCGCAGGTACTGCGGTTGACGGCCGACGTAGAGCTCGCCGACTTTCGTAACCATGGGCGCATCGGTCGGCAGATCATGCTGGATGCTGATCGCCAGATAGCCGCGCATGGCGAAATAGTTCGTCAGAAAACGAGTATTCAGTGGATCTGACGGTGTTGCCATGGCTGAGGATCGCCACGGGAAGCGTAATCATGTGAGCGGTCGCCCGCATTTCCTTGTCGCGCCGCACAGCGGCATCCACCACGACCGGACGGTCGTCGCGCGCAGGGTCACTGAACGTCAGCGTCTCGTGCCGGATCGCCCATTTGCTTACGGTAAAGTACCCGACCGCCACCAATGCGCTAAGCGAAACGAGAATTGTAATTCTCTGTTTCATGTTCGTCCTCGACGCCCCCCGAAATAGGGCAAATGCATTTCTCCGAATTTGACTAAGTCAGGAAGCCAATTGGCTTGCGATACGATGGTTCCGGAAACGAACTCGTAAGACCGACGGCTGCAGCCAGCCGCGCAGGACTTCATCCGCTCGACCACCGTCGTGCGGCGCAGCAATGGCCTATCAGTTCAGGTCGGTACGAGCCGGTGGCAGTGAAGGCGGACGGGGTCGGGCCATCCCTATCGTTCCGGGCGGCGCTTCGATGTTGGCACTGCGAGTGTCGACATTGTTTAACGTCGTCAGAAACGCTGCGATGACTGCAATTACGAAAACTGTGGCAAAGATGGCTAATACTGTACGGTGGGTCATCATTGGCCTTCCACACCTACCGATTATGCAGATCGGTTGGATAGGTTCCTATCGCGAGGTCAATTCTTCGAGGGCATTGTGGGCTGGGCTCTGTACGCAAGCGAATATCCGAGCTTGCCCGGAGTGGCGGAAGCAGTCAGTTGCATCGCAGCGGCGTAGCCGAGCTATAAGCCTGTTCACGGTGATAAGTCCGCGTCACACCTACTAATTTGGATTAGCAACTGAACAATTTCCCGGCCCGCGAGTCTCAAAAGCAGCAGCCTGTTTGATTGCCAACTCGCGAATGCGGGACGTGTGACATGTGTGACAAGTGTGCCGAGCTCGACGTCAAGATCGAGCATTACGAGCGGATACGTTTATCGATTGGAGATCGGGTTACGGTTGATCGGATCAAGGAACTGGTGGCAGAG
This sequence comes from uncultured Alphaproteobacteria bacterium, assembly GCA_963840465.1. Classification (GTDB taxonomy): domain Bacteria; phylum Pseudomonadota; class Alphaproteobacteria; order Rhizobiales; family Xanthobacteraceae; genus Bradyrhizobium. The sequence continues at coordinate 36,593 of CAWIZF010000021.1, read as the reverse complement.
ATGAAGGCCCAGAAGGCTAAATTTCACCCCGAGAAAGAGTAGGCGGCGGCGCGCTACGACGCATAAACTTTTCGAAAATGAGCAAAATGGAACAGCGGCGGGATCGCGAAGGTTCCATGCTGGTCTTATTACCGCCCCCGACCGGTATCTACCGGTGACTGAGAGTTCTGTAACGCTCCCGCCTGAACGAGAGGCGATAGCATCATGATCATCCTCCGACCACTTTGCCCTATGTGCCAGACCAGAACTGTGTTGGCGCGGGTTACACCCGGCCCCGTCGGCTTCGACATCCGAACGTTCAAATGCCCTGCGTGTCAACACATCCATCAGACTGGGGTCGAACTACCAATGGACCCGATGACTTCACTCAGAACGAACGCATGGCTTCGCGGACAACCGCAAGCACCGACGTAAGGGTGCGCCATAGAGAGTGGTTTGCTGAAGCCTGAGGTAGGAGTAGTGCATGCTCGACAAACAGAACCAAGGTCCACAATGCGCGGCTTGTGGCTCCTCAATGAAGTTGACGGCGATTGAGTCCAGCAACTCGTCCGGCCACGATTTGCGAACATTTGCGTGCCCGCGCTGTAAAAGGGTTCAGCAATACATGATCGCAAGTACAACAGCGACGACGGCGAGTGCGCCGACAAAGGGCCAACCCTCCCCGACCAGCGAGCCGGATTGGGACAGCGACATAGCACCGGGCGGGCTTGGAATTCGATCGCTCGATCCGCTCGCGCTCGCCATAGCGGCTGGAGCCACCTTTGTAGCACGCGGCTTTGCAGGACATTCGCAGGAACTATCCGAGATTATTCTTGAGGGACTCCGTTGGCCAGGCTTTGCTTACGTCGAAATACTGAGTCCATGCATGGCATTCCGGTCCGAGGAATTCGGCTGGAAGCAACAGGTCCATTTGGCCCATTCCACCATTGAGAACGATCGCGCCGCCGCATACGGCTCAATCGCCGCTGATGACGGCTTCAGCCTTGCGTTCTGTTCAGGGACAATCGCCTCCGGCAAGCTATCGCCAGCCCAGCATCGCTTTCCGACATAGAAACTGAATTTGAAGTTTGCTGCAATCTCTGCGTCTAGTATCTGCGTGCTGTCCGAGATGGTCAAAAGCTTGAGCAAGTAATGAAGACCACTGACCTGTCGACCTCTGCAGATGGACCGCGTGCGCGACCTCGTCCTGGCTGGAAACAACGAGCAACCGGCCCGTCCGACTTTGGCGCGCGAACTCAGATCGTGGATCCGCATTGTCCGCGTCACACCATGACTACCGGGGATGGCCTGTACGCAGCCGCCAAAGGCAACTCGAAGCTTCTATTCGGGGCGACAGCCGGTTGAAGCGGTGTCGGCATGAATACGCCTTTTGCCATCGAGCAATTTCTCGGTGTCTTCGCCATCTACAACGTCGTGATATCGCCCGTCCAGATTGTTGCGTAACGATCTTGGCTTGATCGCCGCCGCGGACCGATGGTCCACGAGGCCGCTCGCCCGGCGGCTGATCCTTTCGATCCTCGCCGTGATGTGGGCATTCAACGGGATCGGATATCACTCCTATACTTCTCCACAAGCAATCTCGTGGCCAATCCATTTGCTGGCTTCTTCGTTCTGGAGGGCTTCATGATCGCAGGTTACGCGGTTCCGGCAAGGGGCTTGTCGTTTCAGATCGAGCTCAATTACAAATCCATCGCTGATTACTTTCGGCAACTGTCATGGCGTGATTGCCACCTTGAGCACCCCGTCTCGCTGGCGACCGAAGAGATCGTAGGCAGCCTCGATATCATCGAGTTTGAAGCGGTGCGTCACCATGGGCCGCAGGTCGACTCTTCCGGACGCAAGAATCGACATCAAGCGTCGCATTCTCTCTTTACCGCCCGGGCACAAGGTCGTTACAATTTTGGTATCGGCCAAGCCAGCAGCGAATGGACCGAGTGGTATCTTCAGATCCGAGGAATAAACGCCGAGGCTCGACAAAGTCCCACCGGGGCGCAAGAACTCGTAGCGCAGCCTCGAAAGTTGCCTGTGTGCCCAAAGCCTCAATCGCCACATCCACTCCACGGCCGTCCGTGAGGCGCATGATTTCGTCGACTGGGTCACTCTTTTTGAAATTGACACAATGATCTGCACCCATCTTGCGGGAGACCTCCATGCGAGCCGGCACGGCGTCAACAGAGATAATCGTCGCTGCGCCGCAGAGCCGCGCACCTGCGGTAGCGCACAGACCAATCGGTCCCTGCGCGAAGACCGCCACAGTGTCGCCGATACGAATCCCCCCACTCTCAGCGCCACCGAAGCCGGTTGACATGATATCCGGACACATGAGGACCTGCTCGTCAGTGAGCTCGTCCGGGATAGGAGCAAGATTAGCCATCGCGTCAGGAACTCGAACATATTCGGCCTGACAGCCGTCGATTGTATTTCCGAATTTCCAGCCGCCGATTGCCTTGAAACCGTACTTGGTGCCTGCCCCGTCCTGACTGAGGCATCCGCACAAACAGGCGTTACTATATCCACTTGGAGTGATGGCGCCGGCAATCACGCGCTGCCCCTCATAGTAACCTTGTACGGCCGATCCAAGTTTCTCGATCACGCCGACTGGCTCGTGACCAATAGTCAGACCTCGTTCGACCGGATATTCGCCTTTGAGGATGTGAATATCAGTTCCGCAGATGGTCGTGGTCGTTATCTTGATTAGCGCATCCAGTGGGCCAATGTCCGGGACAGCCTTGTCTTCCAATACAATTCGTCCGGGCTCAACGAATACGGCTGCCTTCATTTTCGTCATCGTATTTCTCCTATGACTCTTTGACGGAACCCGGGAAGCGGCTCCGGCCTCGCAAAAAGCCATCAAAAACCCGCGGCGCGTCGATTGTATCGCGCTTGCGCACTGCACTGGCCGAAGCCGAGAGCCCCGGCCAGTAACTCGATGGCTAGATCACTTGAGGCTCGCGAACCAACTATCGATATCGCTGCGAGCTTGATCCTTGGCCAGTCCATATCGGTGTTGAAGCCGGCCTTCGAGCTGATCGCGCTTGCCATTGATGGCGGTCAGATCGTCATCGGTGATCTTGCCCCACTTCTCCTTGACCTGTCCCCGAAACTCTTTCCAATTACCTTCGACCCGATTCCAGTCCATCATGTCTCTCCTTGTTCGCGAAAACGCTACGAGTATACGGAACGATCCGAGATAGGTTGTGCAATCAGTTGTATTGGAACTGCGGCATTGCCTTGAGCTGATCAGCGGTCAGATTGATAACTGCATGATCCGGATACCACTGCTCGCTGGCACTTCGGACCGGCCGGGCGGTCGTAGCAGCGCCTGTCGTTGCCGGAGTAGTCGAAGTCTGCGTGCCCGACGCCATTTTCGCTTCAATGGGCTGGTTGACGAACTTCAGCTGATCGAAGCTGACCGCAACCATGCGCTCGCCGACGCCGAGGAATCCTCCGACACCCAGAACCGCGGTCTGGATCTTGCCGGTCTGATCGGTCAGCAGCTCGGAGATGTCGCCGAGCTTTTCATTGTTCTGGTTATAGACGTCAAGACCGATCATCTTGTAGGCCCGCCACTGACCCTTGTAGCTCTGGGTAACGCCGGCCGAGCTGACTTCGGGCTTGGTTGTCGTCGTCGTCGGTGTTTGCGCCATTGCCGTGCTGGCCAACAAAGCGGCCGCGATAGCTCCGACTACGATGAACCTGGTCTTCATTGCATTGCTCCGGGAGTATGCCTTCTCGTGAGTCCGAGAAGGTGCTTGAGCGTCAGGCGTGGCAGCGACGCTGCGGACCTTGTGCGCTTCGACACGACTACTCGTCGAAGCCTGGATCGTTCCAGAGCTTGCAACATTACTTGCGGCAGGTGAGCAATATTGACCGGAGTGTCGAGTACGCAGTCGTGAAGGACGCGCCCGCCCGCGTCATGCCGCCCCAACGCCTGCAATAGATATCGGCTGGTTTGGTTGACACGGCAGCGAGACCAACTCACAGCAAGAACAGCTACGCGAAGCTATCGAATGCGCGACGCTCTAGGTAAAGCGGACTATTTAAATGTTGTTTCGATAGGCTTGAACTGAACGCGGGCGGGTCAGTCATGGTCCTCACGCTTGCCCGTACCGCCTTCCCTGCTTTCGCCATGAGCGCTCCGGTGACATGAGACGCAGTTTGTGAAGTTCGGTACGCCTTCACGGATATGCTTGGCGCGGATGTTGGCTTCGGTATGCTCATGGCAGCCGTAGCAGGTGTATTGCCGCCGATCGCTGTTCGTATGGCAGGTGGTGCAGGTGGCGCTATGATCTCGGTCGAGCACGAAGAATCGCGCGTGATCGAAGGTGGCTGGCTTCCAGCGATCCTGGCTATGACACTGCGTGCATTGGGCTGTCGCGCCGCTATGAACAGGCGTTGCGGGCGCGGCATGACAGGAGGTGCAATTCTCCCGGATCGCCGGGTTCAGCAGTCCATGCGAGAAGGCAGGCCGACTGCGCGGCGTCAGGGCCGGGTTGGTGTGATCGGTATGGCACGCCATGCAATTTTGTGACGTCAGGCTTTGGTGAAACGGCGTGACCGCGGTCGTCCGCGCGACGGGTGCGCCCGTAGTCGTGCGCAGTCCGATATCTGCGACCGTGTGGCAGGAGATGCATCGCTCCGCGACAGCGCCGCGTAAGGGCGCATGGCAAGCGAAACAACTCGTTTCGAAACTGGCGTGCGCGGGGACAAGCGGTCCGGGCGCGACCATGAAGTGCGGGTAAAGAAAAGCCAGCACGGTAAACCCGATGAGGTTGGCCGCGATGACGAAGAAAACCCAGCGTCGCTTCATTTCCACCCCCAGAACAGGAAAATGCTCACGATATGGCCGCTCGCCAGAACGGCGAAGGCCAGAGCGATCGGGTAGTGGACTGCACGCCATTGCTTGACGGCGTCGAAGGTGAGGCTGTCCCAATAAAGGCTGTCTTCAAGTTCAGCGCTGGACAATCCCTGCGCGCGCAATTGCTTTCTGGTTTCTTCAAGCCTGCTGCGTGCGCGCTGCAGCAAGAACTTGCCAGTCAGGCCGCTGGCGATGTTGACGAGCATAGCCCAAACCGCGAGCCAGGCCAGGATCGCGTTGAAGTGGATACCCGCATGCACGAGAATCAGGAGAGATCCCGCCCAAGCCATGCGCTCGTGCAGTCTGAGAAGCGTTGCAGGATTGCCCGTCGTGATGAGCTTGCGTTTGCGCAGGGAGTAACCGAAGGACCCGATGATCAGCAGAACGCCGGGAATGCCGAGGTAACGTCCGATCCACACGGCATTGAGCCAGTGCAGAAGCGCGTCGATTGCCAACGCGGCGAGGCCGAGCAGCGCGAGCTGGAGGAAGAAAGGGACTACTTCACGCGTGAAGAGGCTGATTCTCTTGGGCATCACGCCTCCAGCACCAGAGCCGACGCGGGAATGCCGACGCATAACAGGCAAGTGCCCGCAGGCAGCTCGAAGTCGTGCTTGCTGCCGTAGCGCACCTCGCCTGTAACGATTCGTGTTTCGCAGCTGCCGCAGCTGCCGGTCCGGCAGCCCAATTCGACGGGGATTCCATGCCGCTCAGCGAACTCGAGGAGGTTTGCATCTTCGCCAGTCCAGGCAACCGTCCGGCGGGACCTGCGAAACTGGACATCAAGAGGTCTTGTACGTTGGGATCCCACGGCACTTGGGATTGGCTGGACGTAGCCTGAGGATGCTGGCCCGAAGGATTCAAAACGAATATCGCTCTTCGGCACGCCCCAATCCGTCAGCGCGGGCACAAGCGCAGCCATCATTGCCGGCGGACCGCAGACATAGAAGAGATGACGCCCGTGCGGCAGGACGCGCTGCAGCAACGGAATGTCGATGAACCCGGCATGCTGGAAGTCCCGGCCTTCGACATCGTTGGGGCCAGGCGCCGCGTAGAGCACGTCAAGCATACAAGCGGAATGAGACTGGGTAAATCCCTCAAGCAAGGCCTTAAAGGCATGATCGCCGATGTTCCTAACGCCATAGAAAAGATGCAGCCGTCGCGTCGGCTGATGAGCGAGCGACCAGGAGATCATGCTGATCATGGGTGTCACACCGACGCCGCCAGCAATGAATACGGCCGGCGTATCAGATGTCCTGTCCAACGCGAATTGCCCTGCAGGCGCCTTGACCTTCAGAAGGTCCCCGACCTGGACCGAATCGTGAATAAAACTCGACGCCGCGCCGGCCGGGAGGTCCGGCCGGGTTGAGGGAGCCGACATGCGCTTGACGGTGATTCGATAAGTCTCCCCATTCGGCTGGTCCGACAGCGAATAGCAGCGCACGATCGTTCGCTTCGGCTCCGTCGGCGATGCCGCGAGATCGATTGAGAAGGTCAGGTATTGCCCGGGCCCGAAGTCTGGCAAAGGTCGTCCATCCACCGGCTTCAGGATCAATGAGCGCTGCGTCCGCGCCTGATCTTCGAAGGCATCTCTTTCGACACGAAATTCGCGCCATCCAGCCCACGCGCCTGTAGCTGTCGTCGCAACGTCGTCGCTGCGCAATTGCAGCGCCGCTGCTTCCTTGTGTTGAAGTCGCCAGAACGCAACGCCTATGCCGATTGCGACCTGAACGAGGATCACGGCCGAAATGGCCGCAAGTAGCAGCGGCGCTGTCATGGCACCTGCTCCGCGACCTGAACAGGCGCAGTAGCACCGGTCGTCATCGTTGTCGCATCTCGCCGACGCCCGAATGCTGCACGCCACAGCGGCTTGATGAGTTCTAGAACGACCAGAACAACGGCACCAGCACCGAGCGTGATCAAGAGATCATCGACGTGCAGCGGACCAAACCGGAAAAGATTGCTGACGAACGGAATGAGAAGCGTCGCTGCCAGCATCAGGACCACGAGCGGAAGTACGATGGCCAGCGCCCGATTCGGCCGGCGGATCGCCTTCAGCAATGACGCACTGGCGGACCGGTTGACGAGAATAAGCGCCACGATCGAAGTGACGAGCGTAAAGAATGTCAGCGCGCGCACTTCGTCAACGGGCATCCCTCGCTCAAGCGCAATAATAAAAATCGCCGCGACGAGCCCAAAGGCCATACCCCCCTGCAGAAGGCTCCAGACAATCATTGAGCTGGAGAACAGCGGCTCGGCGGGGTCACGCGGGCGCCTGCTCATCACATCGTCTTCCTCGCTTTCCGCCTCGAACACGAGCGAGCACACCGGATCGATCACCATTTCCAGAAAAGCAATGTGCATAGGGCCTAACAGGATTGGTAGACCGAAAATGAGCGGAAGTAGCGCTAGACCAGCTATCGGCACATGAACGGCGAAAATGAAGCTCATCGCCTTGCGCAGATTATCGTAAATGCGCCTACCAAGCCTGACCGTGGTGACGATCGAGCCGAAATCATCATCCAATAGCACAATTGATGCCGCTTCCCGCGCAACGTCCGTGCCACGTCCGCCCATCGCGACACCAATGTTTGCTGCCTTGAGGGACGGCGCATCGTTCACGCCGTCGCCAGTCATGGCGACGACTTCGCCATTCGCCTTCAAAGCTTCGACGATCCGCAGCTTCTGCTCAGGCATGATGCGCGCGAAAATCGTCGCAGTTTTAACCCGTAGCGCCAGGTCGTTATCGGAGAGCGACCCGAGTTGCTCTCCGCTGACGATGTCGTCGCCGTCGAGTCCAGCGGCGCGTGCGACCGCCCGGGCGGTCGCCGGATAGTCACCGGTGATCATCAGCACACGGATGCCGGCGGTCCTGCATTCTCGGATGGCTTCCGGAACGCTGCCTCGCAGGGGGTCGGAAAGGCCTACCAATCCGACAAACGAGAAGTCAAACCCGTATTGCGTTTCAGGAAGCGGTTGTCCCGCGAACGTGGCGCGAGCGACCCCCAGAACCCGAAGCCCCGCTGCCGCCATCTGGTCGACGGACTTCTTGAGTTCGGCGCGGACGTCTGCATTGAGGCGGCAGAGTTCGGCGATAGCCTCCGGCGCGCCCTTCGCCGCAACCACAAAAGGCTCACGATCAGAAGGTCTACTCCAGACATGCGACATGGCGAGGCAATCTGGCCGTAACGCATAGACCTTGACCAGCGATCCTGCCGAAAGCTCCCGGTCTAGCGAAGCCACGGCGCTGCTCTTTGCCAAGGCATGAAACGCCTTTTCCATCGGGTCGAATGGCTCTGCCGCACTCGCGAGCACGCCGGTGAGGATGATGGTCTGGAATGAAGCAGGCAGCGCATCATTCGAGCCAGCCACACTTGTCGCCGAGCCGTCGGCCATCCGGAGTTCTGTGATCGTCATGCGATTTTCGGTGAGCGTTCCGGTCTTGTCCGTGCACAGGACCGTCGTCGACCCGAGTGCTTCGATGGCGGTCGCACGTCGCGTCAGAACGCGAGCCTGCGAAATCCGCCACGCGCCCATCGCCATGAAGACGGCAAGGACAACGGGGAATTCCTCGGGCAGCATCGACATGCCAACCGCGATACCTGCCAGGATCGCGTCAAGCCAGCCGCCTCGCAGGGTTCCATAGAGCACGACGACGAGAATGCTGACGCCCGCGCCAACCAGCGAGAAGATGCTGACGAGCTTGCGCATTTGGGTTTGAAGGTGCGGGGCCGTTGTTTCGAGATCGCTTAGCGATTGGCCTATCTTGCCGATTTCGCTCCGTGGACCAGTGGCCATGACCTCCGCTGTCCCGACACCGCGCACGATGAGCGAGCCGGAATAGACGAACGGCAAGTCATCCCCACCCGGCCTCGCCGGAATGCCCTGATTCGCTGCAACTTCACTCTTTCGAACCGGAACGGATTCGCCGGTCAGCAGCGATTCATCTGCCTGGAGATCCTGCGCGGACAGCAACCGCGCATCAGCCGGCACGCGATCGCCCTCTGCAAGGACGATGAGATCACCCCGAACGACGTCGCGCCCGGCGATCCGCTTGCGTTCGGCGCCGCGAATGACCAGCGCGCGGGGACTTGTCAGATCACGCAGGGCATCTAGCACACGCTCGGTGCGGGCCTCTTGAATCACGGTGATAAAAACCGAAAGGCAGGCGAAGACGAGCAGTATGATGGCTTCCTTCACGTCCCCGAGTGCCAGATAGACGACACCACCACCTATTAGGAGTGCCAGCATAGGTTCACGAAGCACTTCCATAATGATTCTGAACGCCGTCCGTCGATTATGCTTCGGCAGTTCGTTCGGACCTTCTTCAGAGAGCCGCACTTTTGCTTCGGTTTCACTGAGGCCGTACTTTTGGATCATTTTCTGGGCCGTCATAGGCATGAAGCCCTTTCTGCGAAACTGCGCGAATGACGATCGCTGCCGCGCGCCTTAGGATTAGCCGGCTCGGCCTCGTCACTATTCCAAATGTATCGACTGGCTTTTGATAGCCGCCCACACTTTTGGGCGCTCTGCATTGTCCTGGATCAACAATGTTGCGAGCGGCATGAGTATTCAGAGTATGGGTCCGACCGCTCTCTGCCAGCGCGTTTGCGCATAAAACGTGCTTCTACGAGACCGATACCATCGGATGGAAGTTCACTTCTGTGCGGCGTTTCTTTACGTGAAACAACTTCGGCTGCCTTGCGCAAATAGTCTCCGTCAAGGTGAGCAATATTGATCATGGCGCCAGAGACAACATGACAGCCAGTGCACCACCGTGGGACCCAGCGTAGAGCCATTGTCCGAGCTTGCAGCAAACGCTGCTTCGCTTGCGCAAGTTAGAAACAACAATGAGACGAAGTAGGTAGTTGAGCCCCTGTTGCGTTTCCTCTGGTCACTTGCGTTCGGCAAGTCACAAAAGGTTCCTAGACGATTGGGACATCTATTTCGCGCGACATGAGCAATACAGCTCCATAGCTTCCAACCCACCGGTGCCCATACTGGCGGAATCACTGCCCAACCAGTGGCACCTTTCGTTGGTTGTCGCTTGCCTCAATAAGCTTAGAGGCCCGACCTTGGATCGAAATATGGAACAATTCATTCGACGCGAAAACCTCGCGCACTATCGACGCCTGTTGTCATGCGGTTCTCACTGCTGAAACGCAGTTCGTGACCCATCAGCGGCATTCCTTAATTCTTGCCAGATGGGTGAGCGGTCCTAACGAATCGTGCCGTCGTTCTCAGCGATTTCCCTCGACGCCGAGAATAGATCCCACGTCGCGATGAACATCGCCGCGATCACCGGACCGATGACAAATCCGTTGAGACCGAAGGTAGCGATTCCGCCTAACGTGGAGATAAGAACGACGTAGTCGGGCATCTTTGTGTCTTTACCTACCAGGATAGGACGCAAGAAGTTATCTACCAGTCCAATGACGAGCGCACCGAACGCTATCAAAACCATGCCTTGCCAGATAGCACCGGTCACAAGAAGATAAAGGGCAACCGGAATCCAAATGAGGCCTGCACCTATCGCAGGCACCAATGAAAAGAAAGCCATTACAACGGCCCATAACAGCGGGGCACCAATCCCAAGGAACCAGAATATCAGGCCCCCGAGCGTTCCTTGCAGAAGGGCGACGAGCATGTCGCCCTTGACCGTGGCACGGATGACGACCGTGAATTTGAGGAGGAAGGCCCTCTGCTGTTCAGCGTGCAACGGAATAGCTTCCCTAATGCGCTTGGATAGCGCGTCCTCGTCGCGGAGCAGGAAGAACAACAGGTACAGCATAACGAACAGGTTCGCGACGAAGTCGAACGTGCTCTGGCCAATATTAAGCGCCTGTGTGGCGATGTATTGGCTGCCGGCCATAAGGGCGGCGGAAAGTTTTTGCTGCACTGCACCGAGGCTCGCAAGACCGAAACGATCCAGCAGATTGATTGCCCATGCAGGCAAGACGTCATGGACCTGTTGGAAAAATCGGACGAGATCCAGCTCACCCGACTGGACTTCTTCCATAAAAGGCTAATGCTTCCTGCGTCAATGACGCGGCGATCAGCGACATTGGCAGAATCACGATCGCTATGATCATCGTTATCGTAGAGAAGGCAGCAAGGTTGCGCCGTCCCCCCATTGATTGCAACAGTCGTCGGTGCAACGGAGAAAACAATATTGCTGTGACGGTCCCCCAGAGAACCGCTCCATAGAACGGCAACAGGATCCAAGCGAAGGCCAGCGATACCGAGATGGCCAGCAACAAAAACGCATTGTCTTCAATGGTGCGCATACCGACATTCCATTCAGGAAAGCTGGAGAAGTCCAGGCCAGACCCGCGCCCCGCGCCGACGAAGCGACCGCATTTTGGCCGATGAACGCCTGTCCCTTACGGGACTAGCCCAGCATTCCCAACAGTCGATGGCGGGTGACAATTAATTACGATGCAGAAGCCAAGTCACATTGACGCACACCACATAATGATCCCCAAAGGAAAACGCCCCTCCAAGAGACAACTATCCCAACTGGCAGATCAAATCCGACCCAAAAGTAGCAAGACGACGAGGATGACCAGGATGACACCGATGGCACCGACGCCACCGTGACCGTAGCCGTAGCCGTAGCCGCCGAAGCGGCCACTGAAGCCACCAAGCAAGAAGATGACGAGGATAATGATGAGCATAAGTCCGAGCGACATGGTCCGACTCCCTAAATGAACATTGTCTCTTCGTAGTCCGATCGTAGGCCCTGATCTTCTTGTTTCCCGCTGACGTTTGTCGCCGGCGTCACCGGAAAAAAATGCCGCACTATTTCTTTTCGATTGAAATGCCACGCTCGCCGATACTGATCTCGACCCCTGTGGTTTTCTGCCGCTCCTGGTAGAATTGATAGCCCAATACAACAGCGGCGACGGCGAGTGCGCCGATGACGAGGTAAAGAATGTTGCGATTCATTGAACGGGGTTCCTACTTTGCCTTGATGCAGGGTCCGGCGTCGTGAACAGGTCAATCATCGAACTCGTCAGCCCCGAGTTGTGAGCAATCCAGAGAACAGCACCGTGAATCGCGTGCCTTGGTTCTTATTTGCTTACGGGGCACTCACCCAAATCATTTTGATTCAAATCAATGGCCTGGATACCGGACATTGACCGTGCCGTTCCGAGCATAATGGCACCAGCAATTTGGGGTCGCCGTCGCGAGGCCACGCTTTGATTTGCATCAACTCTTTTCTGCGAGAGTGACCTAAGCTTTTCGTTACGCAATTGCCGCGCAAAACCTTGGTCGACACCGCGCTTACCTGAGATTTCTGCAAGCTCCCCCTGTTCGAACTCGACGTTCTCGTTTAGCTCCCTACGTCCGCCTGCGAAATCTAACTGTTTGGTGTCGAATTACGAGCTAACCTAAGGATGACCGAGTTGTTACGGTCACACCCTAACGGAGGAAAAACTCATGCGTGTTTTTGTCCTCGCCACCATCTTACTCGCCTCGTCGAGCCTCTCACCGTGTTTCGCCCAACAGGAAGGAAAGGCCCCGGTTGCAGCTCCGCAAGCCGCTCTGGTATCGCTATCGCCTGGCGGCGCACCCTCGACTGGGGCGGCGAATATGGCTGGCACAGCTGGAGCTACGGACCTGCCGAGCGGCGTTACGGCCGCGGCGGCGCAACGGCTCGCGGAACGATCGAAGGCCCGATCAAGAACGTCGAGGGCGGCACCTCCATTCGCCGCGGCCCGCCTGTAACGGGACCGAAAGGCGGCGACGGAGAAATCAAAGATGGCGGCCAGATGCAGAAGAGCGCCGCGCCCGCCGGCGGTAGACAAGGCGGCAACCAGGGTGGCGGCTAGGGCGGCGGTGGCGAGAAGCGATAACGCTCGCTCCATCGCTACCATCGACAAGAAAGAGGCCGCCGATGCGGCCTCTTTATTTTGCTCTCAAATGGCCTGCTTATCGGAGTAGACTGGACGTGAGCGGTTACTATGCTTTCAGTTTGATCGGGGTTTTGATGTTTTTGGATCATAGACATGTTTGTCGACGAAGCACGCTTGGCAAACCTTCTCTGCTGGTGGTGTTAATCTGCCTGGCGGCGATCCTGCAACGGGTGCTGCCGCTGGCAGGAATTAACTGGCTGTAGCGCGGCCAGCGACGATGCGAGGTGTGGACGCAGACAAATGAGGACGGACGTTGCATGAGCCTTTCCTCCTCTCGCCGCACATCCTCCGGCGAAGGAAACGCGGGGATACCGCAGGCCGGACAACCCGTCTTGCCGATAATTCCGATAATTCCGATCGCAGCGGCCAGCCCCCCTCTCGCTAACGAACCCATCAGAGCTGCGCCAACGCAGGATTTTAATCTTGCCCGCGACCTCGCCTTATTCGCGCGTGTACGTGCCGAAGGCGGACGGCGCGTGATGGCGATCTTCGTTGTCTCGACCGCCGTCACCATTGCCAACATGTTCGGGCAGGTGCGGCTTAACGAATGGAACGGCCAGTTCTTCGACGCCGTGGGGCGCAGGGACCTGTCAGGCTTTGTCCGTGATCTCTGGACGTTCCTTGTCATCATTGCCGTGTTATTGGCGCTCACGGTCGCGCAAACCTTTCTCCAGGAACGCCTGAAGTTTCGGCTGCGCGAATGGATCACCCGTCACCTCCTGGCCGAGTGGCTCAAGCCATTGCGCGTCTATCAGCTCGGCTTTGCCGGTCAGTATGGCCACAACCCGGACCAGCGCATCCAGGAAGATACGCGCCTGCTCGGCGACTACAGCGCCGACCTCGGCTGCGGCATCGTCTATTCGCTGCTTCAGATCATCGCTTTCGTCGGTGTGCTATGGGCCTTATCGGCACAGGTCACTTTCCAGGTGGCGGGCTACGACGTCGCCATTCCCGGCTACATGGTCTGGTGTGCGCTCGCTTATGCCCTGATCGGTTCCGCGCTGACCTGGATCGTGGGGCGCCCCCTGATTGCCCTGAACGGCGAGCGATATGCACGCGAGGCTGAATTCCGCTTCGCCCTCGTAAGGGTCAACGAATCCGGCGAGAGCATTGCGCTGCATGGCGGGGAGAAGGACGAACAACGACATCTCGAGGCCGCGCTCGCTTCTGTCGTGGATACCATGCGGCGGATATCTTCTTCACTCGCCCACCTCACCTGGATCACATCGGGCACGGGCTGGCTGTCGCTCGTCGTTCCGATACTGGTTGCCGCACCGGCCTATTTCGGCGGTAGTCTGACGCTCGGCGGCCTGATCATGGTGGCGGGCGCCTTCACCCAGGTGCAGGGAGCGATGCGTTGGTTCGTCGACAATTTTTCACGGCTCGCTGACTGGCGTGCAGCGGTCCACCGGGTCGCACGCTTTCGCGAAGCGCTCGACAATCTCCCAGCGATCGAAGAGGGCGCAGAGGAAATCAAGCGCGCGTTACACCCGGACGGACACCTAGTTTTCGAGGGCGTGCGCATCCTTTTGCCGGACGGGCATATCGTTATCGATGACGCGACGGTCAGCATCTCCCCAGGCGAGCGCGTACTGATCGTCGGCGACACTGGAAGAGGGAAGTCGACGCTGTTCCGCGCCGTGGCGGGGTTATGGCCGTGGGGTTCCGGGACCATCCTTACGCCTCCGCCCGGGGCGATGGCGTTCCTGCCGCAGCGGCCCTATCTGCCGCTCGGCACGCTGCGAAACGCCCTGAGCTATCCGAGCCCGCCCGACGCTTTCCCTGATACAGATGTGCTAGTCGCACTCGAGCGTTGCGATCTCGGCGGCCTTATCGCCAAGCTCGACCAGGTGGAGCGCTGGGACAAGGAGCTTTCGCTCGGCGAACAGGAACGTCTCGCCTTTGCGCGACTGCTGCTGCACAAACCAGGATGGGTTTTCCTCGACGAGGCGACCGCCGCGCTTGACGAAGACAGCCAGCGCCGCGTCATGCGCCTGTTCGATGATGAACTGAAGCAGACCACCGTTTTGAGCATTGGTCACCGTCCAGATCTTGCGGTCTACCACACACGAACGCTTCAGCTCATTCATGGGCTTGACGGTGACCGCCTCAAACTCAAACCGCCCCCTGCTCCGCCTCCGCCTCGGCGCTGGCTGCAACGGCTCGACGACTGGCTGCTGACGATCCGACCGTGACGGGACTGCCTTTTCGAACCACCTACATCTTTGAAGTCAACCAGGTTTGGCTATCTTCCTTGCAAGATAAGTTTCTTATTAGGAACTTGCTTGGGATCGGCAGCCACCTGGCTGAACTTTGTTCGAGACAATAACGTCTCGACGAGACCGCAGAGGAAGATATTGCAGTGTCGATTGGGACCAACATTCTGATCCTTCTTGTGATCGCGCTGCTGGGCGGATTTAGCGGGATCGGCGGCGGTCCATTTTACGGTACTGGCTACTACGGCGGCGGCGGCCTTGGCCTTGTGATCGTCATTCTGCTGATCTTGCTTTTGCTTGGCAAACTTTGATCAAGCTGTGACCGGCGAGCTGGTGATGAGGTGGAGTGAAGTGCCGTTCATTCCGTAAGTTTGGCTTTGAGATTGCTTCTGCCGCGTCTGTTCGTCACGGCGCATCGGAATTCGTTGCTTCAGTCCGGTCGGTCCGAGCGCCAACCCTGAAGCCCACGCTCCCCGCCGACGCGACAGCGTCACGACGAGGCGCCGGCGGATCACTTTACCCTTGGTTGGCTAATGAGCCGCATGCACAAGCGCTCCTTCGGCCTCATCATGCTACTGCTCGCTGTGGTCGCCGTCGCACCGGGTGTCTCGATCGTCGTCGGCCTGCTGCTCATGATCCCCGCGTTCCAGATGGTCGCGGGCCAGAACATGCCGGTGTTCCCGCGCCGCATCGCCGCCCGTCCAATGCCGACACGGCACCTTGCCGCTCTGGTGCAGCGAGCTGTGCCCGTGCTGAGGTCTCTCGAGAAGCTCATTCATCCGCGCTGGCCTACTCCGCTCGACGCGACCAAGCGTCTCGTCGGCGCTGCCGTCGTGTTGCTGAACATTACCCTGCTGTTCACACCGATCCCTTTAAGCAACGTCGTTCCCACCCTCGTGATCGCGCTGATCTCGCTGGCGTATCTCGAGGAGGACGAGCTCTCGATAGCGATGCTGGCCAGCGTCGTTGTGCTGGCGGTCGAGTTGGCGGCAATTTGGGAGACGATCCTCGGTGCGAAATGGATCGCTGGCCTCTGGCACTAGCGTGGCAAGGCGCAAGCACCTTCGCGAAAGGGTAAGCTTATGCCGTCGCTTGTCTGATTCCTGAGAAGTCAGCTGCTCGAATCTCAATTGAGATTGCCACCAACATAATGTCGGATGCCGGACATAGTTGATTTGTATCAATCCTGGCCCTCTCTTGCAGCTTTATGCTGGAATTCAACCTCTCACGGGGCCGATGCCATGATTGATGAACGTTCGCCAGGAGCCAGCCTGCCCCCGGGCGTCATTTTTCGGAACCCGGATCAACGCTTGCCTGCTGCGGAGCCGGCGAACTACCGGCTCGTGGAAATTCAATTGCGAAAGGCGCTCGCGAAAAGCGAGGCGCTGCTTCTTGAAAAGGACGAGTTGATCCACAGACAAGCGCTATTGAAGGAGGAATCCGATCATCGGCTGCTGAACGATCTACAGATGACCATCAGCCTTCTTTCACTGCAAAGTCGGAATTCGGCAAATCCGGAAGCGGCTGCGCAACTGGCCGCGGCGGCCAATCGCGTTTCCATGATTGCGCGAATCCATCATCGGCTTAATTCCTACAAAGGTGTGAGAACAATAGCGTTCAAGAAATTTCTCGAAGACTTTTGTCGAGATTTTTCGGCAATGTCGTCCTCGGACGAGTGCCCGGGCAAGATCAGCGTCGAAGGCAGTGAAGTAAATTTGCCCGCCACCACCGCCATCCCGCTCGGTTTCATCGCCAGCGAGTTAATCACGAACGCGGCAAAGCACGGCAAAGGCCGGATCGCTGTCAGGCTGGAGCCGGATCCGAAACATGGGTACGCGCTTTCGGTTGCCAGCGACGGTCCGGCTTTGCCCGAGGGGTTCGACCCCGGCGCGAGCAAGGGTCTGGGGATGAGAATTATTCAATCCTTCACCGGCCAGATTGGCGGTAAGTTACGGATCGATCGTGTCGACGACGAAAAGCGCGCGCGATTTACCGTGCTGTTTCCTGCGCCGACGGGAGCAAGCGATTAGCTGCCTTCGGCATCATCCGGAAAGACGTCTCGTCGACCGCATCGGATGGCTGAGGGCGGCGGTTCTTGGCGCCAATGACGGGATCATCTCGACTGCAAGCCTTATCGTCGGCGTTGCAGCAGCGGCAGCAACACAGAACGATGCACTCATCGCAGGTACGGCAGGTCTGGTCGCCGGTGCCATGTCGATGGCTGCCGGTGAATATTTGTCTGTGAGCTCGCAATCCGACACCGAAAAAGCGGACCTCGCACGTGAACGTCAGGAATTGGCCGACGACCCGCAAGCAGAGCATGACGAACTTACCGAAATCTACGTCAAGCGTGGCGTCGATCCCATAACCGCGCGGCTGGTCGCACAGCAATTGATGGAAAAGGACCCGCTTGCCGCTCACGCCCGCGATGAGCTCGGCATTACCGAAATCACCACAGCCCGTCCAGTACAGGCAGCGCTGACATCCGCTGTAATGTTTTCCGGTCGGGCGCTGCAATGCCATTGCTGATGGTCATTGTAGCTCCCATCAATATGCTGGTCTCCGTCGTGTCTCGCAGCGTCCTTGGGCTTTCTCGCCGTGCTCGGTGCTATCGGCGCAAAAGCAGGCGGCGCGAACATCTTGCGCGCGACATTGCGCGTGACATTCTGGGGCGCTTTGGCCCTTGGTATGACCGCTGGGATCGGTAACCTATTCGGCACGATTATCTGATCTCGCGGCTTTAACGATCGATTGGCGCTAAACTTAGTTGCTTAATCATTCATCCGGAAGGCGTCAGATGCGAACGACCAGCGCCAACAATAGCCAACCCAATGACCGCGATCTCGATCTGGTCGACCGGTACTGGCGCGCCGCCAATTATCTGTCGGTAGGTCAGGTATACCTGCTCGACAATGCCCTTCTGCGTGAGCCGCTGCGGCCTGAGCACATCAAGCCGCGGTTGCTCGGACATTGGGGCACCACTCCGGGGCTCAACTTCATCTACGCCCATCTCAACGGCTACCGCGCGCACGACCTCAATATCAACAACGTCCTCGCGGCCCCGGCCACGGAGGACCGGGCATGGTCGCCAATACCTGATCCTAAGGCACCTATACTGAAATTTATCCGGATATTAGCCGCGACGCCAATGGCCTGCACAAGTTGTTTCGCCAGTTCTCGTTTCCAGGCGGCATTCCAAGCCATGCCGCACCGGAAACCCCGGGCTCCATTAACGAAGGCGGCGAGCTCGGCTACGCACTGATGCATGCCTATGGCGCAGCATTCGACAATCCTCATCTGATCTGCGCATGCGTCGTCGGTGACGGCGAAGCGGAAACCGGACCTTTGGCGACTTCCTGGCATTCCAACAAATTTCTGAACCCGGTCCGCGACGGAGCGGTGCTGCCGGTTCTAAACCTAAACGGTTACAAGATCAATAATCCGACTTTATTGGCGCGCATCAGCCACGATGAACTGAAAATCTGTTCAAAGGCTATGGCTGGAAACCTTATTTCGTCGAAGGCAGCGATCCCGAAGTCATGCATCAACGCATGGCTGCCGTCATGGAACACTGCATCAACGAAATACGCGAAAAACAGCAGGCGGCCCGCTCCGGCGGCAGTCTGGTGCGGCCTAGATGGCCGATGATCGTGCTGCGCAGCCCGAAAGGATGGACCGGTCCAAAGGAAGTGGACGGGCATAAAGGTGGAAGGATTTTGGCGTGCCCACCAGGTGCCGCTGGCCGGCGTGAAGGAAAATCCGGCGCATCTGAAACAACTGGAAGATTGGCTGCGAAGCTATAAACCGGAAGAGCTATTCGATGCAAACGGCCGCCTGATCTCCGAACTCAAGGAACTTGCGCCAAAAGGCGTGCGGCGCATGAGCGCTAATCCCCATGCCAATGGCGGGACTGCGCAAGGCATTGCGTCTCCCGGATTTTCGCGAATACGGAGTCAAGGTAGACAAACCCGGTCAAACCGAAGTCGAAAACACCAAGCCCTTGGGCGTTTTTTCGCGCGATATCGTCAAGCTCAATCCGACAAATTTTCGCGTGTTCGGCCCGGATGAAAACACCTCCAACAAGCTCGACGCGATCTACCAGATCAGCAAAAAAATGTGGCTGGCGGATTATTTGCCGGAGGACTCCGACGGCGGCGAATTATCGCCGGATGGCCGGGTCATGGAAATGCTTTCCGAACATACCCTGGAAGGATGGCTGGAAGGCTACGTCCTTAGCGGACGACACGGCTTTTTCTCCAGTTACGAAGCCTTCGTGCATGTAATCGATTCAATGTTCAACCAGCACGCCAAATGGCTGAAGGTTTCGCGTTGCATCCCTTGGCGACGCCCGATCGCCTCGCTCAATTATCTTCTGACATCCCACGTCTGGCGCCAGGACCATAATGGGTTCAGCCATCAGGATCCCGGCTTCGTCGATCTCGTGGTCAATAGGAAAGCCGATATCGTCCGCGTCTATTTTCCACCAGACGCCAACACACTGCTCTGGATCACTGACCATTGTTTGCGGACGTATAACCGTATCAGTGATCGTCGCCGGCAAACAGCCTTCCCCGCAGTGGCTAACAATGCGGCAGGCCGCGACGCATTGCGACGCCGGCATCAGTATCTGGCCTTGGGCCGGCACCGAGCGTGGAGACTTGGTAACCCTGACGTGGTGATGGCCTGCGCCTGTGACGCGCCGACCCTTGAAACCCTCGCCGCGGTCGATCTGCTGCGAACGGCCCTTCCCGAATTGAAGATTTGCGTCGTCAACGTTGTTGACCTGATGACGCTGCAACCGAAAGATCAGCATCCGCATGGTCTCAGCGACCGCGACTTCGACGGGATGTTCACCTGCGACAAGCCGGTGATCTTCGCCTATCACGGCTACCCCCATCTAATCCATCGCCTGACCTACAATCGCACCAACCACGACGGAATGCACGTTCGTGGCTTCGAGGAGGAAGGCACGACCACCACGCCATTCGATATGGTCGTACTGAACGAACTCGACCGGTTTCATTTGGCGATCGAGGTCATCGACCGGGTGCCCGGTCTCGGCGTCGCGTCAGCTCACATCAAGCAGCAGTTTTGTGACGCATTGATCGAGCATACGCGCCATGTCCGCCAGCACGGCGAGGACATGCCGCAAATCCAGAACTGGAAGTGGCCCTATGGTGAGGATATCGCTTCACGCGCGGACACCTGAACTAGGAAGCCGCAATCTCGCGGCCTTTTCTGGCCGCCGCACCGCGTGCATTTCAGTGCAAAGAATAATTCGGAAACGTCGCTGGCCGACCAATACTTAAACGAAGTCACCGCTCACCAGGATGCGCTTGCCGCACTCCTAGGCTGGCTGGAGCAACAATTTCCGAATAACCCCCTGATCGCTGCCGGACACCGCATCGTGCATGGCGGATCGACATAGACCCCTCCCGGTCCGTATCAATTCATCTGTCATTGACGAACTACGCCGCCTTGCTCCGCTGGCACCACTTCATCAGCCGAATAATCTTGCAGCTATCGTCGCTATATCGAGGCTTCACCCGGAACTGCCGCAAGTCGCGTGCTTTGATACGGCCTTCCACTGTACACAGTCCGAAATAACCACAGCCTTCGCTCTACCGCACTCGATCACGGCCCAGGGTGTGCGACGGTACGGATTCCACGGCCTATCCTACGAGTATATTGCCGGTGTTCTTCCCGAAGTACTCGGTCCAGCTATAGCTGAGGGTCGCATCGTTGTCGCTCACCTAGGCAGCGGAGCCAGCATGTGCGCTCCACCAGCGTCGAAGCGTGGCAACGACCATGAGATTCACCACGCTCGATGGTCTTGTGATGGGTACCCGAAGCGGCAGCCTAGATCCGGGTGTGATTCTACCTGTTACAAGAGAAAGGGATGACCCCACAATCCGTAAGCGACCTGCTCTATCATTCCTCGGGCTTGCTGGGCGTATCCGTCGTCAGCGATGACGTGCGGACGCTCCTGGCCAGCAACGATCCGCTCGCCGCCCATGCGATCACCTTATTCGTCTACCGCATCAGTCGAGAACTGGGATCGCTTGCCGCCAGTCTTGACGGTCTGGACGCCCTCGTATTCACAGGGGGCATCGGCGAGCACGCGCCCGATATTCGTCGTCGCGTATGCGAACAAGCCGCCTGGCTTGGTATCGAGTTGGATGAGGCAATGAATACCGCGGACGCGGCCATGATCACAATGCCCGGAAGCAGGACATCCGCTTGGATGATCCCGACAAATGAAGACTTGATGATCGCTCAGCACACGTGGCGGCTCACGGATCGCTGATAAGATCGCCCCAATGCGGCTTTAGCTTCGAACGAACGTTCGCTTCTCGCGCCATAAGGAGAAAATTGTCCGCTCTGTACCGACCTAACGCTTGAGTATCACCAGCATCCGTCCGAATTTTACAGACGCTACGCCCGCGCAGGAGTTGCCCCATGTGGTCTCGCTCGCTCGTCCTCGCTTTGCTCCTGTTACCTGCTCCGGCCCTGGCTGGCGTCAAGGAGGACGTCGCGGCCCTCGCTCCGCAAGCGGTGGTGCTTGTGGCGGACGCCAAGGGCAACGAGTTGGTGGCCCAGAATGCTGATGAGCCTTTCGTCCCCGGCCTCTGTCACCAAGATCGTGACAGCCTGGCTGGCGATGGAGGTCCTTGGCGGCGACTACCGCTTCCAGACCCGCTTCTACCTCGACGACAAGCGGGTGCTCTACGTGCGCGGGGGCGGCGATCCCTTCCTGATTTCAGAGGAACTGGCGCGGCTCGCGACAAAGCTGGTGGCGGCGGTCGGCAAGAAGCCGATCGCAGGCATCGTGCTGGACGCCAGCTACTATCCTTCGAACCTCCGCATCCCGGGCATCGAGGACACCGACGAGGCCTACAATGCACTGAACTCCGCTTTGGCGGTGAATTTCAACACGATCTACGCCGTGACAGCGGCAACAAGGTTCGCTCCGCCGAGAAGCAGACCCCTATCGCCCCGCCGCGATCAACCAGCCGCTCGGGGCCCTACGGAAGCGGCCGCATCAGCCTGAGCCAGGACCCCGTGGTGAACCTGCAATATGCTGGTGAGCTGATCGCGGCGTTCATCGAGCGGGCCGGCGGTAGCGTGAAGGGCAAGATCTCAACCGGACTCGTGCCCAAGGGACTGGAGCCAGTCTACGTTCACCGACAGTCGCGCACCCTTTCGAGGATCCTCGTCGAACTGCTCCGCGTATCGAACAACTACGTCGCCAACCAGGTCTTCCTCGGGATCGGGGGACACCGCCTGGACGGGCCAGTTAGCCTCGAGAAGTCGCTCCAGGTCGCGAACGAGATGCTTGCCGTGCATGGTCTCGCCGCGGCCATCCATCTTGAGGAGGGCTCGGGCATCAGCCGCAACAACCACTTTAGCGCCCGTGGCCTCGCCAAAGTGCTCGAGCTCTTCGCGCCCGACGCTGGCCTGCTCCGCGGCCATGATGATGGAATGAACAAGACCGGCACCATGGAGGGGATCCGCACGCTCGCGGGCTATGCCGACACCCCAGGCCACGGGCGGGTGCGTTTCGTAATCTCGCTCACGAGTAATGACGACGAGATGCGCTTCCGGCTGCTCCGGACTATCAAGTCCGGGCTGTAGCCGCAGTTAGGGTCCAAGCCGGGGTGAAAACTCCGATGTCGAATTCTCCCGTAGAAAGTTTGTATCGATTGGGTTCAAGAGCCATGTCCGAAAAGTGCCAAACATCTGCTTTCCAGCGAATGGCCGCTTCGCGCCGATACTGTTGAAAAACTCCAAGATCGCAGGGCTCCGAAAATCTCGCAAATGTAGCGCATTGGCGATGTCAACCGCTGCAAGGCTCTATAAAATCGATACGAGCGCCAGGGATCGTTTTAGCGGTAATTGACGTGGTCCCTCACCTCGCAGCGAGAGAGACGCACCAGCGGTCCTGAAAATTTTCAGTCATCCGAGAAAAAGGACTTTTTCAACACAATCCGCCAGAAGCGGCCGGTCGCGAGTACTTTCTCGGGAGTACCAAACTGATTCAATCGACATAACGGCGACCGGTTCAATTCGAGATCACAGAGCAGTCGAGAAGTTCGGTTGAAGCCACCAATGCTTCGGGCAACAGGTTCCCGATATCTTTTCCCAAGTCGACTTCATGCAAGTCCTCACGTATCAGTACGTCAATACGCCCGACTGGTGCATCGCTGGGTTGAAAGCACCGCTTGAATCGATCTCTTATGGCACACATTCGATGCGGCGTACGAAGGCCGCCCAGATTTATCGCAAGACCGCCAACCTGCGCGCAGTGCAACTCCTCCTCGGCCATACGAAGCTGGAGAGCACCGTCCGGTCCTCGGGATTGAGGTGGATGACGCTCTAAACATCTCCGAGCAGATCGAGCTCTAACCGACGACCATCGGCATCGCGCCGGTGGTCACTTGCGCGCGCCAGAAGTCGTCATTCGGGATCTGACCGAGCATTTGCCATCGGGGGCGCGGCGTGACCGAGCTCCGCCCCCAAATTCGTAGTCTGGGCCAGACCATTGAAATCATTGAGGTCTGTTACCATTGGTGCCCAAACCCGGAAACGTAGGCAAGAGATCGGTAATCGCCGCCCGTTACTTTGACGGCGCAGCTGGACCCGCGAAGATCATATTTCCAGGCGTGGATGTCTCATCCATCAAGGCGAACGGCGGCAGACGTATAGCGAAGGTTGTTTTGCTATTTCTTTTTCCCAGCGGCATCGAACTGCTTGAGAAATGCGACGAGGTCACTTGTCTTCTGCTCGTCTTTCAGGCCCGCATAAATCATCTTCGTACCCGGGATCTTGGCTTTCGGATCCTTGATGTATTCGCGGAAGGTGGCCTCGTCCCAAGTGATGCCGGAGTCCTTGTTCGCGGCTGAATATGAATAGCCGGCAACGCTACCTGCCTTGCGGCCAATGAGGCCGTTGAGCACCGGTCCAACGTTATTCTTCGCAGTCTCGCCGATCTGGTGGCAAGTCTTGCATACGCCGAACACCTTCTCGCCAGCCGCGGCATCCTGGGCTCTCACTTCGCCTGCGCCCGCAACCGCCAAAAGTGCAACGAAAACAAATACCTCGCATTCTGTTCTCCTGTTTTGTTGGCCCCTTGCGGGACCGGAAATTCTTGTGTTGTCGGGGAAAGCGGCCGATCTGACCGTGCAGATCACAGGTATGCCAGCATCTCTCAAGCACCATACACGGTCAAAGTTCCACCGAGATCGGTGATGCGGGCCTGCACGTTCGGTCGAATGGCCACGATGTCCCGAATCTCCGACAACGGCATCAGACTGAATGCGGTCGAAAACGCATCCGATTCGGTAGCGGTTGGCGCAATGACACTCACCGTACTGTAGTGCAACGGACTGCGCCCCGTCGCCGGATCGAACAGATGCGTAAACCGGCCTGCGGAATCAAACCGGAATCCGGCACCCGCCGATGTTGCGACGGCACGATCGACGAGATCGACGGTTTCGGTGAGCGCGGCCGGCCGGTCCGGATCGGCAAGGCCGACGCGCCAAGGCGCACCGTCAGGTCTGGCGCCGATCGCCCGGATCTCACCCATATTGACCAAAGTCGTCGAACAGGCCCGCCTTGCGCAGTCGCTCGACGACACGGTCGGTGGCATAGCCCTGCGCGATGCCGTTCAGCGTGATCGCTGCGCCGTGCTTAACGAGAGCGACACGATCCTCATTCACAAGCAGGCCACGATGGCCGACCTTCGCCAGCGCTTCGGCGAGCTTCTGCGGCGAGGGCCCTTCGGCATCCGGCCGCTCGGAAGCGAAATGATCCGCATATAGCTGCCACAGCGGCTGCACCAGTCGGATCGAATGCGCCGCCGGTTATCCCGGCAAACCACAGCGAGGCCTTCAGCAGTGCCACCATGTCGGCGTCGGGAGCAAGAAGAATACCGGTGCGGTTGAGGGTCGAGATTGCGGAGTCGGCCCGGTAGAGGCTGAATTGCTGCTCCAGCCGGCGCACGTCCAGGACGCAGCGCTCGACCAGCCGTTCGGCTTCGGCTCGGTCCGGATGATAGATCTCGATCGATACCTGCGCACCCAGTGCCGATCCGTGCCACCGCACGGGATCGCCAGCGGCAGCAGTTCGGGCACTGGCCAAAAATGCCGATCCGGCGGCGGTCGCAGCAATGACGATCATGCGGCGGCGGGTGAGACTTTGCTTCAGCATTGGCTGGTCCTCGTCAGTTGAGCCGCACGTCGGGACGATCCTGTTCGCTCGGGTCACTGGACGCGTCGCTGCCGAGCACATAGGCGCCCGGAATTTCCGTGAACGTCACGATGTGACCGCCATTGGCCGCGGCAAAAGCGGCGGCGGCCTCGCGATTTCCGAAAGGCACCGCCTCGGCCGCGCCCATGCCGCCCTGTTTGCGGCTTTCGATCACGAAGAACGCCTTGCGCGCGTCTATCCAGTTCGTTGGACCCGGATCTTCCCAGCTCAATGCCCGCGCCATATCCGAGACGTAGATCGCCCGGATGTCGCGGGGCTGGTCGGGCATCATAGTGAAGGCCAGGGTGTCGCGCACCGAGGTGAACCAGAACGGGTCGATCCTGCTCGCCGTAATGATCTGGCCTTTCGGGCCGGGGTGTTCCATTAGACTCGATACCGCAGAACACGCCCATCGCGTCGCTGTTGAGCGTGACCGGAGGTGGAACGACCGAATTGGCCGCATCCTGATTGCAGCCGGCCAGGAAGATGGTCACGACAAGGACACACAGGATTCGCGCAATCATAATTCCCTCCGCGCAAAGAATGCGGTGGCGAGCCCGAGCGGTACGGCGATCCAGACCAGCAGGCCCAGCAACAGCGCCCCGATCCCCGTGCTCGCCGTTCCGGCAAGCCCGGCCATCCCTGAAAACTGGCTGACATTGAATCCGGTCAAATTGGTCAGCCTGTAAAGATCGGTGGGATTGAGAAACAGGAGTCCTTCGAGGATCGGCGCCGAGATGATGCGCCCCTGATCGACCACCAGGATACCGAGCAGCGCCATGTCGAACACGAGCACCATCAACAACCAGATGCCCACCGAGACGCCCGCCGCCGTGCCGCGATCGCGGACCAGGCTGCTGATCAGGTATCCGATCGCGACAAAGACCGCACCAAGCAGGATCGAGGTCCCGAGCATGGAGGCGAAGGCATACCAGCTCGCTGCCAGCACGGAGACGCCGGTGATGGCAAGGGCCGCGGCCGCCGCGCCATAGCCGATGATCGTAGCAAACGCGAGGATCAGGACATGGCCGCAGAATTTCCCGAGGATGACCTGATAGCGGCCGACCGGGTAGCTGAGCAGCAGGATCATGGTGCCGCGCTCCATCTCGCCGACCACGGCGTCATGCGAAATCAACAGCGCGATCAGCGGCAGCAGAAAGATGGTGAGGCTGGACAGGCTGACGACCACCACGTCGAGCGCGCCAACGCCGACATTCCCGGTCGGTGCGCTGCCGAGAAATGTCAGCGACAGCGATAGCGCAGCCAACAGCAGCGTCGTCGCCAGCACCCAGCGGTTCCGCAACCCTTCCTTGATCTCCTTGCCGGCAATGATGACGATGTTCCTCACGCGGCATTCTCCCGAAGAAAATGGGCGTAGAGATCGTCAAGCGTCGGTGCCGCGATCTCGATGTTCCGGACGCAGGGGTCGCCAGCTGCGACGCGCAGCAACTCCATCTTCCGCGTCTCGTCGGCCACCAGCATGACGTGGCCCTGCGGGGTCGCAACGCTCGCTCCGTTCATCCAGGCCGGCGGTGCGCCGTTGGCACCGGGTGTAAGATCCAGGGACACCCGGATCGGCAGTTGCGAGATCGAACGCAGTTCCGCCAAAGTGCCCTGCGCGACCAGGAGCCCGCGGTTCATGATCAGGACATGCTCGGCGCGATCCTCGAGTTCGTTGAGCGCATGCGACGAGATCAGGACGGTGGCGCCGTCGTCGCGCAATTTGTTCAGGATTTCGTAAAAGGTCTGGCGCAGCGCGGGATCGAGTCCCGTCGTCGGCTCGTCCAGCAGCAGCACGCGCGGCCGCCCGAGAAGCGCCTGCGCCAGGCCCAGACGCTGCCGCATGCCCTTGGAATAGGTCCCGACCCTGCGATCGGCGGCATCCATCAGGCCGACGCGGTCGAGCAGCGGCCATGCAGAGGCGGGCTTGATCTGCTTCAGCCGTGCGTAGAAGGCCAACGTTTCGCGCCCGGTCAGGGCGGCGTTGAACGCAACATTCTCCGGGAGATAACCGAGCTGCCGGCGCGCCGAAAATTCGCCGGCCGCCGGGTCCTCATCGAGTACACGGACCGCGCCGCGGTCGGCGTGAATGAGGCCGAGCATCAATTTAATCACCGTGGTCTTGCCGGCGCCATTGTGGCCGACCAGCGCGCTCAGCCGTCCCGGAGTAAGGTCGAACGAGACATTGCGCAGCGCCTTGACCGCGCCGTAGCTCTTCTCCACACCATTGACGGCGACAGTGACGGTCATCGCAGACTCCAGCTGGCAGATGGTTTCGGCGGCGGCGCGATCAAGGGATGGGTATCGACGACGCCGCCGGGATAGAGCGCCGGAAACTGCGCCTGCGCCCAGCGCAGCACCTGCACCGCGGGACTGTTGATCAAAACCTTCGCCGCCGGCGCCGTCCACAACACCCGGTCGACCAGATCGTTGGGACGGTAGGCGGTGTCGGCGATGCCGTCGCCGTTGAGATCGAAGCCCGGATTATCGCTCCAGTAGTTGCCGCGGCCGCCCTTCGACCAGTCGAGGTCGCGGGTGCCGACATATTTCACCTGGTTGCGGTTGCCGACAAAGGCGTTGCCGGTTATCTCGTTGCCTTCGGAGCCGGCGGTGAAATGCACGCCGATGCCGCAGCGCTCGAACCAGTTGTTGCGGAACCTATTGTGGTTGGTGTTGTAGATGAAGACGCATTTTTCCGGGCCGCTGCGGAGACCCGGTGCGGGCTTTGCCTCCGGCACCATGCCGCGTTCTTCGTCCGGACCCTCGTCCCGGATGCTTGCGATGTTGTCGAGCGAGCCGCCGGCCACCCAATTGCCGTCGATCTCGGCGTAATTGGCGTAGTTGAACAGCATGCCGTAGTCGCGGTCGCGATCACTGATATTGTTGCGGATGATCAGCCGGTTCGAATACATGATGGCGTAGCCGACGTGATTGCCTACGGACACATTGCCGCTCACTTCGCTGTCGTTGGTGTACATGTAATGCACCGCGAACCGCAGCTGCTCGAAGCGGTTGTCGATGAAGCGGTCCTTGCGGCTGGTAATCGTGAAGATGCCGTCGCGCCCGTAGCGGAAGGTGTTCTCGGCGATGGTGACGTCGGGCGCATTCCACAGCGACACGCCGTTGCCGGCCTCGTTGGTGCGTCCGCCCCGCACGCCTTCGACGATGTTGCGCAGCACGCGCGCCCCCGTTGCGCCATGGACATAGATGCCGAATAGGTTGCCTTCGAAGCGATTGTTTTCGACCAGCGCCCGTTCCGCGGTCTTCTCCAGGAATACCCCTGAATCCATCTTCTCCATATTGTGGCCAGATCCCACGATGGTGACGCCGCGGATCGTGACGTCAGGCGCCGTCACCGTGATAACGTTGCCGACACCGCCGCCGTTGAGCACCGCACCAGGCCTGCCGCTCACGACCACGCGCCGCTCGATCCGGATCGCGCCTTTGTATTCCCCCGGGGCAAGCTCAATGACGTCGCCATCCTGCGCCCGGTCGAGCACAGCCTGCAGCGGCTGCTCCAAAGCAGCCTCCAGGGTCTCCGCAACCGCGAAGCCCGGAACTCCGGCGGCGAAGATCGCCGCCGGAAGGATGAGTAAGAAGCGATACATGTTCCGACCCGCCTCAAGCCGATGGCTTGGGCTCGACGAACATGCGACCCTTCATCTCCATGTGCATGGCGTGACAGAACCACGAACAATAGTACCAGTAGACACCCGCTCTATCCGCCGAGAACGACACGGAGGCCGTCGCCATGGGTGCTACTTCCATGTTGATGCCGTAGTTCACGATGCAGAAGCCGTGCGTCAGGTCCTCCACCGCGTCGATATTGGTGATGTAGACGGTGACCTGATCGCCCTGTTTGACCTGGAACTGCTCCAGACCGAAAGCCGGTGCGGTCGACGTCATGTAGACGCGAACCTTGTTGCCTTCCCTGATGACTTTGGAGTCGGCTTCGAGATTGATCCCGTCGGCCTTGGCCTGCTTGACCGCATCCGCAAACATCGGATCGGCGCGATCCCAGATCGAAATCGGATTGATCTTGGAGCGGTGAACAATGGTAGCGTCATGCGGCTCGGCAAAGCTCGGACCGTCGTGGACCAGTTTCATCTTGTCGCCGGAGATGTCGATCAGCTGATCGTTCTCAGGCTTCAGCGGCCCGACATTGAGGAAGCGGTCTTTCGAGAACTTGTTCAGCGAGATCAGCCACTTTCCGTCCGCTTCCTTGGTCTGCCCCATCGAAGAGTGGTTGTGGCCGGGCTGATAATGCACATCGAGTTTCTGGATGATCGGATCGACCTTTTCGCCCTTGAAGGCTCGCTTGGCGAGGTCGATGTTCCATTTGCAGACCTGGCTATCGAGGAACAACGTCGTATATGCGTTGCCCTTGCCGTCATAGGCGGTGTGCAAAGGCCCCAGGCCCAGTTCGGGCTCCGCGACCACGACGTCGCGCGGCTTGATCTTGTCGTCGAACAATTGGTCGAACAGCCGGACGTCCATCACGGTGACCGTCGGCGATAGCTTTCCGGCCGCCACGATATGGATGCCATCCGGCGCGGTGTTCATGCCGTGCGGACTGTTGGAGACCGGGACATAGCGCGTATAGGGCGAGCCCTTGCGGCCATCGATCACGGGCACGCCGTTCATTTCCTTGAAGTCGCCCTTCTTCACCGCCTCTTCGATGCGCTTGATATTGAAGATGGTGACCCAGTCCTGCTCGTTTGCCGTCATCTCGGCCAGAGTGACGCCGTCTTCTGAATTGTAGCAGGTGGCGAAGGCATATTTGCCCTGGTAGTCGGCATCAACGTTGTCGAGATTGCCGCTGACGATCACCTGCCAGGCGACCTTCATGGTGTCGCCATCGATCGCCGAGAAGATCGAACGATACTGCTTCGGATCGTCGAGGACCTTGCCGTCATTCGGCAGCGGCACACCATCCTCGCCGTTTGCAAACACATAGCCGGTGCGCGGATATTTCTGCACGCGCAGACCGTGCACGGTGTGCTGGTTCGGAAGCTGAATGATCTTGTCGCACTTCATGACGTCGAGACGCACCCGCGCGACGCGGGTGTTGGCCTTATCGTTCATGAAGGCGTAGCGGCCGTCATAGGTACCGTCGGTGAAGGAGATATGCGGATGGTGGAGATCGCCATTCAAGTAGGTGCCGCCGCGGTTCTTGAGGAACTCGCGGGTCTCGGGCAGCAGCCCCTCGGTCAGCACTTTCAGGCTTTCGTTGGTCTGGCCCCAACCGGTGGCGCTGCAGCGGTTGAACACGGGAACGCGCATCAGCTCGCGCATCGACGGAAGTCCGACGATGCGCATTTCGCCGGACTGGCCACTCGAGAAGAAGGTGTAATATTCGTCGAGCTCGCCTGGAGCCACTTCGGCCTTCTGCAGGACCGCAGGTCGCGCGGCCGGCGCCTTCGGCGCCGCTGCCTTGGTCTGCGCATCGGCCGCCGTGACCAAGCCCTTGCCGTCTGTGCCGAAGGCAACTCCGCCTGCAAGACCCACGCCTGCCGCCGCCGCGGTTGTTCCGAGCAAAGTGCGTCGGCTAACGCCCTTTCCGTTTTCGTTGTCGCGCATAATAGCCTCCTGGGCTTTCAAGTTGAAGGTGGGGTGACAGCGGCGACAGGCGGCAAACCAATAGGCTTGCCCCCCGCGGTGATGATGGTGTTCGGGCCCTTGCCGCCGCTGCGCATCGAGGGCGACGACAGCGCGTCGCGCTTCTCGCGCTTCAGCCGCACCTGGATCATGTGCGGGCAGCGGTGGTCGTCGAAATACAGTTCCTGGCAATGCATGCAGTAGATGCACTCATTGACGTTGATGTGGCCCTCGGGGTGAATCGCCTGCACCGGGCATTCCTTGGCGCAGCGCTGGCAGGGCGTGCCGCATTCGGGCCAGCGGCGCAGCCACTCGAACATCCGGATGCGGCCGGGAATGGCGAGCGCGGCACCAAGCGGGCACATGTAGCGGCAGAAGAACCGCTCGACGAACAGACCGGCGGACAACGTCGTCAAAGCGTAGATGACGTACGGCCATTCGCGCGCGAACTTCAGGACAATGGCGGTCTTGAAAGGCTCCACTTCGGCCAATTGTTCGGCAAAGGCGGTCGAGTACAGCGACATGCCGAACAGGCCGAGAAAGATGATGTACTTGATCGGCCACAGCCGCTCATGCAGCCCCCACGGCAAGCGGTATTGCGGGATTTTTACCGCCTGGGCGATATTGTTGAGCAATTCCTGCAGCGCACCGAACGGACATAGCCAGCCGCAGAATGGCCCACGCCCCCAGAACAGAAGTCCGGCGGCGATCGCGGCCCAAAGCAGGAAAATCAGCGGAGCTGACAGGAAGTATTCCCAACTGAAGCCGGTCAGCAGCGAGCTGGCGAAGGTCAGGACGTTGACCACAGAGAGCTGAGCGTTCGCATACCAGCCGAGCCAGACCAAAATGAACAACAAATAGCCGCGGCGGACCCACGTGTAGAGCCTGGGTCGGCGGACCAGGGCATTCTGGAAGAAGAAGATCAAAGTGAGCGCGCCGAGTGCCGCAACCGTCGTGCTGATCTTGACGACGTCGCCTCGCCAGATCTTCATCCACAGCGGTTCGTCTTCGGCGGCGAAGGATGCTTTAGAGCCTCGCGACGCGACCGCAAGCGCTGCCGACGGCGCCGCGGGAGTCGTGGCGGCCTGCTGTCCCAACGGCGGCGCCGGCGCAGTTTTCATGTAAGCGTCGGGCAGCGTGTAGCCGAGATCGAAGGTGAGCCAGGCTTTTTCGCGGGTGGCGACCACGCGCTGCACCAGCAGTTGCAATACCCACGGCTCGGTCGGATCGAGCGCGAATTCCGGCGGCACCGTGAACAAAGCAATCTCGGGAAAGTCAGGCGCGCCTTCGGCTTCAAGGTTTCCCAACCGCGTGTGATCACGGTCGCGGAAGCGGATGCTGTTGGAGTCCTGAATCAATTCGATGCGGTCGAAGATCCCGCCGCGGACGTAAGCAGCCCCCTTGAACGAATAGCGGCCCAATCCCGCGACGATTAGCGCCTGCTGGCCGGGCTTGAGTTGGCCAGCCAGACGGTTGAATCCGTCATCACCGAGCAGGCTGCGGCCGACGGTCGGCACTGCGACGTCGGCGACGTACAGATCAATGAAGCTGTCGTCTGGATCGCCCTCTTCGGGATGCGCGGCCGCGCCCGCGTTGCCCAATTTTTCAAAGGCCTTGTTCACGTCGGCAACGGTGAGAATCAGCCGGCGGACGGAACCGTCACCGACCAGACTCTGCCAGTCGCGAATATCGCGCTTGCCGGGATCGATCGTCTTTGAAGCTTGCGGTGCTGCGGCAGCGGCTGCGTTACCCTGACCGCCGAGCCGGCCGCTCCTTATGAGCTTGGTCGCGGAGCGAACGATGCTGTCGCCCATCACAAGGACGGTGACCGTCGCGCCACTGACGATATCGACCTGCGGCGCGGGCGTGGCTCCGCGCGCCACGCGGTCCATGTCGGTGCCGATCAACTTGTTGACCGCTTCAAGTATGCGGTTCACCGGAATGCCCACGAGCACAATGGGTTCCTTGTGTTCAACGAGTTTCAGTCCGGTCAGCACACCATTGGGACCGATACCGACCAGGATCTGGATGGGCTTTCCAGAGTAGCCCGTGGCGTTGGCAAAATCGGAGTTCAGGTAGACGAAGCCGAGGAGCTGATCATCCTTGTAGGCCGGCGCAATCGCGGGATCGCCTTGCAGCGCCCCAAAGCGATTGGCGCCCGCCACCAGTTCGGCCGGCTCGGCCTTGGCAAGGTATTCGCTCAGCCGGCCTGCGGCGCACGCCTCTCCAAGCATGGCAATCCAGCCGAAAACGGCCAGAATTCCAGAAAGGACAAAGATGTTGACGGATTTGCGCAAGAGACATGTTCCAGATTCATCAGCAGAACGCCGTTGTTCTGGACCGCAGGCTCAAGCATCAGTAGAGCACCGAACAAGATCGCTAGTTGCGCTGGATCAAACTGCCGACAGTCTGATTGGTTCAAACTTATCTTGAGAAAGAACCCGACATGCGCAGAGAGCAGCTTCTGACCGCAGTGCCGCCAGTCCCGGTACGAAGCCTAAGCGAGCTTTATGCAATTGCGTTTGACCAGGCGCAAAAGGCTGCGCAGCAATACGGCACGCTTGCCACGGGGACGGATGAGCGCCTGCTGCCCGTGCGCCCCGTATTTGAGGTGCTTGCGACACGCGAGCGCAATCGGTGCATGAGCCTGTCCGCAGCCTCCCTTGCCGCCTGCGGCAAGCGTCCCGATGCGTCCGACCTGTGCTGGACGCCGATCGATCTCGTCCCAGCGGCGGAAATCGCCGACATCGGAAATTCCAGCTTGTCGTCGCCTTATACCGCTTGGGCGCTCGCGGCCCGCCAACGCCAACGCGGTTTCGTGTTCTGGACTTACGTCATCGCCCTTGCCGAAGATCCTTTGGTACGCAAGACCGCAGAGCAACTGGCGCACGAAGCGCTGTCCGACGGCAATCGGTTGCGCCGCGAGCGGCGGCTCGCCTGGCGCGCCGAGCGGAAGATCGGAGATGAGGACGCCGCGAAGACTGAAGATGGAATCGGTGAATCTGGTTCAGCGGCACTGCTTGAAAGCCTTCTCCTTAGGGACATGATGGCCTGGTCGCAACGGCTGGACCCCGTGCAGCGCCGACAACTCTTGACCCTTGATCCGGCTCCCCTTCCCTCGCCTCTCCTGACGCCTTCAGACGGAAACGACGTTGGCATGAAGATCGAGGGGATCGAAAACGTCAAACGCCGTGCGCTAAGCCGCGCGGAGCAATTAACCAACATCTATCTCGACGATGCCGACCGCGCGACCGACCAGAGCAGCATGGAATTGGCACAGAAACTTGCCGCGCAATCCATCGTGCGGCTCGCAGGGCTGCGTCATCTCGCCTCCAAATCGGGATTGCAGTGATCCGTAGGCCAAACTGGTCGAGATTATAGCTGGTGCCGCATCCGATGACTGAGCAATTTTGCTCATAGCTGGCCGCTTTTCAGTTGATTCTTATCGCTCTGGGCGCCGGCTTCGTCGGGCCAGTCTGATTGCCGAAATGATCCGTGAATTTTGCGCACGCGATTCCGCATGAAACCTGATCAATCAGCATCAACTCCATTTCTACTCATTCTGTATCGAGAGGGGAAACTGTTACGTGTGAACGGCCGCTTTGCGCCAGAAGTGGCCGTTCACCTTAGGTCACCTTTGGTCCGAGCAGACCTCCCGACAAATCGCACTAAGCCCCGCCGAGCCCGGTGCGGCTTCGCGGCGAGGTCTCGCTGACCAATCGAGCCACGCTCTTGGACCTGGGCATCGCCACTAAACGCCCCGGGTGTCGCAGGCAATACCGATCGGTTCTCGCCTTTGGCAGCCTGACGCGTTGGATCAGACACCGAGAATCTCTTGAGAGCCGAAGTTCGTGATCGATGAGTTTGTTGGCGTCCTCGAACCGCTGCACGGCGCGCTCAGGATCGAACGGCTGTTCGGTCAGGGTTTCCGGATCCCACTCGCTGCGCCGGGCGGGATTGAAGAAATCGCCGCAGTAGACATGAAGCGCCCCGGTCAGGCGCAGAAATCGGATCGGTGACCGAATGGATGATGTTGTGACCGAGCGTCTCGGCATCGCCGACCGTTAGCGCCCTGGCGCCGTCGGCCTCCACCTTTCCGGGACTGCCCGGGATGCGGCGCCAAAAGATGTTGTCCTCGCGCCCGGTATAAATCCCGATCACCGCCGGCATCTGATGATTGTGCGGCATCACTGTCATCATCGGAGCCCGACGTTGAGCGCCCGTCAGTTCGCGGGATTGATACAGCTTGTGAAGCCCGGCGCGTTGCGGCTCGCCAAGTGCCGCAAGCACGGCCGCTGGCTCGGACACCGCGCGCGCCACCACCTCTCGCAGATATTTCTGCGATTTGTCAGACACGGTCGCTTCGCGGCAGTCGGCGACGAACTGGAACAGATCGAACATGGTCTGCCTCACCTTGCCGAGCATATCAAATGCGTCTCAACCGTCGAGGCGAATGTTTGCACTGCGAATGACCGGTGCCCAGCGCGGGTGCTAGAGCTGACGCCGCGATGGCCGCAAAGTTGCGCGGCGTGATCATGGTCGCTCTCCCAGTTGCGTGGTCTTGCGCGGCGAACCGGCGAAATCGCGCATCACGATTTCGCCGATCTTACGTCCGACAGCGCTCCCGTCTTGGTCGGCGCTGCGGAAATGAATGCCGCCCCAGACGCGCGCATTGTCGACTTCCTCGGTGATCTCTGAAAAACGGCTATAGGTGCGCGTGACTCCGAAGATCGGCGGGAAGGTCACGCTGAAGCGGACGGCGTCCGTTCCGAAGAATTCCTTCAGGACGGCTTCCGCGGCGCCGGAAAACATCGCATGCGCCGACGGGTATTCGGGATGGGGCGGCGTCGCCAGCAGCGGCTCCCAGTTCGGATCGCCTTCGAGCAGCGCGACGTCGAGGTTCGCGGCCGCCCGAATCGCGGTCACCGGCCGCCAGTGCGGGTGCTTGTACTTTTCGTCGAACGCGACAATCTGCGAGTCGGCGGTGGCCATCGACAACAGCGCGAACAATCTGGCGTTATCCGCTACCGACAGGCCTTTGGCCGACGATGCGGCGCGCGCGGCGGCGTGCCACGGGACGGCAGTCTGCACCGTCCAGAAGATCGCGGCGGCCGTCTGGTCCGCAGTACGCGTCGCGCTGTCGCGCTTGCCGACGCTTTTCACCTCGGCGAAGTCGCGGGCAAACTCGGCGCTTGCGATCGCGGGCGGCCCGTTGAATTGAAGACCACTTCGGCTGCGCAGAACGAACGGCGTAACGGCACCCCATTGCGGCAGGATCGCCGGCATCGAGTGAGGCGGGGTGGGTTGATAGAGCCCGGGACCCGGCTTGGGAGTGAAGGCGGCGCTCGCGGCGGACTGATCGCTGCGGCGCAGCGCCACGATCTTTTCCGCGATCTGCTCGCCCGTGCTGATGCCATCGCCCTTGCCTCGCTCATCGGCGATCCTGGCCAGCGTGGCGGTCAGGGCGGCGTCCAGCGCGGGCTTCTGCGCCGGCGCGAGCCGCACGAGGGTGCCATGAGCGGCCGCCGCCACCGCGGCCTCGGTCGAGGTTCCGGTAGGCGCCTTGACATCGACTGCGTACGCGGCGCTTTTCCCGTCGACTGCTCTTACCGCGTCATAGATTGCGGCGTGCACGATGGCGAGCACGCGCGATTGCAGGATGGAGTTGGGTGGAATCGCGGTCGCATTGAGCGCGATCGCGTTCCATTCCGTGACCACGTCGGCGTGCGCCCGCGCGATCGGAAGCAGGCAGACTGT
>CAWIZF010000020.1:0-37717 GCA_963840465.1 uncultured Alphaproteobacteria bacterium | reverse complement strand
GACGTTTTGACTCAGAAGTGCAGATGTCGTCGGTCGCCATCGCGAAGATGTCACGCCAGGCGCGGCGGCAGACCGGAAATCAGATCTGGAATCTTCAGACCGGTGAGCGTGCCGGCATTTTAATAGCCGCGCTCCGCCCGGCGGTTCTCCAAGCCGCTTGCCGCCCTGGCGGCCTCGAGCACGGCAGCGTGGGGGCGTAACTGCTGCAGCGTCACATCCATCGTCCTTCGCATATCCACGGCGTCGCAGTTTCGGAATTCATAGGCCAAGCTTATCAATCGGTCGAAAAATACACATTGTTCGATAGACGGCGCGTATCTATCGTGCGTCTCGACAAGGAAAGCCCTGCGATCTCTGCGGTTTGATCGCGCCGCCGCTACGGCTTGATGAAAAACGGGATGGACACGCCGGCTGCCTCAACGTTCGGCGGCCCTTTAATTTATGAAGGTCACACGGCGAACTCTGCTGTGCACGCTCGCCGCCTGCTTTTCAGGCGGCGGGGGCTCAAGGGGGAATAAGAGGCGATGAGCAATAGCGTTCTCAACTTGATGGCCGCGTCGGCAATCGCCGTTACCCTGTCGGTGTCCGCCGCTCATGCGCAGAAGAAATATGATGCCGGTGCCACCGACACGGAAATCAAGGTGGGACAGACCGTGCCCTTGAGCGGACCGGCCTCCGCCTATGCGACGATCGGCAAGACCCAGTCGGCCTATATCAAGATGATCAACGACCGGGGCGGCGTCAACGGCCGCATGATCAACCTGATCCAGTATGACGACGCATATAGCCCGCCAAAGACCGTCGAGCGCGTGCGCAAGCTGGTCGAGGGTGACGAAGTCCTGCTGACGTTCCAGATCATCGGCACCGCGCCGAACGCGGCCGTGCAGAAATACCTCAATGCCAAGAAGGTGCCGCAACTGTTTGCCGCCACCGGCGCATCGAGATTCAACGATCCCGCGGCCTTTCCGTGGACGATGGGCTTCAATCCCAGCTATCTCGTCGAGGGGCGGATCTACGGGCAGTACATTCTGAAGCATTTTCCGAATGCCAGGGTCGGCGTGCTCTATCAGAACGACGATCTGGGCAAGGACTATCTCAACGGCATCAAGGCCGGCCTCGGCGCCAGGGCTGAGCAGATGGTGGTCGCGGAGGCCTCATACGAGCTGTCCGAGCCGACCATCGATTCGAAGATTTCTCAAGATCAAGGATGCCGGCACCGACCTGTTTTTCAGCGCCTCCACGCCCAAGCAGGCCGCCCAGGCGATAAAGAAAATCGCCGAGCTCGGCTGGCACCCGGTGCATATCATCGACATCAACGCTTCGTCCTTGAGCGCGGTGCTCAAGCCTGCGGGACTCGACAACTCGAAAGGCGTCATCAGCGTCGGGTACGTCAAGGATCCGGCCGATCCCGAGTGGAAGGACGATGAGGGGACGAAGCGCTATCTCGCTTTCATGGCGAAGTATTATCCGGACGGCGACAGAGATTCGAATCTCAATGTCTACGGCTACATCACGGCGCAGCTGCTGGTTCAGGTGCTAAAAAACTGCGCCGACGATCTCACCCGCGAAAACGTGATGAAGCAGGCCAGCGGACTCACCAACGTCGAACTCGATCTGTTGCTGCCCGGGATCACGGTGACGACGACGCCCTCGGACTACCGCGTCAACAAACAGTTTCAGATGGTGCGCTTTGACGGCGAGCGGTGGGAGAAGCTCGGATCGATCATCACCGATCAGGTAAAAGAGTGAGCCTCAAATGAAAACGCCGCCCGGAATTGGGCGGCGTTTTGATTCGGTCGTGCAGAGGTCGTTGGCGACTATCTTACACGGCAATTGCCAATTTTCAATTCCGGTAGCCGGGATCCATTCGATCGAGTTTGCGCAGCAGCGGCGGCCACACCAGGTTGGTGGAACGCAGTTCCGCGCGATCGGGATTGGCGAACAGCTTCTCGTTCTTGTCGATCACGGCCTGTTCCACCGGGTAGGCGGTCGGCCCGAGCATGCGCGTGCGCACCTGCATCGTGCAGGCGCGCTCCAGGTGGTACATGCGCTCGAAGGCGGAGGCGACGGAGCGGCCGACCGTCAGCGTGCCGTGATTGCGCAACAGCATGTGGTTCTTGTTGCCGAGGTCCTTCTGCAGGCGCGGGCGTTCGTCGTGGTCCAGCGCCACGCCTTCGTAATCGTGATAGGCGAGGTCGTGGGTGACGAACTGCGCGGTCTGGTTCATCGGCAACAGGCCCTCCATGCAGCTCGCGACCGCGGTTCCGTCGGGCGTGTGCAGATGCAGCACGCAGCCGGCGTCCTCGCGCACCTCGTGGATCGCCGAATGGATGGTGAAGCCGGCCGGATTGATGCTGTATTCGCTTTCGCTGAGCTGGTTGCCGTGCAGATCGACCTTCACCAGGCTCGACGCCGTGATTTCCTCGAACATCAGTCCGTAAGGGTTGATCAGGAAGTGATGGTCGGGACCCGGCACGCGGGCCGAGATGTGGGTGTCGACCAGGTCGTCCCAGCCATAAAGTGCGACCAGGCGATAGCAGGCGGCGAGATTGACGCGCTGGTTCCACTCGGCATCCGTCATGCCGGACGGAATTGACTTCAGGCGAGCTTCGGCTGGCGACATGGCGCGCTTCTCCGGAAAATTGTTGATTTTCGACAGCGAGCCTAGTCCTGCGCCGGACGGGCAGCAAGGCGCACGTCCTGCGTGGCAGTCATGCTATTGCGCTATCGCGGCGATGCGCGGTTACGGGGCCGGAATGGCCAGCAGCGTCGAGATGCCGCGGCCGCGGATATCGTAGACGCGTGCGAACACGACATCGTCACGCTTGATTTCCACCATGACGGGCGCGGTGAGGCCCTTGCAGTAGAATTCGCCCAGCGTCATCGCGAAGTCGGCGGACTGGCTATCCCAGCCGATGGTGTAGTCGGGACCGAGCGCCACCTGCGCCGGGCGCTGCGGGCCGCATACCGCGACCTTCCATTTCCGTCCCTGCGGCGGCGATTCCTGCCGCTCGACCAGCTCTTCGCGCAGACCATCGGATGCCTGCTTCAGCGCCAGGCCCCAATAATCCAGCATGAAGTAATTGTCGGCAGAGCGAACCGTGCCGGCGATGTGGTTGAAATGGGTGTATTCGTAAGGGTGCAGGCGGATCATCTCGCTGAGCGGCAGCAGCAGGCCGAACGTGAACACCGCCAGCGCGGCAGGTTGCCAGCGGCGGTGATTGTCCTTGAGCCAGTTCATGCCCCAGGCGAACGCCGCGCCGGCGAGCACCGCCATCGGCGGGATCACGAAAACGAAATGCCGGATGCCGTTGTAGAGCGCCGGCCGCTTCACCATCGCGATCACCAGCGGCAGGCTGGCCGCCAGCGTCAGCATCAGGAAGATGGTTTTGCGGCGGCCCGGGACGTCCGCGCGCGACAGCGACATGAAGGTTCCGACGACGCCGGCGATCAGCAGCGCGAGCAATATTTCGGGAAGCTGCAGCGCGAACAGCGTCGGCAGATAGGACCACGGCATGTCCGGCACCGAGACCAGCGCGCCGTCGAACATTTCCTTCCAGGGCTTTTCGAAGAAGTGCGAGAAGTAGGTCAGCGCCTTGAAGGGATGGTCCGCTTCCATGATCGACCAAGGCCACACCAGGCCCATGATCAGGTATCCGAACACGAGGCCGGGCAGCAGCACGTACAAGACATGGGCGAAGCGGCGGACCGCTTCGCGCGAGCCTTGCGTGCGAACTTCTTCGATCAATAGCGGGATGAAGCCAACCAGCGCATAGATCAAAGCCAGCCCGCCGAGAATCCGGCAGCCGATCGAGAGACCGGCGCCGAGCCCGACGATCAGGATGGTTCGCGGCGAGGGCGCGGGATATTCCTCGACGAGGCGCACCAGACCCAGGATCAGGATCACCATCGAGACGGCAAACGGCGCGTCCTTCGGGTTCATGAACATGTGCCCGTAGAAGGTCGGGCACAGCGCCAGCAACAGCAGCGTCGCGAGCCCGGCAAGCGGGCCGCCGACACGCCGCGCCAGCCGCCAGGTCACGGCAAGGCCGATCAGGCCGACGACGGCGCCGAGCAGGCGGCGCGTTTCAAACAGTTCGAGCGGGATGACCTTGTGCAGCAGCGACGCCGCCATGTCGAAGCCGCCGCCATACATGTAGAGATTGGCGAACGACAGCGCGCCGGTGTCCTTGAAGCCGGAACCGTACATGCGCAGCAGCAGGTCGGCATATTCGGCGTGCGTATAATCGTCCCAGCCCAGTCCGTAGTCACGGAAGGTCAGGCTCGCGACGATCGTGACGACAGCAAGCGCCAGCATGGCGAGGTCGTCGCAGGTCCGCTCCACCGAGCGCCGCGCGGGCGTATCGAAGGCAGAAGTCGTGATGGATGACATGGTGATTGGTAACCCAGCCCCTATGGCCCAACCTGGATATTCTTGAGCCTCATTCCCCGGGTACCCATATAGCGCAGTTCCATTACCAAGTAATTGGGAAATGTAGCCTAAATCCCTGATGCGATGCAACAAATGCACCGGCAATTGGTAGGTGGTAGAAATACGGCAGGTGGGCTGAACGGTACCTGAACGGCAAAGTTGCGCCGCGGGTTAACATCTTGCAATGCGACAGCGCTATTGCGGAACCCGTATACAATTGGCGGTTGGCGGTGCGCGCAGTATGACGGTATCGTGGCGTGGGCGGCTTGCGAGCGTTTCGGGCGCGGCTGAGGGGTGAGTTCAATGGTGTTTGTTATGTTGGTCGCCGGGATCGGCCTTGTTTTGGCGGGCCTGCTGGCGATCGCATACGGAATTGGGGTCCAGCTCAGTACCGGCAATACGATGATCATCGCCGGCGTGATCGGCGTCTGCACCGGTATGATCATGCTTGGGTTCTGGACGACGGTCCGGGAGTTGAAGAACATCGCCAAGCAGCTCGGCAACGGCCTGCCTGAAGCGCGCGGAGAGGCCGCGGCACGGCCGGTGCAGCCCGTTGCTGCGACGCGGGATGCCGCCCCCGCCGGTGGCGGCTTCCCGGCCGACGAGCCGTTCGGGGATCCCGGAGCCTTCTCTCCAGAGGCGCCGCCGGCTTTTTCTCCAGTGGCACCGCCGCCGTGGCAGAACGAGGCTGTGCTGCGTGATCATCCGATTCCGGAGCCGATGCACCCCGAACCGCCGCCGTCCGCTTCGAAACCGAAGCGCAATCTGATGTTTTCTTCGACGTCGCGAAAAGAACGCGAGCGCGCCCCGACGCGGTCCGGCGAGGTGTTGCCGCCGGATCTGTTGTCGTCGGACCTTCGTTCCAGGCTGCCTAGCGTGCCGCCGGTCGAAACCGCCGAACCGCCGGCGCCGTTCGACGACGCCCGGCCGAGAGCGGGTCGCGCAAGGCCCGGCGAGATTTCGCCGCAGCGGCGCAGCAACCGCATGCCCCCCACGCTCGCTGAAGCCAATGCGGGACCGGCGTACGCCGACAATCAGCCGGAGGTGATCGTGCTGAAATCAGGCATCGTCGATGGCATGGCCTACTCGCTCTATTCCGACGGTTCGATCGAGGCCGAGATGCCGGAAGGAATGATGCGCTTCGCCTCGATCGACGAACTGCGCGTGCATCTCGACCAGCGGCCTTGAACGGGCAATACTTGCCACGGGACCGGCTATCGAAAATAAAGCGCCAGCGTTCTTGTCAGTTTCACGGCACGTCGTTCATATTCATCAGTCGTACCGAGATTCCGCTGATGTATAGGCGCGATCGGATACTGTCCGGACCGTGTGGCCCGACAGATGCATTCGTGATCCCAAAAGGTTGAGCCATGACCGATTCCGTCGGCAAAACGCCCGTCGAACTGACCGCCAGTATCGTATCGGCCTATCTCAGCAACAATCCGACCCAGGCCTCGGAAATCCCGAACCTGATCAGCCAGGTCCATGCCGCGCTGATGCGCGTGTCGAGCGGCCGCCCCGAGACGCCGCTCGAGCCGGCCAAACCGGCCGTGTCGGTGAAGAAGTCGATGACCCCGGAATATCTGGTCTGCCTCGAGGACGGCAAGCGTTTCAAGTCGCTGAAGCGCCATCTGCGCACGCAGTACAACATGACGCCGGAACAATACCGCGACAAATGGGGCCTGCCGCCGGATTACCCGATGGTGGCGCCGAACTACGCGGTAGCGCGTTCGCAGCTCGCCAAGAAAATGGGCCTCGGCCAGCAGGCGCGGAAGCGGAAATAGTTTTTCGCCAACGTTTTCGCGAACGTCAGGAAGCCGCGGCCAGCGCCTCGCGTGCGTCGGAGCGGATGCGCTCGACCATGGAGCGCAGGCCGTTGGAGCGCTGCGGCGTCAGATGGTCGCGAAATCCGAATTCGTCGAATACGGCAAGCGCATCGGTTGAAAGGATCTGCTGCGGCGTGCGGCCGGAATAAAGCGTGAGCAGGATCGCGATCAGACCGCGCACGATGTGGGCGTCGCTGTCGCCCAGATATTTCAGGCGCGGTTCGCCGTTGCCGCTGCGGTCGATCTGCCTGGACAGCCACACCTGGCTGACGCAGCCATTGACCTTGTTCTCGGCGGAATGCTCGGTCTCCGGCATCGGGTCGAGCATGCGGCCGAGTTCGATGACGTACCGGTAGCGGTCGTCCCATTCCTCCAGCAGCTCGAAATTTTCCCTGATTTCGTCGATCGTCATCGTGGCCCGTGTCCGTTGCGTTCAAGTCCTATATAGGATGCGGACCGAACGAAAGCGACGGAAATGGAACCGGTTCCGTGGCCTTATTTCGAGGCCAACGGCGTCCGCGGCAGCCGCCACTCGATCGCCATATCGTCTTCCGTCAGCGCGTCGGTGGGCGACGCGGCTGTGACCTCGGCCTCGGCATCGTCGGCCGGGTCGATCGAGCTGGTATGGTCGGGCTTCTTGTCGGTGATGATCTTGTAGATTTTGCGGGCGCCGTCCTGGGCGCGCTGGCCGATCACGGTCGCCGCCTGACCGCCGACCTCGCAGGCCGCCGGCTGGCGCTTGCAGAATTGCCCCATGTCGGAGACGGCGGCGG
Source organism: uncultured Alphaproteobacteria bacterium (assembly GCA_963840465.1). Taxonomy (GTDB): domain Bacteria; phylum Pseudomonadota; class Alphaproteobacteria; order Rhizobiales; family Xanthobacteraceae; genus Bradyrhizobium. Next base: position 30,686 of record CAWIZF010000020.1, on the reverse strand, counting down.
TCGCGGCCGATACGGCTTCGGATGCGCCGATCTGCGGCAGGTTGTCCGATTCAGGCGTCTTTTCTCTGGGCAACAGCACGAGCACCAGCCCGAGCCAGAATGCCATGCGAAGCAGAAAGAACATCTCGCGATCCCGGTCGTATCTTTTGGTTGTGTTGCGGTTGAACCGCAGCTTTGTTCCTGACTAACAGCCGCCGATAAACCGTAAGTGTTTCCATTGAGGCAAAGTCGCCGAAAATTTTGTGAAAACCGGAATGATTCGATTCGGCGTAAATTTTCGATTGATGACCACTATTGCGCGAAAAGATCGCGCCGCTCGCGCATCCACCATTTCGAAACCATAGATCGGCGCGGCTCTAAACCTATCGTTCACCATCCGCGTCGAATGAGCGTCATGCCGGGGGTGAAACCGCAGTGAATGCGCGGTGTTTGCCAGCCGTCCACCGCGCCTTAGCGTTCGCTTAAGTTCGCTCTGACACGGTGGCGCACAAGGATAATGGGGGCGTTCCGGTGCGTCTGTTTGACGAAACAAGCCGAAGCGCGAGAGCCGTGACTGTTTTGAGTATCATCCGCGATTGTCTCGATGCGTTGCTGCATCCCTCGGCACGATATGATGCGCTGACGCGCGCGCGTCACCGCGCATTCATGGCGCCGCGGCTGCTCGGCAGCCTGGTGGCGCTTGCGGCTTTTCCGATCTATCTGGCGATGCGCGGGGCGCCCACGGCGCTCGAGGTCGCAGCCTTTGCCTGGTTGATCGCACCCATTCTGTTGTCCTGGTTCCTGTCGCGCACCGGCCGCTACGAAGGCGCACATATTCTCTCCGCGCTGGCGCTGGCGGGCCTCGTCATGATGGTCGCCATCACCACCGGCGGTATCGAATCATTCGCCGCGGTCTGGCTCATCGTCGTTCCCCTGGAAGCCGCGTTGTCGGCCTCCCGCCGCGTGGTCGCGTTCGCTTCCGCGCTGGCGCTGGCATGCGTCGCCTTGCTGATCGCGCTCGGACATTTTCACTTGCTGCCGGTGTCGGAGTCGAGCGCGGCCCTGCGCAGCGTCCTGATGGGAGCCGGCGTTGCTTCGGCGACGCTCTATGCGGCGGGACTGGCCGTCAGCGCGGAATCGCTGGCGCGCACGTCCGGGGCGCTGCTCTATCTCGAGGAAGACCGTTATCGCTTGCTCGCGCGAAACATGAGCGACGTGATTTCGCGTCACAACCGCAACGGCGCCGTGGAATTCATTTCGCCGGCGGCGGAAGCCATGCTCGGCGCGCCGGGTGCACGGCTTACCGGCCATGGCCTGTTCGACCGCGTCCATGTCGTCGATCGGCCGGCCTATCTCACGGCGCTGTCGGATGCCGCGCGCGGCAGCGACCAACGCGTCGAATTCCGTCTCCGCCGCGACGCGGTTCGCGGCCAGAACATTTCCGCCGATTTCATCTGGGTCGAGATGCGTTGCCGGCCGCTCGAACAGGATTCGCCCGAGACCGATGTCGTCGCCGTGATGCGCGACGTCACCGACCGCAAGGTCCAGGAGCAGGCGCTCGAACTGGCGCGCACCGCTGCCGAGCAGGCGGATGCCTCCAAGACCCGATTCCTTGCCACCATGAGCCACGAATTGCGCACGCCGCTGAACGCCATCATCGGTTTCTCCGAGATGATTGTGCACGAAGAGGCGATGATGATCGACGCCGCGCGCCGCAGGGAATACGCGCAGTTGATCAACGATTCCGGCCAGCATCTGTTGTCGGTCGTCAACGGCATCCTCGACATCTCCAAGATGGAAACCGGCAATTTCGAAATTGCGCCGGAGCCGTTCGCGCCGCGCGCGGCGCTGTTGCATTGCTGCAATCTGCTGGCACTGAAGGCGCGGGACAACGGCGTCGATCTGATCACCCGCGCGGCCGAGGACTTGCCCGTGATGAACGGCGATCCCCGCGCGTTCAAGCAGATCGCGCTGAATCTCGTCGCCAACGCCGTCAAGTTTACCGAGCGCGGCGGCAGCGTCACGGTTTCCGCTACCGTCGAGGGATCGCTGCTGATGCTGTCTGTCACCGATACCGGGGTCGGGATCGCGGCCGAGGATATGTCGCGGATCGGCGATGCGTTCTTCCAGGCCGGCAAGACCTATCAACGCAAGCACGAAGGCACCGGCCTCGGCCTGTCGATCGTGAAGGGCCTGGTCGGATTGCACAATGGCGAGATGAACGTGCAGAGCACGGTCGGCGAGGGCACCACGGTGACGGTCACCTTGCCGCTTGACTTTGCGCCGCAGCTGACGCCTTCAAGCAACGTCGCGACGCTGAAACCGGCGCTGCGACCTGGATCAGAGGATCAAGTTCATCAGGTGAAGAAAAGTGCCTAGGCGTATTGACGACGATGAGGAAATGCCGCGCCGCCGCCGTCGTGGCGCGAAGGCGGCTGCGATTGAAGTGGAACAAGAGCGCGGCCTCGTGATGCGCATATTCCTGCACAGCCCGAAAGACGTGCTCGCGGGCCTGCTTGCCGCCGCCGCGATCTGCGCCATCCTCGCCAATGCGCTGTTCCTGCAGGCCGGACGCCATCCTTCGCCGATGTTCGGCTCGGTGGTGACACTGCCGGCGCCGCAAGCTGCCGTCGTAAGCCCGCTGCCGCGCCCGCGCCCGGTCGAACTGGTCTCGGAGCCGCCGGAAATCAGGCCGGTCGAGGTGAGGGGCGCTGACCCCAAAAACCCTGACCCCAGAAACCCTGACCCAATGGCCAATCTGGTCGGCAGGTCGACGGGGGCGCCCACCGCGGCGCCTGCGAATGTGGCGCGTCCGCCCGCGCCGGTTCCACCCACCGCGCAAAGCGCCGGCGCGCGCCGCGTCGCGGCCGTGCAGCGCGCCCTCACGCAATATGGCTACGGCCAGTTGAAGCCGACCGGCGCGGTCGGTTCGGACACGCAGGCGGCGATCACAAAATTCGAGCGCGACCGCAAGCTCCCGGTGACCGGCCAGATGTCCGATCGCCTGGTGAAGGAGCTCACGGTGATGATCGGCCACCCGATCGACTAGGCTGGTGCGGCAATCAGCGCTCGCGAAAGGCGCGTGCGACCTGATCGGACAACGGCTTGGTAAGATAGGACAACACGCTCCGGTCATAAGTCTTCGCAAAGACTTCCGCGGGCATGCCGGGCAGAAGTTTTGCCGTGCCCAGCCGCGTCAGTTCGTCGGGGCTGATTGAGACCCGAGCCGTGTAGTAATTCAGGCCCGTGCGCTGGTCTGAGGTCACATCTGCCGAGATGCGGCTGATCGTGCCCTGGACTTCCGGCGTGGTGCGTTGATTGAAGGCGGAGAACCGCAAGCTGGCCTGCTGCCCAATGTGGAGCTGTTCGATGTCCGCCGGCGAAATCTTGGCCTCGACCGTCAATTGGTCAGCCTTCGGCACGATCAGCATCAGGGGATCGGCCGGGCTCACCACGCCGCCGATCGTGTGTACGCTGAGCTGATGAACGACGCCGTCCTGCGGTGCGCGGATATCCACGCGCTTGAGCTGATCATCCGCGGTAACCTTTCGCTCGATAAACTCGCCGATCTTGCCGTCGATCTCGCGTAATTCCTTCGCGACCTCGCTGCTCAGCTCCTGATCGATCTGAATGATCTGAAGTTCGATCTCGCTGATCTTGCCGCGCACTTGCGCGGTGGAGGCCATCGACTGAGCAAGCTCGCCCTTGAGGCGCGCGGCCTCGCGTTCCAGAATTGTGAGCCGGTTGATCTGAATGAGATTCTTCTCCCAAAGCGAGCGAACGCCGACGAGCTCGCGCTGGATCAACTCGATCTCTTCAGCTTTGGCCTGCTGCAGCGCGGCGTAGCCGCGGACCTCATCGTCGAGCTGGGCGATCCGCTGGCGAAGCTGGGATTTCTGGCCCTCGCGCGCTGTCCGCCGCAGCTCGAACAGCTTACGCTCACTGTCCAGCGCCGAGGCAAACTCCGGCGATGCAGTGTCAATCAGATCAGTTGGGACGACGAGACGTTCGGCGCGGTCGCGCTCGCTGGAGAGCCTTGCCTTGCGGGCCCGCATCTCATCGAGGCCCTTGGTGTAAATGGCCAGGCCTGCCCGCAGCGCAGTCTCGTCGAGCCGCACCAGCGTGTCGCCGGCGCGAACGTGGTCGCCTTCGCGGACGAGCAACGCGCCGACGATGCCGCCCGTAAGATGCTGCACTTTCTTGACACTGGTATCGACGACGACCGAGCCGGAAGCGGTGACCGCTCCCGATAATTCGGTCGTGGCGGCCCAGCCGCCGATCCCGGCGGTCAGGATGAACGTAATGGCTGCGCCTCCGATCAGATGATTGCGCAGCGTGCGGTCTTCGCCGCCTGTGGAGCTGTGGGTCATGGTGATGTGGCTGATTGAGGAACGACCTTGAAGGCCGCTGCGGGCGGCGGCTCCCGCCGGGCCGCCAGCGCAAGCACTTCGTCCTTCGGCCCGAATGCCTGTTGTCGTCCGTGAAGCATCGTCATGACGAAATCCACGGCGACGAGGACGCTCGACCGGTGCGCCACGATCAGGACAATACCGCCTCTCGCTCGCACCCCGAGGATCGCGTGGCTCAGCGCCTCCTCGCCCTCGGCATCCAGATTTGAATTCGGTTCATCCAGAACAACCAGGAAGGGATTGCCGTAGAGCGCGCGGGCCAGCGCCAGGCGCTGCCTTTGGCCGGCCGAGAGCAGGGTGCCCTGTTCGCCGATTTGCGTGTTGTAGCCTTCCGGCAAGCTGACGATGAGCTGGTGAATGCCGGCGGCATTTGCGGCGGCAAGCACCGATTCCATCGGCGGGTTTGGTGAAAATCTCGCAATGTTTTCCGCGATCGAGCCCTCGAATAGTTCGACGTCCTGCGGCAAATATCCGATGTGTTGCCCGAGCGCTTCAGGAGACCATTGCTCCAGCGACGCGCCATCGAGCCTGACGACACCGCGCGACGGGCGCCATGCGCCAACCAGCGCTCGCACCAACGAAGATTTTCCCGAGCCGCTGGCGCCGACGATGGCTAATGCACTCCCGGCTTTCAGGAAGAAGTTGACGTCGGCAACCAGCAGCTTCTCCGACGCCGGAGCCGTTACGCACAATTTCTCCACGACGAGCGTCGCCCGTGGAGCTGGCAGCGGCAGCTGAAGCGCGGAAGGGGGCAACAGAGCCAGCAGCTTCTCGAGGCGAAGCCAGCTCTGGCGCGCCGCGATGAAGTTCTTCCAGTTGCCGATGGCGAGGTCCACGGGCGCGAGGGCGCGCCCGGTCAGAATCGAGCTGGCGATAATGATGCCGCCCGATGCTTCCTGATGAATGACGAGATAGGCGCCGACGGCAAGCACGGCGGACTGCAGCATCATGCGCAGAATTCGCCCGGAAATGCCGAAGCCGCCCGAGATGTCACTGGCGATCTTCTGTTGATCGCGATAAGCGGTGCCGAGCTGTCGCCATCGGGCCAGCAGGTGCACCGATATCGCCATCGACACCAGGACCTCGGCGTTGCGCCGGCTGGCATCGGCCAATCGATTGCGCGCTGCCGCATGGTTCGAGGCTCTTTGGACCGATCGCCGGGACAGGCGATCGGTGAGCAGCGTCAATACCACGAGGACGAATGCGCCGCCGAGCGCGGTGGCTCCTATCAGCGGGTGAAAGGCAAAACAGATGGCGAGATAGAACGGCAGCCATGGCAGATCGAACAGGGCGGCGGGGCCGGAGCCCGACAATACTGACCTTATCGTATCGAGATCGCGGACCGGTTGCAGTCCGTCGCCGCTCCCGCGGGTGCGGAGAGGCAAGCGTACCACCAGTTCGTAAACACGGTCGCTGAGCCGCCAGTCGATCTGGTTTCCGATCCGGACCAGCATGCGGCCCCGGGTAATCTCCAGGATGCCCTGGAAGATGAAAAGCAGCGCGGTAATGATACTCAGTCCGACGAGGGTCGGCACGCTGCGACTCGGCAAGACGCGGTCATACACTTCCAGCATGAACAGCGAGCCGGTCAGGCTCAGGAGGTTGATCAATCCGCTGAAGGCGGCAATGCCGATCAATGCGGCGCGGCACGACGCAAGCGCACCGCGCAGTTCCGACCCGGCCTCGTCGGCCGAAGAGGAATGGCCCGTCTGTACGGCTGGGGTCACTGTGGATAGCTCCGTGAAAAACGCGTTCGAAGGCGCCGGCTGAAACCGGCACCTTCGAACTTCTTAGGCGGGCTACGCCGATACGGCGTCACACGAGATACTGGTGGATCAGCTGTAGTTGACCGCCTTCGACCTGCTCGCCGCCCACGGCAAAGTGCGCCTGGGTGTCGATGAGATAGACGTTCTCTCCGGCGTTGCCGAGAATGTGTGACACGTCTATGACCCCGGAGGCTTCCTCGTCCTGGGTCAGGAAGTTCGCAGCGCCCGACACGAAGCGGTTCGGATCGTGCTGAGCGAGCTGCGTGAGCGAATCCGTCGCGGGGTCGTATTGCCAGACCTTGCCGAGGTGGGCGTTGTTGCCGACGTCTTCGCAAAGAACGATCTTGCCGTGGGAGTCGACAGTGATGTTGTCAAACATCTGCTGCCCCTCGGTGCCGTTGAGCAGCAGCTTGATGGTTCCGCCGGCGGCCGGGTTGCCGGCGTCGTTGAAGTCCACCGCCCAGAGCCGGCTCGGCAAATTGAAGCCATCCGTGGTGACGAAGTAGAAGCGGTTGGGATTGATTGTATCCCATGCCCCGTCTTCCGGACGAAGGAACGTCGTCACGCCCGCGGCTTCGCTTGCCGCATCGAGCTGGGCGCCGGTCATGCCGCTTGTGTCACCGAGGTCGACCATCGTGAAGGTGGACTTTTCGTCGGCACCGAGCGGCGAAGCGCTCGTCGGCTCGTTGTTGCTCGTCACGCCCTCGAGTTCGGTCACGTGAATGCCGAACATATGGCCGCCGGTCAGGCCCGCCTGCTCCACAGCGTTGCCGGTCGCCTTCTTGTCACCGGCGTAGAAGTAGACTTGGCCGTTCAGCCCGTCGTCGGTGACGGCAACCACGGTCTTGTTGCCGGTATGCGCGTTGGCGACCACGTTCTCGTAGGCCATGTTACCGAGCCATGCGAGCTCATAGCTGTTGCCGTCCTGCGCCCCGCCCACGACGTGGGCGAATGCCCGTCCCTCGGGACCCGTTTCCTCGCCGTTAAGGTACAATCTTCCGTTAAAGCCGAGACCGGTGCTCGCATTGTAAAACGCGCCCTGATCCGCGAGATCGGCGGAGCAGAACCGGCTGAACGACACCGGGCTGTTGCCGGCATTGTGGTCGACATAGCTGTGGGTCGTGGTGTCGTAGAGCCAAACGTCGTGAATCAGGTCCTTGCCGGACAGGACCTGCAGCGTGGTCTTGTCAAACACCCACTCCGACACGAATGCGCCGTTACCGCCATGGGCGCGGGGCACGCCCAGCCCTGCGGTAAGCTCGTGGTTCATCAGGACGGTGAAGGTACCGTCGCCATTGTCGAACGCGCCGAGGCCGTCCGGAATGCCTGCCATCTTGTAGCCGCCGACGCTGTCGCCGGCAGTGAGCAGCGACTCCGTATAGACATGCGAATCGCTGCTGAGAAGATAGGGGGTCTGTGAACTCGACGGACCTTTCACCTCGTTCGCGATAATGAATTGTTCGGCATGAAGATCCGAAATGCGGGTGTGTTCAATGACGAGCTTGTCGCCGTTGCCCAAATTGATCTGAACGTCGTGGCCAACCTGTCGGGCCGAGCTGATCAGCGTCTGAAAGGAGCCGATGTTGAAATCCCGGACGTCGATGCGGTCCCCGGTTTCGAGACATTCGATCGTGTCCACGCCCATCCCCTTGCGGAACAGGAACTTGTCATTGCCTCCGTCGCCGCTGAGTTCGTCGCGGCCGGCGCCGCCAACCAGGAGATCGCGTCCCGAGCCACCAAAAAGGTCGTCGTTGCCTTCACCGCCGACCAGGGCGTCGTTGCCCTTCTCGCCGAACAGCCTGTCGTTGCCCTTTTCGCCGTCGATCAGGTCGTCGCCGCGGCCGCCATAGACCGTGTCGTTGCCAAGGCCGGCGAAAATGACGTCGTCACCGCGAAAACCAAAAATCGTGTCGCTATGGTGTGACCCCAAAATGTCGTCATCGCCATTCGTTCCGAATATCTTCTTTCCAAATGGACCGACATGGTGGTGCCGGACTTCGTTGTGTTCATGGTGTTTTGACATATCTCTGGCGCTCCTGCTGGATAATGCTCGCAACAGGGTCTCGTTAATCAAACGGCTATGACGGGCGCGCGACACGGTGGTGAAAAAGCGGCAATTCGCGAGCGAGACCCTTCCGGTACGGAGTCCATGCGCCAAAGCTGTGGAAATCTTCAGCTCTCGTCACAGTTGTCACAATCCCACCGCGGGTAGTGTGGGCAGCCGCGTTTTGCCATGACCTCTGGCGCCCGTCCCGCCGGTCGCCTATCGTCGATCCCATGCGATTGAAATCATCCATCTGGGTGGCCGCCTATCTGCGCCGCTGCCAGACCGAGGGCGTCTTCGGCGCCGTGCGCAGGCGGGGCGCGGAGGAAGCCGGGGCCGTATTCGTCAAGGTGGCGCTGCTCGACGGCAACGCCATGCTTTTTGCGCCTGCGCCGCAGACTGCCTATGACGACAGCCGCCCGGCCGAGCGCATTTTTGTCCCGACATCGCCGCAACCGGTGCCCGAGCCATCCGTGGAGGAGCGCCTCGCCAAGGAACTCCGTTTCGATCCCGACGCATGGATCGTCGAGACCGAGGACCGGGCAGGGCGCCACTTTCTGGATCTGGCGAAGGCCTGAGCCGAGCGTCGCGTCAGGAAAACGCGTCAAGCAAGAATCGGAAGCGCTAGCGCTTCGAACCGTCGGTGCCGGTGCGAACGGCCGGTGCTGATCCGGGCTGCACGGCGGGGCGGGTTTGCGACGTTGCGGCACGTACGCGATGGCGTTCGTCGTCGTAGAGCCCGGCGCGGTATTTGGCGCGGGTCACCGCCATGGTCGAGCCGCGCCACGCGGCCAGCATCACCAGCGCGGATCGTTCGCTCAAACGGTCGTAAAGCCGCGACAAACGATAAACGTTCTGCACGGACGAGCCGAACTCGGGATTGAGGAACAGCAGCACGCGCTGGAAGGTGGCGCTCGGCATGTCCAGCGCGCGCGCGGCGCAGGCCAAGGGCTCGCCACCGGGATCGTGCACCACCTGTTCGGCAATCCGCTGCGTCAGGATCAAGGCTTCGCCCAGTTCCAGCGCGAAATTCGCGGTGTCCTCGGCGAATGCGGCCATCTCCAGGATATGGAGCGCGCGCGCGGCGCGGGCTGCGGGAATTCGCGCCGAGGCTTTCAACGGCGTGTCGGCGAGATTGTGCAGGATCAGCGCGCGTTCGCTGGCGCTTGCTGCGAAAAACATGTCGCTGATTTCGGCGGCGTCGTTGGGCCGCATCGCCAAAGTGGATGCCATCCGCAACTGCGCTTCCGTCGGCGCCTTCACCGTCGGCTCAGCGGTCGGAGCAGCGGCAATCGGGGCTGCGAGCGGCAAGTCCTGGCCGGGGGGCGAACGCCGCAGCCCGAGCTTGTCCATGATCTCGGGCGGGGTCGCCGGATAGATCGCGAGCCGTGCCCGTACTGCTGCGCGGGTCGCGTCGTCGACCTGGTCGATCAGGCGGGACGTCAGTTCGACGAAATGCCGTTCCTCGTCGGCGGAATGCGCGCTGGTCTGGACATAGAGGTCGGTCAGCACGCGTAGCAAGGTGGGCCTGATATCGACGCCCTCGCGGCGCGAGAGCGTCATCAGCCCGTCGAATCCTGGAAACATTGGAGCTGCGGTCATGTCAGGTGTACGCGACTTCGGTAATGCCTGGCAGCAGCCTACGCACCGCGCTTTAAGAGTTGGTTAAGGAAAACAGCCCGTGAAGAAATCCAGTAAAATGCCGGCTTTTGGCGGGCGCATACCGCTTCCGGCACCCCCGTAACTGTACCGCCCACACAAATTAAGATGCCGTTAACCACGTTCTGTTCTGAATGATGGCATGTCGCCGGCCAGGTCGTGCCCGTGCGGCAACCAGAGAGAGCGAATTATGGGCACCATCATTGAATTTCCGGCGGATGCGGCTTCGCGGCGGCTGGGCTCGACCATGGATGGCGCTCCACGCGATGGCCTGGGAACCGTCCTGATCCTTCCCGTTGTCCGCATCGAACGTGAAGTCGGCAAAACCGGCGACGGGCGCGGGCCGGAAGAGGGGACCGCGCCCGGTCGCCGTCGTCGTCGGCGCCCCTGAACCACGGACCTTTGCAATGCCGGAGCCGTGCTTCCCGATCCGGACCACCGGGCTTCGGTCACTCCCGGCGCTGATGCTGCTTGTTGCAAGCGCCGCGCTTGGCGGCTGTAGCGGCGGCGATTTCGGCCGTACCCGGGCGGACATGCGCAATGACGACATGCACCGCTGGCTGGGCGCCGAGGCCACGGCAAGCGTCGGCCTCATGCCTTCGCACTTTCAGCTTACCGAAAACGAGCGCCAGCTTCGCGATCTCGCCTATCCCCTGATCGAGCCGCCGCATTCGCGGCCGGCCTGGAAGAGCGTGTTCGGCGATTACCAGCCGCTGCCCTCGCCATGGCGGCAGAAGGTGGTGTTCGACCGCACCACTTACGGGCGTGCGCTGATCGACGAGCCGCACCGCTCGCACACCTCGCGTTATCAGCAGTTGATCGAGGACGTCCGCAACGACATCACGCGATTCGAGCCGTTCTTCGCCTCCGCCGCGCGCGTCATCGAACTCGACCGCAAGCGCAGCGCCAGTCTGAAGATGGTGTCGGAACTGTCGCCGCGCGAACAGGCCGACGCGATCGCCCGCATGGAAGAGAACATTCTGATCGTGCAATGGGTCCAGCAATGCCTGGAGCGGCGCATTTCATCGTATCGCTGGGCGCTGGAGCGGCTGGTGATCCAGGCGCCCGACGGCATCGCGGCCGATGCCGACCGCCTGATCGGTGAACTCGCGGCGCAAACCGCCAATCCGCCGGTCGCCGCCCAGCCGGTGATCGGGCGGGCAGTGACGGTGAAGGGCTAAATGGGGCATATGCCCCACTAATGACGCGGGTCGAGTGGCCGGCACACCGTTCACAACACTTTTATTGCGACGATCGCGCTCTGCGCCTCCCTCAACTGGGCGTCTCGCGCTTGTTGTTGTACTCTGAGTGCAGCAACTCCCCGGTCGCCTGGAGGAACTTACATGACCATCGTGGTACTCAACCGCCGCAACCTCCTCGCCGTTGGCGGGTCGGTTCTGGCCACCGGGATATCCGGGCTCCTGCTGCCTGCGCGCGCCGAAGGCGTCGCACCGACCGCTTCGATGTCCGGTGGAGCTAACAACTACCGCAAGGGCGCGCCGGTCGTGGAGCGGATCGGCAAGGGTGGTTTCTGGATGAGTGGCACGGTGCGCCGGGCGGGCGACGGGGCGCCGCTTGCCGGGCAGCGTATCCAGATCTGGGCGCACACCACCGAAGGGCAGGAGCACGAGCCGCAGAGTCACGGCGCCACGCTCACCGACAAGGACGGGAAGTTCCGTCTCGAGATGCCGCAGATCATTCCGATCTTCGGCCAACCGCATGGTCACCTCGCCTATGACAGCGGTGAATTCAAAACCGTCTTTCTGCGTCCCGTGATGCGGAGCGCAAAGGAAACCAGCCTGGAGGCGCACTTCGTCCTTCAGTCGGTCTGATCGCGTTGCGAACCAGGGGATGGAGATTGGCCCGGGTCACCCTGATCTGGGTCGCCCTTGCGGCAGCCGTTTGCGTGCCGATCGCCGCTGCGGCGGCGAGCCCGCAGCTCGCATGGCGCGGTCCGGTCTACATCCTGGCCGGATTTGCCGGCATTGTCGCGCTGGGCGTCATGCTCGTTCAGCCGCTTCTGATCGGCGGATACTTGCCGGGACTGTCGGGCCGTATCGGGCGGCGTGTACATCACTGGATCGGAGGCGCGCTGGTCGTGGCTGTCGTGATCCACGTCGCAGGCCTTTGGTTCACCAGTCCGCCGGACATGATTGACGCGCTTCTGTTCGCATCGCCGACGCCGTTCTCCCCCTTTGGTGTGATCGCCATGTGGGCCATTTTCGCCGTCGCGGTTTTGGCTGCGCTTCGCCGGCGACTGCGGCCGCGAACATGGCGTATCGCCCACACGCTGCTTGCGGTTGTCATCGTCGCTGGGAGTGCGGTCCACGCCATACTGATCGAGGGGACGATGGAGACGGTCTCGAAGGCGGCGCTTTGCGCGCTGGTCCTCGTGGCGGCCGTCAAAGTCGATGACTGACTTGCGGGTGTGGAGAAAGCGAGCGACGTCGCGCGCAGAGAGCGTTGCGCAGCAGTAAGTGAGCGGCATTGATAGCGGTCAGGCCGTCTTCAGCGCTTGCCCTTCGGCGCTGGCGCAGGGGCCGGCGCGGGCGCTGCCGGTTCGGGTTGCTTGGCCGGTGGCGGCTCGGTCTGCACGGTGCATTGCGACGCCGCCAGCGAGGCCTGTGCCTGCGGCATCAACCCTGGCTCCGGCGCCAGCGCCTTCAGCACGATCAGGCCGGTCGCGGTGGGGGAGTCGATGATCAGCCGGTCGGCGGCGGTGACTTCCTCATCCTCCGGCAATGCGGAATGCTGCTCTTCCGTCATCAGGTCGAGTTCGATCACCTTGCGGCCGGCCGAGCGGTCGTTGATGGCGTAATAGGCGACTTCGTTGCGGGTGTAGAACGACACCGAGGTATAGGCCTGGCTGACCGGCACCGTCAGCTTGAGCGGTCCGCCGGAGAGATCGTAGCGGCAGATCGCGACCGCAAAGGCCGGGTCCATGAACGGCATCGGCGCGTTGTTGGGTTCGGCGAGCGGAAGCGCGGTGACGGCGTTCTCCTTGGTCATCGGCGTCAGCCGCGAATAGGCGTCCTGGGTCGCGATGCGCGGCAGCGCCAGCACGCTGACGAGATGCACCACGCCGCCCAGCAGCACGCCCGCGATGATGGTGAATGCCAGCCGGATCATGGGCAGTTCACCGTGGAGATGGAGGGCATCGGCGCGTCGCGCTGGGTTCGCGTCGCCACGCCAACCGGCGTATCGTAGAGCCGCAGCATCAGCGCGTAGCGCTCGATGCCGCCGGTCGGCAGCCAGTTGCCGGCCCGCGACCGCGCCGCCACGCGGATCTCGAACGCGCCGTCGGAGCCGCGGACGATCTCCTGGCTGGTGAAGCCGTAGCGCTGCAGCGAATTGGCGACCAGATGGCCCTTGCGGTCGAACAGCGTCAGCGTCCAGAACCGCGCCGCGGGCGTCACCCCGCTGACGAGCACGTCGCAACGTCCGTCGAGCGGCTTCTTCTTGTCGTCTGTGGTGGCCGAGAAGGCGATGCCGTCACCGGTGCCGATCGGCAATTCGCCGCTGCGGGCGATCGAGGCGCGCGAATAGGGATCGATGTCGGAGCTGCCGCTCTTGGGCCGCGCGGTCCAGGCGCCGATCGTCAGCGTGCCGAGATCGGTGCCGCGCGTCGACGTCATGTAGGTCGAGCCGAGGCCGACGGCCGTGGCAAGCGCCAACGCCAGCAAGGTGATGAAGATCAGCCGCACAGGGCAGGGCTCCGAAATCGGCTTCGAAATCTCACGGCATCAGATTCCGGTTGGACCGGCTTCATCCGAAAGCTGAAGCGCCTCTTTTTGGTTGGGCATGCCGGCGTCGACGCCTCGCATCCGTTCCGAGGAAAGACGGTCAAGGTTCTGCCGGATCATGGCTTTCAATTCTTCCGCTGTGCCGGTGCGGGCTGGTCGCCAGCGGCCGCGATATAGTTCTCCGGGAAGGCCAGCGCGCCCGATGTCACCGGCTTGCCCGGCTGCTTCGGATCGTTGGACGAGGTCTTGCCCGCGGCCTTGCCGGCCTCGTCAAGCAGCCGCTCGACGCGCACCAGAATATCCGCGCCGCGTCTGGTCAATACCGGCGGCGGCCCCGGCTTGGTCTCCAGCACCCGTGCCGCGCTGTTGGCCGCGACGTTGGCGGGCACGACGGGCGGCGGCAGTTTCGTGCCCATGCCGATACCGGGATTTCCTTCACCTCGACGCCCTGATGCGCGACGACCATGATGTCGTGCCAGGTTTGCGCGGGCAGCGAACCGCCGGTCATGCGGTTGGTCGGCGAGTAGTCGTCATTGCCGTACCACACCGCGCAGGTGAAGTTGCCGGTGTAGCCGACGAACCAGGCGTCGCGGTAGGCATTGGTGGTGCCGGTCTTGCCCGCGGTCGGAATGCCGTCCAGCGCGGCGCGGCGGGCGGTGCCCTCGCTGACGACGTGGCTCATCATCCAGGCCATGTCGGAGGCGACGGAGGCGGGAATGGCCTGCACCGGCTTCTTGCCGTCGCGGTCGAAACGCCAGACCAGATCGCCGGCGCCGGTGCGCACTTCCAGCACCGCGTGAGGTTTCGCCGACTTGCCCTTGTTCGGGAAGGTCGCATAGGCGACCGCGTGTTCGAGCACGGTGACTTCGTCGGAGCCGATCGGCATCGACGGCGTATCCGGCAGCGGGGCCGTGAGGCCGAACTTCCGCGCCACCTCGGTGATCTTGACGCGGCCGGCCTTGGCGGGGTTCGGCGACTTGCCGCCCAGCGCGATCGACAGCTTGACCGGCACGACGTTGATCGAGCGGGTGATCGCCTGGGTCAGCGTCACCGAGCCCGAATAGGAGTGGCCATAGTTCTGCGGGCACCAGTTGCCGATGCAGACCGGGCCGTCGACCACGATCGAGGTCGGCTTGTAACCGTTCAGCAGCGCCGTGGTGTAGACATAGGGCTTGAACGACGAGCCCGGCTGCCGGTAGGCGTCGGTCGACCGGTTGAACTGGCTGGCGCCGTAGTCGCGGCCGCCCACCATGGCGCGGACGCCGCCATCGAGATCGGCGACCACGGTGGCGGCCTGCGTGGCGTGATAGTCGCGGCCGAACTGGCGCAGCTGGTTTTCGACGGCATCCTCGGCGGCGCGCTGCACGGTCATGTCGATCGCGGTGCGGACCACGAAGACGCGCTCGACATAGGATTTCGGAAAGGTGTCGACCAGCTTGCGCATCTCTTCGAAGGCGTAGTCGAGATAGTAGTTCGGCGAATTCTCGTCGCGGCGGTCGACGGCGATCGCCGGATTGCGCCGGGCACCGAACACCTGGCCCTCGGTCATGAAGCCGGCATCGACGAGGTTGTCGAGCACGACGTTGGCGCGGGCGCGGGCGGCGGGCAGGTTGATGTGCGGGGCGTATTTGGTCGGCGCCTTGAACAGGCCGGCCAGCATCGCCGATTCCGCCAGAGTGACGTCGCGCGCCGATTTGTTGAAGTAGAAATGCGCCGCGCCGTCGACGCCGAAGGTGCCGCCGCCCATATAGGCGCGGTCGAGATAGAGTTTCAAAATCTCGTTCTTGGTGAGGCGCGTCTCCAGCCAGATCGCGAGGAAGGCTTCCTTCACCTTGCGCTCGATGGTGCGCTCGTTGTTGAGGAACAGGTTCTTCGCCAGCTGTTGCGAGATCGACGAACCGCCCTGGCGCACGCCGCCGGCCTGCGCGTTGGTGACGAGCGCGCGCGCGGTGCCGGCGATGTCGATGCCGAAATGGTCGTAGAAGCGGCGGTCTTCGGTGGCGAGCGTCGCCTTGATCAGATTGTCCGGAAAGTCTTCCAGCGGGATCGAGTCATTGTGCTTGATGCCGCGGCTGCCGATCGGATTGCCGTAGCGGTCGAGGAACGACACCGCGAGATCGGATTTCTTCAGCCAGTCGTCATCGGCGGTTTCGCGAAACGCCGGGACGGCGAGCGCCAGCATCAGGATCAACCCGCCGAGGCCGATCGTGGCGGCCTCCGAAAACGGCTCGATGAAGACCCAGCGCTTCCAGCGGCCGACATAGAAGCGGTCCATGAAGGTGGAGTAGCGCTCGTACAGCTCGCGCAGGCCCTTGCCCGACGAGAACAGCGTCGAGTCGATGCGCGCATCCAGATCCAGAAAGAAGTTCCGGATCTTCTGCTTCCAGTGAGGGGGTAGGATCTGGCGCACCGGGACCTTGGTCGTTCGAAACGCTCGCGCGCCCACCCTGGGCGCTGTCGATACGTCATGCTTCGATGTTGCGGCAAACCCAAGGCGCTTTTAGGACCCTTGGGGACTCGCAACTGTTCTATCCGAGCGGGGGCTATAAACCAATGCTCTCGCTCACCATTTTGGTGGTCAGCCCTAACGTGTTCCAGGCTGTTTTTGCGCCCGTAATCGGCCCGCTTGCGCCCCGGTCGCCGGACCCCCTAGAAGGGCTGCAGCCGAACTCCGACCCGGAAAATATCAGACTTCATGACCGCACCGCCCAAACGAGCTTCAGGCCAGGAGGGTTTCTTCTGGAAAACCAAGACGTTGGAAGAAATGTCCAGCGCCGAATGGGAAAGCCTGTGCGACGGCTGCGCGCGCTGCTGCCTGGAAAAGCTGGAAGACGAGGATACCGGTAAAATCTACTTCACCCATGTTTCCTGCAAGCTGCTCGATTCCGGCCTATGCGCCTGCAAGGACTACCCGAACCGTTCCGACAAGGTTCCGGATTGCGTCCGCCTGACGCCCGAGAACGTCCGCACCCTGAACTGGCTGCCGCCGAGTTGCGGCTACAAACTGGTCGCCGAGGGACGCGATCTCTACTGGTGGCACCCGCTGATTTCGGGTGATCCCAATACCGTGCATGAAGCCGGGGTTTCGGTGCGCGGTCGGGTGTAGGGCACCGAGGACGAGATCGCCGACGAAGATCTCGAGGATCACATCGTGCAATGGCCGGCGCTATTGCCGAAGCGGGCGCGGCTGAAGAAGCGGCCGAAGGCCTGAGACCAAATCCCGCTACTGGCACTTTTGAGACATGCCGACGGTCTGGACCAGAACCGTAAATTCGTTGCCGGCTTTCTTCGCAACGCTCGGCACGCCGAACGTTCCAACGGCCGCTGCGCCACTGGGCCAGGCCTCGCTCGGCGGCTTCCGCGCGGGATCGCCGACATGATCGTGGGGCCACGTGGCACAACCTTCGAAGTGGCTCGTAGCGTTTCGGTCGATTGCGCTTTTCGAACGCATGCCCACGTCTTGGTGTGGTCATACTGGCCGTCGATGCGGTATTGTAGGATGAATTGCCCCACTGACCGCCGAGTGCCCAGCATATAGATGGAACGTGCCTGAAAACCGGAGGGAGCGCCATGAAAGCACTGTTGTCAATTCCGATAGCCGCAGCTCTTGCATGCGGCACGTTGACCGCGGGAGCGGCAGAGCCGCTCAAACAGCAGCTTGTAGGCACTTGGAGCGTCGTTTCATTTGTAAACGAGAATGAAAAGACCGGGAAAACAACCAAAGTATTTGGTTCCGATCCGAAAGGATATTTTATGTTCGATGCAGCAAATCACTTCTCAATCAATCTACTGCGTCCGGGACGACCAAAATTCGGCCGCCGCGACCTTCCGCTACCCGGGGAAAGCAGAGCCGCTCTGGAGGGGATGATCGTGATGTTTGGCGACTACAAAGTAAATGAATCTGAAAATTCAATATCCTTACAGATTATCGGCGGCAGCTTTCCCGCGTGGGACAATACGAATCAGAAGCGTTTCATCACGATCAACGGCGATGAGCTCACGTATAAGAATCCTACACCGGCAACCGGTGAGGGTACTGCTGTTGTGACTCTGAAACGCGCGAAAATTGCAAGCGAGTGATCTTTCTTTTGGTCGATCCGTCGCCACGGGCACATCATTTCTGCTCAAAGAGATCGGCCCGGTGAACAGCATGACAGCGACAGACAATTCGTGGGCAGCCGCCACTGAAGCGAAATTGAATGCCACCTGTGCCCTTCACATTCAGGGGACGGGGCGTCAGCCACGGGTACCGGTTTCAGAACTCGGCCTCCACGGACTTTGAGTGGACTGCCATCAGGCGTTCCTTCCGAACAGGCCGCGCGGCGTGCTTAGGGTCAACGACCGACGTGTCCTCAACGGCATCTTTCTGGATATTGCGGTCAGGCGCCCCATGGTGCGATCTGCCGGAGAGCTTTGGACCTTATACGACCTGCTACAACCGGTTCGTTCGTTGGCGGATTGCTGGCATCTGGGACTTGATCATGGAGGCCTTCGCCGAAACCCATGACGGCTCCGTCCAAATGATCGACACTTCCATTGTCCGCGTCCATCCATTGTCCGCGTCCATCAGCACGGCGGTTGCGCGGGAGGGGGCGAAACAAGGCTGATGGGCCGGTCGAGAGGTGGGCTAACGACCAAAATTCACGCTTGCGTCGATACCAACGGAATGCCCGTTCGCCTTGAACTGACCACCGGTGAGCAAGTACCCGAGTCCCGGAACAACTCGCGCCGACCGATTGCGGGGACGCGACGATGCCCTCGCGGGATGCACCCATGCGCGCATGTGTCTGCCGCAAAGGCGATTTGGGCTTTATTGTGCAGCGCATAAGGCGATTCCATCTCGGCGGCTTTGGCCGCGTAGAAGAATATTACGTCCGACATGAACAAGCACCAGCGGCAGGGCCATGAGCCCGCCGACCAGACGACATTGCCAGACGATATTGGCCGCGAACTCTCGCACATCACGACCGAGGTCATCGATGTCAGCGATGCGCCGCCGATCGCGCCGCCTGCGCCGCTGAGCCCCGACGAGGTTCGCACCATCCTGATGAGCCTGTTGCTGACGATGTTCCTGGCCGCGCTCGACCAGACCATCGTCGCGACGGCGCTGCCGACCATCGGCCGCCAGTTCAACGACGTCAGCAATCTGTCCTGGGTCATCACGGCCTATCTCTTGGCCTCGACCGCGGTAGCACCGGTATTCGGCACGCTGAGCGATATCTACGGCCGCCGCGTCATGATTACCGTTTCGCTTGTGCTGTTCACGGCCGGCTCGATCCTGTGCGCGGTGGCGCCGAACATGACGGTATTGATCGTCGCGCGCGGCCTGCAGGGGCTCGGCGGCGGCGGCATCATGCCTGTCGTGCAGACCGTGATTTCCGACGTGGTCTCACCGCGCGAGCGCGGCAGATATCAGGCCTATTTCAGTGGCGTCTGGATGGCCGCGGGTTTGCTGGGTCCCGTGCTCGGCGGCGTGTTTGCCGAGCATCTGCACTGGTCGATGATCTTCTGGATCAACGTGCCGCTCGCCGTCGGCGCGCTGTTTCTGCTGCTGCCCAAGATGGGCAAGATCCCCGTGTTCCATCGCCGCCGCAAGATCGACTGGCTCGGCGGCGTGCTGTTGATGGCGTCTGCGGTCGTCGTCATGCTGGTGCTGAGCTGGGGCGGCAACCGCTATGCCTGGCTGTCGCCGGCGATCATGGCGATGATCGGCGCGTCGGTCGCGCTGGCGTTCGCCTTCGTCTGGCATGCGCGCAATGCCGACGAACCGTTTTTGCCGCTGCCGCTGCTCGGCGGCACGGTGGTGCCTTACGCGATGGCGGCCGGCGGCTGCGCGCTGGGCGCCATCACTGCGCTCACCGTGCACCTGCCGCTGTATTACGAGGTCGTCTATCATTTGAGCGCGAGCGAAGCGGGGCTTGCACTGATCCCGCTCGCGGCGATTTCCACCTGTGGCGCGGCGATCGCCGGACGGACCATGGCGCGCGCCAAGCGCTACAAGCGCGTCGCCATCGCCGGCACGTCGGCGGCGGCGATCTTCGGGATGGTGCTGACGGTGACGACGCTGCCGCTGTGGGGTCTGCTGGTCGTGCTGTCGCTGTTCGCGCTCGGGCTCGGCACCACATTCCCGGTCAGCGTGGTCTCGCTGCAAAATTCCGTGGCGCGCGCGCAGATCGGCACCGTGACCGGCGCGATGAACTTCTTTCGCGCGCTGATGTCGTCGTTCATGGTCGCCGCCTTCAGCGCGATCCTCCTGATGGCGCTGGGTCCGGGCATCTCGCTCGGCGAACATCGGGGACCGGCGAATGCGATTCCCGCCGCCGACATGATCACCGCGTTCCATTACGTGTTCGGCGCCGCCACCGCGCTGATGGCCTGCGCCGCGCTGTGCATTCTCCTGATGGAGGAGCGGCCGCTCGCCGGTCCCTCGACGCCGGCGGAGATGGCGGAGTAACGAGATACCGTTTTCCGTGCCTTTTCCTACTTTGCATGGGGTTGTTTTGCGCGTTTTGTGTCTGGCCCCTCCGGTGCACCGCCGGAGGGCATCTGCGTGTCTAGGCTGAGCGGGTGAGAAAGCGCGTGATCGCGCCGCCGAGCCGGGCGCTCTCCAGCGGCTCGGCGAGCGAGGCCTCCGCCGGTGCCACGACGCTATCGGGCGCATCGCCCTTGCTGCGCACCATCTCGCAGCAGGCCAGCGCGAAGCCGATAGTGAACTCCGGGTGTGCCTGCACAGAGAGCGTGGTGTCGCCAGCATAGAGTAACCCGGCATGCGGCGTGAAATCCGAGGACAGGATCGTCCGGGCGCCCGCGGGCGGCGTGATGACCTGATCCTGGTGTGAGCAGGCAAGCGCAATACGCTTGCCGTCGATCACCCCGTTGCCTGGCGCGACGTCGTAGACGTGCCGCCCGAGGCCCCAGCCTTTTTCGGACTTGCGCGCCGTGCCGCCCAGCGCCTGCGCGATCAATTGATGGCCGAAGCAGACGCCGACCATCGGCACCTTGCTCTGGTTGGCCGTGCGCACGAACGCCTCGAGCGGCGCGATCCAATCGAAGTCGTCGTACACGCCGGCCGAGGAGCCGGTGATGAGGATCGCCTCCAGCCCTTCGATATCAGGCAGCGGCTCGCCGGCGGGAATGCTGACGGTATCGAACGTGACGGTGGCGTCGGCGGCGCCGATCATCTGCTCGAACATCTGCGGATACGATCCGTGGCGTTCGCGGTTCCTGGGACTGACAATCCCGGTTTCGATGATAGTGACGAGCGGCATTGGCGACGAACGGTTGTTGGTGCCTCAGGTCCCCGGCCTTGAAACCTCGGTCTCCTTGCTGGTGATGAATTCCAGCAGCACCGGGACGCCTTCCTTGGTCTTCTGAATGCCGCGCTTGATGGCGGGGATGATGTCTTCGGGCTTCGTCACCCGCTCGCCATAGCCGCCGAAGGCGCGCGCCATCGCGGCGTAGTCGCCGGAGATGTCGGTCGAGCGGTATTTTTCGGTCGAGATCGGCATCACCTTCAATTCGATCGCCATCGAGAAATTGTTCAGGAGGATCGACATGATCGGGATGCGCTCGCGCACCGCGGTCTCGAAATCCATGCCGGTGAAGCCGATCGCGGCATCGCCCCAGACGTTGATGCAGAGCTTGTCGGGCTTTGCCAGCTTGGCGCCCATCGCAAGCCCGAGGCCGTAGCCGAGCTGCGTGGTCTTGCCCCAGCCGATATAGGAGAGCGGCTCGACCGATTTCCAGAACGGCGACAGCTGGTCGCGCGGGCTGCCGGCATCGTGGGTGATGATGGTGTTGTTGATGTCGACGGTGTGCTGCAGGTCCCACAGCACGCGATAGGGGTTCAGCGGCGCGTCGTTATGCGTCAGCTTCGGCATCCATTTCGCCAGCCATTCCTTGTGCGAGGCCGCGATCTCGGCGGCGACCGCCGTCGCGTCGCGATCCGACTTGACGACCTTGCCGATCTCTTCCAACAGCGCGTCGAGCACCAGCCCGGCATCGCCGACCAGGCCGATTTTGGCCTCGACATCCTTGTTGAGATGGTTGGGGTCGAGCGTCGAATGGATGATGGTCTTGCCCTTCGGCATGGCGATGCCGAACGACGTCTCGGTAAAGGAGCAGCCGATGCCGAAGATCACGTCGGCTTCGCCTAGGAATTTCGGCACCGCGCGCGGCACCGCGAGGCCGCCCGATCCCAGCGACAGCGGATGCGTCTCCGGAAAGGACGACTTGCCGCCAAGGCTGGTCGTGACGGGGATGGCGAGGCGCTCGGCCAGCCGTCTGAGCTGCGGCCAGGCTTTTGCGTAATGCACGCCCTGGCCGGCATAGATCACCGTGCGCTTCGCCGCGACCAGAAGGGCGGCCGCTTCCTTCACATGAACAGGATCCGCGCCGTAGCGGGTGCGCAGCACCGGCGTGTAGTTCAGCGGTTCCGGCACTTCCTCGTTCCACATGTCGGCCGGGATTTCGACGATCACCGGCCCGCCGCGGCCGTTCTTCAGCTTGGTGAACGCGCGCCGGAAGATGTTGCAGACCTCGGCGGCGATGTTGATCGGCTCGGACGATTTCGAGAACGCCTTCATCGCCTGGCTGGAGTTGAAGTTCGGGTCGATATTGGCGAGCCTGCGCGCATAGCCCATCGGCAGCACCAGCACGGGCACGGATTCGCCGTAACATTGCGCCACGCCGCCCATCGCGTTCTCGGCGCCGGGCCCATGCTGCATGCAGAACGCGCCGATCGATTGCCCTGAGGTGACGCGCGAGATCGCGTCCGCCATGTGCACGCCGACGCGTTCCTGGCGCACCATCACCGGGCGGATGTCGGCATTGGCGGCATATTCGATGAGATGATTGACCGGATAGCCGCAGAGGATTTCGATTCCCTCCCGCTTCATGATTTCCGCGATGGCGGCGCCGAGCTTCATGACGGTCTCTCCCCTGATGCAGGCCAGTTTGGTTCGGCCGATTTGCAACAGTAGGAACAGGATTTTCCGGCGCGGTAAAGCGCTGACGAAGCATGCGTGCGGAAGTGCTGATATGCGTTTTGCCGCTTGCGGGCCCAGTCGGTAAAATTACGGGACGCAAGTTGGCGAAGAATTTTCTTGCCGGAACACCTCCGGCGGGAGGAGAAAGTAGACCGTTTTCAACGGCTCGATGCTGCCGCGTTGCGAAAACATCACAGCCGCGGTCCAACTGAAGCAGCATCACATCCTTGTCATTCCAGTAAGGCATTTTGGAGTACCTGTGTCGCATGCCACTGCATGAATTGCAGGACAGGAGACTTCTAGATGATTACGGCGCGAACACTCATTCTCGGCTCGGCGGCAGGCTTGATCGCCCTGAGCGGGCACAGGCGGCCGACCTTCCGGTCAAGGCCAAGGCAGTCGAATACGTCAGGATCTGCTCGCTTTACGGCGCCGGCTTCTTCTACATCCCGGGCACCGACACCTGCATCAAGATCGGCGGCTATCTGCGCGCCGACACCACCTTCAACGGCGGCGCCCACGGCGCACCGGCCTGGAACAGTGACCTCGGTCAGCAAAACCGCTTCCGCGATTACTTCGTCTCCCGCTCCCGTATGGCGCTGACGATCGATACCCGCACCGCGACCGAGTACGGCGTGGTTCGCACCTTCGGCCAGGGCGACTTCCAGTTCAACAATTTCGGCAGCTCCAATCCGACCACGCTCACGGCGTTCCCGGGCGGAGTGGCGAACGCGCTGTACGTCGCGGGCGGTGGCTACGTCGCGGTTGAATATCTCTTCATCCAGTTCGCCGGCTTCACCTTCGGTAAGTCCTCCTCGGCCTACTCGACGCCGTGGAACGGCTTCCCGGGCAACATCAACTCGAGCCTGCTCGGCGGCAACAACACCGACACCGGCGTCAACAACATCCAGTACACCGCCGAGTTCGGCAACGGCGTGTCGGCCTCGATCGGTCTCGACGACCCGACCGTCTGGGACCGCACCGCCGTCTACAATCTGGGCATCCCCTCGGCGATCGGCGCCAACGGCACCGGATCGAACGCCTATGCCGGCACGCATGCTCCCGAAATCGTCGGCAGAATCCGCGTCGATCAGGCCTGGGGTCTGTTCCAGGTCTCGGCCTCGGCGCATGAAGTCAGCGGTTCGTACAACACGCTGGCGGCCGGCGCTGTCCCGAACAACCTGTCCGAAATCAGCGGTCACCCCGAAACCAAGTGGGGCGGCTCGGTGATGGCTGCGTTGAAGATCAAGAACCTGCCGACCGGTGCGGGCGACGACATCAAGTTCGACGTCGTCCTATGCCAAGGGCGCCACCAAGCAGGTGATCGCCACCAGCGGCACCTCGCCGAGCTTTGCGATGTTCGGCGACAGCGGCTTCGGCTACCAGAGCGTCGGCTTCGGCGCGACCACCGACGGCGTCTATATGCCGGGCGCGGGTGGCACCGGCGGTATCGCCCTGACGACGGCCTGGGGCGTCCGCGGCGCGTTCAACCACAACTGGGATCCCGTACTGGTCGACCAGCCTGTTCGGCAGCTACTCGGCCGTCAGATATGACGGTGGCGCCAACGACAATCTGCTGGGTGCCGGAACCACCACGGCCAAGGGAGCCTACTGCGCCGCCTTCGCCGCCAGCCACTCGGGCCAGGCACTGGCCGGCAACGCTGCGGGCAACTACACCTGTAACCCCGACTTCAACGTCTCGCAGCTCGGCGTGGTCACCCGCTGGACCCCGGTCAAG
Organism: uncultured Alphaproteobacteria bacterium; assembly: GCA_963840465.1. Lineage (GTDB taxonomy): Bacteria > Pseudomonadota > Alphaproteobacteria > Rhizobiales > Xanthobacteraceae > Bradyrhizobium. The sequence continues at coordinate 6,361 of CAWIZF010000020.1, read as the reverse complement.
AACCTGACGTTCTCGGCCGAAGTGCAGTGGTTCCATCTCGACCAGAAGATGTCGGGCTCTTCGGTGTTCACGGCGACCGCTCCGAAGCCGAACGCGCTCTACGAGTTCAAGGATCAGGACACCGTCCTGCTCCAGGTCCGCGCCCAGCGTAACTTCTGAGAACGACTTCCGGACCGGGCCGTTGGGCCCGGTCCCTCGTTCAACGCCGCGGCGGCGCGGGTAGCTAACTCGCTTCGCTGCGGCGGCTGAACATCGCGGCCATCAGGCCGATAATGTGATCCATGATATAGTGTTTCGCGGTCGCCGATATGTCGGCGACACGCTGCGCCTCTTCATGTGCCTCACTCCGCAAGACGCCGGTCGGGCGACGATGGGCGGGCGGTGCGCAATCGATGGTAAATTTTCCGTACCTTATGATTCCGTGGCGCGGATTTCCTCGTTCGCCTTAATCGATCGTTCATTCTGTTCGTCAAGGTCTCTTCAACCGTCCCTCCTTAGAGTTTAGCGATCATGGCGCGGGAGAAATCCCGGGGAACGTCGACAGGAGTTTTTTATGCGTCGATTACTGGCACGATTTGTCGTCGATGAACGCGGCGCTACCGCCATCGAATATGCCATCATTGCAGCCGGCATCAGCATTTGTATTGTCACCATCGTCAACGGCATGGGCTCCGCGCTCAGCACGAAATTCGTCGAAGTTGGCGCCTCGATCAAGTAGCCGAAGTTCGGCAGGCCCCACCGTTCAGCCGCCGTTGCCCGGGCCCCTGCCAAGCGGGGGAGGGGACGGCGATTGAAGCCGGCTAGCCTTCTTTGCCGTCCGCATTGAGCGCCCGCATCACAGCGATCCGCGCGAACATCAGCCAGCCGCCGCCGGTCTCCGCCGCGTTGATCAGGTTTTCGACCGCGGTCTGCCAGTGCGCCTCGTGCTGCACGTGTGCCGGCAATGCCATGACATAGTCGGCGGCCTGCTGCAGCGTCACGAGCCGGCCTCCGCCGCGAAGCGTTATCGGGTCATCGAACGGGGCCGACCAGGGCATCGCGCGCTAGATCGCGCTCGTTGCCCGATCATCCGGCCTTCTTGGTGCGGGCGGCCGTGCGCACCGGCTTCTCCGCCTTCTTCGGCGATTCCTTGACGGCTTCCTTGACGTTTTCTTTGGCCGTCTCCTTGGCGGCGCGTTTGCCGCCGCCGCTGATCGGCAGCAGCATCTCGCGCTGGCCGGCGGCGGCCTTCTTTGGCTTCTTGCCCTTGGCCTTCTCCGCGGCAGGGGCGGCCTGCTTTTCGCTGGCGAGGCTGCGCTTGAGCGCATCCATCAGATTGATGACGTTGCCGGAACTCTTCGGCGTCGCCTTGGCCTTGGTGCCTAGCCCGTTGCGCTTCTGATTGATCAGGTCGATCAGCGCCTGTTCGTAGCGGTCCTCGAACTGTTCGGGCTCGAACGAAGCGGATTTCTGCTCGACGATATGCTTTGCCAGATCAAGCATATCCTTGGTGATCTTCACGTCCTGGATATCATCGAAATATTCCGTCTCGCTGCGCACCTCGTAGGGGTAACGCAGCAGCGTGCCCATCAGTCCCTTGTCGAGCGGCTCCAGCGCGATGATGTGCTCGCGGTTGGTCAGGACCACGCGTCCGATCGCCACCTTGTCCATGTTGCGGATGGTTTCGCGGATCACCGCGATATGCGTCGTGGCCGACCTTGCCGTCCGGCACGAGATAATAGGGGCGGATCACGTAACGGCTGTCGATATCGGCCCTCGGCACGAACTCGTCGATCTCGATGGTGCGGGTCGATTCCAGCGCGATGTCTTCCAACTCGTCCTTCGACACCTCGATGTAGGTGTCGGTGTCGATCTTGTAGCCCTTCATGATGTCTTCGTTGGCGACTTCCTCGCCGGTGTCGGCATCGACCTTGGCGTATTTGATGCGGTGGCCGGTCTTGCGGTTGATCTGGTTGAACGAGACCTTCTCGGTATCCGACGTCGCCGGATAGAGGGCGACCGGACAGGTCACGAGGGAAAGACGCAGAAAACCCTTCCAATTGGCGCGGGGGGCCATGGGCTACTCCAAAAAACGCGACAGACGACCGGCAAGGATACCATCGGATGCCCCCGTCTCAAACACGGCGGGCGGGAAATTGCGGAAACGGCGTTAACCGCCGAACGGGCTCCGTTCCACGGCCGGCCTGCGACCTTTTGAACGCCACAGCCGCGCGCCATCGCCCGAAGGCGCGGAACATCACTTCCGATCATGCGTTGCTTTAATTGGCGGTGTCGACGCATTCGCTGGCATCACAGGCACTTAATCGAAGAGGTCCCCATGGCAACGCAACGACATGGCCAAATCATCGAAACCCCGACCGAGGCACGCCAGGCCGAACCCGGCCCCTCGGTGCTCGCGCTGCTAACGGTTTCGACCGGGCTCGCGGTCCTGATCCTGGGCATCGTCTGGTTCGTATTCTTCCGCACCTAAGGTTGTGATATCAGGCTTGCTCTCTCTCAGCGGATGGAGGCACGCCGGGGCCTGTCCCTGCCCCGAAAACCTCATGACGAAAAAGTAACATTGCACCGTGCGCCCCGTTCATGGCCCGTTCACGCCGGTTAGCCTCATCTTGAGATCTGATATTGTAGAGCTCACTTTTGGAGGCCAACTTGCGCCTGCTCGTCGTTGAGGATGACCCGGATCTCAACCGTCAGCTTACGACGGCTTTGACGGATGCCGGTTATGTGGTCGATCGCGCGTTCGATGGCGAGGAGGGGCATTACCTCGGCGAGAGCGAGCCCTATGACGCCGTCGTGCTCGATATCGGACTGCCCAAGATGGACGGCATCTCGGTGCTGGAGGCGTGGCGCCGCGGCGGCCGGGCGATGCCGGTCCTGATCCTCACCGCGCGCGACCGCTGGAGCGACAAGGTGCAGGGGTTTGACGCCGGCGCCGACGACTACGTCGCCAAGCCGTTTCACCTCGAAGAGGTGCTGGCGCGAATTCGCGCGCTGCTGCGCCGCTCCGCCGGTCATGCGCAATCGGAACTGACCTGCGGCCCGGTCTCGCTGGATACCCGCACCGGCCGCGTCAGCGTCTCCGGCAACCCGATCAAGATGACCTCGCACGAATATCGCCTGCTGGCCTATTTGATGCATCACACCGGGCGCGTGGTGTCGCGCACCGAACTGGTCGAGCATCTCTACGATCAGGACTTCGATCGCGACTTCAACACCATCGAAGTGTTCGTCGGCCGCATCCGCAAGAAGCTCGACGTCGACATCATCCAGACCGTGCGCGGGCTCGGCTATCTGCTGACGCCGCCGTCGCCGGGTACCTGATGAGCCTTGCTCTTTTATTCGAGCATGATCTTATCCGAAAGCCAGTCTCCATCCGCAGGATCGAAGCCTGGGGATACGCTTTTCGGGATCTTGCTCTGATGCGCGGAAGTTCGCTCGCCACGCGGTTGTTCCTGTCGGCGACCGCGTGGGTGGTCGTGATCCTGGTCATCACCGGCGTCATTCTATCGTCGGTCTATCGTAACGCCACCGAGCGCGCCTTCGACCGCCGCCTCAACCTCTATCTCCGCACCCTGATCGCCGAAGTCGCGACGCCGGACGAGCCGCCCGACCACCAGTTCCAGTCGCTCGGCGAGCCGCTGTTCGAATTGCCGCTGTCCGGCTGGTACTGGCAGATCGTCCGTACCGACGAGAAGGCCGAGACGCGGGCGTCGCGTTCGCTGTGGGACAAGAAGCTGCCCAAGCTCGAGGAGATCGGCGCGGAACTGACCCCCGCCGGCATCCGTCTCGGTTACGTCGACGGGCCCGAGGGCCAGAGTTTGCGGGTGGTCGAGCGGCCGGTCGACCTCGGCGCCGACGGCAAATTCCTGGTCAGCGTGGCCGGCGACGCATCCGAAATCTTCGACGAGATCCGCGCCTTCGATTATTACCTCGGCGGCACCTTCGCCGCGCTCGGTATCGTGCTGTTGCTGACCACGATCTTCCAGGTCCGTTTCGGCCTGGCGCCGCTCAAGCGGATTTCGGAATCGATCGCCGACATCCGCTCCGGCCGCGCCGAACGGCTGGAAGGCGAGTTTCCCGTCGAGATCGCGCCGCTGGCGCGCGAGACCAATGCGCTGATCGACGCCAACCGCGAAATCGTCGAACGCGCCCGCACCCATGTCGGCAATCTCGCCCACGCCATCAAGACGCCGCTCTCCGTCATCTTCAACGAGGCTTCCGCCCACGCGGTAGATCCCTTTGCCAGCAAGGTCTTGGAGCAGGCCGATGTGATGCGGGATCAACTGGCGCATCATCTGGAGCGCGCCCGGATCGCTGCGCGCGTCACCATCATCGGCACCGTCACCGAGGTCGCGCCCGCCATCGAGGCGCTGCGGCGGACCATGGAAAAGATCCATCGGGATCGCGGCATCACGATCGCGGTGAAGGCAGATCCCCTGGCCAAGTTCCGCGGCGAGCGCCAGGACCTCGAAGAGATGGCCGGCAATCTGGTCGACAACGCCTGCAAATGGGCGGCCACCCAGGTCTTGATCGAGGTGAGGGTGGAGCCGCCGTCAGAGCCCCGCGCCGGGCCGTGGCTGCGGATCATTGTCGATGACGATGGCCGCGGATTATCCGCCGCCGAGCGCGCGCAGGTGTCCCGGCGCGGCCAGCGGCTGGACGAGTCCAAGCCGGGGTCCGGGCTCGGGCTTTCGATCGTGGTCGATCTCGCCGCCCTCTATGGCGGCAGCCTGGTCCTGGGCGACGCTCCGATCGGCGGATTGCGGGCTGAACTGGTGCTGCCGGGGGTCTGAACCTCCCGTCCGGCGATTACCTGGGGTTGCCGGGGCGGGAACCGGCAATGCCTGGGGTTGATTTCGTTATTCCTAAACGGCTTCTTAACGCGCGCACTTCTAATATCGGGGGCGGGCGCTATGCCCGTCCACATGACACGCATATCCACACCAGGCGAATGAGCCAGACATCGACCGAGCGGCTGAGGGACTATCTCGCCCAGCTCCCGCCCCAATCGCAGGCGCTGCTGATGCGTGAGTTCGAGCGCGCCATTGAGCGCGGCGAGGACATGGCCGTCGCCAATTTCGTGCTCGAGCAGCTTCGCAAGGTCGTGCGCGGAACCGAGGAAGACGACGAGGCGCGCCCGCGGACCGACGATCCGGCGCGACTATTGTTTGGTCCGCTCGAGCCCTTTCTCGTCGAGAGCAATTTTCCCGTCAGGATCGGGCAGATCCGGCGTGCATCGCTGCTGCCGATCTGGCAATGGCTGGGCCGCGACGGTGCGCCCGACGCCGCGCGCGCATTCGAAGCCGCGCTCGCCGAGGTCAGGCAGAGCGGCAGCACCGCCGGCCTCGAAAGCGCAACCCGCAAGTTCCAGCTCGCCGCAGCCGACGCGATCATCAATATCGCCACACCCGTCGCCGGTGACGACAGGCAGAGGACGCTCGCCCGTATCGGCCCGCCCAATGTCGTCGAGGACCTGCTGTCGGTCGGAGGCGTGCTGCGGGCGCGCGAGACGCTGGATACGCTCGGCAGCCGGATGCCGGGCCAGATGCGGTTGTTTTCAGAATCCCAGATTGCCTCGGTGGGTTCGGCGCTAAACGTTCCATCGTTGCAGACGCCGCAATTGCTGCCGTTCGCGCTGTCGCTGATCATGCAGCGGCTGGCGCAGCCGTGGCAGATCATCCGTCTCGCCATCAAGATGGCGGCATCCGACGACGAGCTTCGCGTGGCCGCCACGCCCTACGGCATAGCCGTCACGATCGCGCTGCACGATCTGTCGTTCCTCACGGCCTGCCTGCGCACGGACATCAGGCGCGGCCATTTCGACAATATCGGCGAGCCACTGAAAATTTTGCACGATGGGGTGCGCGGGCTGCGCACCGAGCTCGACCTGCGCAACAATTCCGCGTGGGGCCGCCAGCTCGCGGCAATCCGCGCCGAAATTTCCAATGCGCTGAAGTCGGAGATCGAGAGCGTGCCCGGCCGGGTCCGCCGCATCCTGCGCCAGCGCGCCGACAAGGATATCGCCGCCGCGCCGAAGATCGACGCCGCGGAGGTCGAGGAGATCGCCGCCCTGATCGACTTCGTGGCGGTGTGCCGCACCTATGCCAGCGAACTCGCCATCAACGAAGTGACGTAGCGGACCTACTCCGACCTACAGCGTTCGTCGAACGCTCCACCGAGAGCCTGGTGCAGGCGCTGCGCGGGGGCGACCCCGGCGCGCGCCTTCCCGCCAGCTCGCCGGCAGGCGGCGATCCGTTTCTGCGAGATCCTGTTCGGCCATGATTATCCGTCGTTGATGAGCCAGGCGGCCGAAAATGCCGTGACCGGCGAGCGAGAGGCGACCAAGGCGGGCTCAGCCCAA
>CAWIZF010000019.1:0-438045 GCA_963840465.1 uncultured Alphaproteobacteria bacterium | reverse complement strand
GTCGGATGGCGCTCTATGAATGGAGTCCGACGCTGCTGTTCGGAAACGTCTTGGCGTAAAACTGCGCGGCCGCTTCGGCGTCGTGGTTGTACCAAAGGCAGATCGTGTTCTTGTTCATCGTTGTTCTCCTTACATTTTCCGCAGGCGCGAGGCTTGCCCCGCCAGTACCAGCAGAGGACGATCGGACAAGTCGCGTCCCGACATCGCTGAACTCTTTTTTTCGCCGGCGCGGACTTCAGGCGTAGCCAACCCAGCCGCGCCAGGTAAAGGCGGCGTAGAACAGCTCGACATCCCGGAAGCCCGCCTCGCGCAGGACTTGCGCGTCCTGTTCCGGGTCGAGCAGGCTGAGGTGGGCCTCGACCGCGCAGCGCGCTTTTTCGGTCAGGTCCGGATCGGCGCCGGAGGCCACCGCAAAGGCGGCATAGCGCGACAGCCATCGCACGCGCTCGCTGCCGGCTTGCGGAAAACTCGAATGGGCGGCCACAAACGGCGCGCCGGGCTTGAGCCGGCGGTGGATTTCCGCCGCTGTTCGCCGCCGTTCGTCGGCGGCGAGAAAATGCAGTGTCAGCAGGCAGGTCGCGGCATCGAAGGGGCCATCCGGGGCATCGTCGATATAACCCTGCTGCAACTGAACACGGGCGTTGAGCGGCCCGAGTGTGCGCTCGGCCTGCTGCAGCATCGCGGCGGCGGGATCGACGCCGACGAAATGCCAGCCAGGCCTCGCCTCCGCCAAGGCTTTCAGCTCCAGTCCGCCGCCGGCGCCGAGCACCAGCACCTGCGCGTCGGACGCAGCCCGCTCCGCCAGCAGAATGCCGGTCATGCGGTGCAGGTCCGTAAAGCCGGGCACGAAGCGCGGTGGCCCCTCCGCATATCGCGCCACCGCCTCGGGATCGGAGAAGGCCGCCACGAAGGGCGGGATAGCGGTATCAAGTGGCATGCGCGATCTCCAGCCGGTGGCGGTTGCGCCGGTCGCCCAGACGCTTTTGAAAGTCGGCGCTCAGCGCCGCGAGCGTCACGTTGCCCAGGCGCGACAGCAGCAGCGCTTCCGCGTCGTCGAACGCCTGGTCGAGCGCGGCGTTCACGGCCTGCTCGACGAGGCAGCCGGGGGATTCCGTTCGGTTTCCGACCGCGAACAGCGCTGGCCGGCCGAGCGCGTCATAGACGTCCCGCAGCGATATGGTCGCGAGGCCGCGAGCCAGCGTCCATCCACCGCCATGGCCCTTCTCCGATCGGACATAGCCGTGATCCCGCAGCCCGGACATGATCCGCCGTATCACCACCGCATTGGTGTCCATCGCCTTCGCCAGCGCCTCCGACGTCACCGGCGCTTTCTGTTCGGCCATGTGGAGCAGGACGTGCAACACGCCCGATAATCGGCTGTCTCTTCTCATGTAACTAACGATATTACATGAGGAGGCGGCCCGTCAAGTCACGGCGAATGATCTTGCAACGTGACTCTGACGCCGGAGGTCGCCAACCGCATGAGGGACGCGCGAGCGGCTCAGCGGGCCAACGCCGCGTTCACGCGCGGGCCTGCTTCCAATGCGGGTATGTGACACAGGCGGTGACGGCCCCCTGGTCATGCGCGCATTCGCGCGACCCGTTGGCTCATGCGGGCTACCAATTCGCGGACGCCAATTATAAGTCTTGACTTATATAAGTACCGGCCGATACGATCCTCCACTCCAGATCACAGGGAGGACAGGATGGAGATCGACGTCGCAAGGGTGTTGGGGCTTGTCACGCGCTCGGTGCGCAATTTCGAGAAAGAAGGCAAAGCCGCGAGTGCCGTGACGCTGACGCGGCTCTACGACACCAGCGTCGATGATCTCTGGGACGCGCTGACCAGCAGGGAGCGCATTGCGCGCTGGTTCCTGCCGGTCGAGGGAGACCTCAATCTGGGCGGAAAGTACCAGCTCAAGGGCAATGCGGGCGGCACCATCACGGCGTGCGCCCCGCCGGATCATTTTGCGGCGACCTGGGAATTCGGCGGCGCTGTGAGCTGGATCGACGTCAGCCTTGCGGCCGAGCGCAGCCAGGCGCGGCTGACGCTGGAGCACACCGCCATCATCGAGGATCACTGGAATCAGTTCGGTCCCGGCGCGGTGGGCATCGGTTGGGACCTCGCCATCGCGGGACTTGAGCGGTATCTTGCGAGCGGGGCGTCGGTCGATCATGAGGTAGCCGAGGCCTGGATGGTTTCTCCGGATGGCAAGGCGTTCATGAGCGAGAGCGGCGAGTTTTGGCGCGCGGCGCATGTCGCGAGCGGCATTGACCCGGCTTCGGCAAAGCAGCGGTCGGACCGGACCATCGCCTTCTACCGCGGGGAGATGCCGCCCGATATTGCGCATCCCGGAACAGGAAGCTGATGCACGTCTTCGAAGTCCTTTCCGATCCGGTGCGCCGCCGCATCCTCGAATTGCTCGGTGCGGGAGAGATGGCGTCCGGCGAAGTGGTGGAGGCGATCGGCGCGGAGTTCGGGATCACGCAGGCGGCGGTGTCGCAGCACCTGAAGGTGCTGCGCGAGAGCGGCTTTGCAAGGGTCCGTGCGGACGCCCAGCGACGACTTTATTCGGTGGATGCCGCCGGACTTCAGGCGGTGGACGCATGGGTCGGCAAGTTCAGGAGTTTTTGGGAGCCGAAGCTGGACGCGCTGGCAACGGAGATCGCGCGCGGCAAGCGCCAGCGGCGCAACGCGCCGCTATCCAAACGTGCGGGCAAGAGAGCGTAGGCACAGAAGTGACCGAACAGGGGACACAGGCAACATGGTGGACGACAAGAACGTTTGGGCTGGCCAGTGCCATTGCGGCGCGGTGCGTTTCGAGGCGACGCTGAGCGACGGCTTCAATTCGATCCTCCGCTGCACCTGCTCTTACTGCCGGATGCGCGGCGCCGTCGTCGCCATGGCGGAAATGGGTGGCATCAAGATATTGCAAGGCGAGGATGCGCTGACAAGCTACCGCTTCCATACCGGCGCGGCGCAGCACTTCTTCTGCTCCCGCTGCGGAATCTATACGCATCATCAACGGCGATCGAACCAGAATTCCTATGCCGTCAACGTGGCCTGCCTGGACGGGGTAAGCCCGTTCGATTTCCCCGAGGTGCCTGTCACGGATGGCGTAAATCACACCAGCGACACCGGCCAGCCGACGCGTCGAGCGGGCACGCTCCGCTTCATTCCGGCTGACTGACGATCGCTGTCAGCCGATGATACCCAAATCACTTCTGATTATCCGAAATCGTGTCAATCCCACAAATCAAAAATATTCCGCTTTCGTATCCACCCAAATCAGCCGCATAACTCCGCTCGTCTTGCTGCGGATAAGGGGCGCTCGCGAACGTCACGAACGCGCGGTGGGATGCGGTGGACGCTGAGGGCGCGACAGACGTGCGCGCCGGATGCGTACGGTGAAGTCGTGTGGTTCGGGCGCCGCGGTGCTGGCGTTAAGTTGGCGGGAAGTACCCCGCCGACGACGGAGGCAAAAGAGCCGTTCTCCGGGAAGAGCACGAAGTAAGCCGTAAAGCCATTGCGCAGGGAAGGCCGGGCTGCCCCGCTGTACCTGTATGCTCGTGTGCAGTCTTGTTAGCGCAAATCGCACACGGGACCTCGGGTGCAGCAAGCACCCGGTCTTCCCTGCGCCCTCTGAATTGGAAGAGGGCAAAAAAGATGCAAACCTCGGGCGCAATGCGCCGCGAGATGGCGAAAGTCATATTCACGTCGTTGCAGCGCCGCGAAGGCGAGTGACCCAGCATTGCCGAGCTATGGATTGCCGCTGCGTTCGATTGAACCGAGAAGCGGCGCGGCGTACTGGATCCCCGCCTGTCGCGGGGATGACAGGCGAGTTTGGTTGCAATGTCATCAGATGGCTCCATCGGAGACGTTGATTTGTCCGGCGTGAACGTTCAGCATCGCCTCAATACCCGACCATCATTCAGGATGAACCCATGTCACGCGTATCGATCAAGACCAAAGACGATCTGCCGGCCGAGCTGCAGCCGCTGTGGGACAAGATGACGACCTACGGCGCATTCGAGAACCAGGCGGGCGTGATGGCGCACCGGCCGCCGATCTTCAAGCACACCTGGTCGTTGCTGGTCGATCTGGCCGATACCGGCACCCTGTCGAAGCGCCATCTGGAGATCGCGCTGGTCGCCGTGTCCCTGTTGAACAAGTGCGACTATTGCGTGTCGCACCACGCGCCAAAACTGGCGATCCAGGGCGTATCGGAGGAGGGCGCCGACCGCCTGCTCGACTACGCGGATCATCCGGAACTCGACGTCGTCGACAAGCTCGTCGTCGAATATTCCATCGCCGTGAACAACAACTGGAGCAAGACGCGCGACGAAGTTTTCACGAGACTTCGCGAGCATTTCTCCGAAGCCCAGATTGTCGAGCTGACCTGGCGCATCGCGCTCTGCGGCGCCTTCAATCGCTTCACCGATATCCTGCAATGCGATATCGAGCAGGGCGTCCCCGCGCGGGAAGCCGCGGAATAGCAGCCGCGATGTCAGACGAATTGAACTGGCTGTCCGCCCGCGAGATGACGCGGCGCTTCGCCGCAGGCGAGTTGTCGCCGGTCGATGTGCTGGAAGCTACGCTGGCGCAACTGCACAGCGGTCAATCCGGCTCTCAATGCCATCTGCCTGCTGGATGAACCGCTAGGCGCGGCGCCTGGCCGCGGAGGCGGCGGAACGCTGGCGTCGCGGCGCGCCGCTCGGGCCGCTCGACGGCGTGCCGGTCGCGATCAAGGACACCGCGCATGTCGCGGGCTGGCCGACGCGCATCGGCTCTCACACGACGCCGAGCGCGCCGAGCACGGAGGATACGCCCGGTGTCGCCCGCCTGCGCGAGGCCGGCGCGGTGTTCTTCTGCAAGACGACGACGCCCGAATTCGGCTGGAAGGGCATCACGCACGGCCCGCTCACCGGCATCACGCGTAATCCCTGGGATGTTTCCCGCACGCCCGGCGGCTCCAGCGGCGGCTCGGCCGCGTTGGTGGCGGCAGGCGTCGTGCCGCTGGCCACCGGCGGCGATGGCGGCGGCTCGATCCGGATTCCGGCGGCGTTCAGCGGCGTGTTCGGATTGAAGCCGAGCTACGGCGTGGTGCCGAATTTTCCGGGCCAGATGGGCACGCTCGCGGTCTATGGCGGCCTGTCGCGCGATGTCGCTGACAGCGCCTTGATGCTGAACGTGCTGACGCGGCCGGACGCGCGTGATTCCTTCGCCATTCCCTATCGCGGCATCGATTATCTCGATGGCCTCGACGGCGGGGTGGCGGGCATGCGGATCGCATGGTCGCCCGATCTCGGCTTCCCGGTCGCCGATCCCGCCGTCGTCGCCGGCATGCAGCCGGCCATCGACGCGCTGGTGAAGGCCGGTGCCGACGTGCAGCGTGTTGCGCTCGATCTTTCCGGTGCGCAGCCGGCGCTGGAAGCGATCTGGGGCGCATCGCATGCCGCACTGGTGCGTGATTTCGACGGCGCGCAACTGGCGGCGCTCGATCCGGGCCTGCTGCGGCTGGTCATATCAGCCCAAAGTATTTCCGCGAGCGAATTGCAGGCGGCCTATGCCGGGATGCGCGCGCTGAGCCAGAAGATGCACGCGTTTCATCAGCGATTACGATCTCCTGCTGACGCCGACCATTCCCATCACCGCTTTCGCCGCCGGCGTCGACACGCCCGACGCCACGCGCTTTCCGCAATGGTTCGACTGGACGCCGCTGACATGGCCGTTCAACCTCACCCGCCAGCCTGCGGCCTCGGTGCCGTGCGGATTTGTCGAGGGTCTGCCGATCGGGTTGCAGATCGTGGGGCCGATGTTTTCCGAGCAGAACATCCTGCGGGCGAGCCGCTGCGTCGAGCAGGCCTGCGCCAGCGGCGCGCGGCCATGCCTTGGCGCGAGTGGGCTTCCTCACACAGCTGGTGGCGGCGATGCCGACGCCCAGGTGTTCAATTCAGGTGAGAGACGCGCCGCGCAGGATTAGCGCGGCGTCGTGTACTGCGGGCACCGATGGACGTAGTCCCAGGGAATGTCCAGTACGCAGGTGTAACGCAGCTCGTCCGACCTCGACGGCGGCGGCGCCTCGACCACCGGCTCGCGAACGTCACCCATCGCGCCGTAATAGACGCCGCCGGTGGCAGGGAAGAAGCCGCCACCGCGATGGTGATTGTCGGGGGAATGACGGGAAAGCCGGGCGCGCCGGAGCAACCCCCGCACCGCGCGCGGCGCCCGGATCGGCAGATGCCTCGCCCGCGGCAAGGACAAGCGCGACGGCACTGAGAGACGCGAGAAACGTTGTTCTATAGGTCATGGCACTCACCCATTGGAAGTTACCGAGCAGCATTCCCAAAACGCTAAGCCGTGCCTTTCGTGCCCGCAAAGCCATACTTAATTATTAGTTAAAACGTAATCTTAACGGAGGGGCTCAGTTCCGCAACATCTTGTCAAACCGCTTGATCAGCCGCTCGCGCTTGAGCCGGGACAGCCGCCTGAGCCAGAAAATTCCGTTCAGCTGATCGATCTCGTGCTGGTGGCAGACCGCGCGCAGCCCCTCCAATTCCTCGGTCTGCAGGTTGCCGTGGACGTCCTGATAGCTGATCCGGACCCGCGAATGACGCTCGATGTCGTCGTTGACACCGGGCATCGAGACGCTGCCTTCCCGGTGCAGGATCATCTCGGACGATGCCCAGACGATCTCCGGATTGACATAGGTCCGCGCGTCCTCGGTTGCGTCGAGATGGAGCACCACGACCCGCAGCGGGATGCCGATGTGTGGTGCGGTAATCCCGATGCCGGGCGCGGCGTGCATCGTCTCGAGGAGGTCGCGCGCAAGGTCGCGCAGGGCGTCGTCAAATGCGGTCACGGGCTGCGCCGGGAGCGCAAGCCGGGATCGGGGTAACGGACGATGGGGCGGATGGTCATGGTCTACGGCGGAATAGCACACCGTATTCAGCCAATCGAGCAGTCGGCGCAAGACGCTGCACGGCCTGCTGCTTGCTGTTCACTCGCAAAAAAGTGAGGCCGAATGGTCGCCGAATTGTCGCATCTCGCCCCTCCCGTTCGTCCTGGACCCAGAGAGCGCCAAACTGGAGATCGGAAATGGAGAATTCTCGCTATCGCTGGGTCATCGTCGCGGCCGGGGGCCTGCTCGGCTGTGTTGCGATCGGCGGCATGTTTTCGCTGCCGGTGTTCCTGCAGCCGATTGCGCGGGATACCGGCTGGTCAGTCACCGGCATTTCCAGCGCCATGACCATCGGCTTCCTCGCCATGGCCTTCACCAGCATGATCTGGGGCACCTTGTCCGACCGGTTGGGGCCGCTGCCCGTGGTGCTGACGGGCTCGGTGGTGCTGGCGGTGAGCCTCGGGCTCGCCAGCCTTGCGACATCGCTGGTGGTCTTTCAGTTCGTCTTCGGCCTGCTGGTCGGCGGCGCCACCGCCGCCATATTCGCGCCGATGATGGCTTGCGTCACCGGCTGGTTCGATACCCATCGCAGCCTTGCCGTGTCGCTGGTCTCGGCCGGCATGGGCATGGCGCCGATGACGATGTCGCCGCTCGCGGCCTGGCTGGTCTCGAACCATGACTGGCGGACCTCGATGCAGATCGTGGCCCTTGTCGTCGCCGCGATCATGATCCCGGTCTCGCTGCTGGTGCGCCGCGCGCCCGCGCTCGCGAGCGGGGCGTCCGCGCCGTCGAATGCGCCGGCCGAGCCGGACATGACGCTGGCGCAGGCGCTGCGCTCGCCGCAATTCATCATCCTGCTCGCGACAAACTTCTTCTGCTGCGCCACGCATTCGGGCCCGATCATCCACACCGTGAGCTACGCCATCAGTTGCGGCATCCCGCTGGTCGCGGCGGTCACGATCTACAGCGTGGAAGGCCTGGCCGGGCTCGGCGGACGCATCGCCTTCGGCCTGCTCGGCGATCGCTTCGGCGCCAAGCGCGTGCTCGTGTTCGGTCTGCTGGCGCAGGCGTTCGGCGCGCTCGCCTACGTCTTCGTGCGCGAGCTCGCCGCGTTCTATACGGTCGCGGCGCTGTTCGGCTTCATCTATGCCGGCACCATGCCGCTCTACGCCGTGCTGGTGCGCGAAAACTTTCCGCTGCGGATGATGGGCACCGTGATCGGCGGCACCGCCATGGCCGGCAGCCTCGGCATGGCGACGGGTCCGCTGGCCGGCGGGCTGATCTACGACACGTTTGCCAGCTACGCCTGGCTCTACATCGGCTCGTGGATCATGGGGCTCGGCGCGTTCCTGATCATCATGACGTTCAAGCCGATGCCGGCGACGCGGGCTGCAGCGGTGCCGGCGTGAGCCTCGCCGTCATTCCGGGGCTGGGAAAACGCCGCAACTTCCCGGCAAGCTGCTCCACCAGCACTGCGAGCGGTTTACCGCGGGGGCGATCGACAAGGCCTGCGGTTGATGAAACTCCGGCGCACTCTCGGTCGTATATGCCGATGAGCGACGAGGAGGTCGTTCGCTTCGCGGGCGAAATGGCTCGCCCGATCACAGTGGGGGAAATCGAATGCGGACCGTGGCGCTTGATACAATGCCGGATGTCGCACTGACGGCACGCGATGTGGCCGTGCTGGCGGAGAGCATCGATACGAGGAACTGGCTCGATCAGCATGCGGCGGCGCCGGAGGCCGTTCGAAGGGGCCTGATGCTCGATCACCATTACGCCGACGGGCTCGCGATGGTGTCGAGCGCCATTCCGTTCAGTCATTTCAACATGGTCCTGACTCTCGGTTGCCCGGCAGTCGCCAGCCCGGAAGCCTTGGATGTCATCGATCGCTTCTATGCGGCGTCGCCGGCCGGGCACTGAAGCCGGACGAGTTCGCGCGGCTGCAGGAAACCGTCGTCACGCTGCGCGACAATCTGATCAAGGCGACGGCGGAGGCGTGACGCTGCGCTCGATCGGCGCTTCTATGCGATCGGTCTCCAAGGTCCGCGTGGGCGGCAAGGTGGCGAACCTCGGCGACTACCGCTAGGCTTGCGGTGCCCTGAGTGAGAATGAAAGCAGCCTGATGTCTGTACCCCATAATTCCAGCCATCCCCTCGATCATCCGATCTGGACCGCACTGACGACCACCCAACAGGCGTTGGCCGAAGGCGATGCCCGCGCGCGGCGCTATCCGACCGAAGTGACGCCGTTCGCCGACATGCCGGATCTATCAGCCGAGAATTTCGCGGCGCTCGCAGCCCTGATGTCGCCCACGGACATCGCCGTGCTGTTCACGCTGGAAGCCGTGAACGCGCCGGCCGAATTCAAGGTCGTGCTGGCCGATACCGGCGAGCAGATGATCGGGACGCCGATCGAGACACCAGCCAACGGCGTCGAGATCGTTACGCTCGGCGTCGACGACGTTCCGGCGATGATCGAACTGACCGCGCTCACCAAGCCGGGCCCGTTCAGCACGCGTACCCATGAACTCGGCACCTTTCTCGGCATCCGCGTCGACGGGCAGCTTGTCGCGATGGCCGGCGAGCGGATGAAGCCCGCTCAATACACCGAGATGACGGCGGTCTGCGTGCATCCATCCCACCGCGGCCGCGGCTACGGGCAGATGCTGCTATCCGCCGTTTCACGCCAGATCGTGTCGCGCGGGGAAATTCCCTTCCTGCATGTCTTCACCAGCAATCACTCGGCCATCGCGCTCTACCGGCGGCAGGGGATGGAAATCCGGCGCCGTCTACACGTGACGGTGTTGAAGAAAGAGGACTGATCGTCCAGCGATGCGCGTCCTGACCGTTATCGTCCTCGCGCGCTACAGCGCCGTATGAAGGGGCGATTGAGCAGTCCGGAACCGCATCACGAAAACGTTAAACCGAATGGTTGACTATTGGCGTCGCGCGCCTATACTAAACCACATGGTTGAGCATTCGACACATCTCGACGCGGTTTTTCACGCGCTGGCGGACCCGACGCGCCGGGCGATGCTTGGTCATCTGGCGACGCGCGAACTCACGATCGGGGAACTGGCGACGCCGTTCCACATGAGTTTCGCCGGCGCGTCGAAACATGTGCGGGTGCTGGAGAACGCGGGCCTCGTGAAGCGCACGATCCGCGGCCGCACCCATCTGTGCCGCCTCGATGCGGCGCGGCTGGCGGAAGCAAATGCTTGGCTCAGGCGTTACGAGCGTTTCTGGAATGCAAAGCTCGATGCGCTGGAATCGCTGCTGCGCGCCGAGGACGAGGCGAAAACAAAGAAGCCGAAGTGAAGGAGAGAACGATGGACGCAACAACAAAGCCCGACGCCTATGGCGCGTTGATCGAACCGACGACGTTGAAGATCCAGCGGCTGCTGCCGGGCCCGATCGAGCGTGTGTGGGCCTATCTCACCGACAGCGACCTGCGCCGTAAATGGCTGGCGGCGGGCGCGATGGAAATGAAGGTCGGCGCGCCCGTCGAACTGGTCTGGCGCAATTCCGAACTCAACGATCCGCCGAGCAAGCGGCCGGAAGGCTTTTCCGAAGAGAACCGGATGCAGAGCCGCATCACCGAGCTTGAACCGATGCGCAAGCTTTCGATCGCCTGGAATGGAAGCGGCGATGTCACGTTCGAGCTTGAGCCCAAAGGCAAGGGCGTGCTGCTCACCGTGATCCATCGCCGTCTGCCCGATCGCTCGACCATGCTCAAGGTCGGTGCCGGCTGGCACATGCATCTCGACGTTCTGGTGGCCCGCGCCAACGGCGAGGAGCCGGAATCGTTCTGGGACGGCTGGAGCCGGCTGCACAGGGAATACGACCAGCGACTGCCGGTCTGACGGGCACGTCGAAACCATGCAACAGGGATCGCAACAAAAGGAAGTTAGCCATGAAGACAAACGTCGTTTCAGCCAAGGAATGGGAAGCCGCGCGCCAACAGATGCTGCGTGAAGGAGAAGGCCGCAACGCGCGCCCGGGACGCGCTGGCTGCGGAGCGCCGGCGGATGCCGTGGATGGCCGTGGAGAAGAGTTATGAGTTCGACGGACCGGGCGGCAAGGCCAGCCTGCTCGACCTGTTCGATGGCCGCCGTCAACTGATCGTCTACCGCGCGTTCTACGAGCCGGGCGTGTTCGGCTGGCCCGACCATGCCTGCCGCGGCTGCTCGATGGTGGCCGACCAGGTCGCCCATCCCGCCCATCTCAACGCTCGCGATACCACGCTCGCGTTCGTGTCGCGCGCGCCGCAGGCCGATATCGCGCGCCTGAAGGGACGAATGGGTTGGCAGATGATTCCCTGGTACACCGTCACTGACAGCTTCGACGCTGACTTCGGCGTCGGCGAGTGGCACGGCACCAACGTGTTTATCCGCGACGGCGGCAAGATTTACCGCACCTACTTCATCAACAACCGTGGTGACGAGCAGATGGGAGGCACCTGGAACTACCTCGACATCACGCCGCTCGGCCGGCAGGAGGTGTGGGAGGACTCGCCTGAGGGCTACCCGCAGACCCAGACCTACAAATGGTGGAACTGGCACGACAGCTACGTCGAAGGCGCCGCGCCGGACAAGAGATGGGTCGAGATATCGGATGCCGGTGAGGCCGCGTTCCGGAAAGAGGCGAGCGCGAAGCCATGAGCGAGGCTTGTCACAGCAACGCGACCGGCGCTGTGAGGTGTGGAGAGGGCGCTGCGGTCACACGTTGCATCGTCAGATGGCTAGCGCTAGCGGCCGCGCCGACCTTCGCGATCATGGCGCTGCTCACGGCGGTTGCAGGCAGCGGCTCGTTGGATAGCCTTTGTTCGGCCGCGAACGCGCCGTTTGTCGGCGGGATGGTCCCGATGTATTTGCTGATGAGCGCCTTCCATTCGGCGCCCTGGCTGAAGCTGATCTCGGGGCGGCGAAACGGGTTCGGCCGGGCATGATCCCGCGTTCGGGACGTGTGCGGTCCCGCAACACCGGAGCGACCGGAGGGAAGGCGCAACAAGGGCTGTTGACGGAGGCTACCTGAGGATAGTGGTGCCTACGATTTTCCGGTAAGCTAGAAACAGCTCAACGCTTTAACCCGGTTGCTCCGGTCGCTCATGAAAGCCCATAAACCCGAGCAGCGGCCTCGCTTTGACATCGACGCGTTGGGGGAGATTGCGGGCGAGAAGGTGTTCGCGCGCGGCGAGGTCTACTATCGCAGCGGCCAGGTCCAGTTGCTCGCGATCGAACCGGGGCGCGTCCTGGCGCAGGTCGAGGGCACCGAAGACTACCGTACCGAACTTACCGGTGGTGGCGACAGGATTGGCGGCAACTGCTCGTGCCCGGCGTTCGAAGACTGGGGCGTCTGTAAACACATGGTCGCCGCGGCGCTCGCCGCCAATGCGGCAAGCATGGATGCGAATGCGGAGGGCGTGGGAGCGCTGTCGCGCATCCGTGCCCATTTGAAGCAAAAGAGCGTTGACGTTCTTGTCGGCATTATCATGGACTTGGCCGAGCGTGACTCTGCCTTGTTCCGTAAGCTGGACATGGCGGCAGCGAGTGTGGACGCCGACGACAAGACGCTCCGGATGCGACTGTGCAAAACAATCGATGCAGCCACACGGACGCGGGGTTTTGTTGAATATCAGGGAGCGTCGGGCTGGGCGGCAAATGTCGACGCGGCGCTCGATGCTTTCGCCGACCTAGCGTCCGGGACGCGCGCCAATCTTGCGCTTGAGCTGGCGGAACATGCGATCGACCGCATCGAGCGAGCCATCGAGGAGATCGACGATTCCGACGGTCATTGCAGCGCATTGCTCGAGCGAGCGCGCGGCATCCACTTTGCCGCAGCCGAGACGGCACAGCCCGAATCGATCCAATTTGCGCGCGACCTGTTCGCCCGCGAAGTGAACGGCAACTACGGCACGTTTTCCGGCGCCGTGGCGCTCTATGCCGAGATCCTCGGCGAGGAAGGCCTCGCGGAATATCACCGCCTCGCCGCCGAAGCCTGGGAGAAGTTGTCACGTCACAAAGCCGCAAGCCATGACGATGATGACCTTCCCGATGATCTCGCGCTAAGGGACATCCTCGACTTCTTCGCCGAACGCGCCGGCGATGTCGATGCCCGCATCGCACTTCGCAGCCGTGATCTGTCCTCGCCGTGGCAATACCTGCAGCTGGCGCAATTCTGCCTCGCGCAAGGCCGCAGGGACGAAGCGCTGCGCAGGGCCGAGGAGGGGCTTTGGGTATTCGAGGACGGCAGGCTCGACGAGCTGGTGTCGTTCACCGCCGGGCTGCTGTCGGATGCCGGACGAAGGGAGGAGGCTGAGGCACATTTATGGAAGGCTTTCGAGAAGGCGCCGAGCCTCGAACTCTATGCCCAACTGCGCCAACTTGGCGGCGCTAGCGTGCTCCAGCGTGTGACCCGAATTCTCGAGGCCCGGATCGTCCGGAATGAACGCGCGCACTGGTCCGCTCCGGCCAATCTTCTCGCTGACATCCTGATGGAAGAGAAGATGTTCGACGAAGCATGGGCCGTCGTCCGCAAGCACCGTACGGCCGTCGGCGCGAGGCAGGCTCTCGCGCGGCTGAGTGAGGCCACGCATCCGCGCGAGGCGCTCGAAGTCTACGCCGAGCAGGTCGAGCAGTTTGTCGGCACTGGAAGCAATTCCGCCTATGCGGAAGCCGTCAAGCTCATCGCCAGGATGGCGGGCTTGCGAAGCGCGGCCGAGCACGCGGCGTACGTCGCTGCATTCAAGGAGCGACACGGCCGCAAACGCAATCTCATGAAGCTTCTGGGGTAAGCACAGCGACGTTGCGAAGCAGTGAAGCTGAGCTGCCATGGCGCGTCAGCTCCAGTTCGGTTCGGCGGCGTCTTGTGCGAGCATCCGGCTGAGCGGACTATGGCTTGACGGCGCGGCTGCAAGCGGCGATTGAGGGAGCAGAGCTTCGCCAATCGATATCTGGCAATGCCGCCAACAAGAGGAAATGCCATGGCACGCGTGCGCTGTATCACCGAAATGGGCATGGGCGTCGACGTTCACGGGCGCGATGCCACCAAGGCCGCCAAGCGCGCCGTCTCGGACGCCATCCGCCATTCCAGCCTCGGCTTCTTCCGGATGCTGGGCAAGACCGCCAACGACATGTTCGTCGATGTCATGATCGCCGTGCCGAATCCGGACGCGGTGGATACCGCGGCGGTGGCCAAGGAGCTTCCGTACGGCACCGTCAAGGTGACGGCGGTCGCCGGCGGGCTGGAAATTCCGTCCGAGAGCGGTAACGATCCCATCCTGATTGCGAATGCCGCTGTGATCGTCAGCTTCGACGACGGCAAGACGGCGTAAACCTCGTTCAGTGCCAATCAGGCCGACACGGCATTCCATCAAGAAGACCCGGAGCACCCCATGACGACGCAGGACAGCAGCACCTATTGGAAGCGCGCGCGGGTTGAACTGCGCGCCGCCGGATTCGATCCGGATCGCGCCGCGCAGACCAGCGCGGTGGTGACGATCGCCAGCGCCTACACCAATGCGCATCGCTGCAACAACCGCGTGCGCGCCATCACCGATCTCTTGGTCGAGATCCTGGCAGAGCGCGGCGGGCAGGGGCTGATCGTCGGCGCGCCGGCGGTGTCGGATGCGCTGACGCAGGGCACGCCGACGGCGGGTTACAGCCTCGCCTCGCGCGACACCGTCGCTGACTGCTTCGAGATCGGCCATTATGCGCATCATGGCGACGCCATGATCGTGATTTCCGGTTGCGACAAGACCGGCGCGGCCGCGCTGATGCCGCTGGCGCGCACCAATGCGTTCGGGCTCGTGCTCTATCCCGGCACCAGCACGCCGGGCCGCGTCTCGTTCGGCGCATGGGCCCGCAAGGGCAACAACATCACGATCCTCGACTACGCCGAAGCCCGCGCCGCCAACGAGTCCGGCCGCCTCTCCGGCGAGGAGCTTTTGGAAGTCGAGCGCAACGTGATGCCCGGCAGCGGCACCTGTGGCGCGATGTTCACGGCCAACACCATGAGCACGATCGCGGAATCGATCGGCATGATGCTGCCGCGCGGCGCCTCGCATCCCGCCGATTACGACGCCGGCAGCGATATTCATGCCGACGTCCGCGCGCAGGCCCGCGCCTCGGTCGATGCCTTGTACCGGCTGATGCAGGCCGGCATCCGGCCGCGCGACATCATGACCGAGCGGGCGTTCGAGAACGCGATCACGACCGTTTATGCGATGGGCGGCTCGACCAACATGTATCTGCATCTGCTCGCGGTCGCGCGCGAGGCGCAGGTGCCGATCACGATCGAACGCATCCAAGAGATCGGCGAGCGTGTCCCGCTGCTCGCCAATCTGCAGCCGCACGGCCCGTTCGCGATGGGCAGCCTGCATGCGATCGGCGGCGTTCCGGTTGTGATGAAGGAACTGCTCCGCGCGGGCCTCCTGCATGGCGACGTCATGACGGTCACCGGCAAAACGCTGGCGGAAAACCTTGCCGATGTTCCGACGCTGGAGCAGATGCCGCCGCAGGAGATCGTCTTTCCGGTGTCGAAACCGATCGCCCCGGCGAACAATCACATCAGCGTCCTGAAGGGCAATCTTGCACCGGAGAGTTGCCTGCTCAAGCTGTCAGGCAAGGCGCTTGAGAAGGGGCAGTTTCGGGGCACCGCGCGCGTGTTCGAATCCGAGGGGGACACGATGGCTGCGATCCGCGCGGGCGAGATCGTGGCGGGCAATGTCATCGTGGTGCGGAATGTCGGCCCGGTCGGCGGACCCGGCATGCCCGAAATGGTGATGCTGACGATCCAGTTGCAGGGGCGGGGCCTCGGCGAGAATGTCGCGCTGATCACCGACGGCCGTTTCTCCGGCGTCTCGCACGGCATCCTGATCGGCCACGTCTCGCCGGAAGCCGCGCGCGGCGGCCCGATCGCCGCGGTGCGCGACGGCGATACGATTGTCATCGACCCCGGCGCCCGCACCGTGAATCTAGACGTGACCGCGGAAGAGATCGCGCGCCGCATGACCGATTGGCGCGCGCCGGCGTCCATTGCCGCGGTACGGCCGGGATCGGTGCACGACAAGTACATCCGGCTGGTGTCGTCGGCGCATTATGGGTGTGTGCTGTGAGGCCGCGCAAATTTATGTCCGGGGTTGCAGTATAGTCTTGCTACAACCTTATGTTCATGGTTTGTTCTGGTCTGCCATGGACGAGTTTACAAGCCGTAGTAGTGCCAACTTATTCCTCGCGGCTGTGCCCGATGCCGGCACGGCGGAGCGAATTCATCAATTGGCTTCCGGGCTCAAGCGCGCGCATCGTTTCGACGGCAGGCTCATTGCGCCCGAGCGACTGCACATTTCGCTGTTCGCGCTCGGCGGCTTGCCGGAGGGCCAGCATTGCTCCGCATGGGAAGCGGCGATGGAGGTGCGAACCGCGCCATTCCAGGTCTGGTTCGATCGCACGGCAAGCTTTCGGGGCCGGCCGGGCAACCACCCGTTCGTTCTGATCGGAGAGCATGGATTGCGCGGGCTGCAATCGTTTCGGCAGATGTTCTGCGCCGCGTTGACGCGAAGAGGGATGAGGAGGCTGGCCAAGACCAATTTCACACCGCACGTCACGTTGCTGTATGACGCGCGAGACGTAGACGAGTATCCGATCGAGCCGATCGGCTGGACCGTCAAGGAGTTCGTACTTATCCGCAGCCTGAATGGCCACGAACATCTCGTACGATGGCCCCTGTGGGTATAACCGGCAGCGGAGTTATCGGCGGGCATGTCACGACGTGTCATTTCGTCATAATGAGCCGCTGCATGATCTCCTCGATCGAATTGAAGAGATGCGTCGGCCCCGCCGCCTGCAATGCGGCGGGAAGAGCATAGCCCCAGGCCACCGCCGCCGAATCCATGCCGGCGGCTTTCGCGGCTTCGATGTCGCGGATCTCGTCGCCGATGCAGATCGTCTCTGAAGGTTTTGCGCCAAGCTTTCGTGCGACGCGCCGGAATTTCCAGTGCTTGCCGAACATCGCAGCACCGCAGTCGAAGCGGTTGATCAGGCTGGCATCGGGTCCGAGCACCTGCCGGACCGAGGCTTCGCTGTCGGAACTGACGATGGCGGTCTTGATGCCCTGGCGCTGCAGGTCAGTCAGCATCGCCGGGATACCGTTGAACAACGCTATCTCGCCTGCTGCGGCGAGCTTGCGCTTTCGCATGTCGCTGACGATGGCCGGCAATTGCCACATGGATACGTTGAGGCGTGCCATGATCTCGCGCGCGGACAGGCCGCGCAGCCCTTCCACCTCGTCGTCGTGGACGGGCGCAAGATCGAACCGCGTGATCATGTCCTGGAAGGAGGCGCGAAACCACGGAAGGGAATCGGCCAGCGTGCCGTCGAAGTCGAAGATCGCGAGGCGATAGGCAGTCATGTGGAAAAACTATCGTCAGGAAAATATCGTTCGGCGCCGAAACCGATCCGGGCTCGCCTTCCGTATCGTACGAGGTCGCTTCACGCAAAATTCCGTCCTCGGTCGTTCGGAGTGAAGCCCGGCCACGGCGCAAGGTGGTGCATTGCAAGAAAAAAATCAGACGTTGCATCCGCGTTTCGAGAGTGCAATTATGACGTATTGCAAGAGGCCCGTTCGTGAAGGGGGCGTCTATTTTTTATTTTTAGTGCGGTGGTGACCATGGAGTCCGATTATCCACCTCCGTCTGCACGCCGGTTGCGCGTATACGCGTTCGATCCGCAAACGGCGAGCACGTTGGGTTCGGTAGGCTATGCCTATGCGACGATCTCGCTGCCATGGGAAGAGCCCTGGGAAGACGAGCTGGAGATCGGTCCGATCAACGAGTATCTCGAAGTCATCGACGTCGATCCCGCGAGTGGTCAGTTCTACCAGCCTGTCGACCTCAACGATCCTCATCTTCTCGCGCAGGATGGACTGACGCCCTCGGAGGGCAATCCGCAATTCCACCAGCAAATGGTATTTGCGGTCGCAATGAAGGTCATCCACCTATTCGAGCGTGCACTTGGACGCAAGGTGATCTGGGCGCCCCGCTGGAACACAACGATAGGCAGATACGGAGGGTACGAGCCGGTAAAGAAGCTGCGCGTCTATCCCCACGCGATGCGAGAGGCGAATGCGTATTACAGCAGGGAGAAGCGCGCATTACTGTTCGGATATTTCCGCAGCGCCAACGCCTCTGCCGGGGCCAACTGGATATTCACTGCGCTGTCGCATGACATCATCGCACATGAAACGACGCACGCAGTGCTCGATGGCCTGCATCGCCGCTACGCAGAAGCCACGAGCATCGACAGTCTGGCGTTTCATGAGGCCTTCGCCGACATTGTCGCGCTGTTTTCGCATTTTACGCTGACGGAGGCCGTCTACGCACACATACAGCAAGGTGGCGGAACGCTCGAAAAGGAAGGCCTTCTCAGTGGCCTCGCACAGCAGTTTGCCGCAGGTACGACCGGGCATCCCTCGCTCCGACAGTATGTCGGGACCAAGCCTGACCCCGACCTTCTGGCGCAGACCACGGAATGTCATGACCGCGGCGCCATTCTGGTTGCCGCTGTGTTCGATGCCTTCTTGACGATCTATGGAAAGAGGACCGAGGATTTGCTCCGGATCGGCGGGGTTACGCGCGGAGAGAACAAGCGTCTCGATGCAGATCTGACGGCTCGCTTGACGAGGGAGGCCGCCAAGACTGCAGATCATGTTCTTCGGATGTGCATGCGCGCGCTCGATTACATGCCGCCCGTCGACGTGAGGTTTGGCGAATTTTTGCGCGGCATCATCACTGCCGACACGGATCTGGTGCCGATCGATACCTACAACTACCGCATTGCCTTCGCTGAGGCGTTCCGTCGCCGCGGCATCATGGTGGAAGACTGCCTTTCGATGTCGCCGGAAAATTTGCTTTGGGAAAGCCCGGAGCAGATGCTGGGCAAAAATCCCTTGAATGTAGCGACCATCGAAAAAATCGGGCTTGAGCTCCAGCCGTACTACGGACGCGACAAGATTATCGAGGTTGCGGAGGAGAACCGTTCGAAGGTTTGGCATTGGCTGGTCGAGCCGGATCCCAAAAAGTCCACCGTGGATCGCGCTTGGGAGAAGGCGCTAGGTGTTTACTTCATGCAGCCGGAGCGTCTGCGTCTGGGCAGCATTGATTGGGGGCAGGGGCCAAAGGTCGAAGTTCATAGCGTGCGGGCGACGCGGCGAAGCGGTCCTGACGGGCAGGACGTTCGGCAATTGGTGATCGAGGTAGCGCAACGGCGGCGGGCGTATGTCGATCCGGCGGAGCAGAAAAGCGCGGACAGGGGCCCACCAAGGAAAAAGGCCGACTTCATCTTCCGGGGCGGCGCGACACTGATCATCGATCTCAGGGAGAACCGCCTGCGCTACATCATGCGCAAGCGCATCGACGACGAGGATCGGCTGCAGGAGCAGCGCGAACTACTGTCCAGCCCGGACGGCTTCGGATTCACTTATCTACCCGATGAATCCGGCAGTGGCCATCGTGAGCCGTTTGCGATGGCTCATCGCGGCCAATAGGGGGCGTCTGTGGCAAAGAAAGCAAACGCAGCGAAGAAGAAAGCAACGACCGCGAAAAAGAAGTCTGCGGTCAAAAAGCGGCGGCCCCGCTCGTCCGCGGGCGGCCCGTCGTCATCTTCAATCCCCGGTCCTGCCCAAAGCCCTGGATCGCGGGCGAACATTCCTTCTTCAGCCGGCGGTACGGTGTCGATCCGGATGTATCGCGGGCTGCTCGGCGACTTCTTCTTCGTGAAACACACCGTTGGCCCGAGCGCCTTCAAGATGTTGATTGATTGCGGGGTACTTCAGTGTATCGGCAGCAAGGCCAACAAGCCGGTCACTTCTCTCGGCAAGAAACGGATCATGGCTGGTGCCGACGATTTCATGAAGGCGTGCGGCGGGCAGCTCGATCTTGTCGTTGCCACGCACGAACACTACGACCACCTGTCGGGCTTCATTCTGGCGAATGATATCTTCAAGCCGCTCAAGATCGCCAAGGTCTGGATGGCCTGGACAGAGGATCGCTCCGACAAGATCGCGAATGGTTACCGCAACAAGAAGAGCAAGGCGCTCGCGGCCCTTTCGGCGCTGGCTCGAAGTCCGGCGCTCGCCGCGAGCAGCGATGAAATGCAAACAGTTACCAACCTGCTGCAGTTCTATGGCCGGATCGACTTTGTCGGCGCTGACGCGATGGGCGTGGCTCGACAGAAGAGCGGTGACGACCTCGCTGGCAATTCGAGCTGTGAGGCCGCGCTGGAATGGCTCCGGAACAAGGCCGGACCCGGCAACGTCTCCTTTCTCAAGCCTGGTGAGGTGGTGCGTTGGGGGCTGGGTGATGCGTTCCGCGCTTATGTGCTGGGCCCGCCGCGCGAAGATCCGAAGAAGTTGCGCCAGCTCGATCCGTCCAAGGGTGCCGCACGGGAGGTTTATCTCGCCAGCGGCGAGGACGTTGAGACGGTGGCTGGCCTTGCCGCATTCCATGGCGGCAGTACCGGACCTGCGCGGCTCGAGGACCAGCCCTTCGTGCCGTTGCACTGGTGTCCTTACGGGCCGAACGGCAAGAGGTTGAAGAGCGCCGCAAAGAAGAAGCTCAATGCTCGAGTTGTCGCGATTTATGCGAAGAGGGACGCCAAGTATCGCCGCATCGACACCGATTGGCTCGGCAGTGCCGAAAATCTGGCGCTGAAGATCGACGGCGACGTCAACAATACGTCGCTGGCTCTGGGTCTCGAACTGGCAGACAGCCGCGTGCTGCTATTCCCTGGCGATGCGCAGGTCGGCAACTGGCTTTCCTGGAGCGATCAAACCTACCCGGCCGATGATTTGAAGAACGGGCCCAGACTGAAAATTGACGAAATCTTGTCGCGTGCGGTTTTCTACAAGGTGGGGCATCACGCCAGCCACAACGCAACGCTGCGCGAACGTGGCCTCGAATTGATGACGGACCCCCGTTTGTGCGCGATGATCCCGGTAGTTGAAAAGACCGCGCATGAACAGGTAACGAAGAGTTCCCCAAAGGGCTGGTCCATGCCCTATGGCGATCTCTACAAGCGGCTCAACGAACTCACCAGCGGTAGAATCCTTCGCGGTGACGGCGACATCAGCGCCGAGAAAAGCAAGTTCAAGGCATCGATTTTCCGTCTGGCCTACGGGACGAATTTCACGGCGAGCGATCCGCTATGGGTGGAGCTTGCGCTCGATTTGTAGAAAGCGGGAGTTCATTCATCCTTACCGCCAAAGTACGCCGGCTTCCCCGTGGTCCAGGTCTCGCCCCAGAGCTGGCTGCCGCCGTCGACGGTCAGCGTCTCACCGGTCACGAATTTCGCCGATGGTCCGGCGAGAAAGACGCTGGCCTCGGCGACGTCCCATGGCGAGCCCGTGCGCATCATCGGGTTCGAGCGCGGGTAGGCCGCGCGCGCCTCGGTCGTGTAGACGTTCCAGCCTTCGGTTTCGATCGCGCCGGGCGCCACGCAGTTCACCCGGATGTTCAAGGGCGCCCATTCGACCGCGACGGCGCGCGATAGCCCTATCACGCCGCTCCGTGCGGCGATGCTGTGCGCGATGCCGTACAGGCCGTGCGTCGTCACCACCACGATGTTGACGATGCTGCCGGGATGCTTGTGGTCGCGCCAGCGCTGCGCGGCTGTTTGCATCATGTACCAGGTGCCGTTCAGATTGGTGTTGATGACCGCGTTCCAGCCCTTCACCGAAAAATCGATCGCCGCTTGCGGAAACTGCCCGCCGGCGCTGTTGATCAGGCAGTCGATTCGCTCATGCGCGGCCCAGATCGTGTCGAACAGGGCGTTGACCGCATCGGGCTCCCGGATGTCGGCTGTATGCGCGGATGCCTTGAGACCGCGGCTCGCCAACTGGGCCACCAGCACATCGAGCTTGCGGCCGTCGCGCCCGACCACGGCGACATGCGCGCCCAGCCGCGCGAACAGCCAGGCGATCGCCCGGCCGATGCCGCCGGCGCCGCCCGTTATGACGACGACCTGATCCTTCAGCGAACCAGCCGCGAACATGGTTGGGTGAACCGCAAGTTCCTCATCGGTGGGGCCGAGCTTCGCCGGAGACGGTTGATCGGTCATGAACAGCGCGGGCCCTTGTCATGTGCGGCATCAGCCGTACATTAGCCGCGCAACAACAACCATGCAAAACGAGTTCTGATGCCTGATCTCTCTGCCTTCCTGATCACAAAACGCTGGCCCGCCAAACATCCCGACCGCCTTCAGCTCTACTCGCTGCCGACGCCGAACGGCGTCAAGGTCTCGATCATGCTGGAAGAGATCGGATTGCCGTACGAGGTGCATCTGGTCGATTTCAACAAGGACGACCAGAAGACGCCGGAATTCCTGTCGCTGAATCCGAACGGCAAGATCCCCGCCATCCTCGATCCGGACGGGCCCGGCGGCAAGCCGCTGCCGCTGTTCGAGTCCGGCGCGATCCTGCAATATCTCGCGGACAAGACCGGCAAGCTTCTGCCGGCCGATCCGGCGCGGCGATACCAGACCATCCAGTGGCTGCACTTCCAGATGGGCGGGATCGGACCGATGTTCGGCCAGGTCGGCTTCTTCCACAAATTCGCCGGCAAGGAGTTTGCCGACAAGCGGCCGCTCGAGCGTTACGTCGCCGAGTCGAAGCGGCTGCTGGGTGTGGTGGAGACGCGGCTTGCCGGACGGCAATGGATCATGGACGACGAATACACCATCGCCGACATTTCCATGCTCGGCTGGGTACGCAACCTGATCGGCTTCTACGGGGCGCGCGATCTCGTCGCATTCGACACGCTGAAGCAGGTGCCGGCATGGCTGGAGCGCGGGCTGGCCCGGCCGGCGGTGCAGCGCGGGCTCGAGATACCGAAGCGGCCCTAGGCGGCGTGCTTGAGCAGCTCGTAAACAAGAGGATTGTCGGCGCAGGCGCCGAAGCCGCATTCCAGCAGCGTCGTCACCACGTTGACCGCCGTGAGCGCAATCACCAGCCACACCGCGATTTGCACGAAGGCGCCGTCGGCGGCCGGCAGCAAGGCCTTGTCCTCTTCGAACTGGCGGTCGAACAGCAGCATCGCCGCAAGCAGGACGATGGCTGTGATGAAGCCGAGCAGCGCCCACGTATAGTAGTGATAGCCGAGCAACGCCGTACCATAGCCGGCGTCGCCGGGCATGATGTGCAACAGCACCTGCCGGGTCGACACAACGGCGCCCGCCACCGCTGCCAGCAGCGACATCGCATAGTGGCTGGGGCGGAAGCCGAAGCGGATATTGAGGATTGGTCCGACGGCCAGCGCCGCGAACAGGATGCGCTGCAGCAGGCAGAGCGGGCAGGGCAGTTCTTGAAGGATGAACTGCGCCGCATAGGCCGCCGCCAGCACCAGCGCCACCGCGTAAAGGCTGAGTGCATTCAGCGTGATGGCGCGGGTCTGGGTCATGCTTGGCTCAGAACGACAGTTTCAGCGTGTCGGTCGCGTGGTGCAGATAGGTCGCGACGGATGCGATCAGGACCGCCGCGAACAGGCCGAGCGCCCATGGGCGCGGACCGCGCCAGGCGATCAGCATCACGATGGCGGTGGCCAGAAACAATACGGTGAATTCCATTAGCGGCCCCGGCTTGCGAACGAGGCGCCAGTCTATGATAAATTCGCCGACCTGCTTACTTCTAATCCGGTCCCACAGGACCAATAACGCCATTCCGGAATGCAACAAAAATGCCCATCACCATCTACGGCATCAAGAACTGCGACACCATGAAGAAGGCGCGCGCCTGGCTTGACGATCACGGCGTGGCTTACGACTTCCACGACTACAAGCTTGCCGGCATCGCCAGGGACAAGCTGAAGCAATGGTCGGACGAACTCGGCTGGGAGACGCTGCTCAACCGCGCCGGCACGACGTTCAAGAAGCTGCCCGACAGCGACAAGGAAGCCTTGAATGAGCGCAAGGCGCTGGCGTTGATGCTGGCGCAGCCCTCGATGATCAAGCGGCCGGTGCTCGATCTCGGCGGCAAATTGCTGGTCGGGTTCAAGCCGGACGTCTACGGCAAGGAAGTGCCGGCCAAATCGCGCGGGAAAACCTAACCGAATTCCAGCACGTCGCCGGATGGAATGCGGCCCGGTGCGCGATGAAACAGATCGCGGTCGATGACGGTGCGCAGCGTCGGCGCCGGCAGCTTGTCGTTCCCGCGCATCAGGTTCTTGATCTCGAAGCCGCCGTCCTCGCTGATGGTCTTCAGCGACGCGACGATATGGGTGACGCTGCCGTCATCGGAGAACGGCAGCAACAGCCGCTCATAGGCGACGAGTCGCCCGTAGATGTCGTCCATATTGGCGATGGTATAGGCGGGCAGGCGGCGCGCGATGCATTCATAATATACCGGCATCACGATCGGAGCGAGCCTTGCGCCCAGATACTCGTCGAGATAGCGGCCCATGCCGGTATTTCCATAGGCGCTCGACATCCGTGTGCCGTCGCTCTGGATGGTCAGGCGCGGCGGCTGCGAGCTGGTATCGACGGTGTAGAACACCAGGTCAGGGAGCTCGTCCTCGATCCGCTCAGGCTGGTATTCCGACATGTGCGGGATCGACTGCTCGCGGGCGAATAGCCGCAGCCAGGTGTTCAGCAGGTCGCGCTGTTTGATCGATTTGACGACCGATGGTCCGGCGCTTTGAAATTCCAAGGCGGCAATTCCTGGCTGTCTAAATCGCGTGATGATGCGTCGGAGGGCAGAAATATTGTGTGAAAGCGCCTGATTGCAGCAAAACACCGTTAACGATGGCTTGCCGGCGCGAAGATCGCGGCTCGAGCGCCGACGATTAGCCGGCAGGGACGGGAAGTCGGCGCAATTCGACTTATGGTGCATCCGGAACCGGCCCGCGCGTTTCCCCCGTGGCAGCTTTCCACCTTGCCTAACCCGTACTGTTGACGGCATATTCCGGCCCGGAGGCGGCGGGCTCGGGGGCGGTTTCCAGGACGCCCCGCAGAGCTAGCCCGAACAGGGAAAGTTGGTCGCGCGCGGACGAACCCGCGGAGACGGCTGATGGGGGAAATTTGTTTGGCAGATGAGTTCATTTTAGAGACCCAAGGATTAACCAAGGAATTCGCGGGTTTCTTCGCCGTTCGTGATGTCGCCCTCAAGGTGCGCCGCGGCAGCATTCATGCGTTGATCGGGCCTAACGGCGCCGGCAAGACGACGTGCTTCAACCTGCTGACCAAGTTCTTGAAGCCGTCGGCGGGCCAGATCTTGTACAAGGGGCAGGACATCACCGCGATGGCGCCGGCCGATGTGGCCCGTCTTGGGCTGGTGCGTTCGTTCCAGATTTCAGCGGTGTTTCCGCACCTGACGGCGCTGGAGAACGTCCGCGTCGCCTTGCAGCGTCAGCACGGCTCGTCGTTCGATTTCTGGCGCTCCAAGAGCGTGCTCGACCGCTTCAACGGCCGCGCGCATGAGCTTCTCAACGATGTGGGCTTGAGCGAATTCGCCAATACGCCGGCGGTCGAGATGCCCTACGGCCGCAAACGCGCACTCGAGATTGCGACGACGCTGGCGCTCGACCCTGAGATGATGCTGCTCGACGAGCCGATGGCCGGCATGGGTCATGAAGACATCGACAAGATTGCGGCGCTGATCAAGCGCATTTCGGTGAAATACACCATCCTGATGGTCGAACATAACCTCTCGGTGGTCGCCAATCTTTCCGACATCATCACGGTGCTGACGCGCGGTCAGGTGCTGGCAGAAGGCAATTATGCCGAACTGTCGAAGGACGAGCGCGTCAAGGAAGCCTATCTGGGGGCCGGTCATGCCTGAGTTGAAAATGGCCGAAACCGGCAACAAACCGGCGGGCGCGGAAATTCTTTCCGTCTCCGACCTGCAGGCCTGGTACGGCGAATCCCACATCCTTCACGGCATCAACTTCAATGTGAAGGCCGGCGAGGTGGTCACGCTGCTCGGCCGCAACGGCGCCGGCAAGACCACGACGCTGAAATCGGTGATGGGAATCATCGGCAAGCGCACCGGCTCGATCCGCTTCGACAATCAAGACATCATCCGCGCCACGTCCGACAAGATCGCGCGGATGGGCATCGCGTTCTGTCCCGAGGAGCGGGGCATTTTCGCAAGCCTCGACGTCCGCGAAAACCTGTTGCTGCCGCCGATCGTGCGCAGCGGCGGGCTGTCGCTCGACCAGATCTTCGAGTTGTTTCCGAACCTGAAGGAGCGCCTCAACAGCCAGGGCACCAAGCTTTCGGGCGGCGAGCAGCAGATGCTGGCGATCGCGAGAATCCTGCGCACCGGCGCGCGCTTTCTGATGCTGGACGAGCCGACCGAGGGTCTGGCGCCCGTCATCATCCAGCAGATCGGGCATACCATTGCGCGGCTGAAGTCGGAAGGCTTCACCATCCTGCTGGTCGAGCAGAATTTCCGTTTCGCCTCGACGGTGGCCGACCGCTACTACATCGTCGAGCACGGCAAGGTCATCGATGGTTTTGCGAATTCGGAGCTGTCGGCCAATATGGACAAGCTCCACACTTATCTCGGTGTCTAATCGTTACTGCGGCTGCACTCTGGATTAATGGAGTTAGTATGAAACAGCGTATTTCAGCTCTTCTTCTCGGCGCCGCTCTGACGGTTGCCGCAGGCAGCGCCCTGGCGCAGGACAAGACCGTCAAGATCGGCGTGCTCACCGACAATTCCGGCCTCTACTCCGACCTCGGCGGCGCCGGCTCCACGCTGGCGGCGCAGATGGCGATCGAGGATTCGGGGCTGGCGGCCAAGGGCTGGAAGCTCGACCTGATCTCCGCCGACCACCAGAACAAGCCCGACATCGCCACCACGATCGCGCGGCAGTGGATCGACGTCGAGAAGGTCGATATCTTCATGGATGTGCTGAACTCCGGCGTCGCGCTGGCGGTCAACAATCTGGTGAAGGAAAAGAATTCCATCATGATCAATACCGGCGCGGCGACGTCGGATCTCACCAATGCCCAGTGCTCGCCCAACACAATTCACTGGGTCTATGACACCTACATGCTCGCCAACTCGACCGGGCAGGCGCTGGTGAAGGCCGGCGGCGACACCTGGTACTTCCTGACCGCGGACTACGCGTTCGGCCACGCGCTGGAGCGCGACACCACGGCGGTCGTGGTTAAGTCGGGCGGCAAGGTGATCGGCACCGTCAAGCATCCCTTGAATTCGTCGGACTTCTCCTCGTTCCTGCTGCAGGCGCAGGCCTCCAAGGCCAAGATCGTCGGCATGGCGAACGCCGGCGGCGACACCACCAACACCATCAAGCAGGCGTCCGAATTCGGCATCGTCGCCGGCGGCCAGAAGCTGGCCGGTCTTCTGCTGTTCATCACCGACGTGCATTCGCTCGGCCTGAAGGTGGCGCAGGGCCTCAGCTTTACCGAGACCTTCTACTGGGATCAGAATGACGACACCCGCGCGTTCTCCAAGCGCTTCTCCGAGCGGATGAAGAACAAGGCGATGCCGTCGATGGTGCAGGCCGGCGTGTATTCGGGCCTGATCCACTATTTCAAGTCGCTCGAGGCGATGGGCGGCAATCCGCATGACGGCGCCAAGGTTGTCGCCAAAATGAAGGAACTGCCGACCGACGATACGCTGTTCGGCAAGGGCTCGATCCGCGCCGACGGCCGCAAGATTCATCCGGCCTACCTGTTCGAGGTCAAGAAGCCTTCCGAATCCAAGGGGCCGTGGGACTACTACAAGCTGATCGGCACCACCCCGGGCGACCAGGCCTTCCGGCCGCTTTCGGAAAGCGCCTGTCCGCTGGTAAAGAAGTAACAACGACCGCCCGCCGGCGTCTTGCCGGCGGGCCTCCTCTCGCGTCCCCACGCGATTCCGCGTCATAAACGAGATTGAGTGCGAAACCGATGCAAGCTCTATACGCCCAGCTCCTGGTGGGATTGATCAACGGATCGTTCTACGCGCTGCTCAGTCTCGGGCTCGCCGTGATCTTCGGCATGCTCAACATCATCAACTTCGCCCATGGCGCGCTCTACATGATGGGCGCGTTCTGCGCATATTTCCTCCTGAGCCTGACCGGCATCGGCTACTGGTGGGCGCTGCTGATCGCTCCGATCGTGGTCGGCATCTTCGGCATGATCCTGGAGCGGACCATGCTGCAATGGCTGGCCGGCCTCGACCACCTCTATGGCCTGTTGCTGACCTTCGGTATCGCGCTGATCGTGCAGGGCGTGTTCCAGAACTATTTCGGCTCGTCCGGGCTGCCCTATGCGATTCCCGATTACCCGCAGATCGGCGAATGGCGCGGCCTGCAGGGCGGCATGAATCTCGGCTTCATGTTCCTGCCGGTCTATCGCGGCTGGGTCGTCATCTTCTCGCTCGTGGTGTGCATCGCCACCTGGTACCTGATCGAAAAGACGCGGCTTGGCGCCAATCTGCGCGCCGCCACCGAAAACCCGACGCTGGTGCGCGCGTTCGGCATCAACGTGCCCCGGATGATCACGCTGACTTATGGGCTCGGCGTAGGCCTGGCGGCGCTGGCCGGCGTGCTGTCGGCGCCGATCAACCAGGTGCGGCCGCTGATGGGCGCCGACCTGATCATCGTCGTGTTCGCGGTGGTGGTGATCGGCGGCATGGGATCGATCATGGGATCGATCATCACCGGTTTTGCCCTCGGCGTGATCGAAGGACTGACCAAGTATTTTTATCCCGAGGCTTCCAACACCGTAGTGTTCGTCCTGATGGTGCTGGTGTTGCTGATAAAGCCAACGGGACTGACCGGACGGGCGGCCTGACATGAGCGCATTGACTGACGACACACTGCCGGTAACCCCGCGCGCGATTCGCGACGAGATGATCGTGTTTGCGGCAATGGCGGTGCTGCTGGGGCTGGTGCCGCTGACCGGCATCTACCCGTTCTTCGTGATGCAGGCCTTGTGTTTCGCGCTGCTTGCCTGCGCCTTCAATCTTCTGATCGGCTATGGCGGCCTGCTGTCATTCGGCCACGCGATGTTCTTGGGGACAGCGGGTTACTGCACGGCGCATGCGCTCAAGGTCTGGGGCGTGTCGCCCGAACTCGGAATCCTGGTCGGCGTCGCCGGCGCTGCCGCGCTTTCCGTCATCACCGGCTTCATCTCCATCCGCCGGCAGGGCATCTACTTCTCGATGATCACGCTGGCGCTGTCGCAGCTCCTGTATTTCATCTATCTGCAGGCGCCGTTCACCCATGGCGAAGACGGCATTCAGGGCATTCCGCAGGGCCACCTGTTCGGCATCTTCAACCTCGCCAGCCCGACGGTGCTTTACTACGTCGTGCTGGCCGGTTTCCTTGCCGGCTTCCTCCTGATCTTCCGCACCATCAACTCGCCGTTCGGCGAGGTCTTGAAGGCGATCCGCGAGAACGAGCCGCGCGCGATCTCGCTGGGCTACAAGACCGACCAGTACAAGCTGCTCGCCTTCATCCTGTCCGGCACGCTCGCGGGCTTTGCCGGTTCGCTAAAAGTGTTCGTGGCGCAGAACGCCTCGCTCACCGACGTGCACTGGTCGATGTCCGGCGAAATCGTGCTGATGACGCTGGTCGGCGGCCTCGGCACCATCTTTGGTCCGGTCGTCGGCGCCTTCGTCATCATCGCCATGCAGCAATATCTGGCCGGGTTCGGGCAGTGGGTGACGGTGATCCAGGGCGTCATCTTCGTCGCCTGCGTGCTGACCTTCCGCCGCGGCGTAATCGGCGAAATCGCGCATTATTTCCGCCGATCCCTGTAAAACGGCTGGTTTTGCCGCAGTTTTCGGCCTCACAAAGCGGTGGATGACCCGGTTCCCGGGGCGCCCCGTGGCGCGCTTTGCCCGCGAATGGTCTATGACAACCCTGTGACGGGCTGCCCGACGGCCTCCAGAACGATGGATTTTGACCAATGCTGATGCGCTGGTTTCGTGCCTTTTTGCCGAAAGAGGAGCGATTTTTTGATCTTTTTGATAGGCATGCCCAGACGGTGGTGCAGGGGGCGCTGGCGCTTCAGGACATGCTGCGCGGCGGCGACGAAACGCCGGTGTTCTGCCAGCGCGTCAACCAGTTCGAGAATGACGCCGACGGCATCACCCGCGAGGTGCTGACGGCGGTCCGGCGCACGTTCATTACCCCGTTCGACCGCGGCGACATCAAGAACCTGATCACGGCGATGGACGACGCGATCGACCAGATGCAGCAGACCGCGAAGGCGGTGGTGCTGTTCGAGGTCCGCACGTTCGAGCCGCCGATGCGCGAGATCGGGACGCTCTTGGTCGAGTGCGCCAATCTGGTCGGCCGCGCGCTGCCGCTGATGCAGTCGATCGGGAACAACGTTGCGATGCTGAGCGCCATTACCGAGGAGATCGGCAAGCTGGAAGGCCGCATCGATGACCTCCACGATATCGGCTTGAAGGAACTGTATCTCAAGCATCGCGGCGGAAACTCGATGGATTTCATCGTGGGCGCCGAGATCTACAAGCATCTCGAGAAAGTGTCCGATCGCTTCGATGACGTCGCCAACGAGATCAACTCGATCGTGATCGAACAGGTATAGGGCAGGGCCAATCCAGTGGACGCCTCGCTCGGACTTCCGATTCTGATCTTTCTGATCGCGGTCGCGCTGTTGTTCGACTTCCTCAATGGATTGCACGACGCTGCCAATTCGATCGCTACGATCGTGTCGACCCGCGTGCTGCGCCCACAATATGCGGTGCTGTGGGCCGCCTTCTTCAATTTCATCGCCTTCGCGGTGTTCGGGCTCCACGTCGCCAATACGATCGGCACCGGCATCATTGAGCCGAGCGTCGTCGATGCCACCGTGATCTTCGCGGCACTTGTGGGCGCCATCGTCTGGAACCTGATCACCTGGGCGCTCGGAATCCCCTCGTCCAGTTCGCACGCGTTGATCGGCGGGTTGGTCGGCGCGGGCATGGCAAAGGCCGGATTGTCGGCGGCGGTCTGGAGTGGCCTGTCCAAGGCGCTGCTGGCAATCGTGCTGTCGCCGCTGGTAGGCTTCCTGCTGGCGCTGGTACTGGTTGCGATCGTGTCCTGGGCCTCGGTGCGCTCGACGCCGTTCGCGGTCGACCGCGCCTTTCGCATCCTGCAATTCGTATCGGCGTCGCTTTATTCGCTCGGCCATGGCGGCAACGACGCGCAAAAGACCATGGGCATCATCGCGGTGCTGCTCTATTCGCAGGGCCATCTCGGCACCGAATTCTCCATCCCGTTCTGGGTGGTGCTGTCCTGCCAGGCCGCGATGGCGCTGGGCACGCTGATGGGCGGCTGGCGGATCGTTCGCACCATGGGATTGCGGATCACCAAGCTGACGCCGATGCAGGGCTTTTGCGCGGAAACCGGTGGGGCGGCGACCCTGTTCATGGCCACCTATCTCGGGGTTCCCGTATCGACGACCCACACCATTACCGGCGCCATCGTCGGCGTCGGCGCGGCGCGGCGGGTCTCGGCGGTGCGCTGGAACGTAGCGAGTTCGATCGTCTATGCCTGGGTGATCACCATTCCGGCTTCCGCACTCGTGGCCGCGCTGACCTATTGGGCGGCGTTGTTGCTACGATAAGAGTTCGCGCACTGGCTGGAGTTTGCCGGATAAGTCCCTATATCCAGTGGGCTTTTTTGCCGCTTGATCCAGCCCGTTTTCCCTGCCAAACGCTCGAGCCTCATGTCCGACATCGCCGTTTCAGCCGAATCGCCGTCCCGCTCGCCGCTTGCCGATGAAGTGGCGCGGCGGCGCACGTTTGCGATCATCTCCCACCCGGACGCCGGCAAGACCACGCTGACCGAAAAGCTGCTGCTGTTCGGCGGCGCCATCAATCTGGCGGGACAGGTCAAGGCCAAGGGCGAGCGGCGCAATACCCGGTCCGACTGGATGAAGATCGAGCGCGAGCGCGGCATCTCGGTCGTGACCTCGGTGATGACGTTCGAATTCGAGGGGCTCGTCTTCAACCTCCTGGATACGCCGGGCCACGAGGACTTTTCCGAAGACACCTACCGGACGCTGACGGCGGTCGATTCCGCGGTCATGGTGATCGACGCCGCCAAGGGCATCGAGGCGCGTACCCGAAAGCTGTTCGAGGTGTGCCGGCTGCGCGACATTCCGATCATCACCTTCATCAACAAGATGGACCGCGAGAGCCGCGACACCTTCGAACTGCTGGACGAGATCGAAAAGACGCTGGCGCTCGACACCACGCCGATGACCTGGCCGGTTGGCCGCGGCCGCGACTTCCTCGGCACCTATGATGTCATCGATGGCGGCGTGCGTTTGCTGGAAGGTGGCGGCGCCAAGACCGGCGCAGCACAACAGATCGACATCGCCGATCTCGCTGGCCGTAACCCCAATCTCGACGTCACCGAGATCAAGGATGAACTCGCGCTAGTTTCGGAAGCCTGCAAGCCGTTCGAACTGGAGGCGTTTCGCGAAGGGCATCTGACGCCCGTCTATTTCGGCAGCGCGCTGCGCAATTTCGGCGTCGGCGACCTGCTGGAAGGCCTTGGCAAGTTCGCGCCGCCGCCGCGCGCGCAGGAGTCGAACCTGCGCAAGGTCGAAGCGGCCGAGCCGCGCATGAGCGCCTTTGTGTTCAAGATCCAGGCCAACATGGATCCGAACCACCGCGACCGCATCGCGTTTGCGCGGTTGTGCTCCGGCAAGCTCAGCCGCGGCATGAAGGCGAAGCTGGTGCGAACCGGCAAGAACATGAGCCTGTCGTCGCCGCAGTTTTTCTTCGCCCAGGACCGTTCGGTGGCGGACGAGGCGTTTGCCGGCGATGTCGTCGGCATTCCCAACCACGGCACCTTGCGGATCGGCGATACGCTGACCGAAGGCGAGGACATTACCTTCGTCGGCGTTCCCAGTTTTGCGCCGGAAATCGTCCGCCGCGTGCGGCTGACCGATGCGATGAAGGCCAAGAAGCTGAAAGAAGCCCTGCAGCAGATGTCGGAAGAGGGCGTCGTGCAGGTATTCCGGCCGCGCGACGGCGCGCCGGCGCTGGTCGGCGTCGTCGGTCCGCTGCAGCTCGACGTGCTGAAGGCGCGGCTCGACGCGGAATACTCGCTGCCGGTGGAATTCGAGGTCTCGGAATTCCAGCTGGCGCGCTGGGTCTCGTCCGACGACCGCAAGAAGCTGGAGGCCTTCATCGCCGCCAACGGCTCCGGCATCGCCGATGACGTCGACGGCGACCCGGTGTTCATGGCCAAGAACGAGTTCTACCTCGGCTACACCCGCGAGCGGGCCGAGGGGATTACCTTCTCCAACGTCAAGGACGTGAAGAAGAAGGCGTAAGGGGCGCGCGCCAACCTCCGCCGTCGTCCTCCGCGAAAGCGGGGGACCCAGTACGCCGCGGCTCCTCTGCAGATCACCACCGTCTCTGGAATACTGGGTCACCCGCCTTCGCGGGTGACGACAAGTGAGGCTTTGGCCCGCGAAGACCTTATCGTGGCCCTTTCCGCCATGAACGCGGGGATGTGAACGCGCTCAGCCTTGATGCAGACCAATACGCGTACCACCCTAATCGGGTCGTCCTGAGGGTTCACCCGCATGTTTCGATGCATCATCGTCTGCCTCGTCGCCCTGTTCGTCGGGATCGGCCCCGCCGACGCCCAGTCGCGGCGCCAGATCGACGCCACGCCGTTTGCGCATGCGCCCTGCAGCGTGCTCGACGGCCAGCCATGCACGCCGTCGTTTTGCAGCGTGTTCAACGACGGGCCGTGCATTCCCGAGATCGATTATCCCTACGGCCAGAACCTGCAACTCACGATCGAAAGCGTGCCTCCGCAGGATCAGACCGCGAAATACCGCAAGCCCGACCACGATCTCGATACCATCGGCGACCTGTTTGCGGCGTTGCGCTCCTGCTGGTCGCCGCCACCAGCCGATAACGCGCGCGAGGGCATGCAGATGTCGGTTCGTTTCAGCTTCAAGCGCTCCGGCGAGATCATCGCCACCCCGCGCGTGACGTATGCCACAGTGGGCGTCCCGGCCGACACCCGCGCTACCTATCTGAAAGCGATCAACGCCTCGCTTTCAGCCTGCATGCCCCTCAAATTCACGGGTGGACTGGGCGGCGCGCTCGCGGGGCGGCCGATCGCGATCCGCTATGTCGACAATCGCGACCTCGGCAGGCAGGCCGGCAAGCCGTGAGACGTCCGCGTGGCGCATTGCGCACCAAGCCCTTAAAATGATACGCGGATAGACGAGGAAATCAGCCGCGCAACGGGAGGGACATCATGGGACTGCTGGTGATGATCCTGGGCCTGATCCTGTTCTTCGGCGTCCACACGCTTACCATCCAGCGCAAGCTGCGCGCACAGGCCATCGCCGCGATGGGCGAAAGCGGTTACAAGATCGGCTATTCGCTGGCCTCGTTCGCCGGCCTTGCGCTGATCATCTGGGGCTTTGCCAAGTATCGCGCGACCGGCTGGATCGACGTCTGGAACCCGCCGACGGCGCTCAAGCACATCACGGTCGCCCTGATGCTGCCCGCCGTCATCATGGTGGTCGCGTCCTATATCCGCGGCCGGATCTATACCACGCTGAAGCATCCGATGCTGACGGGCATCAAGCTGTGGGCCGCGACGCATCTGCTCGCCAACGGCGATCTCGGCTCGATCATCCTGTTCGGCTCGTTCCTCGCTTGGGCGGTCTATGACCGCATTTCGCTGAAATCCCGTTCCGACGCCGGCGCGCCGCCGATCCCCGTCGGTGGTCCCGGCAACGACCTGATCGCGATCGCGGTCGGCCTCGTCGCCTATCTGGCGCTCGCCTTCGCGTTCCATCCGGTCGTGATCGGCGTCCCCGTGGTTGGAGCCTAGCATGTCTGTTCAGTCGGCCATCAAGCGCAAGACTGCGCCGGATATTCGCGCGCGCAAGAACGGCGAGCCGATCGTGATGCTGACGTCCTACCACGCGCACACTGCCGCGCTGGTGGACCGTCACTGCGACGTCATTCTGGTCGGCGATTTCCTCGGCAATGTCATGCATGGCTTCGAGACCACCGTGCCGGTGACGCTCGACATGATGATCCTGCAGGGACATGCGGTAATGCGCGGTTCGCAGCATGCCCTGGTCGTGGTGGATATGCCGTTCGGCTCCTATGAGGCCTCGAAGGAGCAGGCGTTTCATTCCGCGGTGCGGATATTGAAGGAAACCCATTGCGGCGCGGTGAAGCTCGAAGGCGGCGAGCGCATGGCTGAAACCGTAGCCTTCCTGTCCGAGCGCGGCGTGCCTGTGATGGGCCATATCGGGTTGACGCCGCAATCGATCAACACGCTGGGTTCGTTTCGCGCACAGGGGCGTGACGAGGGCAGCTGGGACCCGATCCTGAGGGATGCCCAGGCGATCTCGGATGCGGGAGCCTTCTCGGTCGTAATCGAGGCGGTCGCCGAGCCGCTGGCGCGCAAGATCACGCAGACCATCGCCATTCCGACCATCGGCATTGGCGCCAGCGCAGCCTGCGACGGTCAGGTGCTGGTGCTGGAGGACATGCTGGGCCTGTCGCCGCGGACGCCGAAATTCGTTCGCCGTTACGGCGATCTCGGCCCCGCAATCGAAGCGGCGATCCAGGGCTACGCCAAAGATGTTCGCTCGCGCGCGTTCCCCGGGCCCGAGCATGTCTACGAGATGAAGAAGAGCTGACGAGGCGTTCCATGGACTGGTCAAAGCACGCCATTCCACCTATGCGGCTCGAACCGCGCTTCGGCGACCGTATCGTTCCGGCTTTTTGCGAACGGCCCGGGAGCATCCCGGCGATGGTGGCCGAAGCCGTGGCGCGAAACGGCGACGGCGAGGCGCTGGTCTGCGGTGATGCGCGACTGACATGGCGCGAAGTTGCACGGCAAACGGCGCAAATCGCGGCCGGATTCCAGAAGCTCGGCCTTGCGCGCGGCGATCGCGTCGCGGTGCTGCTCGGCAACAGAACCGAATTCGTGCTGACGATGCTGGGTGCCGCGCATGCCGGGCTGGTGACCGTGCTGCTTTCGACCCGTCAGCAAAAGCCCGAGATCGCCTATGTGCTCACCGATTGCGGCGCGCGGCTGCTGATCCACGAGGCGGCGCTGGCCGACCGTGTGCCGGACGCGGGCGACATTCCCGATGTGGCGCACCGGATCGCGGTCGATGATGATCCAAAACTGTCGCGCTTTTCCGAACTCGCCGACAACGCGCCGCTGGCGGCGCCGGTCGAGGTCGGCGAAGAAGACACCGCCATGATCCTCTACACCTCGGGCACGACGGGGAAGCCCAAGGGCGCGATGCTCGCTCATTGCAACATCATCCATTCGGCGATGGTGTTCGTGTCGTGCCTGAAGCTGACCGAGGCCGATCGATCGATCGCCGCGGTGCCGCTCGGTCACGTCACCGGCGTGGTCGCCAACATCATGACCATGGTCCGCTGCGGCGGCGCGCTGATCGTCATGACCGAGTTCAAGGCGGCGGAATACCTGAAGATGGCGGCGCGCGAGCGCGTCACCTACACCGTGATGGTGCCGGCGATGTATAATCTCTGCCTGCTGCAGCCGGATTTCGACAGCTACGACCTGTCGAGCTGGCGGATCGGCGGCTTCGGCGGCGCGCCGATGCCGGTCGCCACCATCGAAAAGCTCGACGCCAAGATTCCCGGCCTGAAGCTGGCGAATTGCTACGGCGCGACCGAGACCACGTCACCCTCGACCATGATGCCCGGCGAACTGACCGCCAGCCATATCGACAGCGTCGGTCTGCCCTGTCCGGGAGCGCAGGTCGTGGTCATGGATGCCAATGGCCGCGAAATGCCGCGCGGCGAGATCGGCGAAATCTGGATTCATGGCGCTTCGGTCATCAAGGGCTACTGGAACAACCCGAAGGCCACGGCCGAGGGTTTCACGGCCGGCTTCTGGCATTCCGGCGACCTCGGCTCCGTCGATGCCGAGAATTTCGTCCGCGTGTTCGATCGCCAGAAGGACATGATCAACCGCGGCGGCCTGAAGATCTATTCGGCCGAGGTCGAGTCGGTGCTGGCTGGCCATCCCGACGTGATCGAGAGCGCGATCATCGCCAAGCCGTGCCCGGTGCTGGGCGAGCGCGTCCATGCCGTCGTGGTGACCCGCGACGTGGTCGGGCTCGAAGTGCTGCGCGCGTGGTGTGCGGAGCGGCTGTCCGACTACAAGGTGCCGGAAACCATGGATGTCAGGACGGAGCCGCTGCCGCGCAACGCCAACGGCAAGGTGATGAAGCGGCAGCTCCGCGAGGCTTTCATGGCGCAGATGTCGCGCGCGTGAGCTCAGACCGGACGTCGAACTATCGAGGCTGCTTTGGGATAATGGCGATCGACGACGACCGCGTCGGGATGCGACACGATGGTCATGAACCAGACCAG
This sequence comes from uncultured Alphaproteobacteria bacterium, assembly GCA_963840465.1. Classification (GTDB taxonomy): domain Bacteria; phylum Pseudomonadota; class Alphaproteobacteria; order Rhizobiales; family Xanthobacteraceae; genus Bradyrhizobium. The sequence continues at coordinate 400,775 of CAWIZF010000019.1, read as the reverse complement.
GCTAACGGCCAGCGACCAAAACGTATTCCAGTAGACCCAGTTCATTTTCCTGCCGCCTAACCAATGTCTCAGCCGCTGATCAGGCAGAGGTTCTGCCCAGGAATTCGTCCAAGTGGACAGGCACATCGTACCCGTCGATGTCGCAACGGCAGCGGATTTCTCTCGCGATATCTTGGGACAAATCGTCGCTCCAGTGCTCCAGCGTGTTGAAGGCAACCACCTCGATCGGGTCGCTGAACTGTCCTGACAGAAGGTCGGCGATTACCGTCTCGATGTCGGCGCGCTCGGTCTTCCGGGCGATGTCGTGCGGCCCTGAACCTTCCACGACCAGATAGACCGTCTGATCGGCGCCATATGGCACACTGTGGGTAAATCCGCGCATTGCCCGATCTCCATGCAACGGAGATTCAATTACAATGCATGGGAAAAGTTCCCCTGACGCGCGGACGTTTCAAAACCGCGTGTCAGGTGGCGACGACAAGCGTGACTGCCGTCACGGCAATACCGCCGCACATCGGCGCGCGACAGGGTTAGAGTTTTGGTGCGCTGCCCCTAGGCATCGGGCCTTCGCCCGGCCCGGCGCCAAGCGCTGCGCTGTCGATCGCGGCGGCGCTGACGAGCTGCTTGACGTCAAGCAGGGTGAATTGCGCGATGCCGACACGGTCGGCCGGCGTGCCCGGCACGAGCTGCACGCTCAACACGCCATCGCAGTTCGCGCCCTTGGCGTCGGTCAGCATGGCGATCGGTTCCTTGGCCTTGGTCTGCGCGCGCTTGACCACCGCCACGCAACTGCCGCGAACGGTATCGCCGTTGAGCTTGACGGCGGCCCGCGGATCGAGCGGCTTGTCGATCGCTTCCAGCGCGGTCGCTTCCTTGTACTTGCCGCCGACGGACATGATCGAGCCCTTGCGGTAGATGTAATACAGGTGCTGATCGCCGACGATGGTGGGCACGCCGTATTTGCCCATGACTTCCTTGATCATGTCGGCCTTCGACGGCTGCTGGTCCTGGGCGAAGGTCAGATTGCGCGCGACGAAATAGGCGCGGTTGGCGCTGGCGGGCGAGGAGAAGCTGGTCGAGAGCATCTCGCCATTCTGTTTCGAAGCGGCGGGGAGGCTGAAGTTCAGCGCGGCGACATAGCTGGCGCCGCCGAGTTTCTGCTGCTGGATGTCGGTCTTGCTGTCGTTGCGGCCCTTGAACAGGGAATCAAAGATGGCGCGGGCGGATTCGGCGGTCGATTCGGTCGAGATGCCCAAAATGTCGGGGCGGAGTTTGGCCGAGAACGCCGTTTCCGGCGCCTTCGGCTTGATATCGTCGGCGCGTGACGCCGCGGGCAGGGATGCCAGTCCCATGACCACCCCCATGGCAAGCATCGAAACCAGCGCATGGCGAGGCATGAAACACCTGAAAATCGGGGTATGGATCGACAATGGAAGCGGGCGGGATTACGCCAAACTTTGAACCGCGATGTCAACGTTGTCAGGCGATTTCGCAGGGTCCCCGGGGGCGTTGTTAACGCTTTGATCCACCTCGCTTTGCCTTGCCACCGCCATATCGATAGGCTACGTCGCGGCGATGCGGGGACCGGGCGCAGGATGCTGCCGCCTTGGCTGCGGTTCCTCGGGGATGGGATACCTTTAAGTGTCTGAATTATTTGATGAAGTAGACGAGGAGGTCCGTCGCGATCAGCTCAAAAAGCTGTGGGACCAGTACTCGCTTTATATCATTGCCGGCATGATCCTGATCATCGCCGCCGTGGGCGGCTGGCGCGGCTATCAGTATCTGGAAGCCAAGAAAGCGGCCGAGGCGGGGGCTGCGTTCGACAAGGCCGTCGAGCTTTCGGAGGCCGACAAGCACGCCGAGGCCGAAGCGGCCTTCGCCGATCTCGTCGCCAAGGCGCCGTTCGGCTATCGCGTGCTGGCGCGGTTGCGCATGGCCACGGAAGTCGCCAACCGCGATCCGCAGGCCGCGGCCAAGATGTTCGATGAGATCGCTGCCGACCGCAGCGTCGGCGTCGCCGAGCAGGATCTGGCGCGGATTCGCGCCGCCCAGCTTGTGCTGGAAAGCACCAGCTATCCCAACATGAAAGAGCGCCTCGAGGCTGCTACCGCGCCGGGCGCCACCTTCCGCCATACCGCGCGCGAATTGCTGGCGCTGTCGGCATGGCGCGCCAACGACGCCGCGGCGACGCGGCAATGGCTGGATTTGATCGCCAATGACGGCCAGACGCCGCCGAGCCTGCGCTCGCGTGCCGAAGCGCTGCAGGCTTTGCTGCCGCCAGTCGCCAAAAGCTGACGCGCACAAACCGGATTGAGTGGGAAACCCAGTATGCGCCGCCCGCAACGTTTGATCGCAACCGCCGTCCTCATCGCGCTTTCGGGCGCGCTGGCGGGCTGTGGCAGCACGGCCGGTTTCGACCCGTCTGACCTGCTCGACTTCCTCGACACCAAGAAGAAGCTGCCCGGTGAGCGCAAGGCGGTGTTCCCCGAAGGCGTGCCGGGTCTTGAACAGGGCGTGCCGAAGGACCTCTACAGGGGCGCCCGTCAGCAGGACGATCCGAACGCGCAGGCTGCAGTTCCTGCGCCGGCGGAAGAACCGAAATCGAAGCGTGGCGCGAAATCCAAGGGCAAGCAGGCCGCAGCCCCCGCGGCCGCGGACCCCGACGCCGCGCCCGACGAGGAAGGCAGCACCGCCGCGGCGCCGCCGGCGCCCAAGCCGGCCAAGATCGTACGCAAGCGCACCACCGCGCCGCCGCCCGATCAATCGGCGGCACCTGCACAATCCGCGTTCCCGGCGCCGATGCCGAGCGGTACGTTCACGCGCTGATTTCTTCTATTCGTTCGATTGACACGCCCTTCGAAAAAGGGCGTTTGGATCATTTATGTCCTTTACGATCGCCATTATCGGCCGCCCCAATGTCGGCAAGTCGACGCTGTTCAACCGGTTGGTTGGGCAGAAGCTGGCGTTGGTCGATGACAAGCCCGGCGTCACCCGCGACCGCCGCGAGGGCAATGCGCGTCTCGGCGATCTCGAATTCACCGTCATCGACACCGCCGGCCTCGACGAGGGCGCCAAGGGCTCGCTCACCGCGCGGATGCAGGAGCAGACCGAGGCCGCGATCGGCCTGGCGGACGCGCTGATGTTCGTGATCGACGCGCGCGCCGGGCTGACGCCCAACGATCGCACCTTTGCCGATTTCGCGCGCCGCGCCAACAAGCCGGTGGTGCTGGTCGCCAACAAGAGCGAGGGCAGGCACGGCGAAGTCGGCGCGATGGAGTCCTACGCGCTGGGCCTCGGCGACCCCATCCAGATTTCCGCCGAGCACGGCGAGGGCCTGAGCGACCTCTACGACGCGCTACGCGTGCTGATGCCGGAGCCCGTCGAGGAGGGTGAAGAATTCGACGACGATGACGTCATCGTATCCGACGAAGAACTCGCGCAGCGCCCGATCCGCGTCGCCATTGTCGGCCGCCCCAATGCCGGAAAATCCACGCTGATCAATCATCTGCTCGGCGAGGAGCGGCTGTTGACCAGCGCCGAGGCCGGCACCACGCGCAATTCCATCTCGGTGGAGATCATCTGGCAGGGCCGCGAGTTCCGCGTGTTCGACACCGCAGGGCTTCGGCGGCGTTCGCGGATCGAGGAGAAACTGGAAAAACTGTCGGTGGCGGACGCGCTGCGCGCGGTGCGCTTTGCCGAAGTCGTCGTGATGATGATGGACGCGCAGAACCGGTTCGAGGAACAGGACCTGCGCATTGCCGACCTGATCGAGCGCGAGGGGCGGGCGATCGTGCTCGCGGTCAACAAATGGGATCTGATGGAGCGCAAGACCCATCTGATTTCAGCGCTGCGCAGCGATGCCGATCACTGGCTGCCGCAGGTCAAGGGCGCGCCGATCGTCGCCGTGTCCGGCCTGATGGGCGAGGGCATCGATCGCCTGATGACCGCGATTCAGGACGCCTACGCGGTGTGGAACAAGCGCGTGCCGACGGCCACGCTCAATCGCTGGTTCGAGCAGGCGGTCGACGCCAACCCGCCGCCCGCGGTTTCCGGCCGCCGGCTGAAGCTGAACTACATTACGCAGGCCAAGGCCCGGCCGCCGAGCTTCATCCTGTTCTGCTCGCGCGCCGACGCCGTGCCGCAATCATACTTGCGCTATCTCACCAACTCGATGCGCGAGGCCTTCGACCTGCCGGGCACGCCGATCCGGATCACGCTGCGCGAAAAGGCCAATCCGTTCGCCCACAAGCGCAAGCGGCCGTCATGAGCGAGGCGGCGTCGGCACAGGCGGCCGGCACGCCGCCGGTCCGCAGCGGCGCGGCGGCCTTCATCTTCGTCACCATCCTGCTCGACATGCTCGCGCTCGGCCTGATCCTGCCGATCCTGCCAAAACTCGTGGAAAGCTTTGTCGACAACGACACGGCGACGGCGGCGCGGATTTTTGGCCTGTTCGGCACCGCCTGGGCGCTGATGCAGTTCCTGTTCTCGCCGATCCTCGGCGCGCTCTCGGACCGGTTCGGCCGGCGGCCGGTGGTGCTGCTGTCGAATTTCGGGCTGGCGCTGGACTACGTGCTGATGGCGCTGGCGCCGTCGCTCGTGTGGCTGTTCATCGGCCGGGTGATCTCAGGCATCACGTCGGCGAGCATCTCGACTGCCTTTGCCTATATCGCCGACGTGACGCCGCCGGAACGCCGCGCCGCGGTGTTCGGCAAGATCGGCGCGGCCTTCGGCGCCGGCTTCATTCTCGGTCCCGCCATCGGCGGCTTGCTCGGCGGCATGGATCCACGTCTGCCGTTCTGGATCGCGGCGGGCCTGAGCTTTGCGAATACGCTTTACGGCTGGCTGATTCTGCCCGAGTCGCTGCCGTTGGAGCGCCGTGCACCGTTCCGCTGGAAAAGCGCCAACCCGCTCGGCGCGCTGCATCTGTTGCGCTCCAACCGGATACTCGCCGGCCTGTCGCTGGCGAATTTCTTCGGTCAGGTCGCGCATGTGGTGCTGCCATCCACCTTCGTCCTCTATGCCACTTACCGCTATGGCTGGGATACGACGACGGTAGGGCTCACGCTGGCACTGGTCGGCGTCTGCGCCATGGTGGTGCAGGGCGCGGGTGTCGGTCCGATCGTCAAGCGCTTCGGTGAGCGCCGCGCGTTGCTGCTGGGGCTTGCCAGCGGTGCGTTGGGATTCTTCATCTATGGCGCGGCCCCGACCGGGCCGCTGTTCTGGCTCGGCATTCCCGTGATGGCGTTGTGGGGTGTGGCGGGCGCCGCGATCCAGGCGTTGACGACGCAACTCGTCGCACCCGATCAGCAGGGCCAGCTGCAGGGCGCGACCAACAGCGTCAACAGCATCGCCCAGATGCTGGGACCGTTTCTGTTTACGCTGACCTTTGCCTATTTCATCAGCGATCAGGCGCCCTTCAAAATGCCGGGCGCGCCGTTCCTGCTGGCGGCAGCGTTGCTGGGGCTGGGGCTCGTGATCGCGTGGCGCACGCTGGCGCCCAAACGCTGAACCGTAGGGTGGGCAAAGCGAAGCGTGCCCACCATTCACGACGGTCGCAAGAAATGGTGGGCACGACGCTTGTGCGCCTTTGCCCACCCTACTTGGCTGACAGAAAAAGTAGGGTGGGTTAGCCAAGGCGTAACCCACCTCTTTTCTTACTTCTTCAGCAGCGGACACTCGCTGGCTTCGAGCGGCTTGGCGGCGTCTTCCGGGGCGATCGTGGCGATCTGCTTGTAGTAATCCCACGGTCCCTTCAACTCTTCCGGCTTCTTCACCTCGAACAGATACGCCGGGATCAGACGGCGGCCGTCGGCGCGCAGCGGGCCCTTGCCGAACAGCGTGTCGTCGGTCGGCAATTCCTTCATCTTGGCGACGACCTTGGCGCCGTCATTCGGATTGCCGCCGAGCGCTTCCATGGCCTTGAGATAATGCAGCACCATGGCGTAGTTGCCGGCCTGGGTCATCGATGGCATGGCGTTCTTGCTGGCGAGCGCGGAGAACCGCTTCGACCAGGCGCGCGTCGCGTCGTTCATGTCCCAGTAGAAGGACTCCGTGAACGTCAGGCCCTGCGCGGTCTTCAGTCCCAGCGAATGCACGTCGTTGATGAACAGCAGCAGCGCGGCGAGCTTCTGGCCGCCCGCGACGATGCCGAATTCTGCCGCCTGCTTGATCGAGTTGGTGGTGTCGCCGCCGGCATTGGCAAGCCCGATGACCTTCGCCTTGGAGGCCTGCGCCTGCAGCAGGAAGGACGAGAAATCGGCGGTGTTGATCGGAGCCTTGACGCCGCCGGCCACCTTGCCGCCATTGGCGGTTACGACAGCCGACGTGTCACGCTCGAGCGCATGACCGAAAGCGTAGTCGGCGGTCAGGAAGAACCAGCTGTCGCCGCCGGCCTTGGTCAGCGCCTTGCCGGTGCCGTTGGCGAGCATGAAGGTGTCATAGGTGAAGGACACCGTGTTCGGCGTGCAGGCCTTGCCGGTGAGATCGGCGGTCGCTGCCCCCGAATTGAGCAGCACCTTGTTCTTTTCCTTGACGAGGTTGCTGACGGCCAGCGCCACGCCGGAGTTCGGCGTGTCGGCGATCGCGTCGACCTTGTCGTTGTCGATCCACTGCCGGGCAAGGTTGACACCGACGTCCGGCTTGTTCTGGTGATCGCCGCTGATGACGTCGATCTTCCAGCCTTTCTTGGTGAGACCGGAATCTTCGACCGCCATCTTGATCGCGACGACCGAATTGGGGCCGCCGATGTCGGCATAGAGGCTCGACATGTCGTTGAGCACGCCGATCTTGACGGTCTTTTCCTGGGCCATTGCTGGCGTCGCGAGGCCGAGTGCGGCAAGTGCCACGGACGCGGCGAAGCGCCGCGCAATCCTATTCGTCATGGTATTCCCTCCGGAAATGGTTGTTCGCCGGCTCTCTTTTCGGAACCCTGCCAGCTGCCCTGCGATAGTCTTTCTCGCACGCATGGGCAATCCACCTATCGTAGCGCGTCGGAGGTCAGCCTGAACTTCTGGATCCGCTTCCCGGTATCCACTTCGGCGGTATAGACGTTACCCTTGGCGTCCACCGCCATGGCGTGAATCCAGTGGAACTGCCCGGCATTGCGGCCATTGCGGCCAAAACTGCCGACTACGGTACCATCATCCCGTTTCAGCACCCGGATTTCGTTGTTTTCGCCGTCGGCGCTCAGCAGCCAGGTCTGCTTTGGGTCGGGCCAGACCGCGATATCCCAGACCGCGCCGTTGCCGCGCGTGTTCTTTTCGTAGAACCATTCCTTAACGAAGGTTCCATCTTTCCTGAACACCTGGATGCGGTTGTTGATGCGATCGCAGACATAGAGCAACCCGTCGTTGGCAAGCTTCACGCAATGCACGGGGTTGGCGAACTGCTGCGGGGCCGGTGCATTGGGGTCGTAGGCCGGCTGCTTGTCGTCGTTCGGCGGGTTGCCGTAGGCGCCCCAGTGCCGCTTGTAGGCGCCGCTCGTCGCATCGAACACGATGACGCGGCGATTGCCATAGCCATCGGCGACGAAGATTTCGTTCGTCTCCTTGTCGACCGCGGTCTCGGCAGGCTTGCCGAGCTGCGTGGTGTCGGCAGAGCCTTTGCTGGGCGCGATCTTGCCGATCTGCATCACGAACTTTCCGTCGAGGGTGAATTTCAGGATCGCATTGTCGTTGTCGGCATTGCCGCCGACCCATACGAAACCTTTGTCATCCACCTCGATGCCGTGCTCGCGGCCGACCCATTCATAGCCTTCGCCCGGCCCGCCCCAGGAGCGCAGCAGATTGCCGTCGGCGTCGAACTCGAGCACCGGCGGCGCCGACACGCAGCATTTCGAGCGGGGTGGATTCAGCGCAGCACCCTTTTCATCGTCGGTGAGCGAGCGCGGACGATGGATCACCCAGATGTGGCCCTGCGCATCGACGGTGATGCCGCCGACCTGGCCGAGGATCCAGTTGTTCGGCAGCGGCTTTGGCCAGGACGCTTCGACGGCAAAGGTCGGGATTTCGCCGGCGCGAGACGGTGCGGGCGCTGCGACGAGCATTGCAGCGGTGAAGCAGGTGGAAATAGCTTTGCAAAGATGTTGGCGGGCGCGATTACGCATCGGCGTCATAGGTGCCTCCCGATGATTTTTCTTGGCGGGTTATCCCGCTTGGGAGGCAGTCAATCGTGGGGAGGAATTGGAGTCAACCGGTTCAGCCTTTCGCAATGACGGAGAACGACGTCACGCCGGCGGATGAAAGCTCATCAACGTGCGAGTCCCGTAGTCGTAGAGTTTGCCGGTCTCGGTCCACTCCGGCGCGCACATCGGCACGATGAATTCGGCCGCCTGTTCCGGCGTATCCAGCGTCGTCGGGTCTTCGCCGGGAAAGACGCTGGCGCGCATGCGGGTGCGGATCGGGCCGGGGCTGAACAGATTGACGCGCAGTTTAGTGCTTACGGTCTCGTTGGCCCAGGAGCGCACCAGCGTGTCGAGTGCTGCCTTCGAGGCCGCGTAGGGCCCCTGATAGGCGTTCGCCTTGCTGGCAGCGCCCGAGGTCACGAACACGGCGCGGCCGGCGTCCGAGACTCTGAGCAGCGGATCCATGCAGCGAATGAGCTGGAAGTTCGCGGTGACGTTGACCGCCATCACGTCGTTCCAGGGCTTCAGTTCGATATGCCCGAGCGGCGAGGAGGGGCCGGCGATGCCGGCATTGCCGACGAGAATGTCGAGCTTGCCGTGACGCTCATGCAGCGCCGCGCCCAGCCGCGCGATGCCGTCGAAATCGGTCAGGTTCAGCGGCACCAGCGTGGCGCTGCCGCCGTCCTTGCGGATCTCATCGTCGAGTTCTTCAAGTCCGCCTTGCGTGCGCGCGACGGCAACGATATGCGCGCCGGCGCGGGCGAGCGCGCGCGCTGTGGCGTAGCCGATGCCGCGCGAGGCGCCGGTGACGAGCGCGATACGAGAGGCGAGGGGCTGGGACATTTAAACAACTCTCCGTCATGCCCGGGCTTGTCCCGGGCATCCACGTCTTTGCGGCGGGGTATTACAGACGTGGATGGCCGGGACAAGCCCGGCCATGACGGAAATTTACGGGATTTTCGCCTTAAACGCTTCGCTTCAGCTCGCTTCCGCCAGCAGCGACAATTGCCGGGGCTGCGGCTCGACCTGGGTCTGGTCGGTGAGGTGGGTCGGATAGGCGCCGGTGAAGCAGTGGTCGGAGAATTTTGGATTGGCGGGATCGCGGCCCGGCTCGCCCATGGCGCGGTACATGCCGTCGATCGACAGGAACGCCAGCGAGTCCGCGCCGATGATGTCGCGCATTTCTTCCAGCGAATGGGTGGCGGCGAGAAGGCCGCCGCGGTCCGGCAGGTCGATGCCGTAATAGTCGGGATACAGGATCGGCGGCGAGGCAAGGCGGAAGTGCACCTCGCTGGCGCCGGCGTCGCGCATCATGCGCACGATCTTTTTCGACGTGGTGCCGCGCACCAGCGAGTCGTCGATCAGGATGATCCGCTTGCCTTCGATCGCGGCGCGGTTGGCCGAATGCTTCATGCGCACGCCGAGTTCGCGCACGCTCTGGGTCGGCTGGATGAAGGTGCGGCCGACGTAATGGTTTCGGATGATGCCGAGTTCGAACGGCACGCCGGAATGCTGGCTGTAGCCGAGGGCGGCGGGCACGCCGGAATCCGGCACCGGCACCACGACGTCGACCTCGACATGGCTCTCGCGGGCGAGCTGCGCGCCGAAGGCTTTGCGGACGTCGTAGACCGAGCGGCCGCCGACGATGGAGTCCGGCCGCGAGAAATAAATGTATTCGAAGATGCAGGGCCGCGGCGGCTTCGGCGGGAACGGCTTGTGGCTGTGCGCGCCGGCCTCGTCGAACACGATGATTTCGCCGGGCTCGATGTCGCGGACGTATTTGGCGCCGATCATGTCGAGCGCACAGGTTTCCGAGGTCAGGATCGGGCGGCCGTCGAGGTCGCCGAGCACCAGCGGACGAATGCCGAGTGGATCGCGCGCGCCGATCAGCTTCTTGTTAGTCAGCGCGACCAGCGCGTAAGCGCCTTCGATCGCACGCAGTGACTCGATGAAGCGGTCGATGAAGCGGCCACGCCTGGATTGCGCGACCAGATGCAGGATGACCTCGGTATCGGTGGTCGACTGCATCATCGCGCCGTTCTTCACGAGTTCGCGGCGCAGCGTCAGCCCGTTGGTGAGATTGCCGTTGTGGCCGACCGCGAAACCGCCGGCATTGAGCTCGGCGAACAGCGGCTGCACGTTGCGCAGGATGGTGGCGCCTGTCGTGGAGTAGCGGACGTGGCCGACGGCCATAATGCCGGGCAGGCGCTCGATCACCTCGCGGCGGGAGAAGGTATCGCCGACGAGACCGAGGCGGCGTTCGGAGTGGAAACGGCTGCCGTCAAAGGAGACGATACCGGCGGCCTCCTGGCCGCGATGCTGAAGGGCGTGTAGTCCGAGTGCGGTGATGGCGGCGGCCTCGGGGTGGCCGAAGATGCCGAACACGCCGCATTCCTCGCGTAGCGTGTCGCCTTCGAGATCGTCCTGCAACTCGATGCCGAGATCTAGATCAAGATTTAGATCGAGTTGGCCGGCGGGCTCGGAAGGGTTTTGCATCGCGTCCATCGCCTCTCTATTTTGGCCAGAATTAGCGTGCCGCGGGTTTCTCAATCAGCTTTTTAAGGCTGTCGCGGGCAGGTTTACTGTAGCCATCGCCAGACGCAGGGGCTGCCTGGTCGGCGTCAGTTTGGTCGTCTTCCGGTTTATTCTTCTTGAATCTCTTTAAGATGGTGTTCTCGGGGTCGTCAGGCAAGAGCGACATTAACCAATCCCCGGTTCCCTGCAGGACCACGCGGGACTTCGCACCGGTGATCCAGTCCGGCCGCTGCTTGTCCGGGACCAGCCAGCTGAAGAACAGGAATGCGACCACGACGATCAAAAGGCCGCGACCCAACCCGAAGAGGAATCCGAGCGTGCGGTCCAGCGCACCGATTCGGGAATCCAGGATCATGTCCGAGATTCGGACCGTGATGACGGACACCACGATCAGCGTGCCGATGAAAGTGCCCGCGACGACCGCCACGGCCGCGAACGTATCGTTGCCGATATAGGCTTTGGCGGACGGCAATAGCTTGGCGAAGGCATAGAGCGTCACCAGCGCCGCCGCGCCCCATGCTGCGATCGACAGGATTTCGCGCATGAAGCCGCGCACCATGGCGAGCAGCCCCGAAATCAGCATTACTCCGAGCAGGACGAGATCGAGTATCGTTATCGGCATCGGCTGGTCAGGTCCGCTCGTAAGTTCTCAGGCCAGCGAATTGGCGGGTCAGGTTCACCCCAAGTGAGGGGCAGAAGGCGCATCCCGCAAGTCCGGATAGCGCGCCATACCGCCCGCCTTTCGCGCGGGTTGTATAGCGGCGAGGGCCGGGCGCGTCACGCCGCTTTAGTTGTTTTCACGACGGAATCGCGCCGGTGTGGCATTTTTCTCCGTCACACCCTCGCGATTGGCGTCCCGATTGCCGGAGCCTGCGCCTCTCGGCGTACCGCGTGCCGCGATATCGGCGACCAGGCTGGTCAAGCCGCCGATGCTGTTCAGTATCAGCCCGCCATCGCCGCCGACCTCGCCACGGGCCGATTCGGGCAGAACGGCACGGCCAAAGCCGAGTTTGGCGGCTTCCTTCAGCCGCGCCGAGCTCTGTGCTACCGGTCGAACTGCGCCCGAGAGTGAAATCTCGCCGAAATAGACCGCATCTGTCGGTAACGGCGCGTTCACCAAGGACGACACCAGGGCGGCGGCGGCTGCAAGGTCGGCCGCGGGCTCCTGGATCCGCAAGCCTCCCGCCACGTTCAGATAGACGTCGTAGCCGGACAATTTGACCCCGCAATGGGCTTCCAGCACCGCCAGCACCATCGACAGCCGGCTCGGGTCCCAGCCCACCACGGCCCGCCGGGGCGTGCCGAGCGTGGTCGGCGCCACCAATGCCTGTAATTCCACCAGCACCGGGCGGGTGCCCTCGATCCCGGCGAATACCGCCGTGCCGGGGCTGCCCAGATCGCGTTCAGAAAGGAACAATTCGGAGGGATTGGAGACCTCGCGAAGACCTAGGCCCGTCATCTCGAACACGCCGATTTCATCGGTCGGGCCAAAACGATTCTTCATCGCGCGCAAAATGCGGAAATGTTGCGAACCTTCGCCCTCGAACGACAGCACCGCATCGACCATGTGCTCGACCACGCGCGGACCGGCGATCTGGCCGTCCTTGGTGACGTGCCCGACCAGAATGATCGCAGCACCGGATTTCTTGGCGAACCGAATCAGTGCCTGCGCCGAGGCGCGAACTTGCGTCACCGTTCCCGGCGCCGATTCCACCGTGTCGGTCCACATGGTCTGGATCGAATCGATCACGATCAGGCGCGGCACCGCGCCCTCCGACAGCGTCGAGACGATATCCTCGACCGAGGTTTCGGCGGCGAGCTGCACCGGCGCATCCGCCAGGCCGAGCCGCTCGGCGCGCAGCCGCACCTGCGCCACCGCCTCTTCGCCCGATATGTAAACCACACGATGGCCGGCGCGGGCCATCAGGCTGGTGGCTTGCGTGAGCAGCGTCGATTTGCCGATGCCGGGATCGCCGCCGACCAACAGCACCGAGCCGCGGACAAAGCCGCCGCCGGTGACGCGATCGAGTTCGGCCATGCCGGAAGAGAGACGGGGAGCATCCTGGCTTTTGCCGGTGAGTGATTCCAGCTTGAACGTTCGGCCCCGGCGCTTTGAGCGGATCGACACCGGCACGCTGCCCGGTCGTGTCCTCCTCGGCCAGCGTGTTCCACTCGCCGCAGGACTTGCACTTGCCCTGCCAGCGGTTATACGCCGCGCCGCAGTTCTGGCAGACAAAGGAGAGGGTGGATTTGGCCATGATTGGAGTGGTTCAGCGGCTGGGGTTCGAATCCGCGATACCCCATAGCACGGAATGCTGGCGTCCGCCCAACGTCTGATCGTGACGCGTCGCAGTTCAGTCTTGTCCGGCTTCGCCAGCAGTTCGACCTGCGCCTCTTCTCAGTTTCGCCACGAGCATTCCGAACCAAATCACCGCCATGAGAACGGCAAACCAGGTTGCAGCAAGCGTTAACTCTCTCTGCCAGACCGTGGTGAAATACAAATAGCCGTGGAATAGGGCCATGAGCAGGAAGAAGAGAGCAAGGATCGCGATAGTCCTGACGGACATCCCGCGAGTTTGTCCCTTCAGCATCTCCGATACCGGCATTCGCAGATTTGTCTGGGGCAGGCCTGCGAGCAGCGGCCGAATGCTCAAGGTCTCGACGGCGTTGACCGCGAAGAATATCAGGAGGACGAAGAGTGGAATCGAGTCGCGGTTCAGCAATCCTGGGGCGGCCCGCATCGTGATCAGCACGATCGCAGCCACGAGCAATGCCCAGAGCAAACGAAGATATCGGTTTCGGCGAAGACGTTGGGCGATCGCAGGCTTCTGCGCATCGCTGACCAGATAGGTCGGTCGGGGCCCCATCAACCACAATGGACGTGGACCTGCGAGCAGCCACCCTTCCGGCAAACGTCTGAAGTACTGCTCTTCGATACCGGCCGGCAAGAACCCGAATGGAATTGCTATCATCGCTCGTCCCTGGGCAACCCCTAGTTGCTGCATGTCGGACATACTGGTCGCCAACTGCTTTCTGAATCCTTGATGGCGGACTTCGTTCTGATGGCTTCTCGTTAATCCCCTAGTCCGTCGCCGGCCCGTGGTCGGCAGCACGCCGTTCCTGCGTTTGGCCCGCACCAGCGTGACAAGGTTCGGATTGATGCCGAGCGCCTTGGCGCGGGCCTTCGATGGGGGCGGCTTCGGCTTCGCCGGTCGGCTTGATGTCTCCTGCGCATGAGCCATCTTCGTCAATCGCTCAGCTCATGACATCAGGGAGCGATGCCGGCACACGTCCAGATGCCAACCGGTTGCTCGAGCCCACGAATGATCTGTGCCGGCTGCTCGACAAGCAACGCGAAGTCTCCGCTCGAATGGCCGGATTCCGTCCGCGCCTGCTGCACCAGCGCGTCGCTGACCACGATGGCGCATCCGAATTCGCGGGTCAGCGCCTCGAGCCGGCTCGCCGCATTCACCGTGGTGCCGATCACGGCGAATTCGAGCCGGTTGAGGCCGATATCGCCGAGCACGACCTGACCGTAATGCAATCCGACGCTGACCTGGATCGGCGGCTCGTTGCGGCCGCGGCGGTCTCTGTTCAATTCAGCAATCGAGCCGATCATACCCCTCGCGCAACGTAAGGCGTTCAGCGCGTCGGAATCCCCGGCGAACGGCGTACCGAATGTCGCCATCAGGCCGTCGCCGAGATACTTGTCGAGCGTTCCACCGTGCCGGAACACTTCTCGTTCCATCCGCTCATGGAACTGTCGCAGCGTGCCGATGACCTCCTTTGGGTCTCGTCCATCGGCATAGGTGGTGAAACCCACGATATCGGCAAACAAGACGGCGACGTCCTGGGTGTGAACCCGCGTGAGCGGTTCGTCATTTCCAGACAATTGCTCGACGACGTTGGGCGAAAAATAACGCGCCAGGTTGGCGCGCTCGCGTTCAATGCCGGCGTGGCTGATCAGAAGCGCGTTGGAGCGGCGCACCGCCAGCGCCAGCGTCATGGCGACGATCAGGAACACGATGATTTCCTGGAAGCGCTCCGGAATGCCGATCGATGAGGGGTTGATGATGTGGAACATCCTGGCGTCGGAGCCGACAGCGGCTCGCACGCGTTCCGACAATTCGGCGTGGGTTGCGGGCTGCAGGTAGGCCCAGCCGACGCCGATCGCCCACACGGCTGAAGTCCAGAAGCCCATCGCGACCACCGTTCGCCACGAATAGGCAAGGGTCGCGGTTGCCAGGAAGACAAAGAAATAGATGAACGTCTCAAACCGGAATTGCATGCCGATCGGCCAGTTCTCGGCGCTCAACGGATTGGGCACGACCGTGAGCAGGGTAATTAGCGCCAGATCGCAAAAGATCAGGAAAAGCTCCGGCAGCGAACGCCCTACTTTGCCGACGTTCAGTTGGGCCCAGCCGATCGCGGCAAAAAGGCCGAGCATCACGACATAGTAAATCACGTCCCAGTTCGGATTGATGATCGGCAAGGTAACGGCAATCACCGCCAGCGCGACCCAGCGAGCCCGGACAGCGAGAAGAAGGCCCTGGCGCTTGCTGTCCGCAATCGCGGCTTCAGCGAACTTCTGGGTCTCTTGTTGGGCTTCGGTTCGCCCTGCCGCTTCGCTTCGAAGATTTGTGATATCGGCCGTTTCTGCCAATGCGCTCAAGACACTCGTCCCCAAACTGAATGTATCGGATGATGCACCATGCCACGGCACGAGGCGCCGTTCACGCCGGCATGATACCACCTCAGCGCGTGCGTCCTAGCTATTGAAAAAGTGCAGGGCGAAGCGTTCGACGTCCGACCACGAATTCGCCAGATGCACGGCGCCGGCATCGCGCAGCTTGAGATCATGGCCTTCGCGAATGTGGCTGGCCGCGCACAGGCCGACGACCGTCATGCCGGCGGCAACGGCCGCTCGGATCCCGCCTGCGCTGTCTTCGATCACAAGACACTGATCCGGCTGCACACCCAATTTGCCCGCGGCGAACAGAAAAATATCCGGGTGCGGCTTTCCTCGCGCGACCATATCGGCGCTGAAAACATGACTGCCGAACTCCGCTTCGAGGGCCAGCACCGAAAGGCACAGCTGCAGGCGATCCATCGAGCTGGAGGAGGCGATGCATCGGGGAATGTGGGCAAAGCGTCTGACGAAATCAGTCGCTCCGCTCACTTCCTTCAAATCCGTCCGGAAGCGCTCCAGCGTCGCAAGCTTGAGCTGGCTGGAAAAATCGGAAGGCAGCGGCCGTCCGATCGCCGCTTCGATCTCCGCCACCGCTTCGTCCCACCTCCGGCCGGAATAGCGGGTGAGCGCATCGTCAAGCGTCGTGGAATGACCGAGGCTGGTTACAGTTTCCGCCAGAACGGTATTGGCGATTGCCTCGCTGTCGGCGATGACGCCGTCGAAGTCAAAAATCAGTGCGCCCACCATTTCAATCCCGGGAAAGATCAGGGTTGACGCATTTTACATGCGGCTCGGCGTGAAGGGACTCCCGCAGCCGAAACGGTCGAACACTTTCCGTTGCGTTGTGTGTCAGCGGTTGCGCGAAAATGCCCGGGATCGCGATCCCGGGCATCACCGCTTCCTGATTGATCCAGAGCTTATTTCACCGAAACGAACGGCACCGCCGAGCCCGGCACCATCGTGGTCGGCAGCACGCCGTTCCAGCGTTCGGCCTGCACCAGCGTAACGAGGTTCGGGTTGGTGCCGAGCGCCTTGGCGCGGGCCTCGATGGCGGCGGCTTCGGCTTCGCCGGTCAGCTTGATGTTGGTGGCGCGGGCTTCGCCGTTCAGCCGCAGCGCATCGGCGGCGGCCTGTGCCTCGGCGCGGACGGCGTTGGCCTTGGCGGTGGCCTGGGTGACGGTGATCTGCGCCTGCACCTTCTCGCGTTCGGCATTCTGCTGCAGCTTCTGCACCTCGACCTCGGCCAGCATGCGCTGCTCGATCGAGTGCAGGTAGTTGGCTGAGAATTCGATGTTTTCAAGCTGGACGCTCTCGATCATGATCATCGGGTCGTCCTTCAGCGATGCCGTGATGGCGTCCTTGATCGCGGAGTTCAGCGCGCCGCGCTCCTGGATCGCCTTCACCGCCGTGTAGCGGCCGAACACGATCTTGACCTGCTGATTGACGGCCGGGCTGACCACCTGTTTGACCGCGGTGTCCAGTCCGCCGAACTTTGCATAGAGATCGGCGACCTTGTCGGGCGAGGCGCGCAAGGTGACGCTGATCTTGAGGTCAGCAGGCTGCTGGTCGTAGGAATACGAGTTCATCTTGTCCCAGGCATAGGTGAAGGTCTTGACGCTGACCTTCTCGACGCTGTCCATCAGCGGGATCTTGAAGCCGAGACCCGGCTGCGCCGTGCCGATCACCGCGCCGTAGCGCAGCCTCACCCCGCGCTCGGTCTGATCGACGGTGTACCAGCTCCCCGCCGCGATGATGACGATGACAATGACGGCGACGACGGCGCCAATGGCGCCGATAATTCCCCTGGGCATTTCTATATCTCCAGACGTAAGTGATGCGAATCCATTTCGGCATTGATCAATGGTCACCTGCCGATCGGATGTGACACGCGTCACTTGGTCGGTGGTTCACCGCAATTGGTTCAGGTCGCGCGTCGTGCTTCGGCTGGATATTATGAAAACGCCGTCCACAGCAGGGAGATGCCGGCGGCGATCATGATGCCGTCCATCAGGAGGCGGAAGACGTCAGGCTGAAGATGCAGCACGAAACGTTTGGCGATGAAGGCGCCGAACATCAGCGAGGAGCCGGCGATCAGGCCCTTTAGCGCGATATCAGGCGTCAGCGCGCCAAAGCGTTCGAACGTCACCGATTTGCTCAAGTAGAGCCCGAGCGAGCTTGCGGCTTCGGTGGCGAGAAACGCGCCCTTCGTCAGCCCGTAAAACAGAAACAGCGGCACGCTAAGCGGGCCGGTCGAAACCACGATGCCCGTGAGGTAGCCAATGATCGCACCACCCACCGCGAGGTGCCAGAGGCGTGCTTTAAGTTGATGCTTGGCCAGCCAGTGCCGCACCGGCACCATCGCGATCAGAAACAGGCCGATCGCGATATCGACGGCGTGCGAGGGCAGCGCGAGCAGCGTCCGCGCGCCAAGTGCTGCGGCCGGAATTCCTGTAACCGAATAGGCAAGGCATGCCCGCCAGTCGACCTCGCGCCACCAGGCGAGGATGCGCGAGAAGTTCGCCATCACGGCTGCGACCGCCATGATCGGAACGGCTTCCTTCGGTCCATATTGATAGACGAGCACCGGCATCAGCATGATCGACGAGCCGGTGCCGACAATGCCTGAGATCGTTCCGGCGAGCAGGCCGACAATGAGAACGAAGATGAAGCCCAATTTGCAGTCTTTCGCGATTCTCCAATGCTGACATCATGGTGGCAGCAGGCTCAGGTTACGAGGTCTAAATATCACTGGAAAAGGAGCTGGTCGTGCCAATCAAGGGAAGCTGCCATTGCGGCAATACACAATTCGAGGTGAGCGCAGCGCCGTCTGATGTGACGCGGTGCACCTGCTCGCTGTGTTCCAAGCGCGGCGCGTTGTGGGCCTATTACACCCCGGCGCAATTTCGCCTGACGTCTCCATCGGAAAATGTCGCGACCTATCTGTGGGGCAGCCGCACCGTCAAACATCATTTCTGCGCCAATTGCGGCTGCGGCACCTATTCGGAATCGCCGGATTGGTCGACCGGCAAGCCGGACTTCGAAAAGCCCAAGGTCGGCGTCAATGCGCGGCTGTTCGACGATTTCGACCTCGAGGCCGTACCGGTGACGGTGATCGACGGCAAGAATTTGTGGTGAGAGGCGGCCGCGGCGAGCACCACCGCAGCGCACACCTGCCGGCTGGCGGCCCAAGGTAAAGCTGTTTAGGATTGCGTCAAAATATAAGGAATGGAGGACCACCATGGACGCCGTGACGCCGCAGACCGCAGACACGCATTCCCATCTCGTTCGCCCCGACAGCATGGAATGGCAGAAGACCCGTTTCCCCGGCTGCGAAGCCAAGACGCTGCTGTTCGATCGCAAGACCGGGCTGATGACCGCGCTGATGCGGTTCGCGCCGGGTGCGGTGCTGCCGGACCACGAGCACGTCAACATCGAGCAGACCTATGTGCTGGAAGGTTC
Source organism: uncultured Alphaproteobacteria bacterium (assembly GCA_963840465.1). GTDB lineage: Bacteria > Pseudomonadota > Alphaproteobacteria > Rhizobiales > Xanthobacteraceae > Bradyrhizobium. Next base: position 381,969 of record CAWIZF010000019.1, on the reverse strand, counting down.
GCTCGTCGACAAGGAAGGCCCGGCGCAGGGCATCGAATGCAAGGCCGGGCGAGTTCATCTGGCGCGAGGAGGGCAGCCGCCACGTCGCCTGGTGTCCGCAAGGCGGGCTGATGCTCGCGATCTTCCAGGTGCCGAACAAGTTCTTCGAAGCCGATGGCCGCGTCATCGACGCCGCCGGCGAAGATTGGGACGCGGCCTGGGGACACACGCGAAAATAATCCGCTTAACGCAACACGATCCACGCCGGTGCGTGGTCGCTGGCGCCTTCCTCGCCGCGCACCTTGCGATCGACGCCGGCCTTGAGCAGGCGCGGCGCGACCGCCGGGCTCAGCAGCAGATGATCGAGCCGCAATCCGGCGTCGCGCGGCCAGCGGTTGCGCTTGTAGTCCCAGAACGTGAACATCGGTTTCGACGGATGCAGGGTGCGGATCGCGTCCGTCCAGCCCTGGTCCACCAGCGCCTTGAACGCAGCGCGGCTCTTCGGCTGGATCAGCGCGTCCTTGTCCCAGGATTTCGTCGGATAGATATCCGATGCGGTCGGCGCGACATTGTAGTCGCCGGCCAGCACCACCGGAATATCCTGCTTGAGCAGTTTTGCGGCATGCGACCGCAGCCGTTTGAACCAGGCGAGCTTGTAATCGAATTTCGGCCCGGGCTGCGGATTGCCGTTCGGCAGATAGATGCTGGTGACGATGACGCCGTTGACGGCGGCTTCGATATAGCGCGCCTCGTCATCATCGCGATCGCCGGGCAGGGCGGTGCGGGTCAATACCGGCTCGGCGTTGCGCGCCAGAATGGCAACGCCGTTCCAGGTCTTCTGTCCGCGCCACACCGCGCCGTAGCCGGCCTTTTCGATCGCCAGAATCGGGAACTCGGCATCGGTCGATTTCAGTTCCTGCAGGCAGACGATTTCAGGTTTGGCCGCGCGCAGCCAGCGCAACAGGTTGGGCAGGCGGCGGTTGACATTATTGATGTTGAAGGTCGCGATCTTCATGTAGAGCTAGCCCGCATCGCTGTGCTCGCTGATATCTGGAGATTCCATGTCGAAACTGCGCTTCGCCGTTCTTGTGCTCGCCATCGGATGCTCCGGATCCGCGTTTGCGCAAACCGCCGACGGGCGCGGCGCCTGCAAGGCGGACTATGACAAATATTGCGCCGGCACGCCGCCCGGCGGCGGCCGCGTCGTCGCATGTCTGAACAAGCAGCAGAACCAGCTCAGCGACGCCTGCAAGAAGGTGTTGGCTGGCCGGAAGGCGAAGTAAGACGCAGCTCGCCATGAGGCGTCTAGACGAATCCTCGAACCGCTAGCTGGGCTCGGCGGCCGGCTCCACTGGCGGCGGAGCCGGCAGTTCTGCAGTGGCATTGCCGCCCTTGTAAATCCGCGCATAGCGCCTGCCGAGGCTGGTCATCACTTCGTAGCCGATGGTGCCGAAATGGTGGGCGAGTTCGTCGACCGTGATGCCTTCGCCGATCAGCGTCACCATGTGGCCGCGCCGCACGGCATTCTTGTCGAGATCGGTGATGTCGACGGCCGTCAGGTCCATCGAAATCCGCCCCGCGATCGGGCAGCGCTTGCCGGCGACCACCACCTCGGCGCCGCGGGTGCCGTCATTGGCGCTGGCGGCGCGGAAATAGCCGTCGGCATATCCTGCGGAAACGATCGCTATTCTGGTCGGACGCCGCGCCGTCCAGGTGCCGCCATAGCCGACGGTATCGCCGCGTTCGACGTTGCGGATCTGCACGATGCGCGCCTTTAGTTCGACGACCGGCTGCATCGGATTGTCGGCTTCCGGCGTCGGATTGATGCCGTAGAGCGCGCAGCCCGGCCGCACCATGTCGAACACGAACTGGGAGCCCAGGAAAATGCCGGACGAATTCGCCAACGATGCCGGCACGCCGGAAAACAGGCTCGCGATCTCGCGAAAGGCCGTGAGCTGCCTCGCGTTGGCGGGATTGTTGAGCAGCTCCGCGGAGGCGAGATGGCTCATCACGAGCGTAATGCCGTGATCGCCGGCATTGATGCGCGGGATGAGCCCCTCCGCCTCGGTTACCGTCAGTCCGAGCCGGTTCATGCCGGTATCGATGTGAATCGCGGCACCGCCCGACCAACCCGAGCGGCGGCAGAACACGTCCCATTCGGCGAGTTCGTTGAGGTCGCCGATCACAGGCTTGCAGTCGATTTTTGCGTAGGCCTCCCCGGTATTCTGGAACAAGCCGCCGAGCACGTAGATCGCAGCCGCGGGCGCAGCAGCGCGAACCACGCGGGCCTCATCGAGGGTGGCGACGAAAAACGTCTTGCAGCCGGCGCCAGCAAGCGCCCGCGCGACCTGTTCGGCGCCACAGCCATAGGCATCCGCCTTGACGACAGCGGCGCATTCGGCCGGCACCGCCGTTTTCTCGAGCTTGCGCCAGTTGGCGATGATGGCGTCGAGATCGACCGTCAGCACGCCGGTGGCCGTCACGAGCGCAGCCGCCTGGTTCGCCTCCGGCGAGAGCAGGGCACCTTGCGGAATGGATTTGGGATCGGGGGCAATGTTCATGCCCTATTTTAGGCGGCGGAACGCGACGGTTCAACCGCAGTTCGCCTCAATAGCCGCGGTCGGGCATGTGGCCGTCCTGCGCGAGATCGCTGAACCGCGTGAACTGGCCTTCGAACTGTACTTCCACCGTGCCGGTGGGGCCGTGGCGCTGCTTGCCGATGATGATTTCGGCCTTGCCGTGCACCAGCGACATGTCGAGTTGCCATTTTTCGTATTCGGGCGTCCCGATACGCGGCTCCTTGTTGGCGAGGTAATATTCCTCGCGATACACGAAGATCACGACGTCGGCGTCCTGCTCGATCGAGCCGGATTCACGCAGGTCGGCCAGTTGCGGCCGCTTGTCGTCGCGGTTTTCGACCTGACGCGAGAGCTGCGACAAGGCGATGATCGGGACGTTGAGTTCCTTTGCCAGCGCTTTGAGATTGGTGGTGATCTCGGTCACTTCCTGCACGCGGTTGTCGGACTTCTTGCCCGAGCCCTGCAGCAGCTGGATGTAGTCGATCACGATCATGTCGAGGCCCTTTTGCCGCTTCAGGCGGCGGGCGCGCGCGGTGAGCTGCGAGATCGACAGGCCACCGGTTTCGTCGACATAGAGCGGCAGCGACTGCAGCTCGATCGAATAGTCGCGGATCTTCTCGAAATCGGCCTCGCTGATGCCGCCGCGGCGGATCATGCTCGACGCGATGCTGGTTTGTTCGGCCAGAATACGCGTGGCGAGCTGCTCGGCCGACATTTCGCAGGAGAAGAAGCCGACGATGCCGCCATTGACGGACTTCATCGTGCCGTCGGGCTGAACTTCGGCGCGGTGCGCCTTGGCGATGTTGTAGGCGATGTTGGTGGCGAGCGCTGTCTTGCCCATGCCGGGGCGGCCGGCGACGATGATCAAGTCGGACGCCTGTAGTCCGCCCATCTTGGTGTCGAGATCGCGCAGGCCCGTGGCGATGCCCGACAGGCTGCCGTCGCGCTGGAACGCCTTGGCCGCCATGTCGACGGCGGTGGTCAGCGCCTGCGAGAAGCGCTGGAAGCCGCCGTCGTAACGGCCGGACTCGGCAAGTTCGTAAAGCTGGCGCTCGGCGTCCTCGATCTGGGTGCGCGGGGTAAAATCCACCGGCGCATCGAAGGCGACATTGACCATGTCCTCGCCGATCCGGATCAGGTCGCGGCGCAGCGACATGTCGTAGACCGTGCGGCCGTAGTCCTGCGCGTTGATGATCGTGGTGGCTTCGGCCGCGAGACGCGCGAGGTACTGGCCAACCGTCATGCCGCCGATATCGGTATCGGCGGGCAGGAAGGTTTTCAACGTCACGGGGGTCGCGACCTTGCCCATCCGGATCAGGCTGCCGGCGGTCTCGAAGATGGTCTGGTGGATCGGCTCGAAGAAGTGCTTCGCTTCCAGAAAGTCGGAAACCCGGTAGAACGCATCGTTGTTGACCAGGATCGCGCCCAGCAGGCTCTGCTCCGCTTCGATATTGTGCGGCGCGCTCCGGTAGACCGGAGTTCCCGCGTCGGGCGCGAGCTTGAGGACGTTCGAATCAGTCAGAGCCATGGTGTCAGGTTATGCTCGTGATTTTTGGCGTTGCCAGCATTTCCGAAGAAGGGCGGCGATAAAGCGCCTGTCCCGGGCAAAGCGGAAGCAAAAGCTCGGCGCTATGCACCGTTCTTCTAAAATGTGGATGACTTCGGCTCGCGCCCGGCGTGAAGCTTGACGGGCTTTAGGCCAAAACGGGGCCGTACGGGCGCGTTTTCCGTGAAAATGCCGGGTAAAATCTTAGGAGAGCCTGAACCTTACCGCGACTTGGACAGACACATCCGAACGCCGGGAATAATTTCGACCAGCGTCTTAAGCTTTGATCAAACCAGGATCAGGTAGACGAACGCGAACAAGGCGGCGCCCACCCCGATTGCGATCAAGGCGTAGTCGATCCGGATGTCGGAATCGAACGGGGCTGAGTAGGTCTGCTGGCTCATGGCGGAGATTTACGATGGGCCGCCGAGGGCCTCTGTGAAGTAGATCACATCGGGTGTGATTTTCTTCGCGGCAGAATGGATTGATTACGAAATCGGGAACGGGCCGGCGATTTTCGAGTTGCCAGTTGTAACGGACCGGAAGGACAGACGATGGGTCAGCAAATCCCGGGATGGCGATCGGCAAACGGCCAGCGCTTGTGGCTGTCGATGCTGATCGACACGATGGAAGCGATTTCGCGCCCGGAACTGCGTGCCGTGCCCTGTGACGACCAGTTGCTTGCGACGGTGCGCGCCCAACTCGCCCGTCCGGCGTCGGTTCGTACACCTTATGCCTCGGTGTACAGCCTGCGGAACTGACCCACGGTAGCCTATTCGCCCGCCAACTGCAGCCGCGGTTGTTTCCCGAGTTCCATCCCGCGCAGCCTCGCTTCCTCCCGGGTAATATAATCCCGCGTCATCGGCACGATCCCCTGGCGCTTGGTGAGCTGGATCTGGAAGTTCATCAGGTTTTGCTTCCGGAACGACATTTCCGACGCCGCCAGGTAAAATTCCCACATGCGGGCAAAACGCTCGTCATAGAGCCGCACCGCCTCTTCGCGCCGCGCCATGAAGCGGTCGCGCCAGGCCTTCAGCGTCTCGGCATAATGCAGCCGCAGGATTTCGATGTCGCAGACCAGAAGGCCCGCCTTCTCGATCGCGGGGACGACCTCGGAAAGGGCGGGGATATAGCCGCCCGGGAAGATGTATTTCGTGATCCATGGGCTCGTTACATCGGGCCCGGTAGAACGGCCGATCGAGTGCAGCACCATGATTCCGTCGTCGCTGAGGATTTCGGCGCAGCGCCGGAAAAAGGTTTCATAGAAGTCGATGCCGACATGTTCGAACATGCCGACCGACACGATCCGGTCGAACGGGCCGGCAATGTCGCGGTAGTCGCTGAGCAGGAATCTGGCCGATCCTGCTAAATTCTTTTCGGCGGCACGGGCGTTCGAGGCCTGCAGTTGCTCGGACGATAGCGTGATGCCGGTGACGTCGGCGCCGGTCATTTCCGCCAGATAGAGGCCGAGGCCGCCCCAGCCCGAGCCGATGTCGAGCACGCGGTTGCCGCGCCCGATCAGGAGCTTGGCGGCAAGGTGGCGCTTCTTGGCGAGTTGGGCGTCGTCGAGCGTCGCATCCGCCGTTTCGAAATAGCCGCAACTGTATTGCCGGTCGGCGTCGAGGAAGAGGGAATAGAGCCGCCCGTCGAGATCGTAGTGGTGGGCAACGTTGTTTTTCGCCCGGCCGCGCCAGTTGAATTGGCTGGCGTGCCGGCTGAAATAACGCAGCCACCATTGCAGCTTGGCCCAGCGCGGCACCATTTCGGGCTGATCGAGAAGGATCGCCAACGCATCCGCGATCGAGCCGTTCTCGACCACGAACGTGCCGTCCATATAGGCTTCGCCCAGCGCCAGTTCGGGATTGAGGAGAATGCGGCGCTGGGTCCGCTCGGTCAGGAACCGCGCCGACACCGGGTCGGCCGGTTCCGTCACCGCAGGTAAACCTGGTCCCGCTCGCGGCCGTGAATGTCATCGTGCCGCGGCGAATGAACTGGCCCAGGAAATAACGCAACAACCGGTCCATCGAAGCACCAATGGAGCGAGCAACCGTTACACCGACCACCCTGAAACGGCTGGTTCCAAGGATGGATCAACAAAATCATAAGTAAGATGATGCCGTGGCGCTAGTGCGTTGGAGTCAAAGCGGATATTCACAAATGTCACACTCACGCAGATGCGTACTGGGCCCGCTTCCATTCGCGCCATAATCGGCTAAAAGGTGACCCCGCCGCCGGGTCAGGTCATACGATTGCTGCGGTGATTCCACGTCTGGAGAAGCAGGGAATGTTGAGCCGAGCGCTCAGTTCAGCGACGGTGATGCTCCTGATCGGCTGCCTCACAGCAGGCGTGGCGCGGGCCGGTGAAAATCTCGACGCCGGCAAGAGCCCCTCCCAGATATTCTCGAACACCTGCAGCGCCTGCCACAAGAGCCCGCGTGGCCTGTTGAAGAACACGCCAGCTTCGTCCCTGCCGGGGTTCCTGCGCCAGCACTATACGACCGGTACCGACATGGCCTCGGTGCTCTCGTCCTACCTGATATCCAACGGGGCCGCCGACCCGCGTTATCAGAGCAAGGATCAGCCCAGGAAGGATGCCAGGAAGGACGCGAGGCAGGATCCCAGGCAGGACGGAAGGCCGGATCAGCCCGAACGGTTCGGTCGCCGGCAGCCGTCAGGCGCGCCACCTGCGCAGGAGGCTACCCGGCCGGATTCCGACGGAGCACGGCCGCAAGGCGAGGGCACACGTCCAGGCCGCGACGCGAAGCGGTTCGGACGGTCACGCGCGGCGCCCGACGCCGCCATGCCAGCAGATGGGCAGGCCCCGGTGCAGGCTGCCACCGATAGCAAATCGGGCGTCAGACAGAAGCAGGGCAGGCGTGGCCGGCCCGTGACCGAAGAGCCGCCAAAAATCGAGCGGCCAGCTTCTGGCGATGCCGCGACGGAAAATGATGCGTCGCGGGATGCCGCCAAGGCAGAAACCGGCGCGATGGATTCCGCCAAGTCCGGTTCTGCCAAGCCCGATCTTGATTCTGCCAAACCCGATCCTGCCAAGACCGACGCGACCGACGGCGACAGGCCGTTCGGTGAGGCGACAAAGCCCGCAGGTGAGCGGGCCCGCGAGAGCAGACCCGAGAGCGCCAAGGTCGATGCTCCCAGGGAGAGCATCGGCAGCGAGCCCAATCCGCTCCGGCCCGATACGGTGCCGCCGGCCACCCCTGCGCCGCCCGCTTCCGCGGCGACCGCGCCTGACCCGTCCGCGGCAACGACATCGGCGACGCCTGCGCCGGTGACAGCTACGGCGCCTGCAGCGCCGGCCGTGCCCGCCGGCCCGCCCGTACCGCCGATCTCACGATAAGACTTTCAGATTTTCCGAATGCCGCCGGCGGCTTCGCTTGACCGCTTCTAGAGTGTTGCTCTAGAGTGATGATCTATCGAGGATCAAGGCTTGGTGACCACGGCACGCGAGGATCTGCTGGCGGCGGGATTGGCGGTGTTCGACCGCGACGGTTTCGAAGGCGCAACGGTGGCCGCCATCAGAACCCGCGCGCGGGCGTCCAACGGCAGCTTCTTCCATTTCTTCGGATCGAAGAAGGAACTGGCCGGCACGCTGTTCCTGGAAATTCTCGCCCGTTACCACGCAGCCGTCATTGCGGCGGTCGATGAATCCTGCACGGCGCGGGAAGGCGTGGCGCGGCTGATCCGCGCGCATCTCGAATGGGTCGTCAATTCCCGGCGCGAGGCGCGCTATCTGTTCGAAATCTCGCGCAGCGAATGGACCGAGGAGATCCGCGGCGCGCAGCGCGCGCAAAATTCGCGCCTTGCCGAAGCCGTCGAGCGATGGCGCGCGCCGCTGGTTGAGCGCGGCGAGTTGCTGCCGATGACTTCGCCGGTGTTCTTCAGTCAGATCATCGGGCCGGCACAGATTTTCTGCCGCGCCTGGCTGTCCGGCCGCGACCGCGCCGATCCAAGAGAGCAGGCCGATGTTCTGATCGCCTGCGCCATCCGCGCGGTGGTCGCGCCCGATGCGATTCACAAACCGGGAGAAGCCGTATGAGTGCGAATAACGATCCCGACTTCGCGCCGATCGCGACTCGCATCCGCGACAATGTCGGCCGCCAGGGTTTCATGACCCATATCGGGGCGGAGCTGTCCGAGCTGACGCGCGGCACGTGCACGCTTGCGGTCGACCGCCGGCCGGAACTGTTGCAGCAGCACGGCCTGTTCCACGGCGGCGTCACCGCCTTCCTGGTCGACAACGCCACTACGATTGCAGCCGCGACATCGCGGGGCCAGTCAGCGCTGACGGCGGAATACAAACTGAACCTGCTGTCGCCGGCAGCAGGCGAGCGCCTGATCTGCCGGGCGCGCGTGATCAAGCCCGGACGTCAGGTCGCCGTGGTTGCGGCCGACGTGTTCTGCGTGACCGATGGTGTCGAGAAGCACACGGCGACCGCGCTGGCATCGATTGCCATGCTCGACGAGAAGGCGGCCGCCAGAATCCCAAGCCCGGCCTGAAGGGGCCGGGCTTGTATTTCACCACAACGCGTTGAGAGCGAAGTGGGTTACTTCTCGGTCGCAGCGGGCGCCGGCTCGTCGTCGTGCTGGGCCTCCGGGTCGAAGAACTCGCCGGCTGCGGCCAGCGCCTCGGCGGCGGCGTCCTGGTCTTCCTGACGGGTCGAGATGTCCTCGCCGCGGTTGATGCGCTCGGCTTCATCGGCGCTGCGCGCCACGGTGACGCTGACGCTGACTTCGACTTCCGGATGCACCGCGATGGCGATCGCGTGCTTGCCGATGGTCTTGATCGGCGCGTCGAGCAGAACCTGGCTGCGGCTGATGGTGACGCCGTCGGCCTCGAAGGAAGTGATGATGTCGCGCACGCTGACCGAGCCGAACAACTGGCCGGTTTCGGAGGCCTGGCGCAGCACGACCACGTTGCGGCCGTTGATCTTCTCGGCGACCTTGGTCGCTTCGCCCTTGGCCTTGAGGTTGTTGGCTTCGAGCTCGGCCTTCATGCCGTCGAACTTGGAACGGTTGTCGGCGGTGGCGCGCAGCGCCTTGCCGCGCTTGAGCAGAAAGTTGCGGGCAAACCCGTCCTTGACGCGGACGACTTCGCCCATCTGGCCGAGCTTGGCCACGCGTTCCAGCAAGATGACTTCCATTTTCGTTCTCCTTTTTGAGTGTACGTATTCGGTTTGGTGGATTGGTTGAAATTTCAGGCCACAGGCAGGGGAGGAGGCTTTCCGCGCAGGAACCGTTGGCGAATTCCAAAGGCGGCGTCGGCAAGGCCAAGCGCAACCATCAAGATGATCCATGGCAGCAGTAGCAGCATGCCGTAGGCACAGGTCAGCCAGACTGCGCGGCTCTTCGAACTCCGCGTCACCGTATGAAGCACGGCAAGGCCCATGAGGGCGTAGGCCATCATGATCGCGGCGGCCACGATCTGCGCCAGATTTCCGGGAGTTCCTCCAAGGAAACAGAATGCCAATGCGACGGACAGCGCGACCAGCGTCATCGGCGGCAATGCCGTGCTCGTCACATCCGGCCAGGGACGGTGCAACAGCCCCGATATTGCGGCGATCTTTCCGGCGAGCCAGAGGTTGAGCGCAAGCGTTGCCACGACGAACATCGCCGACAGGCCTCGCAAGATCGTCATCATCGCCTGGACAAGCTGTTCGATGTCACCGGTCGACCGGCCCTCGAGCGCAGGAAGGGCCTGCAGCAGCGCGCTTCGCAGCGCTTCGGCGGTGGCATCGGCGCCCTTGCCGAACACCAGCGACAAGGCGGCGGCAAGAATGGCGAAGCCTGCGATCCAGAGCAGGATACGGCCGAGCGGATACCATTCGAGTTGAGGTGCAGCCGGCGCCGAACCATTGCCGGAGGCGGTATTGGTCACCGGCCGTCCCAGCAGCGCGAGATGGCCGAGCCACCAGGCCGGCAGCGCCACGGCGATCGCAAACGCGATGCAATAGCGCAGGCCAAAAAAGATGCCGAAACCCGAAGCGGCCGCGATGCCACCGATCGTTGCGCTCAACGGTCCCCATCCGAGCGCCGCCACCATGAGCGGCAGCGGTGCCATAATGGAGAGCAGCAACGAGACCGGCACGCCCGACATCGTCGAGGCGAACATCAGCGCCGACGCACAGCCGGCTGCAAGGGCAATGAGGACAATCGCGATCATCAGCTGTCCCGCTCCTTTCGAGCGGTTAGAGGTCGTCTCGACCCCAACCATCGGCGACCGGACGACCCGGAAGCCTTATGAAGAATTGCGACCGGCGGCGCGAAGGCCGCCGGTCGAAGACGTCTTAGCGAATGACGTAGGGCAGCAGGCCGAGGAAGCGCGAGCGCTTGATGGCGCGCGCAAGCTCACGCTGCTTCTTGGCGGAGACGGCGGTGATGCGGCTCGGCACGATCTTGCCGCGCTCGGAGACGTAACGCATCAGCAGCTTGGAATCCTTGTAGTCGATCTTCGGCGCATTGGGACCCGTGAACGGGCAGGTCTTGCGGCGACGGAAAAACGGACGGCGTGCACCAGCTTCAGCCATGATTCTTACTCCTCTACCGCTGCTGCGTCGTCTTCACGCGGACGGCGCGGACCACGGTCGCCGCGGAAGCCACCGCCTTCACGATCGCCACGGAAGCCGCCTTCGCGGTCACCGCGGAAACCGCCGCCGCGATCGTCGCGCTCGCGGTCACGATCGGCCTTGCGCATCATCGCCGAAGGACCTTCCTCGTGCTCTTCGACGCGGACGGTGAGGTAGCGGATGACGTCTTCGGAGATTCGCTCCTGCCGCTCGATCTCGGTGACCGCAGCGGAGGGCGCATCGATGTTCATCAGCACGAAATGTGCCTTGCGATTCTTGTTCATGCGGTAGGTGAGGGAGCGTACGCCCCAGTTCTCGGTCTTGGTGATCTTGCCGCCGAGCCCTTCGACGATGCCCGTCATCTGGGTGGTCAGCTCTTCGACCTGCTGGGTGCTCGCATCCTGGCGCGCGAGAAAAACATGCTCGTAAAGAGGCATGGGTGTCCTTTCCTAGTGTTGGCGCGGTTCCCGGCGGCAAGCCCTTCGAGGCCTTCGGAAAGGACTCGGGATAAGCTCAGAAGGCGGAAGCACGGGACGACGGGCCGACTGGCCCTGCCACATCAATCCAAAGGTGAGACTGCTGAGACCGTCCGTTCAGCTCCCGGCCGGGATCCACGGATGGCGCGGTTTATAAGGATTTTCGGCGGGCTGGCAAGGCTTACCGGGACAGGAAACATTCGATCTTGATTTATTTGTTTGTATAACATACAAATAAGAGGTCGGAGGTAAAAATGGCCCCCAAGTCCGTCCAGACAGCTCCGGAAATGTCCGCCGACGATCCCAAGCATGCCGCTCGGGCCACGCGTACGGCCGGACGCCAGATGCGCTCGCGCCTCCTAGACGGCGCCAGCCGGCTGTTCAGGGAGCGGGGCCTTGCCGGAACCTCGATTTCGGACATCGCGGCGGCGGCTGACGCATTTCCGAGCCAGATCACTTATTACTTCCGCACCAAGGAAGCCCTGTTCGTCGAGGCCGCCTGCCGTGAGGTGCTCTATCTGGCGCGTGCGACGGAGCAGGCGGCGCTTCAGGCGCATACGCCGCGGGAATATACGCACGCGCTGGCGGAGACGGTGACGGCGACGGACACCGTCGCTTTCTTTGCCGAAGCCTTGACCCTGACCAGACGCCGCCAGGATCTCGCGCCGTTGGTTGAACGCACCATCGAGCGTTTGCACAGCGAAGGCACGCGCGCGTATGCGAGCAAGGTCGAGCGGCATGGCTGGCGCTCACTCCGCGCGCCCGAGGAAAGCTCGCGGCAATTCTGGGCGATTGCGGTCGGCGTCATGATCGAGGGCCATGCGATGGGACGATCGGCAGAGGATTTGTGCGCCGAGATGCTGCGCGTGCTGGGCGATCAGGCCACGACACCGCCCGGGACCGACAACGCCAGGCTGCGCCTCGTGGATGACAGCGGCAAGCCCGACAGGGAGACCTCATCATGACCGCGCTTCGCATGCGTGCCCGCGATTTTCTGAACGAAGATCAATTGATCGCCGTGCGCCAGCGCGTGACCTGGAAGGGGATCGCCCTGATCGCGCATGCATGGGCTTTGATATTAGGATCGATCGCGCTGGTGGCGTGGTGGCCCAATCCGCTGACCTTTCTGCTGGCGGTCGGCATCATCGGTTCGCGCCAGCTCGGGCTTGCGATCCTGATGCATGACGGCGCGCATGGATGCCTGTCGGCGGACGAGAAGGTCAACCTGACGCTGAGCCAGTGGTTCTGCGCCTATCCGATTTTCGCCGAGACGCGCGCCTATCGCCGCTATCATCTGCAGCATCACGCCCGCACGCAGCAGGAAGACGATCCGGATCTGATTCTTTCAGCGCCGTTTCCGATCACCGGAGTGAGCTATCGCCGCAAGTTCGTGCGCGATATCACCGGCCAGACCGGCTACCAGCAGCGCAAGGCGCAGTTGCTGAATGCGCTCGGGCCGAAGGAGTGGCCCTTCGCGCGGCGGGCTGCGCATTTCTGGGAAAAGCTTGGCCCGCAATTTGCGGTCAACGCCGTGATGTGTGCCGGCCTTGCCGCCGCGGGCGTGTGGTGGGCCTATCCGCTATTATGGCTGTTGCCGCTGCTGACCTGGCAGATGGTCATCACGCGCATCCGCAACATCGCCGAACATGCTGTTGTTCCCGACTCCAGCGATCCCTTGCGCAACACCCGCACCACGCACGCGAATTTCCTCGAGCGGCTGTTCATTGCGCCGTACTACGTCAACTATCACCTCGAGCATCATCTGCTGTTCTACGTGCCCTGCTACAATCTTCCGCGCGTCCACCGCATACTCAGTGAAAGCCGGTATGCGGATCGCATGGAGGTGCAGCCCAACTACGCCACCGTGCTGCGGCTGGCGACTGCGAGGCCAGACCATGAGGATCGGCCGGGCAACGTCGTGAGCAGCGCACGCCGCGCCCGGGCCGGGAAAGAGGTCGGCGGCGACCAGCAAGCGGGCGGCTTCTAGAGACCGCTCCGGGGCTCGAGCCAGTCCCGGCGATTCCGCACCGCGGCTTGACATCCCGGCCTTGGTCAGTGTCTTACGGCCCCAATTCGAATGAGGGGAGCGCCGATGACGGCTGCATTTACGTTTCCGGGGCAGGGTTCCCAGGCGGTCGGCATGGGCAAGGCCTTGGCGGAGGCCTTTCCGGCCGCGCGGGCGGTATTCGACGAGGTCGATTCGGCGCTCGGCGAGAAGCTGACCGCCATCATCTGGGACGGTCCGGCCGAAACCCTCCAGCTCACCGAAAATGCCCAGCCGGCCCTGATGGCGGTCTCGATCGCCACGCTGCGCGTGCTGGAGACCGAGGCGGGCTTTTCCGTGGGACGGGATGCGGCGTTCGTCGCCGGCCATTCGCTCGGCGAATATTCCGCGCTGGCCGCCGCCGGCAGCCTGAGCGTCAGCGATACCGCGCGCCTGCTGCGGACCCGCGGGCTTGCGATGCAAAAGGCGGTGCCGGTCGGCGCCGGCGCGATGGCGGCACTGCTCGGGCTTGATTATGAGGCCGCGATGGCCGTCGCCGCCGAAGCTGCGCAAGGGCAGGTCTGCCAGGCCGCCAACGACAATGGCGGCGGGCAGGTGGTGGTGTCCGGCGACAAGGCCGCCGTCGAGCGCGCGCTCGAAATCGCCAAGACCAAGGGCGCCAAGCGTGCGATGCTGCTGCCGGTATCCGCACCGTTCCATTGCAAGCTGATGCAGCCCGCGGCCGACGCGATGGCGCAGGCGCTGGCCGGGGTGACGATCAAGGCGCCGGCTTCGCCGCTGGTGTCGAACGTGCTGGCGGCACCCATCACCGATCCCGACGAGATTCGCCGCCGCCTGATCGAGCAGGTCACCGGCACCGTGCGCTGGCGCGAATCGGTAGCTTACATGGCGGCGCATGGCGTCACGCGGTTCTTCGAAATCGGCGCCGGCAAGGTGCTGAGCGGGTTGGTCAAGCGCATTGCCGACGGCGCGGTCGGCGTGTCGATCGGGGGACCTAACGATATTGCGGCGGCCAAGGACGCTTTGGCGGCTTCGGCCTGAAGCTCCCGGAAGGAGACATTGATGTTCGATTTGACGGGCAGGACGGCGCTGGTAACCGGCGCGACCGGCGGCATTGGCGGGGCGATCGCGCAGGCGTTGCATGGGCAGGGCGCGACGGTGGCGATATCAGGAACGCGCCGCGAGGTGCTGGATTCGTTTGCCGCCAGGCTTGGCGATCGCGTCCACGTGCTGCCATGCAACCTTTCCGATAGCGCCGAAGTCGAGGCACTGGTCCCGGCTGCCGAAGCGGCGATGGGGCAGGTCGATATCCTGATCGCCAATGCCGGCATCACGCGCGACAACCTGTTTGTGCAGTTGCGTGACGAGGACTGGGACGACGTTATCAAGGTCAACCTGACCGCGACCTTCCGTCTCGCCCGCGCCGCAACCAAGCTGATGATGCGCAAGCGGTTTGGCCGGATCATTGCGATCACCTCGATCGTCGGTGTGACCGGCAACCCGGGCCAGGCCAACTACACCGCGTCGAAGGCCGGAATCATCGGCCTGATCAAGACGCTGGGGGCGGAATACGCCAAGCGCAACGTGACCGCCAATTGCATCGCGCCGGGCTTTATCAAGACGCCGATGACGGACGCGCTCAACGACAAACAGCGCGAGACCATCCTGACGAAGGTTCCTGCGGCGCGGCTGGGGACGCCGGAGGACATCGCCGCGGCGGCCGTCTATCTCGCCTCGAACGAGGCCGCCTACGTCACCGGCCAGACGATTCACGTCAACGGTGGAATGGCCATGTTTTGAGCCAGTTATCGCCTCGATCGGTGCGGCCGGGGGCTGTTTTCCGGGGCGGTTGGGGGCTTGTAGTCAAGGCTGGGGAAGTATGATAACCGAACCCCCGACGGATGGGCAAACAAGGCCATTGCAGGATTTTGAAACCCTGTATATTGGCGTGGCGACGCCTGCCGTTCGCCGGGGCTTTGTCGGCTACCACCGGGCCGAATCAAGACTATGCGCGATAGCGAAGGAAGTTTAACGACCACGATAGCTCGTAGCGTCTCTATAGCGTCTTGGGGTCGGGTCCAATGGAACAAGCACGAGGTTGAACGATGAGTGAGATTGGCGAGCGGGTTAAGAAGATTGTGGTCGAGCACCTCGGTGTTGAACCCGAAAAGGTTGTCGACAACGCAAGTTTCATCGACGACCTTGGCGCCGACAGCCTCGACACCGTCGAGCTTGTGATGGCATTTGAAGAAGAGTTCGGTTGCGAAATTCCCGACGACGCCGCCGAGACGATTCTGACCGTCGGCGACGCGACGAAGTTTCTCGAGAAGAACGCGAAAAGCTGACGTCCCGGGCGGGTAGAGACAGAACCGGACGGGCCGTTGTCTAACGGTCCCCCGGTTTCTTGTTTTGGTGCGCTAGCCTCGGTTGGAGTTTGACATGAGACGGGTTGTCGTCACGGGGCTGGGCATGGTTACGCCGCTCGGCTGCGGCGTTGACACAACGTGGAAGCGTATCCTCAACGGCGAGAGCGGCGCCAGGAAGATCGATACGTTCGAAGTCGCCGATCTTGCGAGCCGGATTGCCTGCGTGATTCCACGCGGCGACGGCAGCGATGGCACCTTCAATCCCGATCAGTGGATGGAGCCAAAGGAACAGCGTAAGGTCGACGACTTCATCATCTTTGCGATGGCGGCGGCACGCCAGGCGCTCGACGACGCCGACTGGCATCCCTCGACCGAAGAAGACAAATGCGCCACCGGCACCCTGATCGGTTCGGGGATCGGCGGCCTGTCCGGCATCGCCGACACGGCGCTGCTGCTCAAGGAGCGCGGGCCGCGCAGGGTATCGCCGTTCTTCATTCCGGGGCGCCTGATCAATCTCGCGTCCGGCTATGTCTCGATCGAGCACGGCCTCAAGGGCCCCAACCATTCCGTGGTGACGGCGTGTTCGACCGGCGCGCATGCGATCGGCGATGGTGCCAGGCTGATTGCGCTCGGCGATGCCGACGTCATGGTCGCGGGCGGAACGGAATCGCCGATCTGCCGGCTGGCAATGGCGGGCTTTTGCGCCGCGCGCGCGCTCTCGACCGCCTACAACGAGACGCCGGAAAAAGCCTCGCGACCCTATGACAAGGATCGCGATGGCTTCGTGATGGGCGAGGGCGCCGGCATCGTGGTGCTCGAGGAATATGAGCACGCGAAAAAGCGCGGTGCGAAGATCTATGCGGAAGTGGTGGGCTATGGCCTCTCGGGCGATGCCTATCACATCACCTCGCCGGCGCCGGATGGCGATGGCGGCTTCCGCAGCATGAGCGCGGCGATCAAGCGTGCCGGGATCGCGGTATCCGATATCGACTACATCAACGCCCACGGCACTTCGACGCAGATCGGCGACGAGATCGAGCTCGGCGCGGTGGAGCGGCTGCTCGGCAACGCCGCCTCCAAGGTGTCGATGTCGTCGACGAAATCTTCCACCGGGCACCTGCTTGGTGCCGCCGGTGCGATCGAAGCGATTTTCAGTATCCTTGCGATTCGCGATAATGTGGTTCCGCCCACCATCAATTTGGAAAATCCGTCGGTGGAAACGGCAATCGATCTGGTGCCGCAGACGGCGCGCAAGCGCGAGATTAACGTCGCGCTGTCGAATTCCTTCGGTTTCGGGGGCACCAATGCCTCCGTGATCGTTCAGCGCGTGGCTGACTAGCAAGTGTTTGGAACTACTCCACCGTTTTGCCGTATTCGGCGATGACTTCTACACACGGGCGTATGCTATCGGGAGGGCAAGGGGATTGTCCGGCCGCGATTGAACCGACAGGATTCAGGTTGCATCGATGAGTGAGAGGCCGCCCATTTCACCGCGAAGTCCGCGCGCAGCGCTGGAGCCCGAGCAGGTGCCGCCGCCGCCGAGGCGGTCGGAGCGCGCCCGCAATCCTTTCGTGGTGGTCGGCAATGCCATCATCACCATCCTGATCATTCTGATGATCGGGGCAGGAACGGTGTACTATTACGGCAGGCAAATGCTGGAGACGCCGGGCCCGCTGCAGGAAGACAAGATCGTCAACATTCCCTCGCGTGCCGGCAAGCGCGACATCGCCGACGCGCTGTTGCGCGAGGGTGTGATCAACGTCAATCCCTGGGTATTCATCGGCGGCGTGTTTGCGCTCAAGGCGAGTTCCGACCTCAAGCCGGGCGAATATTCGTTCCAGAAGAAGGCCAGCCTGCGCGACGTCATCGCCACCATCGTCGAGGGCAAGGTGGTGCAGCACGCCGTCACGATTCCCGAAGGCCTGACGTCCGAACAGATCGTGGCGCGGCTCACCGACAACGACATCTTCGCCGGCAGCGTGCGGGAAATGCCGCGTGAAGGCACGCTGCTGCCGGAAACCTACAAATTCCCGCGCGGCACCACGCGCGAGCAGGTCATCCAGCGCATGCAGCAGACCCAGAAGCGGGTGCTCGCGGAGATCTGGGAACGCCGCAATCCGGACGTTCTGGTCAAGTCGCCGGAACAGCTCATCACGCTGGCCTCGATCATCGAGAAGGAAACCGGCCGCGCTGACGAGCGCAGCCGGGTAGCCGCCGTATTCACCAATCGCCTGCGGCAGAGGATCAAGCTGCAGTCCGACCCGACCATCATCTACGGCCTGGTCGGCGGCAAGGGAACGCTGGGCCGGCCGATCAAGCGCTCCGAGATCACGCAGCCGTCGCCCTACAACACCTATGTCATCGAAGGCCTGCCGCCCGGGCCGATCGCCAATCCGGGCCGCGCCTCGCTCGAAGCCGCCGCCAACCCGGCGCGCACGCGCGACCTGTTCTTCGTGGCCGACGGCACCGGCGGGCACACCTTTACCGAGACCTACGACCAGCACCAGAAGAACGTCGTCAAGCTGCGGGCGCTTGAAAAGCAAATTCAGAACGATACGGTCGAACCATCAGAGGATGCGCCGCCGCCGACGGCGGCCGGAGCACCGGCCGATACTACCGCGACCACGCCGCGGCCGGGTGCGGCGACGAAAAAGCCGCCAGCCCGTCCTGCGGCGCCTGCACCTGCGACGGCGCCGGCCCGGCAGGGTGCCGCGCAGTCGATCACGACGCCGCCGGTGGTGCAGCGCTGACGTCCGGCCGGTTAAGCCGGCGTTTCCGCTACGGCCGGAACGCAATTCCACTTTGGCGGAAATCGGCCTAAGGTCGCGCCGTTCCTTTCGAGTCTCGAAATCCCTGTCTTTTGGAAAGTATTACGCGATGGCGCTATCGAGCATGACCGGTTTTGCCCGGAGCCACGGCGCCAGCGGCCCCTATGCGTTCGAATGGGAACTCAAATCCGTCAACGCCAAGGGCTTTGACCTGCGCTTGCGCCTGCCGCCCGGCTGGGACGAACTGGAAGCCTTTGCCAAGAAGCGCGCCGGCGAGGTGCTGTCGCGGGGCACGGTGTACGCCAACCTCAGCGTCAAGCGCGCCAATGCGGTCTCGGCCGTGCGCATCAATGAAGACGTGCTGGCCTCGATCGTGAAGGTCGCGGGCGAACTTGCCGGCCGGATCGACGCGGTGGCGCCGAGCATCGACGGGTTGCTCGGCATCAAGGGCGTCATCGAGATCGTCGAACCCGAAAGCGACGAGGCGGAAGACAAGGCGGCGCGGGATGCGGCAGCCGCAGCCTTCGAACAGGCGCTCGCCCAGCTGGTCGAGATGCGCCGCCGCGAAGGCGTGACGCTTGGGCAAATTCTGATCCAGCGCATGGATGAAATCGAGAAGCTGGCGAAACGGGCCGAGGCCGCACCCGGCCGCAAGCCGGAGGCGATCAGGGCGCGGCTGGCCGAACAGGTGGCGGCACTGCTGGAGACGTCCGACCGTTTCGATCCCGACAGGCTCCATCAGGAAGCGATCCTGATCGCGACCAAGGCCGACATCCGCGAAGAGCTCGACCGCATCGCCTCGCACGTCGCGCAGGCCCGGGAAATGATCGGCAAGGGCGGACCGGTCGGCCGGCGGCTCGACTTCCTTTCCCAGGAATTCAACCGCGAGGTCAACACCTGCTGCTCCAAATCGAATGATCTGGAATTGACCCAGACCGGGCTCGAGATGAAGAACGTGGTCGAGCAATTCCGCGAGCAGGTCCAGAACCTGGAGTAACCGATGACGGCTGGAGGTTTCGACGGGGTTGAACGGCGCGGGCTGATGTTCGTGCTGTCGTCGCCTTCGGGCGCGGGCAAGACCACGCTGTCGCGCATGCTGCTTGAGCGCGAGCCGGGCCTGAAGATGTCGGTTTCAGCGACGACGCGCCCGATGCGGCCGGGGGAGGTCGAAGGACGCGATTATTTCTTCGTCGACAAGCCGAAGTTCGAGGCGATGGTGGAGCAGGGCGACCTGCTCGAGTGGGCGACTGTATTCGACAATCTCTACGGTACGCCGCGCGCGCCGGTCGAAGCGGCATTGTCGGCCGGACAGGACGTCCTGTTCGACATCGACTGGCAAGGCACCCAGCAGCTGCACCAGAAGGCAAGCGTCGATGTCGTCCGGGTGTTCATCCTGCCGCCCTCGGCCGCCGATCTGGAGAAACGGCTGCACACGCGTGCGCAGGATTCCGACGAGGTGATCCGCGGCCGCATGAGCCGCGCCAGCCACGAACTCAGCCATTGGGCGGAATACGACTATATCGTTGTCAACCACAGCGTCGATGACGCGTTCGCCGAAGTGCAGTCGATCCTCAAGGCCGAGCGGCTGAAGCGTGAGCGCCGCACCGGCCTGACCGAGTTCGTTCGCAAGCTGCAGCGCCAGCTGGAAAAATAGCCGCCGCGTCCGCTTCGGTCAGTGCTGCGCGCTGCGGGCGAGGCGGGACAGCATTTCCGTCACCTGCTGCTCCCGGTCCTGGGGCACACGATCTTGGGGTGGACGATCCTGGGGCACGTGCCGCCGTTCCTGGGGCGGGCGTGGCCGCTCTTGTGGCACGCGCGTCATCCGTTCCTGGGGCACACGCGTCCGCTCCTGAGGCATGCGTGTACGTTCCTGGGTCACGCGTGTCCGGTCCTGCGCCGCGCGCGGATTGTTGGCACCCACGGCGCGCCGCAGACCGGCGTCCTCGTCGTGGAACATCGGTTGCGGCGAACGCCGCTTCGTCTTTGCGGAATCCCACATCGCGCGGCGCTTGCGGCGGATGGCGCGGCGCGCCCGCATGCGGCCGATCCGCACGATCGCACTCACCGTGAGGCCGGCCAGCGCGAGGGCTGCGGCCATCACCATAAACAGTTTCTGCAGCGATGCGGTCGGCTTTGCCGACGCCGCGTCCGCCGCGGTGGCGGACAAAAGCTGATCGGCCGCGGGCTGCTGCACTTGCTCGGCCTGCGCCCCTGCGGCGGCTGGGCTGCGAGCGGGTCGGCGGCGGCGACCTGGAGATCGGTTGAATTGAGTGAAGTGCGCGTCGCGGCGGGAGCATCGTTCCATCGCATCGACGACAGCGGCGCCGGCGCCAGCACGTTCGGCACGGCCGCGCGCGGGTTGTTCTGGACGGCCGCTGCGGGGACCGCCGCAACCGTTCGCTCGACTTTGGCGGGCTCGGCGCGGGGTTGCTGGGAGACCCATTCGGCGCGCGCGTCGGCGATCGACTTGCGTGTGATGGATCGTTGCTGCGGCGACGCCGGCTCCTCGGCTGCCGAAGCTCCCGCCGGGGCCGAAGCTCCCGCCGGGGCCGAAGCCGGCGGCGCAGCGCGTGCGAACTTGTCGTCGGCCGTGTCGGCCTCCTCCCGCAGATACCAGCACTGACGCTTGGTGACGCGGTCGATGCGATAGTACCAATGGCTGCCTGCGGGGGTCGCGCCCTTCGGCGCGGTAAGGCAACTGTCGGCGGCGGCCTGGGGCGCTTGCGTCGCGGCTTCCGCCGCCGTTGTCAGTACCTGGGCCCGGAGATCCGTCATGGCGGCAAGATTGGCTCCCGCCACAACACCGGCAAACAACGCCGGAGCGAATTTCACGGTACGGTTCGACATGCACAACCCCGGCAACGCAACGCAACACGACTCTTAACTGTCGTTAATTTGGTCAGAGACTTGGGTGGCAATGAGCCGCAATTCCGGATCATATTGGGTTTAATTGCGGCCAGTCGGCCGCCTTAATTGCGGCCGGCCTAAGTCCATTGGAAAATCAGCGAAAAACAGCAGCTTTACGGCTGTTTGTTTGCTGCTGTTTAGAAGCTGTCCAGCGGGCGGTACAGCCGTCCGATCGCACGATGGAACCCGAGCCGGTGCTGCTGAGAAATGCCCGGTACGGGTCCAGCTCAGACCCTGCTCCGATCCGCCGGTCCGCGTGGCGCCATCGGCGCTGATCGACCCGGATTGGCGATCGATCGAAAGGTTGGGCCCGACGATCTGCATCAGCTTGACACCAACGGGTGCCAGAATCACACGGTTTTGCCATCCGCAGCTTGCTCGCGCCATACGCCTCGACTGGCCCGCATGCTGCCGGAAGAAGTTTCGACGGAGGCGTTTAAGCGCCGGTCGTCTGCGCCATCCGGTCGCTCACGGATATCCGCCCTGCAACCGCGCGCGCGCCCGACGCTGCGGCGTCCACCGCAGCCTGTTCCAACGTTTGTGCGATCACAGGCGGATGCGATACAGCCTCAGCGCGCCTCCATGAACGGTAACCGTCATCAGCCAGACGCCATCGGCGGACATTTGCAGCGGTCGTTGTGCGATTGAGACAATCCGTTGCCGCTCGCGGCCGGTGACACTGTCGCGCACGATGATCTCGCCGGTCTTGCTGTCCTCCCGCCAGAATGCCTCGACGCGTAGGCCATGGCCCGTCAGAACACTCCTCGGCAGACTAGTTGCAGGGTCTGGACTGCGGCGATCGCCTTCATCGGCGCTGCCGATTAGCGCTCCGGTCCGTGTCTCGAAACTCAGCGTTCGGCATATCCAGGATGCCGGATCGGTGTCGCTCGGTGCGCCCGGCGGCACGCCGCAAAATTTCAACCGGATGGCTTTCTCATCCATCTGACTTTGATCGCTCTGCGCGGTCAGCTTGCCGATCAGATCCATGGGCATCGATACCGTCACGATCTCCCGGTCGTGTGTCAGATCGCGAAATCCGAAACGGTTTGCCGCCGTAAGGGAATTGCCATGCCCACACGCTGTCGCCGCTCCGTTCGAGCCCTCTGGTCTCGCCACTCTCCGCACCCTCACCATGGAGGCGGATATCGAGCGCCCGCATCGTAGGCACATCGAGCCGGATGGCCATCGGATCGTCGGGTTTTGGCGCGTAGTGCTGGCCGCACACGAACCACAGGCTCTTGCTGTCATTGGAAAACAGCATTGGCTCGCGGGGGTGATTATCGAAGCAGTCACCCGCGCTGTTTGAGAACTCTCCGGCCAAGGTCAAATCCGGCAGCGCGTAGAGTCGCACGCGGCTTTGATGCTGCGTGTAATGGGTGTTCGGGATCGGAACCTCCGCACCATTGCTGCGAAGCGCGAGATAGCGGCCGTCCGGGCTCCAGACGATGGCATAGCGCTCCAGCGGTGCAAGCGCACCGGCCAATTGCCGCAACGCATGGCCGGTCGCGAGATCCACCTGCACTAAAGTGTGGTCGACGGTGCGGACAATCGCACTCCGTCCATCCGGGGTGATCACGGCCTCAGGCATGCGGCCGACCGCAATCGCGACGTCGTGAGAATAGGCGAGAACCGTCTCGCCCTGCGAGCTGTCGTGCCATGGCGCCAGCGATATGGCCTTTCGTAGCTCCGGCGCGCCGGCAACAACGCCGCGCGGTCCTGCGAGATAACCGGCGAAGGGGGCCAGCAAGGCAATCAGCAATGGTGCGATCAGCACTAATACCAATCCACCAGCACGACGAGGGATGGCGAAGACCCGGGCCTTCGGCGCTCTTGCGTCCTCGAACCGACGGGTCATCAGCACCACGAAAATTGCCGTAGTCGCGCCCCAGACCGCGCCGACGCCAGATCGGCCCGCAAGCACCTGGAAGCGCCGTGTCCAGGACACGCCGTTGAGGGCCCATTCATTGAGGGAACGACCATCGAAGGTCATATGGTAGATCTGCTCGACGGTCACCGAGGCAAATGCTCCGACGATGGACGCGGCCAGGAACAGCAACGTCGCTCGCCGCAGCCCGGATGCTGCGCCGAGTGCCCACGCGGGAACGAGTGACGTCAGCGCGCTGATCGCGATCGTCCAGAGCAGAAATGGCCCCCACGGCAGATCGAGAATGTGCGCTGCGGTCAATGTGCCCGCGAAGCTCTGGGTCGACGCGGCGCGTTGAAGCTCGATCAGGGCCGGCCTATGACCGTACTGGATTTCCGTCAGCACGAGCCACAGGACGGCCGACAGCAGAACACAGAAGAACCAGACTGCGACGCTGAGCTTTGGCAGGACACGCTTGAGCACAATCCCTTGCATGAGCGGAGGGGCCAGCATCGCGAACGCGATAAGGGCCAGAAGACCATTCGCGATCAGCTCCGGGTGCTCCGCATTCCGCGAGATCTGCTTGTCAAAGGCCGTCGCGGAGATGGTGCTGAAGACCGGAGTCAGCGCGGAGACGAGCACCCAGGCGAACCAAATGGGCCAGGTTACAGGCTGCAGGGACACGGCAGAGGCCGGTTCTGTTGAATTCATGGAGGAGTTTCCGCGGTCCTTATTCACAAACGGGACCCGCTGAGCCTCGGGTCATCGCCGTACAACCAGAGATAAGCGTCACGTGCCGGAATGTCGCAAGCGCCATTTGCAGCACAGTTGAGCATTCTGCCGGTCGCGATGTGCGGAATTGTCCGGGTCTGTGAGCATCGTTACGGGTTCGCGGCTGAACGCCCGCACATGCACAAAATTTACTAAATTTCCGATCGACGGCAGGTCAAAACCGAAATCGTTTTGGCTTTACCAGTTCGCTGGATTGGACGGACGCAACATGATTTGGGTTTCGATTCTTGCCGATTCGTTTGCTTTGCTTATGCTTAGAAGAGTCTGGAAAGAGGGCGATTTGCCATTACGCCATTACGGACCCATTACGGTGACAGTGCACTCAATTGCAGCACTGCGCCTTCAGAGCATCGCGGGACAAGTTAAGTGCACTGTCACCGCAGTCCAGGACTGTCACCGCCGTGCCCTCAGGGTATGCTCTCCCGCCGCACATACCAGTCCTTGGACGTCGCCTTCCTGTGCAGCGGGAAGGGATTGAACTGGTTGGCGAGGAAGATTTCGGAAAATCCCTGATCACACGAGCCAAAGCCAACACTTGCGCACGGCGCCAAGTAGACCCGTAACCTGCCGGCACTCATGTGGGCCTGCCAATTGGCGGTCACCGCCTGCAAATTGCTCACGGTCACGTCGGGGCCCGAACTGACTGAACTCGTTGCGCCGGCGCGATCGGTCGCCTGGGCTCGGGTCGAGTAGTTTCCTCCCGGCAGTCCGCATTCCTGGTATTTGAACCTGTCCTGGCTCA
Organism: uncultured Alphaproteobacteria bacterium; assembly: GCA_963840465.1. Lineage (GTDB taxonomy): Bacteria > Pseudomonadota > Alphaproteobacteria > Rhizobiales > Xanthobacteraceae > Bradyrhizobium. Next base: position 357,364 of record CAWIZF010000019.1, on the reverse strand, counting down.
GAGCTGCGGGCTTTCGCGCCCGCGTTCCCAACTCGACGCCGACGTTGGCGAGCTGTCCCTCGGGATCAGATGCCACGCCTGCTACCGTGATACAGTCACCGCTGACCGAGGCGCTGCTGAGCGTGACGCTGGGTGGGATATTCGGCGGAGGCGATCCGACCGTGATGGGATCGCCAGTCATGTTCGTGGCGGCCCCATCATTGTCTTTTGCGGTCGCGACGGGCACGTAGATGGCATCCGGATGTAGATTGTCGAATGTCACGGCCCAATTGCTGGTCCCCGACGCGGGTTTCGATGGTTGAGGAAAGCGGCCATCGAGCCGCACTGTCACACTTGCAACCGAGCCCGCGGAGGCGGACGCCGTCCCATTCATGCTGATCGAATTTCCGGTGGCCTGAGCCGAGCTGATGGAGATCGACGGCGGCGGGGTCTCGCGGAACGGATGGGCCTTGAAGAAAGCCCATTGCAACTCGCTGGCGCTCGGCCCCGTCGGATCGGCAAATTGTCCGCTGTTGTCGCCGACCCAATAGTGAGTACCGGTGCCGATGAAATCGCCACGCTTGCCTTCGTAAAAGACTGTCTCGACCACGGAGCGCTGCGGGCTTCCATACCTTGTCTGGGTGCAGGGCACGCCTTCGGCCGTACAATCCAGTGTCGCAGTCGCAGAGGGGCTAAGTCCGTAACGGCGGATCCAGGCATCCCGCATGTTCTCGGAGGCCAATTTATTGACGACGCAATCGTTGCGCGAGTGAATGGCCATGATCGGAACCGGACGCTGCTCCTCCGGTTGCTGCTGCTCCGTTTTCATTGCGACAACATCGGCGGAGACCGGCTTGAAACTCCCCGGATTGGCGCAGAAGAAACCCACTGCGGAGGAAGTCTCTGCGTAGGGCAAGCCCTCGACGGAGCCGGCGGCGGCAAAATAGTCGCTGTGCGCGACGGCGAGCGCCACCGACATTCCGGCGCCGGAGGACAGGCCGGTCACATAACGCCGGTTGGGATCGATCTTTAACTCAGCCTCGATCTCGAGCGCTAGCTGGTGCAGGTCCTCGGCCTCGCCGGCACCCTTGTGAATGTGCTGGTCGAGAAAAAAGCCCCAGCAATTCGTTTCCCGCATACCATCATAGGAGGTGATGAAGGGGTAAACCGCGATGAAGTTATCGCGCTCCGCCAGATCCTTGAAGCGCGTCTCGTTGATCATGTTGACCTCGGTCTGGCGGCAGCCGTGCAAGATCATCACGAGCGGCACCGGATCCTGTCCTGTGTAGGCGGACGGCACAAAGACCTGATAGTGGCGATCGCGCGAACCCGCGTATGATTTTGCCGCGAACACCTTCTGCCGCAACTCGCCAGCAGATGCAGCTCCGCTGAGTAGCCCGCAAAGAACAAGCGTCAGCAATCGGAACAGGATGGGAAACATTGGACCCTCCGATCTTCAACGACACCAGAGATGCGACGCCGACGTTTGACGCCCGATCAAGGTTTCGGCGTCGCCAGATCGATAAGCCGTTAGCGGCAACAACAGTCGCACTGCGGCGCCAGCGATCGTGTGATCCAATACACAGGTCCAAAGTATCTTTTTTTGCGAAGAGACAGTGGACCTGATCGACGCATCGCGCTTACGCGCATCACATGCAGCCTACGTGCCTTAGCCATTTGGCCGTGCCGGGGTTTATGCACTTTGCGGGGATTAGCCGTCCCGCTTCGTCCTGACATCGTCGCGGCGCGGGCGAGCTTCGATGCCTGTTCTTTCGGCAAACCCGAAGTTGCCGACATGTTGTGGAATCGCATAGCGTCCGCGCGGGGTGGCGAAAGAAACGGGATGGAAACAATGAAGATCCATGTCCTGGAGCGTGCCCTGACGGCTGCCTGCATCGTCGCTGCCATCGCCGTCGTATGGTGGGGCGTGAAGATACTGGCCGCGTAGCTCACCAAAGCATCGGCGGGTTTGACCGCATCGGGCGGAACTTCGCGGCCCCATGGCTGGGGGACGCCCCGGTTCCGTGAAGCCATACGTGAACGGCGTCACGCAAGCGTGGCAAAAATGATTCACCCGTCTCAACCAAACAAGGAAATAAAAGAATCTGATTGACGCCGATTCAGAGCTGAATCATGTTGGCGAATCATCGTTGTAAGTAACAAGTTTTGCTTCCGCGTAAGCCTTCTTCGAATTTTGGTGACGCGGCGATGTATTACGGCCTCTACCTCTTCGCGATTGCGCTTGTCATCATGATAGGCCAGTTGGCGTTTGCGCTCTATCAAGTGGCGAGCTTGTTCTATCTGTGAGCAGGGGGCGCCCGGCGCCACCTTGCCCTGCCACGCAGCCACGATCATGCGCGCCGGCAAGTAACGGCGCGGCACGATCGTCATTGCGATGCTGCGAGCGCGCCGCCTCAGTTCTTCAGCACGATCCGCCCAACGACCTTGCCGGCGCGCAACTCGTCGATCCATTTCTGGACGTCAGCCATCGGCTCTTCCTTCATCGGCGTCGGCTTGATCTTGCCGGCGCGGGCGAGCGCCATCAATTCCCTGGCCTCGGCGAGCGTGCCGACCATAAAACCTTCGATGGTCATGCGCTTGTAGACCCATTGCACCATCGGCAGGCTGAAATTGCCGCCCATCAGGCCGGAGACCACGACCTTGCCGCCGCGCGCGACCGTCGAAACGGCGAACTGCATCGACTTCTCATTGCCGGCGAAATCAACGACACCGTCGAAGCCGCCCTCGGTTTCCTTCAGGATGCGCCTGACGATCTCGGGCTCGGACGGATCGTAGGCGACCGCGGCGCCGTTCTTGCAGCGCGGTCTCGCGCGCGGCCGGCGAAAGATCGGCAACCGTGATGCTCTGTTTGAACATCGCCTGCGCGAACGAAAGTCCCATCATGCCGACGCCGCCAAGCCCGATCAGCAGCAAATTGCGCTGCCGCGGACGGTCGACCAGCCGCTTCAGCGCGCCATAGGCGGTGACGCCCGAGCACATCAGCGTCGCCGCCTGGTTGACGGGCAGGGGATCGTAATCCAGCAGATACTTGGCGTCGGGCACCAGCACGTGGGTGGCAAAGCCGCCGTCGATGGAGACGCCGAGGAAGCGCTGCTTGACGCAGAGGTTCTCGTCGCCATTGGCGCAGTCGCGGCACTGGCCGCAGCCGATCCAGGGGAATACCGCCTGCTTCTTTCCGATCAGCTCCTTCGGGGCATCGGGACCGACCTCATCGACGACGCCGGCGATCTCGTGGCCGAGCGTGAAAGGCAGCGTCATGCCGCGCGTGGTGTCGAGCTTTTTGCCGCCGCCCAAATCGGCATAGCCGTCCTGGATATGCAGGTCGGAATGGCACAGGCCGCAGCGTTCGATACGGACGAGGACTTCGCGGCCCTGCGGCTTCGGCGTGTCGACAATGGTTTCGCACAACGGCGCATCGAATTTGACCAGCGACTGGCGACGCATCAGCGCCATGGCAATATCTCCCTTGAGCAGACGTCTCTTCAGAACGTTTGGGTTTTTGTGCTTCGTATATCGGTCAATTCGCGGGCCATGGCAACAAAGCCGGATACCGGAATGGTCTCCGCCCGCCTTGTGGCGTCGACCCCGGCGGCCTCGGCCAGCCGTGCTGGATCGACCGACAGCGATTTGAGGCTCTGCCGCAGCATTTTGCGGCGCTGGCCGAAAGCCGCGGCCGCCACCTGTTCGAGGGCGCGGCGGTCGCACGGTTCCGGCGCACCGCGCGGCACCAGCCGCACCACCGAGGACGTCACCTTGGGCTGCGGCACGAAAGCGGCCGGGGAAATGTCGAACAGGATCTTGGTCTCGGCGCGCCAGTTCGCGAGCACCGCGAGCCGGCCATAGGCCTCGTCATTCTCCTGCGCGACGATCCGCTCGGCGACTTCGCGCTGAAACATCAGAACCATCATGTCGTACCAGGGCGGCCATGGTTCGATCGAGAGCCAGTCCACCAACAGCGCGGTCGCGATGTTGTAGGGCAGGTTGGCGACGATTTTTGCTGGTTCGCCGCCGAGCATCGGTCGGGGATCGAAGCGCTGCGCGTCGGCATGCACGATCTCGAGCCGGCCCGGGTATCGCTTCGAAATATAATCGAGCGGCGCCAGCGCGCGCTCGTCGCGTTCGACCGCGATGACGCGCTTGGCTCCCAGCGCCAGCAGCGCGCGCGTCAGCCCGCCGGGGCCGGGGCCGACCTCGATAACCGTGGCGCCTTCGAGCGGACCCGCGGCGCGCGCGATCCGCGCGGTGAGGTTGAGGTCGAGCAGGAAATTCTGGCCGAGGGATTTGCGTGCCGACAGGGAATGTTCGCGAATGACGTCGCGCAGCGGCGGCAGATCGTCGATCGCGCTCATGAAGGTTTTGTCGTCGCCATCCGCGCGGCGAGCCGCAAGGCTGCGGCGAGACTGGACGGGTTGGCCTTGCCGGTGCCGGCAATGTCGAAGGCCGTGCCGTGGTCCGGCGAGGTGCGGATGAACGGCAATCCCAGCGTAACGTTGACGGCGTCCTCGAACGCGATCGTCTTGATCGGGATCAGCGCCTGGTCGTGATACATGCAGATGGCGCAGTCGTAGGTGGCGCGCGCCGCGGCGTGAAACATGGTATCCGCCGGCAGGGGGCCGCGGGCGTCGATGCCCTCGGTGCGCAGCGTCTCGACGGCGGGTGCGACGATGTCGATGTCTTCGCGGCCGAGCGAGCCGTCTTCGCCGGCATGCGGGTTGAGGCCCGAGATCGCAAGCCGCGGCCGGCTGAGGCCGAAATGCGCCCGGAGATCAGCGACCGCAATTCGCGCGGTGGTCACGATCAGTTCGCTCGTTAGCTGGGCCAGCGCCTCACGCAGCGAAAGATGGATGGTGACGGGAACGACGGCGAGCGCCGGCGACCACAGCATCATCACCGGCTGCGGCGCGCGGCCGCCATCGGCGGCAAGCTCGGCAAGAAACTCGGTGTGGCCGGGATGACGGAATCCGGCGCGGTACAGCACGCTCTTGGCGATCGGATTGGTGACGACGGCGCTGGCTCTGCCGCGCCTCACATGGTCCACCGCCTGGCGAATGGAGGCCAGCGCAGCGGTCGCGCTGGTATCGTCGGGCTGTCCGGGGCGCGCGGTGGCGATTTCGCCGGTCGCCACCACGGGCAACGCGTTCGCAAATGCCGCGCTGGCTTGCTCAGGTGAAGCATCGGCAAGCTCGACCTGCAATCCCAGGATTTTCGCGCGCTCCGCGAAGAATGCGCGGTCGCCGAGCAGATAGAACGGCGGGAGGTCGAGCTCCTTGCGCCGCAGCCAGGCGGCGAGGGCGATATCGGGGCCGATGCCCGCCGGCTCGCCGGATGTCAGCGCGAGAGCCTTGATTTTTGGAGCCTCGGACGTCGGATCCCTGGACGTCGGACCCTCGGACGCCAGATCCTTGGACGCCAGATCCTTGGCCCTCAACGACATTCGATCATCGCGGCTTTGCGGATGTCGTTCAGATAGGCCTTCGACTTCGCCTCGTATTTCTGGGCGAACATCTTTTCCCGGATTTCCCGCTTCTTCGGCGTATCGACCTTGGTCGGTTTGCGCTCGCACAACGCCACCATCTCCACGCCCTGCTTGGTGATCTCCGGCGGGGTCAGGTGACCGATCGGCGTCTTGTCGAGCAGCTCACGAAGCGGCCCGGGGATGTCGGCCGAGGTCTTGGTCACGATGTCGCGAATGGCCGCGTTCTGCATCGACTTGAAGTAGCTGTTGGCCTGCTCGCAGCTCTGCACGCGCTCGCGCAAGCTTTCCGCTTCCTTGCGCCGGAGGTCGACCGCCGTCTGCGCCGAACCGCGCGGCACGATCAGCACGATCGGCTGCAGCTTGTATTCGAACGCATCGGTCTGGGTCGCTTCGCCGCTGCCCAGGGCGGCGTCGTTGACGTCCTTCTCGCCGACTTGCAGACTCTCCTTGAAGCGGCCGCGCACCAGGCTGCCCCAGACCATCTCGGCCTTGAGGCGGGACTTCAGCGTTTCCGGCCGGACACCCTGGCTCTCCAGGGATTTGGTCAGCTGCTCGGGCGACAGGCGCATCCGCTGGCTCATGCTGATATAGGCCTGATCGACATCGCTGGCGGAAGGATCGACGCCGAACCGCTTGGCTTCCCTGATCTTCACCTTTTCGTTGATCAACTCGTCGAGCACTTCCTGCTTGGGCATCTGTTTGCGCGTGGTCAGGAAGTTGAGCTTGGTACGCTGCTCGACGTCGAGACTGGTGATGGGCTCGCCGGTGACCATGCAGGCAATGGTTTGCGCCGACAGCGGCGAAACCCCGCCGGCCAGCACGGCAATCGCGACGGCGCAGCCGGCAGCAAGGGACCAAAGTCGGCCGGAAAGGAGCTTGATGGTGGTCATGGTCATGTCAGCCGTATCAACCAATTCGTACCGCGTTGCGCTGGGTACTCTCCGGCACGGAAGGGGGCCTCACGCTACTGAACGCCGCCGCTGCCGGCCGTCGAGGACGAATTCGCGAGGGTCCGCAGGCCGATCTGCAGCATGAAGGCGTGGCTGAGCACCGGCGGCGTCGTCCCGGCGGAGTAGTTGTAGGACGTGACGTAATTGGCCGCCAGCACGAAGCAGTCATCCACATAGCCGGCGCCGACGATGTACTGGTTCAGCTTGTTGGCTTCAAGATCCCACCGTGCCGAGCCCGACACGACCCAGTTCGCCGCCAGCTTGACCGAGGCGCTGCCGAGCAGGCCTTCGCGCCGCGTCAGATAGCCGAGTTCCGGCTGCGCGGCATAATTGCCGTAGATCATGCTCACCGACCAGCGGTCGAACGCGGCGCGTCCTTCGGCTTCGAAGCGGTTGACGTTCAGCGTCGCCTCGTCGATGCGCGAGCGCACGCTGAACGTATAGGTCCGGTTCGGCGAATAATTGATGCGGGCGACGTAGTCGGAGCGCGGGGTTCTGCAGGCCGGAATTGAGCCCGGTATTGGTCGCGTCCGCCACCGCGAACGAATTCAGGCCGAACAACTGGTAGGATTGTCCGAACAGCACGTTGACGCTGCCGCCGCGGTCGAACTGCGTGGTCGCCTGGACGCCGACATTGGCGCGGCCGCCGCCTTCGACGCGGTCGTAGCCCGAGAACTTGTCGACCGCGAACAGGTTGCTGGCGTCGAACACCATGCTCTGGGCGTCTTCGTTGGGCAGCTTGCCGGCGTAGGTCTCGTTGGGACGCGCGATGATCTGCGCAATCGGCTCGATCGTGGTGGTGCCCCACGGCTGAACGTTGATGAAGGGGTAGCGATATTCGAGACCGACCGTCGGCATCAGGCGAACCGCCTGGGTGTCGCCGACGGGAAGGAAATTCGAAACGCCCGGCTGGTTCGAGATCGAGGCGTTGATGGCGTCGGCGCGCATGATCGCAAACGGCGTCCAGATCTGACCCATGGGATCGGTGAACGACTTCCGCCACTGCGCTTCAGCCGTCAGCCGCGTATAGGTGCCGGGCATGCCGCGCAGCAGGCACTGCGAGGGCAGGCGGGCCAGCGGATCGGCCGATGCGGTCAGGCACAGGCCGTTGGTGTTTGCCAGCGTCGTGATCGGGTCGAAGGCCGCGGTCGTACGCGACAGGCTGGTGAAATTCGTCTTGTAGCTGAACTCACCGCCGAAGATCGGGCTGTTGATGACGTTGGAATAGTCGATCACCGGATAAATCACCGGCACCTTGTCCTGGTTGCCGGAGAACGACAGGTAATAGATCGTGCGCGCGTCGAAGTAGCTGCGGCTGCCGACGCCGGTCAGATAAAGCTGCGAGATCGCTTCCGTCGGAAGGCTCAGGAACGAGCCCAGCGGGTCCTTGTACTGGGCCAGCCGGTAGTCCGAGAAGAAGTAGTAGTCCGACAGCAGAACGCCGTCCCAGCCCCAGACCCATTTGTCGTTGAGCGCGAACTGGCCCTTGGTGTCGACGCCGCCGCGGAACTGGCGGTCGCCGGGCTGACCGGCGTAGGCGCCCTGGTCGAGCTGATCGATGCCGTAGGCGCGGATCTGGTAGGAGCCGTTGATCAGGCGCTGGCGGAATTCGCCCTGGAACAGCACGCCCTGCCGGGTGGTGAAGCGCGGATTGAAGGTCGCGTCATAGTCCGGCGCGATCGCCCAGTAGAACGGGGTTTCCACGCCGTAGCCATAGCCGGTGACCGTCGTGTAGGACGGCATCAGGAAGCCGGTCTTGCGCTTGACGGTCGGATCGGGCGTCGAGAAATACGGCAGATACGCCATCGGCACGCCGAAGAACTCGAGCTGCGCGTTTTCGAAGTACAGCATCTTGTCGGTCTGGTCGTGGATGATGCGCGCACCCTTGACCTGCCACAGCGGCGGCTTCTTCGGATTGTCCTTGCACGGCGCGCAGGCGGTATACACGCCGTTTTCGAACACGGTGTAATTGCCGGCGGAGCGGTCGGCGCGCGTCGCCGCCATCCGCGTGGCGTCCGCGGTATCGACGCGCAGCGAATCGACGAACCCGTCACGGTAGTCGTCGCTCAGATCCATGATGTTGGCGTAGGTGACTTTGCCTTCCGCGTCGGTCAGGCGGATGTTGCCTTCCGCATGCAGCCGCTTGGTCTTCTGGTCAAAGATGACCTTGTCGGCCTCCACGCTGGTGCCGTTGTAGAACATCTGCACGTTGCCGACCGCCGACACGCGCTGGTTGTTGTAGTCGTAGTCCACCTCGACCGCTTGCACGGTCATCTTGCCGTCGTTGGTTGGCAGGCCGTGGCGGCGGCTTGGGCGGCCGCGGATTGTAGGTGAAGCTCTGCGCCGAGGCCGGCACCGTCAGGGCAAGCTCAAGCGAGCCCGCGAGAACGATCCGGCGAGCAGGGCAAACATAGGGACGCCAACAGCGGCCAAGCGGGCTCGATAGCGGCGCACATCGGTGCGCCGCCTGAACGCAGGCGACCTCAACTGGCGGGCGGCGACAACGGCCACTACCCGTCCTCCTGGTACAGCAAGGCCAAAAAGCCGGTGAGGCCACCCACACAGACGGGCAACCACGCCGCAGCGATCGGATGCATCAACTCAGCCTTGCTCAAATCCTCAGTAACTTTCGATAGAACGTAGAGCAGAAAGCCTGCGCCCACGCCACTCAAAACCATCTTTTGCACGCCGCCCATCCGGAAGAAGCGAAGGCTGACGGAAGCCGCCAACATCACCATTGCAGCCAGCAAAAATGGCTGTGCGATGAGCTTATGGTACTGCAGACGGTAGCCTGCGGTCGCGAAACCCGAGCTTTCGGACGAGCGGATATAGCCGGGAAGTTGCCAAAAAGACACGGTTTCGGGGGTGGAGAAACTGTTGCGAACCTGGGCCGGGGTGAGGGTGGTCGAGAGGTAGTAGTTGTCCTGATCAACCGGAGGTTTATCCAGGGAGTACCTGCGTACCGATTTGAAGGCCCAGCGGCCTTCCTCGAGGGTGGCTTCGCGGGCTTCGATTCGCTCCTTGAACTGGAGATCGGTATCGAACCGGAACACGGTCAGCCCCGTCAGCCGGACACCCTGCTGCTCGCTGCGCGCCGCATTGATGATCGACTGGCCGTCGCTGTTGATCTGGTTGAGCCAGAAGCCGGAGGCATCCTGGATGCCGCCGCCGGGGGCCGACCCGAACAGTTCGGCCTCCATCCGCTTGGAGAGTTCGCGCAGGTTCGCCGACATCGGGTTGTAGGCAACGGTCGCCACGATGCCGAGGACGATCGAACTTGCCAGCGCCGGCGAGATGAACTGCCAGGCGGATACGCCGGCCGCACGTGCGACCACCAGTTCGAGCCGCCGCGACAGCGCGAGATAGCAGGTCATCGCGCCGATCAGGACGCAGAACGGCATCAGCTTCTCGAGCAGTTGCGGCACCCGGTAAAGCGACGTCTGCGCCACCGTGATCGCGGATGCCGACGCCAGCCCGGAAGTCTTGCGGACCATTTCGATGTAGTCGACCAGCACGAGCAGCACGAAAATGCTCGCAAACACGCCCACCGCCGCGACCAGGAAGCGGCCGGCAAAGTATCGCCCGAGCGTATTTGTCATCATGCTCATGCTGTGGCCGGCCGTCCAAAGAGCCGCGCCAGCCGCGCGTTCGACCGGTTGATGGCCTCCATCAGCGCCGCCGGCGGCTCCACCACGATGCCGCCGATGATCATCCACAGCCCGATGCCGATCGCGCCGAACAGCATCAAATACTGGACGAGAGCCATGCCCGGCGTCTTCACCGTCATCACCGAGCAGGCGAATCCCGCCATGCGCAGGCCGAACACCGCCAGGATCGATCCGCCGATCGAAAAATTGCGGCTCTGGCGCGTGGTGCGCGGCGTGCCGAGAAAGGCAAAGGTCAGGACGGCGAACGCGAACGGATAGACCGGCGCCAGGAAGCGGTCATGCAACTCGGCGCGAAACTGTCCGGACAATTGCTTGAAAACCGGATCGTCTTCCGAGGGCGAAACCAGCTCCCAGAGATAGCGTTCGCGAATTCCCAGCGCGACGTCGCGGCCGCGATTGGAGAATTTCGACATGTCGAAGGCATAGCGGGCGAACGCCACCAGCGCCGGATCGCGCTTTCCCGCCTCGAAACGTTCGAGGTTGCCGTCCTCCAGCACCAGATAGGAGCCGCTCTCGTTCTTGATGCACCGTGCCATGGTCGGCGATGATGGTGACGCGCTCCTTCGGATCGCGGCGGTCGTCGACGAAGATGCCGGCGAGAACGCCGCCCGGCTGCCGTTCCCGGATCCTGATCGTCAGGTTCTGGTCGAGCTGGGCGAAACGTCCGGGCTGCAGGATGTTGGTCAGCACGTCGGCCGTGATCTCGGCGTCCCATTGCTTGATCCGGCGCAGGCCGTCGGGAGCGAGAAAGGCCGCGATGAAGATGACCAGGAGTCGCCACCACGCACGTGGCGAAGAAAAACGGGCGGAACAGCCGGAATGGGGAAAAGCCGGCGGCATTCATCACGATGATTTCGGAATCGGTGGCGAGCTTGTTCAGCGTGTGCGAGATCGCAATCATCAGCGCGATCGGCGCGATGACCAGCACCAGCGCCGGAATCACCAGGCTGGTGATGCCGAGAAAGGTGATGATGGTCTGGCCCTGGCTCGTCATCAGGTCGATGCCGCGCAACGCCTGCGTAATCCAGATCACGCCGGTGAGGCTGACCAGGACCAGCGCAAACGACGCGAGCGTCGTGCGGAAAATGTACCTGTCGATCGACCCCATCGCTACCGCACGATCCCACCTTGCGCGCCCAAAGAGCGGCTTCCGACCAACCCCTTTTTGAGGGTTCCCCTTTGGTCGGGCCGCTAACCGTCAGCCGTCCACTATCTCACTACCATCCCTTTGATCCGTCAACAAAATGGCCGTGCCGTGGCACCCCCTAGATATGGTTAATAATTCACTTCATGTGGCCTTGCGGCCACTGCGGCGCTTGGCAGCGGCGCGGCTTGCGGGCCATAGTGCCGGAAACGCAGGTCCCGAGCGATTTGGGCCGTTGCCGAAGAGAGACATTCCATCGTACGGGCCGAATTCCGGACCCGTCAGCAGCCCCGAATTCTGGAGGATTTACCCATGTCCGACGCCGTCAAGGTCGGCTTTGTCGCTTTTTCCGCCGCGCCCCGTGGCGTTCTCGTGGTGTTTTGCGATGACGCATTGAAATTTGGCGAGGCGACGCGGAAGGCGCTGGGCAAGGCCACCGACACGGTGAAGCGGGCGGCGGCGCGCCAACCAGTTCAAGGGCAAGAGCGGATCGACGCTCGATATCCCGGCGCCGGACGGAATCAAGGCGGAGCGCCTGATCGTGGTCGGTGTCGGCAAGGCGGCCGATATCAAGGAGAAGGATTTTCTCAAGTTCGGCGGGGTGACGGCGGGCAAGCTCAACGCCGCCAGCGAATCGGTCACCGTGATCGCCGAATTGCCCGAGGGGGCGATGCAGGGCGATGCCGCCGCCGCCATCGCATCGGGCATCCGGCTGCGCGCGTATAAATTCGACCGCTACAAGACCAAGAAGAAAGACGACGAGAAAGGCGTGCTTCGCGCCGACGTTTCGATCGCCGTCGCCGATGTCGCCGCCGCGCGAAAAGCCTTTGCGCCGGCATCCCATGTCGTGGACGGTGTGGTGATCGCGCGCGAACTCGTCAACGAGCCGCCGAACGTGCTGTACCCGGTCGAATTCGCCCGCCGCGCAAGCCTGCTCAAGAAGCTCGGCGTCGAGGTCGAGGTGCTCGACGTCAAGGCGATGAAGAAGCTCGGCATGGGCGCCTTGCTCGGTGTCGCACAGGGTTCGACGCAGCCCGGCCGCACCGTGATCATGCGCTGGAACGGCGGCAAGAAGGGCGATCAGCCGGTGGCCTTCGTCGGCAAGGGCGTTTGCTTCGATACCGGCGGTATTTCCATCAAGGGCGCCGGCGGCATGGAGGACATGAAGGGCGACATGGGCGGTGCGGCCTGCGTGGTCGGGCTGATGCATGCGCTGGCGGCGCGCAAGGCAAAGGTCAATGCGGTCGGCGCCATCGGCCTGGTCGAGAACATGCCTGACGGCAACGCCCAGCGCCCCGGCGATATCGTCACCTCGATGTCGGGGCAGACCATCGAAATCATCAACACCGACGCCGAAGGCCGGCTCGTGCTGGCCGACGTGCTCTGGTACGTGACCAAGAAGTACAAGCCGAAGTTCATGGTCGATCTGGCGACGCTCACCGGCGCGATCATGGTCGCGCTCGGAACCGAATATGCCGGCATGTTCTCCAACAACGACGAATTGTCGGAACGGCTCAGCAAGATCGGCAACGAGACCGGTGAGCGCGTCTGGCGCATGCCGCTCGGTCCCGAATATGACAAGCAGATCGATTCGCAGTTTGCCGACATGAAGAACACCGGCGCTCGCAACGGCGGTTCGATCACGGCGGCGCAATTCCTGCAGCGATTCGTCGACAACACACCGTGGGCGCATCTCGACATCGCGGGCACCGCGATGGGCGCGCCGAAAACCGACATCAACCACTCCTGGGGTTCCGGCTACGGCGTTCGCCTGCTGGACCGATTGGTCTCGGAATACTACGAAGCCACGAAGTAATCTGGTGGCAGCGGATGACGGAGATCCTGTTCTATCATTTGCAGGGCATGTCGCTCGAAAGCGTATTGCCGCCGCTGCTGGAGAAATCGCTCGAGCGCGGCTGGCGCGTGGTCGTGCAATCGACGTCGCCGGAGCGCACCGAGGCGCTCGATGCGCATTTGTGGACCTACAGCGACGATTCGTTCCTGCCGCACGCCACATGGCGCGCCGGCGATGCACAGGACCAGCCCATCATTCTCTCGATCGAGGAGGGCAACCCGAATCGGGCCAATGTCAGGTTCCTGATCGACAACGCTGCGTTGCCGACGGATTGCGACAGCTACGAGCGGGTGGTGCTGGTGTTCAACGGAGAAGATGACGACGCGCTGGCCGCGGCGCGGGGCGTCTGGACAGATTGCAAGGCGCGCGGGTTCGAGCTGACGTATTGGCAGACCGACGAGCGGGGCCGATGGCAGCGGCGGCAATAGTGATGATTGGAAATTAGCGAGCCTTCAAGTTAGCGATCCCCTGGAATTAATGATAACCTGCGGTTTCTGCGCCGCACATTGCGGGCAGCCATGGTGGTGCCGCAAAGTGATGGTCGGACAATCGCTTGCAGTTGAAAGCGGAGCTTGGATCTAGCGTGCGACGCGGAACGATCGATCGAAAACCACTGCTGACGTTGTTGCTGCTCGGGCCTGCGCTCGCGGGCTGCTCGGGCGCGTCCGACCTCATGTCGAAGGACGCAGACTGGTTTTCGCGCACCGGGCGCGTGTTCATCCGCAACGTGTCGATCGAAACGCCGCCGCTCAGTCCGGAAAAGGCCGTGACGCCGGATGAACTCGTTGCGGCGGATGGCGGCTGTCCCGGAATGGCGCCGCCGGGGGGTGGTGCCAATGCGATGGCAGACGGCGCTGCAGGCGCTCCGCGTCCCTCGACGACCGGGACGGTGGCGCTGGGTCACACCGAATGCGACGTCGTGCGCGGCATCGGAGCGCCCGACAATGTCAGCCTGTCCAACAATCCGCGCGGTGATCGCGTGGCGGTCGTCAACTATTCGCGTGGCCAGCGGGCCGGTATCTACACCTTCACCGCGGGCCGCCTGACGTCGATCGAGCGCGCACCGGAGGCGACGGCGCCGGTAAGGGGCGCCAAGCCGAAGAAGAAGCCGGCCGCGTAGCCCTGCGTCGGAAAAGTATTATAAATCAATTACTTGGCATCGGAACGGAAGGTTTCTGACGTCGAACCGGTTCTACTTTGCATGGGGTTGTTTTTGATATTTTGTGTCTGGGCCGTTTAGGCGGCCCGACTTCGACCCATCCTAACCGGCCGCTTCGTCAAACTGAGAGCTGGCTTCCAGCCAGCTTTCTTCCGCCCGCCGCAGCGCGCTTTCGGCGCCGGCGCGCGCCTTGCTGAGCTGGCCGGCCTGCTTGGGATCGCGCGTGAACAGATCCGGCAACGCAAGCGCGGTGTCGATCTTGGCGATGATGCCGTTGATGCGCTCGATTTCGGCCTCGGCCTCGGCGATCCGCTGCTTCAGCGGCGTTCGCCTTTCGCTCTTGCCGCGCTCGGGCCTTGCGTTTTCCTTGTTACGCTCATTGCCGCGCTCGCGCGAACCGCGTGGGTCGCCGATCGACAACACCATCCGCCTGTAGTCGTCGAGGTCGCCGTCGTAAGTCGTCACCGTCTGGTTGGCGACGACCCACAATTGATCGGCGCAGGCCTCGATCAAATAGCGGTCGTGCGAGACCATGATGACGGCGCCGGGAAAATCGTTGATCGCTTCGGCCAGTGCGGCACGGCTGTCGATGTCCAGATGGTTGGTCGGCTCGTCGAGGATGATCATGTTCGGGCCGAAGAAGGTGGCGAGCCCGAGCAACAGCCGCGCCTTCTCGCCGCCCGACAGGCTCTTGACCAGGGTATCGCCGGCCTTGCCGGAAAACCCGATCGCGCCGGTGCGGCCGCGCACCTTGGTTTCCGGCGCATCGGGCATCAGCTTTCGGACGTGATCGTAGGGCGAGCCGTCGAGGTTGAGCTCGTCGACCTGATGCTGCGCGAAATAGCCGACCGAGAGTTTTTCCGCCCGCGTGATCCGGCCGGAGAACGGCTGCAGCTTGCCGGCCAACAGCTTGACCAGCGTGGACTTGCCGTTGCCGTTGGAGCCGAGCAGGGCGATGCGATCCTCGGTGTCGATCCGCAGCGTGACGCGATTGAGCACCGGCTTTTTCGGATCGTAGCCGACCGAGACGTCGTCGACGGCGATGATCGGCGGGGAGAGCGTTTTCTCCGGCGTCGGGAAGTTGATTTCACGCACATCCTGCGTCACCAGCGCGGTGACCGGCTTCATCCGTTCCAGCATTTTCACGCGCGATTGCGCCTGGCGGGCCTTGGAAGCCTTCGCCTTGAAGCGGTCGACGAACGCCTGCAGCCGCTTGCGCTCGTCGGCCTGGCGCTTGGCATGCTTGGCGTCCAGCATCTCGCGCGTGGCGCGCTGTTCCTCGAACGAGGAATAGGTGCCCTTATAGAGCGTCAGCTTGCCGCGATCGAGGTGCAGGATCTGGTCGACCGAGGTGTCGAGCAGGTCGCGGTCGTGGCTGATCACGATGACGGTGCGCGGATAATTGGCCAGATGGTCTTCCAGCCACAGCGTGCCTTCGAGGTCGAGATAGTTGGTCGGCTCGTCCAGCAGCAGCAGGTCCGGGGCCGAAAACAGCGTCGCCGCCAGCGCCACCCGCATGCGCCAGCCGCCGGAGAATTCCGAACACGGCCGCGCCTGGTCGGCAGTGGAAAATCCGAGGCCGCTCAGGATCGCGGCCGCACGCGCCGGTGCGGAGTGCGCGTCGATGTCGACCAGCCGGGTCTGGATCTCGGCGATCCGGTGCGGATCCTCCGCGGTTTCGGCTTCATTGAGCAGCGCGTCGCGCTCCAGATCGGCTTTCAGCACGACATTGATGAGGCTTTCCGGCCCATCGGGCGCTTCCTGCGCCAGGCTGCCGATCCGCCAGCGCGGCGGCAAAGTGATGCTGCCGGATTCGAGCGGCAGGTCGCCGCGGATCGCATGAAAAAGCGTCGATTTGCCGACGCCGTTACGGCCGACGAAGCCGACGCGCGCGCCGGGCACGATCTGTACCGTACTGTCGTCGATCAGGAGCCGCCCGGCAATGCGGACCGAAATAGCTGACATGGAAAGCATGCGGGGTTGTCACCGGACCCGGCGCCAAACGCAACCCATTTATCGGCAAAATCAGCGATCCGGCGGCGCCTCAATGCAGTTCGTTGTCGCGACGGCGCAGTTCGGCAATGAGTTCGCTCAAGCGCGGCGAGAGGTTGTTCTCGGGCCGCAAGCTCTGCTGCAGCCGTTCGCCGATGGCGTCGCAGATCGACACGCAGGTCTTGTGATCGATCTGTTCGAAATCGTCGCTGATTCGCGGATTCATGGGGCGGTCTCTACGAGTTCCACCTCGCAGCATTCGCAAGGCTCGAGTGATATGGTTGCTAGATCAAGTCACAGCGGCCAAATTGGTTTCCGTTGCACGACGACATGCCTTCGCCTGCAAGTGGTCGCAAAATCGGTCGAATCACGGTTCGAAGAATCCGGTTCCACAGGCACAAAAAAGCCCCGGCGCGACGGCCGGGGCATTAGTCAGGGGAGGCTCAAATCAGGTTAGTAGCAGCGGTTCACCAGCCGCCAGCGCGGACCCCAGGGGGTGGGAACCAGACGCCGGGCGTAGCAGCCGCCATATCCGCCGCCGTAATAGGCCGGGCCGCCGATGAAGACGCGGGGGCCACCCCAGCCGTGATGATGATGATGCCAGCCGCCATGGTGCCAGCCGCCACCCCAGGCCGAGGCCGATGTCGGCGCCAGCGCAGCCGCACCCAACGAAGCCGCGGCCACTGCAACGAGCGAGAGTTTGCGTAACATAATCATCTCCTCAAAGTTTTGGCGCCAGTTGGCACCATCCGTGAGATCGGGTCCCGTGACGCCTTGGGGCCGGCGGATGCGCATGCCCTGCGTTCGATCATCCGTAAGTTTACGGCCGCCAAGCTGAATGCAGGCGGCACGACGGCTTCAGACAGGGTTCACCTGCGTGAAATTGCTGTAATCTTTGCCCCCGCGGCGCGTGCGCGGCACCAAAACACGCCAAAAAGGGGTGGCAGGCGCGTCACACGGTCGCTTGCCGTCGCAAGGTGGCGCCGATATAAGCCCCGCAACTCTCCAATCAGCGTTTTGTAAGGACGTAAACAATGGCGATTGAACGCACTTTCTCGATCATCAAACCCGACGCGACCGAGCGCAATCTGACCGGCGCCGTCAACGCGCTGATCGAGAAGGCCGGGCTCCGTATCGTCGCCCAGAAGCGCATTCGCATGACCCGGGAGCAGGCGGAAACCTTCTATGCCGTTCACAAGGCGCGTCCGTTCTTCGGTGAACTGGTCGACTTCATGACCTCTGGTCCGGTCGTGGTGCAGGTGCTGGAAGGCGAGGGCGCCGTACTCAAGTATCGCGACGTGATGGGTGCGACCGATCCGTCGAAGGCGGCGGACGGCACCATCCGCAAGGTCCATGCGAAGTCGATCGGCGAGAACTCGGTGCATGGTTCGGACGCCCCGGAGACCGCCGCGATCGAAATCGCGCAATTCTTTTCCGGCAACGAAATCGTCGGCTGATCGATTGGACAGCGGCATATGATAGCCGCGCGCAACGGCTGAAGAGGCCGGGGGGAAAACGCTGTGAACTGGCTGTGGCAAATCTTCGATCCTGCGACGATCTCGGCGTTCTTCACCCAGTTCCAGGCCGAGATGCAGCAACCGGCCTTCTGGGTTGCGCTCGGCAAGATCATGTGGATCAACATCCTGCTGTCGGGTGACAACGCGCTTGTCATCGCGATGGCATGCCGGGGCTTGCCGCCGCGGCAGCGGTTCTGGGGCATGGTGCTTGGCGCCGGCGTCGCCGTTT
Source organism: uncultured Alphaproteobacteria bacterium (assembly GCA_963840465.1). Classification (GTDB taxonomy): domain Bacteria; phylum Pseudomonadota; class Alphaproteobacteria; order Rhizobiales; family Xanthobacteraceae; genus Bradyrhizobium. The sequence goes on along the minus strand of CAWIZF010000019.1, from coordinate 339,374 downwards.
TCCTGCGCATCATCTTCACCGGCATCGTCGTGACGCTGATGGGGCTGCCTTTCCTCAAGCTGGTCGGCGGATTGGCGCTGCTCGTGATCGCAGCAAAGTTGCTGGTGCCCGAAAACGAGGAAGAGGGCGGCGTGGACGCGGCGTCGCATCTGTGGGCCGCCGTTCAGATCGTGGCGATCGCCGACATCGTCATGAGCCTCGACAACGTCATCGCCGTCGCCGCAGCGGCCAATGGCAGCATACCCCTGCTTGTCATCGGGCTTGCCATCAGCGTTCCGCTGATCGTTGCCGGCGCCGCGCTGATCATGGCGTTGCTGACGCGTCTTCCGGCGCTGGTGTGGGCCGGCGCGGGCCTGCTCGGCTGGATCGCCGGCGAAGTGATGGCGACGGACCCTGCGATACAGCCGGGGTTGCATGCCTTCTTCAACGGGCCGGTCGGTACAGGCCTCGATGGAATGCTCAAATCGCTCGGCATGGCGCCGCAGTTCGCGAATGGCGGGCATGGCGGCGAGGTGATCCTTGGAATCCTTGGCATCATCGTTGTGCTGGTCGCCGGGTCGATCTGGCGCCGCCGCAAGATGCAGGGCGCCGAGCACTCCGCGACGGCGGCGTAGGGACCAGCGCTCAGCCCTCCACGGCGAAGACAGTCGCCCGCGGCGTCGCCCTGGAGCGCGCCGGGATCATGCGCGACGACCTTATCGAGGTCGTGCTCCCGCACAGGAACATTTAGTAAGGTCCTGACTTCCTTCTGCACACAGTCGGTCCTGAAGAACTGTCACGACGGTGAGCTAGTCGGTCGGCGACAAGAAGTTCAGCGGCGTACGGGTCGAGAGGAAGAGGGCCGCCACGCGGTAAGGAATCCCATGCCGCGTTACTTTTTCAACGTTTATTACGACAGGCCTGAGCTGGACGAGGAAGGCGAAGAACTGCCCGATGCGCAGGCGGCGTGGCGGGAAGCAACGATGACTGCGGGGCAGATCATTCAGGATCTCGACGGCAAGCTCCGCCCGGGCAAGGAGTGGCGGCTGGAGGTCACCGACGAATTTGCAAATCCGCTCTATGTCATCCACGTCAGCGCCGAGCGCGCCAAATGAATCCGGGCGGGCCCGGGCGACAAACGTGTGGCAGAAGCTATTTCGGGCTCTGCAGACCGGGGGATGACAACCAGCGCTCGATGGCGGCCGCGGACTCGGTTGAGACCGCCGTTTCCAGCAAACGGTCGCGTTCGTGACCCGGTGGCAGGCCGGCGGCCTTTTCGCGCGCGCCGCTTGCAATTTGCCGAAGCCGTTCCTGCAGCGGTTGTGGCGGGCGGCTGCGATTGCGCTTTTTCTTCATGGCAGATCTCCTCGTTGGCCATGATCCTTGCATGTCGGGAGAGGCGCCTCCTTAACCTTTGTTGGGAACCGGCATCGGTCGGCGTCGTTTCGTTCAGGTCACGGAAGTCATTCGCATTGGAGGAGATGCGGGCTTGGACCGGGCGTTGGTTTTGGCGGCCCTGTTGCGGCGGCTCAATATCGTCTCTGGGCTGGATGATGCGGACATCGCCGCCATCCGCGCGCTTCCGATCAACGTTCGCCATTGGGAGGCTGGACGGACGATCGTATCCGATGGCGAACGGCCGACGGACTGCTGTCTTGTCATCGAAGGGTTTTGCATCCGCGCCAAAACGATCCGTCGAGCGGCCAGCGGCAAATTCTCTCGATCCATATTCCTGGCGAAATTCCCGACCTTCAGAGCCTGCATCTGCACAGGATGGACCACGATCTCATCGCGGTGGCCCCATCCACGCTCGGCTTTATCAGCCATACTTCGATGCGAGCGCTGACGCGGGCAAACCCGAACGTCGCCGAAGTGCTCTGGCGCGACACGCTGATCGATTCCGCGATATTTCGGGAGTGGATCGTCAATGTCGGTCAGCGGCCGGCGGTGAACCGGCTGGCCCACACCGTTGTCGAACTTCGCAGGCGGCTTGCCGTCACCGGCCGGGAAGCGGGGGACACGTTCGAAATGCCGCTGACCCAGGAGCAGATCAGCGAGGCGCTCGGCATCACGCCGGTGCACGCCAACCGCATCATCAGGCAACTGCGCGACGATGGGATCGTCGATATCAGCAGAGGGCGCGTGACGGTGCTCGACGAGGCGAAGCTGGCGGAATTGGCGCAGTTTGACGACCGCTATCTTCACCAGGATCCCTCCCTCTAGGGAGCGTGTGAGGCTAGCCCGGCCGCATGGGTACCGGGCCGGTGACCGGCGATTTGTTCACCACCACGGAACCATTCAATGCCGGGAAAATTATGCAGGAGGTGTCCCAGGGATAGACACATGAAACTCGGGTGGCTGCCGATTGCACCCCCGCTGCCAGGGTATGTTGGCAGCCGCTCCTTTTGGTCGCAACTATCATGAAGGATTTTTCCCATGCGTCTTTCCCGCCCGAGGTGATCTCGGTGATGGAAATCGCGCTTGATGCCGCGGTGGCTTCGCTTCCCGAGCCGGTCCATTCCGGCCATGTTCAGGCCCTCGCTGAAGCAATCCTGCGCGGGGCCCATAGCGGCGAGCGCGATCCCGCCGTCCTGCAAAGACTTGCCCTGATGGAATTGCAGATCACCCGGCGCTGATCGTCGAGCGATTGGCCGGCATGCCGACGGGGCTGCCGATTGATTTTGCCGCCGCCGGGTTCCATACAGCTTTCCATGACCGAACCGCTATTGGGACGCAGCCTCAACCGGCTTGAAGACGAGCGCTTCGTACGGGGACGCGGCCGTTACATCGCCGATCTCGTGGCGCCAAACGCGCTTCATGGCGCCGTCGTCCGCTCGCCGCATGCACATGCGCGCATCACATCGATCAGCGTCGACGCGGCGCGCAAAATGCCCGGCGTTGCGGCCGTGCTCACGGGCCAGGAATTGGCCGCCGACAATATCGGCCCGCTGCCATGCGCGGTGACCAGCATTCCGATGACCACGCCGCTGGTGGTGCCGCCCTGTCACGCGCTGGCGCGCGACGTCGTTCGTTATGTCGGCGAGCCGGTCGCTTTCGTGGTTGCGGAAAGCACGGAGGCGGCGCGCGATGCCGCCGAGGCCGTCATCGTCGACTACGCGCCGCTGCCGCCGGTGGTCTCGATCGCGGACGCCGTTGTGCCGGACGCCCCGGCGATCTGGCCGGAGGCGCGGGGCAATATCGCGTTCCAGTTCAACCGTGGCGAGATCGGCCCGGTGGAAGCTGCGATCCGCGACGCCGCCCATGTCGTGGAATGCGAACTCGTCAACAACCGCGTCGTCGCCGCGCCGATGGAGACACGCGGTGCGCTGGGCGAGTTCGATGCTTCGAACGGCCGTCTGCATCTGACCGCCTCGGCCGCCGGCGCACACGCGATCCGCGACCTGCTCGCCGACGGTGTCTTTCGCATCGGCAGGGAAAAGCTTCGCGTCAGCATTCCCGACGTCGGCGGCGGCTTCGGGATGAAGAATGTGCTCTATCCCGAGTGGGTGCTGGTGCTGTGGGCGGCGCGCCGCCTCGGCCGTGCTGTCGCGTGGATCGGGGATCGCAGCGAGGATTTTACAGGCTCCGTCCATGGTCGCGACAGCCTGATCCGCGCGCGCCTCGCGCTCGATCGAGACGGCCGCTTCCTCGCGCTCGACACCAAAGTCCTCGCCAATCTCGGCGCCTATGTTTCGACGGTGGCGCCGGTGGTGCCGACCATGGCGATGGCGAGCGCGATGGGTGGGGTCTACGACATCCCCCTGATCGCCTTTCAGGCCAGCGGCGTATTTACCAACACGACGCCGGTCGATGCCTATCGCGGCGCCGGCAAACCCGAGGCGAATTATTTGATCGAGCGCTGCATCGACATCGCAGCCCAACAGCTCGGAATGGATGCGCTCAAGCTGCGCCGCAAGAACATCTTTCGCCGGTTTCCCCATCCAAGCGCGATGGGGCTTACGGTCGAGCAGGGCAGCTTTGGCCACGCGATCGATCACGCGGTCAAAGCCGCCGCAGGCTTCGATGCGCGTCGGCGCACCTCCCGCAAACGGGGCAGGCTGCGGGGCCTCGGATACGCCTGCTTTCTCGAGACGTCGCGCGGCCAGCCCAATGAGGTGGCCGAGGTGCGCGTCGGTGACGACGGCCGGATCGACCTGATGGTCGGCACGCATTCCAACGGCCAGGGCCACGAGACCACGTTCGCCCAGATCGCGGCCGATGCGTTCGGCCTGCCGGCGGAGCGCTTCCGGTTTCGGCAGGGCGATACCGATGATCTCGACTCCGGCGGCGGGCACGGCGGGGCGCGCTCGATGCATCAGGGCGGCACCGCGCTGCTGATGGCGGCCGAAGGCGTGATCGAGAATGCGCGGCGGCTTGCCGCCCGGCTGCTGCAGGCCAGCGTCGATGCGGTTCGCTACGAAGCGGGGCATGTTGCGCGTGGCCGCGACCGGGCAGGAGATCAGCCTCGAGGAAGTGGCGCGCGCCTCCTATCAGACGCCCGGCGATGATGTCGCGCCCGGCTTGGCGCACAGGGCAACGCATCTGTGTGACCGCTACACTTTTCCCAACGGCTGCCATGTCGCCGAAGTCGAGATCGACCCCGAGACCGGCAAGGTCAGGCTCGACCGCTACGTGATCTTTGACGACTACGGCCGCCTGCTCGATCCGCGCCAGACGCTGGGTCAGGTTCATGGCGGCGTGGCGCAGGGGATCGGGCAGGCGTTGTTCGAGCACGCGCTGTTCGATGCCGAAACCGGCCAGATCCTCTCGGGCTCGCTGATGGATTACGCGCTGCCGCGCGCGGACGATCTTCCCGCGTTCGAGGGCAGCCTGACGGGCGACTTTCCAAGCCGCGCCAACCGGCTCGGCGTCAAGGGAAGCGGTCAGGCCGGCGCCATCGCCGCCCCCGCCACCATCATGAACGCCGTGATGAACGCGCTGACGCCGCTCGGCGTGCGGCATCTCGACATGCCCGCGACGTCCTCCCGGATCTGGCAGGCGATCAGGTCGGCCGGATTGCGCTCGGCCGGTGCGTGACGGAACAGAACGGCCGTCCCGGTGCCCCGACCTGACGTCTGTCGTCTCCTCAAGCGCTCTTCGGTTTCTTCCGGGCAGCGCGCGCCGAAACGTTCAGCGCCGCGGCCTCGCGAATGAGCGCCTTCAACGCCTTTTCGTCGATCTTGTCGCCCTGATAGAAATCGATGGCGCGCCGGGTGTTGCCTTCGAGGCTTGAGTTGAAGAGGTCTGTCGGGTCGTCCAGCGCGGCGCCCCTGGCAAAGGTCATCTTCACGACCGCCTTGTACGTCTCGCCGGTGCAGATGATGCCGTCGTGCTCCCACACCGGAACGCCGCGCCACTTCCATTCCTCGACCACGTCGGGGACGGCCTGCTTGATGATGCTTCTGATGCGCGCGAGTGTCTCGCCGCGCCAATCGCCGAGCTCCTTGATTCTCGCATCGATGTGCCGAGAGGGAGAGCTCCGCCTTTTGCTTCGTTCGCGCCGCTTTTCTTCATGGCTCTGTCGCTGTCTCTCTTCGTGTGTTGCGTGTCGTCTGGCCCTGAGCGGACTTGTGCTTGTAACCGCTCAGAAGCGCGATCTCCGCTGTCGGGAGCGCACAATATCCTGCGATTCCCGCTGCGCAGGTCGTCTTTGGCTCAAGGACAGCAAACGACACGATCACGCTTTCGCCAACTCGTCTATGTTTGTGCGGTAGCAGTATGGATCTGGAATATTCGAAATTCCGCGATGACATGCCCGAAATTGGCATCGGGTTTGATTTGATCACCGATTCGTGGCTTCAGCTACCAGTCACATTGGATCGAAGATGCCGTTCCTCCAGCCTGCCTCGGGGACCGAAAAGTCGAGGGAGCTATTGCCAATCCGATGCCTGTGACAGCTGAAACACTGTCGTTCGACGGTTAAGACGTTCTGCCATTTCAGCCTTCCGCTCACAATCGTTCGCCGGGCAATTGGCTGGCTTGCTTTACCCAGGCGGCGAGTTGGACTTCGTCGAGATCGCCCTCGTGGATATCGAGGTAGCGCACCTCCTTGTGCTTGGACTCACCGGGCGGGAGAGGGCGCAGCGATGTGCCGCGGAAGAACGTCACTTTGACGTATTTCGTGAAGCAGTGAAAGCTGAGGAACCAGCCGCCCTGGTCCTCGACGCCATAGAAGGGCGAATTCCATTTCACGGCCTTGCGCACGCCGGGGACGGTGCGCACGATGAGCGCGTCGAGATGACGTCCGACGTCGCGTTTCCAGCCCGGCATGGCCGCGATGTAGGCCTGCACGGGGGCGTCGCCGTCGCCCTTCGCGATCTGAGGATTGCCGCCTGAGAGCTAGGACGGGCTTTGCGGCGGCCTTCTTTGCGGCCTTCGCCGATTTCGCGGACGTCTTGCCGGCCATGGCGTCACACCTGTCCGCTGATGCCTCGCGCCGCCGCGCCATTTGGCGGCATAGGGCAGCGCGAACAGGTACAGACCGCGTGAGCAGCAGCAAAATCAGCGGGAGCAGCGCCAGCAGGCCCACCCAGACGGCGTGTTTCTCCTGCATCCCATGGCGACGACGTTGGCGATGACGGTCACCGTAAAGGCGATCGACAGCCAGCGGTGGATTTGCCGAATCGAGATATTCCAGTTCAATGAGACCTCCTTTGATTTGAAACGAGCCGAAGCGCGACGCGGCGGATTTCAATCCGCCCGCGCCAAAACCTCCTCCAGCTTCCCGAAGAACTGCTGCCATCCGACCTTGGCGCCGCCAAAAGCCTGCTTCTGATCCGGCCGGAAGCCCGACTGCTCCATGCGCAACAGGGTGCCGTTACGCGTTGGCGTGAGCGTAAACGTCACCACGCTCCGCAGATCGAAGGCCGCATCCGCGTGCTTGAAATTCCAGGTGTAGGACAGCGCCTTGTTCGGCTCGATGGCGAGCACCTCGCAGTCCAGCACGCCGCCCCAGTCGCCGCGAAGATTGAAATGGTGACCCACGACCGGCTTGAAGTCGTTCTTCATCAGCCATTCCTCCATCAGATGTGGTTGCGTGAGCGCGCGCCAGAGTTTTTCGGGCGGATGCGGCATCTCGCGTTCGACGACGACGGAGCGGGTTTCGGTCGCTGTATTGGTCATTGGTCCATCCGTTTGAGCAGATCCTCGAGATCGTCGAATTTCCTCTGCCAGAACCCGGCCATCTCGCTTGTCCAGTCGATCAGGGGGGCGAGGGCGCCGAGCTGCGCGCTGTAGTGCGTCTGTCGGCCTTCGTGGCGGTCGCGCACCAGCCCGGCGTGCTTGAGAACGCCGAGATGTTTTGAGACGGCCGGTTGCGAGATCCCGGCCTGCGCCGTCAGGGCCCCCACCGTCTGTTCTCCCTGGCGGCACAGCCGCTCGAAGATCGCCCGGCGGGTCGGATCGGCAAGGGTTTTGAAGAGCACGTCATGGGCGTTCGGCATTTGGGATCGATAACCTATGGGTTATGTCTAATCCATAACCGTTGAGATATGGATGAGTCAAGCGGGAACGCAGATCCGCGTGTGCTTCCTCTGGTTGAATTCATGCGGAGCCGCGATGTCATAATGATCTGAGCATCCCGCGTCTAAATCATGCTCCGTTGGTTATGCATAACCGGCTCGGCCGCCGAGCGGAGCCGCAGGCCACGAACGCCAACGGCAGGGGCGTTGGCTCGTTGTCGAGGGCAGGAGAGGCCACCATGTATGGGGCAGGGAGAGTCTTATGGGAGATGGCAGCCGTCAGGCCCATTGGGAGAACGTTTACACGACGAAGGACGAGAGTGAGGTCAGCTGGTTTCAGCAAAGCCCGGCGCCTTCGCTCGAACTGATCGTGCAGGTTGGCGCGGTCAGCAATTCGGCCATCATCGACATCGGCGGCGGCGCGTCGCGGCTGGTCGACCATCTCGTCGATCAGGGGTTTGCGGATGTCACCGTGCTCGATCTATCAAGCGCGGCATTGGAGACTGCCAAGGTCCGCCTCGGAGCACGTGCCGACCGGGTTCACTGGCTGGTGGCAGATGCCACGATCTGGGAGCCGGTGAAGCGATACGACATCTGGCACGACCGGGCGGCGTTCCACTTTCTCACCGATGAGAAGGATCGCGCCGCCTATATCGAGCGCCTCACGCGCGGTTTGAAAGCCGGCGGACACGCGATCATCGCGACTTTCGCGCTGGACGGCCCTGAAAAATGCAGCGGCCTGCCAGTCGCGCGTTACGACGCCGCGAGCCTGGCGCAGACGCTCGGTCCCGGGTTTCGGCCGGTTCACACCCAACGGCACGAACACGCAACGCCCTGGGGCTCGCACCAGGTTTTCCAATTCAGCGTGTTTCGCCGCGAGGGTTGAGATCGGGAGACGCCATCGCGCGCTAATGCGCCATGCCGCGTGACAATTCCTGGCAGGCCTCCATGCAGCGGCGGCAGCTTTGCGCGCAGATGCGGCAATGTTCATGCATGGATGCGTGCGCTCTGGCACTCCTCGGCGCACAGCCGGCAGGCGGCGGCGCAGACGCTGAGCATGCGGCGCATCACTTCGTCGTCGAAACCGGTCCGGCGGGTCAAGATGCGGCCGGTGATGTTGCAGATGTCGGCGCAATCGAGATCCAGGCGGATGCATTGGGTCAACTCCTGCACCATGCGCTCCGACAGGCAGGCGTCGGCGCATGAAGTGCAGGTCTGGGCGCAGGAATAACATTCCTCGATGCAGCGGATCAGGGCGTCGTTGACCTGGCCCTGGACGGCCGGGTGGGTGCCGATCATTTCGCGGGCGTGCATGGTGGGCTCCTTGCTAGAGGCCGGCCGCAGACGCGGCCAGCAGCCATTTTAAACCGTGGCGTCGGCAATATTCCAGAACCCTGGATCAGATTGATCCAACGCAATGGGGTGGGCCCCTATTGGATTATGTTAACGAACCCCGCGCTTTCGTGATGGAACCTGGCTTCCCATCATGGGCCGGATCATGCGAAAACCATTCCGTGAAACGCTCGATCCACCTTTGCCGGCTGCTGGCGGTCTTTCTGATCGCAGGCCTCGTATTTGCCCCGCTCGCGGCGCGGGCGAATGTGGATTCGATGGCCTCGACGGCCATGGCCTCCATGGCCGATGACGCAGGCTCCATGTCCGACGACATGCCGTGCTGCCCGGACAAATCGGCGCCGGTGGATTGCGACAAATGCCCGTTGATGGCGCTCTGTGTGTCGACGACGTTGCACGCGCCACTGTCGGCCAGTGTTGCCGAAATTCAGCCGGTGACGCTCCGCATGCTGCTTCCCGTGAGCGACCCCGAGGCGGAAAGCCTCGGCCTTCTGCCGCCGCCAAAACCTCCTCGATCGCAGGTCCGTCCGGCCTGACGCCGGACGTCTCGCGGCGCGCCTGACGCGCGTCTGTGCCGCTTTTGCGGCCGACCAGCACGTAGAGGATATCGAAATGAAGATGCCATCCTGGCGCGCCGTTGCGGGCGCGATCGCGGCCGTTGCCATGGCCGGCTTTGCCGCGCTTGCCGACGGCAACCATCAGCATGCGCCGCCCGGCACGACGGCGGCGCCCGCCGAGCGCAAGATCAAATATTACCGCAACCCGATGGGACTGTCGGACGTCTCAGTCACGCCCAAGAAGGACTCGATGGGGATGGATTACATCCCCGTCTATGAGGGCGACGACAGCGACGAGGGGATGGTCAAGGTCTCGCCGGGCCGGATCCAGCGCTCCGGCGTCAAGTCGGAGGCGGCCGCGATGCGCGTGATCCGCACGACGGTCCGCGCCCCCGGCACCATCCAGCTCGACGAGCGCCGCATCTCCGTGATCGCGATGCGCTCCGAAAGCTATGTCCAAAGGGTCGCCGACGTCACCACTGGCGCGCATGTCGTCAAGGGCCAGCCGCTGATGGAAATCTACAGTCCGGCGATCTCGTCGGCGGCGGCCGAATACATCTCGACGCTCAGTTCCAGGGTCACCGGCGGCGACGGGCCCTATGGCAAGGGCTCGCGCCAGCGGCTGATGAACCTCGACGTGCCCGAAGCGGCCATCGTCGCCATGGAGAAGAGCCGCAACGTCCCGATCGGGATCGAATGGACGTCGCCGCGCGACGGCATCGTTCTCGAACGCAACGTCACCGAAGGCATGCGCGCCCAGCCCGGCGAGAGCCTGTTCCGGATCGCCGATCACTCGGTGGTGTGGGCAGTCATCGACGTCGCCGAGCGCGATCTGGGGGCTATGGCTGCGGGTCAGCGCACGATCGTGCGTGCGCGAAGTTTTCCCGGACGGGAGTTTTCGGGAAAGATCAACGTGATCTATCCGCAGATCATCAAGGAGACGCGGACGGCGCGGGTGCGCGTCGAATTGCCCAATCCGGAGGTGCTGCTGATCCACGACATGTATGTCGATGCCGAGATCGAGACCGGCAGCGCGGAATCCGTGCTCGCCATTCCCGAAAGTGCGGTGCTGGACAGCGGCAGCCGGCAGGCCGTGCTGGTGGACAAGGGAGAAGGGCGGTTCGAGCCGCGCGAGGTCAAGCTCGGCCATCGCGGCGACGGTTATGTCGAGGTCCGCGAAGGCCTGGCCGAGGACGATCCGGTGGTGACATCAGCGAATTTCCTGATCGATGCCGAAAGCAACCTGAAGGCAGCGCTGAAAGGCTTTGCCGAGGGAGCGCAGCCATGATCGCCCGCCTCATCGCCTGGTCGGCGCGCAATCTGCTGCTGGTGTTCTTCGGCACCACCTTCGCCGCCGCCGCCGGCCTCTACGCGCTCGCGCACCTGCCGCTCGACGCCATTCCGGATCTCTCGGACACGCAGGTGATCGTCTACACCGAATATCCGGGGCAGGCGCCGCAGGTGATCGAGGACCAGGTCACCTATCCCCTGACCACGGCGATGCTCACGGTGCCGCGCTCGAAGGTCGTGCGCGGCTTCTCGTTCTTCGGCGTGTCGTTCGTCTACGTCATCTTCGAGGACGGCACCGACATCTACTGGGCGCGCTCGCGCGTGCTGGAATTTCTCAACAGCGCGGCCTCGCGGCTGCCCGCCGGCGTGACGCCGACCATGGGTCCCGATGCCACCGGCGTCGGCTGGGTCTACCAATATGCTGTCATGTCGAAAGAGCTGAACCTCTCCGACACCCGCGCGATTCAGGACTGGAACCTGAAATTCGCGCTGGCCAAGGCGGAGGGCGTCGCCGAGGTCGCCAGCGTCGGCGGTTTCGTGCGGCAGTACAATGTCGATTCTCGATCCGCAGCGGATGCGCGATCTCGGCATCACCATGCCGAAGATGCGCGACGCGATCCGCGCCAGCAACGCCGATGTCGGCGGCCGCACCGTCGAACTGTCCGAGTTCGAATATGTCATCCGCGGCAAGGGCTATCTGAGGGGCATCAACGATCTCGGCAATATCGTGCTCAAGGCCAGTAACGGCACGCCGGTGCTGCTCAAGGATATCGCGCGCGTCGAACTGGGGCCGGACGAGCGCCGCGGCATTACCGAACTCAACGGCGAGGGCGAGGTCGCCAGCGGCATCGTGCTGCAGCGTTTTGGCGTCAATGCGCTGGACGTCATTCAAAACGTCAAGAAGCGCTTTGCGGAGATCGCGAGCAGCCTGCCGAAATCGGTCGAGATCGTGCCGGTCTACGACCGCTCCAACCTGATCAATGCCGCCATCGACACGCTCAAGCACACATTGCTGGAGGAATGCATCATCGTGGCATTGGTGTGCATCGTGTTCCTGCTGCACGTTCGCAGCGCGCTGGTCGCCATATTGATGCTGCCGGTCGGTGTGCTGATGGCGTTCGGCGCAATGAAGCTATTGGGGATCGGCTCCAACATCATGAGCCTGGGCGGCATTGCGATCGCGATCGGCGCGATGGTGGACGCGGCGATCGTCATGATCGAGAACGCCCACAAGCATCTCGAACGGGCCGAGCCCGGCCAATCCCGCGTGAAAATCCTGATCGAGGCGGCTGCCCAAGTCGGTCCGGCGCTGTTCTTCAGCCTGCTGATCATCACCGTCTCGTTCATGCCGATCTTCACGCTGGAGGCGCAGGAGGGGAGGCTGTTCAGCCCGCTCGCCTTCACCAAGACGTTTGCGATGGCGGCCGCGGCGGTGTTGTCCGTCACGCTGGTGCCGGCGCTGATGGTGGTGTTCGTGCGCGGCAAGATCATTCCGGAGCACAAGAATCCGATCAACCGTTTCCTGATCTGGATCTACCGGCCGGTCATCAAGGCGGTGATGCGCGCCAAGATAGTGGTGATCCTGATCGCGCTCGGCATTCTGGCCGTCACGGTGTGGCCGGCCCGGCAGCTCGGCACCGAGTTCATGCCCAATCTGAACGAGGGCACGCTGCTCTACATGCCGACCACGCTGCCCGGACTTTCCGTCACCAAGGCAGCCGAACTGCTGCAGATGCAGGACCGGATCATCCGCAGCTTTCCCGAAGTGGAATCGGTGTACGGCAAGGCCGGACGTGCGGCGACCGCGACCGATCCGGCGCCGACCGAGATGTTCGAGACCATCATCAACCTGAAGCCGAAGGCCGAATGGCGGGCAGGGCTGACGCTCGAGGGCCTCACGGCCGAAATGGACAAGGCGCTGCAGTTTCCCGGCGTCTCCAACGCCTGGACCCAGCCGATCAAGGCGCGCATCGACATGCTCTCGACGGGCATCCGCACCCCGATCGGCGTCAAGGTGATCGGCACTGATCTGGTCGAGATCGACCGGCTGGCCAAACAGGTCGAGCAGGTGCTGCGGACGGTGCCGGGCACCTCGTCGGCCTATGCCGAGCGCGGCATCGGCGGCTACTATCTCGACATCGTGCCCGACCGCGCGGCGCTGGCGCGTTACGGCATCATGATCCAGGACATGCAGGACGTCATCGCGACCGCGCTCGGCGGGCAGACCGTGACGACCACGGTCGAAGGCCGCCAGCGGTTTGGCGTCAACATGCGCTATCCCCGCGACCTGCGCAGCGACCCCATCTCGATCGCGCGCGAGGTGCTGGTGCCGATGCCGGCCGGTGGGGCGGTGCCGCTGGGCGAGATCGCAAAAGTCGCGCCGGCGCGCGGGCCGACCTCGATCCGGACCGAGAACGGCCAGCTCGCGGTCTACGTCTATGTCGACATCAGGGACCGCGACATCGGCGGTTACGTCGCCGATGCCAAGCAGGCCGTGAACGCCAGCATCCAGTTTCCGCCCGGTGCCTACCTGATGTGGAGCGGCCAGTACGAGTATCTGGAGCGGGCGGCGGCGCGGCTGAAAATCGTCGTGCCCGTCACGCTCGCGATCATCTTCCTCCTGCTCTATCTCAATTTCCGCTCGCTGACGGAAACGCTGATCGTGATGCTGTCGCTGCCGTTCGCGCTGGTCGGCGGGCTCTGGCTGATGTGGTGGCTCGGCTTCAATTTGTCGGTCGCCGTCGTGGTCGGCTTCATCGCGCTGGCCGGCGTCGCCGCCGAGACCGGCGTGGTGATGCTGATCTACCTCAACCAGGCGCTCGACGAGCGGCGGGCGCGCAGGGCCGCCGAAGGCGGCGTGCTCACCCGCAACGACCTCTACGATGCCATCATGGAGGGTGCAGTCGAGCGCGTGCGTCCGAAGATGATGACGGTGGTCGCCATCATGGCCGGACTGCTGCCGATCATGTGGAGCACCGGCACCGGCTCGGAGATCATGCAGCGTATCGCGGTGCCGATGATCGGCGGCATGATTTCGTCGACGCTGCTGACGCTGATCGTGATCCCGGCGATCTATGCGCTGGTGAAGGGCGCGGAGTTCGGGAGAGCGCTGCACCGGGATGCGCAGCCGGAGCGAGCCTGACACAAAATATCTAAAACAACCCCATGCAAAGTAGAACGGCTCCGGCTCACCGCACTCCCGCTGCGGCGATCACTCAGTTCCGCACGATCGACCCGGTGCGCCCGACCAGCCGCGCCAGTTGCTTGAAGCGGCTGCCGACGCGGTCGGCGACGAGATCGACCATGCGGTGCTCGAATACCAGCATCAGCTTGCGGCCGCGGCTGCGGAAATGCGTCGCGGGCAACACGCCGGTACGTGCCGCCGAAATCAGATGCGCGACGCGGAACGCGGCGCCGAGAAGCCGGGCGCGTTCATCCATCGCCGGCGGCACCAGCTCGCGGATGCGCGTCGGCGGTTCGTTTTCCTCGCTGAGGCCGGCGTAGCGATAGAACACCGACAGCGCGACAAAGGCGCGGCCCTGATGGCTGATCGAGCCGAAATTGCCGTTGGTGATCAGGCTCAGCGTTTCCTCGCCGCGGTGGTCGGGATGCACGCGCCAGCCGACATCGGACAGCAGACAGGCGGCGTGGCGCAGGCGGCGGTCTTCCGCGGTCTCGCGCAGCTTCACGACGCGCACCAGCCGATCGGTCCATGCCACCAGTTCCTCGGCGTGGCGCGCCGAGCGCGACAGCAGCCCGTTCAGGGTCTGCGCCGCGCAGATGAAGCCGTCCTTGGCGCGCTCCTGCGGCGGCAGCATCTCGTAGAGCAGGCCTTCGCGGACACCGAAGGTCGAGAACACGATCGTCTTCGGCTTGCCGACGCGGATGATGTATTCGAGCACCAGCGCCGCATAGGTCAGCAGCGGGCGCCGCGCGTCGGCGACCACTTCGATATCGGCGAGCATGTTGGCCGCCGCCAGCCGGCGCAGGCGCCGGGCGAAATCCAGCGCGTCGGCGGCCGGCAACTCATAGCCGTGCATCACCCGCAGCGGATAGTCGCTCTGGACGATGTGGATGCGCGCCAGCGCGCGCCAGGTGCCGCCGACCGCGTAGAAGGTGCGGCCCTGGGCGGCCTTGAGCTGGGCCACGTTGGACAGATCGCTGCTGACGATGCGTTCGGCGCGCTTCAGCGATTTGTCCGACAGGTCCTGCAGCGCCAGGCTTCCGAGCGGCAGCGTGACGCCGCTGCTGACGCGGCTGCCATGTACGTCGATCAGTTCGAGCGAACCGCCGCCGAGATCGCCGACGACGCCGTCGGGATTGTGGATGCCGGAGACGACGCCGAGCGCGGAAAGTTTTGCTTCGCGCGGTCCCGACAGGATTTGAATTTCCGCGCCGCAGATGCGCTCGGCCTTGGCGATGAAATCGGGACCGTTCTTGGCGTCGCGGCAGGCGGCGGTGGCGATGGCGAAGACGCGCCCGACCTGCTGGATTTTGCACAACGCGCGGAAGCGCCGCAGCGCCGTCAGCGCCTTGGCAACCGCATCCTCGGCCAGAAGGCCGGTGCTCTGCACCTCGCGGCCGAGCCCGCACAGCGCCTTCTCGTTGAAGATGGTGACGAGGCTGCGCGCCATCGTCTCATAGACGACGAGACGAACCGAGTTCGAACCGATGTCGATGACGGCGACGCTGGAAGCGCGCTTGCGCGGTCGCTTCACGGCCGCGGTCCCTTATGGGGATTGCTGGCGCTCGTTACGGCGAGTGAGCCGGCGCGGCGAAGATTCCTTGAGAGACTTTCCACGGCCAGACAGACTCGGATTCGTCATGAAATAGTTGTGCAGGTTGAACGGCTCTTCGCCTTTCGCGGCCTTCATACGCGTTGACGACCCGTCCGGCAATAACTGCCAGCTCTGCTCGGTATCCTTCAGATTCGCGACCATGATCTGTTCGAGAACCTGCTGATGTACCGTGGGATTTTGCAATGGACAGAGGATTTCGACGCGGCGGTCGAGGTTCCGCGGCATCATGTCGGCGGACGAGATATACACAGCCGCCTTCGGGCCGGGCAGGCCTTGCCCCATACCAAAGCAGTAGATGCGGCCGTGCTCCAGGAAGCGGCCGATGATGGATTTGACCCGGATGTTCTCGGAAAGTCCGGGAATGCCCGGCCGCAGACAGCAGATGCCGCGCACCACCAGTTCGATCGTCACGCCGGCCTGCGAGGCCTCGTACAGCGCGTCGATGACATCAGGGTCGACCAGCGAGTTCATCTTCATCCAGATCACGCCCGGCTTGCCGTGCTTGCTGTAATTGGCCTCGGCCTTGATGTGTTCGATGATGCGCTTGCGCAACGTTAGCGGCGACACTGCCATCCGCTCGATATCGCTCGGCTCGGCATAGCCCGTGATGTAGTTGAACACCCGCGCCGCATCGCGGCCGATGATCGGGTCCGAGGTGAAGTAGGACAAGTCAGTATAGATGCGCGCGGTGACCGGATGATAATTGCCGGTGCCGGTGTGGACATAGGTCGTGAGATTGCCGCCCTCGCGCCGCACCACCATCGACAGCTTGGCGTGGGTCTTCAGTTCGAGAAAACCGTAGACGACCTGCACGCCGGCGCGTTCGAGATCGCGGGCCCAGCGGATATTGGCTTCCTCGTCGAACCGCGCCTTCAGCTCGATCAGCGCGGTCACCGATTTGCCGGCCTCGGCTGCCTCGGCAAGCGTGCGCACGATCGGCGAATTGTTCGAGGTGCGGTACAGCGTCTGCTTGATGGCGACCACGTCGGGATCGCGGGCGGCCTGCTGCAGGAACTGCACGACGACGTCGAAGGATTCGTAGGGGTGATGGACGATCAGGTCCTTTTGCCGGATCGCGGCGAAGATGTCGCCGCCATGGTCGCGCACCCGTTCGGGATGGCGCGGCACATAGGGCACGAATTCGAGGTCGGGCCGGTCGAGCCTTGTGAGCTGCGAGAGTTCGTTCATCGCCAGCACGCCGTCGACCAGGAACACCTCGTCGTCGGCGGCCGAAAGCGCCTGCTGCACGAAGCCGCGCAGCGCTTCCGGCATCTTGGCTTCCATCTCCAGCCGGATCACCGAACCGCGCCGCCGCCGCTTCAGCGCGGTCTCGAACAGGCGGACCAGATCCTCGGCCTCTTCCTCGATTTCGAGTTCGGAGTCGCGGATGATGCGGAAGGCGCCCTGGCCCTTGACGGTGTAGCCGGGGAACAGGCGGCCGATGAACAGGCCCGTGGCCTGTTCCAGCGGGATCAGGTGCACCACGCCATCCTTGCCCGCGGGCATGCGGATGAAGCGGTCGATCTTGCCGGGCATGCGGATCAGCGCATTCATCGGCTTGCCGTCGGATACCCGCGCCAACTGCAGCGCGATGGTGAAGCCGAGGCTCGGGATGAACGGGAACGGGTGCGCCGGATCGATCGCCAGCGGCGTCAGCAGCGGGAAGATGTTGCGGAGGAAGTGATCCTCGAGCCAGCTGCGCTCGGTTTTGGTGAAGTCGTGCCCGTCCACCAGCGTGATACCCGTGCCCGACAGGGTGGCGCGCAGGTCGCGCCAGATCGCCTGCTGGTCGGAGGCGAGCTCCGAAACCGTCTTGTTGATGAGGACGAGCTGCTCGGACGGCGTCATGCCATCGGGGCTGCGCTCGGCGATGCCTTCCCGGACCTGTGCCTTGATACCGGCGACGCGGACCATGAAGAACTCATCAAGGTTATTGGCGGAAATCGACAGGAACCGTACCCGCTCCAGCACCGGATGGCCCGGATTGACCGATTCCTCGAGCACCCGGCGGTTGAAGTGCAGCCAGGATAGTTCCCGATTGATGAATTGCTCAGGGCTCGTGGCAATCGCGGGAGGAGCCTCGGCAGCTGGCTCTTTTTCTTTTATTTCAATAACTTGTGCCGATTCCATAAGGATTTGATCCATCTCGCGAGGCGTGTGAGCTATTCTAGCGGGAATGCGGCCCACAGCATGTGATACGCCGATGACGTTTCAATGACATTGATGTTCCGCCCGAAGCCGCCGTCAAGGCGGCAGGAAGCTGCACGCAGCCGCTCGATCAGGCGTTCCGCAGCACTTCCACAGCCAGCGCCCGGGTCACCGGCCGGCCCAGCCGCAGGGCCTCGGTATCGAGCAGGTCGACCGCCTGGCGGGCGGCGGAATAGGAGCGCTCGATCCGGGTGACGAGGTAGCTCACGACCGTCTCGTCGATGCTCAACTGGCGGTCCGCGCAGAACTTGATGATCAGGCCGCGAAACAGCAGGTCGTCGGGCGGCAATAGCGACACCACGGGGGCGGCGCGCAGCCGCGATCTGAGATCGCGCAGTTCGACCTCGAACGCGACAGGCGGAATGCGCCCCGTGATCAGGACGAAGGCCTCGTCCTCGCGCGCGAGATTCAGAAGGTGAAACATCGCGCGTTCGTCGAAGTCGGCTGGTCTCAGGTCTTCGACTACCAGCGCGCCGGTGGCGAGCGCGCCGGGGACGGCAGCGGGGGTGAGCGCATGCGCCGATATCGAGCGCGCGCCGGCCTGTTCGGCCCAGATCGCTGCGAGATGGCTCTTGCCGGAGCCCTCCGGTCCCACCAGCAGCATGATGCGGTTCGGCCAGTCCGGCCAGCTTTCGATCAGCGAGAGCGCGGCTTCATTGGCCGGACCTTCCAGGAAATTGTCGCGGGTCAGGCTCTCCGCATGCGGCAGCGCAAAGGCAAGCTGACGAGGTTGAACGCGAACTGCCACGCAAATCTCCAGGCCGGGATCTCAGGCAAATGCATAATCCAGCGCTAATGCGCGTCGATCGTGCTCATGTGCCGCACCCACTCGACGAGATAGAGCGAGACGGAAACCAAAGTAAAGACCGTAACAAAACCCATCAGGATCACGTCATAGGGCGCCGGCTTGAAATTGAACCCGAGCGAAGCCAGCACCAGCGCCGCGAACGCCACCTGCGCCACCGTGTTGAGCTTCGACACCATCAGCGGTTTCATCGGAATCGGCTTGTCGAACAGCCATGACACGATCACGGCCGTGACGATCATGATGTCGCGCGACACCACGAGGATGACGAGCCAGCGCGGAACCGCGCCCCAGATGCCGAGTGCCACGAAGATCGACACCAGCAGCGCCTTGTCGGCGAGCGGATCGAGCAGGGCGCCCAGTTCGCTCGCCATGTTGAAGCGCTTGGCGAGAAAGCCGTCGACGGCGTCGCTGACGCCGGCAATGACGAAGATCGCGAAGGCGATTTCCATCTGGCTGGAAACGATCGCCCAGACGATGACCGGCACCAGGATGATGCGGCCCAGCGTAATGATATTCGGAATGCTCAACTCGGTCGCTTCCCCGGCTCCCGGCCTAAATCCGGCCCCTGGCGGGTTCTGCCGGTTCTTATCTACATAGTATATGCGTCAAGCGCTTGCGAGCCATTGCAGGATCGCGGAATTCCTCGTAACCAGCCGTCATCATACTGGAATTTGGGCATGGTCGACCGCAAAAACGGGCTCACTTACGCGGATTCGGGCGTCGATATCGATGCGGGCAACCGCCTGGTCGATCTCATCAAGCCGATGGTCCGCGCCACCGCCCGGGCGGGCGCGGACGCCGAAATCGGCGGATTCGGCGGCCTGTTCGACCTCAAGGCGGCGGGTTTCAAGGACCCCGTGCTGGTGGCGGCGACCGACGGCGTCGGCACCAAGGTCAAGATCGCGATCGAGACCGGCCTGCATGGCGGCATCGGCATCGACCTGGTGGCGATGTCGGTCAACGACCTCGTGGTGCAGGGCGCGGAACCGCTGTTCTTCCTCGACTATTTTGCCTGCGGCAAGCTCGACCCCGAGGCGGCTGCGGCGATCGTGGCCGGCGTCGCCGAGGGCTGCCGGGAATCCGGCTGCGCCCTGATCGGCGGCGAGACCGCCGAGATGCCGGGGCTCTACAAGGACGGCGATTACGACCTCGCGGGCTTTGCGGTCGGCGCCGCCGAGCGCGGCACGCTGCTGCCGAGCGCGGATATCGCCGTGGGCGACGCGGTGATCGGATTGGCCTCGTCGGGGGTGCACTCCAACGGTTTTTCGCTGGTCCGCAAGATCGTCGAGCAATCCGGTCTCGGCTTCGATGCGCCGGCGCCGTTCTCGCCGGTCATGACGCTGGGCGGCGCGCTGCTGGCGCCGACGCGGCTCTACGTAAAATCCTGCCTGCGCGCGATCCGCGAGACCGGGGCCATCAAGGGCCTTGCCCACATCACCGGCGGCGGTTTCACCGACAACATTCCGCGCGTGCTGCCAAAGCATCTCGGCGTCGGCATCGATCTGGCGCGGCTGCCGGTGCTGCCGGTGTTCAAGTGGCTGGCGGCGCAGGGCGGCATCGCCGAACTCGAATTGCTGCGCACCTTCAACTGCGGCATCGGCATGATCGCGATCGTCAAAGCCGATGCGATCGCGCAGGTGACTGATGTCTTGACCGAAAGCGGCGAGACCGTCGCCTTGCTCGGCGAAGTGATCCCGGCGGCGGGTGAACATCGCGTGGTCTACAACGGTCACCTCGATCTCTCGCAATGAAGCGCCGTGTCGCCATCCTGATCTCGGGGCGCGGATCCAACATGGCCGCGCTGATCGACGCGGCGAAGGCTCGCGGATTTTCCGGCCGAGATCGTCGCTGTCATTTCCAACCGCGCCGATGCGCCTGGGCTGGAGAAGGCAGCCGCAAGCGGCATCGCGACTGTCGTCATCGAGAGCAAGCCGTTCGGCAAGGATCGCGCCGGCTTCGAAGCCGTCCTGCAGCGCGCGCTGGACGAACATAAGGTCGACCTGATTTGCCTCGGCGGATTCATGCGGCTGTTCACCGCCGAATTCGTGCAGCGCTGGTACGGCAAGATGCTCAACATCCATCCCTCGCTGCTGCCGTCCTTTCCGGGCCTCGATCCGCACGGCCAGGCGTTGCAGGCCGGGGTCAAGATCTCGGGCGCGACCGTGCACTTCGTGATCCCCGAAACCGACGCCGGGCCGATCATCATGCAGGGCGCAGTGATGGTGGCCGACGACGACACGGCCGAGACGCTGTCGCAGCGCATCCTCGGCATCGAGCATCGCATCTACCCGGAGGCGCTGCGTCTGCTGGCGAGCGGCAAGCTTCGCCTCGAAGGCGACATCTGCAAGGTCGCCGACAGCACGGAGCGCGACGGCACCCTGATTTCGCCGCGGACGATCTGAGAATACGAGACCCCCGGCGAGACCGTTGGGGAATCAGCTGGGATGAGCCGGAAGCTTGGCCGCCGTGTCGCTCGGGCTGTGGCAGCCGAACCACAATGGCGCGTATTCGGCAGTGCAGCGGGGGCCCAACCGATTGACCCTTTGCACGAACTCGGGGCAAATCGCTCCGGTTGATCGGGATTTGCGCATTTTTCGGGCCCGCGCTTCTGCCTTTTTGGGAATGGATTGCATGCGCTGCTCATCGCGGGCACGAAAAATCGAGACCGGGCGCGCGCTCGCGCGGCTGGTCGCGATTGCGATCGTTCTCATCGGCATCATGTCTGCCGCGCAGGCGCAATCGCCGACGCCGACACCCACTCCGACACCAACCCCCAGCCCGACGCCGACGGTGGTCAACTCGATGGTGTCGTCGGGTGCGGCGGTGACCAATCTCGGCAGCAATTTCCTGGAACGGCTGGGCAACCAGTCGAGCGGCTTCAACCGCCTGCAGCGGACCAATCCCGGCGGCGGCGGCGCCTCGGAGAGCACGGAAGCGCCGCGCTACCGGACCTGGTTCGAAGGCTACGGCAACTATACGAAGAACGGCGCGGTCGGCGATTTCGTCGGCGATACCAGAAAGACCTGGGGCGGCGTGGCCGGAATCGGCGCGCGGGTGGCGCCGGGCATCAATATCGGATTGTCGATCGACCAGAGCCGCTCGGCGATCGATATTCCGCTGGCGCTGCAATCGGCGACGATCGACCTGACCCAGATCGGTTTCACCGCCTCTGTCGACAGCGGGCCGTGGACCTGGGCGAGCGCGGTGGTGCACGGTTTCGGCAACATCAATTCGCGCCGCGACACCGGCTTTGGACTGGCGACCGCCGGATACAATGCCCGGCTCGACGGCGTGCTGAGCGAGATCAGCTACTACTGGACCAGGGACCAGGGCCGCATCGTGCCCAAGGCGGCGTTCGAATATGTCCAGCGCGCGGACCGGCTCGCTGCAGGAGATCGGCGGCCTCGATCCCGCGACGGCGACGGGCGCCACCGTGCAGCGCGGGCGGCTATTGATCGGCGCGGAGATCGGCCATTACTGGATCTTCGACGGCAAGATTTTCGACCTCTCAGGCTACGGCAAGTACGTCGACAATGTCGTGCAGAATTTCTCCGACATCACCGTCAGCCAGGGCGTGCAGAGCATTACGTTCCAGGGTATCGGCGAGAGCCGGTACGGCGCCGATGCCGGCGCTTCCGCCTCGCTGAGCCTGACCAACACCGCGCGGCTTTACGTCAACTACGACGCCAAACTACGCGCCGCGATGCAGTCGCATCAGGGTACGTTGGGGCTGGAGTTGAGGTGGTGAGGTTGCCCCGGACGCGGTGCAGCACGCAGTGATGCGATGCAGAGCCGGGGACCCACTATCCATCAACGGGCGCGCTGCTTGCTTCACCCGCCCCTTGACGGGGCGGGGTGACAGTCTCTCCACTCGGGCACTGTTGGACGTGGAGAGACCGTCACCCCACCTCGCCGCGCGTTGCGCGTCGATCCTCCCCCTCCAGGGGAGGATAAGAACGGGACCGCGTTACGTGATCCGGCCCTAAGCCCGGTCGACCCTGACGACGCGGCCTTTTTCGATCGCGAGCGCCAGCCTGCCGTGTTTCAGCGCCAGCGCGGCTTCGCCGAACAATTCACGGCGCCAGCCATGGAGCGCGGCGACGTCGGCCTGGTCGTCGGCGGCGATCTGGTCGAGATCGTCAACGGTGGCGATGACCTTGCTGGCGACGGCATGGCGTTCCGATGTCATCCGCAGCAGCACCTTCAGGAGCTCGACGGTCGCGGCCCCATTGGAATTGCCGCGCGGCTTTTCGATTTTTGGCAGCGTGTGAGGATCGCGCGCGAGGCCGCGCTGCACGGCGGCGATAATGTCGCTGCCCCATTTCGAACGGTCAAAACCCTTCGGCAGCGAGCGCAGGCCGGCGAGGCGCTCCAGCGAGGTCGGCGCATGGGTGGCGATGTCGCCGACCGCGTCGTCCTTCAGCACGCGTGAGCGCGGCACGTCGCGGCTTTGCGCTTCCTGCTCGCGCCAGGCCGCGACTTCCATCAGCACCGCGAGCTCCTTCGGCTTGCGCACGCGCGTCTTCAGCCGTTCCCAGGCGCGCTCGGGGTGGAAATCGTAGGTTTTGGGCGAGGTCAGGACTTCCATTTCCTCGCTGACCCAGTCGCTGCGGCTGCGCTTCTTCAGGTCGGCGTCGAGCGCCGCAAAGACGTCGCGCAGATGGGTGACGTCGGAGACCGCGTAATGCATCTGCTCGGGCGTCAGCGGCCGGCGCGACCAGTCGGTGAAGCGGTGGGTCTTGTCGGGCCGGTGGCCGGTGACGCGCTCGACGAGCTGGTCATAGGCGATGCTGTCGCCATAACCCAGCACCATGGCGGCGACCTGCGTATCGAAGATCGGGTGCGGAATGGTGCCGGACTGGTGCCAGACGATTTCAATGTCCTGGCGGGCGGCGTGAAACACCTTCAGCACCGCCTCGTTGCCCATCAGCTCGAAGAACGGCTTGAGGTCGATGCCGGGCGCCAGCGTGTCGATCACGACGGCCTCGTCCGCGCTCGCCATCTGCACGACGCAGAGCAGGGGATAGTAGGTCGTCTCCCGCAGGAACTCGGTGTCGACGGTGATGACCTTGTGCTGGGCGAGCCGGGAGCAGGCGGCGGCGAGGTCGGAAGTGGTGGTAATCAGATCCATGAACAATCCATGACGCGACCGACAGGCGTTCTGCCGAAAACGCTGATATGTCAAGGGTGTCGCGGAAGATTTGAGCCCTTCATTTGAGCCCGAGCACGGCTTTTTTGCGTCCCAACCGCGACCGGATGCCATGGGCGGCAAAAGCGTGGCGGGGCCGCTTTCGGTCAGGTGCCGGTTGTCTCGCATGGGATTGCGGGCCCTTTGGGGCAGAAGCGCAACCCGGACTACTCGTACCGCACGTGCCGCGATCGCCGGCGGCCTGACGGAATCGCGAGCACGATGAGACAGAGCCCAATCATCACCATTCCTATGACTTCGAAAGTAAAGGCGTCCACGGCAATCTCTCCCCGATAAACCGTTAGAATTGTGGGGAGCGCGTTGACGGCTTCTTAATTTGTGGAACCTGCGGAGACGCGCATGCGCGGATGGTGGACGCGCGCTTAAGGAGTTGGGTTAACAGGCGAACGCGGAAAACATTGGATCCTTGCTCCAATCCCGAAATGTCGAAGCGGCGAAGCCAATCCCGCCTCATAAAGGCCGTGATCGAAGACGGCCATCTTCGACTACAGTATAGCGGCCAAAAAGGCCTTCGCCGTATCGTCCGATTGCAGCGGCCAAGCGCGTCGCCTTCAGCTCTACGTCTTCAAAGTCAATCCGCATCAAAACAACGCCAGGCACCGCCTGTTTCCTGCGGAAGACAAGATCGCCGAAATCCTTGTCCTCGGTGAGCAAGAGTTCTCCCGTCATGTAGCGCGAGCGTTATGACGTCCATATCACTCAAGCCCGCAGCGGCCTCGGCAACGTAAAGCACGTCATGACCGGCCGCGCGGAGAAGGGCTACCAGCGGTGCCGCAACACATTCATCGGCGAGCCAGCGCACATTTCAACCGTAGACAATGTCTTCGTCAGCGAGATAATCGGCCGCAAATGCCTGCGCTGCCCGGATATCTGCATCGGTCAGCCGCGGGTGATCAGCAAGGATCGCCTCAACCGGCATACCGGCGCCAAGTTTTCGCAAAACCAGTTCTACTGGGACGCGCGTGCCCCGAATGACTGGTTTACCGTCCATGATGTTCGGGTTCGCTTCGATACGCTCGTGGGGCATGGCACTCTCGCTCGGACCGGCCTAGGTCCGCCTGATCGAGGAATAGCAGAGATTTCAGCGTCTGTCAGCGCGCGGCTACGTCCCGCAGAACGTCTGCAGCACGCGTTGCTCCGGCAGCGGCGGCTCGGTGTAGGCCGCGAATGTCGGCTGATCCTCGTACGGCTTCGACAGCACCGTCAGCAATTCCTCGAACGGCGCGTAGTCGTTGTTCACGGCGGCCGCGATCACGGCTTCGACGCGGTGGTTGCGCGGGATGAAGGCCGGATTGACGGCGCGCATCGCGGCCTGCCGCTCGGCGGCGGATTGCGGCTCGTCAGCGAGGCGCTGGCGCCAGCGTGTGGCCCATTCGTCGAAGGCGGCGGGATCGGTGAACTGGGCCCTGACGCTGTCGTCGTCGGCATCCGCAGCGGCATCAGCCAGGCGGCGGAAGGTCAGCGTGAAGTCGGCCTGGTTCTTCGCCATGGCATCGAGCAGGTCCTGCACCAGCGCCTCGTCGCCGTCGCGCGCGGTGAACAGGCCGATCTTCCTGCGCAAGCCGGACTGGTAGGCGGCGGTGAATTTTTCAGCGAATTCGCCGAGGATGAATTGCGCCTGTTCGATCGCCTTGTCCTTGTCGTCGGAGAACAGCGGCAGCAGGCATTCGGCGAGCCGCGTCAGATTCCAGAGTGCGATCTGCGGCTGGTTGGCGTAGGCGTAGCGGCCCATCTCGTCGATCGAGGAGAACACCTGCGCGGGGTTGTATTCGTCCATGAAGGCGCAGGGGCCGTAGTCGATGGTCTCGCCCGAGATCGACGAGTTGTCGGTGTTCATCACGCCGTGGATGAAGCCGACCAGCAGCCAGCGCGCCACCAGATCGGCCTGGCGGGCGACGACGCGTTCGAGCAGCGCGTGATAGGGGCGCTCGGCCATCCCGATATCGGGGTAGTGCCTGGCGATGACGTGGTCGGCGAGTTGCCGCACGCCATCGGTGTCGCCGCGCGCGGCAAAGAACTGGAAGGTGCCGACGCGGATATGGCTCGCGGCCACGCGCGTGAGCACCGCGCCGGGCAGCATGGTCTCGCGCTGCACGCGCTCGCCTGACGTCACTGCGGCCAGCGAGCGGGTGGTGGGGATGCCCAAGGCGAACATCGCCTCGCTGACGATGTATTCCCGCAGCACCGGCCCGAGCGCGGCGCGGCCGTCGCCCCGGCGCGAGAACGGCGTCGGGCCCGATCCCTTGAGCTGGATGTCGCGGCGGACGCCGTCCTTGTCGATGACTTCGCCGAGCAGGATGGCCCGGCCGTCGCCGAGCTGGGGCACGAAATGGCCGAACTGGTGGCCGGCATAGGCCATCGCGATCGGGTCGGCGCCGTCGGGGAGGCGCTTTCCGGCGAGGATTTCGGCCCCTTCCGGGCTCTCCAGCACGTCGGGATCGAGCCCGAGATGGACGGCGAGCGCCCGGTTCAGCTTGATCAGCCGGGGGGCGGCGACGGGGGTAGGGGCCACGCGGGCGAAAAAGTTCGCCGGCAGCGCCGAATAGGTGTTCTGGAACGGGAAATGGACGGTCATGACCCAAAGATAGGCGCGGGCACGGAATAGGCAAACGGTTCGGGACGGGCGCGGGCGGAAATCTCGCTGTCCGGGTCGCAAAACAGGCCCTGCCATTGGTTGCCGCCCTTCGCGGCGTCGGGTAAACCCTCCCGCAATTCGCGCGGGCTTTGACCCCCGATTCTGACCTCCGACATCTGTTTTTGGGAATTCCATGCATCGCTACCGGTCACATACATGCGGCGCGCTCCGCGACAGCGACATCGGCCAGACCGCCCGTCTTTCCGGCTGGTGTCATCGTATCCGCGACCATGGCGGCGTGCTGTTCATCGATCTGCGCGACCATTACGGCATCACCCAATGCGTGGCCGATCCGGACTCGCCGGCGTTCAAGGACGTGGAAAAGTTCCGCTCGGAATGGGTGGTGCGGATCGACGGCAAGGTGCGCCGCCGCCCCGACGGCACCGACAACCCGGAACTGCCGACCGGGGCGGTCGAAGTCTATGTCAGCGAGATCGAGGTGCTGGGGCCTGCGGCCGAGCTGCCGCTGCCGGTGTTCGGCGAGCAGGAATATCCTGAAGACATCAGGCTCAAGTACCGCTTCCTCGACCTGCGTCGCGAGAAGCTGCACCAGAACATCATGACCCGCGGCGCCATCGTCGATTCGATGCGCAAGCGGATGAAGGAGCAGGGCTTCTTCGAATTCCAGACCCCGATCCTGACGGCGTCCTCGCCGGAAGGGGCGCGCGACTTCCTGGTGCCGTCGCGGATTCATCCCGGAAAATTCTACGCGCTGCCGCAGGCGCCGCAGCAGTACAAGCAGCTCCTGATGATGTCGGGCTTCGACCGCTACTTCCAGATCGCGCCGTGTTTCCGCGACGAGGACCCGCGCGCCGACCGCCTGCCGGGCGAGTTCTATCAGCTCGACGTCGAAATGAGCTTTGTCGAGCAGGAAGACGTGTTCGCGGCGATGGAGCCGGTCATCACGGGCGTGTTCGAGGAATTTGCCAAGGGCAAGCCGGTGACAAAGGGCTGGCGGCGGATTCCGTTTGCGGAAGCGCTTGAAGAAATACGGCAGCGACAAGCCCGACCTGCGCAACCCGCTCGAGATGCAGGACGTCTCCGAGCATTTCCGCGGCTCCGGCTTCAAGGTGTTCGCGCGGATGCTGGAAGACCCGAAGAACCAGGTCTGGGCGATCCCCGGCACCGGGAGGCGGATCACGCGCGTTCTGCGACCGCATGAACTCCTGGGCGCAAGGCGAAGGCCAGCCCGGCCTCGGCTACATCATGTGGCGCGAGGGCGGCGAGGGCGCGGGTCCGCTTGCCAACAACATCGGCGCGGAACGGACCGCGGCGATCCGCAGCCAGCTCGGGCTGAAGGAGGGCGACGCCGCCTTCTTCGTCGCCGGAGACCCCGACAAGTTCTGGAAGTTCTCAGGCCTGGCGCGCACCAAGGTCGGTGAGGACTTGAACCTGATCGACAAGGACCGGTTCGAACTCGCCTGGATCGTCGACTTCCCGATGTACGAATACGACGAGACCGAGAAAAAGGTCGACTTCTCGCACAACCCGTTCTCGATGCCGCAGGGCGGCCTCGACGCGTTGCAGACGCAGGACCCGCTGACCATCAAGGCGTTCCAGTACGACATCGTCTGCAACGGCTACGAGATCGCGTCCGGCGGCATCCGCAACCACAAGCCGGAAGCGATGGTGAAGGCGTTCGAGATCGCGGGCTATGGCGAGAACGATGTCGTCGAGCGGTTCGGCGGCATGTATCGCGCGTTCCAGTACGGCGCCCCGCCGCATGGCGGCATGGCGGCCGGCGTCGACCGCATCGTGATGCTGCTCTGCGGCACCACGAACCTGCGCGAGATATCGCTGTTCCCGATGAACCAGCAGGCCGTGGACCTGCTTGATGGGCGCGCCATCGGACGTCGCGACGAAGCAGCTCCGCGAACTTCACATCCGGCTCAATCTGCCGGACAAGACGTAGAGTCTCGGGACTAGCTCACAGCCCCGTCGAAGCCTCGATCCGGAATTGCGCCAGCGCGATCAGCGGGTCGGTCTTCAACAGCTGGAACAGCTGCATCGCCGGCACCTTGGCGCGCGGCGTCAGCTTGATGATCAGCGTTTGCCCGGGGCTCTCGACAAAGCGCGCAAGCGCGGCGGACACGGCGCCGGCATTCGGCGCTGGTCGCCGCCATGGCTCGCTGGCTACCTTGATGTTGTCGACGATGGCCGTCGCGCGGCGTCGCGGCTGACGTTCTGGGTGCGGGCATATTGGGCGACCGCGAGATCGACGGCGCCGAGATCGCGCACCGTGAGCTCGATGCGCGCCGGCTTCGATCTGCGCCGCCGCGCCGATCGCCTGGGCCGCGTTGGCCGAAAATACCTGCCGCGGCACGTTGGCGAGCGCGATCCGCGCCGATGCTTTCAGGAGCCCGCCGATCTCGAGCCTCGGGACGTCTACAACGAAGCTGCGGGCCGCCTCGGTCCATTCCGCGCCGATATCACCATCGGCCGAAAGCGTAGTCCAGCCCGGCCGCGACGAGCGCTTTCATGGCAGGATCGGTCGCATCGACCGGCGTGGTCATTTTCGCGGTCAGGCGCGCCTTGCTCGGAATGGGTCCGACAAACTGGCCCCAGTTCAGGTCGAAGCCGTCGAGGTTGACGGACTTGCCGGTGTTCTTGAAGGGCGCCGTCACGCCCTTGATCTCAACGCCCTGGATGAGCGGAAACAGCCCGGCGATCAGTTCGGGTGAGGGCGGCTGCGCCGGGTTCGCGAACTGCGCCGAGATCCGCATGAAGTTGGCGATATCCAGCGACTTGAGCGCGAAGCGTCCGACCTTGACGGGCCCTTTCGGCGTGTTCGTATCGAGCCCTTCGACTGCAAACTCACCGATCTTGCCGTCTTCCAGGTTGAACCTGATCGCCTGCGAGCTTGAACGGGCCTTGCGGTGTTTCGGCCGAAAGGCCGCGCATCTCGGCCGTTCCGATCCGCATGCCCTCGTAGAGCGCGGCCATCTTGTCGATCAGCTCACGCGTTTGCGCTGGCGTCGGAGGTGTAGCCCCGGCCGCCTGCATCATCGCGAACAATGCCGGCAGTTGCAGCCGTGACGGCCGCGCGCCGACGTCGTCGATGGTCATCTGGTCGATGCGCATGCGCAGGCCGAGCGCTGAAGTAACCGTGTAGGGACCGGCCGATGTCTTGCCGTAGAGGCGGTAATAGCGGTCGTCATTGGCCTTCTGCGGATCGAGGATCGCGGCTGCCGCGGTGGCATCGAAATCACGGGCGCTGAGATTGGCGATTTCGCCGGTCATTTTGTCGGCCTTGCCGGCCTGCTGCGTGTTGACCGTGAAAGTTGGCCCGTTCGACCTGCATGGTGGCGATCTTGCCGCCCTTGATGTCCTGCAGGGCCGTACCCGAATAGGTGAAGTCGCCCGACAGGGCGGCGCCGAAGTTGACCGTCCCTGTAATGCTCGGGCATCGAAATCGACGACGCGGCGACGGCGGCGAACTGCTCCAGCGCGGATCGATACGCGTCGATGACGGAAGCCGAAGCCGGCGGCGTCGGCAGGCTCGCGGGGCCGGAATAATCCTTCATGCACGACCCGTGGCATCTTGTAGGAGATGCGCCCGCCTGCCGGCCCGCCGAAGTTGGCGCTGATTTCGATGTCCGACGTTTCGATGCTGTCGGCCGAGAATCGGCCCGTGTCCGGCTGGCCGACGCCCGAGGCGATGACGCTGGCGATCTTCATGCTCACCGGCGGCTGCGATGGCCGATTCGGTCGTGATGTCGGCGATCCGTGACCGTACGGCTCTTCAGGTCGAACGACACCTTGCCGTGGCTTGCCTTGCCGCCGCCCGCGCGAATCTGCTCGAACGCGGCCTCGACGTCGCGCGTGACCCGATGCTGCGTATAAAACTCGAAGCCGAAGAAGCCGCCCGCCGCGATCACGACCACGGCGGCCAGGCCCATCAGTATCTTGACCATGAGTTGTGCTCCGGACGCCGGCATTGCGGGAGGCAAAATCTGCCATATGTCGGTCAAGGGATAGGGGTAGAGAGGAAAATATGCTACCGGCTTTGGCGCTTTGCGTCGATGCCGCTGTTGATGGGGATACTGTCCGATGTTGCATCGGAGCGGTTGCCCGTGCTTCACATCCGGCTCAATCTGCCGCAGAACTATCGGTTCGAATGAAGATCGGCCTCGGCGGTAATTCGGGGTCGAGAAAAGCCCGTGGGGGAGATGCATGTCGTCCTATTCTGATGATCTCCGCTCCGCGGCGCTGGCGTATCACCGGCTGCCGCGGCCCGGTAAACTCGAGATCCAGGCGACCAAGCCGCTCGCCAACCAGCGCGACCTCGCGCTGGCCTATTCGCCGGGCGTCGCCGCGGCCTGCACCGAAATCGCCAACAATCCGGCCGAAGCGGCGTCGCTGACCGCCCGCGCCAATCTGGTCGCCGTGGTCTCCAACGGTACCGCGGTGTTGGGGCTTGGCAATATCGGTCCGCTGGCCTCGAAGCCCGTCATGGAGGGCAAGGCGGTCCTGTTCAAGAAATTCGCCGGCATCGACGTCTTCGACATCGAGATCGCCGCCGACACCATCGAGCGCGTGGTCGAGACGGTGGCCGCGCTGGAGCCGACCTTCGGCGGCATCAATCTCGAGGACATCAAGGGACCGGAGTGTTTTGAGATCGAGGCGCAGCTCAAGGCGCGCATGAAGATCCCGGTGTTCCACGACGACCAGCATGGCACCGCCATCATCGTCGGCGCCGCCATCACCAACGCGCTGCTGCTGAACGGCAAGAAGCTGCCCGATGTGAAGATCGTCTGCTCCGGCGCAGGCGCTGCCGCGATCGCGTGCCTGAATCTTCTGGTGTCGCTCGGCGCGCAACGCAAGAACATCTGGGTCTGCGACATCGACGGCGTGGTGCATGAGGGCCGCAACACGCTGATGGACCGCTGGAAGGCGGTCTATGCGCAGAAGACCAATGCGCGCGTGCTGGCCGACGTGATCGGTGGCGCCGATATCTTCCTGGGGGTGTCCGCGCCCAACGTGCTGAAGCCCGAGATGGTCCAGTCGATGGCCGACCAGCCGCTGGTGATGGCGCTGGCCAATCCGAACCCGGAAATCATGCCGGACGAGGCGCGCAAGGCGCGCCCCGACGCGATGATCTGCACCGGGCGTTCCGACTTCCCGAACCAGGTCAACAACGTCCTGTGCTTCCCGTTCATCTTCCGCGGCGCGCTCGACGTCGGCGCCACCAGCATCAACGAGGAAATGAAGCATGCCGCCGTCGACGCGATCGCGCAGCTCGCGCGCGATCCGCCGTCGGACGCGGTGGCCCGGGGGTTTGACAGCGGCGAGACGCAAGGCTTCGGACCGGGCTCGCTGATTCCGAGCCCGTTCGATCCGCGGCTGATCCTGCGCATCGCGCCGGCGGTGGCGAAAGCCGCGATGGAATCCGGCGTGGCGACGCGCCCGATCACGAATTTCGACGAATATACCGCGCTGCTGGAACGCTTCGCGTTCCGCTCCGGCCTCGTCATGAAGCCGGTGTTCGCCAAGGCCAAGACGCAGCCGGTGCGCGTGATCTATGCCGAGGGCGAGGACGAGCGCGTGCTGCGCGCGACGCAGGTCGTGCTTGAGGAGAAACTGGCGCGGCCGATCCTGGTCGGACGCCCCTCCGTCGTCGAGGCCAGGCTCAAGCGGTTCGGCCTCTCGATCAAGGCCGGGCACGGATTTCGATCTCGTCAATCCCGAGGACGATCCGCGCTACCGTTCCTATGTGCAGACCTATATCGACGTGGCCGGAAGGCGCGGCGTCACGCCCGAAGCCGCACGTACCGTCGTCCGCACCAACAACACCGTGATCGCAGCACTTGCGGTGGTCCGCGGCGAGGCCGATGCCATGATCTGCGGCGTCGAAGGCCGCTACATGAGCCATCTGCGCCATGTCCGCGAGATCATCGGCTTCCTGCCCGGCGTCAGCGATTTCGCGGCGCTGTCGATGATGATCACCAGCAAGGGTTCCTATTTCATCGCCGATACCCAGGTGCGCCCGAACCCGAGCGCCGAGGAACTCGCGGAGGTGGCGTCGCTGGCGGCAACCCATGTGCAGCGGTTCAACATGAAGCCGCGCGTCGCCTTCGTGTCGCATTCCGACTTCGGCAGTTACGACACCGATTCGTCGCGCAAGATGCGCCGCGCCACCGCGCTGCTGAAGGAAAAGCATCCGGAGATCGAGGCCGATGGCGAAATGCAGGGCGATACCGCGCTGTCGGCCGCGGCGCGCAAGCTGGTGCTGCCGCATTCGAAGCTCGAAGGCGATGCCAACATCCTGATCATGCCGAACCTCGACACCGCCAACGTCGCCTACCAGATGATCAAGACGCTGGCGGATGCGCTGCCGGTCGGGCCGATCCTGATCGGGCCGGCGCGTCCGGCGCATATCCTCACGCCGGGGGTGACGGCGCGCGGCGTTCTCAACATGACGGCGGTCGCCGCCGTCGAAGCCCAGGAGCGTGCCGGCCGCGCGCAGCCAACCTTGTTCGGATAGAGATCCCGGTTCAGACCGATTCTAAACCGGCGATCCGGCCGTTGGTTGCGGTTCTCCATGTGGACCGCAACCGGCTTTGCTTGAAAACGCTATGATCAAGAAAGCGCCTTGGTTCTGCTTATATCAGAAGGTCTGGTGAGGCCTTAGACCCGCGCAGGCCCCTGCGCGGACGGTTTCGATTTGAGCGTTTGAAAAGCGGATGCGAAACGCCCATAATCGTTTCGCGCCGCCTGTTACCTTTGCATGCCATTCAGTGAGGCCGATCCCATGCCAGCGTTAGTCACCTTCGGGCGAGTCCTGTTCGCCGTTCTCTTCATGTACACGGGAGCGACCAAGCTGTTCGCGATTCAGCAGACGGCGGACTTCATCGCGACCAAGGTGACCATTCCGGCGTTGCTTGCGCCCTATGCCTCGCAGCTCGAAACCATGGCGGGCCTGCCGATGCCGCAACTGCTGGCCTACGGCGTCGGCGGCTTTGAGATCCTCGCCGGCCTGATGATCGCGGTCAATTTCGGCGCGCGTTTCTTCGCGATCCTGCTGATCTTCTTCGTCATCGCGGCGACCTTTTACTTCCACGATTTCTGGAACCAGCCGGCGCCCGAAAATGCCAGGACACTGATCGACGCCTTGAAGAACCTGTCGATCATCGGCGCCCTGTTCATGATCGCGGGCTACGGCCGCGGGCCGCGGCCAAGCGAGCCTGCCTACGGGGAGATATAGTCCCAAGTTATTCCAGGCCGCGCCGCCACGGCGTGACGCTGACGTCGTTCGCAGCATCAAGCATCTGCGGCTCGCCCGCGTCGCAAGCCGTGCGCCGCCAGGATTTGCTGCGGCGTACGGGCAGGGACACCGGGAAAGCAAGGCTCGCCATCGGGCAGGCGAACATGCGGCGCGACCGAGAGCCAGAACGCGTCGTAGCGGTCCATGAACATGCCGAACACGCCGGGGCCGCCGATGATCGCAACCGTGCCGTCACGCACGCCTGCATGCGCGCAGGCAGCTTCGAAGGTCGCGCCCGCGGGATTCCACAACGTGGCTTTCGGATTGGACGGATCGGGCGCGATCGCATTGACCTGCCGCGTCAGGAAGATCCGCCTGCGCCGCGGCGAGTTCTGCTGGTCCTCGTAGGAATTGCGGCCGTGCAGGATCAGGTCGGCGCGATCGAGGGCGGCGGTAAAGAACGCCTTGTCGCCCTCGAATTTCAATTCGTCAGGCATGACGTTGCGCGCGTCCGCCAGCATGCCGTCCGCGGAAACGATGACATAGCCTTCGATGCGCAGCGCCACTTGTACGTCGCGCCGCGTTATTCCGAGATCGTCTGCACGACGCTGGACACCGGACGCGAACTCATGGTCGGCAGCTTCAGGTCCTTGTGGATGTCCTCGTCATACTGGGCGAGGGTCTCCACTGGCGCCTTGGCGCGCATCGCGACCACCTTGTAGCCGCCGGCCTTCAGCTTCTTCAGAAGCTCGGGCAGGGCCTCTGCGGTATGCTTCTGGAAGTCGTGCATCAGGATGATGCCCTTGCCGTTCTTTTCGACCTTGCGCATCACGGTGTCGATGATGGTTTGCGCCTTGCTTGCCTTGAAGTCGAACGAGTCGAGGTCGCACGAGAATATCCCGATGTTGCGGCTGCCGAGATAGGTCACCATCTCCGGCGGATGCTGCAACGCCGGGAAACGGAAGAACGGCGCCGGCGCCTTGCCACCGAGCGCCCACTTCACGGCGCTGAATCCTTTTTCGATTTCATCCTTGCGCTGCTGCTCGGTCAGCTTCTTGTTGACGAGTGCGGCGTGCGACCAGGTGTGCGATCCGATCGAGTGGCCGGCCGCCATTACCTGCTTGAGGATTTCGGGATAGTAAGTGGCGTGCTTGCCGATCGGGAAGAAGATGCCGGTGGTGCATTCTTCCGCGAGCGTCTTCAGGACCGAAGGCGTATTCACCGGCCACGGACCGTCGTCGAAGGTCAGCACCACTTCCTTGTCGCGCAGGAAGTCGAGATCCTTGAAGTGCTCGAAGCCGAAACCGGGGCCGCCGGTCGTATCGATCTCGACGGTACGGCCGATGCCGAGCGCGTTCGGATTGTTGCAGGGCGGGCGCGTCGAGACCGGCGCAGGCGGCGGGGCAGGAGCCGGCGCTGCCTGAGGCGCAGGAGCCGGACCCCTGGCGGGGGGCAGCGCCTGTGACCACGCCGCGCTCGATGCCAACAGCGAAACCGCGCCTGCAAAGATCAACCCTGCTGCAATACGCATCTTTTCTTCCCCAAATTGGAATCCCGGTCCCGGCGTTGCCGTCGTCCGGTCTGCCTCCAGCCCCTGATTCATAGTACCCTAGTTGGGGCTCGCGCGCCAAGGCAACGGCTCTCGTCACCGCGGATTTGCCGCCGGACCGGTTAGTCAGGAGATGTGTCGTTTTTGACGCGTTTCCGCCCGCACGAATTGCTATCCGCTTCGCTCGGAAACGTTCTGTGCCAGCGCCCGCGCAATCGCGGTTTTGATTCGTGTGTCCGCCGGTGCGACCGATTCCGGGAATACGTCCGCGATGTAGCCATCCCGGCCGATCAAGTATTTGTGGAAGTTCCAGCGTGGAACATCCTTCGGCCGCGCCTCCGCCGCCCATTTGTAGAAGGGATGCGCATTCGGCCCCTTCACGACCGCCTTGGCCGCGATCGGAAAGGTGACGTGGTGATTCTGCGTGGTTGCGGTGATTTCGGTCGCACCGCCCGGCTCCTGGCCGCCGAAATCGTTGGAGGGCACGCCGATGATCATCAGGCCGCGATCGCCGAACTCGGTCCACAATTCCTGCAACCCGCCATATTGCGGCGTGAAGCCACAGAGTGAAGCGGTGTTGACGATCAGGAGCGGCCGGCCGGCAAATCCGGAAAGCCTGATATCGCCGCCGGCCAATCCCGGAAACGAAAACGCGTAAGCCGTGATCCGGCTCATGCCGGCCTGCGCCAGCGATTGCCTGTTCGAGGTGACGGCTGCGATCGTGGCCAACGCCGCCGTCATCAGGCTCCTGCGGTCCATCATGAAATGCCTCGGGCTGGTTCGACAGCGCAAAGCATAGCGCAACGCGCGCACTGCCGCCCCTCAACAAGCCGTTAGAAGAGGCTACCGCAGCGGCACGATGAAGTCGGTGCCTTCGCCGGTTTCGCCGCCCTGGCTGATGCCGTGATCGGAAACCACGATCGAACTGCCGGTGCTCAGGACTTCTGCGATCCGCGCCATCGCCTCGGGAGCGATGGTGATGCGGTCCAGCGCCTCGGCCGGGCTGTTCGACGCCGGCAAAGGCTTGGCCTCGGCTCCGCCGGCCACCTTGCGGCGCCGTGCAGCGCGGTCGTCCTCGTCGGTCCGGGCCGCGTTGCGCGCCGTGACCGGCAGCGAGAACACCGACCAGCGCAACAGGTTGGGATCTTTCTTGTCGGCCTCGGCAGTGAAGACGTGCGTACCCAGCGGCCGGTCGCTCGGCGCGATGGTGATCGGAACGTCGAACTGCGGCTTGAAGTTCTCGCGGACGTACAGCTTGGAATCCTTGCGGCTCACGAACACCGCGATCTGGCCGGGGCGCCTGGGCGTTTCGGCTCTGGCAGCCTTTTCCGCGCCGGGCAGACGCGCCGTATCCTTCTTCGCGTCGGGTGCAGCAGCCGGTACGGCCGGCGTATTGGCGCCCGCCTTGACGGGCTCGGCGGGCTTTTCTGCGGCCTTGGATTTCAGCAGGCTTGGATTCGGGACCCTTGGTTTCCTCGACCTTGGTGATCGCGGCCGTGGGAGCCTCGACATTCACTGCGCTGGATTTCGCTTCCGCGGGGGCCGCGGTCTCCTCGACTTTCTTGTCATCCGTCGCAACTGAGCCGGTTTCGGCCGATTTCATGTCAGGTGCCGCGGTTTCGACCGTTGCCTCGGACTGCGTCGCGTCCGGCTTTGCTTCCGCATTCGGCGCATCGTTGGCAGGCTTGGCTGCGGATGGCGTTGCATCGGACATGGTCACGACGCCGTTGATCGCCGGCAATGCGCTGCTGGCATCCGCGGTGCGGGTCTGTTCGCGCAACGCGTGGCCGACGGTCGGTCGGAGATCAAGGTTCGCCTGCGAATGCGCAAGACCGGCATTCGCAGATTTGGTTGCGTGGCCTGCGTCAGCACCCTTGTCGCTCTTCACCGCGGGGGCGTCGGTCGCCGGATCGTTGGCGATGAGGGGCTGCGGCACGACCTTCTGCGCCACCAGCAACGGATGCGAGAAGGTGGCCGGCGTGATCGCACCAGGCGTGATGACGACGCGCGCGCCCATCCTGGTCCAGTTCCACATCTTCACGGCAAACGCCATCGGCATGCGGATGCAGCCGTGCGACGCCGGATAGCCCGGCAATACGCCGGCGTGCAGCGCAATGCCCGACCAGGTGATGCGCTGCATGTAAGGCATCGGTGCGCCGCTGTAGATGTTGGAGCGGTGCATCTTGTTCTTCTGGATGACGCTGAACACGCCCATCGGGGTCGAATGACCCTTCATGCCCGTCGATACCGGGCTCTCGGCGAACAGGCCGTTGGCGTCGTAGACGCGGACCTTCTGCTGATCGATCGAGACGGCGATGATCAGCGGTCCCTGCGGCTTGGCGTTGGTTTCCTTGAGGGCAGCTTCGGTCTTGGCGGAAGGCCGGCGGGCCTTCGGCTTGCGCGGCTGCGCCATCGGCGGCACCGGCCGGTAGTAGCTGGGATCGGAGTCCTGCCAGTAGAACAGGGCGGCGGCGTCTGCCTGTGGAACGGCGACCAGGCTACCGGCCGCCGTCAACATGGCTATCTGCCAAAATCGCTGTTTGGAACTGGCTGCGCCCGCAATAACCGCACTGAAAAACCGATACCCGCTCACGCGCCTGATCCTCAAATCCGGTTACTCGAATCTACTCTTCCGATAATTATTTGTTGTCGCAGAGGCGAAAAGCGTTCACCAGCGTACGCCTTCAAATTTCAGCGCTTTTCGCCCTAATCGTAGCAAAAAAGCCTCACATTCCGTTAAAGGGCGGCCAGTTGGGCGCCTCGCCGGCATCTCGGGGTGGCGGTCTTCCTGTGCGGCTTTCCGCCACTACATAGGCGAAGAGCCCTTCAGCGGAGATATCAATGACATCCAAGGCCTTCGTAAAGTGTGACCGGAAGTGGAGAAGTCTGGCCTTGGGGGTGTTGGCGCTGATGCTTTGGCAGGCAGCCCCGGCGTCGGCCGCCGACGAGCCCGATCTGATTTTTCGCCGCTCGACGGTATTCAAGTGGCTGAGCCCGAACGACAAGCTTGCGACCTACGCCCTCGACGACCCCGAGGTCGAGGGGGTGGCCTGTCACTTCACGGTGCCGGAAAAGGGCGGCTACAAGGGCTGGCTCGGCCTCGCCGAGGAGGTCTCGGATATTTCGCTGGCATGCCGCCAGATCGGCCCCATCAAGTTCAAGCACAAGCTGGAGCAGGGCGACGACATGTTCCGGCAGCGCCGCTCGCTGTTCTTCAAGAAGATGCAGATCGTTCGCGGCTGCGACGCCAAACGCAACGTGCTGGTCTACATGGTCTATTCGGACCGGCTGATCGAGGGATCGCCGAAAAACTCGACGTCCTCGGTGCCGATCATGCCCTGGGGGGCGGCCGACGCCGCGATTCAGAAATGCGGTGAGTTCATTCAGTAAGTCCGATCCCAGGCGGGATCCGCTATTGGAACCTGGGATGAGGGCTTCGGGCTTACCGTTTGACCGGATCGGAATGTGGGCGGGTCTCCTGGCCGGACCCGACCTTGCGCTCACGGCAACCGACCAGATGCACGAATTTTTGCGGCGCCGAGACATTGCCGCTAAATTCGTTGCCCTGCTGCGACATCGCGCCACAAAGGCTCACGGGTTGCTCTGAGGTTTCTCCCTGGCGCTCCACCGGCTGGCCGGGTTTGCGGGTCGGGGTTGCACTGCCAACATCGATGTTGCCACTACCCACGACGGCTATCCTTTATTGAGGAGGGGTCACAACGCACAAGCACGCGGAAGGTTGCACGGCGTTCGGCTGAGTCGGCCGGACCGGGGCTTCGGTTCATCCAGTCAGCCGGTGAACGGGCCGTTCCCGCCCATCGAAGGGGAGCCAAAACGGCTCGGACGGCTACCTTGCCGCGTTTAGCCTGATCCTCTCACGTAAGAGCGTCGCGGCTGAATTCATTGAGATTTTCCGGCCAGTGTTTCGTCCGGAAGGGCTGACGAAACAATTCTCCGTCGCGACGAAACCATTTTGCATTTTTGGCGCAGATGTCCGGAAACAGCCGCTGGCTATCACGGGGCCAACGAGACGGCGGGCGCAGCCAGGCCACGGACAACCGGAGACAGTCAGATGCGGACGACCAGTTTCATCCTCGCCTTCGCCTTCATGCTGGCTGGTCCCTCGATGGCTGGTTCTTCCGACCAGAACCTGCCGGGTGTCGGTACGTTTGCCTATCAGGGCTCGCCGGTTGCGACCGCGGCGTCCCAACCGATGGTCGTGGCCGCCAAGTGAGCGTGGTGGATACTCTGCAAAAAAATCGCCGATAAGGGCTCTGCATGTTGGTACGCATTTGTTCTGCTGCAGTTCTCTCGTTTCTCCTGTTCAGTGGCGCGGCGCAGGCGCAGGTCCAATATCAGCCGCCGCAGACCTCGTTCCGTTCCCTGTTCAAAATGCCCGATCCGCGCGGTGAGTTCGTGCGGCTTTGCGCGCCTCATATGGTTGGACGCTGGGCGCACCCCGAAAGCGTTTGCAGCTGTCTGCACGACTACGCCGCCGCGACCGTGGAAGACGCCGACCTGCGCGAAGCGCTGCTGCGCGGCATCAGCGAGACCGGAGTGCCGACGATCGAGACGGCCTGGGTGCCGGCGTCGAAGCAGTCCGAAATCGGGCCGACCTTCACCAAGATCGCCAAGCCAACGCTGCAATGCATGTTCGAGCCGGCGACGAACCAGTAACGCGGCTCCGTAAGCGCCATCGTTAAAGTTGTGTCATTGCCCGATGGATACCTTGCGCTTGAGCTGCGCGGGCCGGTAGGCTCTGCGGTATCCGAGCGGCAGGGGCGACGGCCATCGAAGCTTTAATCTACCTTCTTCATTTGGGTCTGCTTTTGTTTTCGGCATGGCTTTGTGCCCTGATGCGGTACTGGCATGCATGGACCGTGTATGCTCTGGTGACGATCCTGCTGCTAACCCCCGTCTCGGTCGTCTCGTTTCAGTGCTTCAGGGCCACGATTTGCGATTTGGGTATGGGATTGGCGGTGCTATTCACCGGTTCATGGCCGCTGGCCTGGCTCATCGGATCGCTGCTTGGACTGGCGTTTCGTTTGCTGAACAGGCCGCCAAAGCCGAATTGAACCCCAACATATGGCGAGATGCAGCGACGTTCTGTCGGCGTCCGTTGCCGGCTCGACACGTCGCCAACCGCCATTGTAAGCCAATGACCGGTCGACGATCTGCGTGAGCCAACCAATGCAGCCGGGACGAATCCTGCTCTCATGCGCGGTGTTTTTCGCGCTGGTCCTGCCGGCCCGTGCCGCGCCCGACGAGGACCTATTGGGGAAGGGGGCGGGCTATCCGATCGGCTCGCGCACCAACTGGTTTTATGACGAGCGCGTCCGGGTCGGATCATTCAGTCACCTCGACAGCATTCTGCAGTACTACACGCTGAAGAAGGCGGCTGCGCCGCGCCCGCTGCCGAAAATTTCCACCGAGCCGAAGATCGAGTACCGGTTCGAGCAGCAGACCCGCACCCTCGACGACTTTCTCAACCGTCAACGCGTGACCGGCTTCCTTCTCATCAAGGACGGCGAGGTGCTGGCCGAGCGCTATCAATACGACCGCAAGCCAGACAACCGTTTCGTTTCGCATTCGATGGCGAAGTCCATCGTCAGCATCGCGGTCGGGATGGCGCTGGCCGAGAAGAAAATCGCGTCGCTCGACGACACCATCGCCGGATACGTGTCTGACCTGGCCGGTAATCCCTATGGCGAGACGACGATCCGCAACATGCTGCGGATGGCGTCCGGCGTGCCGTTTCAGGAAGTCTATGACGGCAACGACGATCTGGCGAAATTCAACCGGATCCGGCTTACGCAGGACTTGGTCGCAGCGCTGCGCGCTTTCACGACGCGCGAAGTCGCGCAGGGGACGCGCTTTCACTATGCGTCCAACCAGACGGTGGCGCTGACGCTGTTGCTGCGCGCAGTGACCGGCAGTTCCGTGAGCGAATATCTGACGGCGCGGCTGTGGCAGCCGATCGGCGCGGAGGCCGATGCGACCTGGATCAGGATCAAGGATGGCACCGAAGTCGGCTCGGGCAGTTTCAATGCGGTGCTGCGCGACTACGGCCGCCTTGGCATCCTGCTGGCGAACGACGGGGCGCTCGACGGCAGGCAGATCCTGCCGAAGGACTATTTGCTCGACGCCACCGACTGGCACCGCCAGCCCGAGGCGTTCGCGCCGCGCAAGGCGACGCCGTATTTCGGCTATGGCTACCAGTTCTGGCTGTTTCCCGGCGAGAAGCGGCGGTTCGCGCTGCTCGGCGTCTACGGGCAGTCGATCTTCGTCGATCCCGAACTCAAGCTGGTGATGGTCATTACCGCGGCTGCGAAGAACGCCAGCGTCGGGAAAGAAAGTTTGGCGCGCGAGCGCGACGCGCTATGGCGCGGGGTCGTCGCCAGATACGGAAGCTGGTAGGTTGGGGCTCAACGTCGAAACAGATGGCACAGGGGGTAACCATGCGATCCATCGTCATCGGCCTCATCGGCGTATTGCCGTTCATTGCTTCCCCGGTTCTCGCCGCCGACGCGGCGACCCAGGAGGCCAACAAGAAGACCGTGCTCGAATTCTACGAGGCCGGCCTCAACAAGAAAGACTTTGAGGCGGCAGCGAAGTTTTTTGGGCCGCGTTACATCCAGCACAACCCGACGGCGCCGGACGGGATCGAAGGCTTCAAGGCCTTCATCGGTTTCCTGCGGGAGAAATTCCCGGACTCGCGCAGCGAGATCAAGCGCGCCTTCGCCGACGGCGACTACGTGATCCTGCACGTCCACAGCGTGCGCGAGAAAGACACGCGTGGCCGCGCCATCGTCGACATGTTCAGGCTCGAGAACGGCAAGATCGTCGAGCACTGGGACGTCGTGCAGGAGATTCCGGAGAAGGCCGCGAATACCAACGGCATGTTCTAGGCAAAGACGATAATCGCTATCGCTTCTTGGTCCCCAGCCTCGGAATGCACTTTCGGATGCGAAGCACGCCTGACGTCGTCATCTGCGAGCCCATGACTTCCTTGACCTGTCCCGCCGGGCACGATCCATCGTCGACCATCACCCGCTGGCCGAGCCGGAGGTCGGGGATGTCCTGTTCACGCGAGAACGTCTGCGCGATGGCGGCCGTTGCGACCAGCCACAGGGCAAG
Organism: uncultured Alphaproteobacteria bacterium; assembly: GCA_963840465.1. Classification (GTDB taxonomy): domain Bacteria; phylum Pseudomonadota; class Alphaproteobacteria; order Rhizobiales; family Xanthobacteraceae; genus Bradyrhizobium. The sequence goes on along the minus strand of CAWIZF010000019.1, from coordinate 297,186 downwards.
GCCGGCGGGCAGGGCAAGGTATCGGACAGCCTTGGTCGTCATTCCGGCCTCGCTCACTTGGTCTTGATCTTCAGCCCGTCGGGGCCGACATTGATCTGCAGGCCCTCGGGTTCCTGCTTGGCCTTGTAGAGATTGTAGCTGAGCACGCCGACCGCGACGATCAACACGCCGATGACGAGATACATAACGTTGCGATTGCCGGGCATTCGGTGTTTCCGCCGTGAAATTGAAGCTGGCGTCGAGCTTAGTGACGCGCCAGCGATTCTGATAGGGCGCCGGCCGACAGGCGCGGTCAGGTCGCTGCCTTCAGCCGTTTGACCTTGCCGGTTCCCTTTTTCGTGCTTGCGGCTTGCCTGCAAGGCGGCCAGCGATGACTTCGCCAGCCGTTCGGCGGACGCGATCAGTTGCGGCAGGGGATGGCCGGCAAATCCCAGCACAAAGCCCGGCAGCGGGCGCGCGCGAAAATAGGTTTCCGCCAGTAGCCAGCCCGCGACGCCGGCCTCGGTCTTTGCCTTCGCGGCAATTTCCGGATCGGTCGATGGATCGAACCGCGCGACCAGATGCAGGCCCTGCGAGGGCACCGGCACCGACAGCTGCCCGTTCGACGCCGCCGACAAGGTCGACGCCAGGACGTCCCGCGCTTCGCGATAGATTCCGCGCACCTTGCGCAGGTTTGCCGCGAACGCACCGGAATTGAGCATGTCCGCCACCGCGCCTTCCATCAGCGTGCCGGGAAAACGGTCGAGCGCGGCGCGGGCCGTCGTCACCGGGCCGACCAGGCGCTCGGGCAGCGCGCAATAGCCGATGCGCAATCCGGGAAACAGCGTCTTTGCAAAGGTGCCCACGTAGATGACGCGCGAGAGGTGATCGATGCCGGCGAGCGACAGCAAGGGCGCGCCGTCATATCGAAACTCGCTGTCGTAATCGTCCTCGATCACGAAGGCGCCGGCCTCCCGCGCCCAGTCGAGCAGTTCCAGCCGCCGCGTCATCGACATCTGCACGCCGAGCGGAAACTGGTGCGAGGGTGTGACGTAAGCAGCGCCCGCCGACGGCGCGAGCGCGCGGCCTTTGGCGACGATCATGCCGGAGGCGTCGACCGGGACGGAGACGGGTCGCAGGCCGCAATGCGCGATGGCTCTTCTTGCGGCGGGATAGCCTGGATCCTCGCACCAGATGTGATCGCCGGGCTTGAGGATCGCGCCCAGCACGATCCGCAAGGCGTGCTGCGTTCCCGACGTCAGCATGATCTGGTCCGGATCGCAGCGCAGCCCGCGCGCCGACAGCAAATGATCGGCAATCGCGGCGCGCAGCTCGCGGCTGCCCCTGGGGTCGCCATATTGCAGGTGTTCGTTGCCGAAGGCGCGCATCCGCCGGCCGGCAAACGCCCGGAAGCGCTGCAGCGCCCGCTCGTCGATATGCGTGCAGCCGAGCGCCAGCGCGCCTTGCTGCGGCGGCTCGACCGCGATTGTTGCCTTGCGGGCGTCGCTGGCGCGCGCGGGAATGCGCGCGGCGACGAAGGTGCCGGAGCCTGTGGTGGCGACCGCAAAGCCGTCCGCGATCAGCCGCTCATAGGCCGAGGTGACGGCGTTGCGGCGAAAACCGGTCTGTTTGGCCAGCGTTCGCTGCGGCGGCAGCGGCTCGCCGGGTTTGGCGATGCCGCCCGTGATGGCGTGGCAGAGCGCCTGATAGAGCCGGTGCTGCGAGGACGCGCCTTCGGTGATGTGCGGTCCGTCAAGGTCGAGCGGAAGCTCGGCCTTGCGCCGGGTCGCCGGAGAATTGGTCGGAATTTTTCGCATGGAATTGGCACTATCGCAGACCAAATTCGCCAGTACAACTTGCTCTCGCCGGTCCAATTCCGAGAGGAGCTACCGTGACGATCGAAGGCGAGACCACCAGTTCCTACCCGATGTCGCCGCGCAACCGGGTCAAGCGCCTGCACGAGCGTGGCTCCTACGATCGGGCGAAGATTCACGGCCTGCTCGACGCCTCGATGCTCTGCCACGTTTCCTACGTGGTCGACGGCCAGCCTTACTGCACGCCGACGTTCTTCTGGCGGGAAGGAGAAACGCTGTACTGGCATGGCAGCAGCGCCAGCCGCATGTTGCGCAACCAGTCTGACGGCCAACGCGCATGTCTCACCGTCGCGCATCTCGACAGCCTGGTGCTTGCACGATGCGGCTTCAATCACTCGGCCGATTATCGCGCCGTGATGGCGTTCGGCACGGCCCATCTCGTCGACGATCCCGCCGAGAAGGAGCGCGCGCTGGTCGCCATGGTCGACCGCTTCTTCCCCGATCGTACCGCGAGCCTGCGGCAGAGCACCGCGCAGGAAATCAAGGCGACATCCGTCATCGCGATGGAGATCGAGGAGGCTTCCGCCAAAATTCGCGCCAAGGGCGTCGGCGACGACGAGGAGGACTACGCATTGCCGATCTATGCCGAGCGCATTCCGGTGCGCACCGTGCTGGGCGCGCCCGAACCGTGTCCGCGGCTGCTCGATGGCGTCGAGCGGCCGGCGACGCTGCGCGGCTATTCGGAAGGCCGCCTGCTCGAAGATGCATTGCGGGATGCGCATTTTACGCATTACGCCGGCGGCTGAGATCGGGCTAGGGTGCGCGCTCCCGACTTCCTTGAGTTCTCGACTGGAGCCGCCGCATGACGACCGATACGCAACAGAAAATCCTCGACGCCGTCGACGCCGGCTTTGATGCGCAACTGGCGACGACGCGGGATTTCGTTGCAATTCCCTCGACCCGCGGCGCCGAAGGGCCGTGCCAGGACATGATCGGCGACCTCCTGCGCCAGCGCGGCTATGAGGTCGACGACTGGCATATCGATGTCGGGGATTTGAAGGATCTGCGCGGTTTTGGCCCGATCGAACATGATTTCTCGAAGGCGCGGAGCGTGGTCGGCACCTACCGGCCGGCGAACAATGCCGGCAAATCGCTGATCCTGCAGGGCCACTGCGACGTGGTTCCGACCGGGCCCCTCGACATGTGGGAGACGCCGCCGTTCGCGCCGGTCATCAAGGACGGCAAAATGTATGGCCGCGGCGCCTGCGACATGAAGTCCGGCACCATCGGCGCGCTCTACGCGCTGGACGCGATCAAGGCCGCAGGGCTGAAGCCCACGGCGCGCATTCACTTCCAGTCGGTGATCGAGGAAGAGTCCACCGGCGTCGGCGCGCTCTCGACCCTGCAGCGCGGCTACCGCGCCGACGCCTGCTTCATCCCGGAGCCGACCGGCGAGACCATGATACGCTCGCAGGTCGGCGTGATCTGGTTTCGCCTGAAGGTGCGCGGCTTCCCGGTGCATGTGTTCGAGGCCGGCGCCGGCGCCAATGCCATCATGGCGGCGTATCATCTGATCCATTCGCTGCAGAAGCTCGAGGCCGACTGGAACGAGCGCGCCAAGGCGGATCGCCATTTCAAGGCGGTCGCCCATCCGCTCAACTTCAACCCCGGCATCATCAAGGGCGGCGACTGGGCTTCCAGCGTGCCGGCCTGGTGCGACATCGATTGCCGGATCGCGATCCTGCCGGGCTGGTCGATCGCCGAATGCCAGAAGGAGATTTTGGCCTGCGTGTCGGCCGCCGCGCGCGACCATCGTTTTCTCTCCAACAACCCGCCGCAGGTGGAATGGTCGGGCTTCCTGTCGGAGGGCTATGAGCTGACGAATTCCGCCGAGCCGGAAGCCGCATTCGCAAAAGCGTTTGGCGCTGTCTATGGCGGCACGGTGCCGGACCGCGCCTTCACCGCGCTGACCGACACCCGCTTCTATGGATTGAACTACAACATCCCGAGCCTCTGCTTCGGCGCGACGGGGGCGGCGATGCACGGCTTCAACGAATATGTCGAACTGGAATCGCTGCGGAAGTCGACCAAGGCGACCGCGCTGTTCATCGCGGAATGGTGCGGGGTGGAGAGGGTGTAGCAGCCGCGCTGCCGTAGGGTGGGCAAAGCGAAGCGTGCCCACCATCTCGCAGCAAGATCGGCGATAGATGGTGGGCACGTCGCTGCGCTCCTTTGCCCACCCTACGAATTTTCCTCCTCCCACAACGCCCGCACAATCGCGTCCAGCCCATCGGTCAGCGCCGCCGGTCCGGGCTGCAGGATGATCGGCGACTTGATCTCGACGATGCGGTTGTTGCGCACCGCCGGGATCTCGCTCCAGCCCGGACGCTGCCGGATGCGATCCGGCACCACCTTCTTGCCGCACCATGACGCGAGGATCACATCGGGAGCGGCTTCGCGCACCACATCGGGCGCAATGATCCGGTCCTTGGCCGCCTGCTGAAGCCGCAGTTTCGGCAGCGCGTCCTCGCCGCCGGCGATCTCGATCAGTTCGGACACCCAGCCGATGCCGGAAATCAGCGGATCGTCCCATTCCTCGAAATACACTTTTGGTTTTGGAGAGGCCCGGGGCGTCGCCGCGACACGCGCGAGGCGCTGTTCAAGGTCGCCCGCGAGTTGATCGGCGCGCTCGGCGGCACCCACGATCGCGCCGAGCGTGCGGATCATCGCAAAGATGCCGGCAATGTCGCGCTGGTTGAAGACGTGAATGGCGACGCCCGCGCGCACCAGATCAGCGACGATGCCGGCCTGCAGGTCGGAGAAGGCGAGCACGAGATCGGGCTCGAGCGCCAAAATCTTCGGAATGTCCGCGGAGATGAAGGCCGAAACCCGCGGCTTTTCGCGGCGGACCTGCGACGGCCGCACGGCATAGCCGGAGACGCCGACGATACGGTCCTGCTCGCCGAGCAGATACAGCGTCTCGACGGTCTCTTCGGTCAGGCAGACGATCCGGCGGGGCGGGAACTGGCGCATACCGACGATATGCCGAATTCCGGACGCCATGTCACGGCAGCCATTACCTCAGAGGTCATTGCCTCATTTACCGCCACCATCCATTCTGTCGGCGAAATCACTTCAAGAAAAGCCGGAGGACGAATGACGCCGCTCGAAAAAATCCAGTCGATGAAGATGCCGTTTGCCGAACTGAAGGGGGTGACCTTCACAGAGGCCGGATTGGATCGGGTGGTGGCGAAGATGCTGGTGCGGCCGGATCTGTGCACGCTGCGCAACACGATTCACGGCGGCGCGATCATGGCGTTCGCGGATTCGGTCGGCGCTGCGGCGACCGTCATCAACCTGCCGGCGGACGCCAAGGGCACCACCACGATCGAGAGCAAGACCAATTTCATCGGCGGCGCCAAGGAGGGATCGACCGTGATTGCGACTGCCACGCCCGTGCATCGGGGCCGCCGCACCCAGGTCTGGCAGACGCGATTGGAGACCGAGGACGGCAAGCTTATCGCGATCGTGACCCAGACCCAGATGGTTCTGTAGCTTCAAACCGCCTCCACCGTCTGCACGGCGTTCAGCATCCCGGTTTGCGGATGGCAATCGACATATTCGAAAAGCTGTTCGTCGGCGCGCGCGACGGTGACCTCGTGATAGAGCCGCAGTTTTGCGGCTGGGCCGAGCGTCGATAGATACTTCATGGCGGCGCCGAATATCCTGACATGGGTCGGATGCGATTCAGCCCAGCGCTCCAGCGCCGACAGGCTTTTCCACCAGCTCATGCCGTAGGACTTTTCGGTTGCCGCGCCGTCGGGGCCGACGACGGTCATGTAGCGGTTGGCGTAGCAGCCGATCGAACGTCCCTGGTCGCGCAGGAAATCCATGCCTTCGCGCAGCACCGGCTCGACATCGCCAAGGTACATCTGGCGTTCGGTTGCTTCGGTGTCGCCCCAATCCTGGCCCGACCGGATCAGGCAGAGGTTGTCATGCGGGATGATGCGGATGCGCGCGCCGTCGCGGATGGCGCGGGCGGCGCCTGCAGGCGCCATCTCGCTGGTTTGCGACAACGGGATGCGGTCGCGCATGCCGCCCCAATAGGCGTGCTCCAAAACCTCGCCGCTCATGCCGTCGGCGAGAACGGCGACGCCTTCGGGCCTGCCAAGTGACGAGAACAAGGTCTCATAGCCCTCCACGGATGGGTAAAGCGCCTCGATGAAGGTGCCGAATCCGTTGTTGGTCCGCTGCTCGCCGGTCCAGCGCTCGCGGGCGGACGGAAACCAGCGATCGAATGTTTGCCGATCGTCCCAGTACGCCACCGTGACGACGTTGGTGAAACCGGCCTCGTCGACATAGCTCGCGCGGTCCCAATGCGTTGGGCGATCCGAGGCGGCAAAATCCGAAGCGATCCGCGCCAACGCCTGTTCTGCGGCGACCGACGGCGCGCCGCGCGTCTGGAGGCCGAAATAGGCCATCACCACCCGCGTCACGCTTGGTTTGTGCCGCGCCACGAAGGACGGGTAGGGCGGCGCATAATCGTCACCGACCCGGCGGTGGCGCGTGCGTGCGGTTTGCAGATGCTCGGGGATCGCGGATTCCATCGGCCTGCTCCTGTCCGAATTGAAGCGCCTCAGGCCTGCAGCCTGATTTCGCTCATGACCTCGGCATCGACGGGAAGCGAGAAATGCTCGACGCGGTTGGCGCGCGTGGTGTTGAGCAACAGCCGCGTGACGTCCGGTCGCGAATAATGCCCGGCCGGATCGGCGGCATTCTTTGCAACCCCGATCATGCCGAGATCGATGTCGGCATACAGAATGCCTTCCTGGTCGGGCGGCAGTTTTTCGGCCAGCGAACTGCCGTCCGGCCCGTAGATCACGGCATGGCCGCCGCCGGCATGCAGGAAGGCGTGCTTTTCGGGGGAGTCGCAGAGTTCGTCGATCATCGCCTGCGAGACGACGGCGCAGGGGCCGAGGAAGAAGCACGAGCCTTCGACCGCATAGACCTTGCTGGCGGCGTTGTTGACCTCATGGCCGAGCGCATGCGCGAACGGGTCGTACAGCGAAAAGCTTGGCCAGGCGCCGACATGCACCTGTTCGTTCTGGGCATACATGGCGTATTTCGTCAGCGGCTGCAGATGCTCCCAGCAGCACAGCGCGCCGAGCCGTCCGACGTCGGCGCGATCATGCACCGCGAGGTCGCTGCCGTCGCCTTCGCCGAACACGGTGCGCTCGGCATGGGTCGGACGCAGCTTGCGGCGCTTGGCGATGGTTTCGCCGTCGGGGCCGATCAGCCATTGCGCGATATAAAGACTGCCGCCGTCGCGCTCGGACAGCCCGAGCACGGCGGTCAATTTGGCGCGCTTCACGGCGTTGCGGATTTTCTCCGCCTCCGGGCTGTTCAACGCGAGCGAATTATCAAAATAGCGCTGAACAAAACCGCGGCCGATCGCCCAGGCCGGCGCGCCAAGCCAGATCTGCCACGGATATCCGGGAATGAAGGTCTCGGGAAATGCGATCAGCTTGGCGCCTTTCGCCGAAGCTTCCTCGATCAGCGCGATGGTCTTGTCGACGGTGGCATCGAGATCGAGAAAGACCGGCGCCGCCTGAACCACCGCCACCTTGTATTTCTGATGAACCAGACCCATCGCATCGTCCCTTTCGCGTTGAAAGCCGATAATCGCTGGGTCGCAAGCCTACAGCCATGGCAACGCGCGCCGCTTGTCTGCAGCGGAACGAAAACTTGTCTTAACTGGCAGGGACGTCGGATGCCTGAAGTGCGGCTGGAAGGACGGGCCGGGTAGAAGGCGTTATTGGCGCGGCTGCTCGCGCCATTCGCGCGGCGAGACGCCGAACCGCTGCTTGAAGATGCGGCTGAAATGCGCGAGGTCGTTGAAGCCCCACGCGAACGCGATCTCGCCGATGTGCCGGGCCTGGTAGGCGGGGTCGGCCAGATCGCGCTTGCAGCGCTCCAGCCGTTGCGTCTGCACGTAACCGCGGAACGAGGTCTGCTCGGCGGCCATCAGATCGCTGGCGTAGCGCGGCGAGATTCCGGTCGCCGCCGCGGCGCGCGGCAGCGACAATTCTGGATCGGCGAGATGCGTCAGGATATGATTCTTGAGGCGATAAAGCAGCGCCGACCGGTGTGCCGACTGGTCCGGCAGGCGCGCATGCAGCCTGTCGGCCAGCGTCATCGCAAGCAGGTCGAGCGCCTGGTCGAGCAGGCGGCTTGCGGCCGCGGAATCGACCTGCTCGATCGTCCGGCTCACATTGCGCGCGAAATCATAGGTCAGCCGTTCGAGCGGACGCTCGCCGGCAAACGTCGTCGCCGTCAAACCATCGAACGAGCCGACACGCTGTTGCAGCAGCTTGCGCGGCATCTGGAAAATGGTCTGCGAAAAGCTGTCGTCGAAGCGCAGCTCATAGGGGCGGGTGGTGTCGTAGATGACGAATTGCCCGGCGGAGACGATGGCCTCGCGGCCGTCCTGGAACACGCCGTTCACGCCGTGGTTGCCCAGCGCCAACAGCACGTAATCCTCACTGGCGCGGGCTATTCGCGACGGCGTGCGGAAGACCCGCTGGGCGGTGGAATCGACCTGGGTGAGCGCCAACGGTCCGACTCTGGACTGCGATACCGCGCCCCAGAACGCTCCGCGCATGTCCGATTTGCAGTCAAGGCCGACGAAAGTGTCGCAGACGATGTCCTGCCACACCGCAAGCCGGCGCTCCGGAAGGCAAGAACCGGTGTCGAGCACGACAGCCACGACGGACCTCCACGAACCATCCGAGCGTCTGAAACCAGACCTTTTGTTCAAAAATAAGCAATCCCCGTGCCCAGTCTGCGCCGGTCGGCCAGCCTTAACAATTGGTTAATAAAAGTGCCGTTAAGCCGCTGCTAATGCTGCCTTTATTTAAGGCAGTATACGGACAAACCGGGCCTTGAATTTTATGTTGCGGCGCACAATATTGCCGGTCTAGGGATTCGACGCCTCCTCGAGGGCTTCTCTCAGAGGAGTTTAAGATATGTACCTCACCCATATTGCGGCCGCGCTCGCCAACTCCAGCGTGCGCACGCTGAGCCAGCAGGAAGAATTGCCGCTGTTGCGCGATCACCTGCTGCGGCTCGACCGCAACAGCCGCCGCGACCGTTTCCATGGCTTCATGGACGACAGTTTCATCGAGCGCTACGCCGAGAAGTGCGCCAATGACGGCACGGCCATCATCGCCTTCTTTGAAAATGGCGTGGTCCGGGGCGCGGCCGAACTGCATCCGCCGGACCAGTCATCGGATTCGCTCCCCGAGATCGCGTTCAGTGTCGAAGCGTCGGTGCGTCGGCGCGGTGTCGGCAGCATCCTGTTCCGCAAGCTGATCACGGAGGCACGCGCCAAGGGCTACAAGAGCCTGCGGATCACCACCGGTGCGCAGAACGAGGCGATGCGGGCGCTGGCCAACAAGTTCGGTGCGCAGCTCGCATTCCGCCACGGCGAATCGACCGGCACGATCGACCTGACGGCACAGGATCACGCGGAACTCGCGCCCACCTGGGCGGATACCACGCTGAATGCCGCGCGCACGGTCGCGAATTTCAACCGCGCCTATTGGCGGATGTTGCTGCGGATGTATGGCGGTAGCCGCGCCGCCTGAGCAACACGTTCGATCAGGGCCATTCGCTGACGTTCGATCCGGCGAATTGCCCAAAACTTTAGAGCCCGATTCTGGTTGAAGCAGAATCGGGCTCTCGTTTTATGTTTCGGCGGATTTTAGCGACGCGAACCGCTATCCGGTTCGCTCAAACGCTGCCGGCTTCAGGTGCCGGTACGCTTGTCGTTGCCGAATCGCCTGATGACGCGGCGCTCGACGACGACGGCGCGCTGCGCGCCTTGCTCGCCCGCGATGATGCGGGTGGCCGATCGCGCGACCGCGCGGCCGGTCTTCTTCACTTCAGCCAACACTTCCTCGAAGGGCAGGCCCATCAGCGCGGCGGCGATTTCCGCCTGCTGCTGCTGATCGTCGGTGATCCCGACCGCGGCGAAGATTGCCTCCTCCAGCGTCGGCGGATCCCGCCTGACGCGCCGTGTGCCGTATTTCGTGTTCCAGTCTTCGCTCATAGGGGCCTCGCAGATGTTGCTGAGATACCTAGGTGGCCGCATGCTGCATTGCAATATGAATTTCGAGCGGCAATACAGCCATGCATCTACAATCTCTCAAGTCCGGTAACGCCGTACTGTTCGAATAATTCAGATCCTCGCCCTCATGGAGCCGAATTACCGGCGGCGCCGAGGTCCAGCGGCTGCTGCGGCCAGCGCTTCAGCGCGGCATGTCCGGCATCGGTCAGCACATAGATGCCGCGCTCGGCGCGGTCGAACCAGCCATAGACATTGTGCAGCAGGATCTTTCCGGCATCGGGGATATCGACCCGCAAGTCCTTCACGCGGCGCGGCCCGCCTGACAGCGCCGAGGCGCAGGCCAGCGCCTGCTGCCGATAGGCCGTCATGATCGGTGCGCGCGTCGAGCCGCCCATGGCGGGATCGCCCTTGCGCTTCTGATGCTCGGCGACCAGCCGCGAACGCTTTTTCGGATTGCGGCGAGGCGCTGCCGTTGCGGGCTGAACGATCACCTCGACATCGCCGGTGTTGGTGACCGCCAGCATGCCGAAACCAAGCCGGCGGCAGAGATTGCGATAGCGCGCGTCGCTCTCGCGGCCCTTGCCGCGGACAGACAATCTGGCCGCGAGCCAGACCTCGTCGGCGGCGCCGGCGCGATCCACCGCCTGCAGGATCAGTTCCAGGTTGAAGGCAAGCTTCAGTTCGCCGATCACCACGATCGGCGGATCGTCGCCGCTCAGCGCCACCAGATCGCATCCCCCGATCTCACCCTTGACGGTGAAGCCGAGTTTTTCCAGGAAGCGTTTGACGGGAAGGTAAAGCGCGGTTTCCAAAATTCGCTCCGGCGGCGCATGTGGCCGCGACTCATTCCCGCAAACTCTAGCTGAATTCCCGCAAAGCGTTTGATCGCGGTGCGCTCGCGGCTATTCTAGGCTCCGGGGACAAGGCCAACGGCAATTGAGGGAACCCTGCGATCGATCGTTCGCGGGGCACTGATGTTTGCCGATTCCGGAGCAAGCAAGGCGTGCAAGGATTGTATAAATTCCGTTTCACGACGGAGCGCGGGGAAGGTTCCGGCGTGATTTTCGCCACCGCGGGCGGCAGGCTGTATGGCGGTGATTCCGGCTCTTCGTTCGTAGGGCACTTCTCTGAGGCCAGTGGCGTCATCTCCGCCGAATGCGTGATGTCGCGCCATTACCACGACCCCAGCTACGTCCCGATGTTCGATGTCGACAACATCGCGCTGAAATACACTGGCGTGCGCCGCGGCGAAGAAATTCATTTCGAGGGCGGCAGCGCGGACTTGCCGGGCTTCCGGTTCCAGACCGTCCTGACCCCGATCAACGACGCCGACGCGCCACCGCCCGGTGTGGTCGGCGCGGGCGGGATCGGCAATGGGCTCTACTCCATCCACATCCGCATGCTCGACGGCATCGATGCCGGCAACACCGGTGTCATGTTGCTGCATGACGGTCGCATCAGAGGCGGCGACGCGTTCTTCGACTATATCGGGGCGTACACGGCGGCGAACGGCAAGTGGAAGGGCGAACTCGTCAACCGCGAGCATACGCAGGCCAAGGGCGACCGGCCGCTATTCGGCGGCCATGAAGTCGGCATCGGGTTTTCCGGCACGTATGACAGCGAGGGCGCGGAAGGCGAAGCCACCGCGCTCGCCGGCAAGCGCAGCATCCGATTCAAGGCAGTGCTGCGAAAACTGGTGGACGTAGAGGGTTAAACCCGCCCGCTCACCGGCAGCAGCGCGCCGGTGACGGCGCTCGCGGCGTCGCTGGCGAGGAACAGGATCACGTCTGCCAGCTCCTTCGGCGTCACCCATTTTGCAAAATCGGCTTTCGGCATGCTGGCGCGATTGGCCGCGGTGTCGATGATCGAGGGCAGCACGGCGTTGACCGTGATCTTGCCCTTGAGTTCGGCGGCAAGCGCCTCGGTGAGGCGATGCACGCCGGCCTTGGAGGCGGCGTAGGCGCCCATGCCACTTCCGGCCTGCAGCGCGCCCATCGCGCCGACATTGACGATGCGGCCACTGCCCGAAGCGACGAGATGCGGGATCGCCGCGCGCGATGCATTCAGCGCGGTCGCGACGTTGAGCGCGTACATCCGTTGCCAGGTTTTGGGATCGCCGTCCGCCACTGTCTCGAAGGCGAAGCCGCCGGCGATGTTGATCAGCGCATCAATCTTGCCGAAATGCGACGCCGCGGCGTCGATGGCCTTCCTGGCCTGGGCCGCATCGGTGAGGTCGACGCCGCCAAGCTCGTACAGGTCAGCGGTTGCCGGGACTTGCGTCGGCGCATGATCGACGCTCGCAATCCGAGCGCGGCGCGCCAGCGCTTCGTCCACGACCACCCGGCCGAGCGCACCCAGCGCGCCCGTCACGACAACGACCTTTCCGTCCATGATGGGCCTCCGTACGCCGGTGACAAGGAAGCGACACTAGCGCCTGAAGCTTTTCATTTGCAATGCGCCCATTTTCTGCACCCAGATGCGCGCAGACAGTGGATTACTCGCGCGACGGACGTTCCACATGCCTGCAGCGCCAAGGGTTTGCGCGATACGCACGCCGAGCTCTTCAATTTCAAGTATCCGTTCCCACACCTTCACGCCGATGCGGGAATGGGCCGATCATCGGATTCCGATGGAGGAACTGGTCCGCCAGGGCGATCCGTTAAGACTTCACATCAGCGATTGGGCCACCAATTGCGTAAGGGAGGAAACGGCAAGCGCTACGTAGGACTACGGGACGGAGCGGAATCGATAAAATTTGCCGGAGTTCTGTAAGCCGTTTTCAGATTCCGTTCGGTACAACCGGCTGCCAACGAAAGTTAGGGGACTTGTCATGGGTTTGCCGGATCATGGTTTACCGCTTGTTCAGCTTAAGGAGCAGCGGCGCGACCTCGTCGTCGCGTTGCAAAATCGCAGCGGTCCGGTCTCGAGCTGGGAATTGATGCAGATCGCGGCGATCCAGCAGGCGATCTCGGCGTTCGAGGACGTCATCGCCGATCTCGATGCCGAAATGGAAATGGAAGCGGCGGCCTGAGCCGATAACGCTGACCTTCCGGACCGCCCAAGGCTTGTTTTTTGGGTGCTTTACTCGCGCATAGCGGGTAAGATGGCGGTATGCACCGCGCTTCGGACGTTCCCATTCGTTCTCATCGCACTCTATCTGCAGCAAGCAGCTGCCGTGCATGCGCAGGCCTGCGTTGCCGATCGACATGGCGACCTCGTATGCGGCGAGGGGAAGGCTGCGATGCGTGTCGTTGCCGACACCACTTCGCCATCGAAGGAATACGCATTCGCCTGGCGCAGCGATCAGGGTCTGCCGTCAGGCCGCGATCAGCCGCCATCCGGGGTCGAAAATCTCCTGATCCGCATCAGCGACGGCGCCGTGCTGGCCAAGCTCGGCGGCGGCTATTGGGCGACCGGAGAAATGCGCGCCAACCGCACCGATCTGCTGGCGGCCTGGTCGCCGGACAGCCGGGCCGTCATCGAGGTCGCAAACAGCCGCTGGGACAGCGACTCCTTTGCCTATTACCGGATTGACGGTGCAACGGCGACCAAGCTCGATCTGCGTGCGCTGGTCGAGCCTGTCATGACGGCGAGACTGCCGCCGCGAAATCGCCAGGGCAATTCCTTCCGCGTGCGTGAGGATCTGCCGGTGACGCTCGATGCGCGCGGCCGCGTGCGCTTCACCGCGATGCTCTATGTGCCCAAGAGCGAGACCAGCAACGACTACAAGGTGGCGGTCAACGTCAGGACGCAAGGCGGCAAGCCGTCCGCGCAGGTCGTGTCGATGCGGCGGGCGAGATCGGATTAGGTCAGCGTTGCAGATAGCGCGCTTCGAGATGGGCGCGTTCGGCTTTGCCGAGACCGAGGCCGTCGCGGAGATAGGTTTCGAGATCGCCATAGTCGGCGTCGATGGCCTCGAACGCGGCGGCGAGAAACGATTCCTGCACCGAGCCTAGCACCTGTTTGATTTCGTCAGGCAGGTCGCTGCTATGGTTGGGATCCCTGCGGTAGAAGCGGTTGGTCAGAAGATAGTCTTCCGCGATGGTGTCCCGGGAAACGCCGAGCGTATGCAGGATCAGCGCGCAGGCGAAACCGGTACGGTCCTTGCCGGCGGTGCAATGGATCACCAGCGGCGCGCTGTCTTCCAGCAGATGCGCAAACAGCGTGCGGTAACGCTGCGTGTTGTTCTGTACATAGCCGCTGTAGGACTCGCGCATCACCTCGACGGCGTGGTCCGTCGACAGCGGCGTGCCGGCGGCTGCGATCGCGCGCAGCGCCGCGACGACCGTGGGTTCGACCGGCAGCGAATGAACCGATATTTCAGGCATGCCGCACAGGGCGGCGGTGCGCTCCTCGGTGCCGCGAAAGTCGAACGCGCTGCGGACGCCGAGCTCCCGCAGCACGGCGGCGTCGTCATCGGTGAGATGGCCGAGATGGTTGGAGCGGAAGATCTGCCGCCAGCGCACGGTCCGGCCGTCGCTCGTGGGATAGCCGCCGAGATCGCGGAAATTGCTGGCGCCGGAGAGATTGAGATGGCGGGCGGGGGAGGCTGACATTGGCTGGTTCGGATGACCTTGAGTGACGGGCGGGGGAAGGGCATATCGTCCGCTCCCGTCTCGTCTATACTGAACTCTGCAAGGGGCGAAATATGAATTGTTGGCGAAACCCGATTTTTGGTGCGGCGCTATGCGTTGCAGCAATGGCAGCCGCGCCGTCGGTCGCCTTGGCGCAGTCGAGCTTCCGGAACTATCGCTGCGCCGACGGGGCGCAATTCATCGTAGGCTTTTTCCAGTACGATTCCCGCGCCCATCTGCAGCTCGACGGCAAGGCGCTGACACTGCCCAAGCGCGTGGCGCTGTCGGGATCGCGCTATCAGGGGAAGGGCGTGACCCTGAGGATCACCAAGGCCGGGGTCACGACGCTCAAGCACGCCAAACGGCCGGTCACCACCTGCGAGCAGACATGAAAAAGGGCCGAAACGCCGTTGTTCCGACCCTTTTTTAGTTCACCGTCCGCGCCCTGCTGATCGGGCGCGTCGCTGTCAAACACCTCCCGGACATCAGTGGTCGCGCCCGCTCTTGTCGTCCTCGATGGCGGCGGCGTGGTACCAGCTACCGCTGCAATCCGCGAGGTTGGTCGGCGGGGCGGCAAACTCGGTCTTGGCCTCGCCATAGCGGCGTCCCCCGAGTGCCGCGCGGCCTCCGGTCGGGAATTG
Organism: uncultured Alphaproteobacteria bacterium; assembly: GCA_963840465.1. Lineage (GTDB taxonomy): Bacteria > Pseudomonadota > Alphaproteobacteria > Rhizobiales > Xanthobacteraceae > Bradyrhizobium. The sequence goes on along the minus strand of CAWIZF010000019.1, from coordinate 282,050 downwards.
GTAGATCCTTGCGGATCCCTGATTCAAACCTGTATTCATCATTTCTGTCTCTCCTTGCGCCGAAGCAACAGCCTCCATGGTGCGCCCGACTCGTTTTGTACTGGTTACATAAGTCGATATTGTCGGTGCTTCGAGTGGGAGCAAGATGACCAAGAGAGCATCACTTTCTGTCTAATTCGTAGGCATTCCTGGCATTGCTTCCTGCAAGGCAACGGGCGGATGACCAACGCGTGAACAGGCCAGGTGGTTGCCCGGATAGTTCGGTGTCACTCGCTGTGGCTTCCACGGGATGGCGCTGCTTTAATCGCGGAGCGGCCCGGAAGCGTAAATGCCGGAGAAATAGGCTGGATTCGGACAGCCAACCTGCCGTTGCGTTGCCCGATTTGCAGGCCAGCCGCGCTTCTATGTCGCAGCTTTTATTTTAACTTCTGGCCGATCTGCCCTGCGGATGGCCTCTCCCGCAGTGCAGCGACTGGCACGTTAAATGCTTAGTAACGCGTGGCCTGACGTGGCCGGGTACACGTATGCGGAGACCTCCAGGGGGCTGGACGTCGAAATCCAGATTTCAAGGCTTTGGTTTTCCGCATTCCACTAGCAAATCAAGAGAGGCTCAATGACCAAGTACAAGCTCGAGTATATTTGGCTCGACGGGTATACGCCGACACCGAACCTGCGCGGCAAAACGCAGATCAAGGAATTCGCTTCATTCCCGACGCTGGAACAACTTCCGCTGTGGGGTTTTGATGGCTCGTCGACCATGCAGGCGGAAGGCAGGAGCTCGGACTGCGTGCTCAAGCCGGTCGCGGTCTATCCGGACGGCGCGCGCACCAATGGCGTTCTGGTGATGTGCGAAGTCATGATGCCGGATGGCGTCACGCCGCACGCGACGAACAAGCGCGCCACCATTCTTGACGACGAAGGCGCCTGGTTCGGCTTCGAGCAGGAATACTTTATGTACAAGGACGGCCGTCCGCTCGGCTTCCCGACCGCAGGTTACCCGGCGCCGCAGGGCCCGTATTACACCGGCGTCGGCTACAGCAATGTCGGCGCGGTCGCGCGTGAGATCGTCGAGAAGCATCTCGACCTCTGCCTCGCTGCCGGCATCAACCACGAAGGCATCAACGCCGAAGTGGCGAAGGGCCAGTGGGAATTCCAGATCTTCGGCAAGGGCTCGAAAAAAGCTGCTGACGAAATGTGGATGGCTCGCTATCTGTTGCAGCGGCTGACCGAAACCTACGGCATCGACATCGAGTATCACTGCAAGCCGCTCGGCGACACCGACTGGAACGGCTCCGGCATGCACGCCAACTTCTCGACGACCTTCCTGCGCGAGACCGGCGGCAAAGCCTACTTCGAGGCGCTGATGGCGGCCTTTGAGAAGAATCTCATGGACCACATTGCCGTCTACGGACCTGACAACGACAAGCGCCTGACCGGCAAGCACGAGACCGCGCCCTGGAACAAGTTCAGCTATGGCGTGGCCGACCGCGGCGCTTCGATCCGCGTGCCGCACTCGTTCATGAAGAACGACTACAAGGGCTATCTCGAAGACCGTCGTCCGAACTCGCAAGGCGACCCCTACGCCATCGCTTCGCAGATCCTCAAGACCGTCGCTGAAGTTCCGACCGCCGCCAAGTCGGCGGCCGCCTAAGGGACTGATTCCACGACCCGGGCGGGCCCCGGGTACGAGCTGATCCGCCAGGCGAAACCGCCTTGGCGGATCATTGCGTTTATGACGCGGCCTCTTGATGAGATTGGTACAATTCTGCCGATTCAAGGCCGTTTCCCTGCGTTGTAAACCGCGCTAGACAACGGCCGTGCGCTTGCCGGGGACGCGGCATTGTTTGAGGGATTTTACAAAGTCAGGTTTCAGCTTGGCGCTGCGGTCGGCCGCAGCGTCATGTACGTGCGCGACGGCAGGATGCTGGGCGGCAATTCGGCCTTTGCCCATATCGGCACCTACGAAAAGCGGGACGACAGCATCGACATCGTGATCCAGACCGTCCGCCATAACCCGGATCCGAATTATCGCGCGATGGCCGGCACCGACGATGCCACCCTGCTCGCCAAGGGCAGGGCTGACGGCGATCTCTACCGTTTTGAAGGCGGCTTGAAGGAACTGCCCGGTGTCGCGTTCCACTCGGTGATGACGCCGATCGAGCAGGACGCCGTACCGATCGCCGGTGGCGTCGGCGATGGGGGTATCGCCAATGGCCTCTATTCGATTCACATCCGCATGCTTGACGGTGTCGAAGGCGGCCTGACCGGCGTCATGTTGCTCAATGAAGGCCGGATCTTGGGCGGCGACGCCTCGTTCTATTATCTCGGCACCTACACTTCGGAGAATGGCCGCTGGAAGGGCCAGATCCTCAATCAGGAGCACACGCCGGCCATGGGCGAGAACCCCATCTTCGGCGGCCATGAAGTCGGCATCGGCTTTTCCGGCACCTGCGACGAGGAGGGCGCGCTGCTGGAGGCCACCGCGCTCGCCGGCAAGCGCAGCCTTCGCATGACCGCCGTGCTCAAGCTGATGCGCCGGGTGTAACGGGCTATGAGCGCTGCCATACGCGTGCTCTCGACGCTGGCGCTGAAGGGCGCCGTTCACGGATTGGCGAGCCAGTATCAGGCCGCCGGCGGCGCAGGTATCGACGCCGATTTCGCTCCGACATTGGCGCTGCTGGAGCGGTTGCGCGCCGGCGAGGCGGCCGACGTCGTCATCCTGACCCGCGAGGGGCTGGAGGAGGTCGTGCGCGAGGGGCGCGTGGTCGCCGAAAGTTGCGTCGACCTGGCCCGCTCCTGGGTCGGCATCGCCGTAAAGGCAGGAGCGAGCCATCCGGATATCTCAACCGAGGCGGCGCTGCGCACCGCGTTGCTCGATGCGCGTTCGGTGGCCTACTCGCGGCTCGGCGCCAGCGGCATTCTGTTCGCAAAACTGATCGAGCGGCTCGGCATCGCTTCAGACATCAACGCCCGGGCGGTGATCATCCCGCAGGGTTTTACCGCGGAGAAGCTTGTCAGCGGCGCGGCCGATCTCGCGGTTCAGCAGATCAGCGAGTTGAAGCAGATCGAAGGGATCGAGGTGGTTGGACCCATTCCATATGAGCTGCAAACGCCCGCGGTATTTTCGGCCGGACGAATGGCGACGACGAACAGGCCGGCTGAAGCAGACCGGTTGCTGCGGTTTCTCGCGTCGCCCGAAGTCGCGCCGGCACTGCGCGAAAGCGGGCTGGAGCCATGAGCCTCATTTCCTGATCGATCGCGGGCGCCGCGCCGGCGAGCCGCGCGAACGCTATTTTCGCCGCGCGAAAAACCACGCGGTGAGGGCGACGGGCGCACCAACGCCGATCCAGGAAAAATAACGGCCGGCGCCTTCGGAAAACAGCGCCGTCAACAAACCCGCAACCGAGAGCACGCCGAGCAGGAGCGGGCCGCCATACACGGTGCGCCAGTTGCCGCCGGATCGCGATTTACGCACAGCGGTCATTCGGACGGCTGCAACAAGGGCTGCCCCGCGACGGCGTGGCTGCGGTGCTTGCGGCGTTTGACGATCCACAGATACAGCCCGCTGCCGATCACGACGATGGTCATGATATCGAGCAGCGCCCAGATGATCTTCAGCGGCATGCCGCCATAGTCGCCGAAATGCAGCGGTTGCGAGACCAGCAACGCCTTGAGATAGACGGGAAGGTCGCGCGCATCGGACACGTCGCCGGTTTCGCCATCCAGCAGCACCGGCTTGAGCAGCCGCGACGTCAGCGGCGTGTGGCCGCGCATGAACACCGCGAAATGATGGGAGCTCGTGAACGGCGTGCCTGGAAAGGCGACGAACGAGACATTCATGTCGGGCGCGGTGGTCCGGGCTTTCTCAAGCATTGTGTCAAGCGAGGCGAGGTGCACCGGCGGCGGCTTGCCGGCATAGGGCTTGACCATGTCAGCGAGCTCGTTGACCTTCCACTGGCTCAGCATCACCTCGGCAAGCGTGTTGATGACACCGGTGGCGCCGACCACCAGCGCCCAGGCGATGGTGATGGCGCCCAGCAGATTGTGCCAGTCGAACCAGGCAATGCGGCGCGACTTGTCGCGTAGCGTGCCAAAGCGCAGGCGGCGCGTGAACGGCCAGTACAGCACGACGCCGGAGACGATCGCGACCAGGAACAGAAATCCCATCGCGCCGAGGAACAGCTTGCCGGGCTGTCCCGCAAACATGTCGACGTGGAGTTTCAGGAAGATCAGCATGGGGCCGCCACCGACCGGGCCGAGCGGCTTGGCGGTGTTGGCATCGTATGCCCGCAGCGTCGTTGCGTCCGGATCGCCGTCCACCCTGCTGTTGGTGAAGGCGATCACCGTGTTCGGTTCGTCCTTGTCCCACAGGATGTACTGCAGGACGCGGCCGGGATCGTGCGCCAGCGCCGTGCGGGCGATCTCGTCGATGCTCCGCTTCACCGCCCCGGGCTGGGCAATCTCCGGCTTGGGATCATAGCCGAGCAGCTCGTCGATCTCGTGATGGAAGATCAGCGGCAGGCCGGTGACGCACAGCAACAGCAGGAACAGCGTCGATATCAGGCTGCTCCAGGTGTGAACCACCGACCAGATGCGAACGGTTCTGGCTTTCAGCGCGGCCTCCTTCGCGTCGGCGCTACCATTTGTAGGCGGAGACTCGCGGTGACGCGGCGCCGGTCACCGTAGAAGCACGACGTATCCGACGCACAGCTTGCGACATAGGTCGTGTCGGCGATATTGATGACGTTCAGCGCAACACGCCAGTTTTGCCATTCGTAGTGGACCGCCGCGTCGCCAAGCACAACCGAGGGAACCACCAGCGTGTTCGCGATATCGGCGAAGGATTTTCCGACATAGCGCACGCCGCCGCCAAAGCCAAAGCCTCGCAGCGGTCCCTCCTGGAATGTGTAGTCAGCCCAGAGCGATCCCGTCTGCTGCGGTATGTTGGTCGGCGTCAGGCCGATCAGGGCCGGATTTGCGTCCTTGCTGGTGAAGAGGTCGTAGGTGGTGAACGCGCCAACCATCTTCAGGCCAGGCGCGAGATTGGCCACGGCCTCGAGTTCGAGACCGCGCGAGGTGATCTCACCGGTCTGGTTCTGAAGGTTTGTGATGCCAGGGAATGTCGTCGGCACGTTTTGCCGCTTCAGGTCAAATACGGCGATGCTGAAATGGCCGTCGAAGCCGGCAGGTTGGTACTTCAAGCCGATCTCGGCCTGCTCGCCGGTTTCCGGCAGGAACAGCTGGTTCGACGCGTTGAGGCCGATGATCGGATTGTAGCTGGTCGCGTAGGCGACGTAGGGCGCGAGGCCGTTGGCGAAATTGTAGATCAGGCCGGCGCGGCCGCTGAACTTGCTGTCTTCGCGGTTGTACAGCGTGGCGCCGGTCGGACGATCGCCCTGGCTGGTCGATACCCAGTCATTGCGGCCGCTCAAAACCAGGGTGAAGCCGCCGAATTTGATTTGGTCCTGGATGTAGGTGCCGAGTTGATTCTGAGTTAAAAGGAAATTGCGGAATGGTGCAGAGCCGGTGAACGGTATGTCGCCAACGCCATAAACGGGATTGAACACGTTGATCGAAGGCACGGTACCAAAGGCGAAGATCTGATAATCGTCGATCCGATAGTTCTTTAGATCGAGGCCGAACAGCATGGTGTGCTGCACCGGGCCGGTATCGAAACGATACTCCAGCTGGTTGTCCAGATTGCCCTGGTTGGCGGTGTTTTTCGCGTACCAATTGTAGCGGCCGATGTCGCCGGTGGCGACGTTGGTATAGCCGCTGCCGATGAAACCGCGATAGGTGAGGTCAACGTGCGCGTATCGGGCGTTCTGCCGGAATGTGACGCTATCGGAGAGATTGCGCTCGAACTGATAGCCGATCATCTCCTGTTCGCGCGTGAACTTGTCGACGCTGGGATCGCCGACGAATAATTTTGTCGGGATGTGGCCGAACGGTGCGTTAACCACCGTTCCCACATAGGGCAGGAAGTTGATGCCGCGGGTGTCGGTTTTCGACGCTGACGCCAACACGGTGAACGTCGTGTCCGCGTCCGGCTTGTAGGTGACCGATGGTGCGATGAAATAATTGTTGTCGGGCGTGAAGTCGACCTGGGTGCCGCCATTCTGGACCTGGCCGACCACGCGATAGAACAGCTTGCCGCTTTCATTCGCGGTCGCGACCGGTCCGCCGACATCGAACGAAAAATAGGCGTTGCCGAAATTATTGACGCCGGTTTCAAGATAACGGATCGGCTCCATAGGAGGCATCTTGCTGACCGCGTTGACGATGCCGCTCGGGCTGGAGCCGCCATAGAGCACCGCCGACGGTCCGCGCAATACCTCGACGCGGGCAAGGTTGAACGGGTGCAGCTTCCAGCTCGCATAAGACGTGTAGAAGAGCTGCAGACCGTCGAGGAACAGGCCGATATCGTCGGACTTGAAGCCGCGGATCAGGAACCAGTCGTTACGCGTGTCGGCGCCGAACGTTCCGGCGACGACGCCCGGTGTGTAGCGCAGGATTTCGTCGAACTTGCCGGGTTTCTGGTCGCGGATCTGTTCGCTGCCGATCACCGACAGCGACTGCGGCGTCTGCATGATCGGTGTGTTGGTCTTGGTGCCCGCCATCGAGCGGCCGGCGACGTAGCCCTGCACTGCGCCGCGCGGATTCTCGACGATGGTCGTCGCCTCGCGTTTCGGTTGGGGCCGCCGCGAAGCGGCCACGCTTTGCGCCACCGGGCGCGGGCTGCGCCGCGCCGTCGTCGCTGCGGTGCGTTTCTCAGGCGAGGTAATGACGACGGACGGAAGTGATTGCGACGCGGCGCCGGGATTCGATTGCTGCGCTGACGCAGCGTTCCCGGCTAGTACGGCGGAGGCAAGCGCGATCGATGCGGCTGCAAGCCGCGAATGACGACAGGAGTTCAACACATTCCCCAATGACTGGCTTTGTCGTCGCGTCTGCCCAATGACGCGACGTTGTTTCGGCCGGAGATAGTCGGAAGAACTCGAGCGCTACAATTTGAATTGGTCTAGCCTCGATGCCTGGCAGCTCGATCTGGAGTTTTTCTATTTCCAAATCGGTTCCATGGCACGCAGGCGGTGCCTGCGGTTGAATTTCATGCCGCCGTGGCTGGTTGTGGCAGGGTAAAGAGTACCCGTAGGGTTGAGAAAAAATGCCGCGGCCGGGGGATTTAGACCCGCTTCCACCGGCGGATCAGATGTCCTAAGCAGCGGGCCACAGCGCTTTTCTCCATTCAGGCCCCAATGATTCGTCTCGATAACGTCAGCAAGCAAGTCGGCCACCAGATCCTCTTCATCGAAGCCTCCGCGGCCCTCCAGAAGGGCGAAAAGATCGGCCTCGTCGGCCCGAACGGGGCCGGCAAAACCACGCTTTTCCGGATGATTTCAGGCCAGGAGCTGCCCGACGAGGGCCAGGTCTCCCTCGATCGTGGCATCACGATTGGCTATTTCAGCCAGGACGTCGGTGAGATGTCGGGCCGCAGCGCCGTGGCCGAGGTCATGGACGGGGCGGGGCCCGTAAGCGTCGTGGCGGGCGAGTTGCGGGAACTCGAGGCTGCGATGGCCGATCCTGATCGCGCCGACGAGATGGAAGAAGTCATCGCGCGCTATGGCGAGGTCCAGCATCGCTTTGAGGAACTCGACGGCTATGCCCTCGATGGCCGCGCGCGCGAGGCGCTGTCGGGTCTCGGCTTCAGCCAGGAGATGATGGAAGGCGACGTCGGCGCGCTGTCGGGCGGCTGGAAGATGCGGGTGGCGCTGGCGCGTATTCTCTTGATGCGGCCCGACGTGATGCTGCTGGACGAGCCGAGCAACCATCTCGACCTGGAGAGCCTGATCTGGCTGGAGCAGTTCCTGAAGGGCTACGAGGGCGCGCTCCTGATGACCTCGCATGACCGCGAGTTCATCAACCGCATCATCAACAAGGTGGTCGAGATCGACGGCGGTACGCTTTCGACTTATTCCGGCAATTACGAATTCTACGAGCAGCAGCGCGCGCTGAACGAAAAGCAGCAGCAGGCCCAATTCGAGCGCCAGCAGGCGATGCTGGCCAAGGAAATCAAGTTCATCGAACGCTTCAAGGCGCGCGCCTCGCACGCAGCCCAAGTACAGAGCAGGGTCAAGAAGCTAGACAAGATCGAGCGCGTCGAGCCGCCGAAGCGCCGCCAGACGGTGGCGTTCGAATTCCTGCCGGCGCCGCGCTCGGGCGAGGATGTCGTCAGCCTGAAGAACGTCCACAAGGGCTATGGCAGCCGCACCATCTATCAAGGGCTCGATTTCATGATCCGCCGCAAGGAGCGGTGGTGCGTGATGGGCGTCAATGGCGCGGGAAAGTCGACGCTGTTGAAGCTGGTGGCCGGTTCGACCGCGCCCGACGACGGTACGGTTGCCGTCGGCGGCAGCGTCAAGATGGGCTATTTCGCCCAGCACGCCATGGATCTGCTCGACGGCGAACGCACGGTGTTCCAGTCGCTGGAAGATTCCTTTCCGCAGGCGGGACAAGGTAGCTTGCGCGCGCTCGCCGGCTGCTTCGGTTTTTCCGGCGACGATGTCGAGAAGAAATGCCGGGTGCTCTCGGGCGGCGAGAAGGCGCGTCTCGTCATGGCAAAAATGCTCTACGATCCGCCGAACTTCCTGGTGCTGGACGAGCCGACCAACCATCTGGACCTCGCGACCAAGGAAATGCTGATCAACGCGCTCTCCGAGTTCGAGGGCACCATGCTGTTCGTCTCCCATGACCGGCATTTCCTGGCCGCGCTCTCCAATCGCTTGCTCGAACTGACACCCGACGGCATTCACCAGTTCGGCGGGGGCTACACCGAATATGTCGCGCGCACCGGGCAGGAAGCGCCGGGATTGCGGAGCTAGATGCCGTAACGCCGTAGCCCGGATGGAGCGCAGCGCAATCCGGGATTCTTTCCGCCGGGCTGAACTGGTCCCGGATTGCGCTGCGCTCCATCCGGGCTACGGAGATTTTGCATTGCGGCTCCTAGCTTGACCGCTGCACTCCGCCCGTTACGCTACTTCAAAAATGGGGGAGCGAACGGCCATGAAGCAGCTCAGGATCGGCGACATCACCATCGACGCAGTGATCGAGCGCGAGGGGCCATGGCGCCGGCCGCAGGATTTCTTCCCGGCCTATGACGAGGCGGTGTTCCGGCATCATCTGCCCGGCATGGAGCCGGAAGTGTTCGACACGGCGCTCGGGATGATGGTGATCACCTACCAGACCTTTGTCGTCCGCACGCCGCGCTACACCATCCTGGTCGACACCTGCACCGGCGAGGACAAGGGCCATCCGCCGCCGTTCGATTTTCCCGGCAAGGAGCGCTGGCGCAACGAGTTGTTCGCGCTCGGCATATCCTACGAGCAGGTCGATTACGTGTTCTGCACCCATCTGCACATCGACCATACCGGCTGGAATACCACGCTGCGCGACGGGCGCTGGGTGCCGACGTTTCCGAACGCCAAGTACATATTTCACAAGAAGGAATATGCGGCGTGGGAGGCGGAGAATGCCAAGGGCGCCAACCCGCCCGGCACGGTTTTCCGCGACAACTGCCTGCCGATCGTCGAGGCCGGGCAGGCCGTCCTGGTTGACGACGATTACGCGCTCGACGATACCGTTACGCTGACGCCGACGCCGGGGCATTCGCCCTGTCATTGCTGCGTCAACATCTTCTCGAAGGGCAAGCGCGCGGTGGTAGCCGGCGACCTCATGCATCACGCAATCCAGTGCCGCGAGCCGGAATGGTCGGCGAAGCCCGACTGGGACCCGAAGCAGTCGGCGATCTCGCGTCGGAAATTCTTTGCGTCCGTCGCCGGCACCGACACGCTGATCCTCCCCGTTCATTTCCCGACGCCGACGGTGGGCCTGATCACGGCCGACGGCGACCGCTTCGATTATCGTTTCAAGCGGGATTAGCGGCGATGTCCGACAACGCCGCCTATGATTATATCGTCGTCGGCGCCGGCTCGGCCGGCGCCGTGGTCGCAAGCCGGCTGAGCGAGAACGGCCTCTATCGCGTGCTGCTGCTGGAGGCCGGCACCAAGGGATCGAACCATTTCTGGGCGCGCGTGCCGGTCGGCACCTCCAAGATGATCGACGATCCCACGGTGAACTGGTGCTACAAGTCCGAGCCCGACGAAGGCTCGGGCGGACGCCGCATCGACGTGCCGCGCGGCAAGATGATGGGCGGCTCGAGTTCGATCAACGGCATGGTCTACATGCGCGGCCAGGCGCAGGATTACGACCATTGGGCCCAGCTCGGCAATCGCGGCTGGAGCTACCAGGACGTGCTGCCGATCTTCCAGCGCATGGAGCGCTATGAAGGCGGCTCCGACAAATTTCGCGGCCGCAACGGGTTGCTGCGCGTCAACGATACCCCGCGCAACAAGGTGCCGCTGCTCGAGAAGATCATCGAGGCCGCCGGGAAAATCGGGCTTCCGTTCAATCCGGACCAGAATGGCGAGAGCCAGGAAGGCATCGGCATGTCGCAGGTCACCATCGCCGGTGGCAAGCGCCAGAGCACCGCGGTCTGCTATCTCGATCCGGCGCGGGGAAGGCAAAACCTGGTCATCGAGCAGGGTGCGATGGCGGAGGCGCTGATCCTGGAAGGCAAGCGTTGCGTCGGCGTACGATATTCGGTTGCGGGCGTGGGCCGCGAGGCGAGGGCGTCGCGGGAAGTCATCGTCTCGGGCGGCTCGATCAATTCGCCAAAACTTCTGGAGCTTTCCGGCATCGGCCAGCCCGAATTGCTGCGGTCGGTCGGCATCGCGCCGCTGCATGAGCTGCGCGGCGTCGGCGAGAATCTGCGCGATCATTACTCACCGCGCCTGAAATTTGCGATTGCCGCCCGTAACATGACCTTCAACGACAATGCGCGGGGCTGGCGGCTCGCCCGCGAGGCGATGAAATACGCGCTGTTCGGCACCGGCTTTCTGGCCTCGACCGCTGTGCCGATCCGGATGTATTTCCGTACCCGTGAGGGATTGGAAACGCCGGACGCGACGATTTCCATCCTGCCGTTTCTGTACGAGATGGTTGGACGCCAGCGTCGCGTCGCCAAGCGGCAGGGCATCACGATGAACGCCAATGTGTTGCGTTCGGAAAGCACCGGTTCGATCCATATCAAATCGGCGGATCCCGAAGTGCCTCCCGCGATCCGCTTCAACTTCCTGTCGACCGAGCATGACCGCGCCGGCATCGTAGCGGTAATCCGCAAGGGCCGCGAATTGATGGCAACGTCGCCGCTGCGGGAGATTACCGGTGAGGAGATCGCGCCTGGCGCGAAATTGCAGAGCGACGAGGAACTGCTCGACTGGGTCCGCAACAATGCCGAGACGACCTATCATCCGGTCGGAACCTGCAAGATGGGGTCGGATCCGCTGGCCGTCGTCGATCGCGAATTGCGCGTGCATGGCATCGAGGGTTTGCGCATCGCCGATGCTTCGATCATGCCGACGCTGACCAGCGGCAACACCAACGCGCCTGCGATCATGATCGGCGAGAAGTGCGCCGAGATGGTGCTGGCCTCGGCGGCGGCCCGCAAGGCCGCCGCGTAACACATCGGGATTTGGAGAGACCATGGGAATGCAACGGATGGATTTCGAGACGCTGGTTCAGACCCGCAAGAGCGTGCGCGGGTTCAAGAAGGAGCCGGTCGCTCGCACGGTGATCGAGGACATCATCGAGGTCGCCAAGCGCGCGCCGTCGTCGATGAACACCCAGCCCTGGCACATCCATGTCCTGACCGGCGAACCGCTCGAAGAATTGCGCCGGCGCAATATGGAAGAGATGGTGGCGGGCGCCAAGGCGAAGCGCGACATCGTCAGTCACGGTGAGTATCAGGGTGTGCACCGCGGCCGGCAGGTCGATATCGCCAAAAAGCTGTTCGCCGTGATGGGCATTGCCCGCGACGACAAGCCGATGCGGCAGGACTGGGTGCTGCGCGGCTTCCGGCAGTTCGACGCGCCGGTCTCGCTGGTCCTGACCTATGACAAGGTGCTTGATCCCGGCGCGGTATGCCACTTCGATCTCGGCGCGCTCTGCTACGGCATCGTGCTGGCCGCATGGGACCGCGGGCTTGGCAGCGTCATCAACGGGCAGGGCATCATGCGCTCGGACATCGTGCGCGAGGTCGCCAATATCCCCAAGGACGAGATCATCATGACCTGCGTCGCCATGGGCTATCCCGACGACAGCTTTCCGGCCAACACAGTTCGCTCCGATCGCGAGCCCAATGGCGATTTCGTGCGTTATGTCGGCTTTGCGGACTGAGAGGGTTTGTCGATGAGCAGCGATGAAGAGACTGCGATGATCCGCGAGACGGTCGCGAAATTCGTCGACCGCGAGCTGATCCCGCTCGAGCCGCACTACCTTAAATCCAGGCTGCCGGGTTCCGATCATCCGGAATTGACCGTCGAGCAGAAGCAGCGGCTGCGGACGGTATCGAAGGATCTGGGATTGTGGGGCCTCGACGCCCCCGAAGACCTCGGCGGTCATGACCTGCCGACCCGCACGATGGCTGCGGTCCACGAGGAGCTCGGCCGGACCTGCGTGCCGTTCGTGCTTCCGCCGGACTCGCCGAACCTGCGCATGCTGCAGGCGGTCGGCACGGAAAGTCAGAAACGGAAATACATGCAGCCCTATATCGAGGGCCGGATGAGCTCCGCGATCGCGATCTCCGAGCCCGGCGCGGGCGGCGATCCGGCTTCCATGAAGACCCGCGCGGTGCTGGAGGGCGACCAGTGGGTGCTGAACGGCCGCAAGATCTGGATCAGCAATGCGCGCGCCGCCGATTTCATCATCGTCATGGCCCGCGTCGGCAACGATGCACGGCAGGGCGGCATCACCTCTTTCATCGTCGAGAAGGGAACGCCGGGTTTCATCATCGAGCGCGAGATCCCGATGCTGGGTGGCGGTTCGACCTATGAGATCGTGTTCGAGGATTGCCGTATCCCCAGGGATTCGGTGCTGGGCGAGGTCGGCAAGGGCTATGCGCCGATGCAGCTGCGGCTGCGCACCCGGCGGCTCGAGATGGGATCGACCTGCATCGGCATCGCCAGGCGCGCGCTCGACATGTTGTGCGAACACGCCCGGCAGCGCGAGACGTTCGGCGTCAAGCTCGCCGACCGCCAGGCGATCCAGTGGTGGGTCGCCGATATCTCGACGCGCATGCATGCGTGCCGGCTGATGGTGCACGATGCCGCCGACAAGACCGACCGCGGCGAGGACGTCCGCCAGGAAGCCTCGATGATCAAGGTGTTCGCGACCGAAATGGCCTATGAGGCCTGCGATCATGCCATGCAGACGCTGGGCGCGCTCGGCATGACACTCGAACTGCCGCTCAATGCGCTCTCGCAGAAGGCGCGGCTGATGCGGATGTATGAGGGGCCGAGCGAGGTCCACCGCCAGTCGATCGCGCGCCGCGTGCTCGGGCTGCGCGGTTAGCTCTCGTCGCCGGTCATCTCGATGATGCGGCGGGCCAGCGTTTCCATGACGAAGGGCTTGGTCAGCACCCCCATGTTCGGCGCGAGATGGCCGTTGCCGATGATGGCGTTCTCGGCATAGCCGGTGATGAACAGGACCTTGAGATCCGGACGCGTGGTCCGCGCGGCGTCGGCAAGCTGGCGGCCATTGATGCCGCCGGGCAGGCCGACATCGGTGACAAGCAGATCGACCCGCATGTCCGACTGCAGCATCCTTAAGCCTGCCGGCCCGTCCGAAGCCTCGATCGGGATGTAACCGAGTTCTTCCAGAACTTCGGTCACCAGCATGCGAACGCTCGGTTCGTCATCGACGACCAGCACCGTCTTGCCTGAGCGAGCGTGGGCAGACGTTGCGGGCGCAGCCGCGGCGACGGTCTCTGCCGAGTTGCCGTAATGGCGCGGCAGATAGAGGCACATCGTGGTGCCGTGCCCGACTTCCGAATAGATGCGCACCTGTCCGCCGGATTGCCGCACGAAGCCATAGACCATCGACAGGCCGAGGCCGGTGCCCTGGCCGATCGGCTTGGTGGTGAAAAATGGATCGAAGGCGCGCGCGATCACGTCGGGCGTCATGCCGGTCCCGTTGTCGGTGACGCAGAGCGACAGATATTGGCCCGGCGGCAGATCGCGGTCCTTGGCGGCGCGTTCGTCGAGCCATCTGTTGGCGGTCTCGATCGTGATGCGGCCGCCTTCCGGCATGGCGTCGCGCGCATTGATGCACAGATTGAGCAGTGCGTTCTCGAGCTGGGATGAATTGATCAGCGTCGACCACAAGCCCGCCCGCCGTCACGACTTCGACCGTGATCTGCGGGCCGACCGTGCGCCGGATCAGCTCCTCCATGCCGATGACCAGCCGGTTCACATCGGTCTGCTTGGGATCCAGCGTCTGTCGCCGCGAGAAGGCGAGCAGGCGATGGGTGAGGGCGGCGGCGCGCTTGGACGCGCCTTGCGCGGCGGCAACATAGCGGTCGATCTCGGTGGTACGGCCCTGGCGCAGCCTGACCTGCAGCAGGTCCAGCGAGCCGATGATGCCGGTGAGGAGATTGTTGAAGTCGTGCGCGATGCCGCCGGTGAGCTGGCCGACGGCTTCCATCTTCTGCGACTGGCGCAAGGCTTCTTCGGCGTGTTTGCGTTCGGCGATGGCCTCGGCCACGCGCGCTTCCAGCGTTTCGTTCATGCGCTGCATGGCCTCGTCGGCCCTCTTGCGCGAGGTGATATCCTGAAACAGCACCGCGACCTGGCGCCGGCTGGCAGGCTCGATCCGGAACGCCGCGAGTTCGAGATAGCGTCCGGTGGCGACGAGTTCGCGCTCGAAGCGGATCGGCACGCCCGTCCGCAACACCGAGCCGTAGAGCTCGGCCCAGCCGTCGGCCTCGTCGGGCACCATCTCGCGCAGCTTCTGCCCGACCACGTCAGGGATGCCGGCGTGCAGCGCATAGGCCGGGTTGGCCTCGATGTGGACGTAGTCGCTGAGGGGACCGTGGGGGCCATCGAAGAATTCGATGATGCAAAATCCCTCATCGATCGAATTGAACAGGGTCCGGTAGCGCTGTTCGCTGTCAGCAAGCGCAGTTTCGGCGCGCTCCAGCTCGTTATTGTCGGCGGCCGCAAGGGCCTTGAGCCGGGCATTCTCGGCTTCGAGCGCGGCAATCCGGCGATGCAATTGTTCGATATCGACTGTCACGGATACCCGCCCGAGGGCAACCGCGGAAACGGCGGTCGTATGGGGAATAATCTAGGCACGCTGGCAATATCAAGTTCCACGGGGACTGAAAGTTCCCGCTTCTAGCATGCCGACCCGCGCCGGCAAAACCCGCCTGCAATGCCTTGATGGAACCCGGCCTACGCCGCACGGACCTCCGACAGGAAGCGGTTGACCTGACCGGCAAGATCCTTGGATTGCGAGGACAACTGCTCGGCAGCGCCAAGCACCTGATTGGCGGCGGAGCCGGTGTCGTCGGCGGCCTTCTGGACGCCCGTGATGTTGGAATTGACCTCCTGGGTGCCGCGTGCGGCTTCCTGCACGCTGCGCGAGATTTCCTTGGTTGCGGAGCCCTGCTCCTCGATCGCGGCCGCAATCGCGGTGCCGATCTGGTCGATCTCGGCGATCACGTTGGCGACGTTCTGAATCGCCGTCACGGTCTGGTCGCTCGCCGCCTGGATCGCGGCGATCTGTTCGGAGATTTCGGTGGTGGCCTTCGCGGTCTGGCCGGCCAGCGATTTGACTTCGGAGGCGACGACGGCAAAGCCGCGGCCGGCATCGCCGGCGCGCGCGGCTTCGATGGTTGCGTTCAGTGCCAGCAGGTTGGTCTGCGCGGCAATGCTCTGGATCAGCGTCACGACGTCGCCGATCTTCTGTGCGCCGTCGGCGAGCGAACGTGCGGTGTCGCCGGTGCGCCGCGCATTGTCGACCGCGCGGGCGGCGATTTCGGTCGATTGCGCGACCTGGCGGCCGATTTCCGAGATTGACGAAGCCAGTTCCTCGGTGGCGCTCGCCACCGTCTGCACGTTGGCGGAAGTCTGTTCGGAAGCAGCGGCGACGATGGCCGCCTGACGGTTGGTGAGGGTGGCGGTCGACGACATCGACTGCGCGGTGTCTTCCATGATGGATGATGCCGACGACAGCCCGCCGACCAGTTCGGTGACCTTGGCTTCGAACACGCGGGTGAGTTCGTCGAGCACCTGGGCGCGGCGCATCTTGCCGTCGCTCTCGGCGGCCTTTTCGGCGGCGAGACGTTCGGCCTCGATCATGCTGTCCTTGAAGACGCCAACGGCCGCAGCCATCGCGCCGATCTCGTCGTCGCGGCCGGAGCCGGCGATTTCGCCGGTTACGTCGCCGCCAGCCAGCCGCTCCATCGTGCCGGTAAGGTCGACGATCGGCTTGCAGACGCGGCGGCGCACCATCGTGATCAGCACGCCGCTGGCGGCGGCGACTGCAACGAGAACGGCGAGCGCGATCAGGAAGCTCAGGCGTGCGGACGAATAGGCAAGCCCGAGAACGTATTCGGCGTTGTCGTAGAAGGCGTTACGTACATCGACGACGGCGCCGAGGCCGAGCTGGGATTCCGCGAAGTACTTATCGACGTCGGTCGCAAATTTGCCGGAGGTTGCGCCTTCCTTGACGAGCTTCAGTTCATTGCCGAAACGCTTGACATAGGCCTCGTTCATCTTGTCCAGCGCCGCGGTGACATTGGCGGGCGTGGCGGGATTGCCGCGCAACTCCTGCAGCGACATCAGGATCTGGTCGGCGCGGCCCTGTGAGCGGCTGTATTCCATCTTCTCGGCCTCGGTGGCGACGCGGTTGTTGCCGACGAGGTTCTTGTGAACGCTGGCGTTGTAGCCGCCGACGTCGCGCAGGGTCCAGGCGATGTTGGCATAGACGGCCTGCCGGTAGGCGTCGCCGTCGAGCTGCGCCATGCGCCGCACCTGTTCGTCGAGCAGCGTCGTGACCGCGACATTGAAGGCCGCGTTGTCGGCGACGATCTTCCTGGCCGCGTCCTTGCGGGGTTCGGCCGGGCCGTCGATGGCCTTGTCCATGGCCTCGCGCAGGGCGGCGAACTTGACGTTCAGCGCGTCGATGCCGGCGCCGAGGGCTGCGGCATCGTCGAGCCCGCCGGACAGGTTCTTGCGGACCGCGTTCATCTTGTCGCGCGCGCCGTCGGTGTTCTTGCGGTACTTGTCGTTGAGCTCGGCCCGCATTTTCGGGTCCACCGCGGGCGGCCCGTAGAGGATGTTGGTGGCAAAGCCGCGCTCGGGATTCATGTAGCGCGGAATTTCGCCGACCGCCCGCACCACTTCCAGCCGGCTCTGCGCTACCGAGACCTTTTCCATGGTCTGATATTTGGAAGCCGCCACATAGATGGCGAGCCCGCCGCCGACGGCGGAAAGCGAGACGATGACAGCGGTGAGAAGGGTGCCGATTTTCATGGGATTTTGACCATTTGCGCTGGTGCGGGCATGCGGGCCACCAGTATAGGTGGTGCCAATTAATCCGGAGTTTACAGGGGGCGTGTCACAGCGGCGCCTTGCCGCTCGTCTTGGTATGCTGCGCGGGGTTTGCTGCAGCTTTCGGTAGAGGAGCGAGGACATGAAGATCGTTATTGTCGGCGGAACGGGCCTGATCGGCTCGAAATCGGCCCCGTTGCTCCGGTCGCGCGGCCATGAGGTGCTGCAGGCGTCGCCAAGCAAGGGCGTCAACGCCGTGACCGGAGAGGGCCTGCAAGCCGCGCTCGCGGGCGCCGACATTGTCGTCGACGTGTCGAATTCCCCCTCGTTCGAGGACAAGGCGGTGCTGGACTTCTTCGAGACGGGGACGCGTAACCTGATCGCGGCTGCCAAGCAGGCCGGCGTGCGGAACTACGTCGCGCTGTCGGTCGTCGGGACCGACCGGCTCGAAAGCAGCGGCTATTTCCGTGCCAAGCTGGCACAGGAGCGGCTGATCGCGGCTTCCGGACTTGCCTACACGATCCTGCGCGCCACCCAGTTCTTCGAATTCGTCGGCGCGGTCGCGGATTCCGGCCGTAGGGATGGCGAGGTTCATGTCTCCAGCCAGTTGATGCAGCCGCTGCTTTCCGACGATGTCGCCGTTGCGCTCGCCGATGCAACTTTGGGCGAGCCCGCCAACGGCATCCGCGAGGTCGCAGGTCCCGAAGCGGCGCCGCTGGCGGACTTCGTTGGCCGCTGGCTCCGCAAGCAGGGCGATAGCAGCAAGATCGTATCGGGCGCCGACGTCCCGTATTTCGGCGCGCCGCTCGCATTGCGCACGCTGGTGCCGGACGAAGGCGCGCGGATCATGCCGACGCGTTTCGACGATTGGCTGGGCAGGGCGGCGGCGTAGGCCGTAGCGATTCGGGTTAGTGGGTTTCTTCAGTCGCGCTCTTTGCGGCGGAGTGGGGCTGCGTTGACGTCTTGGAACCCATCTCCTGACAGGGCAGTTGCGTCCACGAGCCGTCGGCCGCCTGCTGATAGGCCTGGCAGGAGGTGGACGCTGGAGCCTCGGCCGTCTTCGCCGTGTGCGAATTCGCGCTGGAATTTTTGGCGAGCGTCGGCGCTGCCAAAGTGAGGAGGGCGGCCGCCGCACCGAAGAAGATCGCTTGCCCTAACCGCATTGGAAATTCTCCTTTTCTCGAAAGCGAATGCCTTCCTCTTCCTAAAGATGATTGTGGAGATTTTTGGAAATGCCGGTGGGTGTTGGCAAGGCTTGCTTAACGCTTTGCAAACGCCCGGGGCGCGGCTGATGCTCCGAAGTCCTGGACCAATTCTGTTCCCGCGCCAGGAACCAGTTCCTTGGCCGTGCGTTGGCTTGGCATCATGCCGAAGGCACGGCGTCATGCGTCCAAAAAAATCACTCTTCAATGCGCTGTTGAGCCATTTCCTGATGGGCGTGGCGCTTGGGTTATCGCTGGTCCTGTTGCTCAGCCTGATCGATTTCTTTCATGTCCGGGACCTCGTTGCAAAAAGCAACGCGCCTGTTCAGACCACGGTGATGCTGGTCACGACCTACGGGTTGATGTTCGGCATCGGCGCGGCGCTGACCGGTCTGGTACTGACGCTGGAAGACGACAGCTGAAGCCAGAACGGTCTGCCGATCAACGGCGCAGGCGGGCGATCGTGCCGGCGATGATCTGCATGGCGACGCCGACCACCCATCCGGCCATGATCGTCCATATCCATCCCAAATGCGGATCGTGGCGCAGCACGATCACGCCGACGCATACGAACGCCGAGAGCGCCGCGAGGAAGGTGCCGATCGCGCTGAGCAGCTCCGGCGTATCGATCTTGCCGACCCAGGTGCCATCGGCGGGCCGGCCGTTCGATGTGGTAAAGGGCAATGGCGGCGTATCGATGCCGAGATAAAAGCCGACGGCGCCGCCGATCATCATCAGGAGCAGGAAGGCCTGGTTGGTGAGTGCGGAATGGCTCGTTCCCACCAGGGCCGCCACAAACAACCCGCTCGCCGCGCCTGCCATGGCAAGCCCCAGGCGTTCCAGAACGTGAGCGACTTTTCGAACGCGGGTTTGCATGGTGGTGAGCCCGCCGGTTACGGAGGAGAGATTAGGACGGTTTCCAAAAAGGTGAAAGCAACCTAGCGGTGCAGATGGTGCGCCGGATTGATTTAGCGCAAGATGGCAGCCCGCGACGAGGTTCGCAGGCCGCGCTATCATCCGCCGTACGGTCTTCCCATTGATCCTGCGGTCTGTAGAACGGGAAGCGACCTGGCTTGATGACCTCCGCTTCGATGGGAGACCTGAACCTATGGGCCTGTTCGACAATCCATTCGATCCTGCGCGTGAGGCGGCGCTCGTCACCGGCGCGGGCAACGGGATCGGCCGCGCGATTGCGCAAGCCCTGGTCGGCGAGGGCGTGCGCACGGTGTTTGCCGACGTGAACCGCGAGACGGTGGCGGCGGCCATCAAGGCCTCGCCGCGTCCGGAACTCGCCGTGCCCTGGGTCGGCGATCTCGCCGATCCTGCCGCGCGCGATGCGCTGCTGGCGGAAGCAGCCAGCGCGCTCGGTCGCGTGACGCATTTCGTGCACAGCGCCTCGCCGCCGCGACGTGAAGCCGATCACGCGCTGGGCGTCACCACGGAGACCTGGGCGCGGATGCATGCGGTGAATCTTGAAGCCGGATTCCATCTCTCGCGCGAACTGGCGCGCAAGCTGATCGCCGACAAACAGCCCGGCTCATTCCTGCTGCTGACCTCGCTGCATGCCGGCACCCCGCGCAACCTGCCGCACTACTCGACGTCGAAGGCGGGGCTTTCGATGCTGGTGAAGGAGCTGGCCAAGACGTTCGGCCGCTTCGACATCCGCGTCAACGCGCTGGTGCCCGGCGCGATCGCGGCCGGCGGCTTCGTCGCCGATCCCGCACTCGCCAGACACATTCCGCTCGGCCGGCTTGGCCAGGCCAATGACCTTGCGCCGCTGGCGCTGGCGGTGCTGTCGAACCGGATATCGGCTTACGTTACAGGCGCCGCGATCGTGATCGATGGCGGGCTGTCGCTAACGAATTGGTTCGAGCCGCCGGAGTTGGGTGAGTTGTAGGATGGAGAGGCCATGTAGCCCGGATGGAGCGAAGCGAAATCCGGGGCCGTCGCGTCGTCAGATGTGGCCTCGGATTGCGGGCTACAGGGCTATCGAATGCCGTGACGCTTGGCGTACCATTTTGGGCCGGGGCCGCGCATGTAGTGCAGCTCGGGGCGGTAGGGGTTGCGGGCAAGGCCGACCAGCCGGTGACAATGGATCACGATCTCTGTCAGGCGTCGGAGCAGCGGTTGCATGACCAGCATGGCGGCCTCTCAGTGCGGCTTGCCGAGCACGGACGAAAACGGCAGGGCGAAGATTTCGTCGTTGAGATCGTCGCTGACATGCAGCGTCCAGTCGCGCCAGTCTTCCGGGCCCTGCACCGCAATCAGCGACTGCACGACGCGGGTGGCGTGCTCGCGGACCTCGGTCAGGTTTCCGGCGGCGGTGCCGCGCTGGTCGACGCAGATCGCCCTCCGAATTGGAGTAGTGAAAATAGACTTTGGCCATGTCCGACTCCCGCGATTGCGATTCGCGCTGGAAAATAACCGCCGAAAGACCAACTTGATATTCGGGGAGACTACGGGGCTGCGAGTGGAACCACGCGAACGATCCGTAACCTGTCCGAAAATTATCTGTTGCCACGGAAGGAACGAGACTTTCGGTTCGGCCGTTTCACGAGGAAGCTGCAGGGAGTTAAAACGCTGCGGCGGGGACTGGTGGAACCCTGGGAGAGCGACATGATGTCGGAAATGCAGATCCACACGATTGCACGCCAGATGATGGAAAAGCACGGCCTCACCGCAATCGCGCAAGCGGCCCACAATGCGCAGGCCTGCGAAAGCAAGGGCGATGCCGAGGAAGCCACGGAGTGGCGTCATATCGAAGACGCCATGAAGATGATGCGGGGACCGCACCAGAGCTGAGTTCCGCGTGATCTCAAGTGCTGGAACGAGCAATGCCGGTCGCGCGAATGCGCGACCGGCAGGCTTCGTGTAATCCGGCTTGCTACCGCAACGGCATCGGCGGGCGCACCACCGGCTCGCCGTCGTCGGCGATCGTCTGCCTGCGGTGCTGGCGGCAACGGTGCGGCGGCCTGCGCCGGCGGGAGCGGCGCTGCGGGAGCGACGGCAACCGGAGCGGGCGCGTAGGCAGGCGAATGGGAATAGGCCGCCGGCTTCGGCTTGCGCACGGGCGGCGGAGCGGCCGGCCGCTGCGGAGGCGGCGTCAGCGCCGACACCCTGGGCCGCAGGTTCTGCTCGGCAGGCCTGGTCTCGGTCGTTTTGGCCTCTGAGGCTTTGGCAAGCTCGCGCGTCATTTGCGCCTGGCTCGCCTTGAGTTGCGCGATGGTGGCTTTCAGTTCCTCGACCTGCTGGCCCATCGTGGCGAGATCCTGCGCCATCGACTGCAACTGGGGCGATTCCGCAGAAGGAGTGGCCGCTGCCGCGGTAGCGGCAGGTTCGGATTGAACCGGTGCTGCCGTTACCGGTGCTGCCGATTGCGCGGCGGCCTGTTCTGTCGCGGCGGCTTCAGTGGCGGGAGCGCTGGGCTGCTCGGCGACGGCCGGCTTGGCTGCCGAAGGCAATGCAGCCAGCACGAAGGGCGGCGCCCATTCGGAGGCCATCGCCGTGGCCTGATCGCCATAATGCTGCCAGGCGGCGGCAGCCATGGCGCCGCACAGACCGAGCAGCGCCATGACCACGCGCTTCACCCATTTGGATGCCGGCTGTTCGCCTGGAGGCTTGAGACCATTCACCTTGATCTCGCTTGGCCTGACATTCTCAAGCTGGATATCGCGCACATCGGGGTCGCGAAACGTTGGTTCGACCTGCGGAACAGGCGCGCCGGCCGAAATCGGTGGCACGACGTGGACTTCCGGCGCCGCCGGCGGGGCGGCCGGATCGTGCGCCAGCGGTGGCGCCTTTTCGGCATGTGCGTGCAGCAGCGATTCGATCGCAAAGACGTCGTGCGGATCGGTGTCTTTCAGAGTTGGCGTGGATTGCATTGGCGGTCCCTTGCTCAGTCCAATGTCACCCGCATCGGGCGGCGAGCATGCTTTGCGGAGAGGAAAACCTTCTGCCCAGAAAGCCTTGTCCAAGCCTTCACACGGCCTGCGAGGTTTGACCAAAGCAAGGCGATCTCGTGAAGAGGTTGGGGCCACGGGTTCCGGATACTGGAACCGGCGCGCGAAGGAGCACGGGGAGAATGAGGGATTATTCTGGTTTGGCGCGCAGAGCGCGCCGCGTGCACGGTCGGCCGCGTCTTAGAGTGTAACGCCTGCAATGTCAGCGCGATGTCTGGCGTGCCATTTCGGGCCGGGGCCGCGCATGTAATGCCGTTCGGGACGATAAGGATCGCGGGCGCGCTCGATCAGTCGGTGGCAGCGCGCCATGATCGCATCGAGGCGGCAAAGCAGCGGCATGAAGGACGGTCGCGCCGGCAGCATGGCAACCTCTCAGTGCGGTTTGCCGAGGACGAAGGCGAACGGCAGAACGAAGATCTCGTCGTCGAAATCGTCGCTGACATGCACGACCCAGTCGCGCCAGTCTTCGGCGTCCCGTCCCATGATCAGCGAGCGGACGATGCCGGCTGCGCGGTCACGCGCCTCGGCGAGGTCGGCCACCGCTTCGCCGGAACGATCGATCCGGACTTCCCGGGAGTTGGAGCAGTGGAAATAGACTTGCGTCATGTTGGCCTCCTGTAAGCGCAGCTACTCCTATTGGTACGAAGTTAGCGCCAGAAGGTTTTGCCCATCCGTGATGCATCTCACAGTTGATCGTTAGGATTTATTAATACTGCGGTGGTGAAATTTTAGGCATGGAAGTGCAGCGGAACCGGACCTCCCGAGCCGGCAGTTGCAAGAGAAGGCCGGCGGCGTAATGCCCGCCGGCCTTTTCTCTTGGCGGTGAGTGGCTGTCGTCCCTGACAATCACGGCGCTGTGAATCGACCTCCGGAACAAGCATCTCGTCTCGTCCGTTCGCTCTGCATATGCACATGGAGGGTGAGCAATGACGAAACTGACACTGCTTGGCGCGGCCGCGATCCTCGCGACGGCGCTTGCGACGCCAGCGATGGCGCAGGAAGCGACCCAGGAGCCCGGCATGATCGGGTTCAACTACCCGAACTCCGACTATCTGCGCGGCGGATACGGCGTGCGTTCGCCGAGCCGCCATGATTATAGCTACTACCATGCGGCTACGAGGGCCTCGCGCGTATTACGGGCCCGGCCCCGTTGGGCTTGCGGCCGGCGTAGCGGTGGGAACAGCGGCCGCCATCGCAGGCGCACCGTACCGAGAATCCTACGGCTATTATGAGGGTCCCGGTTATTGGTAAAGCCGGACGCGTAACTGCAACGAAGCGGCCGCAAGGCCGCTTTTTTGTTGACGTAGTGAGTGGCGTGTAGCCCGGATGGAGCGCAGCGAAATCCGGGTCGGTGCTACGGCGTGCACGCCTGTTAGAGCGATCCCGGATTGCGCTGCGCTCCATCCGGGCTACGCTGTGTCATGTCTTAAGGGGCAGGCGTCATGGGCAACCGCATTCTCGTCTTTTACGGCTCCTACCGGTCCGACCGCATGGGCATCCGGCTCGCGCAATTCGTCGTCGAGGGGTTTACCGCGCGCGGCGACGATGTCGAACTGATCGACGCCAAGGCGATCGGGCTGCCGATGCTGGACCGGATGTACAAGGAATATCCGAAAGGCGGCGCGCCGGACGCGCTCGAAAAACTGGCCGAGCAGATCCGCACCGCCGACGGCTTTGTGTTCGTCACCGGCGAATATAATTGGGGCATGCAGCCGGGGCTGAAAAACCTCACCGACCATTTCCTCGAAGAATGGTTCTGGCGGCCTGCCGCGATTGCGAGCTATTCGGCCGGCCGCTTCTCCGGCGCGCGCGCAGCGCTGGCATGGCACGGCACGCTTTCGGAAATGGGCATGGTGGTGATTTCGAGCTCGATCGCCGTCGGCCCGATCGCGCAGACGCTGACCGAAGACGGCAAGCCGACCGGCGAGGGCGGCAAGGCGCTGTCGCATGCGTTTCCGCGCTTTGCCGATGATCTCGTGTGGTGGATGGAGGCGGCAAGAGCGCAGCGGGAGAAGAGAAAGCCGCCATATTGAGGGGATGCAGCATCGGAGGAGCCGCGATTGGAACGCAATAATGGCGGAAGCGCACCCATTTTTCGCCACGCCTGGACAGCAGATTGCGCTTCACCTGCCATCTTCCGCCTGCCGCCAGGCGGCTCATCCGCTCCGTAAACCGGAAAAACTGATGTCGTCAATCAAAGCGCGCTGCGGTCTGCTTGTTCTTGCCGCGATAGTCGCGCTGGGCGGATCGGTGGCCGTCGCGCAGAATCTCGATCAGGGCAAAGCCGGCGCCAAAACTGTTCGCTGAAAGCTGCGCTTCCTGCCATCGCAGCCCGCGCGGGCTCGCCAAGGGCCGCTTTCACCTCACGCTCTATCTGTTTCTGCAAAAACACTATTCCAGCGGTTCGAGCTCGGCCTGGGCGCTGACGTCCTATCTGGAATCCGTCGACAGCGGAAAGCGCGTCGCGGCGAAGCGGCCGGCTGCGACGGGCACGGCGCGGTCACGCTTGTTGCGGCCGCCGGCCCCGGTGCCGGCGCGCTAGGCCGGCTTCGCGCGATCAGCCACGACTTGCTCACCGGCTGCGCTACGAAATCTCCTCAGCTCCGCCATCTTTTCGACCTTTGCCGGCCTAGCATCCTAGGGCGTGTGCGTG
The DNA here is from genome assembly GCA_963840465.1 of uncultured Alphaproteobacteria bacterium. GTDB lineage: Bacteria > Pseudomonadota > Alphaproteobacteria > Rhizobiales > Xanthobacteraceae > Bradyrhizobium. Next base: position 256,789 of record CAWIZF010000019.1, on the reverse strand, counting down.
GCGGGGAGTACCGACGATGGTGGTGGCTGAGCTCAAGACCAAGGTGGAGAAGTACGAGACGAAAGCCTCGCGCTGCGAACAGCAGGCGCGGGCGGCAACCGACAAGGCCGAGCAGACCTTTTACGAGGTGCTGGCCGGCTACTACGGCAGCCTGGCAACCGATTTTCGCAAAATCCTCGAGAAGCGATTGGTCGCGTAGGCGGCCGTCGCCCGTAGCTTGGATGAGCCGGCGGGTCGCGCGAATGCGCGCTTGATGATGGACGCAATTGCGCAGTGATGACTTCGCGAAACACGGGGCAGTGTCAGAGTGGTCCCGGATGTCGCGAACGCTCATCGGGCGCAGCTTCGTTGCGGCGAGAGCGTTGGCAAGGCGGGCAGTCGTGGGCGAATGCCAGACTGCGCTTTCGAATATGCTTCCTGCGCGCTACTGGCTTTCGCCGGGCCGTGACATCTCCTTGCTTCGTTGCGCCAGCTTCACCATCACCTGCAGGGCCTGATTGGTCGGCGTGGCAATGCCGAGCTCGGCGCCCTTGCGCACCACATAGCCGTTGAGAAAGTCGATCTCGCTGGGCTTGCCGCGCGCGAGATCCTGCGCGGTGGACGACATCTGGTTCGGCATGATGGTGGGGATTTTCAGGATCTGCGCGAGGAGATCGTCGGGCATCGATACGCCGCAGGCGCGGGCGACCGCGATCGCTTCCTGCACCGCGCGGCTGACGACATCCCTTGTACCCTCGACTTCCAGCATCGGTCCGTAGGAAATGTCTGCCACCGCGGAAAGCGCGTTGAACGCGCAGTTGATGATCAGCTTGCTCCATAGCGTCCTGTCGATGTCGTCGGCGATCGTGATGCCGATGCCGGCGGCTGCAAGCGTTTGCGCCAGCGCTTCGCTCGCGGCAGAGGGGCCGATGGCGAGGTCGCCGCCGCCGTGATGCCTGACGTGGCCGGGCCCGGCCATCTCGCTGCCGACATAGACCACGACGGGAATGACGGCGTGGCCGATGACCGCGGCAAGACGCGGCGCATTGTCGACGCCGTTCTGCAGGCTGAGAACGGATGTTTCCGGCCGCAAGTGTCCGGCGAGCGACCGGCCGGCCTGCTCGGTATCGGCCGACTTCACGCAAACCAGCACCAGGTCGGGCGCGGCAAGCGCGGTTGCGTCGGTCGCGGCTTTGGCGGGCAGGTGGCCGTTGAAAGCTCTTGGTGTCGAGCAGCAGGCCATGGGCGTTGATGGCGTCGACATGCGGCTGCCGGCCGATGAACGTCACGTCATGTCCGGCCCGCAGCAGCAGTCCCCCATAGTAGCATCCGACCGCTCCGGCACCGACGACTGCGACTTGCATGCTTTTCTCCGTGCGGCAGGCCCTGCCGCTAACTGGTTAAATTCTCACTATTAATTGAGCGTAGGGAACTGCATTGTTGCAATGCAATATCGATGATATCGCATTGCAGCAAAAGAGGTGTAGCCTGCTGCTTCGAATCCTACCCCGGAGAATTGAAGTGCAGAAGACCTACCTATCCATCGCAGCCGCCGCACTCTCGATTGCGGGTGCCACTGCCGGCTTTGCGGCGGAGTTGCCGAGCTATGAAACGAAGGGGCTGCCGATATCGGCGGTGCAGGTTCGCGTGCTGGGAGCCGCTGATGTCACGCAGCAGTCGCCGGCGCTGACCTCCACAGCCACGGCGCATCAGCTCGAGCGTCCTGACACCGCGGAAGACACGGACGGCCGAGACCGCCGCGCCGCCCCGACCACCGGTCGCGCCATTCGCTGACCGACATCCGCATCACCGCCTGAGCAAAAAGCCCGCGATTTCGTCGCGGGCTTTTTGTCTTGATGGCGTCATGCGCCGGCAGCTTCGCGCGCAGGATGGGTTAGCGGGTGTTCGCGCTGCCTTCTTTCAGGTAGCATTGTCGCATGAGCGAAACCGAGACTTTGTTTGCGGCGCTGCGTCAGTCGTCCGACGAAGCCGTTGTCGACATGCTCGAGCGTATGGTGCGGGATGCCCCGGATCATGCCTTGAACAAGATGAACGCGCTTGATCTCGCACGCACGTCAGGCATCGACGAAGAGCGGGTCATCGCAGCACTCCTGAATGCGGTCGGGCTCGGCATGTTCGAGATGACGTGGAACGTGATGTGCCCGAGCTGCGCCGGGGTTCTTTCCGCCAACAAGAGCCTGAAGACGCTGGATCGGGCGCAGTATAATTGCGCTTTCTGCGCCGCGGGCTATGAGACGACGCTCGACAATCTGGTCGAGGTGACGTTTACGGTAAGCCCGCGCGTGCGGAAGATCGCGGCCCATAGTCCCGACGAACTGTCCGCGGCCGAATATTATCGCCAGATCTTCTGGAGTTCGGCGATCGATCTTCCGGCCGATCTGGAGAAGCTGCTGGACGACGTCACGCTCGAAATCGTCGACTTGCCGGCAGGCGAGCGGGCCATCCTTTCCCTGCAGGTGCCGCAGGGCACGTTGATCGTGTTCGATCCCGTGACGCATGCGGCGCAGTTCCTCGAGGTCAGCGGCGAAGAGACCAGCGAGCGCCAGAACCTGTCGGTGATCTTCAACAAGATCCAGGTTCCCGTCGACACCGTTGCCTTGCGCCCCGGGCCGCTGCGCCTCGCCCTGGACAACCGCACCGACGGCCGCGTGTTGCCGGCGGTGTGGGTCGCGAACCCGGCGCTGGACGACCTGCTGAAGCGGCGCAAGTCGGTGCTCACGGCAACGCGTCTCCTCACCAATCAGACGTTTCGCGATATCTACCGGACCGACACGCTCGCCATCGGCCAGCGCCTCAAGATCCTGAGCCTGACGTTCCTGTTCAGCGATCTCAAGGATTCCACCGAGCTCTATGAACGCGTCGGTGATCTCACCGCCTTCGATCTCGTCAACGAGCATTTCAGGCTGCTGCAGGAGATCATCGCGTCCGAAAGAGGGGCGGTCGTGAAGACCATCGGCGATGCCGTGATGGCGACCTTCGAGACGCCCGACCGCGCCATTGCAGCAGCGATCCGCATGCGCGAGGCGATGAGCGATCTTGGCGCCGAGCGTCAGCATCAGAGCCTGCGCCTGAAGATGGGCATCCATGAAGGCTCATGCCTCGCGGTCACGCTCAATGGTCAGCAGGACTATTTTGGCCAGACGGTCAATATCGCCTCGCGCGTCCAGGGCCTTGCGGCCTCGCGCTCGATCGTGGTGACGGAACAGGTGGTGGAGAACGCGCATGCCCGGGCCCTGCTCGAGACCAGCGGGCTGAAGCCGACGCCGCGGCGCGTGGCGTTGAGCGGTATCGCGGACAAGGTGTCGGTCTACGAGATTTCTTGAGCGCAGCGGCGCAACATCTTTCGGAGAAGAAGCCATGAACAAGCCTTCGCCCGTCAACCCGCCCGAACTCCGATCGACCTTCGTCGCCGCGTCGTCGATGCCCTGGCAGCGAACGGAGTTCGACGGAATAGAGATGAAGATCCTGTACAAGGACGACGAAGGGCGCTCGACCATCCTGTTCAAGATGGCGCCCGGCGCGGTCGTGCCGCTGCACGAGCACACGGCGCTCGAACAGACCTTCATGCTCGAAGGATCGCTGGAAGATGCCGAAGGCAGCTGTGGCGCGGGTGACTTCGTGTGGCGGCCGGGCGGCAACATCCATGTCGCGCATGCTCCGAACGGCGCGATGTTCCTCTCCGTGTTCAATCGCCCGAACCGCTTTTTCGATGGAACGAAGTTTTTCACTTACCGAAGAACGAAGCGTAGCCCGGATGGAGCGTAGCGAAATCCGGCGCGATTGACGCGCGAATCCCGCTCCGGAATTGCGCTCCGCTCCATCCTGCGCTACCGCTGTGACACAATCACCACACTCGAACGGAATTGCGCTGGGGAAACCGCGCCTGATCGCGTCCGGCCACGCTTCCGCCCGGATTCAGGCACGCCATTGCCGCGTGTTGGTTTTCGGCTTGGGCTGGGGCGCGAGCGGGGGATTGCAACATGTCTTCCATTGGCTGCACCAGTACTTCGTGCGTTGACGTCAGAGCTGGCCGTACTCAACTTGAAGCGTCGTTGGTTCCGGCCGCGCTGTGCAGGGAAATTCATACGGCTGCTGGCTGTCACGCTCGCAGCCGCATCGCTTGCGGCCTGCGCGCAGTCCTCGGTCGTCACCCAAAAATCCGAACTTCGCGCTAGTCAGGCAGGCGTCGCTGGACCACGATCGAACGACATCGTCCATGATGAAGAGGCGCGTGGCCGCCGTGAGAAGGCATACGCCGTCCGCGCCGCGCAAGGATGCGGGCGACGTCAAAACGGCTTCGCATGGGGTTGCGAGCTACTACACCGAGGGAACGAAGACGGCGAGCGGCGAAAAGTTCAACACGCTCGAAATGACCGCCGCGCATCCGACGTTGCCGTTCGGCACCAAGCTGCGCGTGACCAACGTCGCCAGCGGCCGCTCGGTGACGGTGCGGGTCAATGACCGCGGTCCCTATGTTCCAGGGCCGTGTTGTCGACGTCTCCTATTCCGCGGCCGACGCGCTGGGGATGGTGGGGAAGGGTGTTGCCAAGGTCAAACTCGACGTCGTGGAGTAGCGGGTGGCGCGCGTGGGGCTACGTGCGCTGCCAATGATTGTCCGACAGGGCTGACAGCAGCCGGTCGATCTGCTCGTCGGTGCCGACGGTGATCCGCAGATAGTCGGAGATGCGCGGCGCGGAAAAATGGCGGACGATCACCGCGCGTTGGCGCAGCGCGGTGGCCAGCGCCGCGCCTTCGTGCGCCGGATGGCGCGCGAAGACGAAGTTGGCGGAGGACGGCAGCACTTCGAAGCCCAGCCTGTTCAGTCCGCGGTTCAGCCGCTCTCGGCCCTCGATCACGCGGGCGCGGCTCTGCTGAAAATAGGCTTCGTCCTCCAGCGAGGCGATGGCGCCGGCCTGGGCGGGCCGGCCAAGCGGATAGGAGTTGAAGCTGTCCTTCACCCGCGTGAGCGCCTCGATCAGGTCGGCGTCGCCGATCGCATAGCCGACCCGCAAGCCCGCCAGCGCCCGCGACTTCGACATGGTCTGAACGACCAGAAGGTTCGGGTGGGAGGCGACCAGCGGTATCGCGGTCTCGGCGCCGAAATCGACATAGGCCTCGTCGATGACCACGGGCGCGTCGGGATGTTCCTCCAGCAGGGTCACGATCTCGGCCCGCGACAGCGCAACGCCCGTCGGCGCATTCGGATTGGGGATGATGATCGCGCCGGCCGGCCGGCGATAATCGGCGACGCGGATCTGCATGGCCTGATCGAGCGGCACGGCCTCGTACGCGATGCCGAACAGGCGGCAATAGACCGGGTAGAAACTGTAGGTGATGTCGGGGAACAGCAGCGGCGCATCGTGCTTCAGCAGCGCGGCGAAGGCGTGGGCCAGCACCTCGTCCGAGCCGTTGCCGACGAACACCTGTTCGGGTCGTACCTGGTGGTAGGTGGCCAAGGCGGCCCGCAGTGCTGACGCCTGCGGGTCCGGATAGAGACGCAGCGTATCCGTCGCCTCGCCGCGGATGGCTTCGAGCGCGCGCGGCGAAGGACCGAACGGACTTTCATTGGTGTTGAGCTTGACCAGTTCCGCCATGCGCGGCTGTTCGCCCGGCACATAGGGTTTCAGGTCGTGCGTCAAGCTGCTCCAGAAGCGGCTCATTTTTCTCTCCTGCGGGTAGGAGCCCGGATGAGCGAAGCGATAATCCGGCGACCGGTCGTGGATGAATGGCCGGATTACGCCTGCGCTCCATCCATCCTACGGGCTGATCGCGATACATTCGAACTTGCGCTCCGGATGAACGAGCTGCTCCGCACTCTCGACGATGCGCATTTCCTCGGTACCCCGGGCCGCGGTGCGTTCCAGCACGGCGAAGATGGCGGAGGCGGCGTGGCTGAGCGCATCGGGCGTGTCGGACCCGCCGACGCGCGCGGCGACCAGCAGCGCGGCGAACAGATCGCCGGTGCCGTTCGGGCTGATCGGCAGTTTTGGCGTGCGCACGCGCCAGGCGTTTGCGCGCTCGACGGCAAGGCTCTCGATCTCGCCTTCAGGCGTGTCGGCAAGCTCGGCGCTGGTGATGACGACCGTGCCGCGCGCCATGAACGCGCGCGCCGCCTTGAGCACCTGATCGATCGTCGCGGCCTTCGCGCCACTCAGCCATTCGAACTCGAAATGATTGGGCGTGACGATATCGGCCAGCGGACACAGCAGGTCGCGCACCAGCGGCGGGATGTCGGCGTGGACGAACAGGCCGCGGTCGCGATCCCCGAGCACGGGGTCGCAGCAATACAGCAGCGTGGGATTTTTGGCCTTGGCGCGCGCGACGAAATCCGCGACCACCTTGGCGTTGTCGGCCGAGCCGAGATAGCCCGACAGGATCATCTGCGCGGCATCGACCGCGCCGCGCTCCTCGATCCCGAGCAGCAGATCGGCAAGCAGTTGCGCATCGAGCACCCGGCCGCGGATGGTCGGATAGCCCGGCCGGTTGCTCAACAGCGTGGTCGGCACGGCGATCACGTCGATGCCGTGCATCTGCATCGGAAACACCGCGGCGCTGTTGCCGACATGGCCGAAAGCGACCTGCGACTGAATTGAAATGACGTTCATGTGTTCAGTCTGGGGATTATCTGATTTGCGCGGGGCGGGAACCTTCCGAGGTTAACACATTGGTTATTTGTTTGCGGGCATTTTCACAACCTCATTAAACAGGGAGGCACCATGTCTGACGTCACCATTCCCGGCGGCAAGATCCGTTCTTTCGTCGAGCGGGTCGAGAACATCGACGGCGAACTGGCCGAGCTGAGCGAGCAGAAGAAGGAAGTGTTCGCGGAGGCCAAGGGCGAAGGGTTCGATGTGAAGATCCTCAAGGAGATCATCAAGCTGCGCAAGCAGGACCAGGACGAGCGCGACGAGCGCGAGAGCCTGCTCGATCTCTACATGCGCGCGATGGAAACCGCGCAGCCGGAGAAGACCGCGAAGGCGGCCTGAGCGAGACGAGGCGAGTAGGGTGGGTTAGCGAAAGCGTAACCCACCGACTTCCCGCGATAGCGGCGGATTACGCTATCGCTAATCCGCCCTACGCCGCTGCTATCACCCGAAGAGCGCGATGTAGATCACGTAGAGCCAGCCGAAAATGCCGTGGATGATCGCCCACAGGATCGAGTGGTTGTTGGTGTAGGAGATCGCGATGGCGAGTGCGGAGCCGAAGCCTACGCCGTATTTTGCGCCCTCGACCCGAACGCCGTAATATCGATTTTCGTTCATGGTGATCCTTTCGAGGTGAGTGGGTGAGTTAGCGTAACGTAACCCACCGATCGGTGGCGAGTGAATGGCGGATTACGCTTCCGCCTTCGCTCGCTGAGCTGCGGCGGACAAGCCGCGAATCCACCCTACGAGGCCTGCATGGGTGTGGGTTGAACCGCTTTGCGGCCTGACGTAAGCCTCGGCGATGAACGAGCCGACCGGCGGCGCTGAACTTCCAGCCAAAAAATCCGATGCGAAGCCGGCCCTGCTCGGGGTCGCGTGCGGCGCGGGGGCGGCGCTGTGCTGGGCGCTCGGCTTCGTGGCGACACGGCACGGGCTGAAGATCGGGTTCACGCCGCCCGATTTGCTGATGCACCGCTTCCTGTGGTCGGGCATCGTGTTCCTGCCGCTGGTGCTGCGCGCCGGCATCGGCAATCTCGGCGGCATCGGCTGGGGCCGCGGACTGGTGCTGATGGTGCTGGGCGGGCCCGTGATGTCGCTCATCAGCTATACGGGATTCCTGTTCGTGCCGCTCGGCCATGGCAGCGTGATCCAGCCTTCCAGCGCGACGCTCGGCGGCGCTGCTGCTCGCCGCGGTGTTCCTGCGCGAACGGGTGCCGCCCTCGCGCGTGCTGGGAGCGGTCGTCATCGTCGGCGGGCTTGCGGTGATCGGCGCCGAGTCGATCGGCCATATCGGTTCGCACGGCGTGCTCGGCGATCTGCTGTTCGTGCTGACCGGATTGATGTTCGCGGTGTTCGGCACGCTGCTGCGGCACTGGCGCGTCAACGCGTTCTCGGCGGCCACCATCATCAGCGTGCTGTCGCTCGCGCTGCTGCCGCTCTATGCGGCCTTCGGCGGCTTCGCCCGCGTGGCGGCGCTCGGTTTCGGCGAGAACGCGCTGCAGGCGCTGGGGCAGGGCATCCTGGCCGGCCCCGCCGCGATGTATCTGTTCGTGTTCTCGATCCAGACCATCGGCGTCGCCCGCGCCGCGGTGTTTCCGGCGACGGTGCCGGCGCTGACGATCCTCGCCGGCTGGCTCGCTGCTCGGCGAGCCGCCGACGGCGCTGCAGGCGGCGGGGCTGGTGACGGTGCTAGCGGGATTCTATCTGGCGCAACGGCAACGGTAATCGTAGCCCGGATGAAGCGCAGCGAAATCCGGGGCGGTGTCAGAGCGGTCCCGGATTGCGCTTCGCTCCATCCGGGCTACTTGCTGGATCCGCGCGACGCAAGCGAGAAGCAAACGCGTTGTTAAGAATTGGCTCGCGCTGATTTGTGCGATTCCGATTCGTTCTTTGCGAACAAAATGGAGTCGGATGGAGAACAAAGCTGTGGTGATGTTTGTTTCTCCATTTCGCAGCATATCGGCTGCGGATGCCAAGGCAGGGTACGGGCTGCGGGCCGCGGCCGGTGAGGCCAGGGGAAATTAATTGGCGCCGGATCAGCTCCGCGATATCCGGGGCGGTGTTAGAGTGGTGCCGGATGTTCTGCGCTCATCCGCGCACCGAGGAATTGCCGTTGCTGTTATCAGAGGATGATTTCGAAAACAGTCTCGACACCGTTCGCGAGGCGGCGGCCGGACCCATCGAGGAAATCTTCGGTCCGGATTCCCTGACGTGGCGGGTCGACCGCGAGGCGGCGATTTTCCTTGGTGCGGGGCGAGCGCTGTTGCTGCAGTTGGCGCACCCCTGGGTCGCCGCCGCCATATCGGAGCATTCCCGGACCTTTGCCGATCCGGTTGGCCGGTTTCACCGGACCTTCAACATCACATTCACGATGGTGTTCGGCACGCTCGATCAGGCGCTGGCCGCAAGCCGCCGGCTGCATCGGCGTCACGCCGCGGTGACCGGAATATTGCCACAGGCGGCCGGCCGGTTCGAAGCCGGGTCGGCTTACAGCGCCAACGAGGTCTCGGCGCTGCGGTGGGTTCACGCCACGCTGGTGGAGACCGCCTTGCAGACGCATGACCTTGTCTTGCCTGCACTCACGAACAGCGAGCGCGAACAATACTGGGCCGAGGCGAAGCTGTACGCCGCGTTGTTCGGCATTCGGCCGGTCGACTTGCCGGCGGACTGGACGTCATTCGCCGCCTACACGGAGGCGATGGCGCAGTCCGATAGTCTCGCGGTCAGTCCCGCCGCCCGCGACATTGCGGAGCAGATCTTTTCAGGCCGCGCCACAGGACTGCGCGTGCCCAGATGGTATCGCGCGCTGACGGCCCATTTGTTGCCGGCGCGGCTCGCCTGCGAATTCGGATTTGAGTTCGGCGAACGCGAACAGCGCAGTGCGGACCGGGCGCTGGCGTGGATCCGGCGCGTCTATCCCCGCCTTCCCTTGCGCCTGCGCGCGGTGGGCCCCTATCAGGAGGCGCTGGCGCGCGTGCACAGCGATCAGCAGCCGGACCTCGCCGTGCGCTGGCTCAACCGGCTGTGGATCGGCCGGCCGATGATGGAATGATTGTTGGCTCGCTGGCGTAATCCGCCGCTCTCTCGCGACGGGTCGGTGGGTTAGCGCTGCGCTAACCCGCCATACGGGCTGCGACATCATCGCGGGCTCCTTGCCTCGATGGGCGGGCTTCCCACCATCGCTCGTAGCCCGTAAGCTGAGCTCGACCGAACGCGCCCCACCTCCGGTCTTCAATCAAACGCCGGAGGTAAGGAGATAAGAACAGCAGCAAAGCTGCGACGCGGCGTGTGGCATGCAAGGGGAGGACACCAATGCCGCTTTCTATCGGCCGCCGTCGCGCGCTTGCGCTCTTTGGCTCTTTCGTCGCCGCGCCGTTTCTGGCGCCACGTATGGGTCGGGCGGCGGAGGCCTGGCCGATCCGGTCCGTGAAATATGTCAACGGCTTTCCGGCCGGCGGCGCCACCGACACGCTCTCGCGCGTGCTCTGCCAGAAGATGAGCGAACTATCTGGGCAATCCTTCGTGGTCGAGAACAAGGCCGGCGCCGGCGGCGTGCTTGGCGCGGACGCGATCGCGAAAGCGCCGGCGGACGGCTACACGATCGGGCTCGGCGGCATCGCCTCCAACGTGCTTGCGATCGGCTCCTACGCCAAACTGCCGTATCGTCCGCGCGAGGATTTCACCTTCATCTCCGGCATGTGGCAATTGCCGAACATCCTGACCGCGAAGAAGGGCCTGTTCTCCGCGGACCTCAAGGAACTGCTCGAGGCGTTCAAGAAGGAGCCGGGCAAATACACCTACGCCTCCGCCGGCTTCGGCACCACGCTGCATCTCTCCGGCGAGATGATGAACAGCATGGCCGGTGTCCAGGTCCGGCATGTGCCTTACCGGGGCGGCGCGCCGGCGCTGAACGACCTGCTTGGCGGCAATGTCGATATGCTGTTCGACAATTTGCCGGGCTCGCTGCCGAGCGTGCGCTCCGGCGCGATCAGGCCGGTGGCGGTCACCTCGAGGAAGCGGCTGGCGGAGCTTCCCGACGTGCCCGCGATGGCCGAGCTGTTGCCTGGCTACGAACTCACCTCATGGACCGCCCTGATGGGCCCGGCGAACATGCCGGCCGATCTCGTCGCGCAGATCAACGCGCTCACCGTGAAGGCCCTGAACGATCCCTGGGTGCAACAGCGCTACGCCGATCTGGGCGCCACCGCCTGGCCGACCACGCCGCAGGAAATATCAGCCTATCGCGACAGCGAGGAAGGCCGGCTGCTGCCGATCATGAAAGCGGCCGGGATCAAGCCGGAGGGCGGCGGGTAGAGGTGCGAGTAGCCCGGATGAGCGCAGCGAAATCCGGGTCCACGCCAACACCGTCCCGGATTGCGCTTCGCTCCGTCCGGCTACTTGCCAACCGGCACTTCCGCTTGACATGTCAGCGCTCCGCCGTCCGAATGGCGGATAGCGCAAAAGCGCAGCGTCGCGGTGGCTCACCCGGCGCATCAAAAACACAGGGGGAGGATTTGCGAATGTTTCGCCAAGTGGTTCGCCATGTCAGAAATTTTGCGCTTGTCGCGCTTGCGGCCGCAAGCCTGCTTGGCGCCGGAACGGCCCAGGCGGCCTTCCCGGAGCGGCCGATCACGCTGATCGTGCCGTGGGCCGCCGGCGGCGGCACCGACGCGGTCGCGCGCCAGATCGCCAACATCCTGGAGCGCGATCTCAAGCAGCCGGTGAACGTCGTGAACCGCACCGGCGGGTCGGGCGTGGTCGGCCACCAGGCGATCGCAACCGCGGCACCCGATGGTTACACGTTCGGCCTCATCACGCTCGAGATCACCCTGATGCACTGGGCGGGGCTCACCGATCTCACCTTCGAGAAGTTTACGCCGCTCGGGCTGGTCAACCAGGATTTTGCCGCGATCCACGTCAAGTCGGACGCGCCCTACAAGAACGTCAAGGAACTGTTCGCGCATATCAAGGCGAACCCGAACAAGGTGGTGGCGTCAGGCACGGGGCAGGGCGGCAGCTGGCATGTCGCGCTCGCCGGCCTGATGCAGGCCGACGGCGTTTCACCCACCTCGATCCGCTGGGTGCCGTCCACGGGTGCGGCGACCGCGCTGACCGATCTCGCGGCCGGCGGCGTCGACTTCGTCGCCTGCTCGATGCCGGAAGCCGAGGCGCTGATCAAGGCGGGGCGTATCCGCAGCCTGGTGTTCTTCTCGCCCAAGCGCGCGCCGAACTTCCCTGACGTGCCGACCACCGAGGAGGCGACGGGTCACAAGTGGCACAAGGGCGTGTGGCGCGGCTTTGCGGCGCCCAAGGGCCTGCCGCCGGAGATTGCCAAGACGTACGAGACCGCGATCAAGAAGGCCTGGGACAGCGACGAGTTCAAGGAGTTCATGACCCGGCGCGGCTTCGACATGATCTATCAGGATGCGGCGAAGTACGGCGAGTTCATGAAGGCGGACGACGAGGACAACGGCAAGGCGCTGAAGTCGCTCGGTCTGGCGAAGTGAATGAAGGAAGTGAGCAAGCGTAGCCGGGATGTATCGTAGCCCGAATGGAGCGCAGCGAAATCCGAGGCGGTGTTTAGAATGGCCCCGGATTGCGCTTCGCTCCATCCGGGCTACGCGCTGAACGAAAGAAAGGGAATGCCATGGAACTGAAGCTCCATCACGTGAACTATTCGACCAAGGACGTTGGCGCGGTTGCGGAATTCTACCGGTCCCTTTTCAATATGAAGCCGGTGCCAAGCTACGGAGATGCGCAGATCACGTCGCAGGGCTACGACCGTAAGGTCGAGTTTCTGACCGACGGCACCACCGAGTTTCACATCGCCCCGCAGGATCTCGGCGTCGCGTTCCGGACCAAACAGAGTCTCAATCCGCTGGACCGCGGTCACATTGCGTTTCGTACCGACGATATCGAGGCGTTCAAGGCCATGCTGAGGGAGAAAAATATTCAATTCGCCGACTACGGTGTTTGGGCGATCGGCGGTTGGTACCAGATCTTCCTGCAGGATCCCGACGGCACGATCGTGGAAGTACACCAGACCGATTACAAGCAGCCTGGTGTATAGTCGCAGGCTCAGCCCCTTTCACTGGAGCGCACGATGCGTATCGGCTGTCTTGGCCTCGGCAACATGGGTCAACCAATGGCGGGCAAGTTGCTCGACGGCGGGCACGAACTCTGGGTCTATGATGTCCGCGAGGAAGCCATGCGCCCGCTTCTCGAGCGCCAGGCGCGGAGGGCGACCTCACCGAAGCAATTAGCTGATACCTGTGACACGATTATTGTCTCGCTGCCGACGCTTGAGATCTTTCGGCGCGCCCTTGGTGGACCCGACGGCTTGCTGGCGGGCAATGCCATCAAGACCCTGGTCAACACCTGCACCGTTGGTGTGCCTTTCATCCGCGAGATCGAGTTCGGCGTGTACAGCGACCGGCGTTACCGTCATCGATGTTCCGATCAGCGGCGGTGTCGCAGGCGCCAAGGCCGGCACGCTGGCCATGATGGTGTCTGGAAATCCGGCCAGAGTGTCCGACCTGATGCCGGTGTTGCAGCTTTGGGGTCAGACCATCGTCGTTGCCGGTGACACGCCGGGGTCTGCGCAGATCATGAAACTCACCAATAACTTGCTCTGTGCCGTCGCCCTCGTCGCCACGTCGGAGGCAATGACGATGTCGGGCAAGGCAGGCATTCCAGATGATGCCATGCTGCAAGTTCTCAACAACGGAACTGGCCGTAATTTTGCGACGATGCATCTTTTCCCGGCCGCCGTGCTACCACGCACCTTCGACTTTGGCGCAACCATCGAGATCCTCATGAAGGACGTTGATCTCGCCATTGAGCAAGGTGAAGAACTCGGCGTTCCGATGTGGGTGAGCCAGGCGGTACGGCTGGTGCTGAAGCACGGCGTCTTTCAGGGGCGCGCGCAGCAAGACATGTCGCGCGTTGTCCAGATCATCGAAGACGGGACGCGCAAATAGCGAGCTTAGTGTAGCGCGTAGCCCGGATGGAGCGAAGCGCAATCCGGGATTCTCGCGAGCGGATAGGGCCCCGGATTGCGCTTTGCTCCATCCGGGCTACGTGCCGGGCTGATCAACCTATCGGCAGGAATGCATCTGGCCGTCGTAGCCCCGGTACGTCCCGGACGACGCATTGTAGGTGCGGAAGCGGGTGCAGAGCATGACCAGGGTCCGCTCGCGCGGCTTGTTGGCTATGCTGGCCGTTCGCACCGGTTTACTGGGCTCTGCCGCCTTGCTGCGGGCGGCGCTTTTTGATGGCCTGGCGACAGACTTCTGCTTCACCGCGGGCTTCGCGTGCACCACCGCCGGCTTTTCCACGGCAGGCGCCGGCTTCTGCTCGACAACCGCAGGCTTCGCGTCCGGGACGGTCGATGTCTGCTCGACGATGGCAGGCTTGTCGACCGCGGCAGCCGGCTTCTCCTCGACGGCTGCGGGCTTGTCCTGCGCGATTGCCGGTTTCTCCTCCGCAGGCGCCGGCTTCTGCTCGACGATGACAGGCTTGTCGTCCGTGGCCGCCGATTTCTCTTCCACCGCCGCGGGCTTGTCCTGCGCGATGGCCGGTTTCTCCTCCGCGGGCGCCGGCTTCTGCTCGGCGGTGGCGGGCTTGTCGTCCGCGGCCGGCGGTTTCTCTTCCGTCACGACCGCGGGCTTTTCCTCCGCGGCCACTGAAGGTTGTGCTGCGGCCGGACCCGGATTGTCCGTGGCCGAAGTCTGCGCCAGCGCTTGCGCGCTGATCACCATAAACAAGACACAGCAAAGCACGCCGGCGCGCTCGGCGGCGGCGGTCGATAGAACTGACAAACGCATGGATTGATACTCAGCTAATGGTCCCCACCAACCAATGCTCCACATGCATTTGCGGCAAGTCTGTGAACAGCGCGACTCTTTCGTGAACGACGACGCGTTTAAGATCGAGCGTGTGTGCCGGCTGCCACACCACGCGTGAGGGCTTGCCGCCAAGGCAGCGACAGCGTTTTGGTAACTGCAACTGAGAAGAGAAAATTGCCTGTATGCAATCAGACGAAAGCCAAGCAGTCCATCGAGCCCGCAAGGGGAGACTTGGATTGCGCCGCGGAGCCTGTCATCGCTGCGCGAGCGCAATTGCGCTCGTCGTCGGGCGCGCATTCGCGCGACCCGTTGGCTCGCAATGATTTGGGCATGCTTTCGCGATCTCGCGGCATCTTTCACCCGAGGTTTGACCGTTTCGTTGCCCTCCACTTGAAAGAGGGCGCAGGGAAGACCGGGTGCACGCCGCACCCGCGGTCTCGCGTGCCAATGCACATGGCAAAAGCGCACACGAGCATACAGGTTCGGCAGGAGCATCCCGGCCTTCCCTGCGCAATGGCTTTACGGCTTACTTCGCGCTCTTCCCGGAGAACGGCTCTTTTGCCTCCGTCGCCTGCGCTTCTTATCGCAAGCTTAGCGCCAGCACCGCGGCGCCCGAACCACGCGACTTCACCGTACGCATCAGGCGCGTGCGTCTCGCGCGCCTTCTGCGTCCACCGCATCCCACCGCGCGTTCGTGACGTGCGCAACGCCCCTCTCATCGGGTGAGACGGGCGGAGTCAAACCACTGATTTGCCCGACAACGAAAGCGAAATATTTTTGGCAAGAGGTCTGGACAGGTTTTAGGTGATTTGCCCGTCGTGTTGTTTTGCCGCATGTGGCGCGGCGAAATTTGACTTGCGCGTAAAGCAAATCAGCGCGCAGCGGAGGCGGATGACACGCGGCATCCGTGCTCCGCGAGCACGAAGCAAACGCGTTGTTAAGACTTGGCTCGCGCTGATTTTTGCGATTCCGATTCGTTCCTTGCGAACAAAATGGAGTTGGATGGAGAACGAAGCTGATGGCGGATTACGCCTTCCGCCTTCGCTCAGTGAGCTACGGCGGACAAGTCGGCTGATCCCCCCGACGCGCAGCGCGACCGTCATGTGAAAATCTTCGGGTCAATCCCCAGACAATTGCGGCCGTTGCTGCCGTCGCGATCAGATGCTTCAAGGTGTGTCCTGTGACGAAGCCGATGATGGTCGCGATCTCGTGGTCGAGCACCTCAGCCAACTTGGCCAGGATGTACAGCACCATTGCTGTACCGAATGCGATGCGATCGGTGCGCGGGGCGCGATGGATCGCTTGCCATAGCGGGATGAGAATGAGAGCGAGCCCTTGCAACAGGAGATACGGTCCCAGGTCACCCGCGCCGTTCCTGTCGGTGACGGCCCACCATGCGACGCTGGCGACGGCGTAGAGCCCGAGAACGATCACGTCCAACCCGGTCTTCGTACCGCCGTGGGTGTCTCCGCGGACGCCGGCCAGCAGGCCGGCGCAAACCAGCGCGATCGGCAGCCTGTCCCAGATCAAGCGGCCATTGTCGGGGGCGAGATGATAAAACGCGGACCCGAAAGCGGTCAGGAACAGTCCAATCAGGAACAGCCGGTAGCCGGGCCATCCGGCGCGCAAATGCTCGCTCGCGCGTCGGGGCCGCAATGTCAGCCAGCCCCAGATCGCGACCAGAGCGAAGCCTGCGTTGGAAAGCACATCGGCGGCGTGGGGAATGCCTGACGCGGTCGACTGGTCGGCGAATTCGTTGTAGTGCGCCGGCTGCGCAATGCGTCCGTGCAGCGCCAGCATCACGATCATGCCGACGGTGATGATCGTCGGAACGTGCTTTACCCACGGGGCCATGGGGTGGCCCACGCCGATCGAGACGTCCATACCGGGGGCGGGTTGCATCGTCGGCTCTCCAATTTGAGCATTGCTCAAGTATGAGTAACCCGAAAATGAACAATGTTCAATAGGAATTTTCGATAGGTTCTTTGGCTATCCGGGGTGACCGACCTCGTCGTCGATACGGCTGATCAAGGCGGGGGCGTATCCGCAGCCTCGTGTTCTTCTCGCCCAAGCGCGCGCAAAACTTTTCCGACGTGCCGACCACCGAGGAGGCGACGGGTCACAAGTGGCACAAGGGGCGTGTGGCGCGGCTTTGCCGCCCCAAGGGCCTACCGAAGGAGATTGCCGCGCAGTACGAGACCGTGATCAAGCAGGCTTGGGACAACGATGAGTTCAAGGCGTTCATGAACAGGCGCGGCTTCGACACGATCTATCTGGAGTTCAGCGAAGCTTTCGGAGTTCATGAAGGCGGACAACGAGGACAACGGCAAGGCGCTGAAGTCGCTCGGGCTGGCAACAGTAAGGGGCCGCGAAAATGACGTTTCGTGTCTTGATCATCGGTGGCACGGGGCAGGTGGGAGCGGCGGTGGTGCGCGCACTGGCTGCGGAGCCGTCCTGCGCTGAAGTCGTGATGGTCAATCGCAGGGCGATTTCGGCGACCGCTGACGCCCGTGTGCGGCAGGTGGTCCTGGATACGGCAGCTGCCCAGTTTCCGGCAGAAGTGAGCAAGCTTGCGCAGAGCATGGTTGCGCAAGGCGATCCCGTCTATGGGGCGTCCTGTGTCGGCGTCGGTCAAGGCAGCATGAAGTGGAGCGAGGAGGAATTGAAGGCCCTCGAAATTGGCGTGGTCGGTGGCTTTGCCCGCGGTTGCCGGGCCGGGGGCATCACACGGTTTGCTCTGCTCTCGGCCGTGGGAAGCACCGCGAAAAGCAGGATTCGCTATGTGCGCGTCATGGGGCTGAAGGAAGAGATGGTTCAAGCGACAGGCTTCCAGCGCCTCGCGGTTTTTCGTCCCGGAATTATCGCAGGCAATGCTCACACGCCGCGCTATGTGGCCTGGTTGGGGCGCCTGATTCCCGGTCGTTTTGGCACGATTGAACAGGACGATATCGGGCGCGCCTTTGTCGCTGAGTTCGTCAGCAGCTCGGCGCCAAACGGGGTTGTGTATTTCGAAAATGGGGCGATGAGACAGAGGTCTCGTGCACTTAAATAGCGTGTACAGCGTAGGGCGGACTACGCCTGCCGGGCCGGTTGACGTGCCGAGACGTGCAGGGAGTAGGGTGGGTTAGTTAGTCATCAAGACATGCTTAAGGTGGTTTTGAATCGGATTGCACTTCTTGATGAGAATGAACCGGTCGTTCGTAATTTTATTAAGAAGTGGAAGCCGCTATTGCAGCCTGACGTTGAGCCTTGATTTCCTCAAAGTGGCGTGGATTTTTGCCGGGAAAAGTAAGCGTTCAGAACGTGAGCGTGCGAATAGATGAGGAAAGCTCGCATTAGCTAGGTGAAAAAGGGGCGGCCGATAGGCTGCCCCTTTCCAGTCGATGCATACCGAGATCAAGGCCGGGCATGACCACGGCGGTCGATGGCAGTCACGAACACCCCGTCGTGCTTCCACACGTATCGCACTTCATGCACGTCCCGTTCCGCACCAGCGTGAAGTTGCCGCACTCCGAGCACATCTCGCCTTCGTAGCCCTTGGCCTTGGCTTCCGCCCGGCGTTCGGCCTTGCTTGGGGCGACGGCCACGGCGGCGCTGCCGGCCTTGCTCCACTGCATGGCTTCCAGCTTTTCCGTCGGCGACAGGTCGTGGCTGGCTTCCTGCTTCAGGGCGACCGCGCCTTCGATGGGTGTCGGAGGCGCGGGCGCTGGGGCCGTGGCCGGCGATCGCGGTGACGTTGCCGGAACCGCGGGCGTCGACGTCGACGCCGCGCATCACCACCAGATTATCCGTGCGCGAGCGGGTCAGGCCCTTGGACAGATACTTGTTGCTGCGGCTGCGACGGCTCCTTGCCTTCCTCGACGCCTTTGCCCATCGCGTCGAAGTTGGACTCGCTGGGATCGACATGCGCGAGATCGAAGCGCGACATGTAGCTGACCGCGAGTTCGCGGAACACATAGTCGAGGATCGAGGTCGCGTACTTGATCGAGTCGTTGCCCTGCACGGGGCCCGCCGGCTCGAAGCGGGTGAAGGTGAAGGCGTCGACATACTCTTCCAGCGGCACGCCGTATTGCAGGCCGAGCGAAACCGCGATGGCGAAGTTGTTGATGAAGGAGCGGAGTGCGGCGCCTTCCTTGTGCATGTCGATGAAGATCTCGCCGAGACGGCCGTCGTCATACTCGCCGGTGCGCAAGTACACCTTGTGGCCGCCGACGACCGCCTTCTGGGTGTAGCCCTTGCGGCGATCCGGCATCTTCTCGCGCTCGCGCATCACGATGATGCGCTCGACCAGCTTTTCGACGATCTTTTCCGAGACCTGGGCGGCACGCGCCGCCATCGGCTTGTCGTAATACGCCTCGATCCCATCGTCCTCGTCGTCATCATCGCTGATGAGCTGCGAGTTCAGGGGCTGGCTCAGCTTCGAGCCGTCGCGGTAGAGCGCGTTGGCCTTCAGCGCGAGCTTCCAGGACAAGCAGATACGCCGACTTGCAATCCTCGACGGTGGCGTCGTTCGGCATGTTGATGGTCTTCGAGATCGCGCCCGAGATGAACGGCTGCGACGCCGCCATCATGCGGATGTGGCTCTCGACCGACAGATAACGTTTTCCAATTTTGCCGCAGGGGTTGGCGCAGTCGAACACCGGATAGTGCTCGGCCTTCAGATGCGGCGCGCCTTCCACCGTCATCGCGCCGCAGATGTGCACGTTGGCGGCCTCGATCTCGCGCTTGGTGAAGCCGAGCGGCTGCGAGCAGGTCGAAGCCGGGGGCCGCGATCGCTTCCGGCGCGATGTTGAGCGTCTCGCGCAAGAAGTCTTCGCCAAAGGTCCACTTGTTGAAGGCGAACTTGATGTCGAACGCGGTCGGCAGCGCCTTCTCCACCTTGGCCAGCGCTTCGTCGGTGAAGCCCTTGGCCTTCAGGGTGGAGACGTTGATGCCGGGCGCATTGGAGAGCGAGCCGTGGCCGACGGCGTAGGCCTCGATCTCCGCGATATCAGCCTCGCTGTAGCCGAGCGTCCGCAGCGCCACGGGGACGGCCTGGTTGATGATCTTCCAGTAGCCGCCGCCGGCGAGCTTCTTGAATTTCACCAGCGCGAAATCAGGCTCGATGCCGGTGGTGTCGCAATCCATCACGAGGCCGATGGTGCCGGTCGGCGCCACCACGGTGGTCTGCGCGTTGCGGTAGCCGTTGAGCTCGCCGAGTTCGAGCGCCTTGTCCCAGGCCGCCCTGGCGTGGGTGATCACGTCGGCCTGCGGGCAGGAGGCGTGATCGAGCGGCACGGGGCTCACCGCCAGCGCCTCATAGCCGCGGGATTCGCCATGCGCCGCGCGGCGATGGTTGCGGATCACGCGCAGCATGTGCGCCGCGTTCTTCTTGTAGCCGGGGAAGGGGCCCAGTTCCTTGGCCATCTCGGCCGAGGTGGCATAGGCGACGCCGGTCATGATCGCGGTCAGCGCGCCGCACAGCGAGCGGCCTTCCTTGAAGTCGTAAGGAAGCCCCATGGTCATCAGCAGGCCGCCGATGTTGGCAAAGCCGAGGCCCAGCGTGCGGAACTCGTAGGAGAGTTCGGCGATCGCCCTCGACGGGAACTGCGCCATCATGACGGAGATTTCCAGCACGATGGTCCAGAGCCGGCACAGGTGCTCATACGATTCGACGTCGAAGCGCTTGGTCGTGGTCGAATAGAACGTGATGAGGTTGGCGGAGGCGAGGTTGCACGCCGTGTCGTCCAGGAACATGTATTCCGAGCACGGGTTGGACGCGCGGATGTCGCCGGACGCCTTGCAGGTGTGCCAGTCGTTCATGGTGGTGTTGAAGTGCAGGCCGGGATCGGCCGAGGCCCAGGCGGCGTGGCCGATCTTTTCCCAGAGCTCGCGCGCCTTGAGCGTCTTGGTCACCTTCTTGTTGGTGCGGCCGATCAGATTCCAGTCGCCGTCGGTCTCCACCGCGCGGAGGAAATCGTCCTTCAGCGAGACCGAGTTGTTGGAGTTCTGGCCGGATACCGTGAGGTAGGCTTCCGAATCCCAGTCGGTGTCGTAGGTCGGGAAGTCGATGTCCTTGTAGCCTTGCTTGGCAAACTGGATCACCCGCTTGATGACGTTGTCGGACACCAGCGCGCGGCGCGCGAGCTTGATCTCGCGGCGGAGGGCAGGGTTCTTTTCGGGATCGAAGCAGTCGTCGCCGGAGCCTTCGCAGTTCACGCAGGCCTTCAGCACGGCTTTCAGGTGCTTCTGGTTGATCTTGGAGCCGGTGACGAGCGCAGCAACCTTCTGCTCCTCCTTCACCTTCCAGTCGATATAGGTCTCGATATCGGGATGGTCGGCGTCGACCACGACCATCTTGGCCGCGCGGCGCGTGGTGCCGCCGCTCTTGATCGCGCCGGCCGCACGGTCGCCGATCTTGAGGAAGCTCATCAGGCCGGATGAGCGGCCGCCGCCGGAAAGCTTTTCGCCTTCGCCGCGCAGGCGCGAGAAGTTGGAGCCGGTGCCGGAGCCGTATTTGAACAGGCGCGCCTCGCGGACCCAGAGGTCCATGATGCCGCCCTCGTTGACGAGGTCGTCACCGACGCCCTGGATGAAGCAGGCGTGCGGCTGCGGATGCTCGTAGGCCGACTTCGATTTTGTCAGTTTGCCGGAGAACGGATCGACGTAGTAATGGCCCTGGCCGGGGCCATCGACGCCGTAGGCCCAATGCAGCCCGGTGTTGAACCACTGCGGCGAGTTCGGCGCGACCATCTGCTTGGCGAGCATGAAGCGCAGCTCGTCGAAGAACGCCTGCGCGTCTTCTTCCGACGAGAAATACTTGCCCTTCCAGCCCCAATAGGTCCAGCAGCCGGCGAGGCGGTCGAACACCTGCTTTGCGCGAGAGCTCGCTGACGAAACGTTCGGATTCGGGGAGGAGGGCGAGCGCCTCGGTGTCGGGCACCGAGCGCCACAGCCAGGACGGCACGGTCTCTTCCTCGACCTTCTTCAGCCGCGCGGCGACGCCGGCCTTGCGAAAATACTTCTGGGCCAGGACGTCGGAGGCGACCTGCGACCAGAACTGCGGCACCTCGACATTTTCCAGCCGGAACACGATCGAACCATCGGGGTTGCGGATCTCGGATGTCGTCAGCCTGAAATCAATCCCTGCATAGGGTGACTGGCCGGAAGTGGTGTTGCGCCGTTCGATTCGCATTGGTCGTGCCCCGTGTTCTTTGGCCGGGTCCGCTTGTCGCGGCTTGCCGGATGTTATCAGTGAGCGGACCTCCGCACCGAAGTTGACAGCCAACTTCGGCGGTTCGACCCGCAAGCTCTACCGGTGGACCCGGCCCTGTTTCTGTTTTCGCCACCCCAAGGTCCCGGCCGATCGGCGGGACCCATCCCTCAAACTCAACGTAGCAACTCAATAGTCTGGGTCACCCTGGGCCGATTTCAGCCCGTTATTCGGTGCGCCGGTCACCCCCGTTTCAAGGCAGACAAGCCCTCGATCCGTGCCTCGACCGGCGGACGGAGTGCTTGTTTGGAACCCGTTGGGAGCGTCCGGCGGGACCCAAAACTCAACTCGCGCCGTCCAGCAAGGACGCTAGGCCAAACCCGTCCGGCCCGTCAAGGACTAGTACGAGTTCCTGAATCAAATACTAAATATGGTGGAAAGTGAGGGATAACAGGGGGTGATCCCGCGCCTGTGATAGGCCCAACTATCAGTGAGTCCTCAGGGATTCCCAAGGGAAAATATTTGTTCCGGCGTGTGGAAACCGGCTTCGCCCCGCTGTTCACAGGGCAGGTATTTTTTGCAGCCCAAGGGATTGCACTGGAGAGACTCACGTGAGGCTACGGAGCGGGAGGTCTGGCATGTCCGCGCACCCGTGGTCGCAGCCGCGGATAGGCGGCAAGGTGAGGGCCAATTCCATCGCTTTTCCACCCCATCCCTTTGCCTTGCCGGGCTCCATGACAGAATCAAAACCTACCGCGCCGGCGCGGATCGCGCCCGCAGGCCTGATGTTCCTCGCGATCACCTCGGTGGGCTGGGGCTTCAACTGGCCCGTCACCAAGTTCCTGTTGAGCGAACTGCCGCCGCTGACCTTGCGCGGCACCACCGGCGTGATCGGCGCGACGCTGCTGGCGCTGCTGGCGCTGGCGCGCGCGCAGAGCCTCAAGGTGGAGCGGCATTTGTGGCCGCGGCTGATGCTGGCGGCGCTGCTCAACGTCACCGGCTGGATGGTGCTGATGGGGCTGGCGCTGTTGTGGCTGCCGGCGAGCGAGGCGGCGCTGATCGCCTACACCATGCCGGTCTGGGCCTCGCTCTTGGCCTGGCCGGTGCTCGGCGAGCGGCCGACGGTGCTGCGCACGGTGGCGCTGGTGATGGCGTTTGCGGGCCTGGCCGCCATCATGGGCGGCAACGGCATCACGGCCACCACCGAAAAACTGCCGGGCATCGCGATGGCGCTCGGCGGCGCGCTCGGCTTTGCGCTCGGCACCGTGCTGGCGAAACGGCTGCCGGTGCCGCTGCCGCCGATCCCGGCCGCGGCCTGGCAGATCGGGCTCGGATGCTTTCCGATCGTCATCATCGGTCTCGCCTTCGAGACCACGCATATCGAGAAGGTGACCGCGCTCGGCTGGTGGCTGCTGGTCTATTCGACCGTGATCCAGTTCTGCATCGCCTATGTCAGCTGGTTTGCCGCGCTCGCCCGCCTGCCGGCCTCGGTGGCGGCGATCGGCACCATGGCGGTGCCAGTGATCGGCGTGGTCGCCTCGGCGATCGCGCTCGGCGAGCCGCTCGGGCTGACGCAGATCGTGGCGCTGGTGTTTACGCTGGCCGGCGTGGTGCTGGCGACAAGGTCTTGAGCCCTCAGCGCGGCGCGCCGCCGATGTCGAACAGGGTGGTGTCCTCCATGGTTTCGCCGAACCACGTGCTGATGCCGGCCTTGCGCTCGCCGATGTAGCTGGGCCGGCCGCTGCTCATCCAGCCGCATGCTGAGATCGTGCCCGGGAATGACGATCGTCCCCGGCACCGCCCGCCACAGCTCCCAGATCCGGTCGATCGAATTCGTGCTCGCGGCCTCGTCGAGGCTCATGTCGACCTTGCGCGAGATCAGTTCGGCACGGTTCTTGGCGGCGTCGCCGGTGAAGATCACCGGCACTGTCATTGGCCGTGAGATGGAACACCAGCGAGCCCGGCGTGTGACCGGGTGCATCGAACGCGACGATGCCGGGCAGGAATTCCTCGCCCTCGTGGACGCGTTTCACGCGCGGATCGGTCGCCAGCGCCTGGACATAGAGTTCAGGCAGCGGATCGAAGCCCGGCGGCTGCGCGGCGGCCCATGCGATTTCCTTCGCGCCGATCCAAACCGTTGCGCGATCGAACAGCACGAAATTGATCGAATGATCGTAATGGGCGTGGGTCAGGACGACGTCGGTGATATCATCAGGCGCGATGCCGATCGCCTTGAGCTGGCTCTCCAGCGGCTTGCGAATGCCGAAGGCGCCGACATCGATCAGGATATTGCGGTGATCGGACCGAAGCAGCGCGATGGTGCTCCAGCCGAGCCCGCCGTGGCACACGGCCTTGCCCGGAAATCCCTGCACCAGCACGTCGATCCGATACATGTCGCTACCCGCTCTTCGTCACTCGGCCCGGATTTTCGCGGCCTCGGCAACCCTGCCGAATTTCTCGTTCTCCGATCGCACGAAGCTGCGCAGCTCGGCAAGCGTCATCGGCCGCGGGACGATGCCCTGGATCAGGAGCTTCTCCATCGTCGCCTTTTCCTGCAGCGTGTTCGAGATCACCTCGAACAGGCGCGCCTGCAGCGGCTCCGGCGTGCCCGATGGCGCGAACACGCCGAACCAGTTCAGCAGCTCGTATCCGGCAAGCGCCTGGCGCACCCCTCGCTCAGCGGGGCCACGTCGGGCAATTGCGGCATCCGCTCGCGCGACGTGACGGCGACCGCGCGCAGCCGGCCATCCTGAAGCAGGGGCAGCGCCGCCCCGAGGCTGGAAAAGCTCATCGTCACCGCGCCGACCGCCACGTCGGTTACGGCCGGCGCAGAGCCCCGATAGGGAACATGCAGCACATCGGTGCCGGCCATGCGGTTCATCAGCTCGCCGGCGAGATGCTGCGGGTTGCCGACACCCGACGAGGAGAAGGAGAGCTTTCCCTTGTTCGCCAACGCGTAGGCGATCAGCTCCGCCGGTGTTTTGACCGGCGTGGTCGCCGCCACGACCACCACGCAGGGCACGATGCCGGCGAGCGCCACCGGCGTCAGCTCCTTCTGCGGATCGTAGGTCATCCGCTCCTTATAGATGTGCTGATTGACGGCGACCTCGCCGGCCGCCGAGACCAGCAGCGTGTGGCCGTCGGGGGTGGCGCGAGCAACCGATTGCGCCGCGATCATCGCCGCAGCACCAGGCTTGTTTTCGACGAGCACCGCCTGGCCGAACGCCGCCTTCATCGGGTCGGTGAGCAGCCGGGCGACGATGTCGACACCGCCGCCGGCCGGATAGCCGACGACGAGGCGGATGTTTTGCGTAGCAAAGGTGCCTTGGGCGCGGGCGCCGCTTCCGCGGGCGAGGAGAACGGCAGCGGCAGACATCGAGAAAGCGCGTCGCGTGAACACGTTGTCATTCTCCGTGCAAGCGGTGGGGGTGCGGAACGGGTATCGGGCGGGGCGGTTGAAATCCTACGCTTCCACGGACGGAAAAGGGCGTCAATCGGCCGGGGGCCCGGAGCCAGGAAAAAGACGCCTGCTATGTGATTGTAACGCCTACAAATTCGTTGTATGCCACGGGCGAAATTCCGGCCCCGCCGGCGGGGCGTTCCTCACATCATCCGTGAAAGAGAGAGCATGGCGCGCAACATTCTGATCCTCGGGGCCTCCTATGGCTCCCTGCTGGCGACGAAGCTTTTGATGGCCGGTCACAACGTGACCCTGGTTTGCCGCAGGAAGACGGCAGACCTCATCAATCGCGACGGCACCGAAGTGCGCATCAAGCTGCGCGACGAGGCGGTGCACCGCGCGATCTTCTCGCGCGATCTGCCCGGCAAGCTGGACGCGACCACGCCGCAGGATGTCGACCTGTCGCGCTACGATCTGGTCGGTCTTGCGATGCAGGAGCCGCAATACACCAACCACACCATCCGCGTGCTGATGATCAAGATCGCCTCGGCGGGGCTGCCTTGCCTGTCGATCATGAACATGCCGCCGCTTGCCCTATCTCAAGCGCATCCCGGCGCTGGCGGACATGGACCTGGAGGAGGCCTACACCAACGCGTCGGTATGGGAGCGGTTCAAGCCGGGACTGGTGACGCTGTGTTCGCCCGATCCGCAGGCCTTCCGTCCGCCGGAAGAGGCGGCGAACGTGCTTCATGTCGGCCTGCCGACCAACTTCAAGGCCGCGGCCTTCGAAGACGAAAAGCACAACGAGCTGCTGCGCGAGCTCGAAGCCGGCATCGACGCGGTGACGCTCGACGGCAAGGACGTTCCGGTAAAACTCAAGGTGTTCGACTCGCTGTTCGTACCGTTGGCCAAATGGTCGATGCTGCTGACCGGCAATTACCGCTGCATCACGCCGCACGAGCCGCAGTCGATCCGCGACGCCGTGCATGGCGACCTGAAGCTCTCGCAATCGATCTACGACCATGTCGACGGCATCGCCCGCCGTCTGGGCGCCGACCCGCAGGATCAGGTGCCGTTCGAGAAATACGCCAAGGCGGCGGAAAGCCTGCTCAAGCCGTCATCGGCCGCGCGGGCGGTGGCCAGCGGCGCGCCCTTCATCGAGCGGGTCGACCTGCTGGTGAAGCTGGTTTCCGATCAGCTCGGCGCCTC
This sequence comes from uncultured Alphaproteobacteria bacterium, assembly GCA_963840465.1. Lineage (GTDB taxonomy): Bacteria > Pseudomonadota > Alphaproteobacteria > Rhizobiales > Xanthobacteraceae > Bradyrhizobium. The sequence continues at coordinate 230,497 of CAWIZF010000019.1, read as the reverse complement.
CAGCGCCGAGATCGACCGCACGGTGCAGACCGTCGATCAGAAACTGAACGAGAAGATCGTGGCGGGCGGATCCGGCTCGGAGTGAGGGGCGCCAAATCTGCCGGTTCGGTCCATCAGCGCATTGATCCCGGCATTCACCGGTAGTGGTCAAGGTTTTAGCCGGCTCGTGACTTCAGTCGACACAGGGGCCGAAAGCGCGCCTGCCGTCATGTCGATCAGATTTTCGATCGCGCGTTCAACATCGAAACGCTGACGCGAGCGGCCTCGGCGTTCCTGCTGGTGGTCAATCTCGGCCAGCCCGTGGACAATTTGCGACATGGTTATAAGGAAGCGTTGTCTCAGAACCACGTCGGGAACGTGTCGAAGTTGCTTGCCGAGGAGCATGTAGACCCGGCGCAGCCCAAGGTCTGAGGCCACTTTGGATAGCTCGACCAGATCAAATTCCGAACGTCGTTGGACTTCGTTCAGGAAGCTGATCCACCCGCGTTCAGCTGGCCACTTCTTTGGCGATCTAATTCCAATCGCGAGCGGTTCGACCAGTGCCGCGGCCAAGGATCGAAGATCGTCAAGCTTTCCGCGCAATTCGAGTTCGTGAAGAAATTCCAGTCGGCGATAATCTCCACCTTTCATCCCGCGAACGACAATAGCGGAGACCAGGGCCTCCTTGCCGGAGAAATGGTACTGCAATGCCGTGGAATTTTTCTGGCCAGCCGCTCTGGTGATCTCTCGCATCGACACGGCATCAAGGCCGCGTTGCGCATAGAGACGCTCCGCCGCACCGAGCAACGCTTCTTTCGTCGCATTCCGGTCGAGCGATGGATTTTCACGCGTTACGGCTTTTTGCATCGTCGATTTCTTGCATAAACTATCCTGCTTGACAAATTAATGCAACTGACTTAGCCGGTAATGTAAATGAATTATTAACGAAGCGAGGAGACGCAGACGATGAACAAGGCAAGGAAGTTTTTTCTTGGCTCGCTTGCAGCACTCGCTGCCGCGACCGCGCTATGCACTCCGGCGATCGCCCAGCAGCCGCAAAGACCCAACATCGTCATCATCTGGGGTGACGACGTCGGTCAATCCAATGTCAGCGCCTACTCGCGCGGCCTGATGGGCTACCAGACGCCCAACATCGACCGCGTCGCGAACGAAGGCGTGATGTTCACCGACTATTATGCGGAGCAGAGTTGCACCGCTGGTCGCGCTTCGTTCATCACCGGTCAGTCGGGACTGCGCACCGGCCTGACCAAGGTGGGCCTGCCCGGCGCCACGCTCGGACTGCAGAAGGAAGATCCGACGACCGCGGAGTTGCTCAAGCCGCTCGGCTATGCGACCGGACAGTTCGGCAAGAACCATCTTGGCGATCGCAACGAATTCCTGCCCACCGTGCATGGCTTCGACGAGTTCTACGGCAACCTCTACCACCTGAATGCCGAGGAAGAGCCGGAACTGCCAGATTATCCGAAAGACCCGGCGTTCCGCGCCAAGTATGGACCGCGGGGCGTTATGGACTGCAAGGCCTCGGCCACGGACGACCAGACAATCGATCCGCGCTTCGGCAAGGTCGGCAAGCAGGTGTGCGTCGACACCGGCCCGCTGACCAGGAAGCGGATGGAGACAACCGACGACGACATCGCCAACCGCGCAGTCGACTTCATGAAGCGGCAGAAGGCCGCCAACAAGCCGATGTTCGTCTGGGTGAACTTCACCCACATGCATTTCCGCACCCACACCAAGCCGGAAAGTATCGGCCAGGCCGGGCGATGGCAGAGCCCGTACCACGACGCCATGATCGACCATGACAAGAATGTCGGCACGGTGCTCAAGGCGCTGGATGACCTCGGCATCGCGGACAACACCTTGGTGATGTACTCGACCGATAACGGCCCGCACATGAACTCGTGGCCGGATGGCGCGATGACGCCGTTCCGCAATGAGAAGAACTCGAACTGGGAAGGCGCCTACCGGGTGCCGGCGATGTTCCGCTGGCCGGGCAAGATCAAGCCGGCCCAGGTGTCCAACGAGATCGTCGCTCACCTCGACCTGCTGCCGACCATTCTGGCGGTGGCCGGCGACACCGAGGTCAAAGACAAGTTGGCCAAGGGCTACAAGGTCGGCGACATGACCTACAAGGTCCATCTCGATGGCGACAACCTCGTGCCGTATCTGACCGGGCAGGCCAAGAAGGGCCCGCGCGAGTCGTTTCTCTACGTCAACGACGACCAGCAATTGACCGGCCTGCGTTACGACAACTGGAAGATGGCCTTCATGGAGCAACGCGCCACCGGGAACGTTGCGCATCTGGGCGGAGCCGTTCACCAACCTGCGGGTCCCGAAGATCTTCAATCTTCGCCTCGATCCGTACGAGCGGGCGGATGTCACCTCGAACACCTACTACGACTGGCTGATTGATCACGTCTTCCTGCTGGTCCCCGCGCAGGACTACGTCGGCGCGTTCCTGACGTCGTTCAGGGAGTATCCGCAGCGGCAGAAGGCGGCCAGCTTCAACCTGAACGAAGTGATGGAGAAGCTGAAGGAACCGCCGGCGAAGTAGCAGCGCTGTCCGACACCAAACCGTGTGCGGCCGGTCATCTCATGCGGTCCGGCCGCAGCGATGACCGAACCTGTGATCAGCGCAATGTCCGCTGACGCCCACAACAATTAACGAAGGGAAACTCCTCCATGCGTCGTTCGCTCATCATCGCGGCAGTTCTCATCGGCGCCGGGTCGGCCGCGCAGGCGCAGGTCGAACTGAAGAACTACGCCGATGCCAAGGGCTACATTGATGTCCAGCAACTGACCTGCGCACAGCTCGCAGGTACCTTTCAGGAAGATGCCGACTTTCTCGGGGTTTGGTACAGCGGCTGGTACAACGGCCTGGCAAAGAAGCACGCCCTCAACGTGGCGCGTACCAAGGCAGGGATTCACAACGTGATCGTCTACTGCAAGGCGAATCCCACCAAGAAGGTCATTCAAGCGATCGATGTCATTCTGAAAGCGGAAAAAAACTAGCGGATGCCGATTGCTTGGCACTTGTCATCCTCGCCGTGACGGCTCTTCGCTGACGGTGCAGCTAACCTGTCGAAATCGATTTGACCAAGATCAAACCGATCATACCGGGCCGTTATATCAATGGGAGCAACTCCGAGACTTAACGTCGGGAGATTGATATGCACGGCATGTTGAAAACAGCCTTCAAGCGAGTTCTAGTGGGCGTTGCGCTCGTTGGCGTCTTAGCGTTTACAACCGTCCCCTCAGAAGCCGCCGATCCTTTGCCCTCGTGGAACGACGGTCCAGCGAAACAATCCATCATCAGCTTTGTCGAGAAGGTCACCAAGCCGAGCTCACCGGACTTCGTGCCTGTGCCCGAACGCATCGCAACCTTTGACAACGACGGCACTCTGTGGATCGAGCAGCCGGTGCCTGTACAATTGTACTTCGCGCTTGACCGTGTGAAGGCGCTCGCGCCGCAGCATCCGGAGTGGAGTACCAAGGAGCCGTTTGCTTCGCTACTCAAGGGCGATTTGCAGACGGCCCTTGCCGGGGGCGACCATGCGATCCTCGAAGTCATGATGGCCACGCATGCAGGCATGACCACGCTGGAATTTCAGCAGATCGTGAAAGACTGGATCGCCACGGCGAAGCATCCAAAAACCGGTCAACTCTTTACCGACATGGTCTATCAGCCGATGCTCGAAGTGCTCTCCTATCTGCGCGCGAACGGCTTCAAGAACTTCATCGTCTCCGGCGGCGGCATCGAGTTCATGCGCCCATGGGCGGATGGGGTCTATGGCATCCCGCCGGAACAGGTTGTCGGCAGCAGCATCAAGACGAAGTACGAAACGCGCGATGGCAAACCTGTCCTCGTACGTTTGCCGGAACTGAACTTCAACGACGACAAGAGCGACAAGCCCGTTGGCATCAACCAGCATATCGGTCGCCGCCCCATAGCCTCGTTTGGCAACTCCCGTGGCGACAAGGAAATGTTGGAATACACGCAAGGCGGCAGCGGTGCACGGTTCATGCTGTTGGTGCTCCACGATGATGCTGCTCGCGAGTACGCCTACGGTCCGGCGTTGGGAATGCCCGAGCCCAAGCTGGGAGCCTTCACGAAGGAACTCTACGAACAGGCGAAGAGGGAAGGCTGGACTGTCACCAGCATGAAGAACGATTGGGGCCAAATCTTCCCGTTGGACCCGTCCCCGGTCACTGCCATTGACATCCTGCTTGAGCCGGACGCAACGATGCTGCGGCATGCCGAGGCTGTGAACGCCAGCCACCTGAAGATTTTCCCCCAAGGGTTTGCTTTGGATGCGGCACACCGCCCCCACGTCACAATGATCCAGCGTTTCGTCCGCACGGCGGACCTTGATAAGGTATATGCCGCCGCAGGGAAGGTTTTCGCGAGCGCCAATGTAGCTGGGATGAAGCTGGAGGCCTTCAAATACTACTACATCCCGGTCAAGGACTTGGGTCTCTCAGGCATTGTAGCGAAGCCGACGCCTGAGTTGCTCAAACTGCAAGCTGACCTGATCGCCGCCGTGGCCCCGTTCACGGTGTCGAGCGGAAACTCGGGCGCGTTCGTCACGACGCCGGATGATCGCGTCATCGATCCACTCTTGATCGAATACATTTCGACGTTTGTTCCAAAAGGCAGCGGCGACCATTTCAATCCGCACGTCACCACCGGCCTCGCACCCAAGACCTACCTCGACAAGCTGCTCGCCGAACCGTTTGAACCGTTCACTTTCTCGCCAGCGGGCGCAGCCATATACCAGCTAGGCCAGTTCGGTACGGCGGCGAAGAAGCTCAAAGGATTTGATTTCAAACCTTGATGTCGTGCGCGAGATCAAGGAGCAGCAGGCGATCATGGACAATCCAGTAGTTTACCGGTGTCGATGAAGGCGTTGCTGAGGCCTGGGTCAACAAGGTTGGGTGGGTGAATACCTCCGTTGTCCCTATTGCGCCACAGTCAGCCCCTCATGAGCGCAAGCGGCTGATTTTGCGTAGCGCCCACAGAGCGTTGCTGTGCGAACGTCCGGTTTTCAAGACTCCTGGGAATTACGAAAAGCCTGCTCACCGCCATTTAACCGAAAGCCCGTCATGAACCGTCTAGCCCGCGTCGCTTTGTTTTCCGCCGCTTCGATATTACCGAGCGCGTCCGCGCTGGCTGCCGATCTTCCGGCGCGAATGCAGCCGGTTGCTCCGGTCGCCTATGTGCCGGCGTTTTCCTGGACAGGTTTTTATCTCGGCGGCGCGCTTGGGTGGATCGAAACGAACCCCGAATACACCACCGGGGCCGTCGTGCTTGGGACGCCCTTCATCGTCTCATCTGCATCCAGTAAGAATGGCCTGAGCTACGGGATCCTGAGCGGCTACAATTACCAGATCGGGCAAGTGGTGCTGGGCGTCGAAGGTGACTTCACGGGCTGGACCGTTGGCAAGATACGGTACACTTCCATCACCGGCGATTTTCTTACAGCGCACAGCAAATGGGGTGGTTCGATCCGTGGACGGCTCGGTTACGCTGCCGATCGCGCTCTGTTCTATCTGACGGGCGGTGCAGCGTTCGTCTCCAATGAAACCTCGATCCCAACGACCGGCATCTCTATCGGTGGTGATGGCGTGCGGTGGGGTTGGACGGTCGGTGGCGGCATTGACTACGCCTTCACCAACAACTGGTTCACGGGCATCGAATACCGCTACTCGCAATATGAGACCAAGAGCTTCGTGTACCCCATACCGATCCTGAATCTGGGCCTGGTCGGCTTCAAGCAGGAACTGAGCACCAATCAGGTGACGGCGCGAATTGGCTACAAGTTCTGAACGCAGCAACGCCCTAGGCGTAAACCTGCTTTACCAATTCGGGCAGGATCTCTTTGAGCCGCCGGTGACTGATGAGCGGGGTGGCGGCGATCTCGGCAAGCCGCCGTTCGATATGGGGCCATTGATTTGTTTCGCGCGGGTCGGTGTCGTTCTTGGCGAGATTGCAGGGGTAGCAGGAGAGCACGCGATTGCCCCTGATATTCTGCCCTCCCTTTGAGAGCGGAATGAAATGGTCTATGCCGGCCCTGACTTTGCCGTCCCACTTTATTCTGGGGAGTCCAATGTTGCAGTAGGCGCAGCGTCCACCCCAATCGACGTAGCAGCGCTTGTAATTCAAATTGGGCGCGGTCATTGGCTGTTCCGAGAATCCTTACATCCGAGGTTTTCCTTCTCCATACACCAACTCGGCACTCAAAACGACGCTGCCCGCGCGGAGAATCTTCAGATCGATGAACAGGAGGAGGGGAGATGCTGCCATGCATCGCCAATGTCAGCCGCGATCAGTCCCCGGGGTGCGCAGATTGTCGATCAGGATATAGACGCTGACCAGAAGCACCCAAACGGGCAATACAGCAAAACTCCAGCTGATGAAGGAGCTGCCGATCAGAAGTACCAGTGCCAGTAGAAATCCGAGCAAGGCAATCCAGCGCGGAACGATGCCGGTGCGAATGACGACGGTTGACGTAGAAATCATGAACACCGCAGCCATCTTGATCGCGTACACGTTCATGATGATGTATGAGGTGGCGCGCGCGAAGCGAAAGGTGGTGGAGCTGATCAACTCGTTGGGCTCCGAAACAGAAGCTACCAGCATGATTGCGCCTATTGTCGCGGCGGACGTGAACAGCATCGCCAGAAACAACAAGGCGCTGCCGAAAAATACAGTGGCGAAAAAGCGGTCCTCGAGGTGACCGAGCCGATCGCGCAGTACGCCGATGAACCACAGGAAGGCGACACCGGCAAACGGGACCAGGTTCAACGCAACCGCTATCGTTCTTGTATCGGAAGCAAGCCACGCGCCGGCCTCCAGCGGATCGTCCGGAATGGAGCGCCGTAGCAGTCCAAGGATCGCAAATATCAGGAGGGAAAAGGCGATGCCCGCGATGGCGGCGGCCTTCGGAGTTTTCAGCCCCGCATGAGTGAGAGTGGCATTCTCCGGCATCGCCGTTGATCCTTGTTACTGCAACGCAGCCGAGCTGAAGCCCAAGTCGAACGCGCCGGAAGCCTTCAGTGTGTTGTTCCGGGGTGGCCGCCCAGCCCCTGAGCATCCGCGACACGGGCGAGCGGCAACTCTTCCGGATACGTGAAGTGTTTCTCGATTTCGCGATCGAGCAAGGCCAGTTGCTGAAGCAGCGATGCATGACGGTGCGCCGGCAACGTCTGGACCAGGTTTTCGATCATCGCCCGCAGTCGGCTCACGACTTGCAGATTGTTCGCACCGCAGCAGCGGATCTCGCTGAATGCCAGATGCACAAATTCCTCCCAGTTCGGTGTCCGGAAGATCACGCGCAGTTGTCCGGAGGCATCCAGCAATTCGTCAGCGGGATGGCAACGAATGGTACGACCCAGAGTGACGCCTTGATATAGCTCCTGACGCCGAATAATCGATTCCAGTTCATCGAGCCATTCTCTGCTGAAATGCCAAACGGGCACGGATAGAATTCTCGAAAGTCCTGCGTCGGAAATCAATTTTAGCTTTGCTGCCCTTTTTCAGGCGCTGCTTGACCCAAATCAACCAAAACGGCGCGGGGGCCCGATTGTTCGCAGAAGTTTGCGCCGGGGTTTACGCGTCACCCCGTCAGCGCACGGCGGATCATGTTGGCGAGCTGGGACTTCCGGTACGGCTTGGTCAGCAGCAGCACGCCGGGGTCGAGGCGGCCCTGATGCACGATCGCATTGTCGGTATAGCCCGATGTGTAGAGCACCTTGATGCCGGGCCGGAGCTTCAACACCTTCTCCGCCAGCTCGCGGCCGGACATGCCGCCGGGCATGATGACATCGGTGAACAGCAGATCGAACGCCTGGCCGCCGTTCGATCAGGTTCAGCGCCGCCGGTCCGTTGGCGGCGCCGACCGTGCGGTAGCCGAGGCTCTGCAATTGCGCGATGACGAAATTGCGCACCAGCGCGTCGTCTTCCACCACCAGGATGGTTTCATTGCCAAGCGATGGCGATGACGCCGCGGCCGGCGCGGCCTCGACCTGGCCGCGGGCCGGCGGCAGGTAGAGCTTGATCGTGGTGCCGTGGCCGACCTCGCTGTAGATCCGGATATGTCCGCCCGACTGCTTGACGAAGCCGTAGACCATGCTCAGCCCAAGGCCTGTGCCCTTGCCGACTTCCTTGGTGGTGAAGAACGGCTCGAACACCTTGTCCAGCACGTCCTGCGTCATGCCGGCGCCGGTGTCGCTGACCGCGAGCATCACATAGGGGCCGGGCTTCACGTCGGGGTTGGCTTGCGCATAGGCTTCGTCGAGCACGACGTTGCGCGTCTCCAGCAGCAGCTTGCCGCCGTTCGGCATCGCGTCGCGGGCGTTGATCGCCATGTTGAGCAGGGAATTGGCGAGCTGCGAAGCGTCGATATGGGCGGTCGCCGTTTCCTGCTCGAGGATCGAGTTGACCTCGACCTGCTCGCCGAGCGTCGGGCGAAGCAGTTTTGCGATGTCGAGCACGGTGGCGTTGACGTCGACATCGCGCGGCTGCAGCGGCTGGCGGCGGGCGAAGGCGAGCAGATGCTGGATCAGCTCGCTGCAGCGTTCCGCCGCCTGGTCGATCAGCTCGGCCGTCTTCTGCAGCGCCGGCTGATGCGCAAGACCCGCGACCAGCGTTTCGGTGGTGCCGGTGATCACCGTCAGCATGTTGTTGAAGTCGTGCGCGACGCCGCCGGTGAGCTTGCCGATGGCGTCGAGCTTCTGCGACTGCAGCAGCTTGTGCTCGGTTTCGCGCGAGGCGGTGGCGTCGTGATAGACCAGCGCCGCGCCGCTGATCGCGCCCGCAGCATCGCGCAGCGGCCGGCCGCTGATGATGAGATGAGCCGGCGGCTCGCCGCTGACGCGGCGGGCCACGATTTCGCTCGGCGTCGAACGCTTCGCCGCGCAGCGCGCGCGCGGCGGGCATGTCCTGGGTCGGCAGTGGCGTGACGCCGTCGGCGTGAAAGGCCGTGCTGAGCGAGCGTACCTGCTCCACCGTCATTCCCGCCCGGTAACGCAGCATCTTCTCGGCGGCGGGGTTGGAGAGCAAAATCTCTCCCTTGGCGTCGATGACGAGCACCGCCTCCGCCATGCTGTGAAAGGTGCTGCGCAGCACGGCGGCCGAAAGCCTGAGTTCGTCATGGGCGGCGACCAGATGCTCGGTGCGCTCGGCGACCGCCGCCTCCAGCGCCTCGTTGGTGGCCCGGGTGGCGCTGAGCGAATCCTGCAGTTCCCGGCGCGAGCGGCGGGTCGACACCGTCAGGACGGTGGCGAGGATCAGAATCAACACGACGCCGGCGAGATCGATCGCCAGCAGGAACATCCCGTTGGTTTCGGATTCGGCGCGCCGCGCGAAGAGCAGCCTGCGCTCTTCCGCCACCGCCTTTTCGAGGTTTCCGGCGATCGCAGCCGTCGCCGCGCGGTCCTCCCGGCCGACGAGTGCTGCGGCGGCGGCGTTGTCTCCCGCGTTGCGGAGCCTGATCAACTCGCCATTGACGGCAATCTGGCGCTCCACCAGCGCCTTGGTGCTCTTCGATCAGCTGCTTTTCAGTGGGATTGGCCTTGCACGGCTTCGATCAGTGCCGCGAGCGCCGGCAGGATCGTGTCGCTGGCCTCGCGGTATTCCCTGGCGAATTCGCTGATCGCCGGACAGTGCGAAGGCCCGCGCCGCGCTCTCCGCCCGGCGCAGCAGCGGGCGCATGTCGGAGATTTTCGCGAGTATTCCGAGCGCGCGGTCGACGGAAGCGTTATCGGACCGCGACTTGAGGTCCAAACCGATCGAGGCAGCGCTGATAATGAGGAGGATAGCGAGGCCAATTCCAAGGATGATGCGCTGCGAGGGCATTGCCGGTTGCTTACTTCACGATTTCGAGTGGCGCGCGGAAGCTTTCGGTGTGGTGATGCACTGATTGACCGACGTCAACAGCGCGTCCGGCGTGAAGGGCTTGCGCAGGCAGCATGCCGCGCCGAGCTCGAGGGTCATCCGCAGAAAATCCGGTGCGCGTTCGGCGTTGGCGAAGGCGTAGCCCGACATTGCGACGATCGGTATCGTCCGGCTTGCGCTCGTGGAACATCCGGATCGCTTCGAAACCGCGCATATGCGGCATGAACACGTCGATCAGCATGACGTCGAAATCGGCGGCTTCGAGTGCGCGCATTCCCGCTTCACCACCGTCGGCAACGGTGACCTCGAAACCCTTGCGAGTCAGACAGACCTCGATGGCAGCGCAGACCATCGGGTCGTCATCGACCACGAGAATCGCGCGGCACGATGATTCCTTCTTCCTCGGGCGGCGGCCAGATGACCGCACATCCCATGTGACGATTAGGTCGAAACGCCGACAGGTCGTCCGTGTGCTAGAGTGCACATAAAAGTTGTTGAGGGCAATTCCGTTTCGCTGTGTCAGAACAGGAACAAATGCACTTCCGGTTCCGGATCTAAATCTGCCATGCCTTCGATCAATCGCGCAGGGCGGCTGTCGCCGCTCGGGCTCGTCCTGCTTGCCGTTACGTCGGTCGGGTGGGGCCTCAACTTCCCGATCATGAAGCATTTGCTGACGGAATGGCCGCCATTGTCCTCGCGCGGCCTGTGCGGCATCGCCGGCGCCGCGGCATTGGCGCTGGTTGCGCTGGCACGGCGGCAAAAATTGAGCGTGCCGCGGCCGATGTGGCTGCGGCTGTTGCTGGTTTCGATGCTGACGATCGGCGGCTGGGTCGCGTTCATGGGGCTGGCGCTGTTGTGGCTCAATGCCAGCGAGGCCGCGGTGCTCGGCATCTCGATCCCGGTCTGGGTGGCGTTTCTGGCACGGCCGATCCTGGGTGAACGACTGTCGCCGCTGCGCGCCGTCGCGCTGACGGTCGCGCTCGCCGGTATCGCCGTGCTGATCGGTGGCAACGGTATCGAGGCGAGTGTCGAGAAATTGCCGGGCATCGCCTTCGCGCTGGCCGGCGCGGTGTGCGTCGCCCTCGGCACCGTACTGACCAAGCATTTCCCGCTGGCGATGCCGCCGCTGTCGCTGGCCGCCTGGCAGATCGGGCTCGGCTGCGTGCCGATTGCGATTGTCGGGCTTGCGGTCGAGCAGCCGCAACTGGCCGCGCTGTCATATGTCGGCTGGCTGTCGCTGCTCTATATGACGCTGATCCAGTTCTGCCTTTGCTATGTGTGCTGGTTTGCCGCGCTGGAGCGGCTGCCGGCGGCGACGGCCTCGATTGGAACCTTGCTGGTTCCGGTCATCGGGGTGCTTGCGGCGGCGGCGATGCTGCATGAGCCGCTCGGCCTGCGCGAGATCGCCGCGCTGGTGTTCACGCTGGGCGGCGTCGCGGTGGCGCTGCGCGCGTAATTTCTCAAACGAAAGGGCGGCGCACCGGAATGCGCCGCCCTTCGAACTCACGATACCGTGTTACTGCGCCGGGCAGGGATGACGCTGGCCGTCATAGCCGAGATAGGTTCCTGACGCCGGATCGTAGGATTTGTACCGCTGCATGCAGTACGCCACATCATCCTCGCCGGCCTGCGGGGCCGCGGCGACCACGCCCTCGTCGTAATATCCATACGAGTCGTCGTAGTAGGACGGGCTGCCGTAATAGCCGTAGGTCGACCCGACGCCGACACCGATCGCTACGCCCGGCCAGAACCCGCCGTGACGGTAGCCATGACGATGGCGATACCCGCCGCCCTGATACCCGCCGCCCGGTACCGCCTCGCTGGTAGCCGCCACCCGCGAAGCGACCTCCGCCGACGCCGGGCTGAACGGCGACAGGGCCAGATCTGAAGCCGCGATCACCGCCGCCGGGTGCAACGGCCACACCGCCGCCTCGGAAGCCTGCACCGCCGCCGGGTGCAGCGCCCATGCCGCCACCTCTAAATCCGCCGCCGCCGCCCGGCGCAACGGCAGGTCCGCCACCGCCGCCTCTAAAGCCGCCGCCACCACCCATCGCTGCGCGCCGCCACCGCCACCGCCGCCCTCGCACCGCCACCACCGCCGCCTCTGCCGCGCATCCTGCGCCTGGGCGGCGCTGATGCCCGGCGCGACCATCGGCAACACAAGCGCGATCGCCGCCGCTGTACTCAAAACTTTAAGATTGATCATTGTTGACTCCATATGCGCGATATAGGTCCTAACCCTTTCAACGAGGCGGACGTTCCCGAGCCTGCGTATTGATTGCGCGCCGGCTGATCTGTCAGGTCGGAACTGTACCCGGAATGAACGGATTGCGCCTGATTCAGCGACCATTCGCGCGCGCGATCGGGCCGCTGCAAAGTGCCGCCCCGGAAGGGCTGCAATATCAGCCTTTGTCTGGACAATCCGGCGCGCCGGTGGCATCAGAGCGGCACGACATCTCGAACCGGCCGAGCCCTCATGAAGCTGTTTCTGCTGAAATTTTTCACCTGGTGGAGCGGCCAGACGTTCGGCACGCAATTGTGGACGTGGCGATTCGGCGAACTGGTCGGCCAGGACGAGCAGGGCAACCGCTACTATCGCACCAAGGGCCGCAAGATCGATCCGACGCTCGGCTTCGAGCGGCGGTGGGTGGTCTATAACGGCTATGCCGAGGCGAGCCGGGTGCCGCCGTCATGGCATGGCTGGCTGCATCACACCGTCGATGTCGCCCCGACCGAAGAGAGCTACACGCCGCGCGAATGGGAAAAGCCGCATGTTCCAAACATGACCGGCACGCCCGCGGCCTATCGTCCCTCCGGCTCGACGCTGGCCAGCGGCCGCCGCCCCAAGGCGACCGGCGACTATCAGGCCTGGACGCCGGGAAGCTGAACGATCGTCATTGCCGCGCGTTCGCGATCGCATGGCGGTTGCACGCGACTTCGGACCACAGCCATCAACCCTGTGAATAACGGGATCAGCGGGGACATCCGCTGACGCCGTCTTGTGCCGTCCGCGTTGTCGCGGCTCAATAGGGTCATCTTACGGAGATGGGAAACCATCGCGTCGGTGTCGGGATCCAGTCGCGACTGCCCCGATTTGCAGCGGTCACCGATCAGGATACGGCCGGGAAATAGGCCCCCGGTGCAGAGGTTCTGAAATCGCCCGCTAATGTGTGGCTGCCGTAGGACAGGAAAGGCCGTCTGGGAAACCAGGCGGCCTTTTTCTTTTTGGCGAAGCGCACGTGTCCCGGACGCGGTGCAGCGTTCTCACGCTGCGCCGCAGAGCCGGGACTTAAACGCATATGGGTCCCGGCTTTACGTCGCGTCACTTCGTGCCGCGCCGCGTCCGGGACACGAATGCTACCCCAGCCGCGCGGCGGCGCGGTTGATCATCTCGCCGCGGCGGATTTGCGCCGGTGCAATCCTGTCTTTCATGAAGGCGAGCACTTCCGGCGGCGCGGTGTCGGGCGAGCCGGAATTGAACGGCGGCGCGGGATTGTATTCGAGCCGGAGCTGGATCGCCTCCGCGGTCTTTTGGTCGTGCAGCAGCGAGACCAGCGTCAGCGCGAAATCGATCCCTGCGGTGACGCCGCCGCCGGTGACGCGGTTGCGGTCGACGCAGACGCGCGTCTTGGTCGGGATCGCGCCGAAGGCTGAAAGAAAATCCATCGCCGTCCAGTGCGTCGCCGCGCGATAACCCTTGAGCAGGCCGGCGGCGCCGAGCACCAGTGAACCCGTGCAGACCGAGGTGATGTATTTCGCGCCGGGGGCCTGCTGGCGCAGGAAGGCCAGCATCTCCTCGTCGTTGATCATGTCGTCGGTGCCGAACCCGCCGGGCACGCAGATCACGTCGAGCTGCGGGACAGTCCGCAAAGGTCGTGGTCGGCGTCAGCACCAGCACGGAATCGCTGGTGACCGGCTCGATCCGTTTCCAGATCAAATGCACCTTGGCGCCGGGCAGGCTGGAGAACACCTGCAACGGACCGGTGAAGTCGAGTTGGGTCACCTTGGGGAACAGCACGAGACCGATCTGCAGCGGGGTGGGCGTTGGTGTCGGCGCGGACATCGTGACCTCCGGAAAAATTGGCTTGACGGACGGCATCCTGACATGGTCGCCTCATGTCCGAAATGGCATTTTTCCCTCATTTCAGGACATCAGCCGAAAAGCGAGTTGCATGATGATCGGCGTTCTCGTGTTTCCGGATTTCCAGTTGCTCGACGCCGCCGGCCCGATTTCGGTGTTCGAGATCGGGGCGCGCTTCGCCGAAAACGCACCCTCGATCAGGGTGGTGGCGGTGACGCCGGGACCGGTGCGCTCTTCCTCGGGCGTCGAGATGATGGCGCGCGGGCTGAAGCCGTCGGGCGCGATCACCACGCTTGATCGTGGCGGGAGGCGAGGGCGTGCGGCAGGCGGCGACCTGCGAGAAGACGCTCGGCTTCGTGCGCACGCTTGCCAAGCGTGGCGTCCGCATCGCCAGCGTCTGCTCCGGCGCCTATGTCCTCGCCGAGGCCGGCCTGCTCGACGGCCGCCGCGCCACCACGCATTGGCAGCGCACGCGGCATTTTCTCAAAGCCTATCCGCAGGTGAAGCTGGAGCCCGACCGCATCTTCGTCCGCGACGGCGACGTCTGGACCTCGGCCGGGATATCGGCCGGCATCGATCTGTCGCTGGCGATGATCGCGGAAGATTACGGCGACGAGATCGCGCAGAAGACCGCCAAGCAACTGGTGCTCTATCACCGCCGCAGCGGCGGCCAGTCGCAGTTCTCCTCGCTGCTGGAATTGAAGGCGCCGAACGGCCGCTTCGGGCCGCTGCTGGCCTGGGCCCGCGAGCATCTCGATGCGCCGCTCACCGTCGAGGATCTCGCCGAGCAGGCCGGCATGAGTTCGCGGCACTTTACCCGCGCCTTCATGGCGGAGACCGGCACCACGCCGTCAAAGGCGGTGGAGCGGTTGCGCATCGAGGTGGCGCGGCAACGCGTGCAGTCCTCCAGCGAGGCGATCGAGCGGGTCGCGCAAACCACCGGTTTTCGCGACCCGGAGCGAATGCGCCGCGCCTTCATCCGTGCCTTCGGCCAGCCCCCGCAATCGCTGCGAAGGGCGGCAAGGGCGGGATAGGTCTGGAACATGATCCGGAACGCGGGATTCCTGTGAGGTGCGTGGCAAGTATCTCCAACCGCGAAGTGAGTTCAAATCGGTTCGCCCGCGGCACCCTTCGGCCTGCCGACGAGCTGATAGACATCCAGGCCGTCGTGCTTGCCCTTGACGAGATGCGATCCCCGGCTGACGAGATGGAAGCCGTCGGGCAGGGCTTTAAAGACCTCCCGGCTGACCAGGGTGATCGACTTGGCGTCAGGATCAATCGACTTGCCAAGGCTCTCCAACCGTTGGGTCGCGTTCACGGCATCGCCGACGATCGTGTAATTGATCCGGTTCGGTGCACCGATGTCGCCGACCACGACTGTTCCCATATGGATGCCGATCCGAATGCGAACCGGCTCGAGTTCCGCAGCGGTCCGTCGTTGGTTTTCCGCGGCTATCTCGATCTGTATGGCCAGGGCTGCCCGGCAAGCCGACGCCGCCGGGTTCTCTACCCGCCCCGGGGCACCCCAGAAGGCCATGACGGCATCCCCGATAAATTTGTCGATGGTGCCGCCTTCCTGTTCGACGCAGGCGGCGACGAGGGCGAGGTGGTGATTGATGTACTCGGCGACCTCGCGAGCGGTCAGTTTCTCGCATGCTGCGGTGAAACCCACGATATCGGTAAACATGATGGCGAGGTTGCGCTCCTCGGTACCCGCGCCGACCCGGCCTTCCTTGACGAGGCGCGTTACCAGTGTACGCGGAACGTAGCGGCCGAAAGCCCGCAGGCCGTCGAGCATTGCGTTGAACGAATGCGCCAGGTCGTTGATTTCGCGAAAGCGGCTGTGCTCCAGGGGAGCCACCTTGTCGAAGTCCAGGGTGCCTATGGCGGCAGCACCCCTCGCTGCCCGGCGGATCGGACCTGAGATTGTGCCGGCCAACAGCGCGGCCGCAACCAGGGATGCCCCGAGCATGACAAGCGCAATGATCGATGCCCAGTAGAACAGCCGAAGAGGCGCGTCGACCGCCCGCGCCAGAAAGTAGGTACCTATCGTGATCGGCAGATCGCCGTAGCCGGAGATATCCCGCGTAAAGAGGAAATAGAGTTCCCCATCGACCGTTTGCTGACGGGCCGCGGTTCCGGGCGGTGGCGTTATTCCGGCCTTGTCGAGCGGCTGCGCGCTCGAATAATTTTCGATTATCCGATCCCCAAACGTTCGCGAGCATGTGCAGTGGGACGTCTTCCGACGTCTTCCGGGTTCCATCAAGCATCGCCTGATGTGCAAGAATGCGATCTCGCCCGTACAGCATGAAGGCGGCGGATCGCGGCGGCTCGCTCAGCTCCTTTACGAGGATCGAAAGGGCCCGAGTTGAAACTGCCAGGGTTACGAACCCCAGATACACGTCTCCTTTTCGGATCGGGACGCGATAATTCAGAGAAGTCGTCTGTGTCCTCTCGCGATAGACCGGCGGTCCCCAATAGGGGTCTTTGCGGAGCCGGATCTCATCGGCAATCTCCGCAAGCTGGCGGTCTCCCGTGATGTCCGGATGGTCCAGTTGAAGCGTTGTGTTGGACGGGCCGCGCACGACACGCAATGCCTTGCCGCTGGGATCGGCGAGAATAAGTCCTCCGATCTGGGGCGCCGCGGCCATGGTGCCGCTGATAAAATCGTCAAGTGCGGGGTCGAAGGGTTTATAGCGACCGTCTCGGATTGCATCCGCAATGAAAGTGGCCTGATCGACGGCTGCATCAAGGTGCCGCCGCAGCGCCATCTCCTGTATGGAAAGCGCTCGCGCGATGAGGCGGGTGGCGAACTCCTGTACGATGGCGCGGCCGGTGACCCAGTTCACCGCCACGATCAAGCCGGCCGATAGCAGCACAAGCAGTCCAATGCTCAGCATCAGCGTCGGCATCAGTGCCAGGTTGCCCGGTTTCTGATCCCCGGACGCGATATGTTTGGGTGCGGGATCGCCCATCAGGTTGCTGTGCGGCGACCGGCGCGCCCACAGCGATTAGCGATGGCGAAAGACGAGAACAAGCGGAGCCAAGCGCGCATGGTCTAATTCCCGTTGGCCAGGCCGAGCCGAACTGGCAGCTCAGCAATTTGTCACAATATGTCTGGGGTACTCGTGATCGATTTGACGCAGATCAATGGCTGGTGCGAACCGGCAATGCGCGCCGACCTGCGCGATCGCTCAATTAATGCTTCTTGAGGAAGATCCGCGCGCTCTGGATATTTTGCGCAGCGTGGATCCGCGCAGCAGGTACACGCGATCTCCGACGGTTCTTGCCTCGCCCTGGCCCTGTTCCATTTATCGGGGGCATCGCCCGATGGTGAGGTCCGCGGCCCCCCTTCCAGCGACCACTTGCCTTCGATCGTGCCGCGCTGGTAGCGCGCAGCGCTGGCGCTCCACGGCGGCTTTGCATTTTCATCGGTGGCGGATTCTTCCGGCGCCGTCTGGCTCAGGCAACGTCGGCTTGCGCGCTCGGCGTTTCCTCCGCGAGCAAAGCGTCGAGATCGACGAGCTGCGGATCGTCAGCCTCGGGCTCGCCGAGCCCTGCGCTGCCGTGAAGATGCATCAGTGTCTGTACGCGGCGGGCGTTGAGATGGTCCACATGCTGATGCTGCAGCGCTACCGGCAGCAGCGCCTTGGGCAGCCCGACCAGCGCAAAGGCCGGAACCCGGCGCACCTCGTCGCCCTCGCGCCAACGCAGGGGATGCAGCGTGTAGATCAACTGTTGCTCGATCTCCGGCGATGACGGCTGTTCCGAAACTGATGGCGCGAGGCTGGCGAGGTTGGCGTTGCCCGCGCGGGTGCGCACGGCCGCGGATCGCAGCTCCCAGCATATCAAGTCTGCGGCTGCGAGAACCTCGCGGCGCACGGCGTCCACGTTGCTCGAGAACCTGGTCGCCTCCGGTATCGACATGGCGGCTTTGGTGACGGCTTCGACCAGCGCGGTGGCGCCGCCATCGAATCCCGGCGCTCCCCGCTCGATCGCCGCAGCCATCGCCTCGATCTGGTCCGCCATGGTGTCGCGGTCGCGCTGCGCCTTGGCATCGGTCAGGGCGCGCTCGGCCGAGGCGACCTGCTCGTCGAAATCAGCCAATTCGGCGCGCCATGTCTTGGCGCGGTCTTCGACGGCGCGCATGGCGGCTTCGGCGCGATCGAGCCGGGCATTGGCGGCACCGGCTACCGCCAACCGTTCGGCGGCGGTGCGTTTTTCCGCAAGTTCCGTTTCGGCGACGCTCAGCCGGTCGGCCAGCTTCTGCCGTGCCGTCTGCTTCTCCTTCAGCGCGTTCTCGAAGCGCTCGATCGGGCCGAGCTCGCGCTTAAAAAATGCCATGGCAATACCCCCGCGCGTCAAAATCATCCGCCGAATCATCGGGCCGATTCGCTACATGCAAAAACTAGCCTGAAACTTGGATGACATTGCGGCTTAAGTCTGTTGGGCGAAACAGGCCGGTGGATGACGGCCGGCGAGGGGCCGGTATGGATGCGGGCGCGTTCGAACGGCGTGACCACGCCGTTCGCCTTGCCTGGTTCTCCGGGTTCTGCCGCGCGCCGGAATGACAGAACTACAAGCGGCTAATGCGGCGCATCGGGATGCCAGCCGAGCACCGCCAGCATCACGAAAAATCCGACGACATAGGCCACAGCCACCGGCCAGCCCTGGCTGACCCAGCGGCCGACGGATTTGGCTTCCGGATACATGTTCGACAGCGCGACGCCCGCCGACGAGCCGAACCAGATCATCGATCCGCCGAAGCCGACCGCATAGGCCAGATAGCCCCAGTCGTAGCCGCCTTGTTTCAGCGCGAGCGCGGTGAGGGGAATGTTGTCGAACACGGCGGAAACGAAGCCCGAGGCCCAGCGCGGTCGGCCACGAGGCGGCGGGCAGTTTCTCGACCGGCATCAACGAGGCCGCGGTGACGAGCGCGAGAAGGAAGATGGTACCCTTGAAGGTTTCGGGCATCACCTTCCAATCCGGTGCGCGCAATCCCGCCGTCAGCAGAATGACCGCCCAGACGGCGAGGCCGAGAACCGGAACGGTGTCGAGCAAGCGCGGGAAATTTTACGATTGGCGGTGATGTTCGCGGCCAGCGCGGCGATCAGAATGGCGGCGACGATGAAGACCCGCGTCGGATCGATCTTCAGGCCTTTCGACGGATCCTTCTGGATCGGCGAGTAGCGCTGCTGCTGAATCGACGCCGGCACCGCGAAGATCAGCATCGCGACGACGGCCGCGACATAGGCCTCCACCACGGCGAGCGGACTGACGCCGGCGATCCACATCATGGTCGTGGTGGTGTCGCCGACGACGCTGCCTGAGCCGCCGGCGTTCGAGGCCGCGACGATCGCGGCGAGATAGCCGATGTGAACCTTGCCCTGGAACACGTGTCGCGCGACGGTGCCGCCGATCAGCGCCGCGGCGATATTGTCGAGGAAGCTCGACAGCACGAACACCAGGACGAGCAGCACGACGCCGCCCTTCCAGTCGTCCGGCAGCAGCGCCGGCATCTCATCCGGAATCCGGCTTTCCTCGAAATGCCGCGACAGCAGCGCAAAGCCCATCAGGAGCAGGAACAGATTGGCGAGCGTGACCCACTCATGCGCCAAGTGGTGGCCGAGGCCGCCGAGGCCGGCGCCGTCCTTGAAACCGGTGAAGACCAGCTTGTAGACGATGATCGCGGCAAGACCGGTCAGGGCGACCGGCAAGCGTGTGGTGATGGAACAGCGCGACCCCGAGCAGCGTCAGCGCGAACAGGATGAAGTCGACGGGTATTCCAAACACAAGGATCGGCTCGATCACAATGGCCTCGAATGCACGGATTGAAATCAGGAAGTGGCG
Source organism: uncultured Alphaproteobacteria bacterium (assembly GCA_963840465.1). Lineage (GTDB taxonomy): Bacteria > Pseudomonadota > Alphaproteobacteria > Rhizobiales > Xanthobacteraceae > Bradyrhizobium. The sequence goes on along the minus strand of CAWIZF010000019.1, from coordinate 210,671 downwards.
GTCTGCTCTGCATTATTTCAGCGCCTTCAGCCAGCCGGCGATTTCGCTGACCGCGACATTGGCCTGCTGCAAGCAGCTTGCCCATGGTGAAGAAGCCGTGGAACTGGCCGGGGAAGTGCCGATAGGTCATGGGCACGCCGGCTTCCTTGAGCCGCGCGGCATATTCGGCGCCCTCGTCGCGCAACGGATCGGCGCCCGCGGTCAGCACATAGGCCGGCGGCAGTCCGGCGAGCGTTTTCGCGCGCGCGGGCGAGGCTTTCCAGTGATCGATGTCGGCGGCGCCGTTGAGATAATGGTTGCAGAACCATTTGATCACGGAGTGCGTCAGCAGGATGCTGGTCTCGGGCTCGCTGTGCGAGGGATGCTTCATCGCAAAATCGGTGGCGGGATAAACCAGTACCTGACCGGCGAGTTTCGGGCCGTCGCCGTCGCGCGCGGCCAGCGCCACCACGGCGGCAAGATTGCCGCCGGCGCTGTCGCCGCCGACCAGCAGATGCCCGGCGTCGATGCCGAGTTGTTTGGCGTTGTCCGCAACCCATTTCGTGGCGGTGATGGCGTCATCGGCGGCGGCGGGGAATTTGTGCTCGGGCGCGAGGCGGTAATCGACCGAGATCACGATCAACTCGCCCTCATGGGCCAGCTTCTGGCAGACCACTTCATGGGTATCGAGATCGCCGATCACCCAGCCGCCGCCGTGAAAGAACACCAGGCATGGTGCAAGGCCGTTGTTCTTGCGCAGCGTCTTCGGCGTGTAGATGCGCGCCGGGATCGCGCCGTGCGGCGCGGGGATCGACAGCGGCTTGTTCGATTCGAGCGCGGGCGGCTCGGGGTTCATGATGACGCGGGCGTTCCGATAATAATCGCGCGCTTCCGGCGCGGTCAGCGTTTCATAGGCGGGACGGCCGGCCTCCTGGAAAGCCTGGTAGATGGCAGCGGCATCGGGATCGAGAGTTACGGGCATGACTGACAAAGACCTTTTCAGCGTTGATTGAAAGCTCAGGCGGCGGTGCGGCCGCCGTCGACGGTGTAGGCGGAGCCGGAGACGTAGCTTGCCTCGTCGGAGGCGAGGAACGCCACGATGGAGGCGACTTCGGACGCCTGTCCGAGCCGGCGCGCCGGAATCCGGTCGACGATCTTGTCGTTCGGCGGCGGCTCATTGCCGGGATTGCGGCCCTGCAGGATCGTGCTCAGCATCCGGCTGTCGATCAGGCCGGGGCAGACGCAATTGACCCGCACGCCGGTGCCGGTGCACTCCCAGGCCGCACTCTTGGTCAGCCCGATCACCGCGTGCTTGCTGGCGCTGTAGACGGCGATCATCGGCGATCCCATCAGGCCGGCGATCGAGGCGGTGTTGATGATGCTGCCCTTGTTTTGCTTCAGCATCACCGGCAGCACGTGTTTCATGCCGAGAAAGACGCCGACGACATTGACGTCGAGCACGCGCCGAAAGCTTTCCAGCGAATATTCCGGGATCGGCTTGATGTCGCCCTCGATGCCGGCGTTGTTGTAGAACGCGTCGATCGTGCCGAACCTGTCGACGGTGGCGCGGACGTAGTCTGCGACTTCGTCCTCGCGTGTGACGTCCGCCGTCACCGCCAGGGCTTCGGCGGAAGCGGGCAGGTCCTTGATGGCGGCCTTGAGGTCGTCTTGCCTGCGGTCGACGGCGACGATACGGGCGCCGCGTTCGGCCAACAGGCGGATGGTCGCGGTTCCGATGACGCCGGCCGCGCCGGTCACGACGGCTACCCGGCCATCGAGACGAATTCGATCGGGCATATCTGGGGTTTCCTCTCGCTTCTCCGGTTATCCCGGATTTTGGTGGTTTCGCGCCGGGAGTGAGCACGTCAGCGCGAACGGAAGCGACTATTTCATCTGAAACGGGGCGTGGCTAGATCAGGGCGTCGCTAATCCGGAAGCCCGTGCCGTCCCTTCCGTGCCAGAATAGAGTGCGGCGGGAAGGCGGCAAGCCGCCCTTTCCGCGCCGTATTCGGCGTGTTAACCGGTTGGGACGCGAGCGGCGGATAAGTCTGTACTATGTCGCGAGCCCGATTCGCCTGTAAAAGCCGCGAGATGCTTCGAACCATTGCCCTGACCGGTCTTGCGGCCCTGATCGCCGCCACCATGACGTCGCTTGTGCCTCCGGCGCAGGCGCAGATCGGCAATATCTTTTCCGATCCGCCGCTGCGGCCGCCGGGCGCCATTCCGCGCGGCAACCAGCAGCAGCAACAATTCCCCGACGACGACGAGGAAGTGCCGGAACTGCCGCGCGGCCGGCTGTTGCCGACCCCGAACCGTCCGCCGCCGGGGCAGGGCGCGCCGCCGCCGGGAAGCTTCCAGTCGCAACCGCTGGCGCCACCGCCGGGCACAACGGTCGCGCCCCAAGGGACCCAGCCAGGCGTCGCCGTTCAGCCGCCGCAGCCCGGAGGTCCGGGCGTCGCCAATGCGCCGCCCGGCCAGCGCCAACCGCCCGCCAAGGGCGTGCCCAGTTCGCCGGCTACCCTGCAGCCGGGCGACGAGGTCGTGTCCGAGCCGCCGGCCACCAAGATCACCAACAAGAAGGCGAGCTTCTCCGGCCTCGACAAGATCACCGGCCGCATCATCAATTTCGACGAGGATATCGGCGAGACCGTGCAGTTCGGCGCGCTGCGCGTGAAGACCAGTGCCTGCTACACGCGGCCGTCGACGGAAGCTGCCAACACCGACGCCTTTGTCGAAGTCGACGAGATCACGCTGCAGGGCGAGGTGAAGCGGATCTTCTCCGGCTGGATGTACGCGGCAAGCCCCGGCCTGCATGGCGTCGAGCATCCGGTCTACGACATCTGGCTGACCGACTGTAAGGGACCCGACCAGACCATCGTCAGCGCGCAGCCCGATCCGCCGAAGCCGGCTGCGCCGCCGCCGGCCGCAAAGCGTCCGCCGCAGCCGAAGCAGGCCGCGCCGCGCCCGCCGGGACTGCCGCCGCAGCCGCAATTCCAGCAGCAGCCGCAACAGGCCCCACCGCCGCCTCCGCCGCAGCAACGGCCGGGTGGACTGTTTGGCGGATTGTTCGGGAATTAGCTGCGAAGAACGTAGCCCGGATGGAGCGCAGCGCAATCCGGGACCGCTCTCTCCGTGGCTAATACCGCCCCGGATTGCGCTGCGCTCCATCCGGGCTACGCAGTCCGCGCAATAATCTCCAGCGCTTCCTCGCCGCCGATGCTGGCTTGCAGCCGCATGAAATCCGCGGGCTCGCCCGCGATCGCCTTGTCGAGCAAGGCGCGGTAGCGGCGCCGCGAAATTTCGACCGCGCCGAAGCTGCGCAGATGTTCGGTGACATATTGGGTGTCGAGCAGCTCGAACCCGCCTGCGATCAACCGCGCCACCAGATGCACCAGCGCCACTTTCGATGCGTCGCGGGCAAGATGGAACATGCTCTCGCCGAAGAAGGCCCGCCCGAGGCTCACCCCATAGAGGCCGCCGACGAGATCGCCATCCTGCCAGACCTCGACGCTGTGGCAGTGTCCGAGCTCGTAAAGCCCGACATAGAGATCGCGGATGCGCTTGTTGATCCAGGTGTCGTCGCGGCCCGGCTGCGGCGCCGCGCAGCCCGCGATGACCGCCTTGAAGGCGGTGTCGACGGTGACGCTAAAGGTATCCGAGCGCACGGTGCGGGCCAGCCGCGAGGCAATGCGGAAGCCTTGAAGCGGAATCACGCCGCGCATTTCCGGCTCGACCCAGAACAGCGTCGGGTCACCGGCGCTCTCGGCCATCGGGAAGATGCCGCAGGCATAGGCCCGCAGCAGCACCTCGGGCGTGATTTCGGAAGCGGCTGACTCGCGCGATGTCATGCGCGGGAGGATAGCAGGAGGCGGGGGCCTAGGCTACGCTCCAACAAGGCCGGGGTGTCGCGGCGGCGCGTTCGATTTACGCCGAAGATCTAGCCCGCCGCGGCGCTGGTCGACTTCGGCGCCAGCTTCGGGGTGCGGCGGAAGCGCAGTACGATCCTGGTGCCGTGATGGTTCGGATCGCGCTCGGCGGTGGCGTCGAGCTTGGCGGCCATCGCGCTCACGATGCGTTGTCCCATGCCGGTGGAGCGCGGGTCGACCTTGACGTTGAGGCCGACACCATCGTCTGCAATCGCGACCACGAGGTCTTCGCCGTCGTGCTGCAGTTCGACGTGAATCGGCCCGGAGCCGTCCGGATAGGCGTATTTGACGGCGTTCATCACCAGTTCGTTGACGATGATGCCGATCGCGACCGCGCGGTCCGGGTCGATCTCGATCGGTTCGGCCTTGAGCGTCAGCCGCGACATCTTGTTGCCCTCGGCCGACCGCCGGAGATCTTCCAGCAGGGCTTCGAGATACTGGTTCAGCAACACGCTCTTGAGATCGTGCGAGGTATAGAGGCGGCGATGGACCTGCGCGACCGCGGCGACGCGGCCCATCGCATTGGTCAGCGCCGCCTTGACGTCGTCCTGGGTCGTCGAATTGGCCTGCAAATGCAGCAGCGAGGCGATGATCTGCAGGGAGTTGCCGACGCGGTGGTTGACTTCGCGCAGCAGCACTTCGCGTTCGGCGGCGAGCGCCGCGTAGCGGTCGCGCGAGGCGTGGACCTCGGCTTCCGCCTCGTCGCGGGCCCGCTGAAGCTCGGCCTGCTTGCAGCGCGCCGTTGACGGCGACCTGGAGCAGCGGAATGAAGTCGCCCCTGACGTCCTTGACCAGATAGTCGGCGGCGCCGGCTTTCAGCGCCGTGACGGCGATCGCCGAATCCTGCGAGGCCGTGACGAACACCACCGGCGGGGCGCCCGGGATCGCCATGATCTGTTCCAGCGTTTCGAGGCCGTCGAGGCCCGGCATGTACTGGTCAAGCGCAACCACATCGATGCCGCCTTGCGCCAGCCGCGCCAGACCTTGCTCGCCGCCCGGCGCGTGGACGACCTTGAAGCCCGCGCGCGTCAGGCCGCGGTCGACCAGCCGGGCGAGGCCGGCGTCATCGTCGATATACAGCAGTGTCGGCGTTGCGGGTTTCATGTGGCGGCAGGGGGCACCTGAATGACGGAAAAGAACAGGCCGAGCTGGCGAATGGCGTTGGCGAAGCTTTCGTAGTTCACGGGCTTGGTGATGTAGACGTTGCAACCGAGTTCGTAGCAGCGCTTGATCTCGTGCGAATCGTCGGTCGTGGTCAGCACCACCACCGGCGTGGCCTTGAGATATTTGTTTTCCTTGACCCGCTTCAGAATGTCGATGCCGGTCGTGTCGGGCAAATTGAGGTCGAGCAGGATCAGGAGCGCGTTGCCTTTATGGTCGAGGCCCGTTCCATCCTTGCCGAACAGATAGTCCAGCGCGGCTGTACCGTTGGTGAACGGCTTTATCTCATTGTTGACACCGGATCGGCGGATATTCCGCTCGATCAGGCGGGCATGGCCCTCATCGTCCTCGATCATGATGATAGTGACTGGATTACTCATGTCTCTGTATTCCGTTTGGCAGACCATTTGATGGGCAGCGTGATCGTGAAAGTGCTGCCCTGATGAAGTTCTGAGGCGACCGACATGGTTCCTCCCAAGCGACGCACCAGGGCGCGGACATGGGCAAGGCCGATGCCTTGCCCCGGCTTGTCCTGGGTTCCCGCGCGGCGGAACAGCTCGAAAATGCGCTGATGGTCCTTTGGATCGATACCACGCCCGTTGTCCGATAGCTCGAAAATCGCAAAACCAAGCTTGGTGCGGCCGCGCACCGCGATTTCGCCGGGGACCCCGGTCTTGAGGTATTTGAGCGCATTGTCGATCAGATTGGAGAATATCTGCTCCAGCGCAAGGCGATCGCTGACGATATTCGGCAGCGCATCGATCCGGATCTGGGCCTGGGCTTCCGCGGCCTGATGCGCCACGGTAGCCACGATGCCCTCCATCAGCTCCCTGGTATCGATCAAGACCGGCTCGAATTCGCGGCGCCCCTCGCGGGTGAGGTGGAGGATCGCCGATATCAGCCGGTCCATCTTGCCGATTGACGACTTGATGAACCCGAGCGCCTCGGTGAAATCTTCCGAGAGCTGCTTGTCGGCGCCTTCGAGCACGGGCTCGGCGGTATCGGTGGCGTTTTCCGGGACGGATGGCGCGGCGAACTGCTCGCGGGACAGCGTTGCTATGCGCCTGAAGATGTCGCCGCGCAATTCCTCCAGCTCGCTGGTGAAGCCCATGATGTTCACCAGCGGTGAACGCAGGTCGTGGCTGACGATGTAGGCAAAGCGCTGGATCTCGTCATTGGCTTCGCGCAGGTCCGCGGTGCGCTCGTCGATCGTGGCCTCGAGGTTGAGGTTGTTGTCGCGCAGGTTTGCTTCGGCCTCGTCGCGCGCCCGCGACGAGCGCCGAACCAGGAAAATCGAAAGGCCGGCGAGCGCGATCACGAGCCCGGAGCCGGCGATCGTCACGGAGGAGGCGAGTACCTGCGTTCGATCGGCGTCTATGGTCCGCATGGCGAACAAACGATCTTCCTCGGCGCGCATCGCGCGTCCGGCCTCGGCGATAGCCCGCACGGCGTCGGTCGAGGTGCCGTTGCGCAAGACCGTAACGCTGGTGGCGACGTCCTTGTTCTTGACGCGATCGATGCCACGCGCGAATTCGGTCAGGCGCTGCTCGATTGCGCGGCGCAGCTTGGCGTAGTTTTCGACCTGGACCGGATTGTCGCTGGTGAGTTTCGCCAGTTGATCGGCAGCGGGCAGAATGTTGCCGGCCGCGGTCTCGTACTCGGCCAGGAATTGAGGCGCCGATGTCAGGAGATAGGCCGCGCGTGGCGCTTTCCGCGCGACGGATCTCGAGCAAAAGGTTGGACAGTTGGCTTTCGACCTCCACCGTATGCACGACGAGGCCACTGGCATCGCGGGCCTTGTTGACCAGGAGGACGGAGGCGACGCTGATGGCGACAAGCACCAGAAATCCCGCTGACAACAGCAGGATTTGCCAAACAGCGCGCCGACGCTGAGCTTCAGCCGTCACGACGATCTCGCGTCATGTAAATAGAACTGCCCCGCCAAACGACCCCAACTTTCAATAGCGCCGCAGGGCTCGATTGGTTCCGTCGCTGGCGAAGATTTCGTTACGGCGTCTGGCCGTCCGCCGGCTGGCCGGCGAGGTACTGCTCGAGCCAGTGGATGTGATAGTCGCCGTTGATGATGTCGGTCTCCCGGACCAGTGCCCGGAACAGCGGCAGGGTGGTTTCGATGCCTTCGACCACCATCTCGTCGAGCGCCCGGCGCAGCCGCATCAGGCATTCAGCGCGGGTCTTGCCGTGTACGATCAGCTTGCCGACCAGCGAGTCATAATAGGGCGGAATGACGTAGCCCTGATAAACGGCGGAATCGATCCGCACGCCGAGCCCGCCGGGCGGGTGGAATTGCGTGATCTTGCCGGGCGAAGGCCGGAAGGTCTGCGGGTTTTCCGCATTGACGCGGCATTCGATGGCATGCCCGATGATGGTGATCTCTTCCTGCTTGGCGGGCAGGTCGCCGCCGGCGGCGATGCGGATCTGCTCCAGCACGAGGTCGATGTCGGTGATGCTCTCGGTGACGGGATGCTCGACCTGGATGCGGGTGTTCATCTCGATGAAGTAGAACTCGCCATCCTCATAGAGAAACTCGATGGTGCCGACGCCGAGATATTTCATGTCCCGCATCGCCTTGGCGCAGGTCTCGCCGATCCTGGCGCGGGCGGCGGCGGTAAGAACCGGCGAAGGGCCTTCTTCCCAGACCTTCTGGTGACGGCGCTGCAGCGAACAGTCGCGCTCGCCGAGATGGATCGCGCCGCCGCGGCCGTCGCCGAGAATCTGGATCTCGATGTGGCGCGGCTTCTGCAGGTATTTTTCCAGATAGACCGATGCGTCGCCGAACGCCGACTTGGCCTCGTTGGACGCGGTCGACAGCGCCATCATCAGATCGTCGGCGGAGTGCGCCACCTTCATGCCGCGCCCGCCGCCGCCGGCGGCCGCCTTCACCAGCACGGGGAAGCCGATCGCCTTGCCGATCGCGAGCGCGTCGTCGTCGGGCGTGACCGCGCCGTCGGAGCCGGGCACGACCGGGATGCCGAGCCGCTTGGCGGTCTTCTTGGCCTCGATCTTGTCGCCCATCAGGCGGATATGTTCGGCTTTCGGGCCGATGAAATGCAGATTGTGCTCGGCGAGGATTTCGGCGAAGCGGGCGTTCTCCGACAGGAAGCCGTAGCCGGGATGCACGGCGTCCGCGCCGGTGATCTCGCACGCCGCGAGCAGTGCGGGGACATTGAGATAGGAGTCCTTCGACGGCGGCGGCCCGATGCAGACGCTCTCGTCGGCGAGCCGCACATGCATGGCGTCGGCGTCGGCGGTGGAATGCACCGCGACGGTGGAGATGCCAAGCTCCTTGCACGCGCGCAGTACGCGGAGCGCGATCTCGCCGCGATTGGCTATAAGAATCTTGTCGAACATGTTTTTCCAAGCCGCGAGTAGCGAATGGCGAGTGGCGAATAGAAGGAGGTCATCTCTTTTCCATTCGCCATTCGCCACTCGCCATTCGCTTACTCAATAATCACGAGCGGTTCGCCGAATTCGACCGGCTGGCCGTCCTCGACGAGAATTTGCGTCACCGTGCCCGCGCGCGGCGACGGGATCTGGTTCATCGTCTTCATCGCTTCGATGATCAGCAGCGTTTGTCCGGCCGATACCTTGCTGCCGACATCGATGAACGGCTTGGCGCCGGGCTCCGGCGCCCAATAGGCGGTGCCGACCATCGGCGAGGGGACCACGCCCGGATGCTTGGCCAGATCGGCGGCCGCCGCGGGGCCGGCTGCCGCCGCAGCAATCGGCGTCGGCTGGAAGCCCGCCGGCATCGCCGCCGACACGGTGATGTTGCGCGCGACCCGCACCCGCAGGCCCGAGCGCTCGATTTCGATCTCGGTCAGGCTGGTCTCATCCAGCAACAGCGCGAGTTCGCGAATGAGCGCGCTGTCGTCGCTCTTCAGGTTTGCGGCTGATTTGTCCGCTGACTTGTTGTCGGGCTGGCGGGCCATGCTCTTGATCCGGAATTCTCGATGTGGGTGACGGCTGAAGCGTCAGGCGTGGTGTCGTTCGACGTCAGGATTGATGTCAGGTCTTGAAGTCAGGTCTTGAAGTCAGGGCTTGGCCTTGGCGCCGAGTTTGGCGGCAAGGCCTCGATACTGCGAGCCGGTAGCCGTCGATGCCGAAGCCGCAAAGCGACGCAAAGGCGGCCATGGCCGTGTAGGAGTGATGACGGAAGCTCTCGCGGGCGTGGATGTTGCTGACATGCACTTCCACCGTCGGGATTTTCACCGCGACCAGCGCATCGTGCAGCGCGATCGAGGTGTGCGAATAGCCGCCGGCGTTGATGATGATGCCGGCCACCTTTTTGGCATGCGCCTCGTGGATGAAGTCGATCAATTCGCCTTCGCGGTTGGACTGGCGGCAATCGGCCTTCAGGCCGAATTGCGCCGCGGTTTCCACGCACAGCTTTTCGACATCGGCGAGCGACGCATGGCCATACGTCTCCGGCTCCCGTGTCCCCAGCATGTTGAGGTTCGGGCCGTTGAGGACATAGATCGTCGCGGCAGAGGCTTGGGCGTTTCCTTGGGCCATCCGAATTCCAGCAAAGAGGGGCGGGGCAGGTCGCGGGGTTATAGGTAACAACGCGGCCAAGGGGAAGCCTTGCGGCCTGCCGGAATGTCGCCCAAATGCCTCATCCAGTTCGTAAAAAACCGCGTGGAACCTACGGAAATCATTCGTTAACCAATTTTTGGATGACAGCCATAAGAAAAAGGGGTGGGCATCTCTGCCCACCCCCGATTGCTTCTCGGGAAGCTGCGACTGAAGGCGTTAGCCCTCGATGATGTAGACGATCTCGCGGGTCTGCGGACGCACGATGACATAGCGGCCGTGCACCAGGATCACCTCGTAACCGCGCCACTCCGGATAGATCTCGACGATCCGGGGCGGAAGCGGGTGGAAGTGGACCGACGCCGGCACCGCGGCGCCGACCGAGATGTTGAAGTTCACATTGGTGGTTTCCTGGATCTTCTCCGACCTGATGGCGGTGTTGATCTGGGTGCGCTTCTCGGGCGGCGGTGCAGCGGTCGCCGAAGTGGCGGCGTTGCCCGTCGGTCTGCGACTTGGTGTCGCGTCGCAGCGGTACCCGACTTGGTGTCGGTCGCGCCCTTGGTCTGGGCGTTCTTCATGTCGCCGCTCTTGCCGTCGCGGCTTTCGGTGGTCGTGGTGCCGGTCTTGCTGTCGCGGCCCTCGGCCTTCATGTCCTTGCCGCCCTTGGGCGAAGTCGAGTCGGTCTCCGAGTGCATGCTCTTGGACTTCTCGCCCTGCATCCGGTTGCCGTCCTGAGCGCTCTTGCTCGGGGCCATCTTGTCGGTCGATTCCGAGGCCTTGGTGCTGGGCTCCATACCCTTCGTACCGGTCTCAGCGCCCTTCATGCCGGACGGGGCGCTGTCGCGTTGCATTGCGCCGCCCGACGAGGCACCGCCGAGAAGAAGGCGCGCTCTGCTGCGCCGGCGGAACCTGCTGATCCCGTTCCGGCACCCTGCGCATTCGCAAAGCCCGTTCCGGCGATCAACGCCGCCGTCGCGACCGAAATCAAAAAGCGATTATTCATTAGAAAGTCTCCTCACGTGTTTCTGCATTGCCCGACCGACAACGTGAGGGATTGCGCGATGTTCCGGAACATTGGCGGTTCCGCCGACTTTGTTTTGTGAATGCGTGATGAACCGTCGCGCCAGAGAAAGCCTCAAACAAAAAGGCCGGCTGTTGCGCCGGCCTTTCGTCTCGATCGTTGAAGCGTCGGCGCTGTTTCAGCAGGTCGCCTTGCCGCAACGGGCGTTGCTGATCTTTTCCCGCAGGCTTTCGACGCCGACCGCGCCGATCACGACCTGCTTGCCGATCACGTAGCTCGGCGTGCCGTTCATGCCCATCGCTTCGGCGAGCTTGAAATTTTCCTCGAGCGTGTTGCGCACTTCGGCGCTCGACAGGTCCTTCTCCAGCTTCGCCATGTCGAGGCCGACTTCCTTGGCGACGGCCATCGCGCGCGCCTTGTCGGCGGCGCCGCGGCCGGTGAGCAGCTTCTGGTGGAAGTCGAGATATTTCTTGCCGGTCGGATCCTGCATGCGCACGGCGACGCCGACCTGGGCGGCTTCGACCGAGCCCGCGCTCAGCACCGGAAATTCCTTGAGCACGACCTTCAGCTTCGGGTCGGCCTTCATCAGCTCCATCATGTCGGTCATCGCGCGCTTGCAGTAGCCGCAATTGTAATCGAAGAATTCGACGAAGGTGACGTCGCCGTCCTTGTTGCCGAGCGTGACGTTGCGCGGCGAGTTGAAGATCGCGTCCGCATTGTTGGCGACGCCGGCAGCGTGCTTGGCGGCTTCCGCCGCGGCCTGACGCTTGCTGAGTTCGGTCATCGCCTCTTCGAGCACTTCGGGATGCGCGATCAGGTAATTCCGGACGATGGTCTCGATGTCGCCGCGCTGGGTGTCGTTGAAGCTCTGCGCGGAAGCGGACATCGGCGCGCCGCAGAGCGCCAGAGCGAACAATGCGGGAATGAGAAGACGGAACGAGGGCATCGGTAAATCCTTATGCGGCGGGTTCCCGGGCAATTCTGCTGAAGGCCGGCTCCTGGAGAATATCCTGGTCGCGGGTGACCAAGTCGTTGGTGATCAAGTCCGATTATAGCCGAACGCGGTTGATTTCTAGTTGCTCTTCTGGCCCGGCAGCGGCTTGGCGCTCACAATGTCGTCAGCCTTGACCCATCCCGGCGTCCCGATGGCGAAGCGCGTTTTCGCGCGCGATGCAAGATCGCGCGCCGTCTTGCTGTCGCCGCGAAGGTAGGCGGCCTGGGCCGACGCCAGATCGGCCTGCGCGTAGTCGCCCTTGCGGCCATAGGCCATTGCGAGCTGGATGTAGCCGATCGGCGCTTCGCTCTCGCGGGCCACCGCCGCGCGCAGGATCGCGATCGCCTCGTCGGTGTAGGCGTTGTTGCCGGTTGCCACGAGGGCCTGCCCGAGCAGCATCTCGATGAGCGGCGCGTTGTTGGAGAGCGCGACGGCCTTGCGCAGCGGCGCAATCGCCTCCTGCGGCTTGCCGCCCTCCAGCAGCGCCTGGCCGCGCACCTCGTAGAAATAGGGATTGTTGGGCTGCTGCTGGATCAGGGCGTCGATCTGGGCGAGCGCGCTGCGCAGGTCGCCGTGCAGATAGGTCGAGATCGCGTGGGCATAGCGCGCCGGCAGGCTGTTATTGGACAGCGGATAGCGCCGGTACACGGTCTCCTGCCGCTCCATGAAGGCCGAGATCTTGGCGCGCGCCATGTCGTGGCGCAGCTGCAGGGCAGGGTCGTCCTTCTTGTCCCAATAAGGGCTCGACCTTGCCAGCTCTTCCAGCGCGGCGACGCGCTGGGCCGGCATCGGATGCGACTGAACGTAGGGGTCCGAGCCGCGCGCGGCGAACAGGCTTTCGTCGGTGAAGCGCTTGAAGGTCTCGTACATGCCGCGGGCCGACTGGCCGGTGGCGTTCAGAAACTTCACGCCGGCCTTGTCGGCGTTCTCCTCCTGCTGGCGCACGTAGGAGAGCAGGTTGCGGCGGATCACCTCTCCCGGCGCGGAGAACATGGCCGCGCCGGCATTGGTCAAGCCGCTGCTGCTGCCGCCCGTCTTCGCGCCCGCCACCATCGCGCCGGCGCCGAGCAGCATGGCAATGATCATCTGCGTCTGGGCCTGCGCCATCTGCTCGCGCATCTTGGCGAGATGGCCGCCGGCAAGGTGGCCGGTTTCGTGCGCCATCACGCCGATGATCTGGTTCGGCGTCTCCGACTGCATGATCGCGCCGTAGTTCACGAAGATGCGGCGGCCGTCGGCAACGAAGGCGTTGAAGACGCCCTGGTTGATGATCACCATCTGGATGTTCTGTTTTTCCAGACCGGCGGCGCGCAGGATCGGCCGGGTATATTCGCGCAGCAACTGCTCCGTCTCGGTGTCGCGGAGCACCGGCGGACCCTTGTTCTCCTGCGCCACGGCCGCCATCGGCGCAACGGCAAGCGCCGACGGCCGTCGTCAGCGCGGTCAACTTCAGTGGCTTCTTGCGTAAGGCGATGCGGAGCAGCATGAGCGGTCTTTGGCGATTGGCGATGGCCCGGTTTTGGTCCGGAGGCCGGTTCGGTTTCTGATTAGATCAGAAACAGGTCCCAGTTTGTTGTTTCAACGCGTTTCTGTTGACCCGGTGCACCGGTATCACTTCGCTCCAAAACGCTATAACAAGCCACCGAATACGGCCAGTCTGGGGCGGTAACCGGTTCGGGAACCTGAATTCGGGCGCGCGCCCGTGCAAATAGCAGATATCGATGCTGGAATCGACACTTAGAGACCGCGCGACGGCGCTGCTGACCCCCTCGGCACGGAGCGACGTTCCGCCCTTCATGGTGATGGACGTGATGGCGGCCGCGGCCCGCATCGAGGCGGCCGGCGGCCATGTCATTCACATGGAAGTGGGGCAGCCGGCGGCGTCGGCGCCGAAGGTCGCAATCGCGGCCGCGCATGCCGCGCTCGATGCGGCGCGGATCGATTATACGTCCGCGCTCGGCATTCCCTCGCTGCGCGCGCGGATCGCAAAACACTACCGCGATACTTACGGCTGTGCGGTCGATCCCGAGCGCATCGTGATCACGACCGGCTCGTCCGGCGGTTTCATTCTGGCGTTTCTGTCGATGTTCGAGCCGGGCGACCGGGTGGCGGTCACGGTGCCGGGCTATCCGCCATACCGGCATATCCTGACGGCGCTCGGCTGCGAGCCGGTGCTGATCGAGACCTCGAGCGCGACGCGTCATGCGCTGACGGGCGAGGCCTTGCTGGCCGCGCATCGCAAGACGCCGCTGAAGGGCGTGCTGGTCGGCAGCCCCGCCAATCCGACGGGAACGATGATGTCGCGCGAGGCGCTCACCGGCCTGATCAATGCGGCGGAAAGCGCGGGCATCCGCTTCATTTCCGACGAGATCTATCATGGCCTCGACTATGCGTTTCCGGCGGTGACGGCCGCGGAGCTCTCGCCGCATGCGCTCGTGATCAATTCGTTCTCGAAATATTTCTGCATGACCGGCTGGCGGGTCGGCTGGATGGTGGTGCCGGAGCCGCTGGTGCGGCCGATCGAACGGCTGCAGCAGAACCTGTCGATCTCGGTGCCGACGCTGTCGCAGATCGCGGCCGAAGCGGCCTTCGAAGGCCGCGAAGAGATGGAGGCGATCAAGCGCGGCTATCAGGAGAACCGCCGCATCCTGATCGAGGGACTGCCGAAGGCCGGCCTCACCAAGTTCCTGCCGGCGGATGGCGCCTTCTACCTCTACGCCGATGTTTCGGATTTCACCGCCGACAGTTTCGAATTTGCCGGCCGCATGCTGGAGAAGGCGCATGTGGCGGCGACGCCGGGCGTCGATTTCGATCCGATCCACGGCCGCAGCTTCATTCGCTTCTCCTACGCGCGCTCGGCCGACGAGATGCGTGAAGCGGTGACGCGCATCGCGCGGTGGCTGCGATTAGTACCGACCCGTCCGTCCTCCACATCATTCCTAGTCCTGCATGTCAATCGGGGAGCCATCCGTGTCCGCCAGAACCATGCCTGAAACCGTCGCGCCGTCGCATTTCCCGCTCGCCGCCCTGCTGTGGCCGCATCGTGCCGATGGATCGTCGGGTCTGTTGCGCGGCGTGATCCTGGTCGCGCTTGGGACGGCGGCGCTGCTGACCTTGTCGGCCAAGGTCAATCTGCCGTTGCCCTATGTGCCGATGACGCTGCAGACGCTGGTCGTGCTGGTGATCGGTGCGGCCTATGGCTGGCGGCTCGGCAGCGCAACGCTGATGGCCTACCTGGCCGAAGGAGCGATCGGATTTCCGGTATTCGCCGGCCCGGTCGGCGGCCTTGCGCCGTTCGATCGGTCCGACGGCCGGATATCTCTTCGGCTTCGTGGCGGCGGCTTTCGTGACGGGATGGCTGAGCGAGCGCGGCTGGGACCGATCGGTGCTCTGGCTGTTCGTGGCGATGGCGTTCGGACACATCCTCATTCTCGCCGCTGGATTTGGCTGGCTTGCGTTCGGCATGAAACTCGGTGTTGAAAAGGCGTGGCTGGTCGGCATTGCGCCGTTCATCGCGGCGTCGTTGATCAAGAACGCGCTCGGCGCCGCCCTCGTGCCGGCGATCCGACGGATATTCGACGCGCGCGGTTAAGCGGTCGTGCCGCCCAACACCATTGACTCCGCCGACCCAAAGATTTTGGCTGTGTGCGACGGATTGGCACATGTGCGACCGTCCGCGACCTCTGAGGGGAGTAAGCGTCATGGCGGCAACGATGGCGACCGAAGCACCGGTGAGTGCGGCAAAGCCCTGGTACAGGGTTCTCTACGTTCAGGTCCTGATCGCCATCGTGCTCGGCGCGCTGTTCGGCTGGCTGTGGCCTGCGCTCGCGACCAACGACTGGATCAAGGCGCTCGGCGAAGGTTTCATCAAGCTGATCAAGATGGTGATCGCGCCGATCATCTTCTGCACCGTGGTATCCGGCATCGCGCATATACAAGATGCCAAGAAGGTCGGCCGCATCGGCGTCAAGGCGCTGGTCTATTTCGAGGTCGTCTCCACCTTTGCGCTGGTGATCGGTCTTGTCGTCGGCAATCTGGTCAAGCCCGGCGCGGGTTTCGGCGGCGGTATGGCCGACGCGACGAAAGTAGCCGGCTACGCCAAGCAGGCCGAGGCGCAGAAGAGCGTCGATTTCTTCCTGCATATCATTCCCGATACCGTGGTCGGCGCCTTCGCGCAGGGCGAAATCCTTCAGGTCCTGCTGTTTTCGATCCTGTTCGGCTTCGCGCTGATGGGTCTCGGCGAGCGCGGCCATACGCTGCGTGCCTTCATCGACGACGCCGCGCACGGCGTGTTCGGCGTCATCGCCATCGTGATGAAGGTAGCCCCGATCGGCGCGTTCGGCGCGATGGCGTTCACGATCGGCAGGTTCGGAACCGGCGCGATCCTGAACCTGATCGGGCCTGATCGCGACCTTCTACGTCACCGCCGCGCTGTTCGTGTTCGTGGTGCTCGGCGTGATCGCGCGGTTCGTCGGTTTCTCGATCTTCAAGTTCCTGGCCTACATCAAGGACGAACTCCTGATCGTGCTCGGCACGTCGTCTTCGGAAAGCGCGCTGCCGTCCCTGATGGAGAAGCTCGAGCGGCTCGGCTGCTCCAAGTCGGTGGTGGGCCTCGTGGTGCCGACCGGCTACTCGTTCAACCTCGACGGCACCAATATCTACATGACGCTGGCGACCCTGTTCATCGCGCAGGCGCTCGGCTTCGATCTCACCTTCGGCCAGCAAATCACCATCCTGCTGGTCGCGATGCTGACCTCGAAGGGAGCGTCCGGCATTACCGGGGCCGGCTTCATCACGCTGGCCGCGACGCTCGCCGTGGTCGATCCGCGGCTGGTGCCGGGCATGGCCATCGTTCTCGGCATCGACAAGTTCATGAGCGAGTGCCGCGCGCTGACCAATCTGTGCGGCAACGGCGTCGCCTGCGTGGTGGTGTCGTGGTGGGAAGGCGAACTCGATCACGACAAGCTGCAAGCCGGCCTGAACAGGCAGATCGATCCGACCGACGTGGAGACTGCGATTACGACGGGATAGCGCCCGGCTCGATCCAAATAAAAAACCGCCCGGTTTTCGCCGGGCGGTTTTCTTTTTGGTTGGATCCTTACTCGCCGCTGCCGAAGCGCCGCGACCACCAGCCCGCCTTGCGTGGCGCGGTCGTCGTCCGATGTGGCTGGCGCCGGCTCGGCTCGGAGCAGGCGCGGGAGACTCGACCGGCTCCGGCGCGCTGTGGCTGACGGAGGGCGCCGGTTCGGCCGGAGCGCTGGTCACGAAGCTGACTTTCTCGCGCACGGTCGAACGCCGCCGCGCCGCGGCCCGCTCGGCCTCTTGCCTGGTTTCTTCAGCTGACGGCGCGGGCGCGCTCTCGACCGGCTCGGGCCGGGCGTAGGCCGCAGGCTGCATCTCCGCCGGCTGCGAGACCGGTTCGGGCGCAATGTCGGCCTGCACCAGCGATGGCGCGGGCTCGGACGCGCCGCCGTCGAAATCGGCAACCGCGCTGGTCACTTCGGAAGCCGGCGTCGGCCCGAGTTCGTCCGCGATCGATCCGGCAAGGCCGTCTTCCAGCTCGCCACCACGCCGGCGGCGTCCGCCGCGACGGCCGCGGCGGCGCGGGCGTCGCTCGCCATTGGCAGGCTGATCGCCGCGGGCCACGCCGGGCTGTTCGTCGCCTTCGTCCTCGTCGGCTTCGCCATCCTCGGCGGTCGCGCCTTCGACGGCCTCGCCGGCGACGTGCATCGGCTCACCGTCCTCGCGCGGGGCGGCGCCGTCACGCGGCTCGCCACGGCCGCGCCGGCGTCGGCGCCGCTTGCGGCGGTGGCCGTCTGCTTCGCCTTCGCCCGCCGCCGCTTCGGCGGCATCGTCGGTCAGTCCCTCGGTCTCCTCGGTTTCGACCTCGGATTCGGTTTCGACGTCGAACGGCTCCTCGTCGTCATAGGCTTCCTCGACCTGCGGCGGGAAGGCGGCAGCCTGCGCCGCCAGCAACGCCTTGGCGGCTTCCAGCGTGTGCACCTGTTCGCCGCGGTCGATGATGAACGACTGCTGGCCGGCGACGGTTGGATCGGCGCTGACCGCAAGCGACACCTTGAAGGCGTTTTCGAGATCGCGCAGGTGGCCGCGCTTGTGGTTGAGCACATAGAGCGCGACGTCGGTGCGGGTGCGCACCACCAGATTGTGGGTCGCGCCCTTCATCAAAATCTCCTCGATGCCGCGCAGCAATTGCAGCGCGACCGACGAGACCGAGCGCACATGACCGCTGCCGCCGCATACCGCGCAGGGCTCGGTCGAACTCTCCAGCACGCTGGCGCGGATGCGCTGGCGCGACATTTCCAGCAGGCCGAAATGCGAGATGCGCCCGACCTGGATGCGCGCGCGATCCTGCCGCAGGCAGTCGGAGAGCTTGCGCTCGACCGCGCGGTTGTTGCGCTTCTCGTCCATGTCGATGAAGTCGATGACGATCAGGCCTGCGAGATCGCGCAAGCGCAATTGCCGCGCGACTTCCTCGGACGCCTCCAGATTGGTCTTGAGCGCGGTGTCCTCGATGTGATGTTCGCGGGTCGAGCGGCCGGAGTTGACGTCGATCGAGACCAGCGCCTCGGTCTGGTTGATGACGATGTAGCCGCCGGAGCGCAGCTGCACGGTCGGCGAGAACATCGCGTCGAGCTGGCTCTCGACGCCCATCCGCGAGAACAGCGGCTGGCCGTCGCGATATTGCCGGACCGCCCGCACGTTCGAGGGCATCAGCATCTTCATGAAGTCGCGCGCTTCCTGGTAGCCGGCTTCGCCGGCGACCTGGATTTCGTCGATTTCCTTGTTGTAGAGATCGCGCAGCGAGCGCTTGATCAGCGAGCCTTCCTCATAGACGAGGGTGGGGGCCTGCGACTTCAGCGTCATGTCGCGGACGGTTTCCCACATCCGGATCAGATATTCGAAGTCGCGCTTGATCTCGGGCTTGGTCCGCGAGGCGCCGGCGGTGCGCAGGATGATCCCCATGCCCTCCGGCACGTCGAGGTCCTGCACCACTTCCTTCAGCCGCGAGCGGTCCTGGGCCGAGGTGATCTTGCGGCTGATGCCGCCGCCGCGGGCGGTATTGGGCATCAGCACGGCATAGCGGCCGGCCAGCGACAGGTAGGTGGTCAGCGCCGCGCCCTTGTTGCCGCGCTCTTCCTTGACGACCTGAACCAGCATCACCTGGCGGCGCTTGATGACTTCCTGAATCTTGTACTGGCGGCGCGGGCGGAAGGCGCGCTCGGGCACTTCCTCCAGCACGTCGTCGCCGCCGACGGATTCGACGACTTCCTCTTCGGCGTCCTCGCCATCGTCCTCATCGTCGTGGTCGTCGTCGCCTTCGGGAGCGCGGGCGAGTTCGTCGGAAGAAGCAACGGCGTAGCCTTCACCGGCGTGCTCGATATGCGGCGCGTCGTCGGCATGGGCCGCGTTTTCGCGCGCGTGTTCATCGTCATGATGCTCATCATGCGGCGTGTGCGTCATGCGCGTGTTCGGTCGTCGCCTCGGCCGCCTCGACCGGCGCCACGGCGGGGGTGCCGGACTCCAATTCCGCGACCGGGGCTTCGCCTGCGGCATCTGCCCGTTCGTCAAGACCTTGCGCCGTGATCGTGGTGATGATCGTGATCGTGGTGATCATGCGAATGATCGTGATCATGCGCCTCGTGGTCGTGATGGGCCGCATCCTCGTGATGCCCGGCATCATTCTCATGATGCTCGGCGTCGTGCGGATGCACCTCGCCGGCATACGCGCCTTCGTGCGGATGCGCCTCGCCTTCATAGGGCTGGGCGGCCTGCGCGGGATCCTGGCCGGCGTTCTCGACGACGCCGCTCTGGACGCGGTCGCCATGGCCGCGGCGGCGCGCATTGCGGTGGCGCGAGCGGCCACGGTGGCGGTTGTTGGAGGAGCGGTTCTCGCTCTCTTCCTCGGCCTCGCGGTGGGCGCGCTCGTCGGCCTCGATCAGCGCCTGACGGTCGGCGACCGGGATCTGATAGTAGTCCGGATGGATTTCGCTGAACGCCAGGAAGCCGTGGCGGTTGCCGCCATATTCGATGAACGCCGCCTGCAGCGACGGCTCTACGCGCGTGACCTTGGCGAGATAGATATTGCCGCGGAGCTGCTTGCGCTGGGCGGTCTCGAAATCAAATTCTTCGACGCGATTGCCGCGGACCACAACGACCCGGGTCTCTTCCGGGTGGGTGGCGTCGATCAACATCTTGTTGGGCATTTTGGAACTCTTGACGGCGGCGGGCGCGGTGCATGGCGCGCGCAAATTGCGCGGCCCGGTGACGCGACGGTCCACCTGATTCGGGGGTGAGGGGAAGGCCAAAACGCACTTCTTGGCGCCGCGCCGAACGGGGAGCCACCAGAGCGAGGCGACGTGCGAAGCTTTCGCCTCGCGTCGGCGCGATCGTTCCGTGGATCCTGGTCGGCAACACAGTCTGGCGCATCAAGCGTCGGCCCGTCTAAACATGTTGGCGGAAAGGATACCGCCGTATCTATCGCTGAAGGCCCGGTTCGGCGCCTAAACGCCCGCCGGCCATCGCATATCGGACCGTTTTGGGTCCGGATAATCAGTTTTGCCGTGTCTCAAACCGTCCCTGGAAAAGGTACCTGGGACCGGACGCCGCTCGGGCTCGAAACCGTCACTCCGTGTCAGCCGCGCGCGGCGCTGGCTGTGGAGAGATCGGGAAAGACGCAGGTTCCTCCGGCTTCGAAGGTTCCGGCGCTGCACCGGGAGGCTGAACGCGACACAACCGGGAGTATTAGCCGTCAGCACCTCGTACATACGTGGATTGGGGGCTGCGTGCAAGCGAAGCGCGGCACAGGGAACCCGCCTTCGAGCGTCGCAGCTCAGCAACACTCGATCCTTTTCACAGATTCGCCTTTAAGGTCCAATTAACCCTGTGGTCCTAATGCGGTAAGGGAAGGCTCCTCCAGAGGCACCGAATCGTTGGCGAGCCGCGCAAATCACCTTGTTTTGCTGGGATGTGGCGCTATTGTGCGTCGCAGCATTGCTGTGCGCCCGGATGATCGGCCCCAGCGTGGCCCAGGCGCCGGCTTATCAAGCACCACCCGCCTATCAAACACCGCTTTACCAAGGACCGGCCGCCATTCCCAACCCGGCGGCGGCATCGAATTTCCCGATCGCGTCTGACGCTCGCCTGGCCGGCGATGCCAAACAGACCCGTTTCATCCTCGATCTCGACAAGCCGGTCCAGTTTCGGGCCTTTACCCTGGCGGACCCCTATCGCGTGATCGTCGATCTTCCCCAGGTCAATTTCCAGCTTCCGGCCGGAACCGGCGTCGCAGGGCGGGGACTGGTCAAGGCCTTACCGCTACGGTCTCGTCATGCCGGGCGGATCGCGGATCGTGTTCGACCTGACCGGACCGGCCAAGATCGCCAAATCCTATGTGCTGGAGGCGGCCAACGGCCAGCCGCCGCGGCTGGTGCTCGAATTCGAAGAGGTCGACCGCACCGCCTTTGTCCAGTCGCTGGCGCCCGAAAACCGGCCCGAACTGCGGCCCGCGATCGCCGAGGCCAACGCCGCCGTTGCGCGGGCGGACGCGCCGGCGGCGCCGACGTCGCCGCCGGACAAGAGGCCGGTGGTCGTGATCGATCCCGGTCATGGCGGCGTCGACAACGGCACCCAGGCCGGCGGCAACGACATCATGGAAAAGAATCTGGTGCTGGGTTTTGGGCTGGCGCTGCGCGATCGGATCGAGAAGTCGGGCAAGTATCGCGTCGTCATGACCCGGACGGACGACACCTTCATTGCGCTCGGCGACCGCGTGAAGATCGCGCGCAACGAGTCGGCGGCGCTGTTCGTCTCGATCCATGCCGACGCCTTGCCGCGCGGCGAGGGCGACGCCCAGGGCGCCACCATCTACACGCTGTCGGACAAGGCCTCCGACTCCGAGGCCGAGCGGCTGGCGGACGCCGAAAACAAGTCGGACGCGATCGGCGGGGTCAGTCTCGCCGACGAGCCGACCGAAGTCGCCGACATCCTGATCGATCTGGTGCAGCGGGAAACCAAAACCTTTTCAAACCGCTTCGCGCGGGTGCTGATGGGCGAAATGAAGAACACGGTGCGGATGCACAAGCATCCGCTGAAATCGGCCGGTTTCCGGGTCCTGAAGGCCCCCGACGTGCCCTCGGTCCTGGTCGAACTCGGCTACGTCTCGAACAAGGGCGACCTCGAGCATCTGGTGTCGGAAAACTGGCGGAACCGGACGGTCGGATCGATAGCGCAGGCAATTGATACGTTTTTAGCCAAACGGCTGGCAACTGCCGGACCGGGCAAGTGAAAAGTCCGGTGCGCATCGCGTAAGGGTAGGCTGAAAAGCGTGCCGTCCGGTGGCCCAAGCCCTAGTTTGGCCACAGCGGCAACGGTATAGAAAATCGACTGCTGGTCTTCGGAATCGGTCAATATTGTCCGCCGGACCTTTTATTGTTCGACCGCGTAGCGGCAACCCGTTCGGCGGGATTGCCGTATTAGGATAGACGCCGCAGATATCGGCGCACAGGGTTGGAACGGAACTTCGATAATGCGCTTGCTGGTCCGGTTTTTGGGTTTCCTGTTCGCCGCCGGGACCGTCGTGTTCCTGGTCGGCGTGGCCGGCGTCGCGGGCGCGATCTGGCATTTTTCCAAGGACTTGCCCGACTACTCACAGCTTCAGGATTACGAGCCGCCGGTGATGACGCGCGTCCATGCGTCCGACGGTGCGCTGCTCGGCGAATATTCCAAGGAGCGCCGCCTCTATCTGCCGATCCAGGCGGTGCCAAAGCTCGTCATCAACGCGTTCCTGGCGGCCGAGGACAAGAACTTCTACGAGCATGGCGGCATCGACTTCACCGGCATGGCGCGCGCGGCCGTGGTGTATGCGCAGAACTTCGGCTCCAACAGGCGTCCGCAGGGCGCCTCGACGATCACCCAGCAGGTCGCGAAGAACTTCCTTCTGACCAACGAAGTGTCGTTCACGCGCAAGATCAAGGAAGCCTTGCTGGCGATGCGCATCGAGCGCGCCTATTCGAAGGACCGCATCCTCGAACTCTATCTCAACGAAATCTATCTCGGCCTCGGCGCCTACGGCATCGCGGCCGCGTCGCTGGTCTATTTCGACAAATCGGTGAACGAACTCACGATCGCGGAAGCCTCCTATCTGGCGGCGCTGCCCAAGGCGCCCGCGGCGCTGCATCCGGTGCGTAACCGCGATCGCGCGGTCGAGCGGCGCAACTACGTGGTCGATCGCCTGCTGGAAAACGGCTGGATCAAGCAGGCCGACGCCGACAAGGCCCGCAAGGAACCGCTCAACGTCACCAGCCGCGGCAACGGCGCGCATATCTTCGCCGGCGAATATTTCGCCGAGGAAGTCCGGCGCGACATCTTCGAGCGCTACGGCGAAAAGAAACTGTACGAAGGCGGCTTGTCGGTCCGCGCCACGCTCGACCCGAAGATGCAGGTGATGGCGCGCAAGGCCATGGTCGCCGGTCTCGTCAAATATGACGAGGCGAGCGGCTGGCGCGGCGCGCCGTCGAAGCTCGACATTTCCGGCGACTGGGGCGTCAAGCTCGCCGACGTCAAATCGCTCGGCGACATCTCGCCGTGGCGGATGGCCGTGGTGCTGGAGACCTCCGACCAGTCGGCGCGGATCGGTTTCCAGCCGGGCCGCGAACTCGGCGGCGCCGTCAGCAAGGTCAGGCAGACCGGCATCATCACGCTCGACGGCGTGCGCTGGGCCAAGGCCGCGTCGGGACCCGCAAAGGGCAGGACACCGACCTCGGTGGCGCAAGTCCTGGCGGCCGGCGACGTGATCTATGCCGACCCGCTGTTCGACAAGGATGGCAAGCCGGTCGAAGGCCAGTATCGGCTGCGGCAATTGCCGGAAGTGTCCGGCGCGATGGTCGCGATGGACCCCTGGACCGGCCGCGTGCTGGCGATGGTCGGCGGCTTCTCGTTCGACCAGAGCCAGTTCAACCGCGCCACGCAAGCCTATCGGCAGCCGGGTTCGTCGTTCAAGCCGCTGGTCTATTCGGCGGCGATGGACAACGGCTACACGCCGTCGACCGTCGTGGTCGACGCGCCCATCGAAATCGATCAGGGGCAGGGCGCCGGCGTCTGGCGCCCGGAAAACTATTCGTCGGGCAAATACCAGGGACCGGTCACGCTGCGCAACGCGCTGAAGAATTCGCTGAACACGGTGACCGTGCGGCTGGCGCAGGACATCGGCATGCCCTTGATCGGCGAATATTCCAAGCGCTTCGGCGTCTACGACGAACTGCCGAACTATCTGTCCTATGCGCTCGGCGCCGGCGAAACCACGGTCATGCGGATGGTGACGGCCTATTCGATGTTCGCCAATGGCGGCCGCCGCGTGAAGCCGACGCTGATCGATCGTATTCAGGACCGCTACGGCCACACCATCTTCAAGCATGACGCCCGCGAATGCCGCGGCTGCGACGCGCCCGGCGGCTGGAAGAATCAGCCCGAGCCGCAACTCGTCGACCGCCGCGAGCAGGTGCTCGATCCGATGACGGCCTACCAGATCACCTCGATGATGGAATATGTGGTGCAGGCCGGCACCGCGACGGTGGTCAAGGAAGTCGGCAAGCCGATCGCCGGCAAGACCGGCACCACCAACGATGAAAAGGACGCCTGGTTCATCGGCTTCTCGCCGGACCTCGTGGTCGGCATCTATGTCGGCTTCGACAAGCCGCGCAATCTCGGCCGCGGCATGACCGGCGGTCATCTGGCCGCGCCGATCGCCAAGGACTTCCTGAAGCTCGCGCTCGCCGACAAGCCCGCGATACCCTTCAAGGTGCCCGCCGGCATCAAGCTCGTCCGCGTCGATCCCAAGAGCGGCATGCGCGCCGGTCCGGGCAGTGGCGGCCTTCTGGAAGCCTTCAAGCCGGGCACCGCGCCGCCGGATAACTACTCGGTCATCGGCGTGGCCGATGCGGACGGCCGGATGCCGCAGCAGGGATACCCGCAAGGGTATCAGCAAGGGTACCAGCCCGACGGCGGCAATATCATGCGTCCGGGAACCGGCGGGCTTTACTGATCCGCACGAAGCGTTCACAACCTCAAGGCGTATCTTCGGACATTGCGTTATAAAATGTTTGGACCCGGCGGATCTGAGCGATCCGTGTCGCGGGAGAGGAAATGTCCGATGGACACGAGAACAAGCGCCGGCTGTTACGGTGCAAGGGTTGGAATGGAACTTCGATAATGCGCTTTCTGGTCCGGTTTTTGGGTTTCCTGTTTACCGCCGGGACGGTCGTGTTCCTGGTCGGCGTGGCCGGTGTCGCGGGCGGGATCTGGCATTTCTCCAGGGACCTGCCCGACTATTCGCAGCTTCAGGATTACGAGCCGCCGGTGATGACGCGCGTCCATGCGTCCGACGGTGCGCTGCTCGGCGAGTATTCCAAGGAGCGGCGGCTCTATCTGCCGATCCAGGCGATGCCAAAGCTCGTCACCAACGCGTTCCTCGCGGCCGAGGACAAGAACTTCTACGAGCACGGCGGCATCGACTTCACCGGCATGGCGCGCGCGGCCGTGGTGTATGCGCAGAACTTTGGCTCCAACCGCCGGCCGCAGGGCGCGTCGACGATCACCCAGCAGGTCGCGAAGAACTTCCTTTTGACCAACGAGGTCTCCTTCACCCGCAAGATCAAGGAAGCCCTGCTGGCGATGCGCATCGAGCGCGCCTATTCCAAGGACCGCATCCTCGAACTCTATCTCAATGAAATCTATCTCGGCCTCGGCGCCTACGGCATCGCCGCGGCATCGCTGGTCTATTTCGACAAATCGGTGAACGAACTCACGGTTGCGGAAGCCGCCTATCTGGCCGCGCTGCCGAAAGCGCCGGCCACAGTTGCATCCGGTGCGCAACCGCGATCGCGCCGTCGAGCGGCGCAACTACGTGATCGACCGCCTGCTGGAAAACGGCTGGATCAAGCAGGCCGATGCCGACAAGGCCCGCAAGGAACCGCTGGTCGTGGCCAGCCGGTCCAACGCCGCGCATACCTTTGCCGGCGAGTATTTTGCCGAGGAAGTCCGGCGCGACATCTTCGAGCGCTACGGCGAAAAGAAACTCTATGAAGGCGGCCTGTCGGTCCGCACCACGCTCGATCCGAAGCTGCAGGTGATGGCGCGCAAGACCATGGCCGCCGGCCTCGTGAACTTTGACGAGGCCCAGGGCTGGCGCGGAGCGATCAGCAAGCTCGACATATCCGGCGATTGGGGCGTCAAGCTCGCCGAGTCAAATCGCTCGGCGACATCTCGCCGTGGCGGATGGCCGTGGTGCTGGAGACGTCCGACCAGTCGGCGCGGATCGGTTTTCAGCCCGGCCGCGAACTGGGCGGCGCGATCTCCAAGGACCGGCAAACCGGCCTCATCACGCTGGAAGGTGTCCGATGGGCGAGGGCGGCTTCCGCTTCGGCTCGCGGCAAGACGCCGAACTCGGTCTCGCAAATTCTTTCGCCGGGCGACGTGATCTACGCCGATCCGCTGTTCGGCAAGGACGGCAACGCGGTCGAAGGCCAGTATCGCCTGCGGCAATTGCCCGAAGTGTCCGGCGCCATGGTCGCGATGGATCCGTGGACCGGCCGCGTGGTCGCGATGGTGGGCGGCTTCTCGTTCGACCAGAGCCAGTTCAATCGCGCGACCCAGGCCTATCGACAGCCGGGATCGACGTTCAAGCCGCTGGTCTATTCGGCGGCGATGGACAATGGCTACACCCCGTCGACCATCATGATCGACGGGCCGATCGAGATCGATCAGGGGCAGGGCGCCGGCGTCTGGCGGCCGGAGAACTTTTCGGTGGGCAGTTACCGGGGCCCCATTACGCTGCGCGAAGCCCTCAAATGGTCGGTCAACACCGTGACGGTGCGGTTGGCGCAGGATGTCGGCATGCCCTTGATCGGTGAATATGCCAAACGCTTCGGCGTCTATGAGGAATTGCCGAACTATCTTTCCTATTCGCTCGGCGCCGGCGAAACCACCGTCATGCGGATGGTCACGGCGTATTCGATGTTCGCCAATGGCGGCCGGCGGGTGAAGCCGACGCTGATCGACCGCATCCAGGACCGCTACGGACGCACGATTTTCAAACATGACGCGCGCGAGTGCCGCGGCTGCGACGCGCCGGGCGGCTGGAAGAATCAGCCCGAGCCCCAGCTCGTCGACCGCAGGGAGCAGGTGCTCGATTCGATGACGGCCTATCAGATCACCTCGATGTTGGAGGGGGTGGTGCAGGGCGGCACGGCGTCGATCATGCGCGAGGTCGGCAAGCCGATCGCCGGCAAGACCGGTACCACCAGTGACGGAAAAGACGTCTGGTTCATCGGCTTTTCGCCCGATCTCGTCGTCGGTCTCTATCTTGGCTATGACAAGCCCCGCAGCCTGGGCAGGGCCGCGCAAGGCGGCCATACCGCCGCTCCGATCGTCAAGGATTTCATGAAGCTCGCGCTCGCCGACAAGCCGGCGACCCCGTTCAAGATTCCCGCCGGCATCAGGCTGGTCCGCATCGATGCCAAGAGCGGCATGCGCCCCGGTCCGGGCGAGGGCGGCCGCACCATCCTGGAAGCGTTCAAGCCGGGCACCGCGCCGCCGGATAATTACTCCGTCATCGGCGTCGCCGACCAGGATGGACGCGTGCCGCAGGGATGTCCCGCCCGACGCCGGCGAATCTGCAGGGATCCCGCCTGACGCCGGCAATATCATGCGTCCCGGAACCGGCAGGCTTTACTAGCGGATTGCGCTTTGCGGCGTACGCCGCTACATCCGGCACCATGCAGACTCATCCAGTAGCGGTTCCGACCGCAGACAGAAGAGACCATGCGCGCCGAAATCGAACGCCTCGTTGAAGAGATCAAGCAGTCAGTCGGGCTGCTGAGGAGGCATCTTTGACGTCGAGAAATCCACGGCTCGCCTCGCCGAGCTGAACAAGCTCGCCGAAGATCCCAATCTCTGGAACGATCCCCAGAAGGCCCAGAAGCTGATGCAGGAGCGCACCTCGCTGGTGGATGCGCTCGAGGGCATCGGCAAGGTCGAGCGCGAGCTCGACGACAATGTCGAGATGATCGCGCTCGGCGAGGCCGAGAACGATGAAGGCGTCGTGGTCGAGGCCGAGAACGCGCTGAAGGCCCTGAAGAAGGAAGTCGCGCGCCGCGAGCTGGAAGCGCTGCTGTCGGGCGAGGCCGACCGGTTCGATTCCTATCTCGAAGTGCATGCCGGCGCCGGCGGCACCGAGAGCCAGGACTGGGCCGCGATGCTGCTGCGCATGTATACGCGCTGGGCCGAGGAGCACGGCTTCAAGATCGAGTATCTCGAAGAAACGCCCGGCGAAGAAGCCGGCATCAAATCCGCCACCATCCAGATCAGCGGGCCACAATGCCTATGGCTGGCTGAAGACGGAAGCGGGCGTGCACCGCCTGGTGCGGATCTCGCCGTTCGATTCCAACGCGCGGCGGCACACCTCGTTCTCGTCGGTGGCGATCTTTCCGGTGGTCGATAACAGCATCAAGATCGACATCGCCGAGTCCGACGTGCGCACCGACACCATGCGCTCGGGCGGCGCCGGCGGCCAGCACGTCAACAAGACCGAATCCGCGGTGCGCCTGACGCATATTCCGACCGGCGTCGCGGTGGTCTGCCAGGCCGGCCGCTCGCAGCACAAGAACCGCGCGCAGGCCTGGGACATGCTGCGCGCGCGGCTCTACGAGATCGAATTGAAGAAGCGCGAGGAGCAGGCCGCCGCCGACCAGGCCGCCAAGACCGACATCGGCTGGGGCCACCAGATCCGCTCCTACGTGCTGCAGCCCTACCAGATGGTGAAGGACCTGCGCACCGGCGTGCAGACCTCGGATACATCCGGGCGTGCTCGACGGCGACCTCGACGAGTTCATGGCGGCAACGCTGGCGCAGCGCGCGTTCGGCACCTCGCCCGGCGCGGTCGAGGATGTGGACTAGCCCATGACAAAGGTGGCCTTCATCGGGCTCGGGCCGCATGGGCCACGGCATGGCCGGCCGCTATCTCGATGCCGGCTTTTACGGTTGCGGTGTGGAATCGCAGCAAGGCCAAGGCGGAAGACCTGATCGCGCGCGGCGCGCGCTGGGCGACGTCGCCGGCGGACGCCGCCGATCGGCGCCGACGCGGTCGTGACCATGGTTGCCGACGACGAGGCCTCGCGCGCCGTCTGGCTCGGCAAGGACGGCGCGGCCGCAACGATGAAGGCCGGCAGCCTCGCGATCGAATGCTCGACCGTGTCGCATCAGCACGCGCTCGACATGGCGCGCGAACTGCGCGGCCGCGGCCTCGTCTATATCGATTGCCCCGTCACCGGCCTGCCGGAAGCGGCGGCGGCCGGAAAGCTGACGCTGCTGGTCGGCGCCGATGCCGGCCGATCTCGATCGGCGCAAGACCCTATCTCGCGCCGATCGGCGACGTGATCCGGCATTTCGGCGCGGTCGGCACCGGCACGGTCTACAAGCTGATCAACAATCTGATGGGCGCGATCCAGATCGCGAGCCTCGCCGAAGGCCTCGCGATGGCCGAGCAGGCCGGCCTCGACATGAAGCTGGTGGCTGGAAGCGATGGCGACCGGCGCGGTGGCGAGTCCGCAGGTGATCCGGCACTCGAAGCGCATGGTGGCGCGCGATTTCTCCGGCGCGTCGTTCACCGCGGCGCTGCGCCACAAGGATGCGGCCTACGCGGTGGCACTGGCCGAGAGCCTGCTGGCCGACGCGCCGATGGTCGGCCACGCCGCGGTCGAGGCCTACGACCGCGCGAAAGCCGAGATGCCCGACGACGACGAAGGCAAGATGATCGAGATCGTGTCGCGGCCGAAATAGCCGCTGCGCCGGATCCGGGAATCGGGTGGCGAAGACCGCGCGTTCGGAGGAAGGCTGCGTGTCGCTCGCGGATATGAGACCGCCATGACCGCCAACGACGACTCGATCGACGCCCGCGACTGGTCGCTGCTCGGCCTGCTTTCGATCCTGTGGGGCGGTTCGTTCTTCTTCAACGGCGTGGTGCTGAAGGAATTGCCGCCGCTGACGGTGGTGCTGCTGCGCGTGACGCTCGCGGCGATCATCCTGCTGCCGCTGCTGTGGCTGTACCGGATCCGTTTCCCGGGCGGCCTGTCCGGCTGGCGGCCGTTCTTCGCCATCGGGCTTCTCAACAACGTGCTGCCGTTCTCGCTGATCGTGATCGGGCAGACCTATATCTCGAGCGGGCTGGCCTCGATCCTGAACGCCACGACGCCGCTGTTCACCGTGCTCGTGATGGCGGCGGCCGGCGACGAAAAGCTGCATGCGCGGCGGGTCGCGGGCGTCGTCGCGGGCCTGATCGGCGTGGTCATTCTGCACGGCGAGGATCTTGGCTTCGGAGAGCGGCCAGGGTCTCGGCATCCTGCTCTGCCTTGCGGCCGCCTTCAGCTACGGACTGTCGGCGCTGCTAGCGCGACGCTACTGTCGAACTCGCCGCCGCTGGCGACCGCGACGTTT
Source organism: uncultured Alphaproteobacteria bacterium (assembly GCA_963840465.1). Classification (GTDB taxonomy): domain Bacteria; phylum Pseudomonadota; class Alphaproteobacteria; order Rhizobiales; family Xanthobacteraceae; genus Bradyrhizobium. The sequence goes on along the minus strand of CAWIZF010000019.1, from coordinate 180,532 downwards.
CAGATGCTGGCCTCGAGCCGCGATGATGACGTCGTCGCCGGCGTCGTCGAGCGGCCGTGGCAATTGCCGATGCCGGGCGCGACGACCTGGCTCGCCGTGATCGGTCTCGCGGCGCTGTCGACCGCGCTGGCCTATATCGTGTTCTTTCAGATCCTGCGGCGGTCGGGCGCGACCAATGTCATGCTGGTGACGCTGCTGATTCCCGTCACGGCGATCCTGCTCGGCTATCTCGTGCTCGGCGAACACATCTCGCCGCGCGAGATCGCCGGCGCGCTGGTGATCGGCAGCGCGCTGCTGGTGATCGACGGGCGCGTCGTGCATTATGCGGCGCGATCTGCCGGGCGCTGGCTCTTCCACGCCGCAAGCCAGCCCGTAAACCGGCCGCTGTCGCGCTCGCCGCCGTGCCAGGCCGCGGTGACCGTGCCGTCGCCGGCGACCAGCAGCACCACGTCGAGGCCCTTGGAGCGGCGCAGCGTATCGATCGCCTGGTGCGGCGTCTGCGCGATCGGGCCTGCGACATTGAACGAGGTGTTGACCGACATCTCGACGCCGATGTGGCGGCCGAGCGCCTTCAGATAGGCGTAGGTGAGGGGATCGTCGTCCGCGCGCACGATCTGGATCCGGCCGGTGCCGTCGGCATGGATCACGGCCGGAATCTTTTCGCGCGCGCCCGGCTTCGACCGCGCCGTCAGCACCATGTAATTGTAGGCGTTGTAATCGGCGTCGGAGGCGCCCTCGCTGCAGCTCGAAATATTGCCTGCGCCGCCTCCAGCGTCGCCATCGGCGCCAGCGGGCGGATCGCCTCGCGGTATTTGACGCGCTCGTTGAGCCGCTCGCGCGCGTCGGGATCGCAGGGGTTGGCGAGGATCGAGCGATGGCCGAGCGCGCGGGGCCCGGTTTCGGCCGCGCCCTGATAGAGCGCGATGACGCCGTTCTGCGCCACCATGAAGGCCATCAGGTCGGCGACGGCGTCGCGGCCCTCGGGCGTCGAGATATCGCCGATGCGCTTGCGAGGCGATGTCGTCGGCCTCCAGCGCGGCTGCGATGTCTTCGCGCGACGGCGGCGTGCCGCAATAGAACGCGTGCGTCATCGGCGCGCCGCGCGGCGCGCCCGCCAGATGCGCGAACAGCCAGGCCGCGCCGATGGTGACGCCGGGATCGCCGGGCGTCGGCGGCACCCACAGATGCAGGCGCGCCTTGCGCTGCTGCGCGCTTCGCGAACCACGCCTCGTCGAAATGTTCGAGCAGCCGCATGTTGCCGACCGCATTCAGCGCCACGCCGCCGGTCAGCACCAGCCGGTTGCGCGCCGGTCGCGCGCAGCAGATGATCGACGACATGGATCATGGCGTCCTCGAACACCAGTTGCGTCGCGGCGGCCTTGTCGAGGCGATCCCTGGTGTCGGGCCGGTGCTGGATATCCTCGACCCGCAGCACCGCGTCGGGATTCCACAGCTGGTCGGGCTTGAGCGGCTCGCCGAGGATGTCGATCAGCGGCGGCTTGTAGGGATGATCGAACGGGATCGCAGTACCAGTTGGCCATGGCGCGGTTGAGCCTGATTTCGCCATCGCGCCGAAATGCAGAACCTCCCTCAGCCGCGCGTAATAGGGATTGCTGGCGCGGTTCATGTCGCCCCAGGCGGCGGCGCCCATGTAGCGGCCCTCGCTGGACAGCCAGGTCCAGCCGCCCTGGGTCGACGAAATCACGCTGTAGAAGGCGCCGAGCGAGTCGAACATGCTGTCGTTGCAATAGAGCTGCCGCATCGCGCCATGCTCGGCGACATAGAGCGAGATCGATCCCTGGTCGCCGGTGCCGTCGAGCACGGCGATCGCGACCGGCTCGCCGTTGTCGGCGAACGGCGAGGCCGCGAACGAAAACCAGGCATGGTTGTCATGATGCGGCATGCAGATCAGCGGCACGCGCTCGGCAAGGCCGAGCTGCTGGGCGAGGATCTTCGGCGTGCGGGTCATCTGGTCGAGCCGGCGGCCGTCGAAGCCGGCGGCTTCCGTGGTGCGCAGCAGCCTGCAGGCTCTGCGGCAGCTTCCTCCAGCACCGAGCGGGCCAGGGTGCCGGCGAGCGTCGGATAATCCCAGGTGGTGAGCCAGGCGTCGATATCGCCGATGTCGCGGCCGATGCCGCGCAGCGTTGCGACCATCGCGTCGATCGAGGCGCGCGGATATTCCGTCGTGTGCTTGTTGCCGGAAAAGCGCTCTTCCTCGTTGTTGACGATGAGGCGCGGGCCGTCGGCCTGCGTCACCTCGACCAGCGCGACGCCGGAATTGTGCGTGCCGGGCGCGCCGAGGCCCGGCGAGATAGACGGTCTCGCCGCGTGCGAGCTTTTCGCGGACATGCGCGATCCGCTCGTCGGCGAACTCGCGAGCCGAGCTGATGAAAGCCCGCGCGCCCAACAGTCGCGTCGCCGAGCCATCGCGCGGCGCGGAATCCGGCTGCCGCCGAGCCGGGGATGTCGTGGACCAATTCGTTTGTCTCGGCGGGTTCAACGGCGGCCTCGCAGGCGCATGGTAGTGATGCGACCTGCATCAATCATAATTGGAGCGGGCAACAATGCCTGTTTCGTCCGGCGGAATAAGCCGGCGCTTGCAAGCGCGCGCGCGGCTTGCGACACTTGCGCAAACAAGACTGCAAAATGCAGGGAGAAAACGATGCCGGTTCGCATGCAGAACCTTGTTGCCCTGGCGGCGTTCGCCGTCGCCGCATCGGTCGCGACCGCGGCCACCGCGCAGAAGAAATACGATCCCGGCGCCAGCGATACCGAAATCAAGATCGGCAACATCATGCCCTACAGCGGGCCGGCCTCGGCCTATGGCACGATCGGCAAGGCGCGAGGCGGCCTTTTTCAAGATGATCAACGCCGAGGGCGGCATCAACGGCCGCAAGATCAACTTCATCAGCTATGACGACGGCTACAGTCCGCCGAAGACCGTCGAGCAGGCGCGCAAGCTGGTCGAGAGCGACGAAGTGCTGCTGATCTTCCAGAGGCTCGGCACGCCGTCCAACTCCGCGATCCAGAACTACATGAACGCCAAGAAGGTGCCGCAGCTGTTCGTCGCCACCGGCGCGACCAAGTTCGGCGATCCGCAGAACTTTCCCTGGACGATGGGCTGGCAGCCGAACTACCAGAGCGAAGCGCGCATCTACGCCAAATACATCCTGAAGAATTATCCGAACGGCAAGATCGCGGCGCTCTATCAGAACGACGACTACGGCAAGGACCTGATCAAGGGCCTGAAAGACGGGCTCGGCGACAAGGCCAGCAGATCGTCTCCGACAAATCCTACGAAATCACCGATCCGACCATCAATTCGCAGATCATCGCGCTGCAGGATTCCGGCGCCGACATCTTCATCACCTTGGCGACGCCGAAGTTCGCGGCGCAGGCGATCCGCAAGGTCGCCGAGCTTGGCTGGAAGCCGGTGCATTTTCTCGACAACGTCTCGAACTCGGTGGCGGCGGTGCTCAAGCCGGCCGGCCTCGACAATGCCAAGGGCGTCATGTCGACGCGCCTATCTCAAGGATCCGACCGACCCGACCTGGAAGAACGATCCGGGCATCAAGGAGTGGCTCGCGTTCATGGACAAATATTTCCCGACGGCGACAAGACCAACATCAACAACGTCTATGGCTATGCGGCGGCGCAGACGATGGTCCAGGTGCTGAAGCAATGCGGCGACGATCTCACGCGCGAGAACGTCATGAAGCAGGCGGCCAATCTGAAGGATTTCGCCACGACGTGCTGCTGCCGGGCATCAAGGTCAACACCGGCCCGAACGACTTCTATCCGATCGAGCAGATGCAGTGATGAAGTTCAACGGCGAGCCTGGGAGCTGTTCGGCGAATCATCACCGGCGAGGTGGGGCACTAAGGGCGCACCCCCGCCGTCGCGCAAGGGTCGGGAACGTCAGCGGGCGAGCAGTGCGACGACGAACGGCGCCGCCAGTCCGGCGAGGAAGATCACACTGCGCAGGAGCGCCGGCAGCATCGGCGTGATGGCCATGCGCTTGTCGTGCTCAGTCAGGACGTTTCTGGTGGCGGAGGTGGAAACTCGGACCGAGAGGCGAGACATGCGTCGATTTCCCCGTGGTTGATGTTTCCCTAATATGTGGGAAAAGTTCACACGTCAATCTTGATCGGCAAAAAAGTGGGATTGTGTCCCACGCCGGAAGCGGGTACCGTTTCGTGCATGAATGCCAAGTCCCGGGATCCGAAGTCGGCCTCGCACCAGCCGAACGCCGCGGCGAAGCTGCATGCGCCGCTGGCGCGGCTGTTGCGTCCGCTGGTTCGGCTTTGCATCCGCAGCGGCATGACGTTTCCGGCACTGGCGCAGCTGCTACGCGAACTCTTTGTCAATGTCGCCGAGCACGACTTCGCGCTGGAGGGGAAAGAGCAGACCGACAGCCGCGTCAGCCTGCTCACTGGCATTCACCGCAAGGAAGTGGCACGGCTGCGCGGCGCCGGCGCGCCGGTTCACGAGGCCCCGGCCACGCTGTCACGCACCAGCGCGATCATCGCGCGCTGGCTCGCCGCGCCTGAGTTCACCGACGCGAAAGGCGAGCCGCTGCCGCTGCCGCGCACGGCAGAGGACGATGCGCCGTCGTTCGAACAACTGGTCGAGTTGATTACCAAAGACGTGCGCCCGCGCGCGGTGCTCGACGAATGGCTGGACCGCAAGCTCGTCACCATCAATGACGATGACGAGATCGTGTTGAACGACGCCGGCTTCGTCCCGCGCGGCGACGACGATCGTAAATGGCACTATCTCGGCCGGAACCTGCATGATCATGTCGCGGCCGCTGCGGAGAACGTTTCCGGTCCGGCGCCGCGCTTCCTGGAGCGCGCGGTGCACTATGACGGCCTGTCGCCGAAGCTGGCGAAGCGGCTGGAAGCGCGCTCGCGCGAGCTTGCGATGGAGGCATTGAAGGTCGCGAACCGCGAAGCCAACCGCGCGCTCGCCAAGGATAAGGGCGGCAACAGCCGGTGGAATTTCGGCGTCTACGTCTTCCACGAGGACCCCGACGGCACGCCCGATGACGGTACCGAAGGCGGTCCGTCATGACAAAGCCACCGATCATCTCGCGTCGCTTGCTGCTCGCGGGATTTTGGCTTGCCGGGACGTCCCCGCTGTGGGCGCAGGTCAAGCGCGGCACAGATCAAGGCATCGGCGGCACCGGGATTTCGCGCGGCGATGATCACGGCATCGGCGGCACCGGCATTGTCGGCGTCATCCAGCGCTTCGGCAGCATCTTCGTCAACGGCGAACGCATCGGCTACTCGCCTGACGTGCCGGTGCGGATCGACGGCGAGGCCGCGTCGGCGAAAGCGCTGCGGATCGGGCATGTTGCGCGCGTGGTGGCGCAGCGCCAGGCCAACGGCATGCTGACCACCAACCGTATCGATGCGGTCAGCGAGGTCGTGGGGCCGATCGAAAGCGTCAAAGGCGGCGAGATGACCGTCCTGGGCCAGAAGGTTGTGTGGACGGGCGGTGAAAACTGGCGCCGCGTCGGCACGCAGGTGGCGGTCTCGGGACTGCGGCGCACCGACGGCGTGATCGTCGCAAGCCTCGTCGAGCAGCGTCGCAATGCCACGGCGCGGGTGACGGGACCGCTCGAACGGGATCGTGACGGCCTGCGGATCGGCGGCCTGCGGCTCGACGGCGTCGATGCTGCGCTCGTCGGTCAACGCGTTCAGGCCGAAGGACGCGTCGCACCGGGTGGCAAGCTGCAGATCTCGCGCGCACGCGCTGACGACTTCTCTGATTTGTCCGGCGCCACGCGCCTGTCGATCGAAGCCTATGTGCGGCGCGTCGGCACCAATCTGCAGCTCGGTTCAGGCTTCGTCGCGCGCGACACGTCGCGTTTCGAGCCGGGTCAGGATGCGCGCGTGGTGGTGAATGCCGTGCGCGATGGCGCGCAGGGCCTGCGCGTTGAATTGGTCCAGTCGGTGAGCCACTTCCCGGGATCGTCGATGCAGGGCCCGCGCGCGCCGGATCGTGCACCCGGCGGAACGCCGGGTCACGGCGGCGGCGGACCCAATGTCCCCGGCGGTAGCCGCCCTGATGCGCCCGGCGGGCGTGGCCCCGGTTCTGGCGAGCCTCCCGGCGGCGGTCCTGGCGGACCCGGCGGTGGCTTTGGCCCCCCGGGCGGCGGTCCAGGAGGTCCCGGTGGTGGGCCGGGCGGCGGCTTCGGTGGAGGCGGGCGCCGCTAATGCAATCTCCGCATTGCATTTCCGCGCCTGCGCGGCAGGCGCGGCGTATCCGTCTTTAGGGGTTAGGTGGAAGGCACCAAGTGTCGTGCTCTCGACTGTCACTATCCCGGAATATCCGGCTCCACGAGAGACGCGAGCTGGGCGAGCGACTGTTGCCAGCCGAGATAGCAGGCTTCGACCGGAATCACCGTCGGCAAGTTTGTCTGTTCGATGTTGATTTCGGTTCCGACCAAAACCGCTTTCAGGTTCACAGTGACCTCAATTACGCCAGGCAAATTGGGATCGTCGAAACGATCAGTGTAGCGGATGCGCTCGTTGGGCACGATCTCCAGATATTCTCCGCCGAACGAATGGCCTGTGTTCGTGGTAAAATTCGAAAACGACATCCTGAACGTCCCGCCAACCTTCGCCTCCAAATGGTCGACCTTGCAGGTGAAGCCGTAGGGCGGCAGCCACTTGGCCATCGCGTCCGCGTCCAGGAAGGCGCGAAAAACCTTCTCCGGCTTGGTGGCGAGGACACGATGCAAACGAACGGTATTGCCTTGGGCCATGACGTTATTTTCTCCATTACTGAGCGGAGTGTATCGCAGGATTTGCTTGGGTTAGCTCAGTCTCTGCCACAAGGACGCCTGGCCTGAATGCGAGCCGACACAGGACCAAAAAAATTTCACCGACGCGGGGCGCATGCCGGTTCCGTTTCAGGTGACGGTAGAACGGCGAGGGTCGAATAGCGGAGGCATTCCGCGCGCGCTCGACCAGCGAGCACGCCAGTCCTGACGGCGCGATGCTAGCCTGAGCTGAGCCTTACGCCCGCGCGCAAAAACTTCTGCGGGTCGACGGCATCGCCATCGATCCGTGTTTCGTAGTGCAGGTGCGGTCCGGTGGAGCGGCCCGTGGAGCCGACGGCGCCGATCACCTGTCCGATCCTGACGACGTCGCCGACCTTGACGTGAATTTCCGACAGATGGCCATAACGAGTCGACAGCCCGTTGCCGTGGTCGACCTCCACCATGCGGCCATAGCCGCCCATCCAGCCCGACGATACGACCTTGCCGTTTGCGGTGACACGGACGGGATCGCCGGTGGCGGCGCGGAAGTCGAGGCCGGTGTGCATGGCGGGGCGGCCGAGGAAGGGATCGCTGCGGACACCGAAGCCCGAGGTGAATTCGACCTCGCCGATAACAGGCTTGCGGTAGGGCACCAACGACAGCGTCGCGTTGAGACGCTGCACCTGGGCGCGGGCGACGTTGATCCGGTAGAGCTGGCGCTCGAACGCGCCGGCATCGGCCGAAAGCTTCACCGGCACGAACGGGCCGCCAATGGCCGAGCGCGGCGTCGCCGCTTCGAGCTGCGCCATGTCGAGGCCGAGATCGGTGAACACGCCGCGCATCCGGCGGACGCGCGATTCCATGCCGTCCTCGACCGCAGCTCAAAGCCGCCATCTGTCGCCGTTCGACGGAATCGAGCGAGGTCTGCAGGCGAACCAGCACGTTGTCGACGCCCTGAACCTTGGCAAACTGATTTGGCTGCGGCTTGACGACGATGGGCGCGCGCAATTCCAGCCGCGCTTCGCGATCCGGCGGCGCAACGAAAATCACGGTGTCGCTGATCGGCGAGGGTTTTAGCGTGCCGGAAGCCGGCGTCTCGACCGCCGCGCCACGTGCCGGGGGCCGAATCGAACCGGTGGCCGCGCTATCCGGAATCGCGCCAAGCGCAGTGGCGCGCGATTCGAGCGCGGTCTGGCGACGCATGATCTGGTCGAGCTTCTGTTCGAACTGTTCCTGATCGAGCAACTGTCGGCTGGTGGTGCGGTCGACCTTGCCGCGCAGTTCCGCGATGCGGTCTTCATAGGCGTATTGCATCTCCGCCTGACGCGCGATCAGCCGGGTCAGGACGTCGTCGCGAAACGCGAAATAGGTGGCGGTCGCCGCCGACCACATGCCGAGCAACACGATCGTGCCGACAACGATCCAGAACACGACAGGGCCGAGCCGGACCTGCTTGCCGGCATGCACGATGGTGTAGCCGTCGCCGTCTATCGCAGCCGCCTTTGCCGCATAATTGGCAGGACGGCGGGGCGGCGTCCGGCCATGATCGTAGGGATGGTGGTGGTCGGAATAATGATGACCGGAACGGTACGACATCGGCACTCCCGCGCCGGTCGGAGATGAGTTCCGTACGGCTCAATTTGCGTGCCGATTTGACCCTTTCATGGTTAATTTTTGGGAAATGGAGCCTGCAAATTGCCTCGGCCAAGTCACTCTCAAGTCATATGGCGCGGACGGCGGCCAGCACCTCGTCGGCATGGCCGTCGACCCGCACATTGCGCCAGATTTTGGCGATCCGCCCATCGGCGCCGATCAGAACCGTCGTTCGAATGATTCCCATGAAGTTCCTGCCGTACATCGATTTTTCGCCCCAGGCCCCATAGGCCTCCAGCATCTCATGTTGCTCATCCGAGATCAGAGGAACCGAAAGCTGGTGCTTGGTGCGGAAGGATTCCTGGGCTTTTACGGTGTCTGCCGAGATGCCGAGTACCGCGGCTCCCTCTTCGGCAAACGCATCGTTGAGCCGCGTGAAGTCGATCGCTTCCCGGGTGCAGCCGGGGGTGTCGGCGCGGGGATAGAAGAACAGCACCAGTTTCTTGCCCGCATAGTCGGCCAGCGAGACGCTGTCGCCGCCATCGCGGGGCAGACTGAAGGAGGGAGCTACCGCGCCCTCGACCAGTTCGGCTCCCGGAACCGGTTTGGGCGGAGCCGATAGATTGGATTTTATTAACTGTTTCGATGTCGGCTTGTGCGACGCTTTTGCTGACGTGGTTTTGGCCGTCTTTTCCGGTTTCGCGACGGTCGTCTTGGTGGCGGCTTTGGCTGCCTTGCTCGCTACCTTGGCGGCCGGCTTTTTGGCCGATGTCGTCCCGCTGCGGGGGGCGGCCTTGATGAGGGTCTTGGCCGCGGCTGGTTTTCGGGCGGGCGTCTTGCGGCTTTTGGGGGCTGGCTTGGAGGATTTCGTGCGCGTTTTCTTGGACATACGCCTTCCTTTCGTCGCTTTCCGCAGATCAACCATTAGGGTATTGCGGGTCTCGCCTTTGACCGTCGGATTCGCTCCGGCCGCTGGGCAAGTTTGATGACCCGGGAGTATGGTTACAAGGAATTCGACGCTACCCCCGTCCGCTCGTCGATGGGACCGCCCAATCAGTCCTTGGGCCCGACCACGAGTAACAGTATTAATCGAGGATTGGCAGCGATGCCGGCACGGGAACGCTCGATAACGATTGAAGCGCGCGCCCCTGACGGCGATCAACCTCAGCGCCGGCACCGAGAGGCAATGGCTAGGAATACTTCGCCCAAGGGGTCGAAACCGCGTGCCGAGGCCCACACCTCTCAGTGGGATGATGCGGCCGGCTGGGATCAAGAGGTCGACGAGGCGGCACGCCATCGGACAAAGCGGTTGCTCGCCCGTTCCAGTTCCGGATTTCACCGTGTGGGCGACAGGTTTGCAGTGCTGCAGCGGTGGCTGACCGGTGAACGCTGGGTCAAGCGCCTGGCGATTGTGATCGGCGTGCTGGCGGTAATTTTCACCGGCTGCTTCGGCGGGCTGTGGTGGCGGCTCGGCGCCGGGCCGATCAATCTCGACGTGGCGACCCCATGGCTTGCGGCCGCGATCGAAGACAATATTGGCCACGGCAATACGGTTGCGGTCGGCGGTACGCAGATCGAGCGGGCCGGTCGGATTCGAAATCGCCGTGCGTATCCGCGACATCGTGGTCCGCGACCGTGACCAGGTCATCGTCGCCACCGCGCCGAAGGCCGAGGTGAAACTGTCAGGCACGGCGCTGCTGATGGGACGGCTGCGCGCCGAAAGCCTCAATCTGGTCGACGCCGAACTTGCAGTACGAATTACGCCGGACGGCCAGGTGACGGTATCTGCCGGCGACACCGCCAAACCGCTGGCGACCGGCGTTGCCTCCAAGCGCGATGCCGGCATGGCGCCGACATTCCCCCGTCCAGCGGCTGCGCCCGCCCAGGGCGTGACGGCGACGGCGCCCGATACGACGCAGAACGGATTGCTCGCCAGCCTCGACTGGCTCGACAGCCTCAGCCTCAGCGGCCTTGACGGTCAGAACCTGAACGAGATCGGCCTCAAGAACGGCAATCTCGTTGTCGACGACCAGCAGCGCGGCAACAAATGGACGTTCGAGAATATCAGCCTCAGCATGCGCCGGCCGCGCGGCGGCGGGGTCGCGGTGAGCCTTGGCGAGGAGGGCGCGCGTCCATGGTCGCTCAAGGTCGTGGTCGGGCCGCCGCAGAACGGCGTGCGGTCGGTCGATCTTCGCGCCGACAAGGTGCCGGCCGCCAATATCCTGCTGGCGATGCGGGTCAAGGATCTCACCTATAGCGCCGACCTGCCGCTGTCAGGCGAACTGAAGGGTGAACTCGGCCGCGACGGCCTGCCGACCTACTTCCGCGGCAAGATCACGGCCGGCGCCGGAAACCTGATCGACAGCGATACGCCTGATTATCCGATGCCGATCGATTCGGCAGAGATGAGCGTCGAATGGGATGCCGGACGGCGCGTGCTGGTCGCACCCTTCAAGGTCGTTTCCGGCGCGAACCGGATCACGCTGCTGGGTCATCTCGAACCGCCGAACGGCGCCACCACCGAATGGCAGGCCGGCCTTAGCGGTGGCACGATCCTGCTGGCCGGCACCGACAACGAACCGCCGCTGATCTTCAACCGCATCGCGATCGGGATGAAGTTCGACACCGACCGGAAGCGTGTGCTGCTCACCCAGGCCGATATCAGCAACGGCGAAATCGGCATCGCCGGCACCGGCAGCATCGATTATGCGAGCGAGGCGCGTCTGCAGCTTGGTTTCGCGGGCACGCCGATGTCGGCATCGGCGCTGAAACGGATATGGCCGATCCTGATCGTGCCCGAAGTGCGCGAATGGGTGATCGAGCGGATCGAGAAGGGTACGCTTCAGCGCATCGAGGTCGGCGTCAATTCGCCGGTGCGTAATCTGCCGCGCAAGGGGCCTCCGATTCCGGATGATGGTCTCGCCGTCAACATCGTTGCGTCGGGCGTCACGGTGCGCCCGGTCAACGGCATGCCCGCGGTCCGCGATGCGGATTTGAAAGCGCGGGTTACCGGGCGAACGGCAACGGTGACGATCGGGCAGGGAATTGCCGACACGCCCGCCGGGCGCAAGATCAACATTTCCGATTTCTCGTTCGAGGTGCCGGACATGGCGCCGAAGCCGTCGCCCTCGCGGGTGAAGTTCAGGGTCGACGCTTCGGTGCCGGCGGCGGCCGAGATCCTGGCTTCCGACCGCATCAGCGATCTCTCCGGCACGCTGATCGATCCGAACGCCAGCAAGGGGACGGTTGCCGCCACCATCACGCTCGCCATGCCGGTCACAGGCTCGATGACCAAGGCCGACACCACCTACACCGTCATGGCCGATCTGGCCGGGTTTGCCGCCGACAAGCTGGTGATGAACCAGAAACTGGAATCCAATACGCTCAAGGTGCTGGCCAACAACGCCGGCTACCAGGTCAAGGGCGACGTCAAGATCAACGGTCAGCCGGCCTCGCTGGATTATCGCAAGCCGAGCGAAGGCGACGCCGACATCAGGCTGCAGGCCACTCTGGATGACGCTAGCCGCCAACGCCTCGGGATCGATCTCGGACCGGCCGTCAGCGGCTCCATTCCAATCAAGGTGATCGGCAAGATCGGCGAGAACGACAGCCGCGTCGGCATCGAGGCCGACCTGACCTCGCTGCGTCTCGACAACATCCTGCCGGGCTGGGTCAAGGTGCCCGGCAAGTCGGGCAAGGCGACGTTCATCGTGGTGAAGAAGGAACAATCGACGCTGTTCCAGGACATCGTGGTCGAAGGCGGCGGCGTTTCGATCAAGGGATCGCTGGAAGTCGACCAGAACGGCGACCTGTTGAGCGCGAACTTCCCGACCTACGCGCCGTCGGACGGCGACAAGACCTCGCTGAAAGCCGAACGCGGCGCCGACGGCGTCGTGAAGGTCATGATGCGCGGCGACGTGTTCGACGGCCGCGGCTTCCTCAAGTCGGCGATCACGGGCAAGGAGACCGATCCCAAGAGCAAGTCCAGGAACATCGACCTCGACATCGACGTCAAGCTCGGCGCGGTGGCGGGCTTCAACGGCGAGGCGTTGCGCAGCGTCGATAGCAAGTTCTCCCGCCGCAACGGTATCGTGAGAGCCTTTACGCTGACCGGCAAGGTCGGGCGCGACACGCCTGTGACGGCGGAATTGCGCGGCCGCGGACAGGGGCAGGGCCGGGACATCATTGTGCTGCAGACCAATGACGCCGGCGCCTTCTTCCGCTTCACCGACATGTACTCCAAGATAATTGGCGGCCAGCTCGCACTCGCGCTGGAGCCGCCGACGGTTGAACCCAGCGCCAAGGAAGGCCTGATCAACGTCCGCGACTTCTCCATCAAGGGCGAGGCTTCGCTCGACCGCGTGGCCGCGGGCGGTTCTACCGGCACTCAGAGCGGCGTTTCCTTTTCGGCATTGCGAGCCGAGTTCACCCGGCAGAGCGGACAGCTAACGATCCGCGATGGCGTCGTGAAAGGACCGATGGTCGGTGCGACCATCGAAGGCAGCATCGATACCGTCGCCAATCAGGTTCGGATGAGCGGCACCTTCATTCCGATGTACGGACTGAACAACATGTTCGGCCAGATTCCCGTGCTCGGCCTGTTCCTCGGCAACGGCAACAATGAAGGCCTGATCGGCGTGACCTATGAAGTCGTCGGCACGCCGGGTCAGCCCGTGCTGCGCGTCAATCCGATCTCGGCGATGTTTCCCGGCGTGACGCGAAAGATCATGGAATTCAACACCGGCAAGCAGAACAACCCGATCGAATTGCCGCCGAATAACTGAGGCTAACGCCGCAGCGCCGGCACGACCAGAAACGGGATCATCCCGAGCACCACGGTGACCAGCGCGAAGACGAACAGCGCGATCGTAGCTGTGGGTCCAGTCGTGGATCAGGCCGCCGGCCCATGAACCCAGTCCCGATCCGAGGCCGCTGCCGATCGAGATCGTGCCGTAGATGGTGCCGACCCGTTCGCCGCGAAAAATCTTCATCGCGGTCGCCGTGATCAGCGGGCCCGCGCGAACCGATCATGCTGCCGAAGGTGACGACGAAACCCGTCAGCAGCCAGAAGTTCGGATAATACTGCAGCAGCCAGAGCAGGATGATGCCGACGATCGAGATGGCCGTAGCTGAACAGCACCGACGGCCGGCGGCCGATGATGCCGTCGAGCGTCGATCATGCCGAGCATGCCGAACAACAGCACCACGCCGGAAAAGCCCCAGGCGGTCGCCGCCTGCAGCGGCGGAAAGCCGGCGTCGATCAGATAGGCGACGATCTGCGCCGTGACGCGTACATCGCGACCGCCGTGAAGAAGAAGGTCGAAAACAGCGCCCAGAAGGTGTGGTGGCGCATCGCGCTCTTCAGCGTCCAGCCATTGTCGACGAAACCGGGGTCGGTCTTCTGCGCGATATGCAGCGAACCCGTGGCGAACAGTCCGCCACGGCAGCAGCAGCAGCGGCACCAGCATGCACAGCGCCACGATGCCGAACCATTGATAGGTGTCGCGCCAGCCGATACGATCGATCAGCAGCTGCGAAGCCGGCAACAGCAGCAGCATGCCCGCCCCGGTCGCGGAATAGAGGATCGCCATCGCCGTCGGCAATCGCGGGCCGAACCAGCGGCCGAGCAGGATCGAATTCGGCACGTTGCCGATGAAGGCGATGCCGATCCCGACACACAGTCCTGTCGAAAGCTGGAATTGCCACAGCGCCTGCGCGCGCGAGGCCACCAGGAACGAGCCGCCGAGCAGCAGCAGCCCGAGCGAATAGGTGAGGCGCGGCCCGGAGCGGTCGAACAGCCGGCCGACCAGCGGCGCCATCAGTCCGCCCGGCGAGCCAGGTCAGCGAATAGACCGAGACCACCTCGGCGCGGTCCCAGGAGAAGCTCTCCGAGATCGGCTTCAGGAAAACCGTAAAGCTCTCGCCGAGGCCGCGGCCGACCATCGCCAGCGCAAAGCACAGCGCCAGCACGCTGAGCGCGGTGCGCGCCGGCTTCAACGCCCGGCTCCGTCGCTTCTCCCGCTGGCGTCTTGTTCATCCATGCAGGCAGGGAGCGCGTTTCCGCTGATCCCTGCAAGCGTCAAAAACGAATGCGCCTATGCAGGCCGGACTCAAGCCGGCTTGAGCAGGACGTGCTTTTTCTTCCCCATGGAAAGCTTGATGACGCCTTCCGGCGTGAGGTTGGACGGCGTCAGCACCATCTTCTCGTCGGTGACGGCGGCATCGTTGACGCGCAGGCCGCCGCCCTTGATCTGGCGCCGTGCCTCGCCGTTCGATGCGACGAGGCCCGCTTTCACGAACAGCGCCCAGTACGCCGGCGCCGGTTTCGAGTTCGCCGCGCGGAAATTTCCACCGTCGGCAGGCTTTCCGCGATCGCGCCTTGCTCGAAAGTCTGCCGGGCGGTTTCGGCGGCCGTGTTGGCGGCGTCGCGGCCGTGCAGCAGCGCGGTCGCTTCCGTCGCCAGCACCTTCTTGGCTTCGTTGATCTCGCCGCCCTGCAGCGCCGCCAGCTTTGCGATCTCGCTCATCGGCAGGATCGTGAACAGTTTTAGAAACTTGACGACGTCGGCGTCCTCGACGTTGCGCCAGTATTGCCAGAAGTCGTAAGGCGAGAACTGGTCGGCATTGAGCCACACCGCGCCCTGCGCGGTCTTGCCCATCTTGGCGCCCGACGCGGTCGTCAACAGCGGCGTCGTCAGCGCGAACAATTGCGCCGTGCCCATGCGGCGGCCGAGATCGACGCCGTTGACGATGTTGCCCCATTGATCGGAGCCGCCCATCTGCAGCCGGCAGCCGGTGCGCCGCGCCAGTTCGACGAAGTCGTAGGCCTGGCAGACCATGTAGTTGAATTCGATGAAGCTCATCTCCTGCTCGCGTTCGAGACGCAGCCGCACCGAGTCCATCGTCAGCATGCGGTTGACGGAGAAATGCCGGCCGATGTCGCGCAGCATCTCGATCCAGTTCAGTTTCGTCAGCCACTCGGCATTGTCGAGCATGATGGCATCGCTCGGGCCGGAGCCGTAGTGCAGTACCTTCGCGAACACGCCGCGGATCGAGGCCTTGTTGGCCTCGATTTCCTCGATCGAGCGGATGGCGCGCGATTCATCCTTGCCGGAGGGGTCGCCGACCATGGTGGTGCCGCCGCCCATCAGGGTGATCGGCTTGTTGCCGCTCTGCTGCAGCCAGTGCAGCATCATCATGGTGAGGTAGTTGCCGATATGCAGCGACGGCGCCGTGCAGTCGTAGCCGACATAGGCGGTCGCCTGGCCCTTGGCGGCCAGCGCGTCGAGGCCCTCGAAATCGGAACATTGGTGGATGAAGCCGCGTTCCTGTAAAATGTTCAGGAAATCTGATTTAAATGCGGTCATGGGCGGGCTGCTCTGATCATTCTATTTTCACTGTAATTGTAACGAGTTGCGGAACCATGGCGGAACAGGCTGCCGCAAGGCCGGGCGCTGTGGCATTATAAGATGTCTGTGTTTGGCACAAGCTGATCGTCGTCGGCGGGACGGATCGAGCAGGGCGTTGCAAAGGCACGATTTAACATGATGTTGACGGCACTTGGTCTGATGAGCGGCACCTCGCTCGACGGGGTCGATGTCGCTTTGATCGAGACCGACGGCCGCCGGGTGAGCGCCCTGGGGCCGTCCGGATACCGGCCCTATACCGAAACGGAGCGCGGCCTGCTGCGGCAGGCGCTGTACGAGGCCGCCGACCTGCCGGATCGCGCGGCCCGGCCGGGCTGCCTGCGCGAGGCCGAGCGGATCGTCACGTCAGCGCATGCCGAGGCGGTGGCCGCCTATACCGCGCAACACCGGATGCGCTTCGACGACATCGACATCGTCGGCTTTCACGGCCAGACCGTGCTGCACCGGCCCGAGAAAAAGCTGACGGTCCAGATTGGCGACGCGCCGTCGCTCGCCAAGCTCGATCCACATTCCGGTCATGTACGACTTCCGCGCGGCCGACGTCGACGCCGGCGGGCAGGGTGCGCCCTTTGTGCCGGTCTATCACCGTGCGCTCGCCCAATCGCTGGATTGGGAGGGGCCGACCGTCGTGGTCAATATCGGCGGGGTCGCCAACATCACCTATATCGACGGCGACACGCTGATCGCCTGCGACACCGGCCCGGGCAACGCGCTGCTCGACGACTACATGTTCCGCTGGCTGAACCAGCGTTTCGATACCGAGGGCCGCACCGCCGCGCTGGGCAAGGTTGACGCGGCCTGGATCAACCGCGCGCTGCAGATGCCGTTCTTTTCGCTGCCGCCGCCGAAATCGCTCGATCGCAACGATTTTGCAGCGCTGAAGCTCGGCGATGTGCCGCCCGAGGATGGCGCGGCGACGCTGACCGCCTTTACCGCAGCCGCGATCGCCCGCGTGGTGCCGCTGCTGCCGAAAGAGCCCAAGAACTGGATCGTGGCCGGCGGCGGCGCCCGCAACCTGACCATGCTGCGGATGCTGCGCGAGTGTCTGGCAGCCGGCGACCGTCCGGGCTGCGGACACGCTCGGCTGGGCGTCCGACGCCATCGAGGCGCAGGCGTTCGGATTTCTGGCGGCGCGGGGCCTGAAAGGCCTGCCGCTGAGCTACCCCGCCACCACGGGGGTGCCGTTCCCGATGACCGGCGGGATGATCGCGCGGCCTTAGGTCAGATACCCGTCGGCGGTACGCCGCGGGCTCAAAACACAAAACTTCGAAAACAACCCCATGCAAAGTAGGAACGGGGTGCCTGTTTGCGCCACGCCACGCCGCTTGCGTCCGGGGCACGCGACGGCGCGCACACGCCTTGTTGTTCGACCATGGCAGGCGGCGGGTTGACAGATAAATGCACTTGCATCTAAATAGATGCAGATGCATTAATCTGGAGGATTGCCATGGCCGCCGCCCTGAAACTGATCAGCCACAAGCTTTGCCCCTATGTGCAGCGCGCGGTGATCGCGCTCACCGAAAAGGGCGTTCCGTTCGAGCGGATCGATATCGATCTTGCCAACAAGCCGGACTGGTTTCTGAAGATTTCACCGCTCGGCAAGGTGCCGGTGCTGCTTGTCGAAACCGCGGACGGCGAAGCGGCGCTGTTCGAGAGCAATGTCATCTGCGAGTACATCGAAGACACGCAAGGCGGCGCAAAACTTCATCCGCAGGATCCGCTCCAACGCGCGCAGCATCGCGCCTGGATGGAGTTCGGCTCGACCATTCTGAGCGAGCTCTGGGGCCTGGAGACGACGGGTGATCCCGCGGTCTTCGAAACCAAGCGGCAAGGCGGTCGCCGCGAAGTTCGCGCAGGTCGAGAAAACGCTCGGCGCGGGTCCCTATTTTGCGGGAGAGAATTTCAGCCTGGTGGACGCGGTGTTCGCGCCGATCTTCCGCTATTTCGACGTGTTCGATCAGCTGACCGATCTCTCGGTCTTCGCCGATACGCCGAAGGTGCGGACATGGCGAAAGGCGCTGGCGCAGCGGCCGAGCGTGCGCACGGCGGTCGGGCCCGACTATCCGCAATTGCTGCAGGCGTTCCTGGTGCGCCATGACGCGCATATGCTCAAGCTGGCGGCCTGACATACCGACGTCGCCGTAGCCCGGATGGAGCGCAGCGCAATCCGGGGCCGCTGCTCGCGGAGCAGATCCCGGATTGCGCTGCGCTCCATCCGGGCTACGACGGTCACTTAGCGGACGTTGGCGAGCCGCATGTCGAGATAGCCGGTCACCGTCTCCATCAGCGGCTCGAGCTTGCCGTCGAAGAAATGGTTGGCGCCGGGGATGATCTGCTGGTCGATCACGATGCCCTTTTGGGTCTTCAGCTTCTCGACCAGCGTGTTGACGTCCTTTGGCGGCACCACCGCGTCCTTCTCGCCATGCACGATCAGGCCCGAGGACGGGCAGGGCGCAAGGAACGAGAAGTCATAGAGATTGGCGGGCGGCGCGATCGAGATGAAGCCTTCGACCTCGGGCCGGCGCATCAACAGCTGCATGCCGATCCAGGCGCCGAACGAGAAGCCGGCGACCCAGCAGGCGCGCGCTTCCGGGTTGATGGTCTGCGCCCAGTCGAGCGCGGAAGCCGCATCCGACAATTCGCCGGTGCCGTGATCGAACGAACCCTGGCTGCGGCCGACGCCGCGAAAATTGAAACGCAGCACCGAGAAGCCGCGATGCGCAAACGCGTAGTAGCACTGGTAGACGATCTGGTGATTTATCGTGCCGTGGAATTGCGGGTGCGGATGCAGGATCATCGCGATCGGCGCGTTCTTCTGCTTGGCCGGATGGTAACGGCCTTCGAGGCGGCCCGCGGGGCCGGTGAAAATGACTTCAGGCATTGATGATCCTTGGAAGGCTTCCTTGGGCAACGGACGTGATCCGGCGGAGAAAATGTGATCAGGCGTCGTTGGGCGATGCGCGGACGGGCGCTCCCGTGAACTGGTTGCGGCCTTCTAGCATGAGGCGAGGGGCAAAAAGCAAGCATCTTGAACATCTGGAAGGCAGTTCAAGGCGTTAGGCGATGATTGTAAGAGACGGCGCGATCCCCAATTGCGATAAGGCGTCCGGCGCCGTCGTGAGGCCGAGGCTCGCGGGAGCCCGCTGGCGATATAGGTAGTATTGTACGGAAATGACCGACCGGGTCTATCTCGACTGGAATGCGACGACGCCGCTTCGCCCCGAGGCCCGGCAGGCGATGGCGGCTGCCTGGGAGGTGGCCGGCAATCCGTCCTCGGTCCATGCCGAGGGGCGTCAGGCGCGCCGGCTGGTCGAGGACGCCCGTGCCGCCGTCGCGGCGGCCATAGGCGGCCGGCCGCAGGACGTGGTGTTTACGTCGGGTGGTACGGAGGCGAATGCGCTGGCGCTGACGCCGGGACTGCGCCGGGGAGCGGGCGAACCGGTCCGCCGGCTATTGGTCTCGGCCATCGAGCATCCGTCGGTGCTGTCGGGGGGACGTTTCTCGCCGGAGGCGATCGGGACCATCCAGGTCACCGGATCCGGCCTGATCGACATCGACCATCTGCGGAGGCTTGCTTGCCGTCGGGCAGCCGGCGCTTGTCTCGGTCATGCTGGCCAATAACGAGACCGGTGCGCTTCAACCGGTCGGCGAAGTCGCTGACATCGTGCATGAAGCCGGCGGACTGCTGCACGTCGACGCCATCCAGGCGCTTGGAAAAATACCTATTAATATCAATACAATGAAGGCCGATCTGGTCACGCTTTCTGCGCACAAGATCGGCGGCCCGAAGGGCGTCGGTGCGCTGGTTCTGGCCGACGGCACACAGGGGCTGGAGCCGCTGCTGCGTGGCGGTGGTCAGGAGCTGGGCCGCCGGGCCGGCACCGAGAATGTCGCGGGAATTGCGGCCTTTGGCGCTGCCGTTCGGGCTGCCATGGCCGTCCTGGAAGGCGATGCAACCCGGCTGCGGGGCTTAAGAGACCGCCTTGAGGCCGGTCTGAAGCAGACGCCTGGCACGATCGTGTTCGCCGAGGACGTGCCACGCCTGCCCAATACCACCCTGTTTACGGTTCCCGGGCTAAAGGCCGAAACGGCCGTGATTGGCTTCGATCTGGGCGGTATTGCGGTATCCTCGGGCTCGGCCTGCTCGTCGGGGAAGGTCCAGCCGTCCCACGTCCTTGAGGCCATGGGGTTCGGCAAGGAACTGGCCCAGGGAGCGGTGCGGCTCAGTCTGGGCTGGTCTACCTCGGAGGCAGACATTGATTTGGCCCTACAGGCTTGGCGAAAGCTTGCCGATGCCTTACTTAAGGGACGACGAAACACGGCTTGAAACGTTCTAAGTCCGTTTCGCCGGAACGCTTCGTCACCTATTTGGAATTGTTCCACCGCGGTCCTTGAAACCGCGAGCGGAGGATGGAATGCCAGCCGTACAAGAGACGGTCGAGCGCGTACGCCGCATCGACGTCGACCAGTATCGATATGGGTTTGAGACACTTATCGAGTCCGACAAGGCCCCCAAGGGGCTCTCGGAAGACACCGTCCGCTTCATCTCCGCGAAGAAGAACGAGCCGGCCTGGATGCTGGAATGGCGTCTGGAGGCCTATCGCCGCTGGCTGACCATGACCGAGCCGACCTGGGCGCGCGTCAACTATCCCAAGATCGACTACCAGGATCTCTATTACTACTCGGCGCCGAAGCCGAAGAAGCAGATCGGCTCGCTCGACGAGATCGATCCGGAAATCCTCAAGACCTACGAGAAGCTCGGCATCCCGCTGCGCGAAGTCGAGGTGCTGGAAGGCGTCGTGAGGCCGGAAGGCGAGCGCAAGATCGCGGTCGACGCCGTGTTCGACTCGGTTTCCGTCGCCACCACGTTCCAGAAGGAATTGAAGGCCGCCGGCGTGATCTTCATGCCGATCTCGGAAGCGATCCGCGAGCATCCCGAGCTGGTGAAGAAGTATCTCGGCACGGTCGTGCCGACCTCGGACAATTACTTCGCGACGCTGAACTCGGCCGTGTTCTCCGACGGCTCGTTCGTCTACGTGCCGCCGGGCGTGCGCTGCCCGATGGAGCTGTCGACCTATTTCCGCATCAACGAGCGCAACACCGGCCAGTTCGAGCGCACGCTGATCATCGCCGACAAGGGCGCTTACGTCAGCTATCTCGAAGGCTGCACCGCACCGCAGCGCGACGAGAACCAGTTGCATGCGGCCGTCGTCGAACTCGTCACGCTCGACGACGCCGAGATCAAATATTCGACCGTGCAGAACTGGTACCCCGGCAATTCCGAGGGCGTCGGCGGCATCTACAATTTCGTCACCAAGCGTGGCGACTGCCGCGGCAACAATTCGAAGATCTCCTGGACCCAGGTCGAGACCGGATCGGCGATCACCTGGAAATATCCGAGCTGCATCCTGCGCGGCGACAATTCGCGCGGCGAGTTCTACTCGATCGCGATCTCGAACGGGCACCAGCAGGTCGATAGCGGCACCAAGATGATCCATCTCGGCAAGAACACGACGAGCCGGATCATCTCCAAGGGCATCGCGGCAGGCGTCTCGCAAAACACCTATCGTGGCCTTGTCACCGCCCACCGCAAGGCGACCGGCGCACGCAACTTCACCGCCTGCGACTCGCTCCTGATCGGCGACAAATGCGGCGCGCACACCGTGCCCTATGTCGAGGCGAAGAACTCGTCGGCGCACTTCGAGCACGAGGCGACGACCTCGAAAATCTCCGAGGACGTGCTGTTCTACTGCATCCAGCGCGGCCTCAGCCAGGAAGAAGCGGTTGGCCTCGTCGTCAACGGCTTTGTGAAGGACGTGCTGCAGCAACTGCCGATGGAATTCGCGGTGGAAGCGCAGAAGCTGATCTCGATCTCGCTCGAAGGTTCGGTTGGATAGGCCTCATCCTGAGGAGGCCGCGCGAGCGGCCGTCTCGAAGGATGAGAGGAAAAATTGTCGGCCACGTCCTTCGAGACGCGCCTGACGGCGCTCCTCAGGACGAGGAACAAGGAACGGAAAACAATGTCTCTGCTTGAAGTGAAAGATCTGAAGGTCCGTGTCGAGGAGCGTGAAATTCTCCACGGGCTGACGCTGACGGTGAACCCGGGCGAGGTGCACGCGATCATGGGGCCGAACGGCTCCGGCAAATCGACGCTGAGCCACGTCATCGCCGGCAAGCCGGGCTACGAAGTCACCGGCGGCGAAATCCTGTTCAAGGGCGAGAACCTGCTGGAAATGGCGCCGGACGAGCGCGCCGCCAAGGGCGTGTTCCTGGCGTTCCAGTATCCGGTGGAGATTCCGGGCGTTGCGACCATGACGTTCCTGCGCACCGCGCTGAATGCCCAGCGCAAGGCGCGCGGCGAGAGCGAATATTCGACGCCGGACTTTCTGAAGAAGGTGCGCGAGGTCGCAAAGTCGCTGAACATCCCGCAGGACATGCTCCGCCGCGGCGTCAATGTCGGCTTTTCCGGCGGCGAGAAGAAGCGCAACGAGATTTTGCAGATGGCGCTGTTCGAGCCGGCCGTCTGCATTCTCGATGAAATGGATTCCGGCCTCGACATCGACGCGCTGCGTGTCGCTGCCGACGGCGTCAACGCGCTGCGTTCGCCCGACCGTGCCATGGTGGTGATCACACACTACCAGCGGCTGCTCAACTACATCGTGCCTGACTTCGTGCACGTGATGTCGAAGGGCCGGGTCGTCAAAAGCGGCGGCAAGGAGCTGGCGCTGGAACTCGAGGCTTCCGGCTACGCGCAGTTCGAAGACGCGGCCTGACAGGTATTGTGATGAATTTGGCGTTGGCAAAAAACGAAACCGGACGCGCGCTGAGCGACAGTTTTGCGGTCGCGCGTGACCGGCTGCCGGGCACCGGCAAGGTCGCCGAGGCGCGAAGTGCCGCCTTTGAGGCCTATGAAAGTGTGGGCCTGCCGCACCGCCGGCTCGAGGACTGGAAATACACCGACCTGCGCGCGCTGATGCGCGAAGTGCTGCCGCTCGCGCCCGCACCGGACGCTGCTGCGCTGAAGCGGGCTGCAACGGCTTTGAAGCTGCAGGCGGTCAAGGGTGCGCGCCGGCTGGTGCTGGTGGACGGCGTGTTCGCGCCAAAACTTTCCGAACTGGACGGTCTTGAGAAGGGGCTGACGATCCGCACGTTGCGCGAAGTGCTGGAGGGCGGCGACGCTGGCCTGCAGGCGCAGTTGTTGACGCCCGATAACGCCAATCCGATGGTCGCGCTCAACAGCGCGATGATGACCGATGGCGTGGTGATCGAGATCGCCAATGGCGTCGTGCTGACGCAGCCGCTGCATGTCATTCATATCGCCAGCGGCTCTGCGCCCGCGGCGATGTTCACCCGCTCGCTGCTGCAGCTCGGCAAGGATGCTGGCGTAACGCTGGTCGAGAGCTACATGGCAGCCGAAGGCGCGACGGCCTATCAGGCCCACGACTCCCTGATCGTTACGATCGGCGACAATTCGCGGCTCGACCATGTCCGCCTGATCGAGGACGGTCGCGAGGCCTTCAACATCTCCTCCGCCGTGATCACGCTGGGTGCGCACGCGCACTTCAACACGTTTGGCATGACCTCGGGCGCTGCCGTCAGCCGCTATCAGGCGACGATTGCATTCGCCGGCGAGGGTTCCCGGGTCGAGACCAATGGCGTCAATCTGCTCAATGGCCGCCAGCACGCCGACACCACGCTGTTCATGGACCACGCGGTGCCGCATTGCGCCAGCCGCGAGGTGTTCCGCGCCGTCGCCGACGACCGCGCCCATTCGGTGTTCCAGGGCCGCATCATCGTCCGTCCGCACGCGCAGAAGACCGATGCCAAGATGATGACGCGGGCGCTGCTGTTGTCCGACGAGGCCGAGGCCGACAACAAGCCGGAGCTGGAAATTTTCGCCGACGACGTCACCTGCGGCCATGGCGCGACGACCGGCGCGCTCGACGAGAGCCTGCTGTTCTACCTGCGCGCCCGCGGCCTGTCCGAAAAGGAAGCCCAGGCGCTGCTGATCCAGGCTTTTGTCGGCGAGGCGATTGAATTGATCGTCAACGACGATCTGCGCGAACTCGCGATTACAGCCGCGCAGCGCTGGCTGGAGGCAAGGGCATGACACATGCATCCGGCGGTTACGAACGGTGCCTATGACGTCGCCCGCGTGCGGGAGGATTTTCCCGCGCTGGCGATGAAGGTTTATGGCAAGCCGCTGGTCTATCTCGACAACGCCGCTTCCGCGCAGAAGCCGACCGCCGTGCTCGACCGCATGACGGAAGCCTACAAGAGCGAATACGCCAACGTGCATCGCGGCCTGCACTACCTCGCCAATGCCGCGACCGAGGCGTATGAGGGCGGCCGCGCCAAAGTGGCAAAATTCCTCAACGCCGCGCGTACCGAAGAGATCGTCTTCACCCGCAACGCCACCGAGGCGATCAACCTCGTGGCGTCGTCCTGGGGCGAGCCCAACATCAAGGCGGGCGACGAGATCGTGATCTCCATCATGGAGCATCACTCGAACATCGTGCCCTGGCACTTCCTGCGCGAGCGCCATGGCGCCGTGATCAAATGGGCGCCGGTCGATGACGAAGGCAATTTCCTGATCGAGGAGTTCGAGAAGCTGCTGACCGATCGCACCAAGATCGTTGCGATCACGCAGATGTCGAACGCGCTCGGCACCATCGTGCCGGTCAAGGACGTGGTGAAGCTGGCGCACGCCCGCGGCATCCCGGTGCTGGTCGACGGCAGCCAGGCCGCGGTGCATCTGGCGATCGACGTTCAGGACATCGACGCCGACTTCTACGTCTTCACCGGTCACAAGCTGTACGGACCGACCGGCATCGGCGTGCTCTATGCCAAGCATGAGCATCTCGTTGCGATGCGTCCCTTCAACGGCGGCGGCGAGATGATCCGCGAAGTCGCACAGGACTGGGTCACCTATGGCGATCCGCCGCACAAGTTCGAGGCGGGCACGCCTGCGATCGTGGAATCGATCGGGCTGGGCGCTGCGATCGACTACGTCAATTCGATCGGCAAGGAGCGGATCGCCGCCCACGAGCACGATCTTCTGACCTACGCCCAGGAGCGGCTGCGCGAAATCAACTCGCTGCGCCTGATCGGCACCGCGCGCGGCAAGGGACCGGTGATTTCCTTCGAGATGAAGGGCGCCCATGCCCATGACGTCGCGACCGTGATCGACCGCCAGGGGATCGCGGTGCGCGCCGGTACCCATTGCGTGATGCCGCTTTTAGAGCGGTTCAATGTCACAGCCACCTGCCGCGCGTCGTTTGGAATGTATAATACCCGGGAAGAAGTCGACCATCTGGCACAGGCGCTGATCAAGGCGCGGGAATTGTTCTCATGAGTGATACGGCCGAAGTCAAAACCGCCAACATGGAAACCCAGTCGGCGCTGCCGCCCGAGGAGACCGAGCGGCTGGGGACCGAAATCGTCGCCGCGCTGAAGACGGTGTTCGATCCGGAAATTCCGGCCGACATCTACGAACTCGGCCTGATCTATAAGGTCGACCTCAAGGACGACCGCGGCGTCGACGTGACGATGACGCTGACCACGCCGAACTGTCCGGCGGCCGGCGAACTGCCGACCATGGTGGAGAACGCGATCGCCAGCGTTCCCGGCGTCGGTGTCGTCAATGTGAACCTGGTGTGGGATCCGGCCTGGACGCCGGACCGGATGTCCGACGAGGCGCGCCTCGTCCTCAATATGTGGTGAGTTGCGTGAGGGCTTAACGGCTTTACGGGAAGATGACTGGCATTGAATTGCCGTTGGAAATGATCACATGAATGACATGACATCAGCTTCACCCACGCCAACCGCCAAGCCGAAGCCGCGGCCGCGCCCGCAGGTCATGAAACTGACCGAGGCCGCCGCGCAGCGGATCACCGAACTGACCAAGCGCGCCGATTCCGAGATCGTCGGGCTTGCGCGTCGGCATCAAGAACGGCGGCTGCGCCGGGCAGTCGTACACGGTGGAATACGCCCACGAGGTCCGGCCGACCGACGAAGTGGTCGAGGACCGCGGCGTGAAGATCCTGGTCGATCCCAAGGCGGTCCTGTTCCTGCTCGGCACCGAGATGGACTACAAGGCCGACAAGATGCAGGCCCAGTTCATCTTCAACAATCCGAACCAGGTCTCGGCCTGCGGCTGCGGCGAGTTGGTGCAACTGACGGCCGCGAAGGTTTAGATCCATTCTTCACCCGCCCCTCGAGGGGGCGGGTCGGCACGCATCGCAAGATGCGTGACGGGGCGGGGTGACGGTCTCTCCACGTCCGACAGTGTGTGTGCGGAGAGACCGTCACCCCACCTCGGTTCGCATTCCATGCGAACCGATCCTCCCCCTCCAGGGGAGGATGAAGTGGGCACGAGAGCTGGCGCGATGGACCGCGACTTCCTGATCGACCTGTTCGCCGATTTCGGTCCCGTCACCATCCGCAAGATGTTTTCCGGTTTCGGCATCTCCGCCGACGGCACCAACTTCGCGCTCGCGCTGCGCGCCGGGCTCTATCTTCGCGCCGATGAACAAACGATCCCGCAATTCGAAGCCGAGGGATCGACGCCATTCCAGTATCAGACGCGGGTCAAGACCGTCACGGTGAATTCGTACTGGCAGTTGCCGGCGCGCCTGTTCGACGATTCCGAGGAGTTGGCTGACTGGGCTCGGGCGGCGCTGGCCGCGGCGCAGCGCGCGGCGCTGCGCAAGCGGCCGAAGGCGCGCAAGGCGGCGAAGAAGGCGAAGGCCGCGGCTAAGGCTGTGAAGAAAGGTGTGAGAAAGAACAAGCCTCAGCCGAGGAAAAGGTCCTCATCCTGAGGAGCGCGGAACGCGCGTCTCGAAGGATGGCGGCGAGCGAGATACGGGCCACATGGTTCGAGACGGCGCTACGCGCCTCCTCACCATGAGGAGTGAGGTCAGGCCACCTGGCTGTGGGTCTCGGCGGTGTATTCGGGGTCGACTTCGCAGATCACGCGGTTGCGGCCGTTGCGCTTGGCGGCGTAGAGGCAGGCGTCGGCGCGCTCGATCAGCGAATTCGTATCGTCGTCCGGTTTCAGCATGGAGACGCCGACGGAGATGGTGACGCGGCCGAGAATCTCGCCGGTGGATTTCTTCTTCAATTCCTTCGCCATCACGGCGCGGCGGATGTGGTCGGCGACCGTCAGCGCCTGGCGCAGCGCCGTGTTCGGCAGCACCACCGCGAATTCCTCGCCGCCATAGCGCGCGGTGATGTCCTGGCCCTTGATGGTCTGCTTCAGCGACAGCGCAACCAGCCGCAGCACCTGATCGCCGGTGAGATGGCCGTAGGAATCGTTGAACGATTTGAAATGGTCGATGTCGAACATCAAAAGCGACAGCGGCTCGCCGCTCGCCAGCGCCGCCCGCACCGCCATCTCGATCGAGCGGTCGAAATATTTGCGGTTGCCCAATCCGGTCAGCGGATCGGTCAGGCTCTCGGCGCGGATCGCCTCGAGGCTGTGCTGAAGATTGCTGATCTCGGTCTTCGACAGCATCAGCCGGTTTTCCAGCGCCTTGTTGGTCTCGCGCATCTCGTGGGTCGACTTCAAAAGTCCGTCGACGACCGCCTTGATCTGTTCGCGGCTCTTTGCAGTCCTGAGCTTCTCGCTCGCGCCGGTCAGCCTGGCGTCGTAGCTCTCGCGACATGCCGAGCGCCTCGGTGATCAGGGTCATCACGTCGTCGATTTCACCGATCACGCGCGCGCCGACCTTGTCGATGCGGTCGGAGGCCTTGATGTGGGACAGATAGGTCTCGTAGATCTGTTCGAGATCGGACTCGCTCAGTCTGCCGTTGCGCGCCAGCGTCTCGTTGATGATCTTGTTGAGGGAGGCATTGTATCCGGTCGCGTAGACGTACCAGATTTCGTAGTTGCGCGGGACCGCGGTCTGCCGGAGGGATTTGATCTGGCCCAACGCGACTTCGGCAAACGCCAAAGTGCGCTCGTGTTCGTCCAGCAGCTTGACCACTGAATCCGTCCCCAATATCGAGCAGCGCCGCTCGTTGCCGTGCCGCAATGATTAAAATTATCGGTCGGCAGGTTAGGGGAGGAGAATGAACGGCCGGTAAACGGTTCCGGCCGTCAGGCGCGTGGCGCGCTGGTTCAGACGCGGGCGCGAACCGGCCGCAACAGGAACGCCGGAAGATGCGAGTGATCGGCGGGCTCCGACTCAACGTCGCGCTGGGCGCGCCGCGGTTCCGGACGACCGATCGAAGGCACGCGCGAGGGCTGTGCAGGCGCGGGCGGCGTGAAAGCTGCGGACGCTGCCTCCGGCTGCTGGGCTCCACTACGGCCCGCACCCTTAGCATGTCGCGGTTCGCGGTCGCCGCTCTTGGCCGCGACGCGGCTCGCGCTCGCCGCTCTCGCTGCCCCTGGCGGCGCGCGGCTCGCGTTCACGCCGCGGCTTGCGACCGCCGCGTGAACCTTCCCGCGATCCTTCGCGTGAGCGATGTTCGCGTGGCTGGTCGCTCTCGCCGGACGCATCCGGCTGCACGGCATAATCGCCTTCGGCGGCGGGAATGTTTTGCCCGATCAGCCGTTCGATCGCGGCGATCGATTTGCTGTCGAGCGGGGTGACGATCGAAATCGCGGTGCCGGCGCGACCGGCGCGGCCGGTGCGGCCGATGCGATGCACGTAGTCGTCGGCATGATGCGGCACATCGAAATTGAAGACGTGGCTGACGGCGGGAATGTCGAGGCCGCGGGCGGCGACGTCGGAAGCGACCAGCAACGGGATCTCGCCCTTGCGGAATTGATCCAGCGCCGCGGTACGCGCCGACTGGTCCATGTCGCCATGCAGGGCGCCGACGCTGAAGCCGTGCTTCTGCAGCGATTTGTAGACGACGGCGACTTCGCGCTTGCGGTTGCAGAAGATGATCGCGTTCTGAAGATCCTTGGCGTCGCGCAGCAGGCGGCGCAAAATCTCGCGCTTCTCGTGTGCCTCGCGTCCGCCGCGAACCTGGAACTGCGACACGCCCACCGCGGTCGTTGCAGGCTTGGAGACCTCGATGCGCTCGGGATTGTGCAGGAAGTCTTGGCTGATGCGGCTGATTTCCGGCGGCATCGTTGCGGTGAAGAACAGTGTCTGCCGCGTGAACGGTACCAGCTTGCAGACGCGTTCGATGTCGGGGATGAAGCCCATGTCCAGCATGCGGTCGGCTTCGTCGATCACCAAGAGCTCGACGCCGGTGAGCAGCAGCCCGCCGCGTTCGGTGTGGTCGAGCAGGCGGCCGGGGGTCGCGATCAGGACGTCGACGCCGCGGGTCAGTTTGGTGTCCTGGTCGCCGAACGAGACGCCGCCGATCAGGAGCGCGACGTTGAGTTTCTGGCCGACGCCGTATTTGTCGAAATTCTCTTTCACCTGAGCCGCAAGTTCGCGGGTCGGTTCGAGGATCAGGGTGCGGGGCATTCGTGCCCGGGCGCGGCCCTTTTCCAGCATGGTGAGCATGGGCAGGACGAAGGCAGCGGTCTTGCCGGTGCCGGTCTGGGCGATGCCGAGAACGTCTCGGCGTGCGAGAACGTGGGGGATCGCCTGTTCCTGGATGGGGGTAGGGGTCGTGTAACCTGAAGCCGCCACAGCGGCGAGGACCTTATCGGAAAGGCCGAGATGGGAAAAAGACATTGAGCCTCTAGTCGACACCGCCGTTCGGAATCGAGGGTAAAAAGGCTGTCGCGTTTTGCCCCGAAACGGCGCGCTTTTGAAAAGCTGGGGGCGCTAACTTACGCAGACGAGCGGCTAACCTAGAGAATCGCGTTTCGATCCAAGGCCGCATTAAGCGCGAACATAGGGTCGAAATGGCCAAAGTCAATCTGGGAACCGATCTTAGGCCGAAAAAGCTTAATGTTTTCGCACAAATAACCGCCAAAACCGTCATTTGGCCGTCAAATCGAGCCCGGCCATTCCTGTCAAACGAAGCCATTGAACCGTGGGCAATGGCCTGCCGACTATGGCATGAAGTGGTCTCGCACGGCCCAAACCAGTACCAATCGTGCGTGTGGGGAATTCCATGAAGGGTTGGTTTTCGAGATTGCTCGCGGTGACGAGCCTTGCAACCTGCATCGCGGCCTCCGTCGCGCCGGCGTACGCGGAAAAGCGCGTCGCGCTCGTGGTCGGCAACAACGACTACCGGAACGTCCCCAAGCTGCAGAAGGCGGTCAACGACGCCCGCACCATGGGCGATACGCTCAAGCAGCTCGGCTTCACGGTGATGGTGGCGGAAAACCAGAACCGGCAGGCGTTCAGCCAGACGCTGCTCGCCTTCGACAGGGCGGTCGAGGCCGGCGACACCGCGTTCTTCTTCTATGCCGGCCACGGCTTCGAGATCGCCGGCCAGAATTTCCTGCTGCCGACCGACGTGCCGGCGGCGACCGAAGGCCAGGAAGAACTGGTGCGCGACGCCTCGGTGCTCGCCGACCGCATCATCGAGCGGCTGCAGAACCGCAAGGTGCGCACCGCCATTCTGGTGTTCGATGCCTGCCGCAACAATCCGTTCGAGCGCGCCGGCACGCGTGCGGTCGCCGGAGGAGGCGGTCTCGCGCCGATGACGCAATTGCCGGAGGGCGTGTTCTCGATCTTCTCGGCGGGGCCGCGGCAGACCGCGCTCGACCGGCTCTCCAACGACGACGCCAATCCCAATTCGGTATTCACCCGCACCTTCGCCAAGCAACTGACGGAGCCCGGCGCGAACCTCGTCCAGGTCGCGCAGCGCACGCGGCGTCTGGTCAGCGAAATGGCGGAGACCGTCCGCCACAAGCAGATTCCGGTTTACTTCGACCAGATGGTCGACGACGTGTTTCTGAACGGCATGGCGAGCAAGGTCGCAGCCCGAGGCGGCGATGAAGCCCGCCGAGCCGCTGCCGAAGCTGGCGGCCCTGCCGCCGGTGCAGCAGCTCAAGCCCCAGAACGATTCGGTGAACGCGCCGATCGCGATGTTCTCGCGCCACAATGGCGGCTGGACCGTGGTGTTCTCGATCGCCGATCCGACGCTCGGCATTTCCTGGCGGCTGGGGGACGCCGGTGATTTCCGCGAGACCGGATTTATGGATACGCTCGACCCGCGGACCCGCAAGCGGATGCCCAACCCGTCGGTCGAACTGCCGGCGGATGCGCCGGCGGCCATGATCCAGGTACGCTATGTCGACACCAATGGCGAATTGCAGGGTCCGTTCCCGATCCGCTTCGATCCGGAAGCCGCCCTGATCCGCGACCAGCGCAAGATCCTCGACATGACCGCGACGAGCTGGCTGTCGTTCCGCGAATTCAACGGCCTCCTGGTCTACTACACGCATCTGATGTCGTATCGCTGTGCGATCCGCGAGGTGCGTGTCGGCATCGACTCCACGGTGCCGGACAAGGTGCTGAAAATGCCGCCCTGCGATCCCCGCGATCCCAGCGCGATCCCACATGAAGCGACGCCGTATCTCAAGCTCGCCCCGCAGACCAGGTCGGTATCGGTGGAGTTGACGTACCGAGACGGCAGCGTTTCGGAGATCAAGAGTTTCCGGCGGTAGGCATTGGGGCTCGCGAACTCGACGCGTTGCGCCCGACGACCCGGTCCGGATCCGGACGGCATGATCCAGATCAATGCCGCCGCTCGACTGCCGCCCAAGGAATTCGCGCAGTAAGTTGCTCAACCGGTTTTCTGGGCTGGACGCTTCGCGGTTCGGTCGCCGCGCTGGTGTGTGCGGTCGGCCACCGCGATCCCAACCCCGCCGCCGCTTGCTGTTCGGTGATCTGGAGCATGTCACCAATGAAACGCTGTCTCGCTGCTTTCGCAATCGGCGCCAGCCAGTTCGCACCAGTGGCGCACGCCAACGATGCCCTGGAAGCCAAGGTGCGGACCTACGTTCCGGTCGTCTCGCTCGCCAAAGTATGTGACATCAGGATCAATGACGCCACCTTGGGTGACCACCGCGCCACGCTCGAAGCGGTGAAATCCGACCCGAACGCCAACAAACTCGCCTACCGCCTCCATTACGAAACGCAGACGGCCTACATCAAGGCCCGCGACGGAGGTCAACGGGTCGCCTTCTGCAGGGACTTCATCGCAGCCAACAGCCAATACGCCAAGGCGCGCTTCACCGCCGTGGTCGAGGGCCACATGAGCGAAGTCAGCACTGGTGTACAGAAAGCGATTGCCCACAACGTCTGCGGTGCGCCCCCCGCCAAGTTGTCCAGGGCCGACTGGAAACCGTACGCGCTCATGAAAAAGATGCTTCAGAGCGAGCAAAAGTTGGCCAAGGAAAATGCCGAGACGAACGGCTGGAACGTCACCGAGGAAATGGCGGCGGTCACGGAACAGTTTTGCGCAGCGGTAAAAGCCCGATGAGCATCAGAGCCGCCAGTTGTCTGAGCCCCGCTGATGCGTCTTTGCGCGGCCCCGGCGGTCCCGGGGTCCGGATGGATTGAGCGCGATGGCGGGGCTCCGAAAAGCGGCGCGCAGTGAGCTTGCCGCGCGGCGCCGATCAGCAGGACGGCGGCTTGTTGAGGAATTCGTCAGTGGCACAGGAAGCGAGCGGGCGGCGTTCACCGTTTTAGTTCGCACGGTGACTGCGCAGTTGGTTCGGTTAGTGACGCCGCCGGGCCGATGGAATTACTTGGCTGAGCCGGTAGTTGTTCCCGCTGGAGCTGGAGCCGCGCCGGCAGCCGTACCTGTCCGCCGTTCCTCACGTCGTTCGGTGCGCCCCGTGCGGCGGTCGTCACGCCGCTGATGCCGTCCTTCGCGCCGCTCCTGACGCCGTTCCATGCCTAGTGTCTGGGCCTCAGCATCGGAGACGGCAAGTACCATAGGAGCCGCCGCGAAGCCGAACGCAGCAGCCAATCCCACTAAGGAAACAACCTTTCGGCGAGAGACCATTTCCGACTTGGTGATTGCACTCATGTCAAATCTCCTTGGACCGGATGAACCCTGCCAAGGGAAAGAGCATCCCCATGTGGGCGCTTCGCATTGATCCACATCAACAGCTTAATATCGAGAACCCCGCCAAACATCGCGATGGGTGATGGAGAAGCGGCAGACGTTGGCACGCCGTCAGGCTCTCGACGCCGGCGTCGAGGCCGTAGGAAGGCGGCACAGCGCCTCAGAGCGACAGATCACAGGAGACCGAGCAGGCCGCGGTACGTCCTGCGCGATGTGAACCGCTCACGGGTTTACCCTCGCCCTGCGTCCACATTCCGCGCCGACGCTGCCGCGTCCACCACATCCCACCTCGCCTTCGTGACGATCGGGATACGCCCCCTCTTGTCGGGCCGGGTCGGCGCAGAAAGCCACTGATTTGGGGGTAGGGAAATTTGGGGGTAGGGAAAGCGAATATTTTTGTTCCGGAGACCATTTTGACCCAAATCGGCCTGAAATTGTTCGATAAAATGCCGTTTGTGCCCAACGATACTGGCAGCCTTTCGGAAGCTGGGGTGTGCCGGGAGATCAAATGCACGGATAGGTAGTATTTTGTCGATCGAGGTGTATTTCCGTGCGTATTTTGGATAAATTTTCGAAAGCCGAGCCGGCCGCCCTGGAGCTGCGTCTGCCGGCATTGCTGCCGTCCCTTCATGCCAATCATGTTAGAGTGGTAGGCGCGCGATGTCGGATCTGACCGCTAACGGCGTACGGACGGGGATTTCCGGCCTCATCGCCTCGTGGCCGCAATCCCGGTTCTGGCTGCTTTGCGTCGATATCTACCCCGCGCTGGCCGCCGCTGCGCTGCCTTGGTCCACAACGGCGGTTTCCGTTTTCATGTTGCTGTGGTTGATCGTGGTTCTTCCCACGATCCGCTGGCCGGCGTTTTTCGAGGCGTTGCACGCACCGGCCAGCTACCTGCCGCTGGCCTTCTTCGCACTGGCGTTTGCGGGCCTGTTCTGGACCGCGGACAGCTGGCCGGTTGGATTTCAAGGCCTCTTGCCCGTCACAAAGCTGCTGGCCGTTCCGCTTCTCCTTTATCACTACGAACGCTCCGAGCGCGGGCATTGGGTGTTGTTCGCGTTCCTGGCGGCCTGTGTCCTGCTCATGGGATTGTCATGGGTGACATACTTCGCCGACTGGAAGCCCTCGCCGGGGGGCGTCGCGGGAGTCCCCGTCAGAAACTACATCGATCAAAGCCACGAATTCGCGCTGTGCCTGTTCGTCATGGCGCCGCTGATCGTGTCGTTGGCAGCCAACGGTCATCGCGCATGGACCTTCGCCTTTGCGGTTGTCATGCTGGGCTTCTACCTCGACATGCGGTTTGTTGCGACCTCGCGCACGGCATTCGTCTACTTCCCGATTCTGTCGATCCTTTTTGCCGTCAAATATCTGAACCGGAGACATGCGGTTTATTTCCTGCTGTTGGCGGCAGCCGTCGAGTTCGGAGTTCTGCTCTCGTCGCCCTACCTGCGTGACCGGGTCGGGCGCACGGTGCAGGATTACAAGGTCGATCGCGATACCGGTGCGGATCGCGGCACCGACACCGCCGCTTCAACCTCGAACGGCCTGCGGCTGGCGTATTGGCGCGTTTCCATCCGCGCGATTTCCGAGGCGCCGTTTTTTGGCCACGGCACCGGAGCAACCCAGCAGCTCTTCAGCCGCGAAGCCGAAGGCAAGAGCGGCGAATGGGGCAACATCATCCGCAACCCGCATAACCAGACGCTGTACGTCGCGATCCAGTGGGGCCTGCTCGGTTGCCTCGTCCTCTATGCGATGTGGTACTTCCATCTGCAGCTGTTTCGCGGATCCTTTTTTGCATCATGGATCGGCCTGGTGATCGTGGTGCAGAACTTCATCAGCTCGCTGTTCAATTCGCACCTGTTCGATTTTCACGAAGGGTGGGTCTACGTGCTGGGCGTCGGTATTGCTGGCGGTATGGTCGCTCGCGCGCAACGCCTGTCCGGCGCTGTGCAAGCTTTGAATAAGCAAGCCTGATCTCGGCCGGGCGGCTGGTCAGGCCCGTCGCGCGCTACTTTTGCTGAATGCGACTCAGATAATCGACAACGGCGAGGATGCGTTTTCGCACGACGACTTCCGGGCTTTGCTCCGGCCCAGCCATCTTCCAATAGGACGGGTCAACATAGTGAGGCAGGTTGATAATGGGGTTGAACCGTTCCCCCCAAATTGGCATTTCGCGCGTGCCGTGAGCGGGAACTGTTTTCGATCCATCGATGGTTTCGTAAATGGCGTTCGCGGGAAAGACCCCGTTGTTGTTCCTGGCCAACATCGTCAGATCGGAAGGCGGCACCCTGAGCTGTTCGCGGAGAGGTCCGTTGCCTTTTCCATCCGTGCCATGACAGGTCGCGCACGAAGACTGAAATTCCCCCTTGCCGATGTCCTGGTCTTGGGCTTGAGCCGCACCTGCAATCCCGGCGGCAAGGCCGGCAATCATCAACCACTTCAGGCAACTGGCGATCATATCATGCCCCCGCCGACGGCTTCGGATAGATCTTACTAGCGGGCTGGGGCTTGGTTGAGCTTGACGCAGGTCAATGCGGCAGCCGCTCTGGGTCAATCGCGTCACTTGGCCATCGGCCGACTACTTTCGGTCCTTGCGTCTTCGTTCCTGATACTCGCGGTGCGAAAACCGGAAGAATCCCGCCTATTGGGTTCTCGGACTTCTGCTGGCCGCCACGATTCCATCTATCAACTCAGGGGTTGGGCCGCGTTGCGAAGCGGACGTGCGGGGAGCAGATCTTCGCGGGTGGGCAGCGGAAGGCGCAACCCGGGAAGCGGAGCTGGAAGGCCCGATGCCGGCGCTGCCTTCGGACGCAGTCTGAAGTTTGGAATGAATTCCTTCAGCAGCCGCCGAATGGCGGGCTCGATCTTCGCGCAGATGAACCAGCTGACCAGGGACAAGCATCGCCAGACTGGCCCATACAGCCAGGGAGGCATCCATGCCGGCATCGGTCAGGACACGGATCATCGCAGTACCGGTGATATTGTGGGTCAAATAGAGCGGATAGGTGATCAGCCCGAGCGTCCTCAGATAAGCCGGCGCTTCAGGAGAAGCGGTTTCGCCAGCCTGCTGCCGGTTCTTGTTCGCGGCGAAGCCAATGAGCAGCACCGCCGCAGCCCAAACGAGCACCGGCAAGAAGACCGGTTCATCCGAAATGGCGGGTATGGCTTTCACAAGGAAATCGGAGAAATAATAGACTTCGGCGCACCCGGAGAGGCATGTCACGGCCACGGCAACCCATTCGCGAGTCGTCAGGGTACGATTTGCCGACATGAACAGCCAAATCCCGAGCGCGAAGAAGCAGCCATGGTTCAACATCCATGTGGCGCCCGGCACGCGGAACATCAGGACCATCCAATAGAGCATGTTGGATTCTAACGCACCCGACAGCACCACCATGGAGAAGGCGTTGAAAGCGGCGCTATAGATGGTGAGACCCCAGGCCAGATGCCGCAGCGTGACTTTCTTCGTCAGCAGCGTGCAAAACACCAGCCCATAGAAGGCCATTTCCGCCGCCAACGTCCAATAGACGGCGTCTAGCCATTTGCCGTTGATCCCCTTGGGAATGAGCAGCATTGCCTGGAAGTAGGGAAGGATGAACTCGGATGCTTTCTCGCGCAGAAAGATGAGCAGAATGACCAAGCTCAAGGTGGAGGCAATCCAGACCGCCGGATAAAGCCGCAGTGCACGCCCGAACAGAAACTCTTTCGGGGAAGACTTGCTCGCGGAGTTCGCGATGACGAAGCCGGAAATGACAAAGAATATTTCAACGCCCACCCAGCCGAACCACGTGTAAGGCGCGGCGTTCGGAAATTGAACGTCGGCGGCGAAGAACTGCTCAAAGCCCTGAGGGGCGCCGATCGAAGACCCGGCCCAGGAGTAGAACATCAGGTGAAAAACCGCGACGAAGAGAGCGGCCCCGAAGCGCAGCGGATCCAGCAATGAGAAGTAGTTTTTCACGGGAATTCACCAGGTTCATGGATCAATCCCGTTGCAGATACAGGGTCCGCTCAACACGCTCTTTGACGAACGTCACACAGCAGCTTGGCGGGGCATTTGGCTGCGCGGGGGCGGGCGTGGCACTGGCCGCGTTGACCGAGGCACAATCAACGAGACTGCGCGGCTGCGCCGAGAGGTGCGGCCCTGGATAATCGGTCAGTCGTATTGACGAATGAGGTGAGTCCAGTGAATCGACAAAGCCGAATGCAAGGTGTTCACTATTTGAAGTGAGACCCAAAGAGGTCCCCTTCATAACAATCAGCCCATTGATCGATTTCGTCAGGGAGAAACGAACATGTCCTTCGTCGCACGACGATTGGCGGCGTTTTCTGCCGCGATTATTGTGCTCGCTGCCAGCGGAGGCAGTGCGCTCGCTCAGAAGAAGTACGATGTCGGCGCAACCGACACCGAAATAAAGATCGGCAACATCATGCCGTACAGTGGCCCCGCGTCGGCCTACGGGGTAATCGGCAGAACGGAAGCTGCGTACTTCCGCAAAATCAATACCGAGGGTGGTATCAACGGGCGGAAGGTCAACTTCATCTCCTATGACGACGCCTACAGCCCGCCGAAAGCGGTTGAGCAGGCGCGCAAGCTGGTCGAGAGCGACGAGGTGCTCCTGATCTTCGGCCCTCTCGGCACGCCGTCCAACACGGCCATTCAGCGATACATGAACGCCAAAAAGGTTCCGCAATTGTTCGTCGCGACGGGTGCAACCAAATGGAATGATCCCCAAACCTATCCGTGGACCATGGGTTGGCAGCCCAACTATCAGAACGAGGCGCGGATTTACGCGAAGTATATCCTCAAGGAAAAACCGAACGCCAGAATCGGTGTTCTTTATCAGAACGACGATTACGGAAAGGACTACCTCAACGGCCTCAAGGACGGGCTGGGCGACAAGGCCGCGTCGATGATCATAGCGGAGGACGCTTACGAGGTCGCCGAACCGACGGTCGATACGCATATCGTCAAGATGAAATCGATCGGCGCCGACGTGTTCATCAACATCACCACGCCGAAGTTCGCGGCGCAGGCCATCAAGAAGACGGCCGAGATCGGCTGGAAGCCGATGCATTTTCTCAATAGCGTTGCCACCTC
Organism: uncultured Alphaproteobacteria bacterium; assembly: GCA_963840465.1. GTDB lineage: Bacteria > Pseudomonadota > Alphaproteobacteria > Rhizobiales > Xanthobacteraceae > Bradyrhizobium. The sequence goes on along the minus strand of CAWIZF010000019.1, from coordinate 142,708 downwards.
AATCGGTGCCGTGATCAAGCCGGCCGGATTCGAGAACGCGCAGGATATCATTTCGGTAGCTTACTTGATGGATCCGATGGATCCCCAATGGAGGGATCATCCGGGAATGAAGGCCTTCGACGAATTCCTGGTCAAGTATTTTCCGGAAGGCAATCGGGCCGACAACTTCGTGGTGACGGGATATAACAGTGCCCAGACTTTGGTTCAGGTATTGAAGCAGTGCGGCAACGAACTCACCCGCGAGAACGTAATGAAGCAGGCTGCGAATCTAAAGGACTTCAGAACCGATAACCTGCTGCCGAGTATTACCATCAACACCAGCCCCACTGATTTCGCTCCGATCAAGCAAGTGCAGTTCAGACGGTTGAAGGGCGAGAGGTGGGAGCTGTTCGGACCCGTGCTCAACGATCAAATCGGAGGTTAGGCGGTAGAGAACGGGCTGTGATTCTCGGCTCGTTAGGATAGACAGTAAACTTAACGACGGCGCACATAGCTGCTCATTCGATCACTTGATCGGTGTGGGCAGGTAGCGGCCGCGCGGAACGCTGGGCCCGATATCGATCATGCCCAGATTCACCAGCGTGCGATGGAATCGGCGCTTCCGTTCGGAAGGCGATGCAAAGTAGGTGTCCCGGCAATGCTCAAGCAGGCTGGCGCGGGTGGCAAAGATCGGATCGAGCGGCAGCCCCGCTTGCTGCAGCGCAACGGTGCCAAGGAAAGCAATATCGAGGTCCGCACCCGGTCCGGAGGCAAGGCGATCGGGCAGATGTTCAGCGACTCCATCGCATAAAATGTGCGGAACGCGCGCCGCGGATCGTCGGGGAGATTGAGTTGCCGATCGATCCGCTTCGCCATTACGGGCTGATGGTCCCCGTAGTGCACGATGAGCATCGGACGCTTGGGAAAAGTTCTCGCCAGCTCAAGCTTGAGCCTTTTCCAGGTTGAGGCTGTCGCTGCAAGCCTTGCGTAGTACTCGGCATATTGCGCATCCGGGAGGCTTGATGCGGCAAAGGCGCGTTCCCGCTCGAACTGTCCGGGGGCTGCCAGCCGTCGGTCGTGGGGGCCGTGATTGAAGTTGGTCAGTGCATATAGAAAACGCGGCGCCGGGTCGTCGGCAATGGCCTTCGTGTGGGCCGCGAACGCCGCTTCCAGAAAAATGGCATCGGAATTTGTCGTCTCGAACTGGCGGACGTCGAACGGGGGAGGGAAGTCGTCCGCGAAGATGCGTTCGCCAATGCCGATCGAACGATAAAATTCATCGTAGTTGAGAAAATTGCGACGACAGCTCGACGCCAGCATGGTCCGGTACCCAAGCGCTGCCAACGAATGGGGAAGCGCGTTGTGGAAACGGCCCGCGCCCTGCTTGAAAAGGTAATAGGCATTTGAACCGAAGCTTGCGCTTGAAAGACCGGTCAGCAGGCTGAATTCGGATTGCCACGAACCTCCGCCGAAAATGTCGACGTTGAGGATTCCATGGAGGCCATTCTCCGGGGACAGAAACGCTTCGACGGTCGGTTCGACCGGAAGTCCGAAAATGCGGGGATCGAAGATCGATTCATGCTGGATGACGATAATGTCGGGGTAGTCGATGGTGCGCGCCGGGACGGCCGCCATCAGCGGCAACGGGTCATTTGCAATATCGCTCAGCGTCAATCCGCCGGCTTGCCGCCAGGAATGCGGATCGATCAGCGAAGCCATGAAGGTCGAATAGAAGCACCGCCGCTGCGCCATGATCCGCTGGAAGGAAATGGCGCCGCCGCTTAGCCGGAAGGCCATGACGGCGCAAGCAAGGGTGACGCTGAATAGAAAAACCCTTACGTCCAACGGAACTGACGGCCCGGTTCCGTGGATCAGGGTTGCGATGACAACCAGGATGAATGCGGCGGCGCCGGTCAGAACGGCCAATGCCGCGCGCGGGTACTGCGATACAAAAAAGGGAGCTGTGCCTGCAAACATCAGCGGCACGTCGGTGACCGTCAGCTTCAGCGCGCTGTAATCATGTTTGACCGTCGATGCGGCGGTGATGGCGGCGGCCAGCGCGGAAGCCAGCAGCAAAGCTCTTTCGAAATCGCCCACGATGAACGAGATTGCGGCCGCGCTCAGGAACAGCGTCGCGATCGCGAATGGCAGGTGCTCGGCGCTGCGTTCAGCCAGCAGAATGACACCGATAGCCACCAGCAATATCAGGGTCAGGATCATGCAACCATGGTAGCTGGAGATGAGCGGAATTCAATGATTGCCGCGCCGTTCTGGCCGGCTTGTCTGCATTGCAGCACGTAGCGCTTCGCCGCCAGCATCGGACACTCTAATCTGCCACCGAACTGGCTTTGAAGATAGGGAGCGGGCGATGAAAACACGTTGCTGCATCGTGGGCGGTGGCCCGGCCGGCATGATGCTCGGCTACCTGCTCGGGCGCGCCGGCGTCGATGTCGTGGTGCTGGAAAAGCACGCCGACTTCTTCCGCGATTTTCGCGGCGACACCGTGCATCCCTCGACGCTGCAGGTGATGGACGAACTCGGGCTGATCGACGGCTTTCTGAAACTGCCGCATCAGCGCCTGCAGAGGATGGAGGGGATGTTCGGCGGCGAGACGGTGCGAATCGCGGATCTCAGCCGGCTCAACGTCAAATATCCCTTCATCGCCTTCATGCCGCAGTGGGACTTCCTCAATTTCCTGCGCGAGAGCGGCAGGCGATTCGCTTCGCTCAAGGTGATGATGTCGACCGAGGCGATCGATCTCATCCGTGATGGCGACCGCGTCAAAGGCGTGAAAGCCAGGACGCCGGATGGCGTCATCGATATCGAGGCCGACCTGACCATCGCCTGCGACGGCCGCCATTCGCTGGTGCGCGAACGCGCCGGCCTGGAAGTGGAGGAAATCGGCGCGCCGATGGACGTGCTGTGGTTTCGCGCCGGCAAGCGGGCGGGCGAAACCGAAAACCTGTTTGCGCGGGTCGATCCCGGCAAGATGATGGTGACGTTCGACCGCGGCGACTATTGGCAATGCGCCTACGTGATTCCCAAGGGGCAGTATGACGCCGTGAAGGCGAGGGGACTGCCCGCGCTGCTCGACGACATCGCGCGGATGGCGCCGATCCTGAAATCCGGGCTCGCTGAGGTGAAGAGCTGGGACGACGTGAAGCTGCTGACGGTTGCGGTCAACCGGCTGAAGCGCTGGACGCGGCCGGGGCTGTTGTGCATCGGCGACGCCGCGCATGCGATGTCGCCGATCGGCGGCGTCGGCGTCAACCTCGCGGTGCAGGACGCGGTCGCGACCGCCAATCTTTTGGCGTCACGGCTGAAGATGGACGGGCTGCCCACCGAGGACGAACTCGACGCCGTGCGCCGGCGCCGCGAGTTTCCGGTCAGGATGACACAGCGGATGCAGGTCGTCGTGCAGAACAACATCGTCAACGCCGCGCTGAAGCCGGGCAATCAGCCGCTGAAAGCCCCGTTCGTGATGCGGCTGGTCACCGCCGTGCCCTGGCTGCAGGGCATCACGGCGCGTTTTGTCGGCCTCGGCGTGCGGCCCGAGCATGTGCAGTCGCCGGGCGGCTAAAGCGCTTTCGAGTGAAGCATGCACCAAATTCTAGTCGCACCCTAGCCAAATGACGGCACCCGTCCGTCACCCAGCTGCCACCGGTAAGCACAATCAATACGAGAAATCAGGTTCCGCTTCTGGAACCGGAGCCTCTGACCAAGTTTAGGAACTGATTAACCTAGCTGAATTGCAACGCCGCAATCGGGACGCGCAAAGGCCAAATTGCCGTCATTGTTGCGAACGGGTGACAGCTTTTTCCAGCGACTCTGGCTAGTTTCACGGCGAGTTTCAGTTGTGGCCAATTAGGAAATGTTATGAAAAAGTTCGTGATCGCAGTTTCTGCTCTGTTGATGGGTTCCGTGTCCGCTTCGGCCGCCGATCTGGCGGCGCGGCCTTATACCAAGGCGCCGGCACCGGTCGTTTCCGTCTACAATTGGGGCGGTTTCTATATCGGCGGCCACGTCGGTGGCGCCTGGACCAACCAGGAGTGGGTCAACGTCGCCAACACCACCGGGTTCGGCGATCTCAACCCCGGCGAAGGCTTCCGTCAGCGCGGAACGGGCATCTTCGGTGGTGGCCATGCAGGCTACAACTGGCAGGCCAGCAACTTCGTGTTCGGTCTCGAGGGCACCATTTCGGGCCTCGATAACCGCGGCACCGTGCTCAACACCGTCTTCGGCGCCGGACTTGATGACCGGTTCAGCTGGCGCGCCGACTGGATGGCGACGATTACCGGTCGTGCCGGTATCGCGGTCAACAACAACCTGTTCTATGTCAAGGGCGGCTACGCCGGCGTGAACAACCGCCTGGCGGTCTCCGACACGGTACCGGCGAACGTCGGTTCGGGATCGTCGACGCAGTGGCACAACGGCTGGACCGTCGGCGCCGGCTGGGAATACGGCATCACCGCGAACTGGATCGTCGGACTCGAATACGATTATTCGCAGTTCGAGACCAAGCGCTACCAGCTCGCCGGCGCAGCGGCTCCGGCCGTCTACACCTTCGATGCCAAGCCCCGCGACATTCAGTCGGCTGTGGTCCGTCTGAGCTACAAGTTCGGTGGCCCGGTCGTCGCGAGGTACTGACCGAAACACAATATCGAGGTGAGCAAGCCCCGGCGTATCAGCCGGGGCTTTTTCGTTTGTGGAGACGAGGAACCTCGGTGTCGGTTCCCGCCTAGCCCATAATCGAGTACCCGCCGTCGACGGGAATCGCCGATCCCGTGACGAAGTCGGACGCGGGCGAGGCGAGGAAGACGGCGATCCCGGCAAAATCATCGATCGCGCCCCAGCGCGCCGCCGGCGTTCGCCCGAGCACCCGGTCGTGCAGGCCGTCGATCTCCTTGCGGGCGCGCTTGGTCAGATCCGTATCGATCCAGCCCGGCAGCACGGCGTTGGCCTGGATGTTATCGGCCGCCCAGGCGCAGGCGCATGAGCGCGTGAACTGCACGATGCCGCCCTTGCTGGCGGCATAGGCCGGCGCGAAGCTGGCGCCGAAGATCGACATCATCGAGCCGATATTGATGATCTTGCCGCCGCCGGCCGCTTTCATGGCGGGATAGACCGCCTGCGAGCACAGGAAGGCGCTGGTGAGGTTGGTCTGAATCACGCTGTTCCACTCGGCGATATCGAGCGCGTGCGGCGGCTTGCGGATGTTGATGCCGGCATTGTTGACGAGGATATCGATTCGGCCGAGTTCGCCGGTGACGCGGCCGACCATGGCGGCGACCGCTTCCTTGTCGGTGACGTCGGCCGCGACCGCAATCGCCGTGGCGCCGCCTTGGCTAAGCTCCGCGACCGCCTCCGCCGACTTGGCCTCGTTGCGGCCCACCACCGCGATCGCCGCGCCGGCTTGTGCAAGCCCCCTGGCCATGCCGAGCCCGATGCCGCCATTGCCACCGGTGACGATGGCTACCTTGCCGGTGAGATCGAAGGGTCGTGTGGTCATGGGCTTCTTGCCTCCTTGAAGTGTCAGATCTCATCCTGAGGAGCCGCGCAGCGGCGTCTCGAAGGATGAGTGGCAGCAGTGTGGCCTCGTGGTTCGAGACGGGCGCTAACGCGCCTCCTCACCATGAGGGTTTGGCAGCTTTCGAATCTAGCGGTTGCCCTGCCAGATCAGGATCAGGCCGACGGCGCCGAGCAGCGCGCCATATCCGGCCCATTGCAGTTGATTGACCATGAAGCTCGATGGCGGCCAGCGGATGGCGCCGGTGCCTTGCCCGATCCACAGCAGGCCGATGGCAAGCGCCAGAAAACCGATGATCGAAAGCGATCTGGCCATGGATTTCCCCCTGTTGCCGCTTCCGGTAATAGACGCCGTGCGGCTAGATGGACGGCCCTTTGGAAATCGTTACCGGTGGCCGCCTGCAATATCGGATCGAATACAATGCCGGTCGGGTTCGCAAGACCGGAAGTCGTGGCAGGGGCAATTACGGGGCCGTGATGGGCCGCAGAGGGGTGATTGTCCCGCTCGGATCAGCGGGCAGCGGCCTGCCGGCCGGGCGGCGCTGCAGGTTGGAAATTCAAAGGCCCAACCGGCCGGTTGTCGCAGGCTTGGTTATCTGCAGATACAAAAAAGCCCCGGACAATACCGGGGCTTTTGAGCTGCTGTATTTGCAGAGATCAGTACTTCGCAGCGATCGGAGCGCCACCCCAGTTGAAGCGGTAGACCAGCGAGGTGCTGATCGTCTGCACGAAGGGCTTGAAGGTGATGTCGCGGCCAAACAGGGCGTTAGTGCCATCGACCTTCTCGTTCAGGCGCTTGCTGTCGAGATAGGAGGCGCGATATTCGGTCTTCATGAACCAACCGGGAGCGCTGACGCCGAAGAAGTTCAGGCTGTTCTCGACGCCGCCGCCAACGAACCAGCCCTGGGTGTTGAAGCTGTCGGTGTGCAGGCCGGACGCGACACCGGTTGCGGAGCCAAGCAAGGTGCTGCCGGTCCAGTAGGTGCCGGTGTAACCGCCGTTGACGTAGGACAGAACGTTCGGAGCGACGAGGAAGCCCAACCGTGCACCGGCGGCCCAAGCCGTTTCCATCTTCGTGGTGCCGACGATGCCGAAGGCCCCGCCGCCTGCGAATACCCCCGAATCTCCGATATTGCCCTTGAGGCTGCCGAACGTGCCGTCGCCGAAGATACCGAGTACCCACGACGAGCCGCCCTGCCAATCATAACCGGCACCCACGGTACCGAACCAGCCATCGCCACCCGTCCGGGTGTTGGTGCAGATGATGCAGGCGCCGGTTGCAGTATTATTCACGCCGCCGTTCGCATCCCAGAGACCGCCGCCGCCACCGCCGAAAATGTAGAAGCCAGTCCAGCTCGGAGCAACCGCCATGGGCGCCGGAGCCTTGGCGTAGGGGCGCGCGCCCAGATCGGCTGCCGACGCCGATCCGGTCAATGCCGCCAGCGCGGTCAGAGCGATCACTAACTTCTTCATGTCCCAATTCCCTTAGTTCAAAGCGTCTTTCAGATCGCTCCAACCGAATGCGCGAGCACCCAATTCCCAAAACCCAGTGTCAGGAATATACGCAGTTCGGTCCAAAATGCTGTTGCGGGAGGAGCACACCCGCCGGAAAACGAAAGACCCGGAAAGGTCTGAAAAATGGGCAGAATTCGGCCTTTTCGGCGCTGAAAACCCGGAAATAGCCCGAATGCCGCCCCTAGAGGTAAAATCAGACGTCCAGCAGGTCGTCGCTGGCGAATTCGGCCTTGTCGGAGATGAAGGCGAACCGCGCCTCGGCCTTGGTTCCCATCAGCCGCTCGACCGAATTGGCGGTGCCTTCGCGGTCGTCGGCCAGCAGCACGACGCGGAGCAGGGTGCGCCTGGCCGGGTCCATGGTGGTTTCCTTGAGCTGCGCCGGCATCATCTCGCCCAGGCCTTTGAAGCGGCCGACATCGACCTTGGCGTTGGCGTTGAACTCGCTCTTCAAGCAGCGCTTCCTTGTGGGCGTCGTCGCGGGCGTAAACCGTCTTGGCGCCATGGGTGAGGCGATAGAGCGGCGGCACCGCCAGATAGAGATGGCCTTCGTCGATCAGCCGCGGCGTCTGGCGGTAGAAGAACGTGATCAGCAGCGAGGCGATATGCGCGCCGTCGACGTCGGCGTCGGTCATGATGATGATGCGGGAATAGCGCAGATCTTCTTCGCGGTAATGCGCCAGCGTGCCGCAGCCGATCGCCTGCATCAGATCGGAGAGCTGGGCGTTGGCGGTGAGCTTGTCCTTGCCGGCGGAAGCGACGTTGAGGATTTTTCCGCGCAAGGGAAGCACGGCCTGGGTCTTGCGGTCGCGCGCCTGTTTTGCGCTGCCGCCGGCCGAGTCGCCCTCGACGATGAAAAGCTCGGAGCCTTCGGTCGCGGTGTTGGTGCAATCCGATAGCTTGCCGGGGAGGCGGAGTTTCTTCACCGCGGTCTTGCGTGAAGTCTCCTTCTCGGCGCGGCGGCGCAGCCGTTCGTCGGCGCGCTCGATGACGAAATCCAAGAGCTTGTTGGCCTGCAGCGGATTGCCCGACAGCCAGTGATCGAACGGATCCTTGATCGCCTGTTCGACGATCTTCTGGGCTTCCGCCGTGGCGAGGCGGTCCTTGGTCTGGCCCTGGAATTCCGGCTCGCGCACGAACACCGAGAGCATCACGGCGGCGCCCACCATGACGTCTTCCGAGGTGATCGGGGCGGCGCGCTTGCCCTGGCCGATGCGCTCGGCGTGGTCTTTAAGGCCGCGCAGCATCGCGCTGCGCATGCCGGATTCATGGGTGCCGCCGTCGGGCGTCGGCACCGTGTTGCAGTAGGAGGAGAGGAAGCCGTCGGCGTCCGCCGTCCAGGCGACCGCCCATTCGCAGGCGCCATGGGCGCCGTTGCGTCCCGATTTGCCGGAGAAGATATCCGGATGCACCAGCGTGTCGGCGTGGACAGCGGCGGCGAGATAGTCCTTCAGGCCGCCGACGAAGTGGAATTCGTCCTCGGCGGGCACCTCTTCGATGCCCTTCAACAGCGCGGGATCGCAGCGCCAGCGGATTTTCACGCCGCCAAACAGATAGGCCTTCGAGCGCGCCATCTTGAACAGCCGCTGCGGCTTGAACGCGGCCTTGGCGCCGAAAATATCGGTGTCGGGCTTGAAGCGAATCCGGGTGCCCCGGCGGTTGTTGATCTTGCCGAGATCCTGGAGCTTGCCTTTGGGATGACCGCGCTCGAACGACATCTTGTAGAGCTTCTGCTCGCGCGCGACCTCGACCTCGAGCAGCGAGGAGAGGGCGTTGACCACGGAGACGCCGACGCCGTGCAGGCCGCCCGAAGTCTCGTAGACCTTGGAGTCGAACTTGCCGCCGGAATGCAGCGTGCACATGATGACTTCGAGCGCGGATTTTTTCGGAAATTTCGGATGCGGATCGACCGGGATGCCGCGGCCGTTGTCGGTGACGGTCAGAAATCCGTCGGCGCCGAGTTCCACCTCGATGAAGGAGGCGTGTCCCGCCAGCGCTTCGTCCATCGCATTGTCGATGACTTCGGCGAACAGATGATGCAGCGCCTTTTCGTCGGTGCCGCCGATATACATGCCGGGACGCCGGCGTACCGGCTCCAATCCTTCCAGCACCTCGATGTCGGCCGCGGTATAGCCGGCCTCGGCGCTGGTCGCCCGCGACGCGGCCTTGGGCGCAGCGCGGCCCTTGGGGTCGGCGCCAAAGAGATCGGTGGGTTTAGTTTTTGCAGCTGATTTCAATGATTTGGACATGGCTCTTCGTGTGTTGCACGCGGCGCGGCGTGCCGAATCGGTTACGCTGACTATGCCATGGATGGGCTCAAAAAGTGACGGCTGGGCTGCAAAGCCTGGCGGGGCGGAGCGTTACCGCCGGGCCACGCGCTTAACATTATCGCAATGCCAGCGCGGGCTCCCCCTTGCATTCACTTTAGAGTTGTTAAAAGGTTCCGGCGGGCAGGGGAGCGTAAATGATCATCAGATTGGTGCTGGCTGCCGCGTTAGCGGCGCCATGTGTTGGTTGTGCGTCCGTGACGCGGGGAACGACTGAGAATATTTCAATTTCGAGTACGCCGGCAGGCGCGACGGCCGAGCTATCGGGGCTGGATAATCCAACGACCTGCGTCACGCCCTGCGTGGTCGTGGCCAAGCGCAGCGCCGACATCACGGTGACCGTCACCAAGGAAGGATATGAGCCGCAGGTCGTTCCGCTGACCAAGGAAATCCCTGGGGCCGGTGCGGCGGGTTTCGCGGGCAATGTTCTGCTCGGTGGGTTGGTCGGGATGGGCGTCGATGCCGCCACCGGCGCTGCACTGGATCACAAGCCGAATCCGGTCATCGTGACGCTGCAACCGGCCGCGCCGCAGGCCCGCCGGCCGCGGCCGCCAAGACGGGCGCCGACGCCGCAGAGCTGACCGGCCGCGCCGGGGCTTCAAGTACGGGTTTTTGGTAACCGGGTCTTGGTGGCATGCTCGGCGAGGCAGGCTGTGCGGCGCCGGCCGGATCGCGCAGGCCGTCTGAAATCACAACCGGTGCCAGCCTTTGTGACTTGAAGTCACGCAAGCGGACGGCTTACCTGTCGCGAGCCTTGAATCAGCGAAAAAATTCAACGGCGCAAACGGGCGGGGAAGGCACTCGAGATATGCAAGACTTTGCGCGCGCTTTGGCTGACTTCGTGCGCGACAATCAGGTCTGGGCTGCGCCGATCGTCCTGGTGCTGGCATTCGGCGAATCGCTGGCCTTCATTTCGCTGCTGGTGCCGGCCTGGGGCGCGCTGGTCGCGATCGGCGCGCTGATCGGCGTCAGCGGCATCAGCTTCTGGCCGGTCTGGCTGGCCGGCGGGATTGGTGCTGCGCTCGGCGACTGGGTCTCTTACTGGATCGGCTTCAAGTACAAGGAACACGTCGCAGAGATGTGGCCGTTGTCGCGCTATCCGGGAATCCTGCCGCGCGGCGAGGCGTTCGTGCAAAAATGGGGCGTGCCCTCGATCTTCATCGGCCGCTTCTTCGGGCCGCTGCGGGCCTCGGTGCCGCTCGCCGCCGGCATTTTCGAGATGTCCTACTGGCCGTTCCAGATCGCCAATTTCGTCTCCGCGCTGGTCTGGTCGGCGGTCCTGCTGCTGGTTGGCGACGTGATGGCCAAGCTCGCCGAATGGCTGTGGCGGGCGGTGTAGGACAAAGGCCGGAATAAGCGGATGCCGCGGGTGTTAGCCCCAACATACGCAGCCTGCGGAGCATCTTCGCATTGCCGTCGCTTGGTCGTCGTCGCGTTATCGCAGAATCGTCGGTAGATCGTTGCGGCAACCGAACCAAGGGTACGCACCAAAGCGGCTAACCACCGCGAACCGCATCCATCGTCTCACTGGGAGGACATCACCATGGAACTGACACGTCGTCACGCACTCGCCGGCGCCGCTGCGCTCGCCGCCACGCCGCTCTTGCCGCAAGCGCCCGCCACGGCCGCTGCGCCGGCAGCCGACAAGCAGGCGCCGAGCTTCTATCGCTACAAGGTGGGCGACGCCCAGGTGACGGCCATCTCCGATGGCGTCAACAATTTCGCGCTGCCCGATACGTTCGTGCTCAACGTCAAGAAGGACGAAGTCAACGCGGCGCTGGAAAAGGCCTTCATGCCGAAGGACAAGATGTCGATCCAGTTCGCGCCGCTGGTCGTCAACACCGGCGGCAAGCTGGTGGTGATTGACACCGGCAACGGCGCGGCGGCCTACGCGTCGAGCAAGGGCGCCGTTGGACAGTTCGGCGCCAACATGGTCGCCGCCGGCTTCGACCCCAAGGCGGTCGACATGGTGGTGATCTCGCATTTCCACGGCGACCACATCAACGGACTGCTGAACGCCGACAACACGCCGGCGTTCCCCAATGCCGAGGTGCTCGTGCCGGCGGTGGAATGGAAATACTTCATGGACGACGGCGAGATGAGCCGGGCGCCCGAGGGCCGGATGCAGACCGTGTTCAAGAACGCTCGCCGCGTCCTCGAGGCCGGACTGAACAAGAAGGTGACGCCCTATGAGTGGGGCAAGGAAGTAGCTCCCGGACTGCTGGCGGTGGAAACCATCGGCCATACGCCGGGCCACACCTCCTACGTGCTGTCGTCGGGCTCCGACAAGGTGTTCATCCAGTCCGATGTCACCAACCTGCCGGCGCTGTTCGTCAACAATCCGGGCTGGCACCTGATGTTCGACCAGGATCCGGCGCTGGCGGAAAAGACCCGCCGCCGGGTCTACGACATGCTGGTCGCCGACAAGATGCGGGTCCAGGGCTTCCATTATCCGTTCCCGGCCAATGGCTTTGTCGAGAAGGACGGCAACGGCTACCGGCTGATCCCGGCGCCGTGGAATCCGGTGATCTGACACCAGGAACGTCATTCCGGGGCGCGCGTAGCGCGAACCCGGAATGACGGCGCTATCCCTTGACGAAAAGCGGGCGTGGCCTTATAGCCGCGCCCATGACTATCGCCGCGACCATGACCATCGCTCGCCGCCGCCGCATCATCGCGGTATGGGCGGACGTCTGCGTTTAGGATTGTCGCCCCTGCCGCCGGATCGGGTCCCGCGGCTTCTTCCTTTTCCAGAAAACGCGGTCTGAACTGGCGGCTCCTACGTCAAGCAGGAGTTTGAGATGTATACGCCTCCACCGTTCAAGTCCGACCGCGCCGCGAGCCTGGCGTTCGCGGAAGCGCGCGGCTTTGCGCTGGCCTGCGCGTGGGACGGCAAAAAGCCGGTCGCCTCGCCGCTGCCGTTCTATCTGACCTCGGCCAATGACGGCACGCTGCGCGCGGCGTTTCATGTCGCGCGTCACAATCCGCTGGTAAAGCTGGCGGACGGGACCACGTCCTGGCTGCTGGCCGTCAACGGCGCGGATGCCTATGTGTCGCCGGACTGGTACGTCTCGCCCGATCAGGTGCCGACCTGGCTCTATCAGGTGGTGCACCTGACCGGCCCGGTGCGGGCGATGTCCGGGGACGAACTCGCCGAGCAGATCGAGACGCTCAGCGCCAAGTTCGAGGAGCGGCTGTTGCCGAAAAAGCCGTGGCTGTCGTCGAAGATGACGGCCGGGCGGCTGGAAGCGTTGAAGAAAGCGATTGTGGGCCTTGAGATGACGGTTGAAGAGGTGGAGGGCAGCTTCAAGCTGAGCCAGCACAAATCCGAGACCGACTTTGCCGCGATTGCGGGGTCGCTTGCCGCGCAGGCCGACGCCGGCGCGCAGCAGATTGCGCATTTGATGGAACAGGCACGGCCGCAAGCCTTTGCCAACGAAACGAACCAGCCCGAAAGGACCGTGCCATGACCCTCACCGACAGCCACCAGCCGAAAACCGCCGGGGCCTCGACCAAGCCCGCCGTGTTCGTTGACGGCGGGTCCGGAACGACGGGCCTTGGCATTCAGGAGCGGCTGCGGCTGCAGAACGACGTCGTGGTGAAGAGCATCGCCGAGGAGAAGCGCAAGGATCCTGCCGCCAAGCGGGCGCTGCTGAGCGAGGTGGACCTCGTTATCCTCTGCCTGCCGGACGATGCCGCGAAGGAAACCGTTGCGCTGATCGACAGCATGGGCGCCGAGGCGCCCAAGGTGCTCGACGCCTCGACGGCGTTCCGGGTCGCTCCCGACTGGGCCTACGGCTTTCCGGAACTCACGCCGGACCAGGCCGACAAGATACGAGCAGCGCGAAAAGTCTCCAATCCCGGCTGCTATCCGACCGGCGGCATTGCGCTGCTGCGGCCGCTGGTCGATGCCGGCCTGTTGCCTCCGGACTATCCCGTCACCATCAACGCGGTGAGCGGCTATTCGGGCGGCGGCAAGTCGATGATCGCAAGCTTCGAGGATGGCAGCGCGCCGTCCTTCGAACTGTACGGTCTCGGCTTCGAGCACAAGCATCTGCCGGAGACGCAGCTTTACTCGAAGCTGACGCGGCGGCCGATCTTCGTGCCGTCGGTCGGCAATTTTCGGCAGGGCATGCTGGTCTCGGTGCCATTGCATCTCGACACGCTGACGGGCAAACCCAGCGGAGCCGACCTGCACGCGGCGCTGGCCAAGCGCTACGCCGGGAGCAAATATGTCTCGGTGATGCCGCTCGAAAACGCGGCGACCAAGGGCGGGAAGCTGGAGCCCGAGGCGCTCAACGAGACCAACAAGCTCGAGCTTTACGTCTTCGCCAGCGAGAAACATCGCCAGGCGGTGCTGGTCGCGCGGCTCGACAATCTCGGCAAGGGCGCGTCGGGCGCGGCCGTGCAGAACATGCGGCTGATGCTGGGCCTGGCCGACAAGTAGCCGATCCAGCGTTCTCGCGAAGAGAGCAGGGTGGACAAGGACGCGCGTGCGTTTCGCAGACGTGATGCGCGCGGTATGGCCGCTGGCTTTCGCTGCCGTTGCGGTACAAGACAAGCAAACGATTTCGCCTGAAAGGAGCGTGCGATGAGCATGAAGAAGATCGGCATTCTCGGCGCGTCCGGCTACACCGGAGCCGACGCGGTGCGCCTGTTGGCGCGGCATCCGAATGCCGAGATCACCGCGCTTACCGCCAACACCCATGCCGGCAAGGCGATGAGCGATGTGTTTCCGCATTTCTTCATGCTCGATCTGCCGAAGCTCGTCGAATGGGAAAAAGTCGACTGGAGCAAGCTCGACGCGGTGTTCTGCGGGCTGCCGCACGGCACCACGCAGGAGATCATCGCGGCGGTTCTCAAAGCCAACCCCGGGATCAAGATCCTCGACATGTCCGCCGATTTCCGGCTGCGCGACAAGGATACTTACGCGCAGTGGTACGGCCATGAGCACCGGGCGCTGGAATTGCAGGGCGAGGCGGTCTACGGCCTGACCGAGTTTTACCGGGAAAAGATCGCGGCCGCGCGGCTGGTCGCCTGTCCCGGCTGCTATCCGACCGCGGTGCTGCTCGCGCTGGTGCCGCTTGCGAAGGCCAAGCTCATCGATGTCGACGACATCGTGATCGACGCCAAGTCGGGCGTCACCGGCGCCGGCCGCGGGCTGAAGCAGAACACGCTGTTCAGCGAGGCGGGCGAGGGGCTGTCGCCCTATTCGGTCGGCACCCACCGGCACGCGCCTGAAATCGAGCAGGAGATCGGCGTCGCCGCCGGCTCCGCGGTGACGATCAACTTCACGCCGCATCTGATCCCGATGGCGCGCGGCGAACTCTGCACGTCCTACGTCAAGCTCAACGGCGCGACGCCGGACGATTTGCGGGCCGCGCTGGAGAAGGCCTATGCCAACGAACCCTTCGTGCATGTCGCGAAGAAGGGCGTGCTGCCGCAGACCCAGAATGTGCGCGGCTCGAACTATGTTCAGATTGGCGTTGTCGCCGATCGCATCAAGAACCGGGCGATCGTGATTTCCACGCTCGACAATCTGGTAAAGGGTTCTGCTGGTCAGGCAATCCAGAACATGAACCTGATGTTCGGTTTGCCCGAAACTGCAGGACTGGAGCAGATCGCGCTGTTTCCGTAATGCGAGGTGCAGGGTGGACGAGGAAACACTGAAATTCTACCGCGGCAATGCCGAAGCCTATGCCGGGCGCGAGATCACCTCGCGTCAGGCGCGGCTGACGGCGTTTTTGGCGCTGCTTCCGCCGGGCGCTCGCATTCTCGAACTCGGATGCGGCGCCGGCGGCGACACCGCGGAAATGCTGGCGCGAGGGTTCGACGTTCGCGCCACCGACGGATCGCCGGAAATGGCAGCGGTCGCATCGAAGCGACTAGGCCGCACCGTCGAGACGCTGCTGTTTCACGACCTCGATGCGGTCGAGGCCTATGACGCCGTCTGGGCCAATGCCTGCCTGCTGCACGTTCCGCGGGACGAGCTTGCGCACGTTCTGGCGCTGATCTGGCGCGCGCTGAAGCCGGCAGGCTCTTTCTTTGCGAGCTACAAGACCGGCGACGTCGACGGCCGCGATACGCTCAATCGCTACTACAATTATCCGTCGCCGGACTGGCTTCGCGCGACCTACGCCGAGGCAGGCAACTGGAGTTCGCTGTCGATCGAGAGCGGCGAAGTCAAAGGGTTCGACGACAAGATGGCGTCGATGCTGTTTGTCGTTGCCAAAAAAGGCGGCTGACCTTCGCCTCGCAGAAGTTCTCAGGTTTTCCCCAATGCTTGAAAATCCGGGATGACGCAAACGAACAAGCTAAAGCGGGGGACATTTTCAGCCACCTTCTTGCCTGCCTTGCCGCGATGGAACTTGGCGGGGTAGTGTTAGAGGAAATTTGATCGCAAGAGTGGTTTGATGCGCCGCATTCCAGAGATCGCATTGGGATTTTTGGTAGCCACGGTCTTTTGGGCCGGAATTTTGCTATGGCAGTCGCAAAGCGCTGTACCAAATAATCAGGTCGTACTTGGCGGGTCGCTCGTTCAGCACGAACAGCACGTCAAAGGAAGCCACAAGGGCAATTGGTACGATACTTTTCTCGAATCACACCCCAGATTGGTTCGTCGCTGTCTTCACCGCGCTGCTGTCCTTTGTGACCTACCGCTTGGTCGCTACCACTGGAGACCTCCGCGCCTCCACGGATAAGCTTTGGGAAGCCGGAGAGCGACAAATTGAACTGGCGCGAGAAACCGCCGCCGCTCAATCCCGCGACATGCAAGAGTCTATCCGTGCTGCCAAGGATTCCGCTGACATAGCGAAAACTTCGCTCATATCCACCCAGCGTGCCTACGTGAGAGTGGCTAGCTTTCCGTGGTTGTGGCGGCCGGACGTCAGCAGGCCGGGGAAGTATTTTTCGCCTCACACCACCTTGAAGATCGCCAGCGCCAGCACGGCCTGCGCCAGGAAGCCGACGGTGAAGGCGAGCGTGCGGAATACCGGCAGGCCGAGCGTGTAGACGATCAGATGCGCGACGCGGGACCAGAAATAGACGGCGCAGGCCATCACGGTCCATTTGTCGGAATAGTCGATGGCGTTGAGGATCAGGACCAGCGGCGCAAAGATGATCAGGTTTTCGACCGCATTATCGTGCGCGAACATCAGCCGGTTGGCCCATTCCGCTTGCGGCTTGTCGTTGCGCGAGGGGTTGGCCATGGCGCCGGAAAGGCCGCGCACCTGACAGCGGTTGATGATGTAGGGAACCCACAACACCCCGGTCAAAATCACGGTCAGAGTCAGCCAGAACAATTCACGCGTCATTGGTTCCCCCTCAAACGATTATCGAATCCCGGCGTGGGATGATTGATTATAGCGAACCGCGCCGGATGGCGCTATGCGCGCACCTTGACGTAGCTGCCGGGCGCGTCCTCGAGCGGCGGCAGCTCCTCGGAGCCGACGGAGCGCGCGGGCACGCGCTCGGCATCGAGGCTCTCCAGCCATTGCACCCAGTCGGGCCACCACGAGCCCTTGTGCTCGGTCGCGGTCTTCAGCCAGTCGGCGAGCGTGATGTCCTTGATCTTGTCGTTGGTCCAGTACTGGTATTTGCCGCCGGCCGGCGGGTTGACCACGCCGGCGATGTGGCCGGAGCCGGACAGCACATACTTCACCGGTCCGCCGAAGAACTGCGAGCCGTAGAGCACCGAATCCGCCGGCGCGATGTGATCCTCTTTGGTCGCCAGATTGTAGACGGGCACCTTGACCTTCGACAGGTCGAGCAGCGTGTTGTCGAGCACCATGCTGCCGGTGGTGAGGCGGTTTTCCAGATAGCAGTTGCGCAAGTAGAAAGAATGGTTGGCCGCCGGCATCCGGGTGGCGTCGGAGTTCCAGTGCAGCAGGTCGAAGGCCGAGGGCGGCTGTCCCTTCAGATAGTTGCTGACGACGTAGGACCAGATCAGGTCGTTGGAGCGCAGCATGTTGAAGGCCATCGCCATCTTGCTGCCTTCGAGCACGCCGGTGACTTCCATCTCCCGCTCCAGCGTCGAGATCTGGTCTTCATCGACGAACACCAGCAGATCGCCGGCATGGGTGAAGTCGACCTGCGCCGCAAAGAACGTCGCCGACGTCACGCGCTGGCGCCGCTTCTCGGCGAGCCAGGCCAGCGTGCGAGGCGAGCAAGGTGCCGCCGACGCAGTAGCCGGCGGTGTGGACTTTCATCTCGCCCGTCACCTTTTCGATGATGTCCATCGCGGTGAGCGGGCCTTCCTTCATGTAATCGTCGAAGGTCTTCTTGCCGAGCTCCTTGTCGGGATTGACCCAGGAGATCACGAACACGGTGATGCCCTGGTCGACGCACCATTTGATGTAGGATTTTTCCGGCTTGAGATCGAGAATGTAGAACTTGTTGATCCAGGGCGGCACGATCAGAAGCGGCGTGCGCAACACCGTCTCGGTGGTCGGCGTGTACTGGATCAGCTGCATCAGCTCGTTCTGGAAGATCACCTTGCCCGGCGTCGTCGCCATGTTGACGCCGACGACGAGGTTCGCCGGGTCGGACTGGCGGATGCGCAAGCGTGCCGCGGCCGGCTTCGATATCCTCGGCCAGCATCTTCATGCCACGCACGAGGTTGTCGCCGTTCGAGGCCAGCGTCTCGCGCAGCACTTCCGGATTGGTGAGCACGAAATTCGACGGCGCGATCGCGTTGGCGATCTGCTGGACGTAGAACTCGGCCTTCTTGCGGGTGTGCGGATCGAGGCCGTCGGCGTTCTTCACCAGGTCCTGCGCGCACTGCGTGGTGAGCAGATAGAGCTGCAGCACGAAATCGAAGAACTGGTTCGATTTCCACTCCGGATCCTTGAAGCGCTTGTCGCGCGGCGACGGTTCGATCGCAGGCCCGGCCGCTTCGCCGGCCATGCGGCGCGCGGCCTGGCCCCAGAGATCGAGATAGGCCTTGCCGAGCTTCGTCTGCAGGTCGGTGGCGCGCGCGTTGTCCGAAAGCCAGTATTCCGCGACCTTGGAGAAGGTCTTGATGACCTCACCGACTTCGCTGGGCGGCTTGTCCTTCGGTTCGCCGCCCTCGCGCGGCTTGAGATAGGCCGCGAGCGCCTGGCCGCTCGTCTCCATCGCCTTGGCGATGTTCATCGCGAAGGCTTCGGCGTTGAAGGTCTTCGAAGCCTGGGTTTCGGTGTTGACGTCACTCATATCAAGGACACTATAGCTTCATTTCGTGTTCGTCACCGCGTCGATTGATGCCAAGAGAATTGGCGTTAACCCTGTTGCACTGCGATAAAGTTTGCGTGTCCACACAAGTTGCACACATTGCAGCCGCACCGATCGCATTTGCTCTTTGGGCTTTAATCGTTTCGGGCGACAATGGTTTGAACGGTTCTAGCGAAATCAACGCCGCGGGACGGCTTGGCGTTGCAAAGCTCGTACCACCGCATAGATGCGGGCGCGGTGCAGAGGTAGTTGGGGAATTCCGGACGGATGCCGGTCACTCGGACGATAAGGCTGTGGTCGATTGCCGCGCTGGCCGTGACGGCATTTGCGCTCGGCGGCTGCTCGACCCAGATCGCGGATATGCCGGGCGTCGGCCTGCCGGCCGGCGCGCCCGAGCGTCCGAAGGAGGCCGGTGGCTATCTACCGGTGCATGACCTCCCGCCGGAACGCGACGAGCAGGCGATCAAGCCGGCCGAACTGGCTAAAATCCAGTCAGAATTGACCGCCGCCCGTGACCGTCAGGCGACGGCTTCCAGCCCGGCAAAGCCAGCCAAGAAGTGAGCGGCCGGCTGAGCTGACGCGATTTGGCGACCTCCGGATCGGGTCCGGCGAGTTAAGTCAAAACGCCATAAAAACTGGCGCCGCCGGGCTCCCGTGGTAAAAGAATTCAATTCAACCGCATTGCGGGTCCAGAGCTCCGGGGATCTCGCGCCTGAATTCGCGTCTAAGTCCTTGATTGAGCGCGACTTCTGACCGAAACCCGATCCGGTTTCGATAGCCGCGAAGGTTGCCTCGATTCTGTCCCGCCGGTTGTCGGAGCAAGGGTCCCATGGAAGATTTCTATCGCATCCGCCGTCTGCCGCCTTACGTGTTCGAGAAGGTCAACCAGGCCAAGGCGGCCGCGCGCAATGCCGGGGCCGACATCATCGACATGGGCATGGGCAATCCGGACCTGCCGACGCCGCCCCATGTGCTGGAGAAGCTGAAGGAGACGCTCGGCAAGCCGCGGACCGATCGCTACTCGGCCTCACGCGGCATCAACGGGCTGCGCAAGGCGCAAGCCGCCTATTACGGGCGGCGGTTCGGCGTAAAACTCAATCCGGACACCCAGATCGTGGCGACGCTGGGCTCGAAGGAAGGTTTTGCCAATGTGGCGCAGGCGATTACCGCGCCCGGCGACGTCGTGCTGTGCCCCAATCCCAGCTATCCGATTCACGCCTTCGGCTTCCTGATGGCGGGCGGCGTGATCCGCTCGGTACCCTCGGAACCGACGCCGCAGTTTTTCGAGGCGGTGGAACGCGCGATCATCCATTCGATCCCGAAGCCGCTGGCGCTCGTGGTCTGCTATCCCTCCAATCCAACCGCCTATGTCGCCGAGCTCGATTTCTACAAGGATCTGGTGGCGTTCGCGAAGAAGCACGAGATCTTCATCCTGTCGGATCTGGCCTACGCCGAAGTCTATTTCGACGACAACAACCCGCCGCCCTCGGTGCTGCAGGTTCCCGGCGCGATGGACGTCACCGTCGAGTTCACCTCGATGTCGAAGACGTTTTCGATGGCGGGCTGGCGCATGGGCTTTGCCGTCGGCAACGAGCGGATCATCGCCGCCCTGGCGCGGGTGAAATCCTACCTCGACTACGGCGCGTTCACGCCGATCCAGGTGGCCGCCACCGCCGCGCTGAACGGGCCGGACGATTGCATCAAGGAAATGCGCGACACCTACCGCAAGCGCCGCGACGCGCTGGTCGAATCGTTTGGCCGGGCGGGCTGGGAGATTCCGCCGCCGCAGGCCTCGATGTTCGCCTGGGCGCCGCTGCCCAAGGCCTTCGAGGGCGTCGGCAGCATGCAGTTCGCGACCCTGATGGTGGAGAAATCAGGCGTGGTGGTTTCGCCCGGCGTCGCCTTCGGCGAGCATGGCGAGGGCTATGTCCGCATCGCGATGGTGGAAAACGAGCAACGTATCCGCCAGGCTGCCCGCGGGGTGCGTCGCTTCCTTGAAAGCGGCATTGAAACGTTGCACAACGTGGTTCCTCTCGCCAACCGGCGCTAATTCCTTTTATTGCAGGTTCTCCCGTATCATGGTCGCACCCCTGAGAGTGGGTATCGCAGGGCTCGGCACCGTTGGCGCCGAAGTCGTCCGCCTCATCGAAGCGCAGTCGCGGACGCTGTCCGAGCGCAGCGGGCGCGGCGTGCGCGTCGTTGCCGTCACCGCGCGCTCGAAGGCAAAGAAGCGCTCGCTGGACCTGCGCGGCATCGAATGGGCCAAAAGCCCGCTGGCGCTGGCCAACGACCCCAACGTCGATTGCTTCGTCGAACTGATGGGCGGTTCCGGCGAGCCGGCGCTGTCGGCGATCGAGGCGGCGCTGAAGTCCGGCAAGTCGGTCGTGACCGCCAACAAGGCGCTGATCGCCAAGCACGGCATCCGGCTGGCGAAGGCCGCCGAGAAGCATGGCGGCGCGCTGAATTACGAGGCGGCGGTCGGCGCGGCCATTCCGGTCATCAAGACGCTCCGCGAGGGCCTTTCCGGAACCGGCATCAACCGCGTCTACGGCATCCTCAACGGCACCTGCAATTACATCCTGACCCGGATGGAGCAGGAGGGCCTGTCGTTTGCCGAATGCCTGAAGGACGCGCAGCGGCTCGGCTATGCCGAGGCCAATCCGTCGTTCGACGTCGACGGCCATGATACCGCGCAGAAGCTCGCGATCCTGGCGAGCCTCGCCTTCGGCACCAAGGTGGCGCAGAGCGCGGTCTATGTCGAAGGCATCTCCTCGATCGCGCCGGAAGATCTGCGCGCCGCGGAGGAACTCGGTTATCGCGTCAAACTGCTTGGCGTGGCGGTGCGGACCGCCAAGGGCATCGAGCAGCGCGTGCATCCGACCATGGTGCCGAAATCATCTTCGATCGCGCAGGTGATGGGCGTCACCAACGCCGTCACCATCGACGGCGAGGGCATTCCGCCGATCACGCTGGTGGGGCCCGGCGCCGGCGGCGCTGCAACCGCGTCCGCCGTGGTGGCCGATATCGCCGACGTGGCGCGCGGCATTCGCGCAAAACCGTTCGGGCGTCCGGTGGAGCGGCTGCGCGAAACCAGCAAGGCGCCGATGGAGCGCCACGAGGGCGGCTACTACATCCGCCTGATGGCGCGCGACCTGGCCGGCACCGCCGCCACCATCGCCACCCGCCTTGCCGAACAGAAGATTTCGCTGGAATCGATCGTGCAGCGCCATCCCGATGGCGTCGACGAGAACGGTACCGCAAAGAAGCCGTCACCGGTTCCGGTCATCCTGATCACCTACGCAACTTCCGAGGACGCGGTCTACCGCGCGCTCGAGGCCGTTCAGCGCGACAAGGTGATCAGCGGCCGGCCGCAGGTGATACGGATCGAAAAGAACTAGCGCGCGTTCTGTCCGGAACGCGGCAGAGGATTGATTGCGGCCGTGGGGCCGCTGCAGTTTTAAGGGAGTAAGCCGATGTCGACCCATATTTCCGTTCCGCCGCAATTGCTGCTTGAGCGCATTCTGACGCTCGAAATCGTGCGGGTGACGGAACGTGCCGCCGTTTCGGCCGCGCGGCTGCGCGGCCACGGCCAGGAGAAGCCGGCAGACCAGGCCGCGGTGGATGCGATGCGCCGCGAACTCAACAAGCTGCCGATCGAAGGCACCATCGTGATCGGCGAGGGCGAGCGCGACGAGGCGCCGATGCTGTTCATCGGCGAGAAGGTCGGGCTCAACGCCGGTCCCCAGGTCGATATCGCCGTCGACCCGCTGGAAGGCACCACGCTGTGCGCCAAGAACATGCCGGGCGCGATCGCGACCATGGCGATGGCCGATGGCGGCACGCTGCTGCACGCGCCCGACGTCTACATGCAGAAACTTGCGATCGGTCCGGGCTACAAGAAGGGCGTGGTCGAACTCGACGCATCGCCGGCCGACAATGTGAAGCGGCTTGCGAAGGCCAAGGGCGTCGATGCTTCGGCGATCACGGTGCTGGTGCTCGATCGCCCGCGCCATGCCGACATCATCGCCAGCGTCCGCTCGACCGGCGCCGCGGTGCGGCTGATCACCGACGGCGATGTCGCCGGCGTGATCCATTGCGCCGATCCCGATAACACCGGCGTCGACATGTATATCGGCACCGGCGGCGCGCCCGAGGGCGTGCTGGCCGCGGCGGCGCTGCGCTGCATCGGCGGCCAGATGCAGTGCCGGCTGATCCTCGACAGCGAAGAGAAGCGCGAGCGCGCCCACAAGATGGGCGTGACCGACCCGAAGATGATCTACGGCATCGAGGACATGGCGAAGGGCGACTGCCTGTTCGCGGCTACCGGCGTCACCACGGGTTCGCTGCTGTCGGGCGTAAAGTTCCGCAAGGATGGCGTGATCGAGACCGAGACGGTGGTGATGCGCTCGGTCACCGGGACGGTGCGCTATATCAAGGCCGAGCACCGGCAGTTGGACAAGTTTCATCTGGATTGAGAATGGCTGTCATTCCGGGGCGATGCGAAGCATCGAGCTTTGATGTGCAATTGCACATCAGGGAATCCATTCATCAGCAGAGCCAGAGGCTAAATGGATTCCGGGCTCGCGCTATGCGCGCCCCGGAATGACAAAAACAAAAACAAGGGAGTGGCTCGCATGTCCGACGTGTCCGCGGTGAAAGCGCTGGTGTTCGACGTATTCGGCACCGTCGTCGACTGGCGCACCAGCCTCATCAACGATTTCACCAAATGGTCGGAGACCTCGGGCATCAAGGCCGACTGGACCGCCTTGGTCGACGGCTGGCGCGCGGTCTACTCCGCCTCGATGGACGAGGTGCGCAAGCATCCCGAGCGCGGCTATCAGATCCTGGATACGCTGCACCGGCAGTCGCTGGAAAAGCTGGTCGCGCAGTTCTCGATCAAGGGGCTGAGCGATGCCGATCTGCACTACCTGACGATGGGCTGGCACCGCCTGCACGCCTGGCCGGACAGCGTGCCAGGGCTGACGCGGCTGAAGACGAAATACATCATCTCGCCGCTCTCCAACGGCAACGTCGCGCTATTGACCAACATGGCGAAGTTCGCAGGTCTGCCGTGGGACCTCGTCATGTCCGCGGAATTGTTCGAGCACTACAAGCCCGATCCGGAAACCTATCTCGGTGCCGCCAAACTGCTCTGCCTGCCGCCGGAGCAGGTCATGATGGTCGCCGCGCACAACAACGACCTGAAGGCGGCGCAAAAGCTCGGTCTCAAGACCGCCTTCGTCGCGCGTCCCACCGAATACGGCCCGCACCAGAAATACGATTTCGAGGCCAGGGGCGACTGGGACATCGTCGCCAAGGATTTTGGCGGGATTGCCGACAAGTTGGGCTGCTAGCGGCGATAGGCTGTGTCAGCGCTTCGGCGTAGCCAACCGCCCGCCTGCACGTGATGAAGATCTCGACTGCGCCTCCACGGCCCGGGCGAGCCGCTCAACCGCGGGACCGATCGTCTGGCGTGAGTGGCCACTGAAGCCAAGCACAAGGGCAGATCGCGGCGCTGCTGCAAGATATAGCCGGCTCATCGGCCGGACGACGACGCCATGCTGGTGCCCGGCGCGCTCGATGGCGGTGTCCGAGAGGCCTCGCCGCGTGAAGGCCACGAGATGCATGCCCTGGTCCGGCGCATCGACCGTGAGATCGGCGCCGAGTTTGCTCTGGATAGCGGCGACCAGCTCGTCGCGCTGTTCCCGGTACAGTACGCGCATGCGGCGAATATGCGCGGCGAAATGGCCTTCTTCCATGAAGGCGGCAACCACGGCCTGGCTTAACGTCGATGGCTGTCGGTCCATCAAATAGCGGGCGGCAACGAACGGCCGCAGCAGCGCATGCGGGATCACGGCGTAACCGAGCCGCAGGCCCGGAAAGAGCGCCTTGTTGAGCGTGCCGATATAGATGACGCGCTCACCCTCATCGAGCCCCTGAAGCGATGCCAGCGGCCGGCCGCCATAGCGGAATTCGCTGGCATAGTCGTCCTCCACGATCCACGCGTCCTTCTTCCGCGCCCAGGTGAGAAGTTCGAGGCGGCGTGCCATCGAGAGCACGACGCCGGTCGGGAATTGGTGGGAGGGCGTCACGAACACGGCGCAGGCGTTCGGTGCCGATGCGATGCCTCTGCCCACGTCGATGCCTTGCGCATCGACGGGAATCGGATGGACCGTCGCGCCGGCGGCCAGCAGGGCCTGCCGCGTCAGCGGATAAACCGGATCTTCGACCCAGACCTCCCGGTTCCGGTTCGGCAGGATCCGGATGACGATGTCGATCGCCTGCTGCGTTCCCGCCGTGACCACGATCTGTTCGGGATCGCATTTCACCGCGCGGGCGGCTTGCAGGTAATCGCAGATGGCCTTTCGAAGTTCGATCGTTCCGCGCGGGTCGGAATATCCAAAATGGCTCGCATCCAGCGAACGAAAGGTACGTGCACTGAGCTTGCGCCATAGCTCCAGCGTCCGGTCGTCGATCAGCGTGCGTCCCAGATTGAACGGCCGCTGATCGCTCTGCACCGTGACATCGACGAAATCGCCGAGGGGCTGCAATTGCACGGCTTTGGACGGGATCGGCGTAGCAGGCTTCTTGCGCCGCTGCGGGCCTCCCTCGATCGGCTCGGGAAGATCAGGCGATATGTAGGTGCCGGACCCGTGCCGGCCGGCCGTGTAGCCTTCGGCGAGAAGCTGCTCGTAGGCGGCGACCGCCGCCGACCGCGACACACCGAGCAGCGCGGCGAGCTCCCGCGTGGATGGCAGCTTCGTTCCCGGCCGCAAGCGGCGTGACAGGATCGCGGCGCGAAGCTGCAGATAGAGCTGGCGGAACAGCGGCGTGTCGCTCTCGCGGATGAGCTCGAACGCATAAAGGTCCGCCCAGCTTTGTCGGCTTTTCATGAAGGCATCCGGATTGAGCTGCGCGCAAAAGTGGTATTGCAATCTTGCGATAAGTGGACCTTTTCGACAGACCACTACGCAGGCTATTCGGACGTGGAGGGCGATTTAAGCCGCTGCAATCGGCGAGGGTGCGCTTTCAAAGGATTCACGGAGGTCAGCATGAGTTCGCCTCGACTGCGTCGCGCCGATCGCGCGATGTCCGAGCAACGGGCCCATGCCGTGCTGGAACGTAGCTTCAGCGGCCGGCTCGCGACCGTGGGCGAGGACGGCTATCCCTATTGCATGCCGCTGCTCCACATCTGGATGGACGGGGAGATATACCTGCACACCGGCAGCGCGAGGGGGCATTTGCGGGCGAACGTCGAACGCGAGCCGCGCATCTGCTTTGAGATCGACGAGCCGGATCAGGTGTTCGACTACGGCCGGTTCGAATGCGATTCCGGTCTGGCGTACCAAAGCGTGATCGTGTTCGGCAAAATTCGGATCGTCGAGGAGAGAGCGGCCAAGCAACGCTTCTGCGAGGCGCTGATGGCAAAATACGGCAAGCCGGATACCAGCAGGCCCAAAGGCTTTTTCCCGCGCATCGACGCGATCACGGTTTACGCCATTGCGGTCGAGCGAATGACGGGCAAGGAAATGGCGTTACCGCGCGCTCTCCGAGCAGTGGCCTGCGAAAGACAGAACCAAAACGCCGAACGCGCGGCCGTAACGAATTGCTGTGTAGGATGGGTGGAGCGAAACGATACCCATCATGCCTCCGCGCAAGGATTTGATGGGTATCGCTTCGCTCCACCCATCCTACGGGTCTTACCCCGCGCCGCCCTGGATCACGCCGAACCAGCCGAGGCCCTTATACGTCTCGTAACCGGGCGTGGCGTGGAAGGCGATCAGCGCGCCGGAGCGGTCCTGCGAGAAGCCGGAGCGTCGTCCTTCCACGGGTAGCGAGACGCGCTCGGTGAGCAGGCCCTGGCCGTCGGACGCTGCGATCACCCGGAAATTCGAATCGACCAGCAGCACGCGCGCCTTGTCGGCGGCGCCGACGCGCACGCCCTGGACGATGGCGCGGGCTTGCGGTTCCCAGTCGAAATGGATCGCCAGCACGCCGATCGGTTTGGCATTTGCCTTGCCGCCTTCGCGAACGCTGGCGCAATAGGTCACGACCTGGGCGTTGCCGAGCAGGGGCTGGCATTCGACGTCGCCGACGGCGTAGTCGTCGCCGGTTCGCAGGCCCCGCGCCGCCTTGAACCATTTTGTGTGCGCCACGTTCTGGCCCACGACGTTGAAGCGATCGGCGCGGCCGTTGGCGCGCACATTGCCGTCGAGATCGCACAGCCAGAGATCGAGATAGACGGTATAGGCGCCGAGGATCACGGCCAGCCGTTCCGAGACATGGGCCACGGCGGCCGGCTCCGGCGCGGCGGCGCAATCGACGACGGCGGAATCGGTCGCCCACCAGCGCACGTCGCAGGTGCGCTCATAGAGGTTGCGGTCCATCAGTTCGATGGCGTTCAGCGACAGATCGACCATGCGCTCGCCGCGCGAGCGGTCGGCCATCTGCGCGATCGAGGTCATCAGATTGCCGGTGCGGTTGGTGAGCTGGCTTTCGAGCTCGCGGGCGATGGTCTCGACCTGCTGGCCGACATTGCGGACTTCCTGCGCCACCACGGCAAAGCCGGCACCCTGAGCGCCGGCGCGCGAACTTTCGATCAGCGCGTTCAGCGCCAGCATCTTCATCTGGTTGGTGATCTTCTGGATCGACTTGGTCTTCTCGCAGGCGACCTGGTTGACCTCGGCGGTCAATCTGGCGATCAGCGTGGAGACATCGGATTCGTCCTCGGCGCTCGCTGAATTTGTGGGCTGTTTTGCAATCGTTGCGGTACGAGAACGGTCGAGCGCGACGGACATTGGTGAAAATTCCTCAGTCTTTGTGCGGTTGCCGACCTTCTTTGGATCGACGGGACTCAACGAAAGCGTGCTGGATCCTTTGTCGCGGATCATGGCTAACGATTGGTTTAATTTCCCCGTCTCGCGGGTAGTATTGCGGGGACAAGTTGCATCTTCTTTGTGCAAGTCGCTTTTATCGGCATAGGGTCGAAACCGGCGTGGCCGGGGTGTGCCGGCCTTGCCGTAGCAATTCGCGCGCCGCCGCTCCACGCCATCCCTGGTTTGCCGACCGGCGGCTTTATCCCTATGTCTCGAAGGCATCATGACGCTTCCCGCATCCGCAATCCCCGTTGACCTGCCGCAGGCGTTTCTTGGCGTGTCGCGTTCGGCGACCGGCAAATTGTGGCGCGACCGGCTCGACGCCAGAGGGGCGGCGCGGGCGCTGGCGATCACGCAGCGCTACCAGTTGCCGGAGATGCTGGCGCGCGTGCTGGCGGGCCGTGACGTGGGGATCGACGAGGTCGAGGATTTTCTCGATCCGACCATCCGCAAGCTGATGCCCGATCCCTACACCGTGACGGCGATGGAGACGGCGGCGAGGCGCATTGCGGATGCGGCGGCGCGCGGCGAGAAGGTCGCGATCTTCGGCGATTACGACGTCGATGGCGCGACCTCGGCGGCGCTACTGGCCTGGCACCTGCGCCATTGCGGGCTCGATCCCTTGATCCACATCCCCGACCGCATCTTCGAGGGCTATGGCCCCAACGTCGAGGCGGTGCGCGGGCTCGCGAACAAGGGCGCGACACTGCTGGTCACCGTCGATTGCGGCACCACCAGCCTCGAGCCGCTGGCGGAGGCGCGCAAGCTCGGCATGTCCGTCGTCGTCATCGACCATCACCAGACCGGCGACGAATTGCCCGAGGTCGATGCGCTGGTGAATCCGAACCGGCCTGACGATCTCTCCGGCCTCGGCCATCTCGCGGCCGTCGGCCTGGTGCTGATCACGCTGGTGGCGGTGAACCGCGAATTGCGAGGCCGCGGCTTCTGGAATGCCGAGCGGCCGGAGCCGGATTTGCTGGGCATGCTGCACCATGTAGCGCTCGGCACCGTGGCCGATGTCGCGCCGCTGACCGGGCTCAATCGTGCCTTCGTCGCCAAGGGGCTGATTGCGATGCGCCGCCGCGACCATGTCGGCCATACCGCGCTGATGGATGTGGCGCGGCTGAACGGCCCGCCCGAAGCCTGGCATCTCGGTTTCATGCTGGGGCCGCGCATCAATGCGGGCGGCCGGATCGGACGTGCCGATTTAGGCGTGCGGCTGTTGCTGGAGGGCGACGTCTCGGAGGCCGCGCGGATCGCGGCCGAACTCGACCGGCTCAACAGCGAGCGTCGAATCATCGAGCAGGCGGCGGAGGCGCAGGCCGAGGCCGAGGCGATGGCGTCGCTCGGGCTCGAGGACAAGGGCGCGGTGATCGTGACCGCCGCCGAGGGCTGGCATCCCGGCATCGTCGGCCTGGTCGCCTCGCGGCTGAAGGAGAAGTTTGCACGTCCCGCCTTTGCCATCGCGCTGGAGCCGGGCGGCATCGGCACCGGCTCGGGCCGATCGATCTCGGGCGTCGATCTCGGCAAGGCGGTGCGGCAGGCGGTGAAGGAAAAATTGCTGATGAAGGGCGGCGGCCACGCCATGGCCGCGGGCGTGACGCTGCGGAAAGAGAAGCTCGCGGAGTTTCGCGCCTTCATGGAAAGCGCGCTGGCCGAGGATGTCGCCAATTCCCGTCACGAGCACGAGCTGTTCATCGACGGCGCGGTGAGCGCGCGCAGCGTGACCGTGGAGTTCGCGACAATGCTGAACCGCGCCGGGCCGTTCGGGGCAGGCAATCCGGAGCCGGTGATCGCGCTGCCGGCGCATCAGCTGGTCTATGCCGACGAAGTCGGCCAGGCGCATCTGCGCCTGCGCTTCAAATCCGGCGACGGCGCCATCGTCAACGGCATCGCGTTCCGTTCGGTCGGCCAGAAGCTCGGCCACGCGCTGACGCAGAACCGCGGCCAGCCTTTGCATGTGGCGGGCTCGCTCGCGGTCGATCGCTTTCAGGGTTCGGAACGCGTACAACTGCGCGTGCTCGACGTCGCGGTTCCGGATCTGGGGCCGGCCGTGATAAGATAATTCGGCAAAGAACAATAAAAGGGAGGAAGAAATGACAGGGCAGGTTCAGGGCAAGGTCGCGCTGGTGACGGGCGGCGCGTCGGGTATTGGCGAAGCGGTTTGCGAGTTGCTGGCGCGTGAGGGCGCTTCGATTGCCGTGACCGATGTCGACGATTTGAAAGGCCCCGAGGTCGTCGCGCGGATCAGGAAGGCTGGCGGCGAGGCGAGCTTCTGGCATCACGACGTCACCAGCGAGGAGCGCTGGATCGAAGTCGTGGCCGAGGTCATGAAGCGCTACGGCCGGCTCGACGTGCTGGTCTCGAACGCCGGCATCGGAATTGCCGTGCCGACGATCACCGAAATGTCGCTCTCGGACTGGCGGCGGCAGACCGCGATCAACCTCGACGGTGTGTTTTTATCCGTAAAACACTGCCTGCCGCCGATGCGCAAGACCGGCGGCGGCTCCGTCATCATGATGTCCTCGCTGGCGGGCCTGCGGGGAGCTGCCGGCCTTTCCGGCTATTGCGCGACCAAGGGCGGCGTGCGGCTGTTTGCGAAGGCGATCGCGATGGAATGCGCCACCTTCGGCGACGGCATCCGCGTCAACTCCGTGCATCCCGGCATCATCGACACGCCGATCTGGGGCAAGATCCCGACCGAGGCGGCAGGCGCCGGGCAGAACGCGCCGATCGATCCAGAGGAACGGGCGAAAATGGCAACGCCGCTGGGGCGGGCCGGCCATGCCGAGGAGATCGCTCAGGGCGTGCTGTACCTCGCTTCCGATGCCTCGCGTTACGTGACGGGGACCGAACTCGTCATCGATGGCGGCATGAATGCGGGTGGTGTCGCGCGTCGGCCATAAGTACGCTGAGAACGTAGCCATGTCAGAAGGAACTGTTCGGAAGAAAGCTTTCTTGGGTCCTCACGATGACTGCGAGCTTGAGCTCATGCTGGCTGGCAAGAAGCACCTCAGTTATTTCTTTTTCGAGACAGGAGCTGCATTTCCCAAAGAGATCGAGTTCGATGCGCATGTCGATCGCGGCTTTCTGGTGAAGGACGAGTGTGTCGAGCATTTTATCTCGCCGGAAGACGAGCAAGAGACAAGCGCGCGAAACATATTGTACGCGACCGCGAGCGAGGCGTGGCGTATTCCCGCCATGCGAATAATTCAGGCAATCTATCGAAGAATGGGCCCGGGATGGCGACCCGACCTTGAGAGAGCCGTCGGGTCACTGCTCGGATATGACCCGGAAGACGTGGAGGCGTTCATTGAAAACCTGGTCAAGCGACCAAGCTAGTTCTTACGTTCCCTGCCTCAACCGCGCCAGCACCTTGAGCCCGCCATAACCATCGGCCGGCAGCAATCCCATCTTGTTCTGGTAATCCTTCACGGCCTTCATGGTGTCGTTGCCGACGCGACCGTCGGTGCCGCCGGTGTCGAAGCCGGCTTTGGTCAGCCGCGTCTGCACCTCCTGCACCTCGGCGAGCGTCAGCGCGCGTTCGGAGCCGGGGAAGGGGTGAATGAAAGGCGGCGCGCCCAGAATGCGGTCGCCGAGATGGCAGATCGCCAGCGCGTAGTTCATCGAAGGGTTGTAGCTTTTCACCGAATAGAAGTTCGGACCCAGCAGGAACGCCGGGCCACCGGCGACCGGCACCCACATCTGCGCGGACGCGCTCGGCTGCGGGAACGGCTTGCCGTCGGCGCGCGTCACGCCGGCGCTGGTCCATGCCGCATAGGTCCGGTTGCCGCCCGAGGCCGCGCCTGACGCGTTGACCTCATAGCCCCAATGTTCGCCGCGGTGGTACTTGCCGCGGTTGAGCAGGTAGCGCGCGCTGGAGCCGAGCGCGTCGTCGGGCTTGCCGAACGGCGAGACGCGGCCGTCCTTGTCGTAGTCCATACCGACATTGAGCCAGACTTCCGGCATCCATTGCGTATGGCCCATCGCGCCGGCCCAGGATCCCCGCATTTCCTCCGGCGTGCCCCAGCCGCGATCGACGATCTTCAACGCGTTGATCAACTCGGTTTCCCAATAGGCGCGGCGGCGCGGCTCGTTCCAGGCGAGTGCGGCGAGCGCCGGAAAAATCGGGCGCATATGGTTCTGCTGCACCAGCGGATCGCCATAGGCGGATTCGACGCCCCACAGCGCCAGCAGCGTGCCGCGCTCGACGCCAAAATCCTGCTCGATCCGCGCGAACAGCGCCTCATGCTTCTTCAGGGCTTCGCGGCCGTTGATGATGCGCCAGTCCGAGGCGCGGCGGTTGATGTACTGCCAGATCTGCTCGTTGAATTCCGGCTGCTTCTGCATCTGCCGGAACACGCTCATGTCGGGCTCGATGCGGCCCATCACCCGCGTCCAGGTCGCGTCCGAAATGCCCTTTGCCAGCGCGCGCGCGCGAAAATTGTCGCGCCACGCGTCGAAGCCGGGTGGTGCGGCGGCGAACGCTGTAAGCGGCGTGGCAAGCAGGGCGCCTGCGCCGAGGCTGGCCTGCAGCAGGGCGCGGCGGGTCGGGGCTTTCCGGGAATCATGCTGTTTCATGCCCCGCATTCTAGCGGCGCGGCGGGCCTGCGCCAAAAGCCATGACGCCGCGGGAACCGCAATTTTGCGGCCAATCGGCGGCGATTTTACTGGACAGCCCGGCCATGGACGCGGTGCGCGCGCCTCATATAATGACTGATAGTACCGACAACAAAAGGCCAGAAGAAATGACGCATGCCCGCAAAGAGTACAAAGACTTCATGTCGCTGACGCCGGACGCCTACGCGGCCGTGCTGGCGCTCAGCCAGGTCGCGGGCAAGGCCGGCATGGACAAGCAGCTGCTCGAACTGATCAAGCTGCGCGCCTCGCAGATCAATGGCTGCGCCTTCTGCGTGCAGTATCACATCATGGAGGGCGAGAAGCTCGGCGTTCCCACCGACAAGCTCAATCTGGTGGTGGTCTGGCGCGAGGCGCCGCAGTTCTCGCCGCGTGAGCGGGCCGCGCTGGCCTGGACGGAAGCGCTGACCTTGCTCAGCGAGGGCGTCAGCGATGAAGTCTATGCGCAGGTAAGCTCCGAGTTCTCCGAGAAGGAACTTGCCTATCTCACCTCCGCGATCGCCTCGATCAATGTCTGGAACAGGTTCGGTGCCGCCTACCGCTGGACCCCGCCGGCACGGAAGCCGGCTGTCGGAGCGGCGGCCTCGTAAGCGTGAATCAATATTTGGGGAAGCCGGAGACGGGCCTGTGTTGGGAGCCGCTTGGCGAACGCGGGCCGTGGCTCCGGGCAGCTATTTCTCTTGAATTCGGCGCAGATACTCGACGATCTCCAGGATTCGTTTTTTTGTAACTACCTCAGGGTCGCAAGGCATATCGAGCAACGAATCAATCGGTTTAGGTTGGTAGCCTTTCCCTTGCCGGCCCGACGGTGGTCCCTGTCGACATCCCCAAATTGGCATTTCGAGCCTGCGATGCCAGACTGCGCCTCGGCCATCAACTATCGCTGCTATTGCAGCGGCAGAAAATACACCGTTGTTATTCCTGGCGAGAGCCGTCAAATCGGCGGGCTTGCGTTTCAGTTTGCTGGTCATCGGGCTCGCGCCCTTGCCATCCGCACCGTGGCACCCCGCGCATTTTGACAGAAATTCGGTCCGGCCGTTGTCGAGATCCTGAGCCTGGACCAGGGCATTGGTCGCGAACAGAATCGCAGCGATCGGGAGCGCTCTGATTCTCATCAGCGCCGACCCTAGGCAGTTAAGTTGGATAGCTCATTGCGCCATCTTGATGCCAAGCCTCATCCTCTCATCCTTGAAGACTACGGCGATAGCATCAATAACGCGTATGCCGGGATTGGCCTTGCAGTGGACGATGATCTCGTGCTCGAGCCTTTTGGCTCTATCGGGCTTCGCAAGGTGCTTTTTCGCAAGTCCATTGTACCAACCGCTATACCAGGCGACCAAAAGATCAGCGTCTTCCTGGAATGTGCCAGCGAGCTGTGCGCACGTAAGTTTCTGAACGTCGATATATCCGTTGGCATCGGCGTAGGTGCTAAGCGGCACTTGTGCGTGCGCACTTGCTGCTGTCATTGACACAGCTGCGGCTACTGCAAGCAAACTCTTGTACATCTCAGAACTCCTATGTCGACCGGATTGAATCCGGCGTGGCCGCACTTGGAAACCCTGAGTGGATCGATGTTCCAGGCTCGACCATTGATCTCGATCAACGACCCTCCGGGCGACACCAAACGCACGAAGTCGGTTTGGTCAGGTAAGCGATCACCTGGCTGAAACATGTCAGGTAGACGACGATGTCGGCCCTCATGGCGGTTCATCGTCAGCGCATGATCGGGGCAGTCGAACGGGTCAGGATCACTCGTTTTCCTGCCTCGGATACCGCTGTGGTTTCGAGGGAGCGCCTCCGTATTTTTGCGGGGGGCCGGTTTGATCCTTGTCAAATTAGGAGAGCTGGCTCTGTTGCATAGTTTTCCCGATAGGGAGGCGGCCATGCTGACAAATATCAATACCGATCCTGGCAAGAAACCTCGGCTGCTCGGCGAACTTGGCGAACTGTCCCACAGGAGAGTCAGTTCGGCCGAATACAAGTACCGCCGGGGAACCGAGATATTTGGCGCTGAAGAGCCGGCAGAATACATCTATCAAGTGATTGAAGGCGCGGTTCGAAGCTACAAGCTTCTATCCGATGGCCGCCGTCAGATCGGCGGTTTTCATTTACCAGGCGACATCTTCGGTCTCGAAAATGGCGATCTCCATCGTTTCACAGCCGAAGCCATCGTCAACACTACCGTTCGGTTTATGAAACGCGAAAGCCTGGAGCGCGTGGCGAAAACTGACCCCGCCATCGTCCGCAGCATCCTGACCATGACCACAGACAACCTTCAGCACGCCGAAAATCACCTGCTTCTGTTGGGACGCAAGACCTCGCTGGAACGCGTGGCAGCGTTTCTTGTTGAAATGGATCGTCGCCTGGCACCAGCGGGTGTCATAGCGCTTCCAATGAATCGCCGTGACATCGCGGACTATCTTGGGCTTACGCTGGAGACCGTATCGCGTGCTCTTTCCGCCATCAAGAAGAAGGGCTTTCTCAAGTTTCCCGGTCAAACACAGCGCGAGATTGCAGTTCTGAATCCCGCTGGCCTCGCTGAACTCGCTGAATGTGCTGAATTCGATATCCAGTTCCAGCCGAACTAGTTCTCGCGGCCTTGCTGCGCGCTGCGACGCAAGACATCCTCCGGCAGCGCATGCGCCACGGCAGCGACCGGTGGATCGGTGCCGATCTCGCGGCCGCGGCTGCGGATCAGTCGTTCGTAGGACGCGATCAGGGTGGTGTAGGGATTGACCCAGATCCAGCCGTCGCGCGTGAACACCTGGATGTCGAAGTGAAGGTGGTATGAGGTCCCGTTCGGGAAATCGAGATAGTTGGAGACCACGCCGATCTTTTCGCCCTCGGCGACGCGGCGGCCGTTGAGAATGCCGTCCGCGTCCATGGCTGACGGGTTCATGTGCATGTAGCGAAAGCGGATGTGCTCGTTGCGGGTGTTGATCTGCAGCGTGGCTGCCTGCTGCTTCAGGGAGCGGATCAGGACGCCGTCGCGGACGGCCACGACAGCCTGCTTTCTCGGATGGCAACTGCTTTCGCTGTTGCTGTTCGGCGGGCAGGGCGCGGGGCGGATGTCCTGGCCCTGATGTCCGAAACCTGCAGCGCATTGCCCGACCTGGAAGCTGCGGGCTTCGCAGAAATTGTCCCGCCACGGATAGACGCCGCGGACCACCTCGGAGTTTTTCCTGCCGAAGGATTGCGAGCGGATTGCAGTAGGAGCTTTCTCGAGCGGAAAACGGATTTGCGAATAGGCGGCGAAGTCGGCACGTCCGCCGCGCCGGCGGACGCTGCTGCGGGCGATGATGTCGCCGCCCGGATAATAGGTGAAGTCGGGCGAAACCGCCGCCGGCCGTTCGGCGATCTCGGACGAAATGTCGTGGCGCGGCTGCGCCGGTTGTCCGCCCGCGATGCGCAAGGCTTTCAGAAAGCGCTCGGCAACCGGATAGGCCTCGCGGCAGGCCAGCCGTCGTGCTCGCGGCGCCGAATCGAGGCACTGGATCGACACCACATAGGGCACGCCGAAGCGCGTGAAGGCGTAGCGCACATAGCCTTCGCGGATGAAGCGGCGCATGTCGGGGAACTGCGCCGCCAGCGCCTTGACCCGCTCGCCCTTGCCGCCGAGCGGATCGGCGAGGTCGTAGACGAGGATCGAGCCGGTGATCTGCACTTCGACGGGCTTGGCGAATATCCGCGAGCCGCCTGCGCCTGATAGCAGCGAAAACACCGCGTCGTAGCCGGCCGGGCCGGCGTGAAACAGGTCTGCGCGATTGAAATCGGCCTGGTAGCGCGACAGCGGCAGCGGCGTGCCATCGGCCTGGTCTTCGAGGTAGTCTGCGGTATCGAACGGCAACAGCACCGGCACCGGGCTGCGTCCGATCCCGGCAAACAGGCTTGCGTTGATCGCGTTCAGTTGCACCAGCGCAGGCGTCGCGCGCGGATCCGATGGCGGCACGCGCCGCTGCCCGGCGAACGTAAAACGGGAAGCGATCGCCGGGCGGGCGCCGATCTCGGTGCGAAACTGATCGACAACGGCCCGCCACTCGACGCGGACGGCTGATATCGACGGTGTCCTGAACTCTTCGGCGGCGGCGGCGGCGAGCCCGGCTGCAAGCAAACAAAGGACTGCCAGCCAACGCGTCAGCAAGCGGACAGCCATCCTGTTCAATGCAATCGCCCCCCGGCGTGCCCGATTTCAAAAAATGATCGGCTCCGAATGAGCAGAACCGGCGCTTAAATTACGGTTTTGACGCGCGTTCCCCACGCGCGCCGCTACGCACTTCGCTTCAAAACATTATTGCGCGCGATCGTTAATCCTTTGCGCGCTCGACGTAAGAACCATCCTCGGTCATGACCACGATCCGCGTTCCCGTTCCGATATGCGGCGGCACCGCGGTGCGAACACCGTTGGAGAGAATAGCAGGTTTGTAGGACGAAGACGCGGTCTGACCCTTGGTGACCGGCTCGGTATCCACGACTTCCAGCGTCGCACGCTGCGGGAGCTGGATCGCGACCGGGTTCATGTCGTGTAGCGAAAGCTTCACGGTCATGTTCTCCTGGAGATAGGGCGCGGACGAACCGACGATCTCCTTGGAGACCTGGACCTGATCGTAGGTCTCGGCATTCATGAAATGGAAGCCGTCGGCATCTTCGTACAGATAGTTGAAATTGTGATCCTCGACGGTCGCTTTCTCGACCTGGTCGGTGGTCTTGTAGCGTTCCGAAATCTTCACGCCATCGCCGATCCGGCGCATTTCGATCTGGCTGACCGGAGTTCCCTTGCCGGGATGGATGTTTTCGGCGGTGAGGACGACGTAAAGCCGGCCGTCCTGCTCGATAATGTTGCCCTTGCGAATAGAACTGGCGATGACTTTCAAAGCGGTTTTCCTGAATTTCTGGCCTTCGGCCAATCCGGACATCGTGTCCAAGGGGCCAAATCGGGCGGTTTCGGGCTGCAACATACTGATTTTGCCCGTCGATGCCAGCGTTTTGCCGCCGTATCCGGAGGAATGCCTGAGGGCCGTAGCGGCCCTATTTTGCGGGACTTATCAGCGGCTTCGGCCGGGGAGTTCGACCGCCTTGGCGTTGTGGCCGGCGAAATCGACAGGAATTCGAGAACTGCCCGGTTTTCGGCCTCGGCCGTCGGGGCAAATGGACAAGGTGAGCGGCTTTCGCCATGACAGGATGGATAGAGCGCGGCACTTTGCCTCCGCATGGTGGCATCATAGAGAAAGTCGAACGATTTCAATGGTTCTTTCTGATTCCTTCAATGCCTGTCTGGGCTCTGCGGCGAGCGCTCCGTGGCTGAGCAAGGACCGTTGCTGATGGCTGGGACGGACCAGCCGTCGCCATGGTGGTCGCCCGCGCGGCACGCCGATCGAAAGCCGTTCCTGATGGCGCGAGGCGCGATCACGCGAGCGGTGCGGGCGTGGTTCGACGAGCAGGGGTTTGCCGAGGTCGAGACCGCCATCCTCCAGATCTCGCCGGGCAACGAGACGCATCTGCACGCGCCGCGCACCGAACTGACCAGCGGCGACGGCACGCGGGCGACGCGCTATTTGCGGACGTCGCCGGAGTTTGCCGCCAAGAAACTGCTCGCCGCCGGTGAAGCCAAAATATTCGAGTTCGCGCGCGTGTTCCGCGACCGCGAGCGCGGCGATCTGCATCTGCCCGAATTCACGATGCTGGAATGGTACCGTGCGGAAGCGAGCTACGATGCCGTGATGGCCGACACCATCGTCGTGATCGCGCATGCGGCGCAGGCGACCGGCATCGGCCGGTTTTCGTTCCGGGGCCGAACGGCCGATCCCTTCGCCGAGCCGGAATTGCTGACGGTGGCGGCGGCATTCGAACGCTTTGCCGGGATCGATCTCTTGGGCACTGTGACGGATGGCGAGGGCGACCGCGCGGCGCTTGCGGCCGCGGCGCGCGCGCGGGTACGGATCACCGATGACGACACCTGGTCGGACATTTTCAGCAAGGTGCTGGTCGAGCATGTCGAACCAAATCTGGGGCAGGGGCGTTTGACCGTCCTGTTCGAATATCCGTCGCCGGAGGCTGCATTGGCGCG
This sequence comes from uncultured Alphaproteobacteria bacterium, assembly GCA_963840465.1. Classification (GTDB taxonomy): domain Bacteria; phylum Pseudomonadota; class Alphaproteobacteria; order Rhizobiales; family Xanthobacteraceae; genus Bradyrhizobium. The sequence goes on along the minus strand of CAWIZF010000019.1, from coordinate 104,576 downwards.
GACGAAGGCGGCCGATCCACGGGTCGCCGAACGGTTTGAGGTCTATGCCTGCGGCGTCGAGCTTGCCAACGGGTTCGGCGAACTGACTGACGCCGCCGAACAGCGCCGCCGTTTCGCCGCCGATATGGACGAGAAGGAGCGGCGCTACGGCGAGCGCTACCCGCTCGACGAGGATTTTCTCGCAGCGGTCGCCGCGATGCCGCCGTCGAGCGGTGTCGCCCTCGGTTTCGACCGGCTGGTGATGCTGGCCAGCGGCGCGCTGCGGGTCGATCAGGTGGTGTGGACGCCACCGGCAGGAGAGCCATGAACAGGATGGATCCGAAACTGGCGGCAACGCTGCGGCAGCCCGCCGAGCTGGTCGAGCGCGGGTTGGCGAAGGCTGCCGATCTCGCCGACCTCGAACGGGTCGCTGCGCGCTATGCCATCGCCGTGACGCCCGATATTGCCGGCCTGATCGACACGGAAAACCCCGACGATCCGATCGCGCGGCAATTCATTCCGAGCGCGCTCGAACTGGTGAGCACATCTGGCGAAAACGCCGATCCGATCGGCGACGACGCGCATTCGCCCGTTACCGGCATCGTCCACCGCTATCCCGATCGCGTGCTGTTCAAGCTGGTGCATGTCTGCGCGGTGTATTGCCGGTTCTGCTTCCGCCGCGAGATGGTCGGGCCGGGCAAGGCGAGCGCGCTGTCGGAGGCCGCCTATCGCGAGGCGCTGCAATATATTCGCGAGCGCACGGAAATCTGGGAGGTCATCCTGACCGGCGGCGACCCGCTGATGCTGTCGCCGCGGCGGCTTTCCGAGATCATGGCCGACCTCGCCGCCATCGATCACGTCAAGATCGTCCGCATCCACACCCGCGTGCCCGTGGCGGCGCCGGCGCGCATCGATGAGGACATGGTCGAGGCGCTGCGCGTCGACGGCGCGACGACCTGGATCGCCGTTCATGCCAATCATCCGCGCGAATTGTCGGACGCGGCGCGCGCGGCCTGCGCGCGGCTGGCGGATGCCGGCATTCCCCTGGTCAGCCAGACCGTGCTGCTCCGCGGCGTCAATGACGATGCGGCCGTCCTGGAAGCGCTTGATGCGGGCCTTCGTCGAAAACCGGATCAAGCCCTATTACCTGCATCATGGCGATCTGGCGCCGGGGACGGCGCATCTGCGCACCACCATCGCAGAGGGCCAGGAGCTGATGCGCCGCCTGCGCGGCCGCGTCTCCGGCCTGTGCCAGCCGGAATATGTGCTGGATATTCCCGGCGGCCACGGAAAGGCGCCGATTGGCCCGCATTATTTGTCGCAGGCAAGTTCGCAGGGATTTGAACTGTCCCCGGGCGAAACGGGGTATCGTATCGTCGACTATTGCGGCGACGTTCACCTCTATCCGCCAAAGCCGTGACCCTGCGATGGCGGAGGACGGCGAGGGCAAGCGGGAGCCGCCGGAAGATGAGGGCCATCGCGGCATCGAAAATGCCGTGATGCTCGGCTTCTTCGTGGTGGTGGTGGCCGCCGGAATCTGGTTGCTTGCCACCATGGCCGATGTACGAAAGGCGCAGGACTGCGCCGGCCAGGGACGCCGCAACTGCGCAACGATCGACGTGCCGGCGCGATAACAAGAGGCAGGAAACGGGAGAACCAACATGCGAACAACAATCCTCTCGATAGCACTGATGGTCCTGATCGGCGGGGCGGACGCGTTCGCGCAGGGGTCCTCGTCCGTGCCGAAAAATTCGGGCGGAACTGGAGGCGGAGGCGGAGGGGCGATACAGGCGCCGGTCGGCCATCGCCAGCCGCGCGCCACCGATGTGCCCAGCGAGAAAAACCTGAGCGATCCGAACGACCCCTTGAGCAAGGAAAACGCAGCGCTCGACCGCAAGATCAAGAGCATCTGCCGCGGCTGCTAGGGCGCGTCCTCGAATCCGGGTTGGGAGCTCGCAATGCCAGCCAAAATATTGCGAATGATTGCGGTTGCCGCTGTTTGCTGCTGCGGCGGCGCATTTTCGGCGGCTGCCCACACAGCCGCGCCTCGCGCCGGCATCCTGAGCTCAAGCACCGCGGCGCCCCTCACAAGGCCAACCGTCTTTCATTGCGCCCGCGGGCGTCGGAGCCAATCCTCAACACTCCCGGGCAAACCACCGTCCTGACGCGGGAAGTGCTCGACGACATGAAGGCCACGAGCCTCAAGGACGCCTTGCGTTCAACCGCAGGCGTGACGGTCGGAAGATAAGGGAGCGGTCTTTCGCCGGTCGCCTTCGAGGTCGTCACCGCAGCTCGGCAGTGAACCTAAGAATCTGCCGAGCGTACCCTGGCCGTGACGCGGATGGTGTTCTGACCCACATCCGAGCGAGCAAATACGCGCGCCTTGTCTTGAACAGCTCCCTGCCGACCAATAAGATGGAAGACCATTGGCAGGCCAGGTTTCGGAGCGCGCCAAGATGGCGTTGGATTTACTTCGTTCTGGATACGCAACTCTCGAATACGAGATCGCCCAGGAGAGGGCGTCAGCGCTCGGACGGCTTGGACGGCGGCTTGAGGCCGCGCTGACGGCGCTTGCCGCATGCCCGCGGACGGCTAATTCCGATCGGAAAATCCGCGATAGTCTCGTCGAACAGGCGGGATATGCGCTCTGGCTCTTCGTCGTGCAACGCGAGGCCTGCGGTCTCAACAAAATCGACCACGTGATGCAGGAGTACGGGGTACCGAACGAGGTACATGCCCGCATGGGGCCATTGGCGATGCCGAGCATCCGTCCGACGGAGACCATAGAGGGTTGAGGAAGCGCCGCCGGCGCCAATCCATCGGCCGACGCGTCTGGAGTGACGAGCATGATGTCGACGAAATTGCCGCTTTGGCTTCGTTTTTTCCTGATTATCGGTGTCGCCGTTTTCGCCGCAGGCGCAGGTCTCCTTGCCTATCGGTACTACAGCCGCCCGGTAACGCTGACCGTGGCGGTCGGCTCGATCGACGGCGAGGCAGCCAAGGCAATGTCAGCGTTGGCGAGCGAGTTCGTTTCGACGAATGCGCCGGTGCGGCTCAACGTCATCGACAGCGGCACCGCGCTTGAGGCCGCTGCCGCTTTCTCCGCGGGCAAGGTTGATCTCGCTGTGGTTCGCGGCGATGTCGGCGATTTGTCGCAGGCGCAAGCCGTCGTCGTCGTCAGCCATATGGTCGTACTGATCATCGCGCCGCCGGGATCGTCCATCGACAGCATTCAAAACCTGAAGGGACGCACGGTCGGTGTGGTCGGCGGAGCAGCGAACGCCAAGATTGTCGATGTGTTGAACAAGGAATATGATCTGGCGAGCGCAAAAGTCGTATTCAAGAACCTTGAATTGACGGATGTCCGGCAAGCCATTCAGTCAAAACAGGTCAGTGCCCTGCTTGTCGTGATCCCGCTCGCCGAAAAGTATCTCTCGCTCGTTCGCGGATTTTTTCAGCTCGACCATAAAAAGGTCCCGGTGCTGATCCCAATCGAGTCCGCGGGTGCAATTGCTGAGGCCCAACGTGCCTTTGAAAGTTTCGACGTCCCGAAGGGCACGCTGCGGGGATCGCCGCCGGTCCCGGAAGATGACCTGACGACGCTAAGGACCTCGCTATACCTGGTTGCGCAAAAGAAGCTCGGCGCTGATCTGGTAACCAGCCTCACGCAGGCGATCATGAGCGCGCGCAGGAATCTTCTGCGTGAGCAGCCGATTTTCGCGCAGATCACCGCGCCCAGCACCGACCAGGATGCCTACCTTCCGCTGCACCCTGGCGCAGCAGCCGTCTACAACAGCACCACGCAGAGCTTCATGGATGAATACGGCAACTGGATCTATTTGACGCCGATGGTACTGGGTGGCGCTGCCACCATGCTTGCGGCGGCGTGGAAATTCCTCGGCCTCGGCAACCGCGCGACCGAAGGTCCGCTCGATTCTCTCTATGCCCTGGCGCGCCGGGTCCGGAAAGTCGAAGCAGAGGCCGAGCTGTCGGATATCGAAGACGAAATCGACCGCATTCTAACGGCGGAACGTGCCAAATCCGCCGCTGGAGACGAGAGCGCGGTCGATGATGCCACACTGAACGTGGCAGCCCACCGGCTGGAGAGCTTGATTCACGATCGACGCACATTGATCGCTAAGGGACCCGCAGTTGCCTCCGCGGCCTAGCCAATGAATCCACGCTCTAGTAATCGAGATCCGACAAGAACGTGGTGTTCACGATTTCGAACTCGGACTCCCGCCAGTTTTTCATCAACTTCGCGCGCGCCAAACGATGCGTTGCAGAATCCGATGTGCTGCAATTCACCGCGTCGTGATCTATGCCTGAAATCTCGAGCAACGCATCAAAGCTTGCCTGGCGATCCTCGCGATTCTCAACTTCGGCGAAGTAGATGGTATGGTCGTGCTTTCCCATCGCCCAGCAAAATTGAACGCGATCCTGGTCGGCGGCGCATATGCCAAATTTGGGGTAAGCAGAGCTGCGGTCAGCAGCAGTCGAATGACCGGGGCAAACCTGTTCATGATCCTTGGCGTCATCGCGCGATTCCAAACGTTGTTTGAGGTGTCCAGCCCGAGGCCGCTACGGCTTGGTGACGGGCCTGACCTTGGCAGCAACCTATATTTCGGCGTGCGATTTCTTCATGTGAGGTACGCCACAGGCGGGACGATTTTGCCAAAGTGTACGACGGTGCTTGTTATGGGTAATCAGCCATTTGCATGAGGAGTATCCGGATTTATGCCGCGTACTCGTGGAATCGGCACCTCGCACAAGTTGCGAGCAACGAAGCTTCGTATGAGCGCTACGGAGTATTGCAGTGGTCAAGCTGGCTAAAAATCAGCTTTGCGAGAATTTCGGCGTCATTCAGTTTCGACTTTTGGTCGCAAGTTTGCGCTTGACGGATTGCTGTTGCCGCGTTTGCCTGCTGGCCGTGGGGGTTGGAGAGCGCCATGGGCCGCGGAACTGCCTACCATGTTGCAGGCTGCCACCGGATGCACGTCGACACGCCGCGAACCGGCAGTCCTGTGGGGGCGGCCGAGTCTCGGGCACTGGCTCGTCGCGGACTCCCACGCTCCGTCTTGGCTTGGCTTGCCAAGGTTCTCACCGGTCGCACCACCGACCCCCGGCCTGAGTATCCGCGAACGCTATCGACGGCATTCGATGACCCCGCGTCAACCTGGCTAGGCCAATTCTTCGGCCCGGCGGCCGACAAGCATCCAGGCCTCTCCGGCTTCAGCCTCTTGAGCCAGGCGCGCGAGGCTTTCATCACCCGTCTGGCGCTGGCGGACCTTGGCCGAGCGTAGCCTCGATATGCAGTATTACGTCTGGGATGGCGATACCACCGGCCGGATCATTGTCGAGCACGTGATGAAGGCGGCCGATCGCGGGGTGAGGGTGCGGCTCCTCGTCGACGATCCCTATCTACAAGGACAGCGATTCCGTCAAAGCCGCCCTCGATGCTCACCCCAATGTTGAGATTCGTCTGTTCAACCCGCTTACTAACCGGCGCTGGTCTATTCTTGATTTCATTTTCGACTTCGGCCGGGTCAATCGTCGCATGCACAACAAGCTGATGGTCGCCGACAATGCGGCGGCGATCGTCGGCGGCCGCAATATCGGTGACATCTATTATGGCGTGGACACCATCGCCAATTATCGCGATCTGGATGTGTTGGCGGCTGGGCCTGTGGTCCGCGATTTGTCGGGGGTATTCGACCGATACTGGAATATCCCCTCAACCGTGCCGATCGCGGCCATCGTCGATCGCGCCCATGATGCTGCCGATCTCGATGCCATCCGGATTCGCTTGCGCGAGGCGATCGCGGCGGCCGACTACCCATATCCGATTGACCAGGACCTCGGCCAACTCGCTGCCCAGGGCGCCGAGCTTCGCGACAATCTGGTGTGGGCACACGGCTATATTGTCGCCGACGATCCGGAAAGCATCGCCTCCGGCAAGGAGAGCGATGACGTCATGGAATTCATTCGCGCGCGGATCGCACATCTCAAACGGGAACTGCTCGTTGAATTGCCATACTTCGTCCTGCCTGCGGGAGCGCAGGCAACCGTCAAAACGCTGCGGGAGCGCAATGTTCGGGTGCGCGTGCTGACCAACTCGCTCGCTTCGAACGACATGCTGCCGGCGCATTCAGGCTATGCCAAGACCCGAAGGCGGCTGCTCGAGAATGGCATGGAGCTATACGAGTTGCGCCCGGATACCGATGCTTTCCGGCCGGGCTGGTCACTCCTTTCCCGGCGGTCGCGAGCGGCCTTGCATGCCAAGGCCATGGCCTTCGACGGTGAAGCCGTGTTCATCGGCAGCTTCAATCTCGACCCGCGCTCCGCCGTGATCAACACCGAAGCGGGCCTCTACATCGAGAGCGCGGAGCTGACCAAAAGGCTGACGGACTACATGACGACTGGCGTGGCGCCCGAAAATTGCTACCGCGTCCGCCTCGATCCGAAAGGCGCGATAGTGTGGGAAACGGAGAGGGACGGCCAAAGGGTGCGCTACCGGGACGAGCCCGATACCGGCTTTCGAAGGCGCTTCGTCGCCAACCTGTGGAAGCTGCTACCGATCGACTCGCAACTCTGACACCGATCCTTGGCAACCAAAACGGTAGCGGAGGGAGACTGATCTGCATCAAGCGGACGCACCGGCCATGGCCTCAGCCGGCATAGGTAAGTGTCACGATGACTGGGCCGAGGATGATCAGAACCGCGTTTCCGACCGCATATTGGACCGGTGCAGCGTTGAGATAGATCAATAACACCCCGGTGGATTCGGCTCCGAGTGACGGTGCGAATAGCTGCATTTTGGCCGGGGAGGGTTGGCGGGTGTCGAAAGCCAAGCAGAAGAAGCGCGAGGTCGTTGAGGCGCCGGACGCGTCCGGCAAGATCAGACGCAAGGAATTCGAGGGGGAGCTCGCCAAGCTTCAGGTGGAGCTAACCCGGCTGCAGACCTGGGTCAAAGACCAGGGGGCGCGCGTCATTGTGGTTTTCGAGGGCCGGGACACGGCGGGTAAGGGGGGTGTGATCAGCCGGATCACCGCACGCACGAGCCCGCGTGTCTTCCGGCACGTGGCCTTGCCTGCCCCCTCCGACCGCCAGAAGACCCAAGTCTACATCCAACGCTACGTCGCGCAATTCCCAGCGGCGGGCGAGATCATCCTCTTCGACCGCTCGTGGTACAACCGGGCCGGGGTCGAGCGAGTCATGGGCTTCTGTACCGACGAGCAGTACGAACGGTTCATGAAGATGGTTCCCATGGTCGAGCAGGAGATGATCGTCAGCAACGGCATCATCCTGCGCAAGTATTTTCTCGACGTCAGCCAGGAGGAGCAGCGACGCCGGTTCGAGGCCAGGATCAACGACCCGATGAAGCACTGGAAGCTGAGCCCGATGGACACTGAATTGGTGCGGCGCTGGTGGGACTACACGGCGGCCTACCAGCGCATGATCGAGGCCACCCACACACCATGGGCGCCGTGGCACATCGTCCCGGCCGACGACAAGCGGCGCGCGCGGCTGAACCTGATCCGGCATCTGCTCGACAGCATCCCCTATAAGAAGGTCGACGTAGACCTGCCGAAAATTCCCAAGGCGCAGCCGCGGCCCAAGGATGCTCTCGAGGGCCTACGCGCAGGCCAGCCGATTCCCAGCCGCTACTGATGTTGGAGCGTGGAGCAGGGCGCGCAGATCGCGTGCCCCGCTTCACGATCATTCGGTCCGAGCGGCTAGGCCGAACGCTCGCGGAATTCGCCGCTTAGCGCTTTCCGTCTGCGTCGCCGACCGCATCGGCCAGCACGTTCAGCGCGGACACCGTCGTCTCCCAGTCGATGCAGCCGTCGGTGATGCTCTGGCCGTAGGTCAGCGGCTTGCCCGGCACGACGTCCTGGCGGCCGGCGACCAGATTGCTCTCGATCATGACGCCGATGATGCGCTGCTCGCCGTTCGAGATCTGCTGGGCGATGTCGGCCACGACCAGCGGCTGGTTCTCCGGCTTCTTGCTGCTGTTGGCGTGGCTGGTGTCGATCATGAGCCGCGGCGCCACGCCGGCACGGACAAGTTCGACGCAGGCGGCATCGACGCTTGCCCGGTCGTAGTTCGGCTGCATGGCCGCCGCGCAGGATGATGTGGCAGTCCTCGTTGCCGGTGGTCGCCGCAATCGCCGAGCGGCCGCCCTTGGTCACCGCCATGAAATGGTGCGGATGCGAGGCCGACTTCACGGCGTCGGCGGCGATGCGGACATTGCCGTCGGTGCCGTTCTTGAAGCCGACCGGGCAGGAAAGCCCGGACGCCAGCTCGCGATGGATCTGGCTCTCGGTGGTGCGCGCGCCGATCGCCGCCCATGCCATCAGGTCGGCGATGTATTGCGGCGTCGTCATGTCGAGGAATTCGGTCCCGGCCGGCAGGCCGAGATTGTTCACGGCCGACAGCACGTTGCGCGCCAGCCTCAGTCCCCTGTTGATGTCGAAAGAGCCGTCGAGGTTGGGATCGTTGATCAGCCCCTTCCAGCCGACCGTGGTGCGCGGCTTCTCGAAATAGACGCGCATCACGATCTCGAGGCGGTCGGCGAGCTGTTCGCGCAAGGCGGCGAGGCGCTCGGCGTACTCCACGGCGGCGACGGGATCGTGGACCGAGCAGGGGCCGACGACGACCAGCAGGCGGTCGTCGGTCCCGTTCAGGATGGCGTGGATGGCGTTGCGCGCCGCCATCACCACCCGCGTCGCGGTCAAGGTGCGCGGGATCTCGCCCATCACCTCCTGCGGCGTACTCAGTTCTTTCAGTTCGCTAATTCGAAGGTCGTCGGTGGTGCTCAACACGGCTTTGGCTCCTGTTCGTTGGGAACCTGCCGGCCAATAAAAAAGCCGCCAGGTTTTGGCGGCTGTTCGGACTTCTTGGCTTCAATTCGTCAGATTGAGCGCGATCCTCCCACCGCCAGCGAGCTGTCGTAGCTAAAATACCAAAAGCTGCTGGCGGCGATCATGATCATGGCGGGCTCTATAGCCCACCCGTCCGGGCTTGTCATCCCAAATTCGGCGGCGTCAGGATTGGCGCGCGGCGAGCGCCATGCCGACCAGCGACGCGCCGCCGAGCACGAGGTTGATCCCGACCAGGAGGCCGATCGCCCATTCCGCCGAACCCGGCAGCCCGGCGACGATGATGAACGCAATCAGGAGGTCCATCACGCCCGAGATCAGCAGCCAGGACCAGCGCTCCGACAATTCGCGGCGGTGCTCCAGCGCGTACATGATGGTGACGACGCCTTCGGCCAGAAAATATGCGCCGACCACGATGGTGAGCGTGAGGATGCCCTGCTCGGGTTTTGCCAGCAGAATGCCCGCCGGCCAGAACGGCCAGCGCCGCCGAAAACAGCGACCACCAGAAGCCCGGCATCTGCCGCGCCCAGTAGGTGGCGAACAGCCCGACAATGCCGCTGATCAGGAACATCCAGCCGAGGAAGATGGTGACGGCGAGGCTCGCCAGCGGCGGCACGATCATCGCCGCCAGCCCGAGCAGGGCGAGCACGATGCCTTCGAACAGGAACGCTTTCCAATGCGCCTTCACGGCAGCGTTCATTTGCGACTGCAGTTTGCCGATGTCCGGTGGGATGTCCTGGGGAAGGGTCATTGGAAACTCCCGATGCCTGCCGCGCCGATTGAGCATCCAATATAGCTTGTGCGCCGCCTGCGGGTAAAATTTGTTCGCAGGCCTTTTTGAGCGAGATCAACGACGGAAGGATGACGTTCAGCCCGGCTCGGACGCAGACGAAAATCCTTCCGAGGACGTCCTGATGCGGTTGCGGCCGAACACATAAACCGCCGTCGTCGCCAGCAATAATCCCAGGCCGATCAGAATGGAGGTCAGGCCGAGTGGAATCAGAAGCAGCGACGCGTTGCGCTCGGGATTGACGAACCAGTGATGCAGCGAGGTCAGCACGAAAGCAGCGCCGGCGAAGCCGGCCCCGCTGCCCACGAGCAGCAGGGCCCACATCCGCCGCAACAGACTGAGCCGCTCGCGCGCGAGCTCGGTGCGCGGCGCATGGTGGCGGCCGACGCGCCGCACCAGCCGAATGGCAAATCCGATCGAGCTGAATCCGATCAGCAGGCTCGCCGCCCCGAGCAGCATGCGCGTGGTGGGGCCGAGATCGGGATGTTTCTGCAGTGTCAGCAGCGGGAAATCGAATGCGGCGTGCAGCGCCACCGGCGCGAACAGCGCCAGACACCAGCTTGAAATCCGCGCCCAGTCGCGATGATGGCGGTTGGCGCCGAGCGCCGTTCCCGCCCGCGCGATCGCGATATAGGCGCCGGCGATGATGCCGAGCGCACCGTGAAACGGCACCGTCAGCACGCTGCGCAACGCCGCCAGCGACCGCCACATGTCGGAATGCTGCACGAGGTAAGCGAGGTTTTCGTAGGCGGCGAAGCCGAGGCCGGCGGCCGCGCCATAGACCACGGTATCCATCGGGTCGGCAAACGTGCGGCGGCGTACCGACACGGCGACGATCACGAGGACCTTCACGATCTCTTCCGGCGCGGCGACCCCGAACACCGAACGCAGGGCCTGCGTCATCCAGGGGTTTCCCGGCACCGCGAGGATTGCCGCAAACGGCGCGCGCGCAAGGCCCAGCAGGGAAATGCTGGCGGCGCCGAGGATGAAGGCGAGCCATACCCGCGTGGGCGGGCCGGGACGCTCGTCGGCGGCAATGACGAGCCAGAGCACCAGCAGCGCCGGTGCAATGGCGGCTACGCCGATCGATGTGGGGAGGGCCTGCAGCAACAACATGCGGGAAACTTTACCTCGTCAAGCGATCAAATGGCCGCAAATTCAGTTATTTGCAAGAAAAGCTGAACGCGACTCGTTGTCGCCAAGCGCAATTCTCATCCGGCTTTCCCGGGAGGCTAGGCGGCCTTGCCGCCGATCTTGCCCCGTAGCAGCAGCAATCCTGCCAGCGCGACCAGGGCGAATCCGGCGCCCGCCAGGAATGTTCCCTGCGGCCCGGTGATGTCCCAGAGCGCGCCCGCAATGACGCTGGCTGCGAGCATCGCCAGACCGCCGAGCAGGTTGAAGAATCCGTAGGCTGTGCCACGCAACTCGGCCGGCGCGGTATCCGCCACGAGCGCGGCCAGCAGCCCTTGCGTCAGCGCCATATGCAGGCCCCAGAGGACGACGCCCAGCGCAACGCCGCCGATCGACGGCAGCAGGGCCAACGCGAGATCGGCGGCGATCAGCAGCACAATGCCACCCGCCAGCACGGCCGTGCGACCGACGCGATCCGAGATCACGCCGGCGGGATAGGCCGCAACCGCATAGACGATATTCATCGCCACCAGCACGGCGGGCACGAGCATGATCGGAAGCCCGACATTCTGGGCGCGCAGCACCAAAAATGCCTCGCTGAAGCGCGCCAGCGTGAATACGCTCGCCACCGCCACCACCCACCAATAGGCCGGCCCGAGATTCCTGATCTCGGCGAGGCTGATCGGATTGCGCACGGCGCGCAGCGCTTCCGGCCGCGCCGGCTCACGCACGGCGAAGACGATCAGCGCCAGCGCCAGGAAGGCAGGAATGACGGCGAACCAGAACACGGCCGTGAAGTTGTCCGATGTCCACCACATCAGGACGATGGCGAGCAGGGGGCCCATGAAGGCGCCGACCGTGTCGAGCGATTGGCGCAATCCAAAACTCGCGCCGCGCAGATGGGCGGGCGAGATGTCTGCCACCAGCGCGTCGCGGGGGGCGCCGCGAATGCCCTTGCCGATCCGGTCGACGAAACGCGCCGCCACCAGCCAGGCGATGGTTGGCGCCAGCGGAAAGACCGGCTTGGTGACAGCCGCCAGGCCGTAGCCGGCGGCCGCGAGCCATTTGCGCTGGCCAAGCCGGTCCGAGAGTGCGCCGGAGAATATCTTTGTGATCGAGGCGGTCGCCTCGGCGATGCCTTCGATAACACCGACCGTTACCATCGACGCGCCAAGCACCGTAACCAGGTAGATCGGCAGCAGGGCGTGGATCATCTCCGACGAAACGTCCATCAGCATCGAGACGAAGCCGAGAACCCACACCCCCGGTGGAATATCCCTGATCGAATAGGCCGACCGGGTGCCAGCAGGCATGTCGTCCTTCGCTGTCACCGCGCCAACAGCCGCCGGCACGCGTCGACAAAGACCTCGGCCCCCGTGACGATGTCGGCGTCGGCGGTGTTCTCGGTCCAGTGGTGCGAGATGCCGCCGATCGAGGGCACGAACATCATGCCTGCCGGCATGACGGTCGCAAGAACCTGGGCGTCGTGACCGGCGCCGCTCGGCATGCGGAGCGACCTGCCGCCGGCGCAGGCTGCGCTGGCTTGTTCGATGGCCTGCTGGAACGACGCATCCATCAGCGCGGGTGCGCCGGTGCGAATGCGCTCCACGGCGACGCGGCAGCGGCCCTGTTTGTCGACTTCCGCAGCCATGGCATGCAGCAGATCCTCCAGCCGCGCAATCACGCTCACGTCGTCATCGCGAATCTGGAATAGCATTTCCGCAGATCCCGGGATGATGCTCGGCGCGCCGGGATCGAGGGTGATGCGGCCGGTGGTCCACACCGTGCGTGGGCCGCAGGCGGCGGGGAAGCGTTCGTCGATAGCGACGCAGAATCTGGCGAGTGCGAGGCCGGCGTCCCTGCGGATCGCCATCCGCGTGGTGCCGGCGTGGTTTTGTTCGCCGGTGAACGTGATGCGGTATTGCCAGATCCCGACGATGGACGTGACGACTCCAATCTTGAGGCCGCTGCTTTCGAGCGTCTCGCCCTGTTCGATATGGGCCTCGAGATATCCGACATGCCGTCCGCGCTCGCAAAGCGTGCGGGCGCGGCCGGCGAGGCCGGCATCGCGCAGCGCCTCACGCATGCTCCTGCCGCTGTTGCGGTCGTGCGCCTCGTCGATATCGGCGTCGGTGACGCCGCCGACAAAGGAGCGGCTGCCGAGGAAGCTACCGAAATGACCTTCCTCGTCGCACCAGGACGCCACTTCGACCGCGCCGTTTATGTTCGGATCGCGGTTGATGCTTCGGGCGGCTTCGAGCGCATAGATCACGCCGAGCGGTCCATCGAGCCAGCCCGCGTGGTTCTGGCTTTCGAGATGCGACCCCGCCAACAATTTCGGTCCGGACTTCGTGCTGGTGCCGAGGATGTTGCCGATGCCGTCGATCTCTCCCGTAAGGCCGGCCTCGGGAAGCCGCTGCACCAGCCACGCCAGCGAGGCGAGATGCGGCTCCGAAAACGTCGGCTTGTGAACGCCGGTCTTGTAGGCGCCGATGGCGCGCAGCGCGTTGAGGTCGGCGAGGACGCGGGCGCCGTCGGCGCGCGATGGTCTATCAGTCATGAACAGGTACTCTGCTGGCCGGTGTTCTCCGGAGTAGAACAAAGTTCCGCGGGCGTTGCCATACGCGATATTCGGCCGCCGTGACGCCGGTGCGATAGCGGCTATTCAGGCCGTCGCTTTCGTCGTGCAATCGTGCAGGCGGTGCCGATAGCTCGGTTGGTGAACAACAGCGCTTGGCAGCTGGTACGGCTGATTGTGTTCGATCTCGTGAGACAACTCTGTATTGGTGGCCGTCAGCCGGGGCGTGCCTGCGTATACGTAGTTCTCCGGGGGAGAACAAAGTTCCTGCTGTCTCCGGAGCAGCACAAACTCCCGCGGCGTCGCCAGCCGTCTGATCTATCCCCCCGATAACAGCGCCAATGCGAAGATGGCGAACCACGCAACGATGACGAGCGCCGTCACCGCGCCAGCGGTTATCTTGGCCTTCTCCTTGAATGTGTAGCTGCGCATTCTTCCCGCCAGCATGTGAAGGCGTTCAAGCCCGGCGGAAGAGTATCCAATCACTCGCTTCAAGAAAACCGTTCGCGTCTTGCGAGTAGGTACGATGCGGAAAGGTCGTGACCCCGGCGATGCCAAAACCGCCGTGTCGCCGATAGTCAGTTTTGAGAAACCGGCTGGTGGGTCAATGGACTTGGGGCAGGGGCCAAGAGAGATTCGTCCTCGCAGCCATCGTCCCCGGGCTTCGTGCGAACGATCAGGTATCTGACGGAAAGTAGAACCGCAACGTCAGGCGCAGTGCGAGGTAAAGTCCGACGCAGGTCGTGATCGCAATGGCGGCCGTATCCATTTCCCTGTCCTTTGTTCTTACGCACTGATGTCCGTTAGCCGGACTATGCAATGGATGGAGCGTGGGCCATGAAAATGGTTCCTGTAAGCCTTGAAAATGGTCGGCTTGAGCTGGGAAAGTGTTTGGAAGGAGGTAGCGCCGCCCTGGCGGAATCGAACCGCTCTCTCCACCGTTAAACAGCCAGGGGCGCTCGTCGACCTGCTGCTCTAGCTTGGAAAGAACTTCAGCGTTGTGCCGCCGGAGATCGCCTGTGGCGCCAACAGAAAGCGCATACGGCAACGGCTTGCGGCTCATGCCAGACGACTGAGGCGCTAACGCCGAATTAATATCATCAGCCTATTATCCGAGGCAGTTCTTAGGTGGGTGCCGCGTAAAGGAGCCGTCGCGACGGACGACCCAGCGACGGCTCCTTTTTTGTTCACTCATTTGAGGTTGATGCACGTGACCCAGACATCGGAAAATCAGAGCCAAGCGGACCAACCCGAATCCACGGCGCCGGCCAAGAAATCGAGCCGGAAATCGATCTTGGCGCTTGCGGTGTTCGCTCTCGGAATAAACAGTACAGCGGCCTACTATACCCTGTCGCCTCCCGACGTTGCTCTGCATGATCTCAGCAAGTTGGCCGAACTGATTCCGCATGAGCTGCTTCCGCAGTGGAAAGCTTCCGATCCAATATCAGATCCGGCTGTCGCCGCATTGAAGAATATTCAGTCGGCCCAGCAGCAACACGTTGCCTCGCTGCAAGAGAACAGCTTCCTGCTACAGCAAAACACCGATCTTCTTCAGCAGGGTTCAATGACGCTTGCTTCGCTAAGAAAGAGCGTCGTGGATGAGCACGCCGACGTGAAGAAAATATCGGGTCAGATAGCGGATGAGCATGCAGACGTGAAGAAGGTGTCCGCTCAGATCTCCACGCTCATAGCGAAGGTCGACTCGCTGCAAAAAACAATTGCCCCGGAAGTAACTGCCTCCATTCCAACCAGGCATGCTCGCAGCCGGCTATCCCGGGCAGCGCAAAAGAGGATGGCCCGGGAGCCTAAACCTGTGGGACCTATGTCGCTTGGAGGGGCTCCCCTTACTCTCCCGGCTACCACGGCAAGCCCACAAGGCTGAAGAACGAGAGAGCGCGGCGCGGGACTTCGGTCCCGCGCTCCGGACCTATTTGAAGAAGTGGTAGATCCCGTTCAGCCCGAGAAGCCCGGCGACAATCAGATAGACCGCCACTGCGACGCTGACGATGCGGGGCGCGATCAGCAAAAACACTCCCGCGGCCAGGGTGACGAGTGGCAGTAGGGGGTTTGCTGCATCGGGATGCATCCCGGTTTTATAGCAGATTCGAGCCCCCTTATCCCGATTGGCAGTGACTTGCCCATATGCCGGGCCGATTACCGCAGCCTGCAACGGGCAGGCGCACCCAGCCGTGTTCCCTGGTTCACCCAGGTCCCATTCCGCACATCATGTCTGAAGTCGCCGCACCGCGGCGATCGAGGCCAGCCGTTCAACGATGAGGTCGGGAAGGGGAAGCCAAGCCGATGAGATGGCTGGCGCTCCCTAGCGGAATCGAACCGCTCTCTCCACCGTGAAAGGGTGGCGTCCTAACCGATAGACGAAGGGAGCAAAACAACCGGAAAATCAATGCGTTATGCGATTGATAGGCCGTGTTGGCCGCCGGCTGTCCATGTTCCATGGAGGCGACGACGGGCGAACGTATAGTGGCGTTTGGCCGAGCGGGCAAGCCGCTCGGAAACCCGTTTTTCGGCCTTTCCGGGTCTCCATCGGCGCCCGGGTGATGACGGGATGCAACGGAATTTAAAGCCGCATGGCGTAAGGCTTTGGTCGGGGGAACTTCCGACATGGCCTTGCTATCGAAACTATCGGGCAACAAGAAGCGCGAGACGCGCAAATCCTTGAGTCAGCCCGGGTGGATCACGCTCGAGGGCGGTTTTGCCGCGCGCCAATGCGTGGTGCAGGATCTGTCCACGACGGGAGCGAAGGTCACGATCGACGATCCCAACTCGCTGCCGGCAAAATTGCGGCTGGCGTTTTCGCGCGACGCCAGGACCGGACGCCGCTGCGAAGTGGTCTGGCGCCGCGGCAAATCGGTCGGCGTCAAGTTCGTCCGCTAGTTCTGGCATCGATCCGCAAGCGGCGATAAAAGGCGGGATGCGAAAATCCCTCCTGGTCCTGTTTGCGATGGCGCTGCCTTCGGTTGCCGCGTTCGCCGAGCAGCCCCGTCCCCCGAAGCCCGACAAGGCCGCAACATCCGGCAAGCTGCTGCCGCTGAAGCGCTCGAATTCAGCCAATGCCTGCGCAGAGTATGGCGCGGGCTTCGTCCGAATCGAAGGCACCAATACCTGCATGAAAATCGGCGGCGCGGTGAGCGTCGGCGCCGGTGTGTCCGGCGGCTCGCGCTAGAGTTCGGTTCTGATTGAATCAGATCCGAACTCTAGATTCTTATTTTACGCGTTTTCTAGACGCGAACCGGCATCCACTTCGCTCAAAAACGCTTTGCCTCACGTCATCGGCGGCGCGATGAACTGCGCAAAACCGCGGCGGGCCGCGAACTGCGCAAACCAGCGATCGAGGTTCGGCAGTTTCGGCTTGGTGACGCCCTCGACGCCGAGCCAGCGACGCGCATAGGCGCCGAGCGCGATGTCGGCGATCGTGAACTGGTCGCCTTCGATGAAACGCCGGCTCGCCAGTTGCGCCTCGACGATCCGCCACACCACGGCTTCCGCGTCGACATCCTTCTGGATCGCGACCATGTCGCGCTTTTCGACCGGCGTTCGCACCAGCGCCCAGAACACCGGCCGGTCGACCGGCTGCAGCGTCGACAGCGTCCAGTCGAGCCAGCGGTCGACGGCGGCGCGCGCCTTTGGCTGCGCGGGGTAGATCGGCGAATTCTCGCCATAGGCCATGCAGAGATAGCGCATCACCGAATTGGATTCCCACAGCACGTAATCGCCGTCCACCAGCGTCGGCACGCGGCCGTTCGGATTCATCGCCAGATACGGCGCCTCGTTGTTCTTGCCGAACTGCATGCCGGCGTCGATGCGCTCATAGGCGAGATCGAGTTCGGCCAGGCACCACAGCACCTTTTGAACATTGACCGAATTGGCCCGGCCCCAGATGGTGAGTTGTTGTTTCTTGTTATCGGCCACGCGTTGTCGCTCCCGCTGATCTGCTTGACGCGTTCATAGCGGAAGATCAGCGAAAAAGCGCGCCTTTGCACGGGCTCAAACGCAACAAAAAATCGGGCTCCGCCGCAGTGCGACAGAGCCCGATTCTATGCGTAACGCGACTGGCTGGCGTCAGCCGGTCAGCGGCCGAAGAACAGCCACAGCAGAATGATCACCGGAATAGGCACGCCCAGCAACCAAAGCAGAAGTCCTCGTCCCATCATGTTTCTCCTCAGAATGCAATCGAGGAGTGAACGCGCGATGTCTCTGGCCGGTTCCTGCGCGTGAAAAGAAGCTGGCGCGAAGGAACGTTTTCGCTGAATGGCGATTGCGCGCGAATCGCTTTCGCGTCGATGACGCGGCACAAGCCGATCCGATCAGTGCACGAAAGCAGGCTTACCAGTGGCCGGTGTTCGGCATCGAGGACCACGGCTCCGCCGGCGGCTTCGGATCGCCCTTCTGCAACAGCTCGATCGAATGCAGATCCGGCGAGCGCACGAAGGCCATGTTGCCGTCGCGCGGCGGCCGGTTGATGGTGACACCGGCCTTCATCAGGCGGTCGCAGGTGGCGTAGATGTCGTCGACCTCATAGGCGAGGTGGCCGAAATGGCGGTCCTCGCCGTATTTCTCCTCATCCCAATTGTAGGTGAGTTCGACCAGCGGCGCGCCGCGGTTCTGCGGCGCGGCCTTGAACAGGCCTTCGTCCTCGGGCGCACACAGGAACACCAGTGTGAACCGGCCCTTGTCGTTATCGACCCGGCGTACTTCCTTCAGGCCGAGCGCGTCCTGGTAAAACTTCATCGCGGTATCGAGATTGCGGACGCGCAGCATGGTGTGGAGGTAGCGCATGTTTCTTATCTCCCTGAGAACATTTGCAGATTTGAGGTCGTGGACCGCTGTTCAGGGCATTAAATAGCAGCAAATTGCGTCAATGGGCAGGCTTTGCGTGGACCGGTGTGGGGACCAATCCCGCATGGGCGGAGCTTAAGGGCGATACGCGGCAGGCTATCGGGTCACTTGGCGTAACCTTGCGAGCGGAGCCACACGATCTTACGATCACCGTTGATCCACTCGTTCGCATCTTCCTTGCTGGTAAGACCTGAGATGGTTCGCGGCTCGCTACCCGGATAGTCGGCCTGGATAGTCCAATTATCGTCTGCGATTCGGACGATCCTGAAGGTCACTTTTGCTTTTGCCATGAGGCACTATGCAGCCAATTGCCTGAAAGTGATAGTGCCGGCGGTTCCCTTATCAGTCGACCTGTTCATCCCTTGGATAACGGTTCGCTAAACCAATGAAGCCCGCGAAGGCTGAGATGTTGATGATGGCTTCAATCCAGAGCATGACGAGTCCTCAAAGAAAAGCCCCGGTGTGCGGGGCTGGTGCCTGTTCGGGAATCCAATTCGTGCTGGGGGACTTCGTTCCCAAAAAAGGAAAACCCGTTTGGGTGAGCGGGGCTTTCAAAGTCGAGGGAGCATCGCGGTGTCCTCAAACGTTGCGCAAAGTATCAGGCGGCCTTGGCCTGCGGCTCATCCAATGTGTTTGCCTTTGCCCGGCACTCGGCAGCGAACGCCTGAAGCCTCTCCACTGTCACAGCGTCGAGT
Organism: uncultured Alphaproteobacteria bacterium; assembly: GCA_963840465.1. GTDB lineage: Bacteria > Pseudomonadota > Alphaproteobacteria > Rhizobiales > Xanthobacteraceae > Bradyrhizobium. Next base: position 85,664 of record CAWIZF010000019.1, on the reverse strand, counting down.
ATGCTTCGCGCCAACCTTTCAGCCCGGGCGGCTTGCTCTTGCAGATACTGAAACTTGGTCATGACCCAGCCCTCGATTTCCAAGACAATTTGAGACGAATGCGTTCGTTCCGGCGATGCTCCAGTTGAGGTAAATGCGGGGTTAAATCCGTGCGCCAGGTCACATTGCCTTGGGTTTGTGGGTGCCGGTCGGCCGAAGGAGCCCTGACAATCCGAGCGCCAGCCGTTCCAGTCCGCGCGCTACACCACTCGCTGGAAGGTTGAGTCCTTATCCGTAAAGATACGCGCTACCTTTCGTTGTTCCTTGTGGGTAAACCAACCGAAGCTCAATGATTGGGTCGTAGATTTGTCTTAGCTTGGATTCGGGACGGCACCCGGCGTCAGCAGGTTGCTCATTGATGGAGGTTTTGATGGCCAGACAATTCGGCTTGAAGGCAACGTCGGCAGCCGCACAGTCCTCGGCGGAGGCATCATCGTCAGCCACGCTGGACCTCAGGGGATCGATGTCTTCATCGAGCAGTCTCTCTCGGGCCAATTCGCCGGCGTCAGAGCTCGCTTCCCATGGCGCGGAGTTGCCGTTCTCGCCAGCGAGCTGGCGGGGCGGCCGTAGCCGGCGATCGATCTCTCAAGAATAAAGCTAAGCGCCACCGGCAGGATGCCGCGTGGACTGGAGCGCAGGCGCTGGATGGCTGCTCTTTGGTAAGGCCTCTGTTCGACAACCCGTGAAAACGTCACGGTCCATGCGCAGCACGCGCGGAAACCAGATGTTCGACCGGCTTCTCAGCTTTCGTCTCGAGATTCTTTTCTACGCTACCGGATCGTCGGTCCTTCAGTTGTTCGGCCGGAAGGACTCCGGTGAAATTGCCTCATGGTTTGCCGGGCTTGCGCTCTGGATGCTGGCCGGCCTCGCAATCCTCGTCCTTGCAGCGCTTTAATCGTGACTTAGCGCGTCAGCGCAGGAATCAGAACTCTCGAACAGTTCGACGAGCCTTTGGCCGGTCATTCCGACAGCGGCGATAATGGCGAGCGCGATGAACCCGGCGATGAGGCTGTATTCGATGGCGGTGGCGGCGCTCTCGTCGCGCAGAAATTTCCCAAACATTCGTTCCCTCTCGAATTTTGACGAAAATGGTGTGGCACGTCCAAATTGCCGCCAATACAACCAAAAGCGTAAAATTGCAGATTTATCGGGTCACAGCCTGGAGCTGCCATGCGATTCAATCGCGTTCGGCCGCAAATCCGATATCTTTTGGCGCGGCGTCACCGGCGTGATCCCCCACACATACCCGATTTGCCCTTCCGTCCATCGTGGCGCCAACGGAGGGTTCGACCATGGTTCTGATTTACAGCCTGCTCATTGTCGCGATGATGTTCTTTGTCCTGCTCCCGATCACCGACGCCAGGACGGCTCGGATGAAATTGTCCGTGGTGGGCAGCCTCGGCGTCCTGTTGGCGGTATGCGCCGTGGCGCCGCGCCTGATACACTGACCACACTTAGCCCGCCTCGACGCCGACCGGCGCCCGCGGAACGCGGGCGTCGGCGCAACGGGGGAACGCATGATTTTGGTAACGGGCAGTATTTTGGCGCGCGAGGACACGTTTCGACGACGTGCTCCGGTCCTGCCTGGAGCACGTCGAGCGCTCCCGCAAGGAGCCGGGCTGCATCTCGCATGACGTGCATGTCGACTGCCAGAATCCGATGCGGCTGTTCTTTTTCGAGCAATGGGCTGACGAGGCGGCGCTGCGCACGCATTTTGCGGTCGAAGGCTCGAAGGCGTTTGTAAGATCGCTCAAGGGCCGGATCGTCGAAACCTCGGGTACGAAGATCTATCGCGCCGAGGCGATACCGAGATAAGCAATCTGCCGCCCCGCACGGAAAACCGTCGTGCCGGATGTTAGAGCAGGGGATTGAACAGCCATTCTTCAGGCCAGAACCTGTTTCCGATCCAGCCAAGGCCCGCCGCCACGGCGAAAAACACGATCGCGGTCGGGATCAATTCGTCGATCGCGAAGGCTGTGGCCAGCGGCGGGCCGGCCAGATGCGCCGTCAGCCCGGCAAAGCCGATCCCGATGCCGAACAGCACCGCTTGAATGATCCAGATCATGATTTCCCGAAGCGCCATCATGCCTCGACGATAGCGCCAGTGCAGGCGAACGGATGTGACCGGACGCACGGTGTCGTTCTAACGGGACGCTAGCTTTCGCGCATCCGCTTCACTTCGGGAGGTTGACATGCTGGCGTGGGTTTTACTGGTCGCGAATATGCCGACCATCGTGTGCACGATTTGCTCGGCGTTCCTGGCGTACAAGGAACGGCCGCAATGGGTCTGGTTCGCAGGCTTGGCGGTGCTTGCCGGCATCGGCGGCCTGCTGACGCTCGGCGTCGTGCACGCGCAACAGCTTGCATGGCGCGCGTGAAGAGAGAGCCGGAGACCAGCAGGCCCGCGGCGCGAGATGAGTTCTCGTCAGGTCAGACCTTGACGTCCACCAGGGGCGGTTCTTCGGCCGGCAGATTGGCAAGGGCCGCTGTCTATCGCGGCTGCCTTGGCATGATCGACGGCCTGAAGATCCTGATTGATCGTATGCGGCGGCGCCTTGGCGGCCTGATCGACGACGAGTTGTACTCTGGCCTGCGTCACTTCAACCGGTATCGGGTAAATGACCATGGGATGACCCTCCTGACCAGAATTTGTCAGGCCCACGTTTACGCCTTGTAAAGAGGTTCAGTTAACGGCGCGAGCATTTGAGGGTGGCTCGGTAAATGGACGGTTAAGTTCTATGGCCGTCTCAAACAATTATAGCGTTTTCGAGTGAAAGCCTGATCCGGGGCACGGGCGCGTCAAGCGCACGCGTCAACGCGAGAATCCGAAAGCCCGGCGCGGCTTCAATCGGAACCGAAAGATCCTAATGCGTCGCTTCCAGCCGTTCGGCGTAGAGGCGGAATTCCTCGGCCATCTGGATCAGCTTCTTCGAGGCTTCCGGATCCTTGACGGCTTCGGCGAGGCGGCGGGCTCTGTCGGACTGATCTCGATAGTGGTCGGCTTGGGTCATCGCAGCACCTTTTTAGATAGGTACGGGCTGCGCCAAAAAGGTTCGACATCCGCACACGGCCGGACATGGCGGTGAGCGACGAGAAATCCGCGCGTCGATCGAATGGATTGGATGTGAGCGCGAAGCAGCGAGGTAACGGTATCTTAACACGGCAACAGTGCCGGAAAACGCGCCCCCTGTTCGTTCTTTGAGAACAAAAGGAGTCTGGCGCCGCGCCATCGACGCCGGCTGCAAGGCTCCGCGGGTGAACCGCGCAAGGATAATTAGCGGCCTCGACGGTTCGGCACTCGGCGATCCGGAACTTTTCACTCCGGAAAATTTTCATTTGGCGATCGGTGATAGGTCGCGACGGCGATGAAGCCGCCATAGCCGATCACATTGATCAGAATTTCCATCCACACGGGCATGACGCACCTTTCCCCATCGAGAAACTCCGCAAGGGAGGTGTTGGTTCCTGCATGAATCTGACGATCAGACCCGCGCGATCGCATGGCTCGCGATGACGTCGGGTCTGCTCGGATCGATGCTCCCTAATTCGAGAAAAACTCACCCGCCTACATTCGAAGATGCAGGCGGGGTATTTCATGCTCAACGCCAGAACGACGGTCGCCCCGATCCGTTCAGCGCATTGGCGAGGGTCGTCTCGTAGTACTCTTCACGCGCGCGTTCGAACTTCTGCTGGGTTTCCCTGAAACTCGCGACGCGGGCTGCGATTTCGGCCCGATCGCGCGCGAGTCTTTTTTCCTTCTCCGTCATCGCCCATCCGTGTCTTGTTTGATTCGCGCTTCGTCATCATTGGCGCGAGCGAATGGGGCATGAATGCGGAAGCGAGGTTGCAGCTTGTGATCGGCAGCTTCTAGCGAGGCGACGGCGCTGATAAGATGCGTGATCAAGGCAGCATGATCAGGCGACATCGCTATAAGGCGGCTTGATAGCGGCCGCCCTGACGAAGCGCATGCTGCGGCGCAGTGCGCATCGATCTGGCAATCCAGATGGCCGTGCTATAGTCGGCGCAGCCCAACAAATTCGGAAATGTCAGCGGTGATTGCCAAGGATTTGCACAGCGGCGTCGAGCAGCTCGGCAACATGATCGCCGAAGCCGCCTGTATCGTTCCCTTTACCGGAGCCGGTATTTCCACCGAATGCGGCATTCCGGATTTCCGCTCGCCCGGCGGCCTGTGGACCCGTAACCGCCCGATTGCGTTCGACGAATTCGTTTCCAGCGCCGAGGCGCGGGCCGAGGCCTGGCGGCGGCGCTTTGCGATGGAAGAGACTTTTGCCGCGGCCAAGCCCGGCCGTGGCCATCGCGCGCTGGCCTCGCTCTACAAAGCCGGCAAGACGCCCGCGATCATCACCCAGAATATCGACAATTTGCATCAGGCGTCAGGCTTCAAGGCCGACGACGTGGTCGAACTGCATGGCAATACCACCTATGCCCGCTGCATCGGCTGCGGACATGCCTATGATCTTCCTTGGGTAAAGGCGCGTTTCGAAGAAAGCGGCGATGCACCGGACTGCACCATCTGCGATGAGCCGGTGAAGACTGCGACGATCTCGTTCGGACAGGCGATGCCGGAAGATGCGATGCGCCGCGCCACCGAACTGGCCCAGCAATGCGACCTGTTCCTGGCGATCGGATCGTCGCTAGTCGTTTGGCCTGCCGCAGGTTTTCCGCTGATGGCGAGAAATAGCGGCGCGAAGCTGGTCATTATCAACAATGAGCCGACGGAACAGGACGATATCGCCGATCTGGTGATCCGTTTCGACATCGGCGAGACGCTTGGGCCGTTCGTAGGTAATTGACTGCCAACTGATTCGCGGCTGTGCAACTTGTTCATAGCCCCCGCAATTTTGTTTTTTTTAGCTATGCTCGGCAGTCGAGAGTGTTATCTTTTGATTCGAGAGATTCGCGCAGCGTTGTCATGAGTGTCATCGATGAGCGCGTGTTCCGGTCCTGCCAGGGCGATGGCGGGCCGCTTTTTTGAAGTGTGGGGTCCGGGGTCATGGGGTCGGACGAATTTGTGTCCAAGAAGCTCGGGGGGCCGCCGTCAGGTGGGACTGGGCAAGACAGACTTGGACCAGGCGATTACGCAACCGGCTCGCATCGCGATCCGACAGTGGATGCTTTGTCAGGGCTCGGCGATTCCGCCGCCAACCTTGTCGAAATATCCGGCGTCATCAAATGGTTCGACGCTTCCAAGGGTTATGGCTTCATCGTTCCGGACAATGGCTGGCCCGACGTGCTGCTGCACGTCACCGTGCTCAGGCGCGACGGCTATCAAACCGCGTATGAAGGCGCGCGGCTGGTGGTCGAGTGCGTGCAGCGCGCAAAAGGCTATCAGGCGTTCCGGATCGTTTCGATGGACGAGTCCACCGCGATCCATCCGGCGCAGATGCTTCCGCCGCGGACCCATGTCAGCGTCACGCCGACCAGCGGGCTGGAGCGGGCGCAGGTCAAGTGGTTCAACCGGCTGCGCGGTTTCGGCTTCCTGACCTGCGGCGAGGGCACGCCGGACATTTTCGTCCACATGGAAACGCTGCGCCGCTTCGGCATGACCGAGCTGCGTCCGGGCCAGTACGTGCTGGTGCGGTTCGGGCCCGGGTCCAAGGGCATGATGGCGGCCGAGATCCATCCCGAGACCGGCCCGTCGGCGCTGTCCTCGCACTGATCCGCTGACGGAAATTTGAGCCGGACGCCGCGCACCCGCGCGGCGGCCTCTGGCATTTGCCGCAATCGTCGGGTTAGGGTCCCCCGGCAATTGGCAAGATATCCGGCATGAGTGCATTGATGAATTTCGCTTTGATGGTTGCGCGGCTTCGCATTGGCGGCCGCCTGATGACGTCGCTGGCCACGGCATCCGCCGTGCTCGCCATCCTTTGCGCCAATCCCGCCGCGCGGGCGGCGACCGTTCAGCCGCTCGAGATCGTCACCAAATCGGGCGTGCAGGTGTTCTCGGTCGAGATGGCGACGACGGAGGACGAAAAGCAGACCGGACTGATGTACCGCAAGGAATTGCCCGACGGTAAAGGCATGCTGTTCGATTTCTCGCCGGAGCAGCAGATCTCGATGTGGATGAAGAACACCTACATCTCGCTCGACATGATCTTCATCCGCGCCGACGGCCGCATCCTGCGCATCGCCGAAAATACCGAGCCGCTCTCGACGAAGATCATCTCATCCGGCGGGCTCGCCAAGGGCGTACTGGAGGTGATTGCGGGCACGGCGCAGAAATACGGCATTCAGCCCGGCGACCGGGTGGCGCACCCGCTGTTTAGCAAGCGCTAAGCTGCTCCGGAGCGCCTTGATGGCCGGGGGTTAAGCGTGTATCGACGCATTTCCCAGCACATGATCGGGGTATAGCGCAGCCTGGTAGCGCGGCAGTTTTGGGTACTGCAGGTCGTTGGTTCGAATCCAGCTGCCCCGACCAATAAAATCAATGACTTGCCACAGCTTTTTGGATGGGATCCGCCCAGCGATCCCGATTGCGGAAGGGGCAGGGGAAAAATTGTGACCGGTACCAAGATAGTCATTCTGACGCGGCAGGCTCTGCTGCTGGGGCTGGCGCTCTGTTTTGCCACTACAGCCTTGGGCCGGACGGCCGCGGCCGATCCCGCGCAGATGATTTCTGACTTTCGGCTGAAGCACGGGGAGAAGCGCGTCACCCTGGATGGAACCCTCACACGGATTGCACACGATCAAGCCCAGGCAATGGCGGCCAAGGACCAGCTGGATCACGATGTCCTCGGCCATTTCAATACGCGTGTCGGTCCGGCGGGCGCCGGCCGGGCCGCAGAGAATATTGCGTACGGTTACGACGGCTTTCCCAAAACCCTCGACCAGTGGATCAATTCGTCAGGGCACCGGAAGAACCTCCTGCTGCCCGGCGCCACGCGCGTGGGCGTGGCCAGCGTGAAAAGCGCGAAGACCGGCCGCATGTATTGGGCCATGGTGATCGCAGGCGACTATGAGCGTCCCAAGCCGGCGAAGAGTTCGCCGAACGAGTTCGCCGAAGGAATCAAAGCAGGCTAGCGCGGCGAAACCAAAATCGCGCGGGGCCGAATCCTGTCGACTGAAGATTCTCAGCCTCTGCTTCTAGTGAATTCACACCTTTCCGGCTTGCAATATCGTTCTTGTTATGTTCTTTTTGGTCATTCCGCGGAGGTGGCCAAATGACTGTCGAGAAGCAACGGGAAATCATCCGGCTCTGGAATCGCATGCGCCAGGTCGAGGGTCCGGTCGCGGAGGAAATCCGTATCCAAATACTGGAATGCTTTGCGCAGCCGGATTCGCCGGGCGCGCGCATGAGCGAGCGGCGTGAAGTACTGAAGCGCGTGCCGGTTCGGACCGCGCAAATACATCGCATCGGCGAGCGCGGCAGCAACGCAACGCTTTAGCGGCCTAACGCCTCGGCGCGGTTGATCCCCCACGACTGCGCATGGCGTGCAGTTGCGTACCCGGCCCTTATAGACGCCGTTATCGACCAAGGCGGACTATCCGAGGAGATCGACCAAGAGCAGCATTACGCTTGTGGCCAGCCCTGCGATTGGTACCCATCGTGGAACGCAGAACACATCGGCAGGAGGCTTCGATTCAGTCGCTTTGATCCTTATCAGGGCCAGATTTACGAGTGCGAAGATTGCCAGAGTGAAGCGCGAGGTCCATTCGGCCAGACCTGTGAGCGGAATGCCAAGGGCGAGGACCAGAATGGCTGCAACGCCGAAGAGCGTCGCAATGATCGGCGTGCCATTCGCTGAATTCACCTTTGCGAAGAAGGCGGGGAGGTTGCCCTGATCGGCAAGGCCGTACAACACGCGCCCAATCATGATCATATGGACGATGATCCCATTGGCGGTCGCGACTATTGCAATGGAACTTAGCGTTTGCAGCGGCAGGCCCGTCAGCCGTTGAAATACGAGCGCGAGAGGGGCCGGTGAAAGCGCGAGCTCTGCCGGCGGCACGGCCGTGACTGCAATCCAGACAACGGAGGCATAGAGAAGGGCGGTTACACCGAGCGTAATGAAGAGTGCCCAAGGCAAGGTCCGTCGCGGATTTTTCATCTCCTCGGAGATATTCACAAGGTGCTCGAAGCCGATGAAAGCAAAGACGGCCAGCAGCGAGGTCTGTCCGATGCTGATCCAGGCAGCCAGACCTCCTGCGGCGGGCCAGAGCTCCGGCAGGCGCGAGATCAATTGGCCTTCGCCGGCAACGCCGGAGAATATGATAAGGGCGAGGCCGCCTATCTCGATCACCGTCATCAGCCCGGCAAAGCTGATGGACTGAACGGCAGACAGGCAGGCGACAGCGCCCATTGCGAGCACGACGGCAACAATAATCCAGTGCGCCGGAAGCGGGATGAACACTCCGATATAGCCCGCACTGCCAACCGTAATGGTGGCGGCAGAAATGATCGCGGCGGCAACGACCAGCAGTCCCGCGGCCCGGCTGAGCCATCTGATACGAAACGCCGCCTGGACATAGGCCGCTTCGCTCGCCGCGACCGGCATTCGGGTGCCCAGTTCGGCAAAGGAAGCCGCGGTGATCCCCATCACGATAGCCGCCGCAACGAATGCCAGCGGCGCATGCATGCCGCTCCGTCCAGCGGCCGCCCCGACCAACACATAGATGCCGGCGCCGATCGTCACGCCTAACCCGTAGAGTACGGCATGCGTCAGCGTAAGCGATCTGATCAGCTTCGGTTTACTGCCAGAGATTTCCCGGATTTCTGATTGCGGGCGCGATGGGACCGTCGTCATACCTGCGGCCCCTTTCGGTCGTCAGTGCGAAAATAAAACCGGAACCGGCGGGTTCGACAGCAGACTTTTGGTTGCGCCCCCCAGCACGATTTCGCGCCATTTCGAGTGCCCATAAGCCCCCATCACCAGCACGTCAGCCTTGTGCGCAAGAACATGAGCTTCGAGCACCTCGCCGATCGACCGGCCTGCAGCATCGACATTGTCCAGCACGGCGTCGATGCCGTGGCGGCCCAAGTTCTTTGCCAGGTCTTCGTTGGAAGTCTTGGTGTCAAAGGGTTTTTCGTTGACGACCGTGACGATCCGAACCTTCTTCGCTTTCTCAAGCAGAGGAAGTGCATCCGCGACCGCGCGGGCCGCGGCTCGGCTGAAATCCCAGGCCACAACAACGGTTTCCAGTTGAAAGGGTCGCGACAGCGGGGCGGTCGGAAGGACGAGGATAGGTCTGCCCGACTCGAATATCAGCTCTTCCGCATACCATTGATCATACGACTCCGGCAGCGGCATAATCGTGAGATCACGAATTCGCGCATATTCGACCAGCAGCGAAGGAGTCCTATGCGTTGCGCATTTCTCCAGGATCATCTCATGGGAGACACCGGATTTTTCGGCGGCCGTATCAAATGCGGCGAGGAGATCCTTTGCATTCTTGCGGCTCTTTGCCGCCTCCGCGGCTACGAGCCCGGGTATGTTGGCGATCTTGCCTGCCAGGAAGTGTCCGGGCACTTCGACATGCACTTCGCAGGAAATGGCTGCAAGATGCGCCCCCAATGTTGCAGCTACCGCGATCGCATCATTCACCGCTGACGAGGGCGTTGGTTCCGGATAGCTCGTTAGCGTGAACAGAATATCTTTGAATGCCATAAGCCCGTCCCCAACAAGAGTTTGCACCTAAGCCCCTATTGGATCTTCACATTTGATCCAACGCAAAATCGAGGACATGCGGCGCTTTGCCGTCGGGCTCGACGCGATGGATGCCAACGCCAGCGGCCAAACCGCAGAAGCGTGTGCAAAACGTTCGAGTATCAGCGTGCGTTGTTGCAATGAAGTTCTTGTTATGTTCTCTTTGGTCATTCCTCGGAGGTGACCAATGGATGTCGACAAGCAACGGGAGATCATCCGGCTCTGGAATCGCATGCGCCAGGTCGAGGGTCCGGTCGCGGAGGAAATCCGCATCCAGATACTGGAATGTTTTGCGCAGCCGGATTCGCCGGGCACGCGAATGAGCGAGCGGCGTGCAGTGCTGAATCGCGTGCCGGTTCGGACCGCGCAAATACATCGCATCGGCGAGCGCGGCAACAGCGCAACGCTTTGACGGCCGCGCACCTCAGCGCGGTTGATTCGGCGGCCGTCAAGATTGACGAAATCGACGCACGGTGCATGGTGCACCCATGTTGTCGCGTGTGCGCAATCATTTTCAAGGTGCGAAGTTCGCCCGCATGAGCAGCGGGACGTTTTGCGTCATCCGCGATCTCGGGCTGGTCAAGGGCGGCAAGGGGATGCGGCACCATGAGGTGCTCATCACCTTCAGTCCCCGCGCGTTCCGCCGGTGGGTCGTGACCGCCGGGCGTGATCTGGCAAGCGCGGTGAAGCGGCGGTGGCTCTCGCTTCAACGCGGGCCGCAGCGCTTCCGAACGGATGTTCCAACGACGGCCATGCCGGAAAGCACGTCTCAGCCATTGCAGTTCGCAAGACCGCCGATGGCGTTGAGCGCGCGAAGAGCCAGCACGACTAACGCTGCGCCGCCTGCCACGCCAATAGCCGATGTTCGGCCATCGACATCGCTACTGACGTCACGTAGCCGGTAACGGCGAGCAGGATGACGCCGGCGAACAGGTCGGCCGAGCGGAACGCGCGGGCCGACAGCAGCACCCAGTGGCCGAGCCCGTCGAGGCCGGCCAGGATTTCGCAGACCACCGACAGGATCAGCGCCACCGTCAGGCTGAGGCGCATGCCGGCGAGAATGTCGGGGCTGGCGGAGGGCAGCGCGATCTTGAAGATGACCGCAAGCCGCGACATCTGCAGCGACCGCGCCACCTCGTAGAGCCGCGGTTCGACCGCCGCAAAGCCGTGAATGGTCGCCAGCATGATCGGCCAGATCGCGCCGAAGGCGATCACGAACAGCGCCATCGCCTGGGTCAGCCCGAGCATGGCGATCGCAACCGGAATGATCGCCGAGACCGGCAGCGGCCGCAGAAACTCCAGCGAGGGCGCGACATAGGTCCGCATCGTGCGCGACGATCCGATGATCGCGCCGATGGCGATGCCGGCGATCGAGGCGGCGAGCCAGCCATAGGCCATGTGTTCGAGCGTGCCGGCGAGCTTGCTCCAGAGGTCGCCTGTGGAAAATCCGCGCACCAGCGCGGCCCAGGCCCGGTCCGGTCCCGGCAGGAACACCGGCGAGACCAGTTTCAGATTGGCGATCAGTTGCCAGAGCGCGATGAAGCCGGCTGCGACCGCGAAGCTCGCCACGCGCCAGATGAGCGCCGTGCGGTTCATGGGCTGTCTCCGCTCAACGCGGCGCGGCCGAACAGGCGCTGTTGGGCCACGGTCAGAAGGATGTTCAGCGCGTAGCCGATGACGCCGATCCAGACCAGATAGGCCAGCATCAGGTCGGGGCGCAGCGCCTGCTGCGCCAGCATGATGCCGGCGCCGAGGCCGAGCGGATTGATCGCGATTTCGACGGTCACGGCGACGATCAGCGCGATGCCGGCCGACAGCCGAAAGGCCACGAAGATCCGCGGCAGCGCCGCCGGAATGATGATCTTCCAGACCCGTTGCGCCGGCGGCAAGCGTAACGCCCGCGCCACCTCCATCAGCCGCGGCTCGATGCTGCGCACGGCCGCGCGCGGAGAGGATCAGGATCGGCCAGACGCAGGCGAACGCCACGATCACGATTTCCATGCGGTAGCCGAAGCCGAGCGCGATCAGCGCGATCGGCAACAGCGCGATCGAGGGGATCGGCCGGATCGCCTCGACGGTGACTTCCATCAGGCGGTTGAGGGTGTCGGAAATGCCGAAGGCAATGCCGAACGCCAGGCCGATGATGGTGCCGATCGCAAGCCCGGCAAAAGCCGAAAACAGCGTGTCGCGCGTCGCCGCCAGGATCGAGAGATCGGCGAAGGCGCCGAACAGCGCCATGACGATCTCGCTCGGCGGCGCCAGGCTGTCGCTTTGCAGATGGGTGGCGCGCGCCCACACTTCGAACGCCGACCAGCACCGCCAGCGGCAGCGCCAGCGCCTTGGCGGAATTGGCCGTCACCGCTCGGTCGCCTTGATGAAGTCGAACAATTGCCGCCGCAGCCGCAGGAATTCCGGATGCTCGCGGGTGGACAATTGATCGCGCGGGCGCGGCAGGTTGACCGAAAGTTCGATGCCGATCCGCCCGGGATGCGGCAGCAAGCCGATGACGCGGTCGCCGAGATAGATCGCTTCGTCGAGGTCGTGGGTTACGAAGATCACGGTGGCGCCGCTGGCCGCCACCAGCGACAGCACCTCGTCCTGCAAACCCTGCCGCGTCATCGCATCCAGCGCGCCGAACGGCTCGTCCATCAGCAGCGTCTTCGGCTCCTGCGCCAGGCAGCGGGCGATCTGCAGGCGCTGCTGCATGCCGCCGGACATTTCTGACGGATATTTGCCGGCGTGGCCGGGCAGGCCGACGGTGCGCAGCAATTCCTCGATGCGGGCAGGGCGCTCGGCCGACGGCATGCCGCCGGCTTCCAGCGCCAGCGAGACGTTGCCCGCCGCGGTGCGCCACGGCAGCAGCGCCTTGCCGTAATCCTGGAACACGATCGCGATCTCGCGGCGCGGCTCGCGCATCGGCTGGCCGTCGAAATTCACTCTGCCGCTGGTCGGCTGGTAGAGACCGGCCGCCAGACGGAGCGCCGTGGTCTTGCCGCAACCGGAGGCGCCGACGATGCAGAGGAATTCGCCCGATCGAACGCCGAGACTCAAATTCTCGATGATGGTCTTGCCGCCGAGCTGAAGCGTGACCGCGTCGAATGCGACCTGCGGCTTTGCCCCGCCGGATACGGCTTCGAGGCGCTTTGCTGCGCTTGCCATGGTGTCAGCTCTCGCGGCCTGGAGGATAGACGAAGTGAAGCGTCGAGCGCAGATGCGCTTCCAGCATGGCCTGGGAGCCGGGAATATCGCGCGCGACGACGCGCTCGGCCAGCATCTGGTGCGAGCGCACGAACTTCTTGCCGCTATCCATGGAGCTCATCATCACCCGGCGATAGCGATAGGCCTGGTCGTAGAGATCGGAATGGGCCGCGAGCAGGCGTTTTGAGCCGCAGCCGGCCAGCAACGCGGTATGAAAGCCCTTGTGCAGCCGGTCGAAATCCTCGGCGCCCTCGCGGAATTCATCGCCGGTGCGCTCGATATGGCGGCGCATCTGGTGCAGCGAGCTGACGATGCCGGCCTCCCAGGCGTCGTTACCATTGACGATGGCGAGCCGGATGGCCTCGACCTCGATTGCGCTGCGCATGGTGGTGATGTCGAGCAGATCCTCGCGGCTGATGTCAGCGACGCGAAAGCCGCGCTGCCCGATGCCGACGATCAGCCCGCGCGACATCAGCCGTGACAGGCCTTCGCGCAGCGGCGTCGCGCCGATCTCATAGCGTTGCACCAGATCGACGATTCCGAGCCGCGATCCCGGCGCGAGGTGGCCGGCGAGAATGTCCTGCTCCACCAGCGTGGCCGCGCGCTCGCTCAGCGTGGCGGCCTCTATCGCCGGTCGGCTCGCTTGGCGGTCGGAATCCGGCATCAGGCCATCCCCTATTTCAGGACCAGTTTCGAGGTGTCGAGCTTGGATTGCAGCATCTTCTGCGTCGACATCACCTCGATCCACCAGGCGAGTTGCTCGGGCTTCAGCACCGGTTCGGAGCGGTTCGGCGGCGTCGCCTTGACCAGCTCGATCGGCTGCTTGGTGAATTTTGAAATCGAGGTCGAGGCCTTCTCGCGGTCGTTGTTGACGATCTCCGCGGATTCGGCGAGCGCGTCGCGGAATTTCTTGATCGCCGCCGCGTTCTTGTCCGCCCATTCGCGCGACGCCGCGTAGAAGATGATGGGATCGGTGCGCGCCAGTTCGACGGCATAGCGCGCGCCGACCGAGCCCAGACCGGCATTGGTCATGCGGGTCACGAACGGCTCAGCAGTCAGCACGGCGTCGACGCCGCCGGACTTGATGATGTCAGACATGGTCGGGAAGGTGACCTCGACGAAATTGACGCCCTTGGGATCTACGCCTTTCTCGACCAGCCATTTCACGAACAGTACGTGCAGGAAGGCGTTCAACCCGGGTGCGCCGACTTTCTTGCCGACAAAGTCCTTTGGCTCCTTGATGGTGATGCCGTTGCGGACAAAGGCGGTGATGTTGCCGTTCGACACCGGGCTCATCACGGAAGCGCCGGCGATCGCGACGAGATCGAGGCCGCCGTCGACCGCCTGCAGGAACACGGTCGAGGTCGGACCGCCGATCTGGATCGAGTTCGACAGGATCGCGGCCGGGATATTCGAGTTGATGCCGATCGGCGTCATCTCGACCTCAAGCCCGTGCTTTTTGAAAATGCCTTCGTCGATCGCCACCATTGCGGAGGCGCAGTCGGAGGTCGCCGTGCAGCCGACCTGGATCTTGGCTTGCGCTAAGGCGGTGCCGGTCAGCGCCAGACTGACCGCAAGGGCGGCAAGGACCTCTTTCACGACATTCTCCCCATGACACATTTTTCTGACTTGTTTATCGATATTTTTTTTGATCATATATTTCATCGAAAAACAAGGGGTGATCCAGTGAAACTCGCAACGTTCAAATCCGGCGGACAGGAAAAGATCGGAATCGTGCATAAGGGCGATACGCTCCTGTTCGATCTCGCGGGCGCCGCTCACGGGGGCGGAAGCGCCAATCCGGCCTTCGCATCGATGCTGGCATTGATCGACGCCGGCGATGCCGCGCTCGAACAGGCGGCAAAAGTGTTCGACAAGCACGGCAAGGACGAGAGCCTCTCGGTGCCGGTGAGCACGGCCGAGATTCTCGCGCCGGTCCCGGAGCCGCGGCAGATGCGCGACGGCATGTCGTTTCCGCTGCATATCCTGCAAGCCCCGCGCGGGCAGCTCAAGCTTGCCGCGCGCGCCAAGGGCGACGCGGCGGAGCTGGCGCGGATCGAGGCGGAGCCGCTCGGCGAACTGCCGGAGGTCTATCGCAAGCAGCCGATCTACTACATCACCAACCGTTTCAGCGTGCGCGGCACCAACACCACGGTGAAATGGCCGCGTTACAGCCAGGTGATGGATTACGAACTGGAGTTCGGCATCATCACCAAAAGCAAGGGCGCCAACATCTCCGCCGCCAAGGCCAGGGATCACATCTTCGGCTATACGATCTTCAACGACTTTTCCGCACGCGATGCCCAGCGCATCGAAATGGAAGGGCGGCTCGGCCCGGCGAAAGGCAAGAGTTTTGACGGCGGCAACGTGATGGGGCCGTGGATCGTCACGCCGGACGAGATCGGCGATCCCTACAAATTGAAGATGGAAGCCCGCGTCAACGGCGAGCGGCGGTGCCAAGGGGTAAGCGAGGGCATGCTATTCTCGTTCGAGGAGATCATCGCCCATGTCACCAAGGACGAGACCCTGATGCCCGGCGAATTCATTGGGTCCGGCACCGTCGGCAATGGCTGCGGCCTCGAACTCGGATGGTATCTCGAGCATGGCGACAGCATCGAGCTCGAAGTCGAAAAGATCGGTATTCTGAAGAACCGGGTCGAGCGGCAATAAGATCGGGAAGCATTCGCAGATCAGTCTCTTCGAGGGGCGTCCGGGAAGCTTTCAGCCATCCGAACGCCCCTTGCATTCCGGTCAAACTAGATTGTGGAGAGGATGTTCGACCAAAACGCGAGCGCCGTAACGAAGAGAAAGATAGCGGCAAAGGAAGCCACCTCTTCTAGGAGGCTGATCAACATGACAAAGTTTCCAAATACGCGGTTGCGAATGCGTGACCGCTCGGCCACGGCGAATGATGTGCATCCGGCGTGCCATTTTTTTTCGAGTTGAGAATCAAGATGTTGATGAAAGCGAAAGAGTCCATTTACCATCATGGAGTCGGATTTTTCCGAGCCACCGGGAAATCCTTTCTCAGTAATTCCACCACTTTTGCAACGGCACGCGGACAGAGCGTGCCGTCTTGCGCAGAGCGACGTACCGGCCCGCGGGGCCAGCAACCAGAACAATAACGAGCGAGGAAACGCCATGGCGCGCAAACTGATCGATATTTCCGTTCCCCTGCAAAACGACGTGCCGGCCGATCCGCCGGGCGGGCATCCGACGATCCAGTACATCGACCACCAGCAAGGCCTGCCGCGGATGCTGCAGTTCTTCGACGGGCTGAAGGCGGAAGACCTGCCGGACGGGCAGGGCTGGGCGGTGGAGCAGGTGCAGCTCTCCACCCACAACGGCACGCATCTCGACGCGCCCTGGCACTTCCACCCCACCATGAACCGCGGCGAGCGTTCCTGGACCATCGACGAGGTGCCGCTGGAATGGTGTTTCCAACCAGGCGTGAAACTCGACTTCCGGCATTTTGCGGACGGCTATGTCGCGACCGCCAAGGATGTCGAAGCTGAACTGAAGCGCATCGGACACACGCTGTCGCCGCTGGAGATCGTCGTGGTCAACACCGCCGCCGGCGTCAAATACGGCCGGCAAGACTACGTCACCTCCGGATGCGGCATGGGCTATGAGGCGACGATGTACCTGCTGGAGCGCGGCGTGCGGCTGACCGGCATCGACGGCTGGAGCTGGGATGCGCCGTTCGTCTACACCGCCAAGAAATATGCCGAGACCAAGGACGCCAGCCTGATCTGGGAAGGCCACAAGGCCGGCCGCCACATCGGCTATTGCCACATCGAAAAACTGCACAATCTCGAGCAACTGCCGTCGACCGGATTCATGGTGTCGTGCTTCCCGGTGAAGATCGAGCGGGCGTCGGCGGGCTGGACGCGGGCGGTGGCCATTCTCGACGGCTGAACGCTGCGGGCGGCAACAAACACAACAAAAAAATCGGGGAGAGAACCAATGACGGATTTGCGTACGCCCTCGCTGCGGGGCTGCTTCTGCTGTGGCCCATCAGATCCGTCGCTCTCCAGCCCAAGTCGGCGCGGCTTCATGCTCGGCGCCGGCGCGCTGGCGCTGACGGCGGCGGCGGGTAGCGGCCGGGCATCGGCACAAAGCGCCGACGCAAAACCGTTCCGGATCGACGTTCACCATCACCTTTCGCCGCCGTCCTATGTGACCGCATCGAACGATTCCGGTTTCGGCGATGCGCTGATGAAAAACTGGACCATCGAGAAATCGCTCGCCGATATGGACAAGGCCGGCATTGCGACATCGATGCTTTCGGTCACGACGCCCGGCGTCAATTTCACCAAGGGCGATGCCGCCCGGCGGCTGTGTCGCGAGTCGAACGAATATGCCGCCAAGCTCGTCGCGGATTATCCCGGCCGGTTCGGCAATTTCGCGATGCTGCCGCTCACCGATATCGAAGGCAGTTTGCTCGAACTAACTTATGCGCTCGATACGCTGAAGGCAGACGGCATCGCGTTGATGACGAGCTATGGCGACAAGTGGCTTGGCGATCCGCTGTTCCTCCCGGTCATGGAGGAATTGAACCGGCGCAAGGCGCTGGTCTATACCCATCCGACAGCGGCCAATTGCTGTGCGAACCTGGTGCCGACACAGCCGGCCGTGATGATCGAGTTCGGCACCGACACGACGCGCACCATCGCCGACATCGTCTTCTCCGGCAATGCGCGGCGGTTTCCCGATATCCGCTGGATCTTTTCGCACGCCGGCGGGACCATGCCGTTCTTGATCGAGCGCTTCGTGCGTCATCCGCTGCTGGTGCCGAAGGCCAAGGAAACGGTGCCCGACGGCACGCTCGCGGAGCTGAAGCGGTTCTTCTACGACACCGCGCAGACTTCCAACCGCGGTTCGATGTCGGCGCTGGCGGCAATCATCCCGCCGTCGCAGATCGTGTTCGGGACTGATTTTCCGTACCGCACCGGAATCGATCATGTGAAAGGGTTGCGCGAGGCGGGCGTGTTCACGGACGAACAGATGGCGGCGATTGAGCGGGGCAACGCGTTGAAGCTGATCCCGCGGCTGGCAACTTAGCGTGGACGAAACCGCCGTTCATTGCGTAGTGGCGGAGAGACGCGGACAAAAGAAAAAGCGCACCGGTTGCCCAGTGCGCTTGAACTCTGGATCTGATCCCCGCCTTAGACGGCAATCGAACCTATATCACCATCTGCAGACGCGCTGTCCGTAGGCATTCCACCAGCAGCGCGGACCGACAACCACGGGCGCGCCATAGAAGCCATAACCTCGACCGTAACCTCGGCCGCCATAAAAACCACGACCGCCGCCGCGATAGAAACCACGGCCACCGCCGCGGTAGCCACCACGGCCACCGCCGCCTCGGCCACCACGCGCCAGCGCAGAGGTAGTTGTTCCGCCGACCAGAATGGCAGAGGTGCTGGCGACGTAGACGAACAACAAAGCCAACGCTGCGAGGCAGCGGGTCAGGATATTGTAGCGTTTAGCCATTCAGGAATTCTCCGGTCACTTCCAAGACATCTGGACTTCGGCACTATCTCACTTAGACGCGCGAGGCAGCTTTCGGTTCAGATGCGCTAAGACAATATTTCCACTAAGGTTCTTTCGGGTTCGGGACATTATTAAGAAGGGCAGATAAGGTCAAGTTATGGCCGGTTTACCGAGGCTTTTTGCGTTGCGCCGTTCATCTTCCTGAATGTTTCCTGAACGCCGATGGTTGTGCGCCGCAGAATTCCGAGACAAGCTACGGCAAGGCCACGCCAGCATCTTGATGTCGACACGATCTCCCTCTTTCAGCGCACAACGATCCCCGCCTCAACGAGTACCCATGTCCAAAAAACACACTTACGTCCTTGGCCTGAACACCTATGACCATGATGTCAGCGCCTGCCTGTTGCGCGACGGCGCCATCGCGTTTGCGATCGCCAAGGAGCGGATCACGCGGGCCAAGCACGCGTCAGGCTTCTACAAGGAAGTGATCGATTACTGCCTCGAAGCCGAAGGCATCACACTCGACGACGTCGATCTGGTCGTGCGCAATTGTTACATCCTGCCGGTCCAGGAGATGGAAGAGCGGCTGGTCTATTTCGACGCGCCGGGCTTTCTCCCGGAGTTCGAGCGCGGCGACGCGGCCAAGCATCCGCTGTATCTGTCGCATCAGGACAAGGTAGTCACGATCTCCCATCACCTGGCGCACGCCTACAGTGCCTTCGCGGTGTCGCCATTCGAGGATGGTGTCGTGATGATCGTCGATGGCGTCGGCAGCTACCGCTCCGACGTGATGGAAGCATTTCCCGCCAGCGACACGGCGACGCCGCTGGCGCGCGAGTCCGAGAGCTATTACAAGTTCAGCGGCACGACGCTGGAATGCCTGAAGAAGGTCTGGATGGAGCCGGACCGTGGCTTTCTCAGCGACGAGTTCTACACCATGCCCGGCCTCGGCGCGCTCTACAGCCGCGCTTCCACCTACATTTTCGGCGACTGGAACAAGTGCGGCGAGCTGATGGGGCTGGCGCCCTATGGCCGCCGCGACCAGGTCAAGCATCTGCTCGAACTGAAGGACGGCAGGCTGGACGTGCCGCACTGGACCGCCGATTTCAAGCAGCCCTATGTCTTCGATGTCGGCAGCAATTGGGAAAAAAGCCCCTCGATGCGGCACTGGGAAGATCTCGCCTGGCGCACGCAGGACGACACCGAGAACGTGCTGCTGGCGCGTGCCCGCTGGTTGCGTGAAACGACCGGTGCCAAAAACCTTTGCATGGCCGGCGGCGTCGCGCTGAACTGCGTGGCGAACGGGCGGGTCGCCCGCGAGGCCGGTTTTGAGAACGTCTGGATTCAGCCCGCGGCCGGCGACGACGGCATCGCGATCGGCTGCGCCTATTATGGCTGGCTCGAAATCCTGAAGCGGCGCCGCGACTTCGTGATGGATCATTCCTATGTCGGCAGGCCCTACAGCGATCAGGAGGCCGCCACGGAGTTGCAGAAATTCCTGGTGCGCATCCAGGTCGACGCCGTCAGGAGCGAGAACGTCTGCCGCGACACCGCAAAAATGCTCGCCGACCAGAAGGTGATCGGCTGGTTTCAGGACCGGTCGGAATTCGGACCGCGCGCGCTCGGCAACCGCAGCCTGATCGCGGATCCGCGCAAGCCCGAGATGAAGGACATCCTCAACAGCCGCGTCAAGCACCGGCAGGCGTTCCGGCCGTTTGCACCGATCGTGCTGGCCGAGCGCATGAAGGAAGTTTTTGAAGGCGACGAAGACTCGCCCTTCATGCTGATCGCGAAGCCGGTTCGCCCGGAATGGCGGGACAAAATTCCGGCGATCGTGCATGTCGACGGCACCGCGCGCGTGCAGACCGTGCGCGAAGCCACCAATCCGATGCTCTATCGCCTGCTGAAGGAATTCGAGGCGCTGACCGGCGTTCCCGTGCTGATCAACACCTCATTCAACATCAAGGGCGAGCCGATCGTGGAAACGCCGCAGGACGCCGTGAACTGCTTTTTGACCACGGGCGTCGATCATCTGGTGATCCACGATACGATCGTGTCGAAGACCACGATGCATAAGGTGGTCGCGCCGGTGCTCAACATCGCCGCCGACGTGCGGACGCTGGTGGCATCGACCGCCCAGCCGGCCTGACGCCGGCAGCAGCACCTCAGCCGGACGCCGCCGGGGTGGCTTTCGGCGCCGGCGGCTTGAGCGGCTTGTCCTGCCGCTTCGACCAGGAAATGTAATAGGCGACGACGGTCATGATCGCGATGCCGGTCACGCTGACGAAGATCTGCGCCAACAGCGAGCCCGAGCTCAGCGACAGTGCGAAATGCCCGACGAACGACAGGAACACGCCGACGCAGAACACGGCCAGTGATTGCTGGCCGCAAACGATCAGCGGATCGAATATCTTCCACTCCAGGCCCGGCCATTCCTTCGGCACGAAGCGGATGACCAGGATCACGATCGCCACGAAGTGCAGGAAGCGATAGGGCGCGAGGTTGGTTTTGTCGTTCGGGTTGAACATCGAATACAGCCACTGCGGAAACATCTCGCCGAACGCCGGAAACTTGCCGGCCATGGTCATGACAAGTGCCAGGATCATGTAGGCGATGCAGAAATACAGCGTGATCGGCGAGTTGATGATGGCCAGGTTCTTGCGGGCGCCGCCCAGCGCGCACCATGCGCCGAACACGAACAGCACCTGCCAGGCGAATGGGTTGAAGTACCAGGTCCCCTGCGGGTAGGCGGGCAGGTTCCAGCCTGTCTGCCGCGACACCAGCCACAGCGCGATCGCGACGATCATGGTCCAGTTGGGCTGGCGCAGCATGATCCACAATACCGGCGGGAACAATCCCATAAGCACGATGTAGAGCGGCAGCACGTCGAGGTTGACCGGCTTGAACTTGAGGAACAGGCCCTGCCGCAGCGTTTCGGTCGCGTTGTCGATAAGGCCGACGACGTTGAAGTCGTTGACCAGTTGGGAATCGCCGAAGCGCAGCGCCAGATAGCTGATGGAGGCGATATAGATCACGAACAGAATGATGTGGGCGACATAGAGCTGCCAGACCCGCTTGGTCAGCCGCGTGGCGCCGACGATGAAGCCGCGTTCAAGCATCATCCGGGCATAGACAAAGGAGGCGGTATAGCCGGAAATGAAAACGAAGAGGTCAGCGGCGTCGCTGAACCCGTAATTGCGGGTGGTGATCCAGTTCACGACGTTGTCGGGGATATGATCCAGGTAGATCGCCCAGTTCGCAACCCCGCGAAACAGGTCGAGCCGGAGGTCGCGTCCTTTGTCGGGCAGGGTGGCGTTGATTTTCATGGCTGCCGTTTCGCAGTGATGCCTTCGGGAGGATGGCGCGGGTCCCGTACGCCGGATAGCCCTAGATTGTCACAGTACGGCAAAATGACTATACCGGTACGGAAATGGTACAATTGGGTTGCGGGAATCACCGATCAAACTTCCTGAAAAGTGTCTCTATACTATCCCGGCTGTTTCCGCCAAACGCTACCATGTCGCATTCGCTTGAGGACCCAACCACCCATGACCGCACGCATTTTTAAGCCCGCCAAAAACGCGATGCAATCGGGCAGGGCGAAGACCCGGGAATGGCAGCTCGACTACGAGCCCGAGCAGCCCCGGGCGGTCGAGCCGCTGATGGGCTGGACCTCGTCCGGCGACATGAAACAGCAGCTCACCCTGCATTTCGACACCAAGGAAGACGCGATCGCCTATTGCGAGCGCAAGGGGATTGCCTATCAGATGATCGAGCCCAAGGATTCGAAGCAGCGGCAGGTGGCCTACGCCGACAATTTCGCCTTCAAGCGCGTCGAGCCCTGGACGCATTAGGTCTCAAAAATTTTCCGTGCCGTCATGGCCGGGCTTGTCCCGGCCATCCACGTCTTGTCTGGCTGCAGCACCGAATACGTGGATGCCCGGCGCAAGGCCGGGCATGACGGATCCGCGATTATTGTGCTGTGCCGGAAGGGATCGGCAGCGGTGCATCCTTGGCGACGCCGAGCACCGGGAAGGTCCTGATGTTGCGCACTTCAGGCATCGCGGAAAACTGCAGAAGCTGCTGGTGCATGCCCTCCACGTTTCGCGCCACGCATTTGAGCAGATAGTCGGCATCGCCCGAAATCCGCCAGCTCTGCAGCACCAGCGGCACAGCCGCGATCGATTTTTCGAACGCCTGCAGCGGGGCCTGGGCCTGGCTCTGCAACTGGATCAGGACAAAGGAAATCACCTCATAGCCAAGTAGCGTTTCGTCGAGCGTGGCTCTGATCGCACTGACATAGCCGCGCTCGCGCAGGGCCCGCACCCGCCGCCGGCATGGCGGCTCCGAGATACCGACCCGCTCCGCCAGCTCATTGTTGCGGATACGTCCATCCCTCTGCAGCTCCGACAGTATCTTGAGGTCGATATCGTCGAGGGGCTGGCGTTCCGTCATCGGCTATTCCCGGGCTCCTCTGGGGCACCTCTCATCGGCGTTCCAGCCTGCCACGCGTCGCCGTCCTCGGGGAGAGGGCAGGCCTGGTTTGGGCCGGCTTGGCTGTTGCGCCGGGCGCGACGCTCGACAGCACCAGCTTTTCGTGAGCGGCAACGATGGCTTCCCTGGTGAGTCGCCCGCCGGGCCGGTACCAGGTGGTGAGGCCGGTCAACAGGGCCAGGATCGCAAATGTCGCCACCTGGATGTCCACGACCTCGAACTCGCCTTCGGCGACGCCCTCGGTCAGGATTTCCGCCAGCCGCCGCTCATAGGCGCCGCGCAGCGCCACGATCGCTTCGTAGTTCTTCGGCTCCAGGCTCCGCAGCTCGGAATTGGCGATGAAGACCTCGCGCTTCCTGGTCATGTGATAGGTGACGTGGAAGGCGGTGAAGGCGCGGAGCTTGTCGACCGGCCGCACCTTGCCCTGCAGTGCGCGATCGAGCTGGCGCAGCAATTCGTTGATGTGGTCCCGTATCAGCTCGAACAGCAATTCCTGCTTGGTCGAGATGTGATTGTAGAGCGATCCCGACTGGATCCCGACCTCGGCGGCGAGCTGGCGCAGGCTCATGGCGGCATAGCCGTGCTCGAAGATCAGGCGCAGCCCGGCCTTGCGGATCGCCTCCATCGTCTTCGGGCCGTGTGAGCCGATTGTCCGCGCCATGGGGCCTCTGAAGGATAACATTCACCGCTATGGAAACGAGCGGTCGATTGTATAATCCTGACACGAAAGAATAGACATTTCAATCGTCTGCAGCCGTCATTTGACGTCTGGCAGGTTCTGCTTGCAGGTAAGTTAAAAAAACGTATGATCGTTTAATTCGAAGAAGAACCAAGGGTGGAATGATGGCCTCGAACAGGGCGCTGCTTCTCAACTTCGATCTCGGCGACACCGCGGATGCGATCCGCGAGACGGTGCATGCGTTTTCGCAGAACGAAATCGCGCCGCGCGCCGCCGAAATCGACCGCAGCAACCAGTTTCCGCGCGACCTCTGGCCCAAGATCGGCGCACTAGGCCTGCATGGCATTACTGTCGAGGAGGAGTATGGCGGCACCGGCCTCGGCTATCTCGAGCACTGCATTGCGGTAGAGGAGATGTCGCGGGCCTCAGCCGCGGTCGGGCTGTCCTACGGCGCGCATTCCAACCTCTGCGTCAACCAGATCCGCCGCAACGGTAACGAGGCGCAGAAGCGGAAATATCTGCCAAAGCTGATCTCGGGCGAACATGTCGGTTCGCTGGCGATGTCGGAGACAGGCGCCGGTTCGGACGTGGTGTCGATGAAGACCCGCGCCGACAAGAAGGGCGACCGCTTTGTGCTGAACGGTAACAAGATGTGGATCACCAACGGTCCCGTTGCCGATACGCTGGTGGTCTATGCCAAGACCGACCTCAACGCCGGCCCGCGCGGCATGACCGCCTTCATCATCGAAAAGGGCATGAAGGGATTTTCCACCGCGCAGAAACTCGACAAGCTCGGCATGCGCGGCTCCGACACCTGCGAACTGCTGTTTGAAGACTGCGAAGTGCCGGAGGAGAACGTGCTCAGCGAAGTCGGCCGCGGCGTCAACGTGTTGATGTCGGGCCTCGACTACGAGCGCGCGGTGCTGGCGGCGGGCCCGATCGGCATCATGCAGGCCTGCATGGACGTGGTGCTGCCCTACGTGCACGAGCGCAAGCAGTTCGGCGAGCCGATCGGCACCTTTCAATTGGTGCAGGGCAAGATCGCCGACATGTACACCACCATGAACGCCTCGCGCGCCTATGTGTATGCGGTGGCCAAGGCCTGCGACCGCGGCGAGACCACGCGCGAGGACGCGGCCGGCGCCATTCTTTATGCTGCGGAAAAAGCCACCCAATGCGCGCTCGACGCCATCCAGCTTCTGGGCGGCAACGGCTACATCAACGACTACCCGACCGGGCGGCTTTTACGCGACGCCAAACTCTACGAGATCGGCGCCGGCACCAGCGAAATCCGCCGCATGCTGATCGGTCGGGAACTGTTCGAAAAGACCGCCTGAACTTCACATCGGGGCCAAGATGGTACAGGCTGTCGCATTCTCTTCGAATGGGCGGCCCTGACCGTCCTGAAGCCGTCTTTAGGGCACTCCAGCATCCAAAGAAATGCCGACCATGCCGCTTCATTCCACCATCGATCCCACGTCTTCCGAGTTTGCCCGCAACGCCGACGTGATGCGCGGCCTGGTGGCCGAGCTTCGCGACAAGCTCAAGGTCGTGTCCGGCGGGGGCGGCGAGACGTCGCGCAAGCGGCATACCTCGCGCGGCAAGATGCTGGCGCGCGAGCGCGTCGACCTCTTGGTCGATCCCGGCACCGCCTTTCTCGAATTGTCGCCGCTGGCGGCCCACGGCCTCTATGGCGGCGACGTCCATTCCGCCAGCGTCATCACCGGCGTCGGGCGCATTTCGGGCCGCGAATGCGTCATCGTCGCCAATGACGCCACGATCAAGGGCGGCACACACTATCCCATGACCGTGAAGAAGCATCTGCGCGCGCAGGACATCGCGCGGCAGAACAATCTGCCCTGCGTCTACATGGTCGATTCCGGCGGCGCCTTCCTCCCGATGCAGGATGAGATCTTTCCGGACGAGCGGCATTTCGGCCGCATCTTCTACAACCAGGCGCAAATGTCCGCGCAGGGCATTCCGCAGATCGCGATCGTGATGGGCTCCTGTACAGCCGGCGGCGCTTACGTGCCTGCCATGTCGGACGAGAGCATCATCGTACGCAACCAGGGCACCATTTTCCTCGGCGGTCCGCCGCTGGTGAAGGCCGCGACCGGCGAGGTGGTGACCGCCGAAGAACTCGGCGGCGCCGACGTGCATTCGCGGCAATCCGGCGTCACCGATCATTACGCGCAGAACGACGCGCATGCGATCGGCATCGCCCGGCGCATCGTTGCCACGCTGAAGCAGCCGACCAAAGCCGCGCTGAACATGCGCGAGCCTCGCGAGCCGCTATTCCCGGCAGAGGAAATCTACGGCGTGGTCTCGGCCGATGGCAGAAAACCATTCGACGTGCACGACATCATCGCCCGCGTGGTCGACGGCTCCGAGTTCGACGAATTCAAGAAGCTCTACGGCACGACGCTGATCTGCGGCTTCGCCCATATCTGGGGCTATCCGGTCGGCATCATCGCCAACAACGGCATCCTGTTCAGCGAGAGCTCGCTGAAGGGCGCGCACTTCATCGAACTGTGCTGCCAGCGCAATATTCCGCTGGTGTTTTTGCAGAACATCACCGGCTTCATGGTCGGCAAGAAATACGAGGCCGGTGGCATCGCGCGCGACGGCGCCAAGCTGGTGACGGCGGTGGCGACCGCTGGCGTGCCGAAATTCACCGTCGTGATCGGCGGCTCCTACGGCGCGGGCAATTACGGCATGAGTGGCCGCGCCTACTCGCCGCGCTTCCTGTGGATGTGGCCGAACGCGCGCATCTCGGTGATGGGCGGCGAGCAGGCCTCCATGGTGCTCAGTCAGGTCCGCCGCGACAATATCGAGGCCAAGGGCGAGAGCTGGGCGGCGGAGGAAGAGGACAAGTTCCGCGCGCCCATTCGCGCGCAATATGAACACCAGGGCAGCCCTTATTACGCAACGGCGCGGCTGTGGGACGACGGCGTGATCGACCCTGCCGATACCAGGCTGGTGCTCGGTCTTGGATTGTCGGCGTCGGCGAACGCGCCGATCGAACCGACGAAATTCGGCCTGTTCAGGATGTGATGCAGGAAACGATGATGGACCGCGCAAAACTCTACCGGCGTTTTCGCACGCTGCTGATCGCCAACCGGGGCGAGATCGCCTGCCGCGTCATCCGCTCCGCCCGCGCCATGGGCCTGCGCACCGTCGCGGTTTATTCGGAAGCCGACCGCGACGCCATGCATGTCGCCATGGCCGACGAGGCTGTGCTGCTCGGACCGGCGCGGGCGCGCGACAGCTATCTCAACATCGAACGCGTGATCGCCGCCGCGCGCCAGACCGGCGCCGAGGCTATCCATCCCGGCTATGGGTTTCTGTCTGAAAATGCCGAGTTCGCACAGGCCTGCCTCGATGCGGGGCTGGTGTTCGTTGGCCCTACCGCCGAAATGATGACGGCGATGGGCTCGAAATCCGGCTCGAAGGCACTGATGGAGAAGGCCGGCGTGCCGCTGGTGCCCGGCTATCACGGCGAGGCGCAGGACGAGGCAACGCTCGCGAAAGCCGCCGACAAGATCGGGTTCCCCGTATTGGTGAAGGCGTCCGCCGGCGGCGGCGGGCGCGGCATGCGCGCGGTCAATTCCGCCGACGAACTTGCAGCGGCGATTGTCAGCGCCAAGCGCGAGGCCAAGGCGGCGTTCGGCGACGACCGCATGCTGATCGAAAAATTCGTGCAAAACCCGCGTCATATCGAAGTGCAGATCATCGGCGACAGCCATGGCAATCTGCTTTCGCTCTGGGAGCGCGAATGCACTCTGCAGCGGCGGCACCAGAAGGTGATCGAGGAAGCACCATCGCCGACGCTGGACGCCACCCAGCGCGAGGCCGTCTGCGCCGCCGCGCGCAAGGCCGCTGCCGCCGTGAGCTATGTCGGCGCGGGCACCATCGAGTTCGTCTCCGACGGCAAGGACGTGTTCTTCATCGAGATGAACACCCGCCTGCAAGTCGAGCATCCCGTGACCGAATTGATCACCGGCGTCGATCTGGTCGAATGGCAGTTGCGGGTGGCGTTCGGCGAAAAACTGCCGCTGGGGCAGGACGAGATCAAGCTGAACGGCCATGCCATCGAGGCGCGGGTCTACGCCGAAAATCCGCAGAAAAATTTCATGCCGTCAGTGGGCCGGATCAAGACCTGGCGCACGCCGGATGCCGTCGACGGCTTGCGGATCGACGCCGGCTATCGCGGCGGCGATGCGGTGTCGCCGTACTACGACGCCATGCTGGCAAAAGTGATCGCCTGGGCGCCAACCCGTCAGGCCGCGATCGAGCGGCTCAACCGCGGGCTGGAAGAGACTGACGTCCGCGGCATCGTCACCAACATCCCGTTCCTGTCGGCGCTGATCACCCACCCGAAGGTGCGCGCCAACACCATCGACACCGGCTTCATCGAGCGCGAATTGAAGAAGCTGACGGAATTGTCGAGCGTGGCTGGCGATCTCGAGCTTTGCGCAGGGGTCGCCGCCATCGTCAACACGGAGCAGAAATCCGCGCGCAAGGATTCGCCGTGGCAGACGTTTGGCTGGATGCCGGTCGGCAGGCGGCAACGGATATTCTCGTTCCGTCAGGGGCAGGGCGCCGAGCACAAGGCGACGCTGCACTATGGTTCCGGGCCGATGAGCCTCTCGATCGGCAAGCACGACTTTGTCTTCGCAACCTCGCCTGTGGATGACGGCAGCTTCGATTTGACGATCGATGGCATGAAGTCCCGTGTCACCGCCGTGATCGAGGGCCATGAGCTTTATTTGCGCACCCGGAACGGCCGCTTCGACCTGCATTGGGTCGATCCGTTCGGCGGCGAGACCGAGGAGCAGGTTGGCGAGGACAAGATCGTGGCGCCGCTGCCGGGCACCGTGGTCGCGCTGCTGGCCGAGGAGGGCGCAACGCTGGAAAAGGGTGCTGCGATCCTCACCCTCGAAGTCATGAAGATGGAGCAGACCTTGCGCGCGCCGTTCGCGGGCGTCTTGAAGAAGATCAAGTGCAAGGTCGGCGATATCGTCGGCGAGGGCGTTGAACTGGCCGAAATCGAACCGGCGGCGTCATGAGCGATCGCGTCCACATCGTCGAAGTCGGCCCGCGCGACGGGCTGCAGAATGAGAAGACGCCGGTCAGCGTCGCCGACCGGATCGCGTTCGTCGAGGCGTTGATCGAAGCCGGGCTCACATCGGTCGAGGTCGGCGCCTTCGTCTCGCCCAAGGCGATCCCGCAAATGGTGGGATCGGCCGAGGTGCTGCGCGGTGTCAGCCATCACACGGATTGCGAACTGCCGGTACTGGTGCCGAACGAGAAGGGCTACGAGGCTTCGCAGGCGGCAGGAGCGAAACTGATCGCTGTGTTCGCCGCGGCGTCGGAAAGTTTTTCGCGCGCCAATATCAATTGCTCGATTGCGGAATTGATCGACCGGTTCAAGCCGGTGCTGGCGCGGGCCAAGGCCGATGGCGTCAGGGTGCGCGGCTACATTTCGACCGTGCTCGGCTGCCCCTATGAGGGCGAGATCAAGCCGCAGGCGGTCGTCGATGTCGCAAAAGTGCTGTGGGACTTGGGCTGCTACGAAGTCTCGCTCGGCGACACCATCGGCGTCGGTACGCCGCTGAAGGCGCGGCAGTTACTCCGCGCTGTCGCGGGCGATGTGCCGATGGCCAAGCTGGCGATGCATTTCCACGACACCTACGGGCAGGCCCTCGCCAATCTCTATGCCGGGATGGAGGAGGGCTGCCGCGTGATCGATTCCGCCGCCGGCGGTCTCGGCGGCTGCCCCTACGCCCCGGGCGCGACCGGGAACGTCGCAACCGAGGACGTCGTCTACATGCTCGAAGGCATGGGCATTGCGACCGGCGTCGACATGGCGAAGCTGGTCGCGGCGACCAATGTCGTGAGCGGGCTGATCGGCCGTCCGCCGGTCAGCCGCGTTGCAGCGGCGTATGAATGCGAAGGCGCGGGCCGCGAAATAAGTCCGCTTACGCCGCCTTCAGTCCGACATTCGGCAGCCGCGGCCGGTTCTTCAGCGCTTTCGCCATCATGGCCTCGACTTCGGTCTTCTCGTGCGGCAGCAGCGCCAGCCGCGGCGGGCGGGTTAGCGCGGTGCCGCGGCCCATGATGTGCTCGCAAAGCTTGATGCACTGGACGAGGTCCGGCCGGGCATCGAGGTGCAGCAGCGGCATGAACCATTCGTACAGCGGCATCGCCTCGGCATAGCGTCCGGCCTTGGCCAGGCGGAACAGCGTCTCGCCTTCGCGCGGGAAGGCATTGGACATGCCGGACACCCAGCCGACGGCGCCCATCGCCACGCTTTCGACGATGACGTCGTCGAGGCCTGCGAAAAGAACAAAACGGTCGCCGACCATGTTGCGGGTGTCGATGAAGCGCCGCGTATCGCCCGAAGAGTCCTTGAAGCACACGACGGTTTCGACGTCGGCGAGCGTTGCCAGAATGTCCGGCGTCACGTCGTTCTTGTAGATCGGCGGATTGTTGTAGAGCATGACCGGCAGATCGGTCGCGGTAGCAACCGCGCGAAAATGCGCCGCGGTCTCGTGCGGCTTGGAGGAATAGACCAGCGCCGGCATCACCATCACGCCGTCGATGCCGACGCGCGCGGCTTCCCTGGCGGTCTCGACGGCAAAGGCGGTGGTGAACTCGGCGATGCCGCACAGCACGGGCACCCGACCGGCCGCGACGGACTTGGCCGTCTCCATGATGGCGATCTTTTCCTTGCGCTCCAGCGAGGTGTTTTCGCCGACGGAGCCGCAGACGATCAGTCCGGAAACGCCGTCGCGGATCAGGCCGTCCATGACCTTTGCGGTCGCATCGATGTTGAGCGACAGATCGTCGTTGAATTGCGTGGTAACGGCCGGGAAGACGCCTTCCCAGGAAATGCGTGGGCTCATTGTTTGGCTCCGATTGGAATTTTCCGGCGGACGCTTTCGATCCGCCGGGCTTTGACTGGAAAAAGAATGGAAAGATCAGAGCGTCGCGCCGACTTTTCGCAGCTCGGCGAGAACCGGCGCCTTGGGCAGCCAGATCTTGTCAAACTCGGCAATGACGGCCTCGGTATCGCCGGCCGGGACCTGACGGATCGGGATCGGCGCGTTCTTGAAATTCTCGATCAGTTTCGGCTCGTTGCCGGCCAGTTCGTCGATCTGCGCGTCGAGCGTCGACTTGACCGTCTTGGTGATCAGCTCGCGGTCGGCGGCCGGCAACGACTGCCAGACGCGGCCGGAGACGACCGCCGCCATCGGCATGAAGACGGCGTTCATCTGCAGGATGACTTTCGCAACCTTGTCGAAACGCTGGTTCCAGGAGAACTCCAGATCCGCCTCGAGGCCGTCGACCTGGCCGTTCGCCATGGCGTCGAACACCTGCGGCGTCGGGATCGGCGTCGGCGCAGCACCCAACGACGAATAGAAATCGCG
Organism: uncultured Alphaproteobacteria bacterium; assembly: GCA_963840465.1. Lineage (GTDB taxonomy): Bacteria > Pseudomonadota > Alphaproteobacteria > Rhizobiales > Xanthobacteraceae > Bradyrhizobium. The sequence continues at coordinate 54,660 of CAWIZF010000019.1, read as the reverse complement.
ATAGACCGGCGTCGGGTTGATGCGCAGCTTCATGCCCTTGATGTCGGCGAGGCCGGTCAAATCCTTCGCCGAGAAGATGGCGCGCATGCCGGTGATGCCCCAGCCCAATCCGATCGTTCCGGTTTCCTGCGGCAATACCTCGAACAGCTTGATCGCGGAGGGATGGCGAACGAATTTGGCGACCGACGGCGTCGAGCGCACGATGTAGGGCGCGTTGATCGCGGCGATATGCGGTACGCGCGAGCCGAGCTCGGCGGCCTGGATGAAGCCCATGTCGAGCGCGCCGGACTGCAATTGCTGCATCATGGCGGGCTCGTTGCCGAGCTGGCCGGAGTGAAACACCGTCATGGTCAGGCGGCCGGAGGTAGCCGCCTTGAGGTCGTCGCCGAGTTTCAGCGCCGCCTTGTTCCAGGAATGACCGTTGGGCGTGATGAGGCCGAGGCGAAACTCCTTGGCCTGGGCCAGCGCGAGTGACGGCGCAAACAGCGGCACGGCCGCGCTGGCGGCAAGGAAGCGGCGACGCGAAAGGGACATGGCAAGGCTCCTGAAGGGTTGGTGGGTCTATTTGATGAGGACGAGGGAGAGCGACGGATAGAGCGAGAGCAGCACCAGCAGGACGCAGCTGATGACGAAGAACGGCAGCGTCACCATGAACATCTTGCCGGGCTTGGCGCCGGTGACGGCGGCCGCGACGAAGAAGCAGAGACCGACCGGGGGCGACAGCAGTCCGAGCACCAGGTTGATCACCACGACGACGCCGAAATGGCGCGGATCGATGTGATAGATCTCGGTTGCGACCGGCAGCAGGATCGGCACCGTCATGATCAGGCCGGGAATGCCGTCGATGACCGTGCCGATCAGCAGCAGGATCACGTTGCAGATCAGCATGAAGCTGACCGGATCCTTGGCCACCGTCTGGATCCATGCGGCGGTCTCCTGCGGGACCTTGCCGAAGATGAGTACCCAGGAGAACACGGCGGCGGCGGCGACCAAAAACAGCACGATGGCCGAGTAGATTCCGGCGCGCAGCATCATCTGCGGCAGTTGCGAAAACTCGAATTCCCTGGTCCAGTATTTGCCGACCAGCGCCGCCGCGACCGCGCCGACGGCTGCGGACTCCGTTGCGTTGGCCAGCCCGCCGAGGATGCTGCCGACGATCACGATGGGGATCAGCAGCGTCGGCGACGTCCGCAGGATCGTCGCCAGCCGCTGCCGCGGGGTCTGATAGTCGGCCTTGGGATAATTGTAGACATATCCCATCAGCGCGATGACGATGCAGAACATCGCGGTGAGGATCACGCCCGGCACGATGCCGGCAATCAGCATGTCGCTGACCGATACCTGCGCCAGCACGCTGTAGACGACGAACATCACCGAGGGCGGAATGATCGGCCCGAGCATGCCGCCATAGGCGGTCAGTCCGGCCGCAAACGTCTTGTCGTAGCCCTTCTTTTCCATCTCCGGCACCATGATCTGCGCCATGATCGCGACCTGCGCCGTCGCCGAGCCCAGGATGGAGGAGATGAACATGTTGGCGAGGATGTTGACGTAGGCCAGCCCGCCCTTCAGCGAGCCGACAAAGGCCATCGCCATGTCGACGATGCGCCGGGTAATGCCGCCGCCATTCATGATCTCGCCGATCAGGATGAAGAGCGGGATCGCGATCAGGCCGTAGCTGTCGACGCCGCCGAACAGCTGCAGCGGGTAGGACTGGAACAGCACCGGATTTCCGGACGCGATGATGTAGACGAAGCCGGCAAGGCAAAGGCAAAGCCCGATCGGCACCCCGACCAGCATGATTGCGATGAACGCTGCCGAGGTGATCATCAGTTGACCCCATCGAGCTCGGAGAGCTGAAAGCCCTTCGGCGGCGTCCGCGGGACCAGTTCGAGATCCTCCAGCAGGTTTGCGAGGCCGTGAACGGTCATCGACACCGCGAAGATCGGCAGCGTCAGGTAGACGACCCAGGTCGGCCAGTTCAGCGTCTGCGTGCGCTCGGTGTAGAGGAAGTTGAAGGTCTCGGCGGCGAGCTTGCGTGCGTCGAAGCCGGCGCGGGCAAGCCCGATCGGATCCATCCAGAGGAAGCAGGTAGCGATCAGGGCGACGCCGAACAGGACGACCATGCCCGTCGCGATCACCTTCGCGATCTTCTGATTCCGCGCCGAGAGACGTTCGGTCATCATGGTGACGGCGAAGTCGAGCCGCAGCCGCGTCATGGCGGAAGCGCCGATGAAGGTCAGCCAGACCACGCAATAGACCGCGGATTCATCGATCCAGTAGATCGGGAAGTGCGAATAGCGGGTGACGACGTTCACCAGGATCAGGGCGGTCAGCAGATACATCAGGCCCATCAGGGCGATGCGCTCGAATGCCAGCAGCGCGCGCGAAGCGCCGACAACGATCCGTCGGGCGCTGAAGGCCGGCGCGTCCGGAATCGCTTGCTCGATCATTAGAGAGCCCCCGCTGCCCGTGAGATTTAGCGTGCGTTTTGAAAATGTATAATTTATACAATCGTGTCAAACGCAAATTCTGGGCAGAATCTGGCCCGGACTGCTTTTGTCAGGGCAGGAGCTGCTTCGACGTGCGAAACTTGGTCTCTTCGCCTAGGAGCGGCCGCGAGATGACGGAAGCTGGAATGAAACTCCCTCTCAAGCACCGGACCCTGTCGGCTGCGATCGTCGACCAGCTCAGGCAGTCGATCCTCGACGGGACCTATCCGGCCGGCTCGCAGCTTCGGCAGGACGCGCTGGGCGAAGCCTATGGCGTCAGCCGCATCCCGGTTCGTGAAGCGCTGTTTCAGCTGGAAGCCGAAGGGCTGGTGCGTATCGTCCCGCAAAAGGGCGCCATCGTTTCGGAGCTGTCGCTCGACGAAATCAACGACGTGTTCGATCTGCGCGGGATCATGGAGCCGCGGCTTTTGGCGCAGTCGGCGCCGGACTTTACGGACGAAGACTTTGCCGGGCTGGACGACATCCAGAAGCGCTTCGAGAAGGCGATCAAGGCGGGCAACGTCAGCGAGTGGGGCCAGCTCAATGCCGATTTTCATATGGCGCTGTACGTTCACGCACGGCGGCCGCGAACCAGGGCGATCGTCATCGCATTGCTGCAGACCAGCGACCGCTACACGCGCCTGCAGCTTTCCAACACCAAGGCGATGGGGACGGCCGAAAAAGAACACGCCCACCTGATCGCACTATGCCGGGCACAGCAGATCGACGAGGCCTGCCGGTTTCTGGCGCAGCATATCGAGGCGGTGAGGACGGACTTGTTGCAGGTGGTTGGCGGCGGGTCGATCGCGGCGCGGGCTGGGCGTTACGAGGCGAATAGCGAGTAGCGAATGGAGGTTTCCATTCGCTATTCGCTACTCACCATTCGCCCTTCTCACCGCCCCCCGTCCGGCCCCATCACCAGGTCCGGCAGCCCGGTCGAAATCCCCGGGAAGAAGCACAGCAGCAGCACCGCCAGCATCATCAGCAGCACGAAGGGCAGCGTGCCCCAGATCACCTCGCTCAACGGGATATCCGGCGCGACGTTACGGATAACGAAGATGTTCAGGCCGACCGGCGGGTGGATCAGCCCCATCTCCATCACGATGGTCATGACGACGCCGAACCAGATGATGTCGAAATTGGCGGCGCGCAGCGGCGGCAGGATGATCGGCGCGGTCATCAGGATGATCGACACCGGCGGCAGGAAGAAGCCGAGCACGACCACCATCAGCAGGATCGCGGCCAGCAGTTCCCAGCGCGGCAGATGCATGGCGACGACGGCTTCGGCCGCCGATTGCGAGATGTGCAGATAGCTCATCACGTAGGAATAGAGCAGCGACATGCCGATGATCATCATCAGCATGGTGGATTCGCGGATGGTCGATTTCAGGATCGGCGACAGGTCGCTCGGCCGCCACACGCTGTAGATCAGCGCGATCAGCACCAGCGCGAGGAGACCGCCGAGGCCTGCGGTTTCCGACGGCGTGGCGTAGCCGCCATACAGCGCGATCATCACGCCGGTGAGCAGCAGCACGAACGGGATCACCCGCGGCAGCATGGTGAAGCGCTCGGCCATCGTGAACTCGTCGCGCTGCAGGATCGCGGATTCCGTTCCGGTCTTCTCGTAGAGCGCCTTCGCCGTCGCATATTCCTTGCGAAAGCGGATTACCGCGTAGATGCCGAACAGCGTCACCAGCAACAGTCCCGGGCCGATGCCGGCGAGGAACAGCCGGCCCAGCGATTTCTCCGCGGCGACCGCAAACAGGATCATGGTGATCGAGGGCGGCAGCAGGATGCCGAGCGTGCCGCCGGCGGCGATGATGCCTGCGGCAAAGCCGCCGGAATAGCCGCGCTTGCGCATCTCGGGGATGCCGGCCGAACCGATCGCCGAGCAGGTCGCGGGCGAGGAGCCCGCCATCGCCGCAAACAGCGCGCAGGCGAATACGTTGGCGACGCCAAGCCCGCCGGGCACGCGATGCAGCCAGGCATGCAGCGCCGAATAGAGATCCTGACCGGCGCGGGATTTGCCGATCGCCGCCCCCTTGAGGATGAACAGCGGGATCGACAGCAGCGTGATCGAGGCCATTTCCTCGTAGACGTTCTGCGTCACCGTATCCAGCGACGCCGTGGGCATGAAGATCGCCATGAAGACGACGGCGACGGCGCCCAGAGCAAAGGCAATGGGCATGCCGGAAAACATCGCAAACAGGGTCGCCACGCCGTAACTGATACCAATTCCAAGAACGCTCATCGACGTGAAGCACCAGCAAAGGGAATAATGATCTGCAACAGGATCTGCAGGCACAACAGCGTCATGCCCGATGCCATCAGCACGTAGGGGATCGCAAGCGGGGGCGACCACATCGAGTTCGACACCTGGCCGTCGACCCAGGCCTCATGCGCGAGCGTCCAGGATTTCCAGGCAAAGAAGGCGCAGAACAACAGGCTCGCGACATCGACCAGCCACAGCCGGATGCGGTTGGCGAGCGGCGACAGCAGCCCGACAAAGGCCTCGATGCCGATATGGCCGCGCTGGCCCTGCACATAGGCCGCGGTCATGAAGGTGGCGCCGACCAGCAGAAACACCGCCGCCTCGTCCTGCCAGTAATTGGCGCTGTGGAACAGGGCGCGGCCGAGCACGCTGTAACTGAGGATCACGCAGGCCGCGATCAGCGCAAGCGCGGCGAAGACCACGATGACGTTGTTGCACAGCGCCAGCGCCTGGCCGAGCGCCGCCACGAGCGGATTGCCCGTGGCGGCCTCGGAATGGTCTGGTTGATCCGGAAGCGGACCATGCATCATGCGGCGACGTCGCTTGCGAGCTTGAGCAGATTGGCCGACGTCGCGGTCTTGGCGCTGTAATCCTTCCACGCGGTATCGCGCGCGATATCCCGCCACTTGCTGACGGTCGCCACGTCAAGCTGGCTGACCTTGGCGCCGGCCTTCTCATAGACCTTGGCGACCTCGACATCGTCGTCCTGCGCGCCCTTGCGGCCGAACGCCTCAAGCTCGGTGCCGACCGCCAGGATGATGTCCTGCTGGTTCTTGGGCAGCTTGTCGAAGATCGCCTTCGACATCATCAGCGGCTCCAGCATGAACCAGTAGGAGGCGCCGGCGCCCGAGGTCAGCGATTTGGCGACCTCTTCAAGGCGGAACGAGATCAGGCTGGTGGAGGAGGTGATGCCGGCGTCGCAGGCGCCGGTCTGCATTGCGGCGTAGATTTCGTTGGACGGTACCGACAGCACGGCAGCGCCCGCGGTCTGCAGCACCATGTCCATTTCGCGCGAGCCGCCGCGCACCTTCAGCCCCTTGGCATCTTCGGGGGCGACGATCGGCCTGGAACGGCTGGCGACGCCGCCGGCCTGCCAGATCCAGCTCAGCAGGATGATGCCCTTGTCGGCGAGGAAGTCGGTCAGCGCCTTGCCGACCGGCTCCTTTTTCCAGCGCAGGCCCTGGTCATAGGTCGCGACCAGGCCCGGCATCAACCCGATATTGGTCTCCGGCAATTCACCGCCGGCATAGGGCATCGGATAGAGGCTGATATCGAGCGCGCCTTTGCGCATCGCCGAGAATTGCGCGTTGGTCTTGATCAGCGAGGAGTTCGGATAAATCTCGGCTGATATCTCGCCGCCCGAGCGCTTGGCGACTTCGGCGGCGAACATGCGGCATAGCCGGTCGCGGAAATCACCCTTGTCGATGGTGCCACCCGGGAACTGGTGCGAGATCTTCAAGGTCGTGGCGGCGTGGGCGGTGCCGGTGCCGAAACGAAGGATGGTGGGCGCAGCAAGTGCGGACGCGATGAGATGGCGGCGTGTGAGCATGGTTTATCCCCTGCTGATAGTTGTTGGATCGGCAATCCGGACCGGCTTCAGCCCATGTTAGCCGGTCGTCGTCCGAAGTTGCTCTCGTCTGACAGTTCGAGGCGGTGTGATAGGTCGGGGCGGCACGCGACGGCAAGCCCAGATTCCAGCATTGAGACCAAAGCCTGATATCGCTGCAGCGCATACCCGGAAACAGCCGTTCGCAGAAGACTCCGACAATAATGCGTCCAACATGGGCACTCGCGGAGCGTTAGCCGCCATCAATTTGCCCGTTTCAACTATCCGTGAACAGGGCAGAACTTTGGGGTGTGGCCGGTAACAAAGCCGGTCGCGGCCTCGTCGTTGTGGGAAGCGGCAGATGTCGCTTTCGAGAACCCAACCCAAAGGACGCCCCCATGACCACCACGACCCGTATCGGCCTCGGCCTGTCTGCCGCGCTCGTTTCGCTCGGCCTTGCATTCGCACCGGCCGTCTTCGCTCAGGACAAGATGGGCAAAGACGACGGGATGAAGAAAGAATCGATGTCCAAGACTCGATGTCCAAGGATGCGATGAAGAAAGACGACGGCATGACGAAGAAGGACGGCATGAAGCACGACGGCATGATGAAGGACGGGATGAAGGACGGCATGAAAAAGAACTGAGCCGCGCCGTCATTGCCTGCGTCAAACGCGAAGCGTTTGCGCGAGGGCGCGGTGCTCAAGCATCGGCCCTGGCGGATCGAGATTCCCGGGTGCGCCATGACGCGTCTGAACGCACCCGGGGTCTGGCGCTCAGGCGCCAGCCCGGAAAGGAAGGGAGATCTGAGGACGGGAGGACTTTGTCTGTTACCGGCAAGCGGCGGCGGCGCGCATTTGGCCCGCTCCTCTTGCCTACTTCTTCTTGCCCTTGCCTTTGCGCGCGGCGTAACGGGCGTCGCGCTTGGCCTTCTGCTCGGCCTCCAGCGCCACCAGCCTGGCGGCTTCTTCTTCCTTTTCGCGCGCGATCCGGGCGGCCTCCGCTGCGGCGGCCTCGGCCTCGAGACGCTTCTGCTCGGCCTTTTCCGCTTCCTTGGCCTCTCGCGCCTTGGCGCGGGCGGCGGCCTGGGCTTCGCGCTCGGCCTGACGGCGCTGCACCTCGGGATCGTCGAGTCCCGGCTTGGCGCGAAACTTGTTCAAAATGTCCTGCCGCGCCTGCATCGCGGCCTTCTGGCGGTCCGCGAAGTTCGGTTCCTTGAATCCACTCATAAAAGAGGCCTTGTCGCTTTCACTTTCGGGGTTGGACGCGCCAAACGCGCGGAATGCGCCTAGGTAAGTGAAGCCGAGGCAAAATGCCAGCGTCGAAATGGGGCCGGTGGAGCAGGGGAGACTTGCGTGAACAGCAAATGGCCCAAATTGGTGCTGATGAGCGGGATTACGTCAGTCTGGCTGCTCTACGAGCTGGCAACGGCGGCCGAAGCCCCAAGCCGGGCGCTGCGATCCTGCAATATGGCCTTCTCGCCGGTGCGCTGATCGGCCTGCTCGGCGCGATGGTGATGTTCGCTTCGGAGAAGTGACGCACCGTCCTGGACGTTGTCGCGACGGCTGCCGGGGCCGAGAACGCGTGCGACCGTCATCACCGTCATCGCGATCCGATCCGCGGCCCGCTGCGCCTCCAGCCTGTCGCGGGCATTTTCCCTGATCATGATCTCGATCAGCTCAAGCCGCCTGGTCTCGTCGACCGCTTCCGCCAGCAATTGCTTGTACCTGACGTAATCGTAGCCCGTTTCCTGCTCGTCCATCGCACGCCCCGCCCACGCGCTCACCCCGAACGCGCAATGTCGATCAAGGGTCGTGCGCACGCAACGGAATTGCGCGAGTTATACCCATCTCTGCGTCCATCGGGCTCGTGCACAAACCCGTGTAGTGTGAACCTGTTCACAAGGGCCGTGGCGGGCCGTTCCTATTCTCCCGGCGACTCTCAACAGGAGCGACCGCCATGCCCCGCAATTGGTGGACCCGCAAAAACCTCGTTCTCGCCGCCGCTGTCGTCGCGCTGGCCTTCATAGGCTTCGTCGTGATCGGCGTGTCCTATCCCGAGCCAGCCGCCAGCGCCGCTCTCGGTCCGGACTGGCAGTGCAGCCGGCTGGCCTTCGTCTTCACGACCTGCAGCCGGGCCAAGCATAGCCAGATCGCGTCCGTCCGCCTCGCCAAAATCCCGGTGTGCGGACGGCTGCGGACGTAATAGGATCGGCCCGGTAACGGAGTTGGCCGAACCGGAGCTTCCTATGCAAAAACTGCCTCGTCTTGTGGTCGCCGCGTCGGCAGCGGCTCTCCTATTCCTGCCGGCCGGCGTCGCGCTGGCGCAGGGCGCGCGCGAGCCGCGCCAGCGCCCGCGCCTGCGGCAACTTCCGCGGCCGCGCCGGAACCCAAGGTCCCTGAAAACAAGGCTCCTGAAAACACGGCTGCCGAAAAGAAGGCGGCGCCGAAGAAAAAGAAACCAACCAGGATGACCCGGCAGCAGGAGATCGACCGTTCCGTCGACCGTGGCACGGTGCCCGCACGTTACCGGAACTCGGTGCCGAAAGAGTATCATCAGTATATTCCGTTCGATAAGCAGTAGGGCGCGGCGGGCAACTACTCCCGTCGTGTGCTGCAAGATGGATTGCTTCGCTGCGCTCGCAATGACGGCGGGGCAAAGCTGCGCAGTCTCGCGAGCGGATACACACAAGAGCGGGCTACGAACTCGCAACCACGACCGGGCCGATCTTGCGGCCTCGCGTGCGGGACACACGCAAGGAATATGTGCAGGCGTATCGCACCGTACTGATACGGATTGGCTGCGCGTGCACGGCGCACCTATAACGACGTCGCTTGCAGCGGGGGGCAGGGCGGTCGTTCATCACGACGAGCGCTACCACTGGAGGCCACGAGGCCCGGACTCCTAGGCACTCCGGGCCTCGTCTACTCCTCATCGCACCGGTCGAGCCGCTTGCGCCGTTCGGTCAGCTTTGATGGCGGTCATCGGCGGCGTTGCCGTATTCCTGGGCGTTGTCATCAGCGCCGGCTGATCAGCCGCGATCATAATATTCGCTATGATCCAACGGCCCTTTAAATTCTCTTTAAGTTAGAAATGAGTTACTGTTCGGGCCGCACCGCCGCGCGGCCCGAATAGCCGGGCGCCGCCCCTTCACCTACCCCAGGGAGACCAGCGCTCGGCTATTGTGGGCGCGCAATGAGCCTCGCCGACAAAGCCATCGATCGTCCTACTCGTAGCCGGCGCGGCGCACGGTGACGCGGCACAAGCCATCGCAGCCGATCTGGCGCGCGGCGCCGAGCGAAAAGTCGAGAACCCGGCCGCGTGCGTACGGGCCGCGGTCCTGCACCGGGCAGCGGATCTTCTTGCCGTTCTCGAGATTGGTGACGACGAAGATGGTGCCAAACGCCTCGGTGCGATGCGCGCAGGAGACCTCGTTGGCCTTGAAGCGCTTGCCGCGCGCGTCCCACTTGTCCTCCCAGTAGACGGAGGCTTCCTGATCGTCTGCCGGCGGCCGGGCGATCCGCCCCATCCACTTTTCCTGAAAGGTGTCGGCGCACGCATGCGACGAGGTCAGCGCCAGCGCGAGCGCCGCGAACCGTAGCCTGGAAGCACCGCGGCCATTGCGGTGGCGATACGCTGCCATGACGCCAACATTCTGTTGCGGGACGGGCTTGCGCCCGCCGGAAGTTCCAGCGGCAGGTTCCGTATCGACTTTGGCGTTGGCGTGGCGGAGGTGCGGCGGCATTGCGCCAAGTTCGAAATCCGGCATGTTGATGCGCTGGAAATGATCGAATGCGGTTGCGGGATTAGGAAACCGTCAACGAGAAACTCGTAGTTTCAGATCGACGCGCGCCTTGCGCTTCGGCCTGACCGATCTATCACAGGTTGTGAAAGGAAGCCTGGGTGCGTCTCTAAAGTAAAATTCAGGCGACGTTGCATGATCTGAAGAGGTCAACCTGCTGGACCTTTGCAATCTAAAGCGGTCAACCGGCCGGAAACTCTTACGTCTGACAGAGAGACTTAAATCGGCCTTATTCTGCTCATGTTTTCTTCCAACGATTACATCCAGCTGAAAATCGAATCATGATTGGGGACGGTCGTGAACCGGAATGACTTAAAATCGATGTCCACGGATGAGCTGTGGGCACTGCACGAGGAGATCGCCTCCAGGCTTGCAGCCTCGCTGCTTGCGGAGAAGCGCGTACTTGAAAATCGCCTGAAACAACTCAAGGGTGGTGTCGAAGCTGAGCGCGAGAATTCGCCGACAGGGCGGCGCCCATATCCAACCGTCGTTCCGAAGTTTCGGAATCCGGATCGGCCGTCCGAGACGTGGGCGGGACGGGGAAAGACGCCGCGCTGGCTGACGGCGAAATTGAAATCCGGCAAGCGGATCGACGACTTCCGTATCAGGCAGGTGGCGTAGCCGATTTGCAGCCGGTCGGCCAATGCGCTGCCGGTGCGCGTTGGCTCACGGCTGCTTGGGTTGAAGCCGTAGATGTTTCGGCAATATCGCCGGTGACGTCGATCCCGATTTAGATGCTGACGTCACCGTCGCACTTCAGACTATCCTGGCCTGAACCCTGGCGCTCCGGATTGCGTGCCCTTTCGGCATGCGCTTCCAGCGCTCTGACAATTCCCATGCGCGCAAACAGCATGGGTCCGCGGTCTTCGGCGGCATCGATCAGCATCTGCACCGCTAGCCGCCATTCCTGACAGTCACGTTCCGGCAGCGGTAGCTTCCTGATGTAGCCGGCGGCGTCTCGCAGGGTTTGCGCAGGCGGTCCGTCCGGGAGAGGGACAGGCTGAGGGAACGGACGATCCCAGGACATGCTGAACTCCCATCACAGACCGCCAGACGGCCCCAGGGTGGAAGGTCGCGTCAGAACGGTCGTCCCGCTTGGGTCGTGTTCCGGAGGCACCGGAAGCACCGGGATTCGACGCGGAGTGTCGATGTTAGTTCCATTGCCTCAGGTGTTTTGTCCATCAGGCCCGAAAGGTGGACGCCCGGTCGAAGATTGATCAGTTTTGAAACGCAACGCCGACGAAATCGCCTTGCCGCCAGATCACGCGGCACTCGCGAATGGTGTGAAACTTGTCAAAACTCAATTCGAAATCCAGCGGCAGCAAATTGAGGGTGTGGAGTTCTATTCCGGCCCCGGAATTCGTGACGTCCTGAACGCGGCAGGTGAGAACACCGCGCTGCGCGTCAAAGAACAGCAGCGCGTCTTTCGAGATCGTCGTTCTCGCCATGGATCGGCGTTCGAATTCCATCGGAGTTTTCACCAGTTCGCGCCAGGCCCCGGCAAGCAGAGGTTAGCGAATTGCCGCTCAGCCGGCAATCAGCTTCGGTCTTCTTCGTAAACAATCAATTTTAATGATCGCGGAAAGTCGCATTTTAGGAGGGAGGGCGGCCGTCGTCGGACGATGCCGTTGCGGCTTGAGCACAGCTCCGCCTGTTCCGGGTGCGGAACCCGCAATCGGGCTTGATGCGCCGCGGAAAGCCGGGCCCTCTTAATACGTAGAGGGGAATCAGATGGGCCTACGTTGGGTGTGTGCGCTGGTGTTGTGTCTGGGAATGCCAAGCGCCGGATTTGCGGGTGAACAGTCCGGTGTCTTGCGTCGAATTTCATGTCCTGTCGTGCGCTATTATGTGGCGCAATACAGTGCGTCCGCCGCCGAGCAGTGGGCCCGCAGCAAAGGCGCCAGTGACGCCGAGATCGAAGCCGCCCGCCGCTGCCTGAAACCCGACACGATGCGGACGGCCAAGGCGCCAGCGAGGCCGCTCGCGCTCGGCAGCTACGGCTGGTGAATAGCGGCACCCGGCCGGCGGAACGCCGCCGGGCCTCTATGTCGAACGGTCTTCAATACGGCTGAGACCGCTTTTGGCGCTTGCTGCGCCCGGCATTCGGCCCGCCGTAATATGGATTGACCACGCATTGCGCGGAGCGACCCGAGGCCGACGCGGCACACTGCGCCATCGTTCGGTAGTGGCACTCGAAGTAGAAATCCGCGATGCCCTGATAGATCTGCAGGCAAACGGGATAGCTCGGATCGTAGGTCTGAGCTCGTGCAGGCGCGGGCAGGGCGATCGTCGCGGCCAAGATCGTCAAAGCCGTTGCGGCGGCAGATGCGCGCGGTAACTTCATCCTGATGTTCTCCCAGACGGTGGCGTTAGTAGCCCGCACGAGCGGAGCGATATGCGGGGCTTGAGAAGATGAAAACCCGGATGTCGCTGGGCTCATCCGGGCTACGCTCGCTCTCCGGCCACGCTTGCCACGCGCGTGATTTTCAGACTTCCCGATCCTCAAATCCGTACTCCCGATAGATGGCGGCGCGATCGCCGTGGGGATTTAGCCGGCACTTTGCCTGGGCGAGATGCAGGTTAAGGGTTCCCGGCTGACAATTGGCCGCCAGCAGTTTCCGGATGTCGTCCATCTGCTGGCGCGATTGCTGGGTCGGTTCGAGTTGCTCGAGCGCGATCAGTGCCGTTGCCAGTGCTTCCGTGACGACCCATTCGTCGTGGCCGGTAATTCCCTTTTTTGGCATGACGATCCGCATCCTTTGTCAGGGCACCGGAAGCAATTGCCTGGCTGGCATTATAAGCCCAAACCGCAAATCGTCACCCGTGCCGCTTTAGGTTTCTTTGGCCTTTGATGTACGAGCAGCCCCCGAACGAAGTGAAGCGCGGCGAAGTTACCCAGGTGATTGCACTACCGGCGTCCCCGCAGTGGCCGGCCGTGGGTATCAAGTTCGGATTGTGCTATCGGAATTAGGAAAATTTGTTGGCTTAATGCCGTCAAGCTTGCGCTGCACAACGCATATTTCTTCCGTGGAGCCGCGACTCCATCTAACCTGATACGGCAGAGCGTTTTGAATCGGCCTCGTACTCAAATTATCTGCCGACGATGAAGGCTCGAATATCGAATCATGATTGGAGACGGTCGTGAACCGGAACGACTTCAAGTCGATGTCCACCGACGAATTGTGGGCGCTCCACGAGGAAATTGCCACCAGGCTTGCCTCGGCACTGACGGCGGAAAAGACCGTGGTTGAAAACCGCTTGAGGCAGCTGCAGCGCGGGGTTGAAACTCAACCTGCAGCTCGAGCTGCCAGGTCGTCGGATTCCAAGTCGTCAACTGAGCGCCGCCCCTATCCTGCGGTCGTTCCGAAATATCGGAATCCGGACCGGCCGTCGGAGACCTGGGCGGGACGCGGCAAGACGCCTCGCTGGCTGACTGCACAATTAAAGTCCGGCAGGCGGATTGACGATTTTCGGATCAGGCACGCAGCATAGGCGATCAGTTGAGCCGAGCAGCTTCGGCTTTCTGAACCAGCTTGCGCAGTGCCTGCACCTCGGCCAGCTGTCTCGCAAGCTGCGCGGCCCGGATTGGCTTTCTCGAGGCTGAAGGAAGTCGCTTCGTTTTGCTGCGCGTTGCTCTGGCCGCCATGGTGGTTCTGCCCGCCTGAAATCTTACTCCAAGGGCAACATGCTTTGTTGTGGGGTATCAGGCTAGTGCCGCCGCGACACAGCCGGCGAAGATCGATGGCGGCTCCGCCCAGGAAACTCACGGGCCTGTAGCCCGTACCATTCGTGCAACACAAGGCGCTTCGCCGCCTTCGATCAGTGAGTGGCGATCCCAGCAGGATTCGAACCTGCAACCCACGGAGTAGAAATCCGTTACTCTATCCAGTTGAGCTATGGGACCGTCCGGGCGGTACCCAGGCCTGGGTATCCGCCTTATAGGCTTTCCTTATCTAGCACTGCCAATATGAAAAATCCGCTTTCCCGCCAAGACGGTCGAACCGATTTCTTTGACTTCGCGACCAAGGCAGACGGTGGGTCATAGCCTATGGTCCGCCCCTGACATAAAGCCAGCCGCCGGCACCCCGCCGGGCGGTACGGCCGGGACCGTTTGGACTGCCAACGCCATGCATGCGACCTTTTCGCAAGCCAAAATCCCTGTCATCAGTCCGTCACCTTTTCGCGCACTTTTCGACGTTACGCGGCTGATGTCCGCGGCAAGGAGCCCATCATGATCGGTCTGGTTCGCGCCACAGTGATTTGCGCCACGCTGGCGCTTGGCCTGACGGCGGCTGGCGCCGCCGACAAGGCGTTCAAGCGCGACGAACTGGCCGATTCGGCCGTCAAGCTGGAGGCCCAGATCAAGAGCGAGGCCGGGCCGGTCGCCAAATCCTCCACGACGCTGCGCAACGACGCCGACGCCGCCTTCAGGCGCGTCCGACTTCCGCGTCGGCCTGCAGATCCTCGGCCAGATCGCCGCCACCACGCCCGAGGACAGCGCCAACTGGCTAAAACTCGCCAAAACCATCTTCCAGATCCGCTCCGCCAGTTCCAGCGAACAGACCTTCCTGTACGAGCGCGCCTCGACCGCGGCCTACATCGCCTATCAGCGCGCCGGCAACCAGGCCGAGGAGGCCGATGCGCTGGCCGTGCTGGGCCGGGCGATGTCCGAGCGCAAGCTGTGGCGTCCGGCGCTGGATGCGTTGCGGCTGTCGCTCGACATGCGCGAGGTCGCGGAGGTCCGCGGCCAGTACGAGAAGATGCGCGACCAGCACGGTTTCCGGCTGCTGGATTATACCGTGGACTCCGACGGGGCCTCGCCGCGGGCCTGCTTCCAGTTCTCCGAGGACCTCGCCAAGCGGGTCGACTTCGCGCCCTTCGTGGCGCAGGCCGGCACCGACAAGCCGGCGCTGACCAGCGAGGGCAAGCAGCTTTGCGTCGACGGGCTGAAGCATGGCGAGCGCTACAACATCAACCTGCGCGCGGGGCTGCCGTCCACCGTCAAGGAGTCCTTGCCGAAATCGGCCGAGTTCAACATCTATGTTCGCGACCGCAAGCCGTTCGTGCGCTTCACGGGCCGCGCCTATGTGCTGCCGCGCACCGGCCAGCGCGGCATTCCGCTGGTCAGCGTCAACACGCCGTCGGTGAACGTCAACGTGTTCCGGATCGGCGACCGCAATTTGATCAACACGGTGGTCGACAGCGATTTCCAGAAGACGCTCTCCAGCTACCAGCTCTCGAGCTTGGGCGACGAGCGCGGCGTAAAAGTCTGGACGGGCGAACTTGCGACCGCGACCACGCTGAACCAGGACGTAGTGACGGCGTTCCCGGTCGACCAGGCGCTCGGCGATCTGCAGCCGGGCGTTTACGTGATGACGGCGTCGGCCAAGGGCCCCGGCAGCGGCGACGATGACGGTTCGCTGGCGACGCAATGGTTCATCGTGTCAGACATGGGCCTGACGGCGTTTTCCGGCAATGACGGCATCCACGTGTTCGTCAATTCGCTGGCCTCGACGGGGGCGGTCGCGAAGGCCGAAGTGCGGCTGGTCGCGCGCAACAACGAGATTTTGGCGACCCGCAAGACCGACGATGCCGGCCATGTGCTGTTCGAGGCCGGGCTGGCGCGCGGCGAGGGCGGGCTTTCGCCGGCGCTGCTGACGGTCATGAGCGACAAGGCGGACTACGCCTTCCTCAGCCTGAAGACCAACGCCTTCGACCTCACCGACCGCGGCGTCTCCGGCCGCGTGGTGCCGGCCGGCGCTGACGCCTTCGTCTATGCCGAGCGCGGCGTCTACCGGTCGAACGAAACCGTCTACCTGACCGCGCTGCTGCGCGACGGGCAGGGCAACGCGATGGCCGGCGGACCGCTGACGCTGGTGATCGAGCGGCCCGACGGCGTCGAATTCCGCCGCGCCCAGCTCCCCGACCAGGGCGCGGGCGGCCGATCCATGGCCGTTGCCGCTCAATTCCGCGGTCCCGACCGGGACCTGGCGGGTGCGCGCCTTTACCGACCCCAAGGGCTCGTCCGTCGGCGAGACCACCTTCATGGTCGAGGATTACATCCCCGAACGGATCGAATTCGATGTCTCGGCCAAGGAGAAGATGATCAAGGCTGAGACCCCGGTTGAACTGAAGGTCGCCGGCAAGTTCCTCTACGGCGCCCCGGCCTCAGGCCTGCAGCTCGAAGGCGACATGCTGGTGGCGCCTGCGGCCTCCGGGCGGCCGGGCTATCCCGGCTACCAGTTCGGCGTGGCGGATGAGGAAACCGCCTCCAACGAGCGCACCCCGATCGAGAACCTGCCCGAGGCCGACGCCAATGGCGTCGCGACCTTCCCGGTGTCGCTGGCCAAGGCGCCGACGTCGACCCGTCCGCAGGAGGCGCAGATCTTCATCCGCATGGTGGAGACCGGCGGCCGCGCCGTCGAGCGCAAGCTGGTGCTCCCCGTGGCGCCGCAGGCCGCGCTGATCGGCATCAAGCCGCTATTCGGCTGACAAGAGCGTAGCCGAGGGCGACAAGGCCGAGTTCGACGTCGTGTTCGTCGGCCCCGACGGCAAGCAGCTTTCGCGGGATGGCCTGCGCTACGAACTCCTGAAGATGGAGTCGCGCTATCAATGGTATCGCCAGAACTCGTCCTGGGAATATGAGCCGGTCAAGTCGACCAAGCGCGTCGCCGACGGCGACCTGACGCTGACATCCGACAAGGCGGCGCGGGTGTCGGTCTCGCCGGAGCCCGGCCGCTATCGCCTCGACGTCAAATCGACCGAGGCGGACGGCCCGGTCACGTCGGTGCAGTTCGACGTCGGCTGGTACTCCGACGGCAGCGCCGATACGCCGGACCTGCTGGAGACCTCGATCGACAAGCCGGAATACGCGTCCGGCGACACCATGGTGGTGTCGGTCAATGCCCGCACCGCCGGCAAGCTCACCATCAACGTGCTCGGCGACCGCCTGCTGACGACGCAGACCGTCGACGTCAAGGAAGGCACCCAGCAGGTCAAGCTGTCGGTCGGCAAGGACTGGGGCACCGGCGCCTATGTGCTGGCGACGCTGCGCCGTCCGCTCGATGCGGCGGCGCTGCGGATGCCGGGGCGGGCGATCGGGCTAAAATGGTTCGGCATCGACAAGAAGACCCGCACGCTGCAGGTCGCGTTGTCGCCGCCGCCTCTGGTTCGGCCCGGCACGGCCCTGAAGATCCCGGTCAAGCTCGGCGGGCTCAATCCCGGCGAGGACGCCAAGATCGTGGTCGCCGCGGTCGATGTCGGCATTCTCAACCTGACCAATTACAAGCCGCCGGCGCCGGATGATTACTATCTCGGCCAGCGCCGCCTGACGTCCGAGATCCGCGATCTCTACGGGCAATTGATCGACGGCATGCAGGGCACGCGCGGCCAGATCCGGACCGGCGGCGATTCCGCCGGCGCCGAGCTGCAGGGCTCGCCGCCCACGCAGAAGCCGCTGGCGCTTTATTCGGGGATCGTCACGGTCGGCGCCGACGGCGCTGCCGAGATCAGTTTCGACATTCCGGAATTCGCCGGCACCGCCCGCGTCATGGCGGTGGCGTGGACGGCGACCAAGCTCGGTCGCGCCACCATCGACGTCACCGTGCGCGATCCCGTGGTGCTGACGGCAACGCTGCCGCGCTTCCTGCTCAATGGCGACAAGGGCACGATGAGTTTCGACCTCGACAATGTCGAGGGCGCGCCCGGCGATTACAGCATCAGCGTCAAGACCTCGGGCCCGGTGAAGGTGACCGGCAATCCGACCACCACCGTGAAGCTGGCGGCGAAGCAGCGGACCTCGATGGCGCTGGCGATCGACGCCGGCGGTGCGGGCACCGCCAATCTCGACGTCGACATCAAGGGCCCGAACGGGCTGACGCTGGCGCGGCACTATGCGCTCGACGTCAAGGCGGCGACGCAGGTGCTGGCGCGGCGCTCGATCCGCACATTGGCCAAAGGCGAGAGCCTGACGCTGACGCTCGGACATGTTCTCCGACCTGGTGCCCGGCACCGGCGGCGTGTCGCTCTCGGTCGGCCTGTCCACCGCGCTCGATGCGGCGACCATTCTGAAGGCGCTGGATCGCTATCCGCACGGCTGTTCCGAGCAGATCACCAGCCGCGCGATGCCGCTGCTCTATGTCAACGATCTGGCGGCCGGCGCGCATCTGGCGATGGATACGGCGGTCGACCAGCGCATCAAGGATGCGATCGAACGGCTGCTGGCCCGGCAGGGCTCGAACGGCTCGTTCGGCCTGTGGTCGGCCGGCGGCGACGACGCCTGGCTCGATGCCTACGTCACCGACTTCCTGACCCGCGCCCGTGAAAAGGGTTTTGCGGTTCCGGATGTCCTGTTCAAGAACGCGCTCGACCGCATCAGAAACTCGGTGGTCAACGCCAGCGAGCCGGAAAAGGACGGCGGCCGCGATCTCGCCTACGGCCTCTACGTGCTGGCCCGCAATGGCACAGCGCCGATCGGCGATCTTCGTTACCTCGCCGATACCAAGCTCGCCAATCTCGCCACGCCGATTGCGAAGTCGCAGCTCGCGGCCGCGCTGGCCTTGGTCGGCGACAAGACGCGGGCGGAGCGGGTCTATGGCGCGGCGCTGGATGCGCTGGCGCCAAAGCCCGTGCTCGAGTTCGGCCGCACCGACTACGGCTCGGCGCTGCGCGATGCGGCGGCGCTGGTCTCGCTCGCCAGCGAAGGCAACGCCCCGCGGGCGACGCTGACGCAGGCGGTTGCACGGGTCGAAGTGGCGCGGGGGCTTTCGCCCTACACTTCGACGCAGGAGAACGCGTGGCTGGTGCTGGCCGCGCGTGCCTTGTCGAAGGAAACCTTGGCGCTGGATATCGATGGATCGCCGGTGAAGGCCGCGGTCTATCGCAGCTACAAGGCCGACGCGATGGCCGGCAAGCCGGTCAAGCTCACCAACACCGGCGATGCGCCGGTGCAGGCGGTGGTCTCGGTCTCGGGTTCGCCGGTTACCCCGGAGCCCGCGGCCTCGAACGGCTTCAAGATCGAGCGCAACTACTTCACGCTCGACGGCAAGCCGGCCGATGTCAGCAAGGCCAAGCAGAACGACCGCTTCGCCGTGGTGTTGAAGATCACCGAGGCCAAGCCGGAATACGGGCACATCATGGTGGCCGATTATCTGCCGGCCGGGCTCGAGATCGACAACCCGCATCTGGTGTCATCGGGTGACTCGGGCACGCTGGACTGGATCGAGGACGGCGAGGAGCCGGAGCATACCGAGTTCCGCGACGACCGCTTCACGGCGGCGATCGACCGCGCCAGCGACGACAAGTCGGTGTTCACGGTGGCCTACATCGTGCGCGCGGTATCGCCGGGCAAATACGTGCTGCCGCAGGCCTATGTCGAGGACATGTACAACCCCTCGCGCTACGGCCGCACCGGCACCGGTTCGGTCGAGGTGCGTCGCGGCGAAATGAGCGAAGTAGACAACCATAGCTCTTCGTCATGCCCGGGCTTGTCCCGGGCATCCACGTCTTTTGTTGCGGACAGAGAAGACGTGGATGGCCGGGACAAGCCCGGCCATGACGGCGGTGGTGGTGGTGGGCGCCGCCGCTTTTTCCGGATCGCGGTGTCTCTCGCCTTCGTTCTCATCGTAATCACCACCGCGTTCGCCGGCTGGGTCGCCTCGCTCGGCCCGTTGCCGCTGGAAGAAGCGCGAAAAGTCTCCACCACGGTCGTCGACCGCAACGGCAAGCTGCTGCGCGCCTATGCGATGGCCGACGGTCGCTGGCGGCTGCCGGTCGACGCAAGGACTGCAGTCGACCCCGGATATCTCAAGCTGCTGCTGGCGTATGAAGACCGCCGGTTCTGGTCGCATGCCGGCGTCGATCCGTTGGCGCTCGGGCGCGCGGCGCTGCAGTTCGGCAGCCGCGGCCACATCGTCTCCGGCGGCTCGACCATTACGATGCAGCTGGCGCGGCTGATCGAGCCGCGGCGCGAGCGCTCGGTGTACGCAAAGCTGCGCCAGATGGTGCGCGCGATCCAGATCGAGCGGCAACTGAGCAAGCACGAGATCCTCGATCTGTATCTGGCGCTGGCGCCGTTCGGCGGCAATCTCGAAGGCATCCGCGCCGCCTCCATCGGCTATTTCGGCAAGGAGCCGAAGCGGCTTTCGCTTGCGGAAGCAGCACTACTGGTGGCGCTGCCGCAATCGCCGGAGCGCCGCCGGCTCGACCGTTATCCGGAAGCCGCGCACGCCGCGCGCGACCGCGTGCTGGCGCGGATGGTCGATGATGGCGTGGTGTCGAAAGACGACGCGGCGCAGGCCAAGGCGGCGGCGGTGCCGCGGCTGCGCAAGCCGATGCCAATTCTGGCGCCGCATTCCGCCGATGCCGCGATGGCGACGGTGAAGGATGCGCCGCTGATCAAGCTGACGCTGGATTCGGCCTTGCAGAAGACGCTGGAAGCGCTGGCGCGCGACCGCGCCGTGGCGCAGGGGCCGAACATTTCGGTCGCGATCATCGCGGTCGACAACGAAAGCGGCGACGTGCTGGCGCGCGTCGGCTCGTCCGATTATTTCGACGAACGCCGCGCCGGGCAGGTCGACATGACGCGCGCGGTGCGCTCGCCGGGCTCGACGCTGAAACCGTTCATCTACGGCCTCGCGTTCGAGGACGGCTTTGTGCATCCGGAAAGCCTGATCGACGACCGCCCCATTCGTTTCGGCTCCTACGCGCCGGAAAATTTCGACATGACGTTCCAGGGCACGGTGCCGGTGCGCAAGGCGCTGCAGCTCTCGCTGAACGTGCCGGCGATTGCGCTGCTCGACCGCGTCGGCTCGAGCCGGCTGTCGTCGCGGCTGAAGCAGGCCGGCGGCAATCTGGTGCTGCCGAAGGACGAAGCGCCCGGGCCTTGCGATGGGCCTTGGCGGCGTCGGCATCAGCTTGCAGGATCTGGCGCAACTCTATGCCGGGCTGGCGCGGCTCGGCGCGGCGCGGCCGTTGCGCGAAATCATGCTGGCAACGGACGATCGCGAGCCGCTGCGGCTGATGGACCAGGCCGCGGCCTGGCAGGTCGGCAACGTGCTGCTCGGCACGCCGCCGCCGGAAAACGGCGTGCACAACAGAATCGCGTTCAAGACCGGCACCAGCTACGGCTATCGCGATGCGTGGTCGGTCGGTTTCGATGGCCGCATCACGATCGGCGTGTGGGTCGGGCGTCCCGACGGCGCGCCGGTGCCGGGCCTGGTCGGCCGCACCGCCGCAGCCCCGATCCTGTTCGACGCGTTTGCGCGCACCGGCAAAATCCCGGCGGCGCTGCCGAAGGCGCCGAAGGGCGTGCTGATCGCCAGCAATGCCAAACTGCCGTTGCCGCTGCGGCGCTTCCGTCCCGTCGGCGAACTGATCCGCACCGGCAGCGATCAGATGCCGCGCATCCAGTTTCCGCTGAACGGCTCGCGGATCGATGTCGACCGTTCAGGCGGCGGGCAGGCCGCGCCGATGCCGGTCAAGGTCGCGGGCGGCGTGCTGCCGCTGACCATCATGCTGAACGGTACCTCGGTCGGCGAAATCGACAGCCGGCGCCAGCGGCTGGTCGATCCGCCCGGGCCGGGTTTTGCCCGCCTGACGGTGATCGACGCGACGGGGGCGGCCGATACCGTTGTGATCCGGGTACAGTAAGGAAAAAGCGTCTGGGGACAGCCGGATAGGGCGAATCTGTGGTGTTGTTTGCAGTGCGGTTTCAGCGTATGCGAGCAAGATGGTTGAAACCTTCCAACCCCCACGCTTTGGAGCGGGCCAACAGCCTGTAAAACCTGCGCATTCCGGCCGCAGGCTGGCTGCTGCGTTCGACTATGCGACCGCAAACCATTTTCGCGCCATCGTGTTCCTGCTGCTCTGCGGCATCGTGCTGTTCCTGCCCGGCTTCTTCAATATTCCGGCGATCGACCGCGATGAGGCCCGGTTCGCGCAGGCGACCAAGC
Organism: uncultured Alphaproteobacteria bacterium; assembly: GCA_963840465.1. GTDB lineage: Bacteria > Pseudomonadota > Alphaproteobacteria > Rhizobiales > Xanthobacteraceae > Bradyrhizobium. The sequence goes on along the minus strand of CAWIZF010000019.1, from coordinate 32,601 downwards.
AGATGGTCGAAAGCGGCGATTTCGTCGACATCCGCTTTCAGGACGACGTCCGCTACAAGAAGCCGGTCGGCATCTACTGGCTGCAGGCCGCCGTGGTGGAAACCGCTTCGTCGCTCGGCCTGCCGCGGGCGCAGTTGCGGATCTGGCTCTATCGAATTCCTTCCCTGATCGGCGCCATCGGCGCGGTGCTGCTGACCTACTGGACGGCGCTCGCCTTCGTCACGCGGCGCGGGGCCGCGCTGGCGGCGCTGATGATGTGCAGTTCCGTGCTGCTCGGCGCCGAAGCCCGGCTCGCCAAGACGGACGCGATGCTGCTGTTGACCGTTGTCGCCGCGATGGGGGCGATGGCGCGGGTCTATCTGTCCTGGCAGCGCGGCGAGGATCCGGTGCGTCCGTCGTGGACGGCGCCTGCGGTGTTCTGGACCGCGCTGGCCGGCGGCATCCTGCTCAAGGGACCGCTGATCCTGATGTTCGTCGGCCTCACCATCCTGGCGCTCGCGATCCTCGACCGCTCGGCGGCGTGGCTGTGGCGGCTGCGTCCGGTCTGGGGGCTGATGTGGACGCTGGTGCTGGTGCTGCCGTGGTTCGTCGCGATCTTCTGGCGCGCGGGCGAGGCGTTCTTCTCCAATTCGCTCGGCGGCGACATGCTGAGCAAGCTCGGCGCGCAGGAATCCCATGGCGCGCCGCCCGGCCTCTATCTGCTGCTGTTCTGGATCACGTTCTGGCCGGGCGCGGCGCTGGCGGGGATGGCGGCGCCGGCGGTATGGCGCGCGCGGCGGGAGCCCGGCGCGCAATATCTGCTGGCGTGGCTGATCCCGTCCTGGATCGTGTTCGAACTGGTGCTGACCAAGCTGCCGCATTACGTGCTGCCGCTGTATCCGGCGATTGCGATCCTCACCGCCGGCGCGCTGGAGCGCCGCGTGCTGTCGCGGTCCTGGCTGAGGCGCGGCGCGGCCTGGTGGTTTGTCATTCCGGCGGGGGCGTCCGTGATCGCCGTCATCGGCGCCATCAAGCTGACGCACTACCCGGCGTTTCCGGCCTGGCCGTTCCTGGCGGCGGCGATGATATCAGGCCTGATCGCGTGGTGGATGTTCGAGGACAGCCGCGCCGAGCGCTCGCTGTTGAATGCGGTGGTCGCGGCGATGTTTCTGGCGGTTGGAATCTACGGCATCGTCCTGCCGTCGCTGACCACCATGTTTCCGAGCGCCGAGGTCGCGCGCGCGCTTCGCAACGTGGTCTGCGTCGGGCCCAGGGCCGCCGCGGCAGGTTTTCACGAGCCCAGCCTGGTCTTCATGACCGGCACCAGCACGCTGCTCACCGACGGATCGGGTGCGGCGGATTTCCTCGGGCAGGGCAGTTGCCGTTTTGCGCTGGTGGAATCGCGCACCGAACGCGCCTTCGTTCAGCGCGCCGAAGCGATCGGGCTGCGCTACAATGTGGCCAAGCGGGTCGAGGGCTATAATATCTCGCAAGGGAAGGCGGTCTCGATCGCCATCTTCCGCTCGGAAGGCACGGAATAAGATGGCCGCGAGCCCTTCTGTCGCCGGATCCCAAAACTATCTTTCGCGTTTCGGGACGCTGGCGTGGTCGTCGCTGACGCAACTCGTGCGCTCACCGTCGCATTCGCGACGCGCCGAGGCGGCACGGCGGGCGGCGCGGCACGTGTTGTGGCTGTCGGCCGGTCTTGGTGCCGCGATCATCGTGCTGATGTACGCGATCGACGCGTGGGAAATCGCCCAGATGCCGAAACGCGGCACCCCCTCGCTGTGGTGGGTCCGCATTCTCACCGATTTCGGCAAGGACGAATACGTGCTGGCGGTGCTGGCGGCGGTGCTGGTCGCGGTTGCGATCGTCTCGCCGGCCTTGCGCGGCATCCACCGCTCGCTGTTGCTTGGTCTCGGAACGCGGCTGCAGTTCATTTTCTGCGCGGTCGCCTTTTCCAATCTGATTACGGAGGTGCTGAAATATTGCATCGGCCGCGGCCGGCCGTTTGTCGGCGAAGGCGGCGTCTTTCACTTCTCGCACTTCGCAGGCAACCCGGCCTATTACAGCTTTCCGTCCGGCCATGCCACGACCGCCTTTGCGCTCGCCTTGGCCGTGTCTGCCGTATGGCCCCAGGCGCGTATTGCGATGGCCATCTACGCCCTGATCATTGCGGCGACGCGTCTGGTGCTGCTGGCCCATCACCCGAGCGACGTCGTCGCCGGCGCGATGGTCGGCATCGTCGGCACGATGTTCGTGCGCTACTGGTTTGCGGCCCGCAGGCTCGGATTTGCGATCCAGCGCGACGGTAGTATCGTGTCGCTTGTCGGGCCCTCGTCCGGACGCCTCAAAAGGGTTGCCCGCGGCGCTTTCGCCCCATAAAAGCGGACGCCGCCTGACGGCCCGATACGCCCGGTTCCGGGTCCTCCCAAACCAACCAGACGAGTGCCGATTTGACACCTTCCGACACAGATGCGGTCGCCGTTTCCATCGTTGTGCCGGTGCGCAATGAGGCGGAGAACGTCGCGCCGCTGGTCGCGGAAATCGTCCGTGCGCTTGACGGCCGGTGGGTCTACGAAATCATCTATGTCAACGACGGCTCGACGGATGCGACCGCCGCACGCCTGGCGGATCTGATGAAGCAGCACCGTCAGCTCCGGCAACTCAAGCACGTCGTTTCGTCCGGTCAATCGGCGGCCGTGCGCAGTGGCGTGCGGGCCGCGCGCGGCGCGATCGTGGCGACGCTCGACGGCGACGGCCAGAACAATCCGGCGTTCCTGCCGGACCTGATTGCAGCGGTCGAGAAAGGTGAGGGTCGCGTCGGCCTCGCCGCGGGTCAGCGCGTCGGCCGCAAGGATACCGGCTTCAAGAAATTGCAGTCGCGGATTGCCAACGGCGTACGCAAGGCGATCCTGAGCGACGGAACCCGCGACACCGGCTGCGGGCTGAAGGCGTTCCCGCGCGATGTGTTCCTTTCGATGCCCTATTTCGACGGGCTGCATCGCTTCCTGCCGGCGCTGGTACGCCGCGAAGGTTTCGATATCGCCTATGTCGACGTGATCGACCGTCCGCGCCATTCCGGCGTGTCCAATTACGGCTTCTTTGACCGGCTATGGATCGGGATCATGGATCTTGCCGGCGTGTGGTGGCTGATCCGCCGCAAGAAGCCGACGCCTGCTGTGACCGAGGTTCTCTGATGCTGATTCAATATGGCCAGGCGCTGGGCGATTATCTCTACGACGTCTTCGTCGCCAAGTTCGATTTCTGGCTGGCCTTCGGGCTGATCGCGCAATTGTTTTTCACCGCACGCTTCCTGGTGCAGTGGATCTCGAGCGAACGCGCCGGACGAAGCGTGATTCCGATCGCGTTCTGGTTCTTCTCCATGGGGGGCGGGCTGATGACGCTGGTCTACGGTGTCGCCAAGCGCGAGCCGGTGATCATTCTCGGCCAGTCGCTGGCCACGATCATCTATATCAGGAACATCATGCTGATCATCAGGCATCGCGGCAAGGCGTCGAAGACGCTGGACCGCTGATCAGGGGCGGCCGGCTATCGGCGCCGGCAGCGCCGTCAGATCGCTCTCCGTCGAACGATACGCCGCCAATTCGCCCGCGGCATCCAGCACGGGGTAGGCGACCGAGCAGATGTGCGAGTGGATGCGCCGGAGGTCGCGCAGCACGTCGAGATGAAGCGAGGTGGTCTCGATGGTTTCGGGCCGGCCTTCGCGCAGGCGGTCGAGATGCCGTTCGGTGGCGGCCAGTTCGGCATTGCGCAGCGCGGACTTCTCGGCCAGCAGCTTTCGCGCCTCGTTGACGTCGCCGGACATGAAGACGCCGAACGCGATCCGGAGCGAATCCATGGTGCGCTTGTGGAAGGCGGAGAGCTCTTCGGCGCCCTCGGCCGAGAACTGGAACCGGCGCTTGATCTTCTTGGTGGCGAGCTCGCTCAGGTTCTTGTCGATGATGTCGCCGATATGCTCGAGGTTGATGGCGAAGGAGACGATCTCCATCGCCCGCTGTCCCTCGCGCTCGTCGAGGCTGCCGCGGGTGAGTTTTGTGACGTAGAGCTTGATCGCCTCGTCGAGGCTGTCGACGCTGTTGTCCATCTGCGAGACCTGGTCGACCAGCGCCCGGTCGTTGGTCATCATCGCCGCCATCACCTTGCGCAGCATGATCTCGACGTGATCGCCCATATGCAGCGTCTCGCGGGCGGCATCGGCCAGCGCGAGCGACGGCGTCTCCAGCGCGCTCTCGTCGAGATAGCGCGGCCCTGATGCGTCGGCCTCCTTGACGCGCTCGGGCAGCAACGTCTTCAACAGCCGCGCCATGCCGTCGAGCAGGCCGATGAAGACAAGTGCGGTCACGACGTTGAAGGCGATGTGGAACAGGGCGGTCGTCTTGGCGAGATCCGGCTGCCACGAGATCAGGAGGTCCGCGATCGGCTGCAGGAACGGCGCCACCAGCAGGATGCCGGCCAGCCGGTTGACGAGATTGCCGAGCGGCAGGCGGTAGCTGGCGGGATTGTCGCGCCGCGCGCCCTCGACGAGCGGATTGATGGCGCTGCCGAGATTGGCGCCGAGTACCAGCGCCAGCGCCGCGTAGGGCGTGATGAAATGCGCATAGGCCAGCGACATGATCAGCAGCACGCTGGCGACGCTGGAATGCACCAGCCAGGTCACGATCGCGGCGAACAGGATGCAGAGCACGGGATCGCCGGTGATGGCGTTCATGAACACGCGCACGCCCGGTGCGTTCTCCGCCGGCGCCAGCGTATTGAGCAGGATATGCAGCGCCAGCAGCATCAGGCCGAGCCCGATAAAGACGCGGCCGATGTCCTTGACGCGCGAGCGCGGGCCGGTGCGGAAGGCGACCAGGCCGATGATGAACAGCACAGGCGCCACGGGCGCGATGTTGAACGACAGGATCTGCACGATCAGCGTGGTGCCGACATTGGCGCCGAGCATGATGGCGAGCGCGGGGACCAGGCTGACGAGCCCCTCCGAGGTGAACGAACTGGTGATCAGCGCCGTCGCGGTGCTGCTCTGGAGCAGGGCGGTGAGACCGAGGCCGGCGCCGAAGGCGGTGAAGCGGTTGTTCAGAGCCCTGGCCAGCAACAGGCGCAGATCGGGTCCGAACGCGCGCAGGATCCCGCTATGGACCATATGCAGGCCCCACAGCAGCAGCGCGACGCCGCCCATCAGGTCGAGGAGAACCAGACTTCCCATGCGCTTCTCGTTTCCGCCAAATCGAGTTCGAAGGGTCAGGCTATCGCCTCACGAGGGGGGATCAACCCTCTAATCTGCCGAAAATTGCGCCGCGAGGCGCCGCTGCCGACGCGGTTGTCGGCCGTTCAGAACCTCGGGTGGCGGGTTCGGTAAACGGAATTCGAATACAACCGGTACATTGCGAGCCGTCGCGCTAGGCCAATTCCAATAATTCCCCGTTAGGTTGATCCACCACAGGGTGACTAACAACGAGCAGGGTCAGGGATCGACATGTATGCGAATCGCCGTAGCAGCGAACGTCGGGCGTGCAGAAGCTTTGCGAAAATACAGTTCGCGACCGGCGGGTTGCCGCGCGATTGCATGATTTCCGACATGTCGGCTGGCGGTGTGAAGATCATCGCCGAATATCCCGAAATTCCTTCCGAATTTACGGTGATCTTCTCGGAGGGCAGGCCGCGTCAGTGCCGGCTGGCCTGGCGGATCGGCTGCGAGCTCGGCGCGCAATTCCTCGACTAAACCGCCGGTTGTTCCGGTGCGAAACGGCTCGGGCAGGCCGTAGTTGCCCGGACGGCGCGTAGCGGGCTGCAAAGGTCACGGATTACCGCAAACGCGGACGAATTTAACCCGAACTTAGGGTTAAGCTGTGAGTGTTCCTGGACAGTTCCCGCCGTGAGTCCAGCTACATGCGACAGAAGTTGCTCTATTCGTCCCGCGTTACGCGACTTCTTGCGTGCACGTCGGCCCTGATCCTGGCATTGGGGCTTGGTAGCTGCCAGACCTCGGGATTCTCGGACATCACCGGTTCGATCGACGAAAAGGCCGACACCAACCGCGCCGGCGATCCGCGCCGCGACGCCGAGCTCTATCAGGAAGGCTATCGCGCCAATCCCAGGGATGCCGATGCCGCATTGAAATACGGCAAGGCGCTGCGCGCGTCAGGACAGCGGGCGCAGGCGGTAGCGGTGCTCGAACAGGCCACCATCGCCCATCCCGGCAACAAGCTGCTGCTCGCCGCCTACGGCCGCGCGCTGGCCGACAACGGCAATTTCCAGCAGGCCTTCGACGTGCTCGGCCGCGCCCATAGCCCCGACGATCCGGATTGGCGGCTGCTCTCGGCGCAGGGAGCGACACTCGACCAGCTCGGCCGATACGAGGAGGCGCGGCAATATTATTCGAGCGCGCTGAGGATCGTGCCCGGCCAGCCCCTGGTGCTGTCCAATCTCGGACTGTCCTACGTGCTTTCAAAGGAGCTGCCGAAGGCCGAGGAGACGCTGCGCCGCGCCCAGGGCCTTGCGCCGACCGATCTGCGCGTGCGCGCCAATCTGGCGCTGGTGGTCGGCCTGCAGGGCCGTTACGCCGAAGCCGAAAAGATCGTGAGGGCCGACCTGCCGCCCGCCGAGGCGGCCGCCAATGTCACGCAGCTGAAACAGCTGCTGTCGCGCAAGGACAGGGAGAGCGCGCGGGCCGAGGTCGAGAAGATGCCGATCGCGTCCGCCGGACGTTCCGACTAGCTTTGCAGCGAAGCCCGCGATCCGGTGGGCATCGGATCGCGTCAGGCAAGCGGCGTCAAATCGGAAAATCCAAGACGCCGTTGCGTTTGCTCAGGCCCTGCGAGCCTTCGTGCCCTTCAGCTTCTTGATGATCGGCTCCAGGAACGAGATGCGGGACCGCTTGGTCACCGCGTGGCCGGTCAGGCGTTGCGCCATCTGCAGGAACATCTGGGTGGTGCGATGCTTGGCGGATATCTGCGCGATCATCTGGCCGTTGTTGGCGGCGGTCCCGAACATCTTTGAATCGAACGGAATGGCTGCGATCGGCGGGCCTTCGATCGCCTTGGCGAATTCGCGCGTGGAGATCTCCGGACGCTTGTGCATGCCGACCTGGTTGAGGCAATAGAGCGGCGGACGGTCGTTGGGCCGCGCCGCCTTCAGCACGTTCAGCATGTTCTTGGCGTTGCGCATGTTGGCCAGATCGGGCTCGGCGACGATCAGGATGTCGTCCGCGCCGACCAGCGTGCGCTTGGTCCACGCCGACCATTGATGGGGGACGTCGAGCACGATGCAAGGGGTTGTCATGCGCAGCGTATCGAAGATCGCATCGAACGCGTCGGCGCCGAAATCATAGACCTGGTCCAGGCTTGCGGGTGCAGCCAGCAAATCGAGGCGATCGGTGCATTTCGACAGCAGGCGCTCCATGAAGGCGGTGTCCGGCCGTTCCGGCTGGAACACCGCATTGGCGATGCCCTGAACCGGGTCCTGGTTGTAATCGAGGCTGGCGGTGCCGAAGGCAAGGTCGAGATCGATCACGACGGAATCGAGCGCGAGATCGCGCGCGATCGCCCAGGCCACGTTGTGCGCCACCGTGGAGGCGCCGACGCCGCCCTTGGCGCCGACGACGGCGATGATGCGCCCGACAGCTACGGCCTCGGAGGCTGCGTAGAGGCCGCATATCGCGCGTACGATATCGATCGGTTCGACCGGTCCGGTCACGTAGTCGCTGATGCCGCGGCGCACCAGTTCACGATAGGGCGCGACGTCGTTGGCGTTGCCGATCACGACGACGCGGGTTCCGGCGTCGCAGACGCTCGCGAGCTCATCAAGTCCTTCGAGGATATCGCGGCCGGGCTCGGTCTCCAGCAGGATCACATTCGGCGTCGGCGCCGTGTGATAGGTGTCGATGGCTGCGGCGACGCCGCCCATGTGAACCGTAAGATGGGCCTTGCCGAGACGGCGGTCTTCGCTCGCTGCGCGCGCCGCGGTTGCGACCGCGACGCTGGCGCAAAACGCCTGCACCGATACGCGTGGCGCCGGCGAGATGTATTCCTCCGGCTGCGCCGGAAGTGTCGTCGAGTTGATCGTCTGAGTTCTGAAAAACGCGGCTGATCATTTGCCTGTATCGCTGAGTTTGGCCTTGTCGGCTTCGGGATAGGTGGTCGCTGTCGAAGTGCCCTTGCGGTATTTCTCAAAGGCGATATCGCGCCGTGGCGTGTAGGCGGGGCTTTCGGGGCGCGGCTGTTCGAGATCGGCGGGATTGTCGATCATCGCAGCAAGGTTGCGCTGGGTAGAGCAGCCGAAATCGTGGTACGGGCGATTTTCACTGTAGGCGACATTGTCGATGTTCGGTCCGAGGTCTTGCGGCCACAGGCCGCAAGGTCCGGCCACCGCCGTAATCTTCGGATAGCTGAGCCGGATCGTCGGCAGCGTGCGGGGATCGTCGGGCCGGTAGTGACGCAGCGTGATGGCGCGCGAGGGCACGCCGCCCGCCATCAGCACCGACTGGATTTCCCGGAACGACGCTGCCGCCGCGCGCGCGTTCGGCGTATCGGTCGGGACATCGACGATGATCGCGCCGGTGCCTTCACGCACCCAGGTCTGCGCCAGTCCCATGACGTCGGTGCGTTGCGACCCGGAGAGGCCGCCGCGCGCATGACCGACGAACACCACGATCGAGCGGTCGGCTTCGGTCACTGCGATCGGATGACGGTGGCGGTAATCGATGCTCGAGGTCGTGACTTCGGTGGTGTGCGGTATGCAGGCGCCGAGCGCGGTCGAAAGACCGAGCAGGGCGCCCAGCGTGCGCAAGGTCTTGACGCGATGGAGCGGCGTTCTGGTTGTCATCGTTCTGTCCTCGTCCCCACTCGGTGAACAGCTCTGCGGCTCAATCAATGATGAAGCCGAAATTGCCCTGGCTTCCGCCGACGGGATCGACGCGGGCCGCGACCCCGTAGATCCGGTTGATGCGCCCGAGCAAAGCCGACTGCGAATCGGATGCCGGCGCAAAGCCGTCATCGGGCCGCGATAGTTCCTTCTGGGCAACCGCCCGAACGACGTAGGGCGTCACGATGACCATCAGTTCGGTCTGATGGTTGATGAAGTCCTGGCTCCTGAAGAGCGCTCCAAAAATCGGTATCTGGTCCGCGCCGGGCAATCCGTTGATGGCCTGCTTGGTTTGTTCCTGGATCAGTCCCGCCATCGCGACCGAGCCGCCGGAGGGAATTTCCAGCGTGGTTTCCGCGCGGCGCGTCTTGATCGACGGAATCGTCGTTCCGCCGGCACCGCCCTGCAAAGAATTTTCGGTCGAGACTTCCGACACTTCGGTCATCACCCTCAGGCTGATCCGTCCCTCGGTCAGCACGACTGGCGTGAAGTTGAGCGAAATACCGAACTTCTTGAAACTGACCGTCTGGACGCATTGTCCGATCGCGCCGGCCGTCGTCGTTTGGCAGGTTACGCCGGTCGGAATGGGAAATTCGCCGCCTGAAATGAATGTCGCGGACTCGCCGGAGATCGCCGTCAGATTTGGCTCCGCCAGCGTTTTCACCACGCCCGCGCTCTCCATCGCGCGCAGGGTAGCGGTGACCGATGGCAGACCAGCTTTGTTCAAGGCTGCCCCGATCAAGCCGTTCTCGGGGACAAGTGGAGCACTGTTGGCGGTGAACGGATTGTTGTTTTTGAAAACGACTGCCGCGGTGCCGTAGTTCATGCTGGCGCTGAGATCGACACCCAATTGCTTGACGATGTCCCGCCGCACTTCCGCGACGGTGACCTTGAGCATCACCTGGTCGCGGCCGCGAACGACGATCGAGTTGACAACCTTCTCGGCGCCGCCGACCAGCCGCGCCGCGATCTCGCCAGCTTGCTGGGCCTCGACCGGAGAGGACACGGAGCCGGTCAGGACGACGCTGTCGCCGACGCCCTCGATCTGGATGCCGGGCAGGGTCTGCTTCAGCGCGGCGCGCACGCCGTTGAGGTCACGCTTGACCGCGATGTCGTAGGAAGCAACCTGCTGGCCCTCGGCATCGAAAAACACGACGTTGGTCTGGCCGATCGCGCCGCCGATGATATAGGCGCGTTGCGCGGAACGAACGACGGCATTGGCGATCTTCGGGTCGGCGACCAGCACGTCCTTGACGTCGCGTGGCAGGTCGACGACCACGGACTTGCCGATGCCGAGCGACAGGAAACGCATCTTGACCGGACCGAGAGCCGATGTCGTAACCGGATCCTTCTCGGTCTCGGCTGCGACCACCGGCAGCAGCGGAGCCAGCGTCAGCGCGGCGGCGGCCGACAACAACAGGGTGCGGGCCGCTACGGTTCGCATCGCTGACTGATTTTCCCCAAACTTCATCTCGGACGTCCTTTCGGTCACTTCTGTGCCGTCGTTTGATTGGCGATCCCGTAGCGAACCACGTTGACGCTTTCGCTTCGTCTTTTGACTTGTTCCTCGGACTGGCCTTCGGCCGTCGCGTTGCCATCGGTGATGCTGCGCAGCGCGAGCGCGAGCGTGCCGCTCTGGCGTGCACGCACCAGCGTCTCGGCCTGCTCGGGTTTCAGTTCGAGCGTGGCGGTGCGGCCGACGAGGGTGTTGCTGCCCTCTTTTTCTTTCGGCGCCTGATCGATCGCCAGCACGCGGACATTGGAGAGAATGACTTCGGTCTGGATGGCGTCGCCGCCGCTGCGCTCCGGATTCTTGTCACGCTTGGAGAGGATGACGTCGACGCGGTCATTGGGCAGGATGAAGCCGCCGGCGCCGTTTTCCGGCGATATCTCGGTCGAGATCGCACGCATGCCGGTCGGCAGGATGGCGGCCATGAAACCGGAGCCGTTGGCCTTGACCAGCTTCTGCTCACGGATCGGTTCGCCCGCGTAGAAGGGCGTGCGCGCGATCGATCCGGCGATTTCCTTGATGGCGTCCGCGCGGCTGGTGCGGTTGATCAGATTATTGCCGCCGGAAGCCGGCCAGGCCTGCCATTGCAGATCCTCCGGCTTGACCGACTGGCCGAGTCCGATGTCGGACTTTGCGACCAGAACTTCCACCGTCGGCAACTGCGCCACCGGTTCGGCTGCCGGGCGCGGTTTTTCTTCGGTGCCACGGGCGAGATAGGCGGCGACACCGCCGGCACTCAAGGCGATGATCAGAACGACGACACGTGCGATATTCATACGCTTTTACTACTCTTACGCAGGGACGTCCCAACTTCACGGCAACGCCAGCCATCCCCGCAGGTATGACTAGGCATGAATGGTATAAGGGAACTTGAGAGGTGTATTTTTTGGTTGATCGGGCGGTGGGATTCAACGTCATGGTGAACGGGTGGTTAGCGTCCAAAACAACCTTTCCGCAAAAGGCCGGTGGCAGCCGCGCACGACGCTGAAGTCCCCCGCAGGGCGATCGGCAGGGCTGCTTGCCCCGGATGCCTTGGCGGCATCGGGCATGTCCGTCCGTAGCGCTTGGTTCGATCGGCCTTGAGGTCATCGACATTCTCCAGGCCGATGTGGAGTTCGCAGCGTCCGGTCCGCCGGGGCACCATCTGGTCGCGGTGCAATCATGCGTTTGCACTATCCAAGACGTTTTGCCGCAGCCACAACTTGATCGCGAAAAACCCGCCGGGCGGCGGGGCAGCAAGCCGGCGAGTTAACGACAGGACACAGAAGACGGCAGTCAACCCCTTGACCCGGCACGCCAGTCGTTCTGAGATGCACGCCATCTAACAGTCGCTGCAAGTTGAGGGGCCTGCTGCGATATCGGATCCATTGCCCGACCGAACTGCACGTCAAACGGCACGGTCGGCGGGACGCTTTTCAGCGAGGGATCAGCGGGTTGGCCCCACAACGTCAGGCGTTGCCTAAAAAACGATCTTCAGACGCCCCCTTGAAAGGCCTTGCCAATGAAACGCGTATCTCTGGTTGTTACCCTTGCCCTTGCCGCCGGCCTCTCGGCCCAGGCCGCCTCGGCGCAAACCCTCAAGACGGTCAAGGACCGGGGCATGCTGTCCTGCGGCGTCGGCCAGGGTCTTCCGGGTTTCTCCGCACCCGACGACAAGGGTAACTGGACCGGCCTCGATGTCGACGTCTGCCGGGCGATTGCGGCCGCGGTCTTCAATGACGCAAGCAAGATCAAGTTCGTGCCGCTGTCGGCCAAGGACCGTTTCACCGCGCTGCAGTCGGGCGAAATCGACGTGCTGTCGCGCAACACCACCTGGACGCTGTCGCGCGATACCTCGCTCGGCGCCAATTTTACTGGCGTGACCTATTATGACGGCCAGGGCTTCATGGTGAAGAAGTCGCTCAAGGTGAATTCCGCGCTGGAGTTGAACAGCGCGTCGGTCTGCGTGCAGCAGGGCACCACCACCGAGCAGAATCTGGCCGACTACTTCAAGGGCAACAACATGAAGTACGAGGTGATCGCTTTCGCCACCAACGACGAAGCCATCAAGGCCTATGAGTCCGGACGCTGTGACGTCTTCACCACCGACGTGTCCGGGCTTTATGCCGATCGCTTGAAGCTTGCGAACGCTGCCGATCACGTCGTGCTTCCGGAAGTGATCTCGAAAGAGCCGCTCGGTCCGATGGTGCGCCATGGCGACGACCAGTGGTTCGATATCGTGAAATGGACGCTTTTCGCGATGGTCACCGCGGAAGAACTGGGCATCACCCAGAAGAACGTCGACGAGATGGCGAAATCGGACAAGCCGGAGATGAAGCGGGTGTTCGGCACCGACGGCAATCTCGGCGAACAGCTCGGCCTGACCAAGGACTGGGTCTCGCGGATCGTGAAGGCCGTCGGCAATTACGGCGAGGCCTTCGATCGCAACGTCGGCGCCGGCTCCAAGCTCGGAATTGCCCGCGGCCTCAACGCGCTCTGGAACAAGGGCGGTCTCCAGTACGCACCACCGATCCGCTGATCGCCGCGGAGAGGGGCTGCGGCGATGGCCATCGACCCCCGAAAACCACCGTCGCAGCTGCTTCCGAAGCTGCAGCGGGCGCTTGGCGGCCGCGCGGGCTGGAGCGGCTTCGTGCTCCAGCTCCTGTTCGTCGCCGCGCTCGCCTGGATCTCCTACGAGATCGTCGCCAATGCCCGCGCCAACCTGCAGGCTCAGCGGATCACCGCGGGCTTTGGTTTCCTTGCCAACAATGCGGGCTTTGACGTCAGCCAGAGCCTGATCCCGTATGCGGGATCCGATCCCTACACGAAGGTCTTTCTGGTCGGCCTGCTCAATACGCTGCTGGTCTCGGTGATCGGCATCTTCTTCGCCACCCTGATCGGTTTCATCGTCGCCCTCGGCCGGCTGTCGCCGAACTGGCTGCTGTCGCGGATTTCGGGCGGCTATGTCGAACTGATCCGCAACCTGCCGGTCTTGTTCCAGATCCTGTTCTGGTATCTCGCGGTGCTCGCCGCTCTGCCCAATCCGCGGCAGAGCATCTCCGTTTTCGACAGTTTCTTTCTCAGCAACCGCGGCCTCGTCATTCCAAAGCCGATCGGGACCGCGGGTTTTGAGCCGTTCGTCATTGCGCTGCTGGTGGCGATCGTGGCTGCGATTGCACTGTCGCGCTACGCGCGCAGGCAACTGTTCCAGAGCGGCAAGGTGATCAAGGTGTGGCCCTATGCGCTGGGCATGGTCATCGTCCTGCCGTTGCTCAGCGTGCAGATCTTCGGTGCACCGGTCACGTTTGAAGTGCCCGCGCTCAAGGGCTTTAACTTCGCCGGCGGCTCCCGCGTCATTCCGGAATTCGTCGCGCTCACGCTGGCGCTGTCGACCTACACCGCCTCCTTCATTGCCGAGATCGTGCGGGCAGGCATTCTGTCGGTTCACAAGGGGCAGATGGAAGCCGGCTCCTCGCTTGGGCTGCAGCGCGGTTCGGTGCTGCGGCTGATCGTGATCCCGCAGGCGATGCGCGTGATCCTGCCGCCGCTGACCAACCAGTACCTCAACCTGACCAAGAACTCCTCGCTGGCGGTCGCCATCGGCTATCCCGACCTGGTGTCGGTATTCGCAGGCACCACGCTGAGTCAGACCGGGCAGGCGATCGAGATCATCGGCATCACCATGGGCGTCTATCTTCTGATCTCGCTGGTCACCAGCGCGATCATGAGTTTCTATGGATGGCGGATCAGCCGGAGCATGGGTGGATGAGCGACATGACTTCATCCAGTTTTCGTCCGCCAGGATCTGGTGCCGGAGCGGCCCGCGCCGGTGAAGACCACCGGTCTTCGTCGGTTTCCTGCGCACGCGGCTGTTCAATTCGCCGACCAACATCCTGATCACCATCGTCAGCGCGCTGCTGCTGTGGTTCATCATCGTGCCCACGCTGAGATTTCTGCTGCTCGATGCCGTCTGGACCGGCACGGACCGCACCGCCTGCCTCCCCAAGAATCCCGGTGATGCGGTCGGCGCCTGCTGGCCCTTCATTCAGGCCAAGTTCTCGCAGTTCATCTACGGATTTTATCCGGAACCGGAACGCTGGCGGGTCAACCTGACCTTCTTTCTTGCCGCGATCCTGCTGGTGCCGCTGCTGATCCCGCGGCTGCCGGGCAAGGGACCGAACGCCATCCTGTTCTTCCTGGCATTCCCCGTCGTCGCCTTCTTCCTGCTGCGTGGCGGCGGGCTGGGGGGCTTCGGCGTGAGTTGGACGGCCGGACTGTTGTCGGGCTTCAACGACAGCATCGCGCGATGGCGGAAGAAAACTCGTGGCTTCGGGCGAAACGACCGCCGTGATCGGGCCGTTGTTGTGGGTGCTCGGCAAGCTGATCGTGGTCCTCAGCATGCTGATTGGTTGGATACTGCTGCCGCTGACCTGGTTGCGCGAACAGATCCAGGCTTACGGCCGGCCGTTCTGGGCCGACCTCGTCGCAACCGCCTTGATTGTGTCCGCCGTGCTGTTCTGGCTCGGCGGAGGCATGCGCACCGGCTGGCGGCCGCTGGTCACGAGTCTGGCGATCTTTGCCGGCATCGGCATCGTGATCGCGGTGATGGGGCTCGACCGCGGCGGGCTTCCGCAGGTGGACACGCGGCTGTGGGGCGGCCTGCTGGTGACGCTGGTGGTGGCGGTCACCGGCATCGTTGCGTCGATGCCGGTCGGCATTGCGCTTGCGCTCGGCCGGCGGTCGTCGATTCCGCTGATCCGGATTTTCTCGATTGCCTTCATCGAGTTCTGGCGCGGGGTTCCGCTGATCACGGTGCTGTTCTTCGCAACCTATATGTTGCCGCTGTTCGTTCCGACCGGCTTCACCATCGACGGATTGATGCGCGCGCTGATCGGGATCGCGCTGTTTACCGGCGCCTACCAGGCCGAAAACATCCGCGGCGGCCTGCAGGCGATCCCGCGCGGGCAGGGCGAGGCGGCGAGCGCGCTCGGCCTGTCCTGGGGCAAGACCACGGCGCTGGTCGTGATGCCGCAGGCGTTGCGCCACGTCATCCCCAACCTCGTCAACAGCTTCATCAGCCTGTTCAAGGACACCTCGCTGGTTTCGATCGTGGCGTTGTTCGACCTGCTCGGACAGTTGCGGGCAGCGTTCGCCGACCCGGTCTGGGCAACGCCCACGACGCTGTTCACCGGCTTTGCCTTTACCGGGATCATCTATTTCGTCTTCTGCTTTGGAATGTCGCGCTATTCCCTGTTCGTCGAGAACAGGCTGAACGCCCATCGCCGCAACTGAGTATACGACCATGACAGCGAACTCGATCGTCGGCATCAACGCGCTCAACAAATGGTACGGCGACTTTCACGTCCTGCGCGACATCAACCTCGATGTCGCCAAGGGCGAGCGCATCGTGATCTGCGGCCCCTCAGGCTCCGGCAAGTCGACGCTGATCCGCTGCATCAACGCGCTGGAGGAGTTCCAGGAAGGCAACATCGTCGTCGATGGCATCGAACTGGGGCCGAACCTGCGGCGCGTGGACGAAGTCCGGCGCGAGGTCGGCATGGTGTTCCAGAGTTTTAATCTGTTTCCGCATCTGACCGTGCTGGAGAACTGCACGCTGGCGCCGATCTGGGTGCGCAACATCCCGAAAAAAGATGCCGAGGCGGCCGCGATGAAATTCCTGGAGCGGGTCAAGATCCCGCATCAGGCCAACAAATATCCGGGCCAGATGTCGGGCGGCCAGCAGCAGCGCGTCGCCATCGCCCGCGCGCTGACCATGAACCCGAAGGTGATGCTGTTCGACGAGCCGACCTCGGCGCTCGATCCCGAAATGGTCAAGGAAGTGCTCGACACCATGGTCGATCTCGCCAGGGAAGGCATGACCATGCTGGTCGTCACCCACGAAATGGGATTTGCCCGCGAAGTCGCCAACCGCGTCGTGTTCATGGACGCGGGCCAGGTGATCGAGTCCAACACGCCGGAAAACTTCTTCGCCAACCCGCAGCACGCGCGGACGAAGCTGTTCCTGAGCCAGATATTACGGCATTAGTGCGTCATGTAGCCCGGATGGAGCGCAGCGCAATCCGGGAGATCCCGGACGCGGCGCCGGTCCCCGGATTGCGCTGCGCTCCATCCGGGCTACGGAATCCCGCTCACACCTTTTCGAACGGCACGTCGATCTCAGTGCGCTTCTCCAGCCATGCCGGCACCGGCAGGTTCTTCGAGCGCATGAACTCCGGATTGAACAGCTTTGACTGATAGCGGTTGCCGGAATCGCACAGGATGGTGACGATGGTCTTGCCGGGTCCGAGCTGTTTCGCGAGCCGGATCGCGCCGGCGACATTGATGCCGCTCGAGCCGCCGAGGCACAGGCCCTCGTGCTCGACCAGATCGAAGATCACCGTTACGGCTTCCTCGTCCGAAATCAGGAAGGCGTCGTCGACCTTCGCGGTCTCGATGACCGGCGTGACGCGGCCGAGCCCGATGCCTTCGGTGATCGAGTCGCCCGGCGTCGATTTGGCGGTGCCGTGCTTGAACAGCTCGTACATCGCAAAGCCATGCGGATCGGCGCAGGCGTTGACGATGCCCGGGTGCTTTTCCTTCAGATAGCGGCTGGTGCCGGCCAGCGTGCCGCCGGTGCCGACCGAGCAAATAAAGCCGTCGATCTTGCCGCCGGTCTGCTCCCAGATTTCCGGTCCGGTGGATTCGTAGTGCGCCTTGGCGTTGTCGAGATTGTTCCACTGGTCGGCGAACAGCACGCCGTTCGGCTCGGTCTTGCGAAGCTGGGCGGCCAGCCGCCGCCCGACATGCTGATAGTTGTTCGGATTGGCAAAGGGCAGCGCCGGCACTTCGATCAGCTCGGCGCCGCACAGCCGCAGCATATCCTTCTTTTCCTGGCTCTGCGTATTCCGGGATGAGGATCAGCGTGCGGTAACCGCGCGCGCTGGCGACCACCGCAAGCCCGATGCCGGTATTGCCCGCGGTCGATTCCACCACCAGCCCGCCCGGCTTGAGGTCGCCGCGCTTCTCGGCTTCGAGGATCATCCATTTGCCCGCGCGGTCCTTGACCGACTGGCCGGGATTCATGAATTCGGCCTTGCCGAGAATGGTGCAGCCGGTGGCTTCGGAAGCGTGCTTCAGCTTGATCAGGGGCGTGTTGCCGATCGCTTCGATGACGTCTTTGTTGAAGGCCATGTTTTGAAATTGCCGGTTTGTTTGCCCAATCGTTGGGCGACCCTAAAGGACCGCCGCAGGGCATACAAGCCAGCGGTGAGGCAGGGGCGCTCAGCCCGATTTCGCGAACACCACCTGACGTACGTCGATATTTCCAGACAGGAACCCGGCCTCGCAATAGGCGAGGTAATACTCCCACAGCCGCCGGAAGCGGTCGTCGAAGCCTGACGGCGTCAGGGTGGGCCAGGCCGCGCGGAAATTGCTTCGCCAGATCGCAAGCGTCCTGGCATAATCTTGTCCGAAAATGCGCTCGCGGATGACGGGAACACCGAAGCGCTCGCCGAGCGTTTTCAGGATCTGCGGCGAGGGCAGCATGCCGCCGGGAAAGACGTAGCGCTGGATGAAATCGACTTCGCGGCGATAGGTCTGGAACAGGCTGTCCTGGATGGTGATGGCCTGGATGCCGGCCAGCCCCCCGGGCAGCAGGCGGTCGCGCAACTGTGAAAAATATTTCGGCCAGAACTGCTCGCCGACCGCCTCGATCATCTCGATCGAGGCGATCCGGTCGTAGCGATCGCGCTCGTCGCGATAGTCCTGCAGCCTGATCTCGACCTTGTCGCTGAGCCCGGCATTGTGAATGCGCGCCTGGGCAAAATCGCGCTGCTCCTTGCTGATGGTGAGCCCGACGACTTTGGCGCCGAACGTCTTGGCGGCGTATTCGGCAAAGCCGCCCCATCCGCAGCCGATCTCCAGAAGCTTCTGGCCCGGCCGCAGATCGATCGCTTCGGCAAGCCGGCGATATTTGTTGTGCTGGGCTGCGGTCAGGTCTGACGTGCCGTCCTCGAACAGCGCGGACGAGTAGGTCATGCTGGGATCGAGCCAGGCCGAATAGAACGCGTTGCCGATGTCGTAATGCGCATAGATGTTGCGGCGGGCCTGCCGCCGCGTATTGCGGTTGAGCCAGTGCCGGACGACCTGGAAGGTGCGTGTCAGCGGGTTGCCGACCAGCATCGTCTGCATCCAGTCCTGGTTGACGCAGAACAGATAGAGGAATTGCGTGAGGTCGGGCGTGTCCCACTCGCCGCGCAGATAGGCTTCGGCGATACCGATGTCGCCGCTGCGCACAAGGCGCGAAGCAAAGCCGTAATCATAGATCTGTCATGGCGGCGGCGGGGCCCGGCCCGTTGCCGCCGAGGCGGACCGTGCGGCCGTCCGCCAGTGTCACGTCGAGCGTGCCGTGCTGCAGCTGTGAACCGAAACCCAGCGCCAGCCGAACCAGGCGGGGCAATTCCGGAAACGTCGCGTCAACGGTTTCCGATGTGACCGAAATCAACTCGGGCATGTGCGATCCATCGAACGTCGCCCGGACTTTCGCATGGCCGATCGGCCCTGCTTCAATCTTTGGCATGGGCGGACAACGCTGGCGAAGTATAATCATTGCCGTCCCCGCTCGCCAAGCCGGTATTGCGAGCTGCGTCGCTCCGCGGCACCAGCCGGGCCCCCTTCAGCCAGAGCCGCAGCGCCTCCCAGTGGATCGCCGCCATGATCTTGATGGTGACCAGCGGGAGCGCGAAAAACGCGCGCAGCAACCCCTTGGTGTCGAGTGCGCGATGACTGCCATTGAAGGTTGCGGCGAGCAGGGGGCCTTCGCGGTCGCTTTCCAGAATTCGCAGTTGCACGCGCGCGCCCGGCGGCCGCACGCGAAAATGGTAGCGCATCGCCATCTCGATGAAGGGCGAGACGTAGAACAGCTTGTCCTGCTGCTGCCGCACGCCGGCGTCGCTGATTTCGCCAGGTGTCACCGGCAGGACGTAAGGATGGATGTCGCCAAAGGTGTTGCGCACTTCGTAGATCAACAGCGCCAGCTCACCATCAGCGCGGTAACAGAAATAGACGGACAGCGGATTGAACGTGTAGCCGAACAGGCGGGGATAGCTGAGCAGCAGCACCCGCCCGCCCGTAAGGTCGATGCCGCGCTCGGCCGCGCAATGTTGTGCGTAGGCGCGCAAGGATGAGCCGTCCCGCCTGCCATGGTCGGCCTCGTGAAAACTGTAGAGCGCCGCGCGGTTGACGCCGAACAGCGCCGATTGCCGGTCCGCGTCCGCCAGCCGGTCGAGATCGATCAACAGGCTCATGACGCGATAGCTGAAGCGATGGCCCATCGGCTTCAGCCGCGCATGCATGACGTCGCCGACGTAAAGCGCGGCGGCGTCGGCAGGCTGTGCCGGTGTGGTGTGCATGGCTACTCCGCGGCTTCCGCCAGTTCGGGCGGCGCTTGACGCCATGGCGCGACTGCGCCAAGCGCCTCGGCGACCGCAAGGCCCGAGCGCAATCCGTCCTCGTGAAATCCGTACCCGGTCCATGCGCCGCAGAACCAGGTATGCCGCCGGCCCTGAATTTCCGGCAGACGCTTCTGGGCGGCAAAGGCGGCGGCATTGTACTGCGGATGTTCGCACAGGTACTTGCCGAAGGTCAGCGCGGGATCGGGCGCGACCGGCGGGTTGAGGCTGACGAACAGCGGCTTGTCATGATCGATGCCCTGCAACTCGTTCATCCAGTAGGTCACGGAGACGTCGTTATCGACGCTTTGATCGAGGCCCCCTTGGCGCGGCCAGCGCAGGAAATTCCACGACGCCCAGGCGCGCCGGCGCTTCGGCATCAGCGCGGGATCGCGGTGCAGGTAGATCGTGTTGGGGGAATAGCCGATCGCGCCCAGGATGGCGCGCTCGCGGTCGTCCGCATCCGACAGCATCGCCAGCGCCTGATCGCTGTGGGAAGCAATCACGACATGATCGTAGCTGTTGGCCTTGCCGTGGCTGTCGTGGACGACGACGCCATGCGCCGTGCGCTCGATGGCGGTGACGGCGCAGCCGAGCTTGATCCGGTCGCGGAATGAAGCGGTGAGCTTTTCGACATATTTCTGGCTGCCGCCCTTCACGGTGCGCCAGACCGGGCGGTCATATTGCAGCAGGCGATGGTTGGCGAAGAAGGCGACGAAATTTTCGGCCGGGAAATCCAGCATCTCGCTCGACGGCGCCGACCAGATTGCCGCGCCCATCGGCGCCAGATAGTCGGTCAACAGCCGCGGTGCAAAGTGGCGCTTACGGAAATATTCGCCGAGCGTCAGCCCGGCGAGTCTTCCGGCCGCGTAATCCTCGACGCTTTGCTGGTTGAAGGTGACGATGTCGCGCAGCATCCAGAGATAGGAGGGCGACAACAGGTTGCTGGCTTGCGCGAACAGGCCGCGCGCGGTCTCGAACCAGTTGTTGCCGCCGCCTTTCCACTCGAAGCGGCCGGTATCCGCCGTCACCGCAAAACTCATGCAGCTTTCGACGGTCTCGACGCCGAGATGGGCGAACAGCGCCGTCAGGTCCGGATAGTTCAGTTCATTGTAGACGATGAAGCCGATGTCGACCGCAAGCGGCGCGCCGTCATAATCGATGCTGACGGTGTGGCTGTGGCCGCCGGGCCTGAGTTCGCGGTCGTAGACGGTGACCGGATAATGATTCGACAAGGTCCAGGCCGCGGCATTGCCGCTGATTCCCGTTCCGACCACCGCGACCCGCATTTTTGGCCCTCCACAGCACATTGCAAGATACGGGGGGCTATTCCCGGGGTTTCAAATCGGTCACAGGCGCGGCATAGCTGTATGACTGGCTGATTTGGGACGTCAGAACAGGGGAAAAGCCCCATGAAATCTTCGTAAGATTTCGGCTGTGCTGCCGAGTCCCCGCAGCGTTCCAGAGCCTATAAAACAAGGGGAAGCGAGCACTTTGCCGCCTGTTTTGTCGACCCGAACGGACGATTGGCCGAGGGCTGCGCGGGGCTGTCCGCGTCCCGGCCGCAAGGCTAGTATCCGGCCTGGTTCCAACGGAAGCATCACCCCTGTGAACGTGTCGCAGGCCATCAGGAAAAGCGCTCGTCGTGTGCCGGGCCGGGATTTGCCCGGTGGAGAACGGGTGTGACCCATCGGACTGCAATTGCGGCGTTCGGAGGTTGGCCTGCGCTCGTCCCAGGCGGCAGGCGGCTGGCGCGGTCGCTCGCCGTGCTTGGCCTCGTCGCCAGCTCCGCCGGCTGCATCCTGACCAAGGATCTTCCCGATCCCGCGCTCGACGTCCCCGAAGGCTACAAGGCAGGCGCGGTCTTCGAAGGCCGCGGACGCGCCGCCGACGCTCGACTGGTGGCGCGGCTTCCGTTCGCGGGAGCTGACGGGCCTGATGGAGGAGGCGCAGACCGTCAATCTGGACATTGCCGCCGCCACCGCGCGGTTCAGGCAGGCCGATGCGCAGGCGCGGATCACGGGCGCGGCGCTGTTGCCCAGCCTCAGCGGCACCGGCCAGGAGACCTATTCCCGCACCTCCGGCTCCAGCTCCAGCGGCCTGACCAATGGCGGCCGCGAAGTGGTCAACTACTCGGCCTCGCTGAGCGCCAGCTACGAGCTGGATTTCTGGGGCAAGAACCGCGACGCCGCCCAGGCCGCGGAAGAGACCGCGGTCGCCAACCGCTTCGATCGCGACGTCGTCGCGCTGACGACGCTGACGACGGTCGCCAACGCCTATTTTCAGGTGCTGGCGGCGCAGGACCGGCTTCGCACCGCGCAGCGCAACATCGCCAGCGCCGAGCGCATCCTCAATGCCATCAAGGACCGGCTCCAGCGCCGGCACCGGCAACGACCTCGACGTCGCGCAGCAGGAGAGCGTGGTCGCCAACCAGCGCGCGCAGGTGCCGCCGCTGCGGCAGACGCTCGACCAGAACATCAACGCGCTGGCGACGCTGGTGTCGCGGCCGCCGGAAGCGGTGCGCGTCATCGGCGGGTCGCTCAACCAAATCGCCTCGCCGCGCGTCACGCCCGGCCTGCCGTCGGAATTGCTGACGCAGCGTCCTGATATCCGCCGCCAGGAAGCGCAGCTTGCCTCGGCGACCGCCAATGTCGGCAACGCCCGCGCGCAGTTCTTCCCGAGCATTCAATTGACCGGGCAGGGCGGCTACCAGAGCTCGGCGCTGACGTCGCTGTTTCAGCCGCACGCCGCCTTCTTCAGCATGGTCGGCAGCCTGACCCAGCCGATCTTCGACGGCGGCAGGATCCTCGGCAATTTCGAACTCACCAAGGCGCGGCAGGACGAATTGCTGCAGACCTACCGCAAGACCGTGGTGCAGGCGTTTGCCGATGTCGACAATGCCCTGATGTCGATCCGCCAGACCACGGAGCGGCTGCGGCTGCAGCGCCAGGTGGTGGCGGCGTCGCGGCGGGCGTTCGAACTGTCCGAGCAGCAGCTGCGCGCCGGAACCGCCGATATCGTAACTGTGCTAAATACGCAGACGACGTTGTTCCAGGCGGAAGATTTGCTGTGGCAGGCCCAACTGGCCCGGCTGCTGGCGATCGTCAGCCTCTATCAGGCGCTGGGGGGCGGCTGGGAGCCCAGGATGGAAAGGCCGGTCGATGCTCTTTAAGCCGGAATTGAAGGACGACGCCAAGACGGCGGGCAAGCGCGTCGCGCGCGGCATTGGCCGGCGGATGGTGTCGCTGACGATCACGCTGCTGATCCTGGGCGGCCTCGGCTATCTCGGCTGGAACGCCTTTCAGCAGAAACAGACCGGCCGTGGCGGGCCCGGCGCACGCCCCGACCTGCCGGTGCCGGTGCTGGCGGCGACGCCGCGGACGCAGGACGTCCCGGTCTATCTCGACGCCGTGGGCTCGGTCCGCGCGCTGAACACGGTGACGGTGCGCGCCCAGGTCGACGGCAAACTGATCAAGGTGAATTTCGTCGAGGGCCAGGACGTCAAGCAGGGCGACGTGCTCGGCGAGATCGATCCCGTGATCTACCAGGCGCAGTACGATCAGGCGGTGGCCAAGAAGGCGCAGGATGAGGCGCTGCTCGCCAACCAGAAGCTCGATCTGGCGCGCTATCAGCAGCTTGCCGCGTCGAATGCCGGCTCCAAGCAGCAGGCCGATACGCAGCGCGCGGTGGTCGCCCAGCAGGAGGCGCTGGTGAAGGCCGACCAGGCCGCGATCGACAACGCAAAGGCGACGCTCGGCTATACCAAGATCATCGCGCCGCTGTCGGGGCGCGCCGGCCTGCGCCAGGTCGACCAGGGCAACATCATCCGCGCCGCCGATGTCACCGGCCTCGTCATCATCACCCAGTTGCAGCCGATCGCGGTGCAGTTCAGCCTGCCGCAGCAGCAGATCGTGCGGGTCAACGCCGCCGCCGGCAAGGGCGTGCTGGCGGTGGACGTGTTCGGCAATGACGGCGTCACCGTCGTCGATACCGGTACGCTCAAGGGCATCGACAACCAGGTCGATCCGACCACCGGCACGCTGAAGCTGAAGGCCGAATTCCCCAATGCAAAATTCCAGCTCTGGCCCGGACAATTCGTCAATGTGCGGCTGAAGGTCGAAACGATCGAGAAGGCGATCGTGGTGCCGACCTCGGCGGTGCAGCGCGGACCGGCCGGCACGTTCAGCTATGTGATCGGCCCCGACAATGTCGCGACCGCCAAGCCGGTCGTGGTGACGCAGCAGAACGAAAACGACGCCGTGATCGCGAGCGGGCTGTCGACCTCCGACCGCGTCGTGACCACGGGCTTTGCCAACCTGTCCGACGGCGCCAAGGTTCTGATCGGCACCGACGACCGCGCGCCGACCGCCGATCTCGCGCCGCGCAAGCGCAGCCGCAGCCCCGATGCCAAGGGCGGCTCAGCCCGGGAAGGCCAAGGCAACGGAAGGTCAAGGCAAGGATGGCCGCGGCAAGCGCGGCGAGGGCGATCAGAAGGGACAAACCGGACCGGCACCGGCCAAGGCAGGCATGGCGGCGCCGCGAAGTGAGGACGCAACCATGAGCGTCTCCGAACCGTTCATCCGCCGGCCGATCGCGACCTCGCTGTTGGGGATCGCGCTGATGATCGGCGGCGCGCTCGGCTATTGGGCGCTGCCGGTATCGGCGCTGCCGCAGGTCGATTTCCCGACCGTGCAGGTGACGACGCAACTGCCGGGCGCCAGCCCCGACGTGATCGCATCGCTGATCACGGCGCCGCTGGAGCGCCAGCTCGGGCAGATTCCGTCGCTGTCGTCGATGCAGTCGACCTCTTCGTTCGGCGTCAGCCAGATCTCGCTGCAGTTCGACCTCAACCGCGACATCGACGGCGCCACCCAGGACGTGCAGGCCGCGATCAACGCCGCCGCCGGAATCCTGCCGAAAAACCTGCCGTATCCGCCGACCTACGCCAAGGTGAACCCGGCCGATGCGCCGGTCCTGACGCTGGCGCTGACGTCGGAGACGATTTCGCTGCGCGCCATGAGCGATATCGCCGACACCATCCTGGGCCAGCGGCTCAGCCAGATCTCCGGCGTCGGCCGCGTTGCCATCCTCGGCGGGCTCAAGCCCGCGGTGCGGGTGCAGGCCGATCTGGCGCGGCTCGCCGCCTACGGCATCTCGATGGAGGATCTGCGCAACGCCATCGCGGGCGCCAACGTGTCGGGGCCGAAGGGATCGCTCGACGGCGCGCAGCAGGCCTACACCATCGCCGCCAACGACCAGATCGCGGTGGCGGAGGCCTACAAGCCGATCATCATCGCCTATCGCAACGGCTCGCCGGTCACGATCGGCGACGTCGCCATCATCATCGACGGGCTGGAGAACGATCGCACCGGCGGCTGGTATCAGGGCACGCCGGCCGTGATCATCGACATCCAGCGGCAACCCGGCGCCAACGTGATCGAGGTGGTCCGGCAGATCCGCGCGGAAATCCCCAAGGTGCAGCGCGCGATCCCGGCCGGCGTCAATCTGACCATCGTCTCCGACCGCACCGTCACCATTCGCGCCTCGGTGCGCGACGTCCAGTTCACGCTGATCCTTTCCGTGGTGCTGGTGACGCTGGTGGTGCTGCTGTTCCTGCGGTCGCTGCGCGCGACCCTGATCGCGGGCGTGGCGCTGCCGCTGTCGCTGATCACGAGCTTCGGCATCATGTATTTTTCGGGCTTCAGCCTCGACAATCTGTCGCTGATGGCGCTGACGATCGGCACCGGCTTCGTGGTCGACGACGCCATCGTGATGATCGAGAACATCGTCCGCCACATGGAAAACGGCGAGTCCGCGATGGAGGCGTCGCTGAAGGGCGCCAGCGAAATCGGCTTCACCGTGATCTCGCTGACGGTGTCGCTGATCGCGGTCTTCATCCCGCTGCTGTTCATGTCCGGGCTGGTCGGACGCATGTTCCGCGAATTCGCGCTGACGCTGACGATCGCGGTCGTGACCTCGGCGATCGTCTCGCTGACGCTGACGCCGATGATGTGCTCGCGGCTGCTGAAGCATGTCGGCGAGGAGATGACGGTTCCCGGGCTTGCCGCCGTCAGCCGCTTGCATCGACCGCATGGTCGCGTTCTACCACCGCACGCTGCTGTGGGTGCTGCAGCGCCAGCGCGCGACGCTGGTGGTGACGTTCGCGACCATCGCCGCGACGCTCGTGCTCGTATGTGATCGCGCCGAAGGGCTTCCTGCCGCTGCAGGACACCGCGTCGATCACGGCGGTGACCGAGGCCGGCCCCGACGTTTCCTTTGCCGAGATGCAGAGCCGGCAGGCGACGGCGGCAGCCGCGATCCAGGCCGATCCTGACGTGGTCGGCGTGGTCTCCGTGATCGGGGCCGGCTCGGTCAACCCGACCACCAATGTCGGCCGCCTGGTGATGACGCTGCGGCCGCGCGGCGAGCGGCACGACGATATTTCCATCGTGATCGACCGGCTGAAGCAACGCACCGCGTCGATCCCCGGCATGACCATCTATTTCCAGCCGGTGCAGGACGTGCAGATCTCGACCCAGTCGAGCCGCTCGCAGTACCAGTATACGCTGACCGGCACCGATGCGGCGCAGGTGGCGCTGTGGTCGCAGAAGCTGGTCGCCGAGATGCGCCGGGATCCGCTGTTCCGCGACGTCTCGTCGGAAGCGCAGGAGGGCGGCTTGCGCGCCGCGCTCGACATCAATCGGCAGCGCGCCGGCCAGCTCGGCGTCAGCCTCCAGGCGGTCAACGACACCCTCAACGACGCCTTCGCGCAGCGGCAGATTTCGACCATCTACGGCCAGGCCAACCAGTACCGCGTGGTGCTGGAGGCGATGCCGATGTACCAGCGCGATCCGTCGATCCTGTCGAAGCTCTATCTGCCGGGGGCCGCGAGTACGACCGCAGGCGCCCCGGCGCCCAGGTGCCGCTGTCGGCGGTGGCGACGCTGACCCGCACCACCGCGCCGCTGGCGATCTCGCATCTGGCGCAGTTTCCTGCCGTGCTCGCTCAGTTTCAACCTCGCGCCCGGCGAGGCGCTGGGCGATGCCGTCGACGCCGTCAAGAAGATCGAGACCAGGATCGGCATGCCCGGCAGCATCGTCGGCGTCTACGCCGGCGACGCGGCCGAATTCTCGAAATCGCTGGCCGGCCAGCCGTGGCTCATTCTGGCGGCGATCGTCACCATCTACATCGTGCTCGGCGTGCTCTACGAGAGCTACATCCACCCGATCACCATTCTCTCGACGCTGCCGTCCGCCGGCGTCGGCGCCATTCTGGCGCTGATGCTGTTCGGGCAGGACCTGTCGGTCATCGGCCTGATCGGCATCATTCTGTTGATGGGCATCGTCAAGAAGAACGCGATCATGATGATCGACTTCGCGCTGGAGGCGGAGCGGCATCAGGGCATGTCGCCAGACGAAGCCATCGTGCAGGCCTGCCTGTTGCGGTTCCGCCCGATCATGATGACGACGCTGGCCGCGCTGTTCGGCGCGCTGCCGCTGGCGATCGAAAGCGGCACCGGCGCCGAGCTGCGCTTTCCGCTCGGCATTTCCATCATCGGCGGCTTGCTGCTGAGCCAGTTGCTGACGCTCTACACGACGCCGGTGATCTATCTGGCGCTCGACCGGCTCAATCGCAAAATCGAAAAGGCGGTGCCGGACCCAGGGCCCCCCGGGCCGACGGTCGCCGGCGCGACCGAGGGGATGCAATAGATGGCATCGATCTCGGAGCCCTTCATCCGCCGGCCGGTCGGCACCACGCTGCTGGCGATCGGGCTCTTTCTGGTCGGCATCGTCGCCTATGTCTTCCTGCCGGTCTCGTCGGTGCCCAACGTCGATTTTCCGATGATCCGGGTCTCCGCCACGCGGCCGGGCGCCGATCCGTCCGTGATGGCGGCGACCGTTGCAGCGCCGCTGGAGCGGCGGCTCGGCCAGATCGCCGGCATCGACCAGATCACCTCGACCAGTTCGCTCGGCACCACCAGCATCCAGCTGCAATTCTCGATCGGCCGCGACATCGACCGCGCCGCGCGCGACGTGCAGGCCGCGATCAATGCCTCGCTGGCGGATCTGCCGAGCGACCTGCCGTCGCTGCCGCGATTCCGCAAGGCCAATCCCGCGGCCGCGCCGGTGTTCGTGCTGGCGCTGACGTCGAAGACGCTGACGACCAGCGCGATGTATGACGTCGCCGATACCGTGATCGCGCAGCGCATCTCGCAGGTGCCGGGCGTCGGCGAGGTCAACGTCACCGGCGCCGACCAGCCGGCGGTGCGGATCGCGCTCAACCCGGTGGCGCTGTCGAATGCGGGGATCGCCACCGACGACGTCCGGCTCGCGATCATCAACGCCAATCCGCTGGGGCCGGTCGGCATCTTCAACGGCGGCCGCCAGAGCGAGACGATCTCGACCAACAAGCAGATGCGCACCGCGGCCGAATTCCGCGACATCATCATCAAGAGCTCGGCCGGCAATTTCGTCCGCCTGGCCGACGTCGCCGAGGTCGAGGATTCCGTCCGCAACAGCCGCTCGATCGCCTGGTTCAACAAGCAGCCGGCGGTCCTGATCCAGATCACCAAGCAGGGCGACGCCAACGTGATCGACACCGTCGACCGGGTGAGGGCGCTGCTCCCGGAACTGAAGCAATGGCTGCCGGGCGGCGTCGAGATTTCGACGCTGGTCGACCGCACCGGCACCATCCGCGCCAGCGTGCTCGACATGCAGTACACGCTGCTGGCGACCGCCTTCCTGGTCATGGTGGTGGTGTTCGTCTTCCTGCGGCGGCTGACGCCGACGATTGCGGCCGGCGTCTCGGTGCCGCTGGCGCTGGCCGGCACCTGCGCCGGCATGTGGCTCGCCGGCTTCTCGATCGACAATCTGTCGCTGATGGCGCTGGCGATCTCGGTCGGCTTCGTGGTCGACGACGCCATCGTCATGATCGAGAACATGTACCGCAACCTCGAACAGGGCATGGCGCCGTATCCGGCCGCGCTCGAAGGCGCCAAGCAGATCGGCTTTACCGTGCTGTCGATCAGCCTGTCGCTGATCGCGGCGTTCACGCCGCTGATCTTCATGGACGGCATCGTCGGCCGGCTGCTGCGCGAATTCTCGCTGACGCTGACCTTTGCCATCGTGGTGTCGACCGTGGTCTCGCTCACGATCACGCCGATGATCTGCGCGCACTACATCAAGGAGGCGACGTCGGATCGTGCGACCTGGTTCGACCGCCTGGTCGAGGGCACGCTGTCGCGCATCGTTTCCTTCTACACCTGGACGCTGCGGGCGGTGCTGGGCTTTCCGTTCCTGACCCTGCTCGTGTTCTTTGCCACCATCGCGCTGACGGTGGTGCTCTATATCAAGACCCCGAAGGGCTATTTCCCGACCGACGACAGCGGGTTCGTGATCGGCGCGACGCGCGCATCGCCCGACACCTCGTTCCAGGCGATGCTCGGGCTGCAGCAGCAACTGGCCGACATCGTGATGGCCGATCCGGCGGTGGCCGGCGTCGGCTCTTCGCTCGGCGGCACCGCCGGCCCGGGCGGCGGCGGTTCCAACCGCGGCACCATGTTCATCAGCCTGAAGCCGCCGGAGGAGCGGGCAGGCCATATCGACCGCGCAGGTGATCGATCGGCTGCGCCGGAATCTCTACCGGGTCGCCGGCATCCGCCTGTTCATGTTCGCCGCGCAGGACATCCGCGCCGGCGGACGGCAAAGCGATTCCGACTATCAGTATACGCTGTCGAGCACCGACCTCGATCTGCTGCAGAAATGGGCGCCGCTGGTCGCCAAGCGCATGGAGACGGTCGAGGGCATCACCGACATTTCCAGCGACCGCGACCCCGGCGGGCTTGCAATTGTCGCTGGTGATCGACCGCAAGACCGCCTCGAGCCTCGGCGTTCGCGTCCAGGACATCGACAACGCCCTGAACAACGCGTTCGCGCAGCGGCAGATCTCGATCATCTATACCCAGCGCAACCAGTACATGGTGGTGCTGGAGATCGACCCGAAATTCCAGGCGATCCGTCCAACCTGGAGCGCATCTTCGTCGCCGGCGCCAACGATGCCCAGGTGCCGCTATCGGCCGTGGTGCGCTACCAGCGCGGCCTGTCGCCGCTCGCGGTCTATCACTCGCAGTCGTTTCCCTCGACGACGGTCTCGTTCAATCTGCTGCCCGACGTGCCGCTGGAGGTCGCGACCTCGAACATCCAGCGCGCGGTCGAGGAACTGCACATGCCGGAAGGCATCCGCGGCAGTTTCGACGGCAATGCCGGCGATTTCAACAAGACCAGCGGACGGCAGCCGCTGCTGATCCTCGGCGCGCTGGTGGCGATGTATATCGTGCTCGGCGTGCTCTATGAGAGCCTTGCGCATCCGATCACGATCATCTCGACCCTGCCGTCCGCCGGCCTCGGCGCGCTGCTGGCGCTGCAGGTGACCGAACACGCCGCTGACGGTGATCGCCTTCGTCGGCATCATCCTGTTGATCGGCATCGTCAAGAAGAACGGCATCATGATGGTCGATTTCGCGCTCGATGCCGAACGCAACCGCGGCCTGTCGTCGGCGGACGCGATCTTCGAGGCGTGCCGCGCCCGCTTCCGGCCGATCCTGATGACGACGATGGCGGCCCTGTTTGCCGGCATTCCGCTGGTCGATTGCCACCGGCCCCGGCACCGAGCTGCGCCGGCCGCTCGGCATCACCATCATCGGCGGCTTGTTCGTTTCGCAGATCCTGACGCTGTACACCACGCCGGTGATCTACCTCCTGATCGACCGGCTGCGGCAGCGCCTCCGGCCGGCGGCGGTCGCAGCGCCCGCCGAATAGGCGTTTCGAGCGAAGTGGACTCCGGTTCGCGTGAAGAAAACGCGTCAAAACAAGAGACTGGAGCCCCGTTCTGATCAGAACGGGGCTCCATTGAATTACTGGCCACGAAGCGTATAGCGGGCGGATGTCAGAACAAGCCAATCCCAAGTCCGGTGTCGCCAAGTCCGGCGTCCTCAAGTCCCTCCCCAGTCCGGCCCCGCCGAAGAGGTGGTCCCGGACTGTCCGCATTGCGGCAAGCCGCTGCCGCTCTGCATCTGCGACAGCGTCACGCCGATCAAAAGCAAGGTCTCGCTGCTGATCCTGCAGCACCCGCAGGAGCAGGACAGGGCGCTCGGCACCGCGCGGCTGACGGCGATGCATTTCAAGGATGCGGTCGTCAAAATCGGCCTGTCCTGGCCAAGCCTGTCCAAGGCGCTGGGACGGAAGGTCGATGATCCCTCGCGCTGGGCGGTGCTTTATCTCGGTTCGGCCAAGGTCGCCGATCTCGATACCGATGCCGAGATCGTCGCGATCAACCGCAAGGGCGAAGTCGAGCCGCACCAGCGCGCCATCCTCTCCGACATCGAAGGCATCGTGCTGCTCGACGGCACCTGGAGCCAGGCCAAGGCGCTGTGGTGGCGCAACGCGTGGATGCTGAAGTGCCAGCGGGTCATTCTGGGTCCAAACGCCCGTCGCGTTACGGCAAGCTCCGCAAGGAGCCGCGCGGCGACGGCCTCTCCACCATCGAGGCCGCGGGACTGCTGCTTGGCGGGGCTCGAGAAGCGGCCTGATATCGCGGAGGCGCTCAACGCCAGCTTTGACCGCATGCTGGCGCGCTATCGGGAAGTGCAGGCCGAAATGCCGGAGCTCGCGCCGAAGCCGAAGAAGCGGGATTATCGTCGTCGCAAGCGCGGCTGACTCCGGGCTTTCAATCAAAGGGTACGTCGACGAGCTCGCTTGCCTCGTCGAATGTCCAGTGTTGCTCTGTTACCCGCCATGAATCCGCCGCCATCAGGCCGGTTCCAATGTCGGTTCCAGGACATAGCGAGCTGTGGACAATGATGACATCCCTCTTGACGGTGATAAATTCCTAATTCTCCGCGTAACAATTTGGAGCTTAGTCGATGACTTTAAGCACGGAAATTCTCACGCGTTCTCCATTACTCAGCGCTGACGAACTCGAAGGAGAAATCGGCGACATCAATCAGCAGACACTCGGCGAGGGCCCGTCCTCCGAGAAGTGTCCGACAGCTACGATCGTCCGTTACCGAAAGGCCCGATGCCCGACTACGTCGAGCACAAGGAAGGGGTCAATCAGGTCGGCAAGCTCTCAGCCGAAGCCGTGGTCCGCGAATACGACGCGGCCGTGAAAGAGATCGAAGCCCTCGGTGCCGAACTGACCGAGGCCGCCAAGAAATGTGAGGCGATGGTCGCCGGCGTTCACGCCATGGTAGGCGAGATCAAGGAGTTGGCGGCGAATTATCGCGAGGAGGGCAAGCGCTACTTCCTGCAGATCGAGGATTGTTCGCTGATGACATCCGAGGTCCGCAGCGTCTGCGAGACGCTCAAAAAGAAATTGCCGCAGGCGGTAGTCTCGCCGCCTGATGTTCCGGCTGTGGCCGGTGCTGGTGATGGCCGCGCCGTTCGTCGTCGCGGCCATCAGCTGGGTATTCTGAGCCGCACGGCCGTCATCGGGATGTCGATGAACGGTACGCGCCAGATGGCAGTCGGATGGCCGATCCGGCCTGACATTCGGTCACGTCTCGTGACGCGCGCGACTGAAGGTTGCGCCATTCTTTCCTCTGGCGCCACCCTCGCTTGAACCGCGGGGCACGACAGGTGCCGTCGCGAACCTAGCAGCAGAAAGACGCCGCACGGCGCAATCCATGCTCTGAGTTATTGCAGTGGGTTGAAGGAATAGGCCAAACCAATCCGGCCGGACTGCATCGACTGATCGAACTGGGTCGAGCGCGAATAGGTCTGCGACCCCGTACCGGATACGAAC